>CAVRRV010000015.1:0-344529 GCA_963723615.1 uncultured Actinomycetota bacterium | reverse complement strand
GGTCGTATTTGACGCCAACCTTGAACTTCAATCCGGGATTAGCCAATCCCTTTTGTCCCCAGGCGCAGGTGGGTGCTGGTCTAAGCGGGCGGGCTCGTCCGTCGATGTATTGGCAGAGGATCGACGGCGAAGCACCGCCGCGGAAGATGGCCAAACACAGCCAGCCCGCATAGGCGGATACACCGTTGAGTCGCAGCACCTGGGTGGAGATCGCAAGCGTCAGCGTGTGGGCGATCAACAGCTGCGCGTGCTCGGTTTTGCGATTGAACTCGACCAACCAAACATCGGGGTCAGCGCAAACGTCGCTAGTGGTCTGTTGGCACAATATGAGCATTTCGTCGATCACCGCTGGACGGCGGTATGCGGTCACGAACACCAGCTGGACGTGCAGGTTCGACACATTGTGGCGGTTGCGGCCGTAAATCTGCTGCTCTGTCAGAGCCCCGCTTTATCGTATGTGTGTGTTGGTGCGCTACCGCTATCGCATCGAACCGAGACCCGCCCAGGCCGCGGCTCTGGCCCGGGTGTTTGGTTGTTGCCGAGTGGTGTTCAACGACGCGCTGCGCGCTCGCGATGCGGCGTATCGGGCCGGGGTGAAACTTTCGGACACAGAGGTGCAGCGACGGGTGATCACCCAGGCCAAAACCACCGCCGAGCGGGGCTGGCTTACCGAGGTTCCGAGTGTGGCGTTAGTGCAGTCGGTCAACGATGCGCGTCGGGCGTTTCGCAATTTCTTCGACTCTTGTTCGGGCAAGCGCAAAGGCCGCCAAGTGAGACGACCGCGGTTCAAGTCGCGCAAGGATCATCGGCAGTCGTTTCGGCTCACTCGCAATGGGTTCCGTGTGCGATCGAACGGGCGATTGCTCTTGGCAAAGGTCGGCGAGGTGCCCGTACGCTGGTCGCGTCCGTTACCCAGCCAACCATCTTCGGTCACGATCATCCGCGAGCCGGACGGCCGCTATTACGCGAGCTTCGTCGTCGACACGCCAGCTTGCCCGTTACCGATGGTGAAGCGAGAAGCGGGGATCGATGTCGGGATCGTGCGCCTGGCAACGATCGCCACTACAGACGGACGGTGCCGGGAAGTGCCGAATCCGAGACATTTACAGCGCAAGATGCGCAAGCTCCGGCGTCTGGAGCGGGAGAAATCTCGACGAGAGAAGGGATCGAACAACAGGGACAAAACGCGGCGCAAGGTTGCCATTCAGCATGGCGCGGTTGCTCGTGCCCGGCGAGACTATCACCACAAGCAGGCCCTGGCGCTGGTACGCGAGAACCAAGTGATCCATGTCGAGGACCTCAATATCGTGGGTATGGTTCGCAATCGCCAGCTAGCGCGGGCGATCTCCGACGCGGGCTGGGGGCAGTTGATGCGGGTCATCGGCGAGAAAGCCACAAAGTACGGCCGTACATTGCATCCGGTCTCACGCTGGTTGGCATCCAGCAAGACGTGCTCGGTGTGCGGCCATCGCCTAAGGGAACTCACGCTGCAGGTCCGGGAATGGAGGTGTCCTGCATGTGGCACGGAACACGATCGAGACCGCAACGCCGCCAAAGTCATTCTCGCCGCCGGGCGGGCGGAGAGATTAAACGCTTCCCACACCAGTGGGCGGGGCCGCGTCTGCGGCTCGGGTGGAGCCCCGGTAAGTCCTTCAATCGAGGAGGCGCAGGGCGATGAAGCAAGAAGCACCCCAGAAACGGCATAGCCGCTCGGGAATCCCCGTCAGTAACGACGGCGAGCACGTCAAATGCAAGTAGCGATCGTGACCGGCGCGACCGGCGGTATCGGATTCGGATGCGCGACCAAGCTCGCCGGCATGGGAATGGCGGTGCTGGCGACTGGTCGCAATGAACAACGGCTGGCCGAATTAGCAGCAGCCATCGATGATTCTGACCGTATCGCGACACTGGCGCTCGACCTGACCGATGACGAGGCGCCCCGTCGCATCGTGGCGGCCGCCGTCGAGCGGTGGGATCGGATCGACTTCCTGATCAACAACGCCGGGGTGGGGAATCCCACGCCGCTGCACGAAACCGACGACGAGACATTGGATTATTTCCTCAACGTGATGTTGCGCGCGCCGTTTCGGCTCGCGCGTGATGTCCTGCCGCATATGCAGCCCGGTTCGGCCATCATCAACATCACGTCGACGTTCGCCGTCGTGGGCGGACTTCGCGGTGGTCCGTACTCCGCGGCCAAAGGCGGCCTGACGGCGCTGACCACCCATATCGCCTGCCAGTACGGGTCGCGCGGCATTCGCTGCAACGCCGTGGCTCCCGGGGTAATCCAGACACCGATGACCGAAGACCGCCTGCAGGACCCCCGGTTCCGCCGTATCAACACCGAGATGACCCCCCATCAGCGGTTGGGCACGGTCGATGATGTGGCGAGCACGGTCGCGTTCTTGTGTTCGCCGGGCGGCAGTTTCATCAACGGTCAAACCATCGTGGTCGACGGTGGATGGAGTTCGACGAAGTACCTGTCGAAGTTTGCGTTGACATCGGAGTGGACGGCCCGGTGAACCCGTTCGCGCTGCTGGACCAGGCTGCGCAGCGTTTTCCTGATCACGGTGCGGTTGACCCCGGTGAGCTCGACGCGCGCCTGCTGCAGCGCATCGCCCGCTTCAAGCGCCCCAAGCGGTACCTGGCTGTGGACCAGCTACCGAAGAACAGCTACGGCAAGGTGCTGAAAGGGGATTGCGCCGACAACTGGTCTGATCCTCTATTGGCTCGATTGCGCTTCGAAGTGGCTGCGGATGCCCGCCAGCATCGCGATGTGTGCGTTGACCGCTTCACGCTGGGTCATCGCGGCGAGTGGCCGGGGAGCCGCAACCCGTAGCCGCTCGGTGAGACGGGTGCCCGAGTCGATCGGCTCGAATGTCACGGTGCCGTTCAGCCGCACCCGCGGGAATTGACGCGCCTCGGTGATCACGTCTCCGTGCGCCAAGACCTCGACCCGTGCCCAATAGCTTATTCTGATCGCCAACGCCCCCAACGGAATACGGTCACGCACCCGATAAGTCTGCTGGTAGCCATCAGCGGGTTTGGCTGCGCGATATGGTCTGTACCGAAACGACCAACGGGTGCACGACTTTGATGTTGTCGAGATTCGCGTAGAAATCGCGGACCTGGTCCGGTGCCGCGGGTATCTCTTCGGTCAGCGTCTTGGCGGCATGGGCGATCCAAAAGCTCACAGTGGGCTAATCTACCGCTACCTACCTAGTCGGACACGTCTCAGACCGCGGCAAAGCCGCCATCCACCGACAAGGTGGCCCCGTGGATGTTGGCGGCGTCATCACTGGCCAGGAACACCACAGCGGCGGCGATTTCAGCAACCGTGCTCATCCGTCGCGACGGGATGCGCCCCAGCAGCGGTGCGATATGGTCGTCGGACTCGTCGAAACGCTCGGTCCGCGTAGGGCCCGGCGCCACGGTGTTCACCCGTACTCCGGACGGGCCGTACTCGTCGGCCCACGACTTGGTCAGCGAGTGGATGGTTGCCTTGGTGGCGCTGTAAAGCGCGGAACCGCCCTTGCCGATCAGGCCATTAATGGAGCCGATGTTGATGACCACACCACCTCCGCGGCGTGCCATCTCGGGGGCGATCAGCCCGGTCAGCAGAAAAGGTCCAATTACGTTCACTGCGAACGCGTCTCGGAGGAGCTGCTCAGGCACCTCTGCGGTGGGCATGGGCATCGATATCGTCGCGGCGTTGTTGACCAGGATGTCCAGCGGCGCTCCGCCGGCAACCGTCGTCGCTTGCGATTTGAGACGTTCCACGGCGTCGCGGCCGGCACCGAGGTCAGCGGCTACGAATGCCGCCCGGCCACCGTTTGATTGGATGCGGTTCACGACCTTCCGGCCACGGACCTCATCCCGGCCGCTGACAACAACAAACGCTCCGTGATCGGCGAGGGCGGCGGCGATGCCGGCGCCCAAGCCAGCGGTGGAACCGGTGACCAGCGCCGTGTGACCGGTCAATTGACTATTGTTTGGACTCATGAGTCCACATGATGGCGTCACAAAATTGGACTTGCAAGTCCAGAATCTAACCTCAAAGGGTGCGGCCACCCGGCAACGGATCATCGACGGCGCGGCAGCGGAGATCCGCGCCCATGGGGTGTCGGCGACCACTCTCGACGACATCCGGGCCCGCACCCGGACGTCGAAAAGCCAGCTGTTCCACTATTTCCCTGCCGGCAAAGAGCAGTTGCTACTTGCCGTCGCCCAGTATGAGGCGGAATGGGTGCTGTCAGATCAACAGCCCTACCTCGGTGCGCTCACCTCATGGGCGGCCTGGCAACGCTGGCGTGACGTAGTCGTCGAGCGCTACCGCCTGCAGGGGCAGCACTGCCCATTAGCAGTGCTGATGTCCGAACTCGGACGGACGACGCCTGGAGCGCAGGCCGTTACCGGGGCACTCATCCGACAGTGGCACAGCGAGATCGCCGCCGGAGTGACGCATATGCAACGCAAGGGGCAGATCCCGACCCGGGTCGACGCCGAGCGTGCAGCGGCGGCGCTGCTCGCCGGCATCCAGGGCGGCGTCGGAATCCTGCTGGCTACTGGCGACTTGAGCTTTCTCGAAGCCGCGCTGGACGCCGGGATCGACGCCATGCGAGCCTCCGGACGCTAAGTGTGAGCCGTCGCATTAACCACATGGCCCCCGATGAAGTCATACATCTTCGCAGTGACTTCTACCGAATCACTTCCGTACTTGTGCCGCCCTTTCAGCGGCCGCGGGCCAGGGACTCGAGAAATCCGGCGATGCGGCCGCGTGTTTCCTCCGATACCCAACTGGCCCGCACATTGGCATCCGTCTTGGCACCCGCATCGATCGCAGCACGAGTCGGTTGGTGCAACTGCCGCTTGGTGGCCGCGTACGCGGCCGGGGAGTACTGACCGAGTTCGCGCGCGGCCGCCAGCGCCTGCGGGATCAGCTCGTCGTTCGGGACAACCGCATCGATCCATCCGCGGCCCAACGCGGTTTCCGCGTCAATTGTTTTGGCCTGCAGGGCCGCGCGGGCCGCCGAGATCCCCATCGCAAAGCGACATATCTCGAGCGCGGCCACCGGGAACGGGACGCCGACGGCAAGCTCGGTGAGGCCGATCGTCCCGCCGGACATCAATCGCACATCGGCACACATGGCCAAGACACATCCGCCCGCGATCGCGTGCCCGTTGATCGCGGCGATCACCGGCGCCGGGTGGTCGAAAATCGCGAGAAAAGCCTCGGACAGCGCGGTTACGAAGCGCTCGGCATAGTCGGCGCCGCCGTCGATGAGGGCGCGCAGATCGACACCGGCCGAGAAACTCCGACCGGCGCCGGTGATGACAACGGGCCCCTCGACACTTCGCATCGAGGCGGTGATGACCTCCAGCAGGTCCAGGTCGAGAGCATTCACCGGCGGATTGTCGAATCGGACTGTCGTCACGCCATCGGCTGCTTCGAAATCTGTCACGTATCCTCCACTCTGTCAGGGACTTTCGGACCGAATAGCCGCGCGCTTTCCGCACGCATGTCGACTTTGCGGACTTTACCTGTCACCGTCATCGGGAACTCGTCGACGACCAGCACGTAGCGCGGGATCTTGTAGTGCGCCAGCTTTCCGGTAGCGAACGAACGGACCGCATCAACGTCGAGTGGTGGTCGTCCCGGCTTCATCTGGATCCAGACGCAGATCTCCTCGCCGTACGTGGCGTCCGGCACGCCGACGACCTGTGCGTCGTCGACATCGGGATGAGTGCTGAGGAACTCCTCGATCTCACGCGGATACACGTTCTCGCCGCCGCGGATGACCATGTCGCCCAGGCGCCCGACGATGTCGCAATACCCGTCGTCGCGCATGACCGCAAGATCCCCGCTGTGCATCCATCCGTCGGCGTCGATCACCTCGCGGGTCTTGGCCTCGTCGCGCCAGTAACCCAGCATCACCGAATAACCGCGCGCGCAGAACTCCCCGGGCAGGCCCCGCTCGACGACGTCACCGGTGTTGGGGTCGACGATCTTGATCTCCACATGCGGGTGCGCCCGCCCGATGGACGCTGTTCGCCGCTCCAGGTCGTCATCGATGAGCGTCTGGCAGGAGGCCGGCGATGTCTCGGTCATCCCGTAGGCGATGGCCACCTCGGTCATGTTCATATCGGCGACACAGCGTTTCATGACTTCGACCGGGCACACCGATCCGGCCATGATGCCGGTGCGCAGCGACGTCAGGTCGGTGTTGACGAAGTCAGCGTGGCCGAGCATGGCAATGAACATGGTCGGCACGCCGTAGAGACCGGTGCAGCGTTCGGTCTGGACCGCAGCCAGAGTGCGGCCGGCGTCGAATCCCGGTGCCGGGATGACCATCGTGGCCCCATGGGTGGTGCAGCCCAGGTTGCCCAGCACCATCCCGAAACAGTGGTAGAAGGGCACCGGGATGCACAGCCGATCATCGGGGCCCAGGTTGAGTAGCTCGGTGGCGAAGAACCCGTTGTTGAGGATGTTGCGGTGCGACAACGTCGCACCCTTGGGGAAACCTGCTGTCCCCGAGGTGTATTGAATGTTGACCGGCTCGCGGTTGTCGACGGTAGCCATCCGGGAACGCAGCGCGTCGATCGATACGCTCTCGGCGCGGTCGCGCAGTCCTGCCCAGTCGTTGGTGCCGATGAACACGACGTCGCGCAGACCTTCGGCGCTGGGGCGCACCTCCTCGATCATGCGCCGGTAGTCCGAACCCTTGAAGGCCGTCGCCGCGACAAGCGTCCGAACACCGGACTGGTTGAGCACGTAGGCGAGCTCATGCGTGCGGTAGGCGGGATTGACGTTGACCAGAATGGCGCCGATCTTCGCCGTGGCGTACTGCACGATGGTCCACTCCGCGCAGTTCGGCGACCAGACACCGACGCGCTCACCGCGCTGCACGCCGAGGGCCATCAAACCCCCCGCTACCAGATCGATCTCGGCGTCGAGTTCGGCGTAGGTCCACCGACGGTTGCCCGCGACGCCGTTGCCCAGGTCGACCAGCGCCTCGCGATCCGGGTTGGCCGCGACAATGCGCTCGAAGTTCTCCCCGATGGTTTCCTCGAGGATCGGTGGGCTCCTGCGCCCGGCGTCATACGATTTCATCGCTCAGCGCACCAGGTCTTCGTATCGATACTCCGTCGAAATCGGTGTGCCGGCAACATGTGCGTTCTCTTCGCGGCGGCGTAGTTCCACGCGGCGGATCTTCCCCGAGATCGTCTTCGGCAGTTCGTAGAACTCAACGCGCCGCACCCGCAGCTGCGGCGCGACACGCTCGCGCACATACTCCATGATCGCCCGCGCTGTCTCGGCGTTCGCCGGCCAGCCGGCGGCCAGCGCGACGTAGGCCTTTGCGATTGCCAGCCGGGTGTCGTCGGGCTGGGGTACCACCGCGGCTTCCACGATCGCCGGGTGCTCGACGAGCACGCTTTCCAGCTCGAACGGCGATACCTTGTATCCCGACGACTTGAACACGTCGTCGGTTCGGCCGATGTAGGTGATCGACCCGTCGGCGTCGCGGCGCGCGATGTCGCCGGTGTGGTAGTAGCCGCCGGCCATTGCGGCGGCGTTGCGTTCCGGATCCTGCAGGTAGCCCGTCATCAGGTTGACCGGGTTGGCGCTGCGGTCCAGGCAGATCTCGCCCTCCTCGCCGGGTTTCCCGCTGACCGGGTCGACCAGCACGACGGGCACCCCGGGCAGCGGGCGCCCCATCGACCCGGGCTTGACCGGACGGCCCGGCAGGTTGCCGACCAGCAGCGTGGTTTCGGTCTGCCCGTAGCCGTCGCGGATGGTCAACCCCCACGCGCGTTCGACCTGGGCGATGACGTCGGGATTGAGCGGCTCACCGGCGGCCACGATCTCCCGCAGCGCCTCGGGCCTGGCACCCAGGTCGGCTTGAATGAGCATGCGCCACAGCGTCGGTGGCGCACAGAACGTGCTCACCCCGGCGCGACGGAGAAGACTCAGCAGCGCCGCGGCGTCCAGGCGCCGGTAGTTGTACACGAGGATCGTCGCCTCGGCGATCCATGGGGCGAACAAGCAACTCCAGGCATGCTTGGCCCAGCCCGGTGAGCTGATCGCCAAGTGCACGTCGCCTGGCCGTACGCCGATCCACGCCATCGTCGACAGATGCCCGACCGGATAGCTGATCTGCGAGTGGGTCACCAGCTTGGGCTTGGTTGTGGTGCCGGAGGTGAAGTAGATCAACAGCGGATCGTCAACGGTGGTCCGCACAGTGAACGGCCCGGCAGCGACGACGTCGGCGGACTCCGCGTAGCGATGCCAACCGGGGGTGTCGGCGCCCACCACGACGCGGTGGTAGTCGCCGTCGACGTCGTCGAACTTGGCGGCGTCGGTGGCGTTGGCGATCACGACGCGCGCCGCACCGCGGGTGATGCGATCGGCGACCTCCGATCGGCCCAGGGCACTGGTGGCCGGCATGACCACCGCCCCGAGCTTGGCGATGGCCAGGGTGGACTCCCAGAGCTCGACCTGATTGCCCAGCATCAGGACGACGCGATCGCCCTTGCCGACGCCGAGTTGGTCCAGCCACACCGCCAGCCGGTCGGAGCGCTGGGCCATCGCGGCGAAGCTGATGCGCTGTTCACTGCCGTCTTCCTCGACGATCCGCAGCGCGGTGCGGTCGTTGCCGCGGGCAATGACGTCGAACCAATCGGTGGCCCAGTTGAAGTCGCCGGTGAGCTGTGGCCAGGAAAAAGTGTCGGCTGTCCCGTCAGCGATGGCGAGGATCTGGTCACGCGCGGCGCGGTAGCGCTCGGTGTTGGTGGCCACGGTAGCTAGCATCCACCGCCTACCCGGATTGCGTGGCTGCGCGGCCGAAGAATAGCATTCTCTTCATCAGCAAATGAGCGTCTCAGGGCTCGCGACGAAGGGAGCTCGATTGACGGTGACCGAGACGTTGAGCGTGCAGACGCCACACACCGGCGTGGCCATGCTGCAGCTGAACCGGCCCGAGCGGCTCAACGCGATCAACGACGTCATGGTCGGCGAGCTCAACAAAACGCTCGCTGCCCTGGGCGCGGACAGCTCGGTCAACGCCGTCGTGATGACTGGCGCGGGGCGCGGATTCTGCTCGGGAATCGACATGCGCGACTTCGGCCCGGGAATACCGGAGGCGAGCGCGCCCGCGATCGACCGCCTGCGTTTCCAGGAGATGATGGCCGCACTGCCCCAGGCCGTACGCGACATCCCGCAGCCGGTGATCGCCGCGGTCAACGGTCCCTGCGTCGGCGCGGGTTTGGCGCTGTGCCTGGCCGCCGATATCAGAATCTGTTCGACCGCAGCGACATTCGGCAACGCGGCGATCCTCCTTGGCCTGTCCGGCGCCGAGATGGGGATGAGCTACTTCTTGCCGCGCGTCGTCGGAACAAGTGTCGCCGCTGACTGGATGCTGACCGGCCGCACGGTTTCGGCCGAGGAAGCCGACCGTCGGGGGCTGGTAAGCGAGCTCGTCGCGCCCGGGGAGCTGCTCGACCGTGCACTCGAAATCGCCTCTGGCATAGCCGAGCTCGCTCCGCTGGGCGTGCAATTGACCAAGCGTGCGGTGCAGGTCAACACCGACGCAGGCGGGTTGGAATCAGCCCTTGAACTCGAGAACCGCAACCAGGTACTCAGCCACGCCACTGAGGAAGCAGCAACTCGGCGGCAATCGTGGTCATCGTGACCCAACAAGTGAGTATCGAAAGGACGACCGGTGGCCTGGGATTTCTCGACTGACCCTGAATGGGCCGCACAGCTGGCCTGGGTGGACGAGTTCGTGCGTTCAGAATGTGAACCAATCGATTTGATCGTCAAGGAGTCTCACGACCTCAACGACCCGGTACGCCAGGCGCTGATCCCTCCGCTGCAGAAGATCGTCAAAGACCGCGGGTTGTGGGCTACCCACCTAGGTCCGCATCTGGGCGGACCGGGATACGGCCAGGTCAAGCTGGCGTTACTCAACGAGATCCTCGGTCGCTCCGAATGTGCGCCGATCGTCTTCGGTTCACAGGCTCCGGATTCGGGCAACAGCGAGATCCTGGCCCACTACGGCACTCCCGAGCTTAAGCAGCGTTATCTTGAGCCGTTGCTGGACAACCGAATCGTGTCCTGCTTCTCCATGACCGAGCCGCAGGGCGGTGCCGACCCGAAAGTGTTCACCACCACCGCGGTCCAGGACGGCGACCACTGGGTCATCAACGGCGAGAAGTGGTTCTCCTCCTTTGCGTCGATGGCGTCGTTTTTGATCGTGATGGCCGTGACGGATCCCGACGCTTCGCCGTATCAACGCCATTCGATGTTCGTGGTGCCCGGCGAGACGCCGGGAATCAACGTGTTACGCGATGTCGGGCTCGGTTACCAGCCGCTGGGCGGCGGGGGACGCGAGGGTTATGTGCGGTATGAGAATGTCCGGGTTCCTGCCGACCACATGCTCGGGCCGCGGGGCGGCGCCTTCGTCGTCGCGCAGACTCGGCTCGGCGGCGGCCGTATCCACCACGCGATGCGCACTGTCGGCCTGGTCCGTCGGATATTCGACATGCTTTGCGAGCGTGCCGTTTCCCGGCGCACCCAGGGGGAAATGCTGAGCGACAAGCAACTCGTCCAGCAGATGGTCGCGGACTCGTGGATGGAGATCGAGGCTTTCCGGCTGCTGACCTTGCAGACGGCGTGGAAGATCGACCAGCACAACGACTACAAGGCCGTCCGCGCCGACATCTCGGCGGTCAAGGCGATGATGCAGAAGGTATTGCACGACGTGTCGGCCCGCGCGCTGCAACTGCACGGATCGCTGGGCACCACGCATGAGATGCCGTTCGTTCAGTACCTGGTGGAGTCGTTCGTGCTGGGGCTGGCCGACGGGCCGACCGAGGTGCACAAGGTCACCCTGGCACGGCTGCTGCTCAAAGACCACAAACCTTCGCCCGACGTGTTCCCGTCCGAACACTTGCTGCGGCTGCGTCAAGCGGCCGAGGCCAAGTTCGCCGACAAGCTCGCCGGCGTGCCGCGCAGTTAACCGAGCAACTCACGCGCCCGCGAGAGCAGATGCGGAAGTACCGCCGTCATCGCCTCCAGTTCCGGGTGCGGCCTGCTACGCCGGCGGTTGTGCTTGACGATCAGCGACCACGTTGCGGTCGACTTGAAGCAGGCCAGCGCGCAGAACCAATCCAGTTCCGGCACTTCGCGTCCCAGCTCCTCGCGGTAGCTCGTCGCCAACTCGCGCAGCGACGGCACTGCGGCCGTGTAACGCGTGGAGCGGCGATAGGTGCTCGGGTCGCAGTTGATCAAAAACCACCCGACGTCGACGCGCGGGTCCCCGAGAGACCAGATCTCCCAGTCGATGACGGCGGTGATTCGGTCCCCGACGGCCAACAGGTTGCCGAGCCGGAAGTCGCCGTGCACGACGGCGGGCGGCAGGGTCGGCGGTGCACTGAATCGCAACGCGGTGGCGACCTCGCGCCATCCCGGCACCGGCGCAGCATCGACGGTCTCCAGCGTGCGGCACCATCGCTCAACCTCGTCACGCGGCCCGACCACCGGCTCCGACGCCAGTCCGACCGAGCTGGGCTCAACGCGATGCAGCCGAGCCAGCGTGGTGGCCGCGTTCTGGAAACGTTCCCCCACAACGGTTTCAGATCCACAGTCGACGTCGTCGAACAGCGGCTCACAGGTGGTTCCGTCGAGGTGGGACATCACGAACAGTGGCGGCACATCGGGTGGATCGCCCGGGTCGTCGAAGGCCACCTCCGGAACCGGCACCGGCGTTGGCCCCAGCGCCCGCAGGACGCGGGCTTGCCGCAAGACGTCGCGGTGAGCGATCGGCCGAACTCCCGGCGGCGCGACTTTGACGACGACCGGCCGATCGGCACACCGCCCCACATAGGTCAGGCTCGATGCGCCGCCCGGCAGCGTTGCCAGCGCCGAAACGTCACGTGACGCAAGCCGCTCAGCGAGTTGAGCTAGTAGCGGGTCGTTCAGTGCAACCACCCGATTTCACGCAGGAATGGCTGCGTGTGGGCAATGCGCCCAGTCAGCGACTTGGGGTCGCCGGTGACCAGCGTCAGCGCGGTCTGGGTGATGAGCTCGATGTCCTCGGTGTCTGTCTTAGCCAGGTCGAGTGTGCCCGCGCCGGGGGTGGCGACCGGGTTGGACGGGGCGGCGGCGTTGACCGCGATGCCGTCGTCATAGAGTTCGGCCGCAAGGCTTTTCGTGAGCCTGTTCAGCGCCGCCTTGACGGTGCCGTAGACCCCGAAGCCGGCTGTGCGGTCGAACTCGGAAAACGGCGGCCCATCCGGCAGATCGCCACCGAGCGAGGTGATGTTGAGCACCCAGCCGCGGCCGCGTTCGCGCATGGCGGGGATGGCCAGTTGGGTCAGGTGCATCGGCGCCAGCACATGCATTTCGAGCATCAGCCGCACCCGCCGTTCCGGGAATTCGTCGAGGGGACGGAGGAACGTCACGGCGGCGTTGTTGACCAGAATGTCTGGCGCACCCGCGCGTTCGACCATCTCGGCGAAGAGTCGCTCCCGGTCTTCAGGTTTGGACAAGTCAGCTTGAATCGCGATCGCTGAACCGCCGGTGGCGGTGATCTCCTCGAGCGTCTGCCGAAGCGATCCGTCGTATTTGGGATCGGGTTCCATGGTGCGCGCGGTGAGCCCGACCACGGCGCCTTCGGCGGCCAATCGCTGAGCGATCGCCTTCCCCAGTCCGCGGCTGGCACCCGTGACCAGAGCGACTTTGCTGGCACATGCTCCTGCCACTTCCGACCCGCCTCCCACTGCATCGTCGCGTCCGCGAGAACGGCGTCTCGTTGAGAGAGAATCCCGTTACCTGTTCGCTCGGAGTATAGGCACCACGGTCGGGCCCACTGGGGGCTTGCAGCATCGTCAGCCTGTCGTCAGACCCGGTCTCGGCGGCTGAGCTTTCTGTGAGCTACAGGCCAGATTGTCTCAGGGAAGTATTGAACCTACGTCTAACAAAACCGCAGCTAAAACGGCTAATTGATGCAGCGATCGCCCCGCTACCTGCTCTAACGCCCCACTGCCAGTCGCCTGGGAGTCTGCTGAAAGCCTGAGATTTTCCCAAGTTTTGTATTGACTCCCTATCTTACCCCGCAGTAACGTGCTGCTTCATTACTCACGGGTAATGAACACACGTACAAGGAGAGAACCTATGCATCGTCGCTTGATACTCGCTGGTTTTGCAGCCACTGGCGGGCTTCTGACCTCGGCGTTTCTGCAGGTGGCGGTCGCCGCTGCCGATGTCGGCGCAACCGGTGCGGACGCGTTTACGATCGGTGACTTCACCTTCGATCCCTTTACCGTCGGCGCCGGTGGCGCCGACGTCGAAGGCTTCGCCCCCGTTGATCCAACTCGTCGGTGCCCCACCGCTGCTGGACCCTCGGCGGCGGCACCGCGCTCGGCCTCCCTCTGCTCCGCCAAACTTCGAGGTGTTTGGCCCCTCGACCGGCACCGACCTCGGGAGCATCGACACGAACGAGACCGTGACGAACCTGTTGGCTCTGACCAACGCCGAGTTCACCGTCACCAGTGTCACCGCCGCTGACGGTGGAAGTGCTTCGGACCTGCCCGCAGTGGGTTCGGTGTATGACGCCTTCAACTTGAGTAACGGGTTTGAGAACATCTACACCGCCATCCCAGGCACCGCCGGCGGAGCCGACACCGTCACCGACACGCTGGTGACGCCGTTCGGCAACGTCAACCTGGACTCGCTGTTCGGCAGCATCGACGCCGCAGCGCCCGCTGCAACCGGGCGACGCCTTCACCGGTTTAGAGGCGGGCGACAGCAGCATCGGTGCCGACGCTTTCAGCATCGGCGGCTTCACCCTCGACCCCACCCTTGCGGCCGGAGGTGAGGGCTTTGACCCTCTCGCCCACTGCTCACCGCTTCTCCGCCGGTGTTGGACATCGGCGGGGGGCAGCTCGATGGCGGCAGCCCTTTGGCGCCGACCAAAGCTTCGATGTCTTCAGCGGTACTGGAACTAGCGCCACCGACGTCGGGAGATTAGCACCGGCGAGGACTGTGACGGACCTGTTGGGCTTTACCAACACGGAGCTCAACGTCGAAAGTCGTCACCGCGGCCAGCTGGCGGAGATGCCTCGGCCTTGCCGACGAAGGATTCGGTCTTTGACGCCTTCAACCTGGGTAACGGGATCGAGAACGTCTACACCGCCATCCCAGGCACCGCCGGCGGGAGCCGACACCGTCACCGACACCCTGGTGACGCCGTTCGGCAACGTCAACCTGGACTCGCTGTTCGGCAGCATCGATGCCGCAGCGCCTATGCAAGCAGGCGACGCCTTCACCGGTTTAGAGGCGGGCGACATCAGCAGCGGTGCCGACGCTTTCACCATCGGCGGCTTCACCTTCGACCCGACCCTTACGGCCGGAGGGGCCGAGGGCTTCATCCCTGTCGACCAGCTCGTCGCTGCCCCACCGCTGTTGGAGATCGGCGGCGGCACGGCCAACATTGCCCCCGGCCTCTCGATCCCGCTTGCGGTGCAGGACTTCAATGTCTACGACGGCACCGGAGCGAGCGCCACCGAGGTCGGAAGCATCACCGGTAATGAGGATGTAACCAACCTGTTGGGTTTGACCAACACGGAGTTCACCGTCACAAGTGTCACCCCGGCCGCCGACGCCAGTGCCTCGGACCTGCCGACGGTGGGATCGGTCTACGACGCGTTCAACCTCGGCGACGGGATCGAGAACGTCTACACCGCGATCCCGGGCGTCGATGGCGCTGCCGACACCGTCACCGACACCCTGGTGACGCCGTTGGGGAACCTCGACCTGAGCTCGCTGTTCGGCGGTATCGACGCCGTCTCGCCGCTGGACCCGGGCGACGCCTTCGATGCCGGTCTGACGCGGCGGCTGCTGCAGCCACCGCCATCGACCCGCTGGCGTTCCTCGGCCTCTGAGGCTTAGCCGGCTGAGCTGACCAGCAAAACCAAACATCCCAGGCCGTTAGCGGCCTGGGATGTTTGGCGTTGAGGCCGCGGCGCGGTAAGCGTATGAAGATTCCATGGGTCAAGTGATTGAGGCGAGCGCGGTGGAGCGCTATCTGGCGTGCCTGGCAGTCAACGATTGGGACGGCCTGGCAGCCACCATCGCCGACGACGACCTGATTCGAGACGGCCCGTACTGCGACGTCGTCGAAGGCAAGCAGCCGTATCTGAAGTTCCTGCGCGGCGTGTTCGCCGCGCTGAAGGGTTACCGGTTGGACGTGCGGCGGATCTCGCATGCTTCGGATCGGGTGTGCTACGTCGAGTTGAGCGAGACCTTCGACATCGACGGTGTGCCTACCGAATACCCCGAATGCCTTGTCTTCGAGCAGAATCCCGACGGCCTGATCAACCGCGTCAGCGTGTTCATCAAGCAACTGGGCAACTGAGCGCCGCCGGAGCTTCATCCGTTGTCGCTGCCCATGCCGGCGGCTTGGGCCTGGATCATGAAGTTCACCGCTTCGTTGCGCGTCACCGATGACAATATCTGTACAGCGGCGCGCATCATGTCGCCCACCATCAAAGTCGGCCCGTTGCTGAGGTTTTCGAATGCCTCGCGGATGACTTGATCGACATCGGCGGCATCCGACGGCGTCTGGTCTTCGGAGCTGAGCACCCCGCGGCTGTGTTCCAGGCGACGCAATGCCGGCGTGTTGGTCTTGCCAAGAATGAGACCGAGCACGTCGACACCCTTGTCGTGCAGTTCACTCCACAGCGCCTCGGCGAAGACCATGTCGAACGCCTTGGTGGCGCCGTAGGCCACCATGTTCGGCCCACCGGCAAGTCCGGCGCCCGAGCCGAACAGCACGATGCCGCCGTGGCCGCGCTGCACCATCGCCGGGGCGAAGTGGTGACACAGCTGCATCGGCACCAGACAGTTGCGGTGCACCATCGCTTCGGCCGTTTCGATTGGGTTGGCCAGGAACGGCTGAAAGTTGGGATCGGCTCCCGCGCAGTAGACCAGAAAGCCGATGTCGAGATCGTCGGTGGCCGCGGCAATTGCTGACGTGGCGTCGTGTTCCGCGAGATCGACTGCCAACGTGCGGGTTTCGACACCGCTACGGGCGGCGATCCCGGCGGCTACCTCGTCGAGCACGCCCTGGCGGCGCGCAAGCAGCACGACGTTGACCCCGCGCTCGGCAATGCCCTCGGCGAACGCCGCGCCGACGCCGTCGGATGCGCCGGCGACCAACGCCCACGGGCCGTACTTGGCTGCAAATGTCACGTCGCCTCCTAAGCCTGACCGATGGCGGCCACCCGCACCTGGATGAAACGACGACGGGCGACACGCCACCCGTCGTCGGTACGGACAAGCTCGTCGTCGTAGAAACCGGCCGCGTTCACGCCGGAGGTGTTGTCGCCGAGCATGATCAGCGCGTCGACGTAGGTGCGCGCCTCCGCCGTGTCACCGTCGACCGTGATCACCTGATTGGTCAACCGGTGCATGGTGTGGCCGGCCATCGCGTGCGCTTGCTGCATGAACTCCGTCACCGCGTCGACACCCTTCCAGGAACCGACTTCGCCGTAGTCCAGCTCGCAGTCATCGGCGAAGACCGTGCGGAACAACGGCCAGTCCCGGCGGTCTATCCCGGTCGCGTAGCGCAGCAGGACGTCCGTGATGTCCTGGCGATCTTCTCGCTCGCTCACTTAACGTCTCCGTTCGGGTGGACGACGATTCGCGGTGGACCGTTGGACTTTCGGGCCAGCTCGAGTGCGTCGGGCACCTCGTCGAGGCTGACGATCGCTCCGACACTGGGCAACGGATCCAGTCGCCCGGAAGCGATGGCGTCGAGGGTGCCGTACCAATCCTGCGGGTGCGGGCCGCCGCCGAACTGGATGGTGACGCCCTGGCGGGTCGCATCGGTGATGCTCAGCGAATCACCGGTGTACCACCCACCGGCGCAATAGATCCGAGTGCCCATGTCGGCGGACTGGACGATCTGCTGGATCAGGCCTGCGGCGCCGACACATTCGAAGACCACCAACGGGCCCCACAGCCCGCGCTCGGCACGCAGCCCGCGCCATACGTCGAACGGAGACTTCTCCGCCGGATCGACCGCGATGTGCGCCCCGAAGCTGCCGAGAGCCAGCTCTCGGCGTGCCGATTTGTAGTCCGACACGATGATCGGCTCGACGCCGCGGCTGGCCAGCGCGACGACCGCCGACAGTCCGATCGCGCCGGCACCGATGACGAGCGGCATCTCCCCCGGCTCCATCCGCGCGGCGCGCACATAGAACTCACCGACCGCGAACGCGTCGGTCAGGGCCACGGCATCGCTTGATATGTCACCGTCGACAGGCTTGGCCAAAGCCTCCGCGACGACCAGCAATTCACCGAAGCTGCCCTGCGCCTCCGGGTGCTGACCGATGATCCGCGCGCCGTCGGCGCCGCCGTTGACCAGACGGATCGGGATCGAGGTCACCCGGGTGCCGACCGGAAACTGTTCGGTGCAGCCGGTTCCGTGCCCGAGGACCTCCCCGACGAATTCATGGCCGAGCACGATGTCGCGGTTCGCGTCGTAGAGCGAGCGGCCCGTCGGGTCGTTGACGCCCATCTCCGGGTGGTCCATGAAATGCACATCGGACGCGCAGATCGCGGTGCTCAGTGTTCGCAGCAGCAGCTCGCCCGGACCGGGAACCGGGTCGGCGATCTCCCGGACGTCGAGCCGCCCGTCGCGCAGCACCACCGCACGCATTCGCGCACCCCTTTGTGTTCGACTCTTCTCGACTATTCGAGATAGGATTTCGATAATCTGAGACTCAGAGTAGGAAGCGCGTCGAAAGGAAGTCAAGCCATTCCACCGTCGGCCCCGACCACGCGCGTGCTCGACGTCGTCGAGCTGCTCGCCGGGTCCGGTAAAGACCGGCTCCGGTTTTCCGATGTGGTGCGCGAACTCGGGCTCACCCAGGCGACCGCGCACGCGATCCTGACGACGCTGTGTGATCGCGGTTGGGCCAATCGCGATCCGGTTGACAAGACGTTTTCGCTGGGTCCGGCCCTGGCGGTGGTGGCGGCGCGGGTCGACACCGCGCGCCCACTGGCGCACACCGCTCGGACGGCCGCGCTACAGCTTGCTGACGAATTGGGTTATGCCACCTCGGTGGTCGAGCGGGTCGGCGATTCGCTGGTGATCACCGCGTTCGAGGATGCCGGCCGGCAGTCGGGCGGCGCACCCGGCGACCGGATCCGCTACGCCCCGCCGTTCGGGGTCGCGTTCGCCGCCTGGGACACCGACGAGCAGCAGCGGGCCTGGATCCAGCGCAGCGCGGCCACCAACGCCAAGCTCGCACGTCGTCTCGAAGAGGTGCTGGCCCGCACCCGGGAGCGAGGATTCGACGTGGACTGCACAACGCCGGCACTGACCCAGGCGGCTCAGGTGGTGGGGACACTGCCCAGCGACGGGCTGCCCGACCACGTCCGCGAGATCACCGATCAGCTGCTGGTGGAATTCACCACGATCGGTTTCCTGTCCGATGACGACACCGCGCGTCAGGCGCAGCCGGTGGCCACCATCGCCGCGCCGGTGTTCGACCACCGCGGCCGGGTCGCGATGATTGTCGCCGTCCATCCGCTGCAGGCATTGACCCGCAAACGGATCGACTCCATCGGACGGCGCACGGTGCGAGTGACCGCCGCGATCCACAGCCGCTGACCCGGCTCGTGACGGAACCGTGACACGTGCAACTTGTTATACGGGCTAAATACTTGTTATGCTAACTAAGTAACGCCCCAAAACTACCCAAGGAGCACGCATGCCGCGCACCGACAACGACACCTGGGACTTGGCGACCAGCGTGGGAGCAACAGCGACCATGGTCGCCGCAGCCCGAGCCGTCGCCACCAAGGCCGATAACCCCCTGATCAACGACCGGTTCGCCGAGCCGCTGGTGCGAGCCGTCGGCGTGGATTTCCTGACCCGATGGGCCGCCGGAGACCTAGCCACCGCTGACGTCGACGATGACGACTCCAGCTGGAAACTCCAGCAGATGCCCGACGCGATGGCCGCCCGGACCCGCTTTTTCGACGCGTTCTTTCACGAGGCGACGCGGGCCGGCATCCGCCAGGCGGTGATTCTGGCCTCCGGTCTTGATGCCCGCGCCTACCGGCTGGACTGGCCCACCGACATGACCGTTTTCGAGGTCGACCAGCCGCAGGTGATCGCGTTCAAGACCGAGACCCTGGCCGGGTTGGGAGCGGCTCCGACCGCAGATCGCCGCACGGTCGCCATCGACCTTCGGCAGAATTGGCCGGCCGCGTTGGTCGAAGCCGGTTTCGACCGAAGCCAACCCACCGCGTGGATTGCCGAGGGGTTGCTTGGTTACCTGCCTCCGGAAGCCCAAGACCGCTTGCTGGACAATATTTCCGCGCTCAGCGCCGACGGCAGCCGGCTGGCCACCGAGGCCATCCCGGACATGTCCGACGTCGACCACGAGCAGGCGCGCGAGATGATGCGTAAGGCCACCGAAAAATGGCGTGCGCATGGCTTCGACCTGGAGTTCAGCGAACTCGGTTACGAGGGCGACCGCAACGACGTCGCCGTCTACCTGGACACGTTGGGCTGGCGGTCGGACGGCAAGCCGATGAGTCAGTTGCTGGCCGATCATGACCTTCCGCCCTTCTCTCAGGGCAGCGACTCGGTGTCGATGGCCGACACGATCTACTACACCTCAACCAAGTGACCGTGACAGCGCAACGCCGCGGTTTCAACGACGTCGTCACGCGGTTCTGGGGTGTGGCAGCCCCGGCGTACAACGCGCCGTTCTTGCAACAGTGGGTATATCGCCCGGCGCACGACGAGGTGGTCGCGCAACTGCGCGACCACCAGTCTGCGCGGGTAGCTGACATCGCCTGCGGCACAGGGATTCTGGCTGACCGGATCGAACGCGAGCTACATCCCGCCGAGGTATACGGCGTGGACATGTCCGAGGGCATGCTCAACCAAGCCCGCTCCAGATCGACGGAGGTGCAGTGGTTGCGCGGCCCTGCCGAGCAGCTGCCCTTTGATGACGGGGCGCTGGACGCTGTGGTGACGACGTCGGCGTTTCACTTCTTCGACCAGCCCTCGGCGCTGCGTGAATTCCATCGCGTGCTGTCACCGGGCGGGCTGGTTGCAGTGTCGACGCTCAGTGCACGCCAACAGCTCCTGCAGGGGCCGTCGACCAGCCGGTGGAAACCAGCACACCACCCGTCGTCCGCCGCGATGCGGGGATTGTTCGAGGATGCCGGGTTCACCGTCGACGAGCAGCATCGCGTCCGGCGGCCGCTGCTGACTCGGGCCATCTCAGACCTGATCACGGTCGGCATCAAGAGCTGACGAGACTCGGTGCGCTTGCACAGCCTCACCGAGGCTCCACACCGCGACGCCCAGCAGCACAACGTCTTTGAGCAGGAACTGCCCAGGCAAAGCGGATAGCACCGGAACCGGCCCGGCGAACCGGCTGACCACGCCGGGCGTCGTGAACAAAAAACTCAGCGTCCCACAGAACAGCACGATCGCCATCGCGCTGCCGATCGCCGACAACCGCGCCGACACCGGGCGGGCGACGATCAGGATCGCGGCGGTGATCTCCAGGGTTCCCAGACCACGCGCGACGGTGTTGACGCTGAACACGTCATAGACCCAACTCATCAGGGGGCTGTGTTCGATGAGGACCCGGCTTTCCATCTTGATGTACTTGCCGAAACCGATCCACGCCAGCGTCAGCGCGAGTCCGTACCTGGCGATTACTTGCCCGATGGAAGACAGCCACGTCGGCCAGTGATCAGTCAGCTTGTTCACAGGTGCTGGCCCTCCAACTCGGCTGCGTGTTCATCCCAGTGGTCGAGGTTGACCACTTCGCCCAGCGGGCGGCGACGCACGGGTCCGTGCCGTCCTTTGGGCCAGCCGACCACGATGTGCCCGGCCAGCATCCAGTCGTCGGGCACGCCGACGGCGTCCCGGAGCAGCTGCTCGCCGCCGTAGGCACCCCAGCTGGTCAGACACGCGCCCAGACCCTGAGCGCGAGCGGCCAGCAAGAAATTCTGCATCGCCGGGAAGATCGACCCTCCAAGCAGAAGCTCGGAAGCGGTCGGGAAATGCTTCTGCGCGAACAGAACCGAGGTGAATTCACCGGCCCGATCGTGCAGCTCGTAGGTCGCGCGGTTGGTGCGGGCCCGCCGACTGTCATCATCGTCGGCCGGCCGGCTCATTCCGTAGACGGGTTCGATCACCTCCAAGGCGCGGGCCGCCGCCTTGGCCACGACAGCCCGCTGCTGTGGTGATCGCAACACGACGAAACGCCAGGCCTGCGCGTTGGCGCCGGACGGCGCCCACATCGCGGCTTGCAGGCACCGCGTGAGTGTGGCGTCGTCAACCGGCTCGTCGTTAAACCGTCGGATGGTCCGCGCGGTCGACATCACCTCCCAGACGTCACTGGTTGCTCCCGGCATACAGGCTCCCTTCGGGTTTCCCTCCCGGAAAAACCTAGTGCGCGCACCCGAGCGAGGGCAGCACTGAAATCACCGGCCACAACACGCTGGCTTCTCCCAGCGCAGCGAGCTGATAGTTGCTGCCGGCCGGCAAGTGCAGCTGCTGTTCCAGTTGCGTTTGTATGCGCTGCACGCCGTCGGCATGAAAGAACGACCACACCAGACCGATGGTGAGGTAACCGACGGCGAGCCACACCGCCACCTCGGTCAGCCCGCCGACACTGACCCGGTGGTTGAGCACCAGCCGGAGCCGAGTCAACACTGCCGACACGCGGCGTCAGGCAAGGCAGACATTGGCAACCAACAACGCCGGCCACAGCGCGATGGACCCCAGCAGCTCCACGCCGCGAATCCCATGAAGAGACTGGGCGTGGGTGCTCGACCACACCAGACCGATGAGCAAGTAGGGCCCCGCGAGGAGTACACCGATGCCAATCCGCTCGGCGATGCTCAGTTCGACGTCCAGCAGCTGGCGAAACCTGGCGAGCACGGATCCGGCCTTCCGCTCCCGGCTGGGAGCCCCGCGATAATGTTAATCGCCGTTCCGCGGTAGCGAGCCCATGTTGCCGACGGCGGGTGCGCCTTCAGTCCGCGCGCGGTGGACGCTGGTCATTGGGATCGGTCGGATCAGGCTCACCAAACCATCGCGACGGCGCGCGCTGGCCGTATTCGTCATGCCAGTCCCACCACTCATAGGGCGGACCCTGCGGGTAGCCCTCCGGCGAGTCCTCCCAGGTTTCCTGACGGCCGAGTGCCGTCATGTCCAGAAAGCTCCAGGTGTTCCCCAGCACCTCGTCGCCGCGGTTGTTGATGAAGTAGGTGCGGAACACCCGGTCGCCGTCATGGATGAACACGTTGGTGCCGTGCCACTCGTCCACACCGAAGTCGACGTCGAAGCCGTCGGTGATCGTGTACCACGGCATCTGCCAGCCCATCCGCGCCTTCAGGCGCTCGATGCCCGGCTGCGGCGCACGCGAAGCGAACACCAGCGTGGTGTCGCGGGCGTTCAGGTGGGCCAGGTTGCCGATGTGGTCGGCGATCATCGAGCAGCCGCGACAGCCGTGATCGGGCCAGCCGTCGATGTCGGGCCCGACGAAGGCTCGATAGACGACCAACTGACGCCGGCCCTGAAAGAGACCCAGCAGGTTGACCTTGCCCTCGGGTCCGTCGAACTCATACTCCTTGTCCACGGCCAGCCACGGCATTCGCCGCCGCTGGGCCGCCAGCGCGTCATGGGCGCGCATCACCTCCTTCTCCTTCACCAGCAGCTGCTGGTGGGCGGCCGCCCACTCCTGCTCCGACACGATCGGGGGTGTGTTCACGGTGATTTCCGCCTTTCGGTTTCCGTTACTTCAGGCCAGTGGCGGTAACGAAGGTGACGTTATCGGTGTCTTGATTGATCGCGCGCATGTCGTCTCTTTTCCTTCTGCTTGTGCGGGAATCCTGTTGCCCGCCTATGCGATTCAGCCCGGCAGCGATCGAGGCAGCCCGAACCACGGGAGCACGTCGTTGTCGAAGCGAGTCAGGGCGCAGATCTTTTCGCCGGTAAGGGTGAGGACGAGCAGGCCGGCCCCGTGGCGGATGCCGCCGGTGGGGGTGCGAAGGTAGGCGCCAAACGCGTGCTGACCGTTGGCCCTTGTGGGCACCAAGTCGTATGCCCGGCCGGCGCCGAAGATGCTGGCGTAGAAACGGGTTACGACGTCGCGGCCTTGGTATTCCAGCGGAATCGGCGGCATGGACACGCTGACGTCGGCGGTCAGCAGGGTGACCAGCGCGTTGACATCGCCGGACTGGTAAGCGCGGACGAATTTCGCCACCAGCTCCTGCTCGGCGGGTGAGCCGGGGGCCGGTGCCGGCCCGTCCTCGCCCGGGGCCGGCAGTCGGCGCTGCAGGCTAGCGCGCGCCCGTTTGAGCGCACTGTTGACCGATTCGACGGTCGAGTCGAGCATGTCGGCCACCTCGTTGGCGTGGTATCCGAGTACCTCGCGCAAGATGAGTACGGCGCGCTGGCGAGCCGGCAGAACCTGCAGGGCTGTCACGAAGGCCAGCGAGACGGCTTCGGTCTGTTCATAGCGCGCCTCGGGATCCAGCGGCAGCGCGGCCTCTAGAAGGTCATCGGGATATGGCTCAAGCCAGACGATTTCGCCGAGCCGAGTCGGCTCGGGCAGGTCAACCTGCATGTCCCACTCCTTGGCCGGGCGTCGGCGGGCCGAGCGAAGAACGCTGAGGCACCGGTTGGTGGCTATCCGGTAGAGCCAGGTGCGCACCGAGGCCCGCTCCTCGAATCCGTCGAGGCCTTGCCACGCTGCCAGCAGGGTGTCCTGCAAGGCGTCCTCGGCGTCTTGAAGGGATCCCAGCATCCGGTAGCAGTGCACCTGCAGCTCGCGGCGGTGTGGCTCGGTCAGCTCTCGAAACGCCTCGCCGTCCCCGGCCCGCGCCCTGGCAATCAGATCGGTTGTCACCACGTGTCACCACTTTTCCATCGCGGGTGTTTTCTCCTTCCAGTATCGACGCCGGCTGGGCCGCGAACTGGGCGCACATCCTGAGCCCACTTTCTCGACATTGCGGCATCTGTATTGGCGAGACAGTCGAAACCCACGAGCGAGGAGGCGATGTGATCATCGCAGGAAAGTCAGTTCTGGTGACCGGGGCCAATCGGGGCATCGGGCAGGCGCTGGTCGAGGAAGCTTTGCGCCGCGGCGCGACACGGGTCTATGCGGGCACGCGCCGGACCGCGAGCCACCCGGATCGGCGCGTCACGCCCGTTGCCCTGGACGTGACCGACGCCGCGCAGATTCGGGCGGCCGCGCAGCGCGTGGAGTCGCTCGACGTCCTGATCAACAACGCCGGCGTGGCGCTCTATGACGACCTGACCGATCCGGCCGTGCTCGAAGCGCACCTACGGGTCAACCTGTTCGGGCCGTATGCCGTGACCCAGGCGTTCCTGCCGCTGTTGACGCGTTCGCGGGGAGCGCTCGTCAACAATCTGTCGGTCAACGCGCTGGCTCCGTTGCCGATCATCCCGGCGTATTCGGTTTCCAAGGCGGCCGCGTTCAACATGACGCAGTCGTTGCGGGTGCTGCTGGCCGAGCGGGGTGTGACGGTGCACGCCGTGTTGACCGGCCCGGTGGACACCGACATGACTCGCGGTCTGGACATCCCGAAGGCCGCTCCGGAGTCGGTGGCGCGCGCCGTCTTCGAGGGACTGGAGGAAGGGCAGGAGGACATCTTCCCCGATCCCTTGTCGCAGTCCATCGCGCAGAACTGGGGCAGCGGCGCTGCCAAGGTGCTCGAGCGCCAGTACGCGGCGCTGGCACAACCGCAGCCCGCCACGTAAAACCCCTAATGAGCAACGAAAGAGCGCAACCATGAGTGACTTATCAAGCAGCACAACGATTGTCGTCGGCGCGAGCCGCGGATTGGGGCGCGGCATCGCTGTCGCGTTCGCCGACGCCGGCGCGCCGGTGGTCGCGGTGGCCCGGACCGGCCCGGCGCTTGCCGAACTGGCCGGCGCCAGCCCGAACATCACGACCGAGGTTGCCGATGCGGCCGACCCGGCGGCGGCGTGGAGCCTGCTGGACCACTACGAGCCGCAGGTTCTCATCCTGGTCGCCGGCGCCAACCCGGTGATGCGTCCGCTGCAGCACCAGACCTGGGAGACGTTCTCAGTCAACTGGCATACCGACGTCAAGATCGCGTTCACCTGGCTGCGGGAGGCGCTGCTCGAGCCGCTACAACCCGGCAGCAGAGTGGTGGTGATCAGCAGCGGAGCTGCTATCAACGGATCCCCGGCCAGCGGAGGATACGCCGGGTCCAAGGCCACCCAGCGGTTCATCGCCGGGTACGCCCAGGAGGAGTCGCGCCGCGCCGGACTGGGCATCACCGTCACCGCGGTGATGCCGAGGATGACGCCGTTCGGCGACGTGGGCCGGCGCGGTGTTCGTGCCTACGCGGCCCGCAGCGGCCAGACCGACGAGGCATACCTCGAGCAGTTGGGCGAGGTGTTGACCCCTGAGCGGGCCGGGTCCGCCCTGGTGGAGCTGATCCGCGCCGACCCGGCGAGCAGCTCCCCCGGATATCTGCTGACCGGCGGTGGGCTGCAGAAGTTGCCATAGAAGCCGGGTCCTGGCAAAACAACGTTAAAAAGCCAACTCGGAGAACACAACTGCCGCTCGGCGGCGAAACGGAGAAACATCATGTTGCTGGAAAACAAGAACGCGGTCATCTACGGGGCCGCCGGCGCGGTCGGGAGCGCGGTGGCGCAGGCCTTCGCTCGCGAAGGCGCCCGGCTGTTTCTGACCGGGCGAGACCTCGGCGCGCTCGACGCGCTCGCCAAGGAGATCACGGCTGCCGGCGGAGCGGTCGAGACCGCCGAGGTCGACGCGCTCGACGAGAAGGCCGTGGCCGATCACGTCGAGGACGTCGTCGACAAAGCCGCCACCGTCGATATCTCGTTCAACGCCATCGGGATTCCGCAGCAAGGGATGCAAGGCATTCCCCTGACCGAGCTGTCGGTGGACAACTTCGCAGCGCCGATAAATATCTACGCACGAGCACATTTCGTGACTGGCCGGGCAGCGGCGCGGCACATGATCGCTCAGGGCTCCGGGGTGGTGCTGATGCACACCCCCGAGCCCGCCCGGTTGGGCATACCGCTGCTCGGGGGCATGAGTCCGGCCTGGGCGTCCATGGAAGCCCTCAATCGCGCGTTTTCCGCGGAGTGGGCGTCCCACGGTGTGCGCGCCGTCTGCCTGCGCACGACCGGCATGGAGGAAACCTCCACCATCGACGTCGTTTTCGGGCTGCACGCCCAGGCATACAACATCACCCGGGAGGATTTCGCGGCGACCATGGCCGCGCAGACGCATCGCAAACGTGCGACCACGCTGACGGAGCTCGCCGAAGCGGCCGCGTTCGTGGCCTCGGACCGGGCCGCCGCGATGACCGGCACCGTCGTCAATCTGACCGGCGGAATCATCGTCGACTAAAGGGATGATTCCCGTGTCGCGTCCATGTCTGACGCCAGTTCACCCGCGCTCGCCGGGCCGAAAGGCCGCCACCCGGTGCCCGGTGTTCTCCTGCGGCCTCATTTCGCAAGGGGGGCAACCGCTTCGGGTTGCCGGATCGACGGCGGGCCGGGCGAGCGGCGACGATTTACCACGTCAGCGATCTGCTGCACCAGGGACGCGCCGTCGACGTGGCTGGCTGGCCGAGTTAGGAGTCGACACCCCATAGGTCGACGAACTCGCGCAAGCAAGACAAGGGACGATCGTATTGAGATGCCGCCGCTGCCGGTCTGGTTCACCGGGCGCGACGCCGTGACCCGATTCCTCGCCAGGCGCGCCTTCGCCGGAGCCGGCGACATGGTGCTCGTCCCAACGGCCGCCAACGGGCAGCCCCGCTGTTGCGGCGAACCGGCGCGCTGCAGACGGGGTCCTGCGAGCACATCCGATAGATGTCCTGGACACTGGTAGGGGCGGGGTCGCCGCATTGACCGTCTTTCTTGATCCCGGGCTGTTCTCTGCGTTCGGTCTGCCGCCAACCCGGTGATCCGAGTCGAGCGGATAGCTGCCGTCGTGAGTTGCGGTCAGGCCCCCGGCGGGTTCGTGTGGACAGTTCGTTAAGACGTCGTAAGTATGGGCGCGGTAGACGTTGTTTGAAGGGTGAGGAATGAAGGTTCCGGGCGTAGCCGCCGTTGTCGGCGGGATAACCGGCGGAGCAGTACAGATGTTACAAGCCGGCGTGCAAAATGTGGCGAGCACCGCGAACACCGTGCAGACGCTGGCCGGCCCGGTGGTGCAATCGGTGAGTCAATCGACCAGCCGGTTCCTCGGATTGGACAATTCGTCTAACGGCGCCCCCGACCGTGCGACAGCGACGGTGCGCTGGCAAAGCGGGCGTCGAGTGCACCTGGATCTGGATCCGTTGCTACCGTTTCCGCGCTGGCACGAGCACGCGGCGATGGTCGAAGAGCCCGTTCGCAAGATCGCGGGCGTGGCCACCGCCCACGTCGAGGGCTCGCTGGGTCGCCTGGTGGTCGAACTCGAGGACCTCCAAGACAACGCCGATAGCGACCGTGTCTTGGACGAGGTGCGCGACGTGGTTTCCGACGTGGCGGCCGACTTAGCCGCCGCTGGACCGGAGCTTGAGATCCGAACCGCGCCCTTCGCCGACCCGGGTAACCCGTTGGCGATCCTGGTGCCGCTCACCGCGGCGGCCTTCGATGCGGTGGCGATCGGCGCCGCGGTGACCGGCTGGGTCATCAGACTGCCGGCAGCACCGCGTACCACCCGAGCGGCGGCTGCGCTGCTCAACAATCAGCCGCGGATGGTGTCAGTGCTCGAGTCGCGGCTGGGCCGCGTGGGCACCGATATCGCGCTCAGCGCGTCGACAGCGGCGGCCAACGGGTTGACCCAAGCGGTGGGCACTCCGCTGTTGAATCTGGCGCAACGAGTCCTGCAGATCTCCGAAGCCGACGCGTATCGCCGCCGCTGGCGAGACCGCGAGCCGCAGCTGGCCTCACCCAACCGGCCCCAAGCCCCGGTGGTGCCCATCATCTCGTCAGCCGGCGCCAAGTCGCAGGCTCCAAGGCACAACTGGGCAGCTGCCGCGGCGGGCGAGGCTTCGCACGTCGTGGTGGACGGAGCCATCGACGCCGCCATCGACACCGCGAAGGGATCAATGGCCGGGCCGGTGGAGGCATATGTCGACCAAGCGGCCAACGGTTCGCTGATCGCGGCCGCGAGTGCGCTGGTTGCCGGCGGTGGCCCCGAAGACGCGGCCGGTGCGGTGCTGGCCGGAATTCCGAAGGCCGCGCACATGGGCCGTCAGTCCTTCGCCGCGGTGCTGGGCCGGGGGCTCGCCGACGACGGTCAGCTGATCCTCGATCCGGGCGCGCTGCGTCGTCTGGATCGGGTGAAAGTGGTTGTCATCGACGGGGCGGCGCTGCGCGGCGACCACCGCGCCGTGTTACATGCACGCGGAGATATCCCGGGCTGGGACGAAGACCGGGTCTACGAGGTCGCCGACGCGCTGCTGCACGGTGAGGAGGCACCCGAGCCCGACCCAGATGAGCTGCCGGCCACCGGGGCGGCCCTGCGATGGGTTCGCGCGCAGGGACCGTCCGCCACACCGGCCCAGGGCCTCGAACACGCCGACCTCGTGGTCGACGGCGAAACGGTGGGCCACGTCGAAGTCGGCTGGGAGGTCGACCCCTTCGCGGTCCCGCTGCTGCAGATCGCGCACCGAACCGGAGCCCGGGTGGTGTTGCGGCATGTGGCCGGCACCCAGGATCTGGCCGCCAGCGTCGCCGCCAGCCATCCGAGCGGCACTCCGCTGCTCAAGCTGGTGCGCGATTTGCGCACCGATCGCGGACCGGTACTGCTGATCACCGCGCTGCACCGCGACTTCGCATCGACCGACACGTTGGCAGCACTGGCCATCGCCGACGTCGGAGTGGCGCTCGACGATCCCCGCGCAGCCACACCGTGGTCCGCAGACATCATCACCGGCACCGATCTGGCTGCCGCCGTACGGATCCTCTCGGCGCTACCGGCGGCGCGGCAGGCCAGCGAGTCGTCGGTCAACCTGGCCAAGGGCGGCACCACCCTGGCCGGGCTGCTGCTGGTCACCGGTGATCCACGCACAAGTACTAACCCATTGGCCCTGCGGCGCTGGCTCAACCCGGTCAACGCGGCCGCCGCCAGCGCCATGGTCTCGGGAGCTTTCTCGGCCAGCAAGGTGCTGCGCCAACCCGATCCCACCCCGCAACCGCTGACCGCCTGGCACGCGCTGGACCCGGAGATTGTCTACTCGCGGCTGGCCGGCCGTACGCGGCCGTTGACCGTCGACCCCGGTGCGCCGCCGGGCTGGCGACGCGTTCTCGAGGATCTGTCCTACAGCCCACTGGTATCGCCGCTGCGGGGACCGGCACATCAGGTAGGGCGGCTGCTGTCCGCGACCCGCGCCGAGCTCAACGATCCGCTCACCCCGATCCTGGCCGTGGGAGCGGCGGCGTCGGCGATCGTCGGCAGCAACGTCGACGCGCTTCTGGTCGCGGGCGTGATGGCCGTCAACGCGCTGACCGGCGGGGCGCAACGGTTGCGGGCCGACGCCGCGGCCGCCGAGCTGTTCGCCGAACAGGATCAACTGGCGCGCCGCGTCGTCGTCCCGGCGGTGGCCACGACACGACGCCGGCTGGAGGCGGCCCGAAACGCCGAACGCACGGCCACGGTGGCGGCCAGTTCGCTGCGCCCCGGCGACGTCATCGACTTGGCCGCTCCCGACGTGGTGCCCGCTGATGCGCGTCTATTGGTGGCCGAGGACCTCGAGGTCGACGAATCCTTGCTCACCGGTGAGTCGTTGCCGGTCGACAAACAGGTGGACGCGGTCGGCGCCACCGACAGAGACCGGGCCAGCATGCTGTTCGAGGGCAGCACGATCGTCGCAGGTCACGCCCGGGCGATCGTTGTCGCCACCGGTGTGGGCACCGCTGCGCACCGCGCGATTTCGGCGGTCATCGACGTCGAGTCGGCGGCCGGGGTGCAGGTACGGCTGAAAGAGCTGACCGGCAAGGTCCTTCCGCTCACCCTCGCTGGCGGTGCCGCGGTGACGGGCTTGGCCTTGCTGCGTCGTGCGTCGCTGCGTCAGGCGGTTGCCGACGGCGTCGCCATTGCGGTGGCCGCTGTTCCGGAGGGCCTGCCGTTGGTGGCCACCCTCGCCCAGCTGGCCGCGGCCCAGCGCCTGTCGGCGCGCGGAGTGCTGGTCCGCGCTCCCCGCACCGTCGAAGCGCTAGGTCGGGTCGACACCGTGTGCTTCGACAAGACCGGCACGCTCACCGAAAACCGCCTGCGGGTCGTGCGTTCCGTACCGGCCGCAACCAAGCCGCGAGGTCCGTTCCCCGACGCCGCCGATCCGCAGGGCGCCCACGTGCTGCGGGCCGCTGCGCGCGCATCCACCCAACCGCACGAGCGGCAGGGGCACGCCCACGCCACCGACGAGGCGATCCTCAACGCAGCGGATTCAACTATCAGCCAAGGTGATTCGGAGTGGACCGTACTCGCCGAGGTGCCGTTTGAGTCCAGCCGTGGCTTCGCTGCGGCGATCGGCACATTGAGCACGGATCCCTCCGCGCCATTGCTGATGCTCAAAGGCGCGCCTGAGGTCGTCCTGCCGCGCTGCCGGTTCGCTAATCCGGAGACCGACCCAGACCATGCGGAGTCTTTGGTGCACAGCCTTGCCGAGCAGGGCCTGCGGGTGCTGGCAGTGGCGCAGCGCAGCTGGGTGCACGACACGGCCGACGATGACGACACCGACGCTGATGCCGTCGACGCCGCCGCGCACGACCTGGAGTTGATCGGCTACGTCGGTTTGGCGGACACCGCACGACCATCGTCGCGCCCGTTGATCGAAGCGCTGCTGGACGCCGACCGCAAAGTCGTGCTGATCACCGGCGACCACCCGGTAACCGCACGGGCGATCGCCCGGCAGTTGGGCCTACCGTCGGATGCGCGAGTGGTCACCGGCGCCGACCTTGCCGGCCTCGACGAGGACGCCTGCGCCAAACTCGCCGGCGACGTGCAGGTCTTCGCCCGGGTCAGCCCGGAACAAAAAGTGCAGATCGTCGGTGCGCTGCAGCGTGGCGGGCGAGTGACTGCGATGGTCGGCGACGGGGCCAATGACGCCGCCGCGATCCGGATGGCCGACGTGGGCATCGGGGTGAGCGGTCGAGGTTCTTCGGCCGCCCGCGGTGCCGCCGATATCGTGTTGACCGAGGATGACCTGGGTGTGCTGCTCGACGCGTTGGTCGAGGGCCGCGGGATGTGGGCCAGCGTGCGGGATGCGGTGACGATACTGGTCGGCGGCAATGTCGGCGAAGTGCTGTTCACCATCATCGGCACGGCACTGGGCACCGGACGCGCGCCGGTGGGAACCCGCCAACTGCTTCTGGTGAACCTGCTGACCGACATGTTCCCGGCGCTCGCGGTCGCCGTCACCCCGCAGTTCGAAGAACCCGATGCCGACGAATACGACACCGAGGAGGAGGCCGACGAGGCCCGACGGGCCTACCAGCGATCGGTGCTGACCGAGCCGACACCTTCACTGGACGTTCCGCTCATGCGCCAGATCGTCACCCGCGGGGCCGTCACGGCCATCGGCGCAACCGCGGCTTGGGGTATCGGGCGTTGGACTCCGGGCACCGAAAGGCGCACGTCGACGATGGGATTGACTGCTCTGGTGACGACGCAGCTGGCGCAAACGCTGCTGACTCGGAGCCACAGCCCGCTGGTCGTGGTGACGGCGCTGGGCAGCTCAGCGGTGTTGTTCGCGATCGTCCAGACTCCCGGGGTCAGTCACTTCTTCGGATGCACGCCACTGGGTCCGGTCGCCTGGACCGGTGTGGTCGGCGCCACCGCGGCGGCCACGGGTCTGTCAGTTCTCGCGCCCAACTGGTTGGCCAAAACCGCGGGATTGGTGCAGCCCGAGCAAGCGTGAAATTCCGCACGAGTGACTGCCACTCGAGTTGCATTACTAGATGATTTTGCCGCACGGGCGTCTACCCTGCAGGAACCGATACGAATACCGGCTCACCGAGAAGGGGCGCGACCTGCAGCCTGTCTTGTTGGCCATGGTGGCCTGGGGCGACAAGTGGGGTGCTACCGCCAAACACCCACCTCTGCGGGCGAGCGACACGAATGGGGATCCCGTCGAACTGCGCATCGTCAACGCCAGAACGGGCCGAAAGGGTGGCAAATTCACGTTTTGGCCATCCAGCGGTGGGCACTCCCAGCAAGATCAATGTTGCGACGTTGCTGAGAGCACAAAAGGAAGTCCGATGAGCCAGACCAGTGTCACCCCGACCACCACCCGGGCGCCCAATCTGGCGCTGCTGTTCCTGCACCGCGTCGAGGCATCAGGAGACAAGGAAGCCTTCCGATACCCCGCCGACGGCGACTGGACCTCGGTCACCTGGAAGCAGGCGGCCGAACGGGTGGAGGCCCTGGCAGCCGGACTGCTGGCCCTGGGCGTCGCAGCCGAGGAACGGATCGGGATCGCCTCGACGACTCGGCTCGACTGGATCCTGGCCGACCTGGCGATCATGTGCGCCGGCGCGGCGACGACCACCGTCTACCCGAGCACCAACGCCGAAGACACCGCCTACATCCTCGCCGACTCCGAATCGCGGATCGTCTTCGCCGAAAACGACACCCAGCTGAAGAAGCTCACCGAGCGCCGAGCTGACTTGCCCGACGTGACCAAGGTCGTGGTGTTCGACGGAGCCGCTGACGGCGACTGGGTGATCACCTTGGATGACCTCGCCGACCAAGGCGCGAAGTATCTGGCCGAGCATCCCTCCTGCGTGCGCACGGTCGCCGAGGAGATCACGGCCGACCGGCTGGCGACGCTGATTTACACCTCCGGGACCACCGGCCGCCCCAAAGGGGTGCGGCTGCGTCACGAGGCGTGGGTGTACACCGGCACCGCGATCGCTGATATGGATCTGCTCGGCGAGGACGATCTGCAGCTGCTGTGGCTGCCGCTCGCGCACGCCTTCGGCAAGGTGCTGATCGCGACTCAACTGGCTTGCGGCTTCGCCAGCGCAATCGACGGTCGCGTCGACAAGATCGTCGAGAACACCGGGGTGGTCAAACCGACGTTCATGGGAGCCGCGCCGCGCATCTTCGAGAAGGCCTATGCCCGCGTCGTCACCACGCAGCAGAGCCAGGGCGGCATCAAAGCCGGCCTGTTCAACGCTGCGTTCGCCGTCGGCCGCCAGGTCGCCCGTCGCCGCCGCACCGGCAAATCGGTCCCGTTACCAATCAAGCCGATACACGGGCTGTTCGACCGGTTGGTGTTCGCCAAGATCCGCGATGTGTTCGGCGGGCGGATCCGGTTCTTCGTGTCCGGTTCCGCGCCACTCAACCGCGACATCGCGGAATGGTTCGACGCCGCCGGCCTGCTGATCCTGGAAGGCTACGGGCTGACAGAGTCCTCCGGCGCGGGCTTCATCAACCGCCCGGACAACTACAAGCTCGGCACCGTCGGCCTGCCGTTCGAGGGCACCGAGCTTCGCATCAGCGACGCCGGGGAGGTCCAGTTCCGCAGTAAATGTGTGATGGCCGGCTATCACCACTTGGACGACGCGACCGCTGAGGCGCTGAGCGACGACGGCTGGCTGTCCACCGGGGATCAGGGCAGCGTCGACGACGACGGCTTCTTGACGATCACCGGCCGAATCAAGGAACTGTTCAAAACCTCCGGCGGCAAATACGTCGCACCACCGGCGATCGAGGCGAAATTTGCGACGCTGTGTCCGTACGCCAGCCAGTTCATGGTGTTCGGGGAGGGGCGCAACTTCGCCGTTGCCCTGGTCACCCTGGATGCCGACTCGATCAGCGGCTGGGCCAAAGACCACGGACTGGGCGACACGCCGTATGCCGAACTCACGCAATCCGACGCCGTGCACGACATGATCGATGAGCACGTCAAGCAGCTCAACGCCAAGCTGAATCGCTGGGAGACGATCAAGAAGTGGGCCCTGCTTGACCACGAACTCTCCGTCGAAAACGGTGAGCTGACGCCCTCGCTGAAGGTGAAGCGCGGGGTGGTCGCCGAGCAAAACAAGGAGACCTTGGATGGCTTCTATTCCTGAACCCGTTGCAGAGCAACCGGCTCAGCTTCCGGACGCCGCTAACGCGGCCGCGCCGGGACATCTGCTGCGTGCGCTGGAATGGCGCACCGGCCTCGAGTATCTCGCCGCTCGCCTCGCCATGCGGCACATCGCCAACTGGCCGCACGGCGACGGCCATCCCGTTCTGGTGATGCCTGGATTTCTGGCTGGTCCGTTATCCACCGATCTGCTGCGTAATGTTTTGCGCCACTTGGATTATCAGGTCTACGACTGGGGCTTGGGCTACAACATGGGTTACCGCCCCAGCATGAAGGAAACTCTGCCTGCGCGCCTGCGTCATATTCGAGAACGGACCGGCGGGCGCCGCGTCAGCATCATCGGCTGGAGCGCCGGCGGGATCTACGCCCGCGAACTGGCGCGCGCTTTCCCCGACAATGTCCGGTCGGTGATCACCCTGGGATCGCCCTTCCGGGGCAACCACCAGGCCAGCACTGCGTGGAAGGTGTGGCGGCTACTGAACCGCGGCACGGATGCCACCGAGGCTGTCGCCGAAGCGGCGCTGGTGCGCCGGGCCGCGCCGTTGTCGGTGCCGACGACCTGCATCTACAGCAAATCCGATGGCATCGTGGCATGGCAGTGCTGCACCAGCTTGCCCGCTCCCGAGACGGAAAACGTCGAAGTGCGCAGCAGCCACCTCGGTTACGGCCACAACCTGGAGACGCTGTCGGTGATCGCCGACCGTCTCGCTCAGCCGGAAAACGGCTGGCGGCCGTTCCACCGCTGAACCGCTGCTCAGCTCCGGGCGCGCCAGGTCACCAGTTTGCCGCCTGGTCCGCGCCGCGGTTGGACGCAGCTGAGCCCAGCTGGTCGCTCATCGACGTCGGCCCGACGCGGCGTTCGAAGATGCGCCATCCGCTCTCGGTGCGGCGCAGCCGGTCCGTCATAGCGGAGTAGACCCAGAGCTCCGGCATGTCGGCGGGGCCCGCGACCACTTAGCCCGCGACTATCCGTGGCGAAGTCGCCTGTGCTGAATGGCGGACGAGGAAATTGTGGTACCGCACGATCACCCCGTCGTCATTGTCCGGGTCGACGACAAGGCTGAGGGCTTGCCGGCTGACTCCAGGCACAACGTAGGGAGACTGTTTACCCAATTTTCGGCGCAGCGCACGCCTCCGTTACATCAACATGTGGCTCGTGTCGCCGCGAGCCAGCGCCCTCGTCGCGGCATCGGGAGATGGCGGCCGGGCGAATTACACGGGTACGGCCGGTTAACGGCTTACCAAAACCGTTCGTGGTGAGGCACATTGGCGGCCTGCCGATTGCTTGGGTGCTTGCAGCTGCGACATGATCGGTGGTATGGCCGACATCGATTTTTCGTTGCTGGACGTGCCGAGGTCAGCGCCGGTGGACGACCCCGAAGCGTACTTACGTGCTGCGATCGCCTGGCACTTCGGCGAAGAGACCGGAAGCACGTTCTGGGTGCAGGCGGCGCACACGCTGAACTTCAACCCGTTGACCGACGTCAACACGTTCGCCGATTTGCGGCTCTTCCCCAACCTGCTGGGCGAGTTGCGCACCGTGCCCGTTGAAGACCTGATCCCGCGCGGATACGGATCACCGCCACCAGTGCCGCAGATCTTCGAATCCGGCGGCACCACGGGCGCACCCAAAAGGACTGTGCAGCTGCCAGATTGGATCGAGCAAGTTGTCCAATGGCAAATCGAGGACTTCGCCGGCGGAGGTTTCCTGGCCGGCCGTGGCTTCTTGTGCATGATGCCGAGCGGGCCGCACGGCGTCGGCTACTTCTCTCGTCTGGTCTCGGAGCGGCTCGGCTCGGTCTTTCACGCCATCGACCTGGATCCTCGCTGGGTCAAGCGGATTGCTGCCCGCAACGCCACGTCCGAGGTGTCGGCCTACGTCGACCATCTCGTCGAGCAGGCCGTTCATGTTCTGCAGACCCAGCATGTGGCGAATCTGCACACCACCCCACCGCTGCTCGAGGCCATTGCCCGCAATGACGACGTGGTCAAGTTGGTCAACGAGAAGATCCGCTACACGCTGCTCAGCGGCGCTCACGTGGACCTCGATACGCTGGATTTGCTCCGCGAAATCTTCCCTCATACGACGATCACCATGGTGTTCGGCAGCACCATGGTTCTTTCGCAAGCGGTCACTCGCCGAAGTGGCGACGATGACCCGTTCGTTTTCGATCCGCGCACACCCTATGTGGTCTTTTCGGTGGTGGATCCCGATAGCGGCGACGACGTGCCGTACGGACAACGCGGTCAAGTGGTGATGCACCACATCAGCAAGGGCATGTTCATCCCGAACAACCTGGAACGCGACAGCGCCATCCGGATGCCGGGACCCGAAGGCCAAGTTGGTGATTCGCTCAGCGAGGTGCGGCCCGTCGCCGCCTTCGAAGGCGAGCCGGTCATTGAAGGCGTCTACTGAGATGGCTTCCGTCGGACGCGAACAGCCCCCTGATGCAGCCGGACTGATCAGTATCGATGCGCTCGGTCCCGACGGCACGTACCGGACCCGTAACCGCGAACCTGTCACGACCACCGCCGGGGTCGCCGTCGCCGAGCTCAGCATGGTGCCGCCGCTGTATGTCTCGCGCGCCATCAGCGCTCAACGCAACGCTCGACCGTTGCCGGTGCAAGAGCGTGAAGCCGCACTGGCCAAGGCCGCCGACGCTTTTGCCACCGGGGTGATCGCGGGTCTGGACTTTGACACCTATGCCGTTCTGGCCAGCCGGATTTCCGGAGTGCCGATCGCGGTGACCCGTTCCGGGGCCCGCAGTGTCGCCGACGGTGTCGCTTCGGCATTCGGCGCGGTGCGGCCGGCTCGGCCAACGGGTGCGGTGCAAGACTGGCGCGACGAGCTCACCCGCGAAGGTGGTGCGGTGTGGGCACGGCGGGGCGATGTGTTCGCGGTGCTCGCCTCCGGTAACGGCCCGGGCGTGCACGGGTTGTGGCCTCAGGCGCTGGCGCTCGGATACCGGGTCGCGGTCCGCCCGTCGCGCCGCGAGCCGCTCACCGCGCACCGGTTGGTCCATGCCTTGCGGCAAGCCGGATTTCGCCCGCACGACGCGGTGTACCTTCCCACCGATCATCGCGGAGCCGACGAGATGATCCGGTCGGCCGATCTGGCCATGGTCTACGGGAGTCAAGGCGTCGTCGACAAATACGCCAACGACCCGACGGTGTTCGTCAACGGACCGGGCCGGGCGAAGATCCTGATCACCGCCGAACACGACTGGCGTGACTACCTCGATGTCATCACCGACTCGATCGCCAACCTGGGTGGGGTGGCATGCGTCAACGCCACCGCCGTGTTGTACGAGGGCGATCCCGCTCCGCTGGCCGACGCGATCGCCGAACGATTGTCGACAATCGCGGTGCTACCGAGCGAGGACGAGCGAGCGATACTGCCCACCCAAAACATAGACGAAGCAACGGCTTTGGCGAGTTATCTGGCGACCGTGGCGGTGGGGACCAGCCCTTTGCTCGGTGCCGATCAGGTAGTCGCCCCGTTGAGCGACAGCTCCGCCGCGCTACGCCCGGCCGTGCACCTGATGGCCAAGCCCGACGTCGCCAAGCTCAATGTCGAGTTGCCGTTCCCGTGCGTTTGGGTCTCGCCATGGTCACGTGCCGACGGATTGGAGCCGCTGCGGCATTCGCTGGTGATCAGCGCGATCACCAGCGACGCGGACTTGGTCGACGATCTGCTCGCCGAGCCGACCATCGCCAACGTGTACTGCGGCCATCATCCGACCCATTACGCGGCCCCCGAAATCCCGCACGACGGGTTCCTGGCGGACTTCCTGATGCGCAACAAAGGCTTTATTCGCGACTGAATTTGTGGGCCTCGCACTTTCGAATTACGACGGGCGCCGGCCGTAACGCCGGTAGAACTTTTCGACTCGGCCGGCGGTATCGAGCGTGCGCCGTGTGCCTGTCCAAAACGGGTGCGAGTCAGACGACACTTCGACCACCACCAAGGGGTAGCTGTGCACCCCAGTCCGGGTTTCCCACGGAAAAGTCCGTGTACTGGTAATCGTCGAGCGGGTGAGAAACGTCGCGGCGGTGGTGGCGTCTTGGAACACCACCGCGTGGTAGTCGGGATGGATGTCAGGTTTCATCGGGCTTCTCCGTCGCTGTTGCGGTGTGCCGAGAATTCGCCTGCCATATCGGGTGTTTCGTAGCAGGGGTCTTCGTGCCAGTCGCCGAACGGGTCGTGGTAGCGGTTCCAGCTATGCGGGCGGTCCATCTCGTCATCGGTGAGCAGCGCGCCCTTCAACGCATCAGCGACCTCGACCGGGTCGGCGCCGCACATCAGGACCGTCATCGAGGTGTGTCGATCACCGAATCGGTGCTCCCACATCAGGTCGGCGAAGGCCCGCCGTTCCGGGTCGACGTACGCCACCTCCGATGCGGTCATGGCCGCCAACCACTTTCCGGCCGAAGCGACCCGCAGTCCGCCGCCAGCTGATTCCAGCCACATGACTTGGTCGTCCCGGTTGGCCAGCCATAGTCGACCACGGGTGCGAACTACCCCGTCGAGCAGCAGATCGACCGCAGCATGCAGGCGTTCGGGATGAAATGGGCGGCGGGCACTGAACTCAAGAATTCCGATCGCTCCGTCAGCGGCCAGCGGAGGCAGGCCGGCCAGCAGCGGAGCGTGCGGATGATCGCTGCGGCCGTGGCGAGAGCCACCGTCCAGGTGCGCCAGCGCCATCTCGACGCGGTCGACGCCGACTGTGATCCGCGCGCGGGGGGCCAGGCGGCGCAAAACGGCCAGCGTCGCCGGGTCCGGGTGGTTCAGCACCAGAAGGTCGGCGAACTCGGCCTGACCGACCACCACCTGAGCGACCGTGCGTCCGTCGGGCAGTTCGTCATCGCCCAGGGCCCGCCCAAGCCAGTCGGAGCTCTCCACGCAGGTCACGACGCCGGCGATCACCACGTCGCGTGCGGCGGGGCCGACGAAGTAGCCGGGCCCGACGCGCACCCGGGTGTAGTTGATCGCCCAGCAGATCGGCTCGGGTTCCAACCACGGCGCCAGGTGCACCACGATCCGGTTGACATCGTCGCGGCGGTGCAGTTTGCGCAGCAGCACCAGCAGGTCGTTGCGGATCGTGCACGCCACACAGCCATGTGCCAGCTCTAAGGCCTCCTCGGCGGTGGTCAGTTCGCCGTCTCGCAGCATGACCGTCGTCCGGCACACCACGTGGCCGTCGAATCGGTGCTCGACCACCAGCGTTCCCGGCCGGCGCAACAGGGTGCCGGCCACCGCGTCGGTGTCGCCCTGGCCCGCTACGAGAACCACCGGTGTCCGCATCACCACTCCTTGTTGAAAATCCTTTTCAATAAGCCTCTGGACACGCTACAGTGCCGCGCAAGGCTTGTCGAAAATGATTTTCATTAGGGAAGGGGCGACATGTCCGCACGCTGCCAAGTCACCGGCCGCACAGTGAGTTTTGGGAACGCGGTCTCGCACTCACACCGACGCACGAGGCGGCGTTGGTCACCGAACATCCAGATCAAGACCTACTACTTGCCTTCTGAGCACCGTCGCATCAAGTTGCGGGTCAGCGCCAAAGGGATCAAGGTCATCGACCGCGAGGGCATCGAAGCCGTCGTCGCACGGCTGCGCCAAGCCGGTGAGCGGATCTGATGGCGCGCAACGAGATTCGCCCCATCGTGAAACTGCGGTCCACCGCGGGCACCGGTTACACCTACGTCACGCGCAAGAACCGGCGCAACGACCCCGACCGGCTCGGGCTGAAAAAGTATGACCCGGTGATCCGCCGGCACGTCGAGTTCCGGGAAGAACGCTGAATGGCCAAGAAATCCAAGATCGTCAAGAACGACCAGCGCCGCGCCGTCGTCGCCCGGTACGCCGAGCGTCGGGCCGAGCTCAAACGGATTATTCGCTCACCAGTCAGCACCTTTGAGCAGCGCCTGGAGGCGCAGCGCGCGCTGGCGCGCCAACCCCGCGATGCCAGCCCGGTGCGATTGCGAAACCGCGATGCCGTCGACGGGCGTCCCCGTGGACACCTGCGCAAATTCGGGTTGTCCCGGGTTCGGGTGCGGGAAATGGCCCATGACGGTCAACTTCCGGGCATACGTAAAGCGAGCTGGTGATGGCCGGCAAGTCGAAACGCGCCCGTCGCGCCGCCCCACCCGTGTCGAAACCCGCCAAAGGGAACCTGCTGAAAACACTCGGCGTGACCTCGGTCGATTACAAAGACACCGCCCGGTTGCGAATGTTCATCTCCGAGCGCGGCAAAATCCGATCCCGCCGGGTCACCGGTCTGACCGTTCAACAGCAGCGCCAGGTCGCCATAGCGATCAAGAACTCTCGCGAGATGGCACTGCTGCCCTACCCGGGGACCACATTCGGTTAACGCACGTCGGGCGGGTCGTGCACCACGACCGATAGCACGCGGACGGTCCCAGTCGTGCGGTTGTAGTAGTGATGCGGCGTTGCGGGGTCGAAGGCCAGGGAATCGCCTTCGGTTAGCCGCAGCGTTTCGAATCCGACGACGGCTTCGAGTTCGCCCTGCAGTACGTATAAATACTCGCGACCATCGTGCCGGACCGCCCGCCGGGTCTCAGAGGATTGGCCGCCGGGTTCGTATACGACCTCGATGAAGTCGACCCTGTTGTCGTGGGCCGGCGTGAGGCGCTCCCAACGCACACCCGTCGAGAGATCGATGGCGCTGCGATCGCCGGCCCGCTGCAAGACGCCCGCCCCACCCGGGCCAGTGGCGCGACCCCATGAGCTGTTTTTCGCGTCTGCAGAGCGCGGCGATTCCCCTGGTTCGACGTCGTCGGCGCCGAACAAGAAATCAAGTGAGATGCCGAGTTCGTTGGCCAGCGCGTAGACCACGCCGGCAGACGGCGCGGTCACCCCACGTTCAACCTGAGAGACCAGGCTTGCCGAGCATCCCGCGCGGCGCGCCAGTTCGCGGACGGAGATGCCGCGCGCGGTGCGGACCTGCCGGATTCGTTCGCCGAGGCCACCCGGCATTCCGTTGACTGCGCGGGAATCTGAAGCATCTGACAACGTCACTCCTAACGTGCACTCAAGCGTACGGAATGTTTTGTATACCGTACACCGGATATCCTAGGTTGTGTCCGTTCAGATGCCGGTTAATGTGCTCTATCTGCCAATATATCGTGACGGTGGTCACTTAGGGCTTGACAGCAGGGCTGTACATGCTGTGCACTATATTGCACAGCACCATGACGATAGCTACGAAGGGAGCCCGCCATGACCACCACTGCGGCCACCTCTAGGACCAACCGTCGCTCTGTCGACCAGGTCCGCGTGTTCCAAGTACCCGACAGCTTGGTGCACAACCTGCAGAAGGTCCTTGTCGACTTGATCGAGCTGCACCTGCAAGGCAAGCAAGCGCACTGGAATCTCGTCGGTACCAACTTCCGGGACCTGCACCTGCAACTCGACGAGATTGTGGACGGCGCGCGCGAAGCCGCCGACACGATCGCCGAACGCATGCGCGCTCTGGACGCTGTTCCCGACGGGCGCACCGACACCGTCGCGGCAACAACGTCTGTCCCGGCCGTACCGGCGGGACTAGTCGGGACGGCGGACATTGTGGACATCATCGCGGATCGGATCTACGCGACCGTGGACACCGCGCGCACCATCCACGATGAGGTCGACGCCGCTGACCCGTCGACCGCCGACCTGTTGCACGCCATCATCACCGACTTGGAGAAGCAAGCGTGGATGCTCAAGTCGGAAAACGGCAAGGCGTGAAACGGCCTACTCAAACCTGTTGCATCACAACTAGTTCGAGATTGCGCAGGTGACGATGATCCCGAGCGTGGATGTTCAGTTGCTGACATTCGACGACGTCGCCAAGGAGGTCTTCACTCGATGGGACATCACCGAGCACCAGGTGAATCAGCATCTGCTCAATGAGGCACTGACCGGAACACCGGAGATCGTGGCAGACCTGCTGACCTTCCCGCCCGGATTCGTCCACCACATGCACCGGCATCCACATGCTGACATGATCGTGGTCCCGCTCACCGGAAACCTGAAGTTCCTAGGCGATTTCGACCGCACGGAGGAGCTCAAGCCCGGCCAGGTACTCGTCGTCCCGCGGGACAACTGGCATGAGTTCCGCAATGTCAGCGACGCACCCAGCGAGGTGCTCCACATTTTCAGTGGTGTGGGTGCGGTTGAAGACATCGGCTACGAGCCCCACCCGAACCAGTTCTCGATCACGCGCTGACACCTGAAAGCCGGTGCACGAAAGGAGAGAACCATGCACGCGGATCATCGGATCGGCTGGCTCGGAACGGGCCGGATGGGTAGTGCTATGGCCGCACGCCTGATCTCCGACGGCACCAAGGTGACGGTTTGGAACCGCACCGCATCGAAAACCGAGCCGTTGATTGAGCGAGGAGCCGTCCGGGCAGACACGATCAGCGACCTCGGCCGCTGCGACATCGTGTTCACCTCGGTGACGTCCTCGCCGGACCTACTCGCGGTGACGCTGGGTCCTCAAGGGCTGTTCAACGCGCAGCCCGCACCGAGCATCGTGGTGGACACCTCGACCGTCTCCGCCGAGGTCGCCGCCGAGGTCCGGGCCGAGGCCGCGAATCGCGGGATTGGGTTCCTCTCCACCCCCATCAGCGGCAACGCGAACGTCGTCGCCGATGGCGGGGCCTCGATCATCGCGTCTGGCCCCAAGCCGGTCTTCGACACCGTTGTGCCGTATCTGAAGACGATCGCGCCCAGCGTTACCTATGCCGGTGCAGACGAAGAGGCGCGACTGGTGAAGCTGGCCCACAACCTCTTGGTCGGCATGATCACCGAGTCGTTGGCCGAAGTGACGGTGCTGGCCGAGAAGGGTGGTGTGGCGCCGTCGGCTTTCCTGGATTTCATCGACGGTTCGGTGCTGGGCTCGGTCTTCATCGGGTACAAGGGCCAAGCGATCCGCACCCACGACTACGAGCCCACGTTCACCACCGAGCTGCTGCGCAAGGACTTCGATCTGGGGCTTGGCGTCGCCCGGTCACTCGAGGTGCCGATGCCAGTGGCGGCGACCACCTACCAAGCCATCCAGACCGCCATCGGCCACGGCTACGGCAAGTCAGACTTCGCCACCCTCTACGCTGTGGCGGCGCGGGCAGCCGCGCTCCCGAGAGAGGACACACAATGAACGACAAGATGAGTGCGCCTGGCCGCGTGACGATCGCGGGCACGCATGCGTTGGTCACCGGCGCTAACCGCGGGCTGGGGAAAGCGTTTGTGGCAGAACTGCTCGACCGCGGCGTGGCTGTCGTGTACGCCGCAGCACGTAACCCGGACACCGTGGACATCAACGACGAACGGGTCGTCCCGATCCGATTGGACGTCACCAAGCCAGATGATGTCAGCACCGCCGCGTCACGCTGTGCCGACGTCTCGGTGCTGATCAATAACGCCGGCGCGATGCTGCGGACGCCGTTGCTGGCGGCGCCTGACCTGAGTGCGGCACGCAGCGAGATGGAGACCAATTATTTTGGGACGCTGGCGATGTGCCGTGCGTTCGCACCGGTGCTCGCACACAATGGCGGCGGCGCGGTGGTCAACGTGCTGTCGGTCGTCAGCTGGCTGGCGTCGCCGTTCAACGGCTCCTACGCTGCGTCGAAATCGGCAGAGTGGGCGCTGACAAACGCGATTCGCGTCGAGTTGCGGGCAGCGGGGACCCTTGTCGTTGCCGTGCATGCGGGTTGGATTGACACCGACATGGCGGCCAACGTGCCAGAGACCAAGATTTCGACCGGCGGCGTTGCCGGCCAGACACTGGATGCCCTCGAGCGGGGCGATGAAGAGGTGCTGACCGACGACAAGACGCGAGAGGTCAAGGCGTCGCTGCCCACCGACCTCACGTCGCTCTACCCCGCCATCCAGAAACAGTGGGACGCCCACGAGTGGCCGTGGAAAAACTGACGGCATGCCGGAAATAGGTTCAGCCAGCAGCTAGTTCGCGAAAGTAATCCTTCAGCGATCGGGGTTCCCGGCCGAGGATCGACCGCAACACCAGTGCATTGCCGCCGGGTAAACCATGCTTGTCGTAGTGGACCATCATCCGCGTCATGCCATCGCGGAACGGCCCGTCGGGCAGCTGCGACGCGAACCGGTCCAACGGTATCTGCACCGCGGTAATCGGCCGGCCGAGCACCTCGCTGATCAGCTCGGCGGTCTGGCGGGTGTCCTGCATTCCCGGCGCAGACAATTCGAATGTGCCGTAGCTGAGCTCGTCGCCGGTCATCGCGATCGCGGCGACCTGCGCGACGTCGCGGTAGTCCACCGAGCACATCTTCGCCGACAGCGAGTACGGCTGCGTCAACTGGCCATGCTCGACGACGTCGTGCCAGGACCGCTCGAAATTTTGCATGAACCGGGCCGGCTGCAGCACCGTGAAATCCAGGTCGGAGCTGTAGAGCGCCTCCTCGACCGGAAATTTTGCCGCGGCATGATTCGTCAGCGCCGAGATCGACGGGTGAATGACACCGGAGAATACGAACTTTCGTACCCCGGCGGACCGAGCGGCGTTGACCATGGCCACGCCCATCTCCGCCTCCCTCGCCGCATGGGCCGGGCCGATGTGAAAGACACCGTCCATCCCCGCGAGCACGTCACGAAGGCCGGCCGGTTCGGTTAGGTCCCCGAAGGCGACCTCGGTGGCGCCGTTTTGCCGGGCCACATCTGCCCGCTGTTGATCACGGACCAAAGCGCGCACCGAAACACCGCGCTTGGTCAGCTCACGCAATACCCAATGAGCGTGGCGACCGGTTGCGCCTACCATCAAAACCCGCATCGCTAATCTCCCTCTGCTGCGGATGTTCTCGCTCAGTGGCCCAGCGCCGTGGTCATCCTCTGGTTGAACGCGGAGTAGATGTCGTCGTAGGCCCCGTCCCGCTCGGCGAACCGGAACCCCCTGGCGCGCTCCACGACGATCTCGTCGGCCTCCGGATGGTTCTGCAGCAACGTCATCGTCTCGGTGATGTACTCATCCAGCGGCATCCCCGTCGGGTCGAATCCGCGCTCGCCCTGCAAGGCGGTCTGCACCTGCGGCGGAATGATTTCGATCACCTGGACAGAGGTCTCGCGCAGCTGGAAGCGCAGCGACTGGGTGTACGAGTGCAGCGCTGCCTTGGTGGCGCAATACGTCGGTGTGAGCGCGCTCGGCATGAACGCCAGCCCGGAGGTGACATTGAGGATCGCCGCGTGTGGCTTGCCCAGCAGCCGCTGCAGCAATGCTGCGGTGAGCCGGATGGGGCCCAACAGGTTGATGGCAATGGTCTGCTCCGCCGCGCCGGGGCCACCGGTCGTGAGGTCTTCGACGCGCTGGATGCCGGCATTGTTGACGATGACGTTGAGGTCCGGATAGCTGTCGTTGAGCTCGATGGCAAATCGCCGGATATCGGCGGGGTCGCCTTGATCCAGCGACATGTACTGGATGCCCGGGTTGGCCTCGGCCACCGCCTGAAGCGGTTCGAGGCGTCGGCCCGCGATGATGACCTGGTTGCCCAACCGGTGCAACGACTCGGCCAGGCCGCGGCCGATCCCGGTGCCGCCCCCGGTGACCAGAATGGTGTTGCCCGTCAACTGCATGTCGCTCTCCCTCTCCGTTCGCGTCTTATACCTGCATACTCGATGAAGACCTCGTAAACGTGTCGGTGCCCTGAACTAGCCTGTACTGGTGGCGCAGTTTCCGCGGACTCGCTACGCCAGTTGCAGCGAGGTCGACATCGCCTACCAGGTACTGGGCGATGGGCCGAACGACCTGCTGGTGCTGCCGGGGCCGTCCATCCCGATCGACACGATCGATGCCGAGCCGTCGATGTACCGCTTTCACCGGCGGCTGGCATCCTTCAGCCGGGTGATTCGGCTCGACCAGCGCGGGGTCGGCATGTCGTCGCGCGTTTCGCGGGATGTGATCGGGCCGAAGTTCTGGGCAAAAGATGCCATCTCGGTGCTGGATGCGATCGGATGCGAGCGGGCGACGATTTTCGCCCCCGGGTTCGCCTCGATGACCGGACTGATCCTGGCGGCCGACTATCCCGAACGGGTGAGCAACCTGGTGATCGTCAACGGCGCGGCTCGGACGCTTCGCGCGCCCGACTATCCGATGGGGTTCGAAATCGTCGAGGAAGACCCCTACACGACGGTGGCGATGGACCCGGATGCCGTTGACCAGGGCTTCGACATGCTCGGTTTCATCGCGCCCAGCATGGTCGACGACAACGCATTCCGCTCGTGGTGGGACATGGCCGGAAACCGGGCCGCCTCACCCAGCATGGCCCGCGCCATCATCCTGACCGTCAGGCATTGCGACGTCCGTGACACGCTGGCGCGGATCACCGCGCCGACGCTGGTCTTGCACCGCGAAGATTCGGAGTTCTGCCCCGTCGACAACGGCAGGTACATCGCCGAGCACATCGCCGGAGCACACTTCATTGAGCTGCCTGGAGCAGACGCCTTGTACTGGGTTGGCGACACCGCCCCGATGCTCGACGAGATCGAGGAGTTCGTCACCGGCGTCCGAGGCGGCTTCGGCGCCGAGCGGGTGCTCACCACCATCATGTTCACCGACATCGTCGGCTCTACCGAGCGCGCCGCCGTGCTCGGTGACGGCCGGTGGCGAGACCTGCTGGACAACCACGACACCATCGTGCGCCACGAACTCGAACGGTTCGGCGGTTTCGAAGTCAACACCGCCGGTGACGGATTCGTCGCGTCCTTCCCCAGCCCGAGCGCCGCGATCGCGTGCGCCGACTCCCTTGTCGACGCGATCCGGGTGCTCGGCATCGAGATTCGGGTGGGTATTCACGCCGGCGAGGTCGAAGTGCGCGGTGACGATGTCGCCGGGATGGCTGTTCACATCGGCGCGCGCGTCGCGGCGCTGGCCGGGCCCAGCGAGGTGCTGGTGTCGTCTACGGTTCGCGATATCGTCACCGGCTCGCGGCACCGGTTCGCCGACCGCGGCGAGCACGACCTGAAAGGCGTGCCAGGTCAATGGCAGCTGTGTGCTCTTGTGCGGGAGCTCGCAACAGTCAGGCAGTGGTGAGCAACCCCCTTGCGAGCTCACAGCGGGGTCACATGTCGCGTCGCTAGGCTCATGGCATGCCACCGCGACTGAATCTGTTCACTAATCGTCAGCGCGCCAGCTCATTTGGTGGCGCGGCACACAACTATGACACGCATCGTCCGCGCTACCCCGACCAGCTGATCGACGACGTGTTGGCGCCTGGTGCTCACCGTGTGCTTGATGTGGGTGCCGGCACCGGGATTGCGTCGATGCAGCTCATCGAGCGAGGCGCCGACGTCCTTGCGGTCGAGCCCGATACCCGGATGGCCTCCGTCGCCCAAGTCAAGGGCATCCCGGTCGAGAACGCGACATTCGAGCAATGGGAGCCCGCGGGGCGTCGATTCGACCGGGTCGTGTTCGCCGCGTCGTTCCATTGGGTGGATCCGGCTGTGGCGCTGCCGAAGATACGCGGGATCCTCGACCACGGCGGGAAGCTGGCGCTGATCTGGAACCGACTGCGGCCAACCAGCCCGACGCGCGCCGAATTCGAGTCGATCTACCAGGACTACATGAACATCGAGACCCACAGGGGCGACGGCAATCCCGACGTGATCGCCGACCTGCTCAGCGCAGCGGGGTTCACCGTCACCCAGCGGCGCTATCCGCATGACCTGCACTACTCCGCACAACAATGGGTCGACATCGCATTCACGTTCTCGAATCAACTGCTAGTCCCCGCCGAGAAGGCGACCGAGCTCCGGGCCAGGCTGGTCGAACGAATCGGCTCTGCAGGCGTGTCGGTCGGCGGAGACGCAGTGGCGATCCTCGGTACGCCGACGTAGCAGACCGGCTATACGGACGGCTATACGGAAAACACTGTCCCCGTTTCTTGTTCGCCAAACTCGAACACTTTCGCGGCCGCCTCGTAATCGCACGCGACAACTGACCGGCCGATCAACACCGGACCGCCCTTCAGACCGAGCCGGCCGTCGACACCCACATAGCTGCCGGGCGGAATCGGCTCGCTGATGCAATACAGCGTGGGCGCGGCACCTTCTTCGATGTCATTGCCAAACCTGTTTGCCAACGCCCCCACCACGCGATGAAAACCCGCCATCACTGGCTTGTCGGATACGTGGGACAGGTTGGACGCCACCCAACCTGGGTGCGTGAGCTGGGTAGTGACCCGCGAGTGCGCCGCCCGTAAGCGGCGGTCGAGTTCGAGGCCCCAGAGCATCACCGCAAGTTTGGAACGCGCATACGCCGCATATGCCGCCCACCGATGCAAGCGCAGGTGCATGTCGTCGAGGCGAAGTGTCGCCGATTTATGAGAGTCGGATCCAACGTTGATGATCTGCGAGCGCACCCGCCCCAACAGCAGGTTGGTCAAGGCGAAGGGCCCGAGAAAGTTTGTGCCGATCATCGTCTCAAAGCCATCGACGGTGTCGGCGCGGTGCTGGGTCAGGCCCCCGGCGTTGTTGATCAAAATGTCAACGTCGTCGTCGAGCTGGTCGGGGAAGGCGCGCACCGACGAGAGGTCGGCGAGATCAAGTTTGGCGATCGAGGTGGAGCCGCCGATTTCGGCGGCACGCTGCGCGCCCAGGTCTACGTTGCGCACGGCCAGGATCACGTGCGCCCCCGCGCGTACGAGCAGACGTGCGGTTCCAAGGCCCACCCCATTGGTTGCCCCGGTCACGATGATGCGTTTGCCAGTCAGGTTGCCGAGTCGGCTCGGCGACCACTCTTTCGTCACGGTGTTTCTCCTTCGCCAAACCGACAGTAGCGTTGCCGCACTGCAGATCACCGGGCGGCTGCAAAGAGCTCCCGCACGGCGTCGGGGATGGGTGCCACTGCATCGGCGCCACGGATCGCCACCTGTAGCAGATAGCCGGGAAGCACACACAACAACGTCTTCGCTAACACGTCGGGAGTCAGCGCCGTAGCTGTCGGCCCGCCGGCTCTTGCGGTCTCGGCGAGTGCTTCACCGGCCGCGTCAAACGATTCCTGCAGCCGCGCGGCCAGCGCGGGGTTGCGTAAGGCTTCCGCCCACACCACGAGTGCGATCGCGGCAAACCCGTCCTCGGCGTGGCGCGCACTCACGAACTCCAACGCCGCGGCCAGCGCCGCGCCGAGGTCGGCGCCGTGCTGAACCGACTCCTGCACGATCGCCACGATCTGGTCGAGGTTCTCCTCAGCGATGGCGACGATCATCGCGTCCTTGCTGGCGAAGTAGCGGTACACCGCGCCGGATGACATGCCGGCCTCGCGCACCAGGTCCTGCATGGATGTTTGGTGGAAGCCGTCGCGCACAAAGCAGCGTCGGGCGGCGGCCAGGATGTGGGCCCGCCGCTCATCGCGGTACTGCGCTGAGATCTTCGGCACCAGGACAGGCTACCAAAAAACATGAACGTTCGCTCTTGACAGCGCTGCCAGCGCGGCGCAGAGTAGGAACCATAAACCGCGAACGATCATTCTCGGAAATAGAGGAGGGACGATGTCCGACTCAACCGACTTCGGCACATTTGGCCGCTTCACCGAAACTCCGGTCGAGAACATGCCTACAGAAATGAAAGCCGCTTACGACTTCACCCGCCAGCTGCGCGGACTTGTTCCGGGTCCGCACAAGATCTGGCTGGCCAACCCCCGCCTGTCCCAGACGATCGTGCCTACCGGCGCGTACTTTCAGACGGACTCGACGCTGACGAAGGCGGAGATTGAGATCGTCACCAATCTCACCACTGGTCGCTGGGTCACGCCTTACGCCAACTACGAGCACGAAAAGATCGGTGTCGAGAAGGGCGGCCTGGCGCCTGATACCGTCGAGGCGCTGATCACCGGCCGCCCGATTGCATTCGACGATCCCCGCCAGCAGGTCGTGTACGAACTCGCTGCCACTCTCGTGGTCCCGCGCTTTGTGCCGCTGGGACTGTACCGGCGTGCCAAAGCCTTGCTCGGCGACGCCGGGATGGTCGACGTCACGGTGCTCATCGGGTGGTTCACCGCCGTGTCAATGACGCTGGCGGCCTTCGACGTTCCCGCCAACGCCGAAGGACTGGACCAGTGAACAGCAACCTGGGCGGCCGGCTGCCGCTCGTCGACGCCGACACCCTGGATGCCCCGCAACGCGAACTCTTCGACTACCTCCGGAGACGGGTCGTGCCGTGGGCCGACGCCGCCGGGTTCCGCAGCACGACCGCCGACGGCAAGTTCATCGGTCCGTTCAACGCCACCCTGCGCAGCCCGACGGTGGCCGGCGCATTCCTCGAGTTACAGGCAAGCGAAGAACGCCACACGTCGTTGTCCGACCGCGTGCGGCAGGTGGTGATTCTGGCCGTTGGCGCAGTGTGGGCGGCCGACTACGAGATCTACGCGCATTCCGCGGTCGCCCGCCACTGCGGGATCCCCGACGACGCGATTCGTCGCCTTGCCGCAGGCACTCTTCCTGACACGCTGAGCGACGAGGAAAAGGTCGCCTACCGCTTTGCCCAGAAACTCTCGACATCCCACCGCATCGACGACTCAACATTTAGCCATGCCCGAAAAGCGTTCGGAGACTCCGGAATTGTCGACATCATCATCCTGGCCGGCACTTACTACACGGTCTGCGGTGTCCTCAACGCCTTCGAAGTTCCCGCGCCGTCTGAAAACCCAGCTGAGAAGGAGGATCCCTCATGTCGATGACCCCAGTCCCCGTAGTCACGTTGACCCCGGTTGCCTACTTCCCGGAAAAGTACTTCCTGGAGAACCTCGCCGTCCGCTCCGACGGCTCGGTGTTGATCACCGCGATACTGCAAAAGGAGCTGTGGTGTGTGCCTGGTCCCGAGCCTGGCGCCGAGGTCCGCCCGGTTTTGGTGCATACCTTCGAGCACATGGTCTCCGGCATCGTCGAGGTGTTTCCCGATGTATTCGTCGTCTGTACTTCCGATGCCTACGAAAGCCACGAATCCCATTTATTCCGTGTCGATTTCACCGGCTGGACGCCCGGTGACCCGGTGTCCCCGGAGCTCATCTACACCTTCGATGAGCGGGCGGGCGGCCTCAACGGCAGCTGCTTGATCGGGCCCGGCGTAATGCTCGTCGCCGATTGTTTCGCGGGATTCATCTGGCGAATCGACCTGGGGCCAGATGCCAAATCCGCGACGGCCCAGATCTGGCTGGCCCACGACACCATGGCGATGGACCCCGACAGCGGCGTCCCCTGGCCACCCCAGCCGGGTGTCAACGGCGTCCGCTTCGGCACCAAGAGCGGTTACCTGTTTTACACGTCAACTGCCCAAAAGGTCTTCATGCGTGTCGCGGTCGACCCGAACACATTGGACCCCGCGGGCAACGCGGAGTTCGTTGCAGCCATCGACAACGCGGACGACTTCTGCCTCGACGAGAACGCCGGATTCGCCTACGTCACCCGGCATCGTGCTAACACCGTCGACCGGGTGCCGATCGAGCCCCGGCACGGCAGCGAGGTCCGCCACATCGCCGGAGACCCGTTCGACGAAGTCCTGGTCGGCCCATCCAGCGCCGCCTGGCGCCGCACGCCGGGTGACCGTGGGCGGGTGGCGTACGTCACGACCGATGGCGGTACCACCGCGTCGCCCGACGGGATCGTACGCAAAGCCACACTGCTGCGTCTTGAACTACAACCACCCGTGGCCTGACCGGCGGCAGGTGGAAGCGTCCGGCGGCACAGCGTAGGCTGCGAACGTAAGCAAGATGTCATCTTAGATTGCGACTTCTGCTTCGTAAACGCTTGTGAAACTTGATCTTTCATCGAAGGAACGTATATGACGACTGTGAATACCACATTGCCTCCCGCGTTGCAGCGGGCGCTGGACCTGCTCGTCGATCCACCGACCGAACCGGATGTGAGCAAGGGCTATCTCGACCTGCTCGGCACCCCAGCCGCCGGGGACGGCGGCCCGGCCAAAAACACCGGTGCCATCCAGGCGGTATGGGCATCACCGATCGGGTCATTTCTCTACGACAACGCGCAGGCTCTTACCCGCCGGTTTATCGCGGCATGGCAACTCCCCGTCGACTGGTTGAACATTCCACCGGGCGGTATCGCGTTGGACATCGGCTCCGGTCCCGGTTCCATCACCGCGTCGCTGGCCCGCGCCGCGGGGCCCGACGGGTTGGCATTGGGTGTTGACATCTCCGAGCCGATGCTGGCCCGAGCGGTCCGCGCTGCGGCGGGTCCACAGGTCGGCTTCTTGCGGGCAGACGCGCAACGACTCCCGTTGCGCGACCAGACCATCGATGCGGCGGTCTCGATCGCCGTGCTGCAGCTCATACCGGACCCGGCGGCGACGTTGTCCGAGATCGCCCGGGTGCTACGACCCGGCGGGCGACTGGCGGCGATGGTGCCCACCTTCGGTCCGCCCGCCCAGCTTTGGCGGAAGCTGCCCACCGGCGGGGCTCACGTTTTCGGCGAAGACGAAATCGGCGACATCCTGGAAGACCACGGCTTCGTCAGCGTGCGGACCAAGAGTGTCGGCACTTTTCAATGGGTGCGGGCCAAACGCGGGTGACGCCGCCGCTGGTCACGCCAACGGGTGGTTTTCTCGCACTCCGCGATACATGCCCCATCGAACGACGCCCGGCATCACCAGCCGTTCGACCGGCCATGACGGGATGCGAAACGCGTGGCCGGTGGGCAGGAAGACTTCCAGCCCGTCCGGCTGTATCCCCAACAGCGATCCCCACCGCCGCCCGGGCGCGCGGAACGTGCGTAGCCGGCGACCCGCGAACTCGGCGCGGATGTTGTGCGCCACGAGCGCATCACCGCGATTACGCGCGGAGCTGCGAAGAGGGTCGGTGGCCGCGACGTCCCCGACGGCGAACACACCTCGCTGACCGGGCAGCCTCAGCTCGGGTGTGACGCGCACAAAGCCGTGCTCATCGAGCAGTTCGGCCGGCAGCCAGTCGGTGTTGGGTTGCACCCGCCCGATCGCCCAGAGCACCGCTTCAGCGGAAGCCGGTGGTTGTCCGGTGCTCCAGTGGACCGGCCCACCGGTGATCTCATCGCCCGCAAAGCCGTTGGTCACCGCGGCACGATGTCCTTGGTGCAGGCCCACCCCCAGCCCGGTCAGGCGGTCGTGGACGCGTTTCCAGATCCGTGGGTGATAGGCGCCCAATGCCCGATCTCCGGGAAAGTACAAGTCGATTCGCTTGTCCGGCCACGTCGTTGCCATATTGGCGGCGCTGGTGACCGCTGCTGCACCGCCGCCCACGACGATCACTGAGTCGGCCGCGGCCAGGCGATCGTGTGCAGCGCTGAGATCGGCGCCGATCTCAGCGGCCGACTGTATGGTCGGCCGGCGCCAGAAACCGTTACTGACGCCGGTAGAGATGACCAGCGCGTCGTAGCCCTCGGCGAATGTCGTGCCGTCGTCACTCCGGCCGGAGACAGTTTGAGCGGCCAGGTCCAGCCCGGTCAGCGTGGCCTGGATGATCCGTACCCGATCCAGACGACGGAACCTGTCGAAGGGGATCCAATAGTCGCGGGCCCAATCGTGGGGGCGAGACAACCGGACGCCGAGCTCCTGGCCGCTCACCAACCCTGGCTTGACCGAGATGCCGACGACGTCGGCGTGGCGGGAAAGCCGAATCGCGGTGAGGATACCCACGTCCCCGAGTCCCGCGACGACAACGCGTTTGCGGCTCATATCGTCAACGCAGTCACGGAGGCGGGTTGCAACATGGCGGCCAGATCAGAATTCGTTGGCCCGCTTGACGTTTCGCGAGTCCGGAACGTTGCGGGTGATGACGATGCAATCCATCTTGGCCTCCTAAACGGCAAACTGTAACACGTTCTAGATGGGTATCGATCGGCGGGCAGCGGCCAGGGGCCGCGGCGCGGTGAGTGTGTTCGTGACGCTATCTGTCATCCGAGTGCGGATTCCGAGCAGTTTCCTTCATTTTCGAAGCGCGTCGATTGCCGGCGTCATGCTGAAAGCCACAAGGCCCGTTGAGAGGAATCCTGATCATGACTCATACAGCCGACGTGGTGTCGATGAGTGACACGGCGTTCGATCCGACCGTTGCTCTTGGCGAGCTGCTCGCCGATGTCGGGTTGTCCGTCGCCGACGCGGGCGGCCGGGTGACATTCGCCGGGCAGGACCCGATCATTGCGGCCCGTCACCGACTCGGCGCGGCGATCGGTATCCCGATGATGGGCAACGCAATTGCCGCGGCGGCGATGCACCGCCACCGCGGCGGGCCCGCGCAGGACCTGCACCTCGATCTTCGCCAGGCGATACACCACATCAACCCCAGCTTTGCTTGGAAGCCCACCCTGGCCGGGGAGTTCCCGTCGATCGCGCTGGTGCTGGATAACCCGTTTGCGCTGATTCCCTACCGCACCCGCGACGGGCGCACCGTGATGGCCTCTGCGGTTTACCCGCATCAAGCAGCCAACTGGTGTCGCTTCCTCGACGTGCCACCCGACTTCACCAAAGTCGCTGAGGCATTTGCTAATTGGGATGCCTTCGAGCTGGAAGAGGCTGCCAATGAGGCCGGTCTGCCGGCGTGTATGGTCCGCAGCCCGGAGGAGTGGCTGGCGCATCCGCACGGAGCTCTGCTGGCCAGCCAGCCCGTCATCGGGCTGATCCAGATCGGTGACGCGCCACCGCGCCACCTGGGCCCGTCCGATCGACCGTTCGGCGGTGTGCGAGTGCTGTCGTTCACCCATGCCGTGGCTGGGCCCACGGTGGGACGCGTGTTGGCCGAGCAGGGCGCCGACGTGCTGGGGGCGACCCGTCCGAATGATTTCGAGCACGACTGGGTCTACTTCGAAGCCAACATCGGATCACGCAGCGCCTGGCTTGATTTGACGAAGGAGACCGGAAAGGCCAACGTCGACCGACTGTTGCGCGACGCCCACATCGTGGTCAACAACCACCGCGACCTCAAACTGGAGAAGCTGGGCATCGATCCCCGGGAGCTTGCGCAGACCCATCCCGGGCTGGTGCACGTCTCGGTCACTTGCTACGGATCAGCTGGGCCGTGGGCGAACCGAGGCGGCTTCGACATGAACGGCTCGGCGGCCTCCGGCTTGATGGTCATCGAAGGCGGCCCCGACCATCCCCAGCTGCCACCCACCGGGCTGATCAACGACTTCATCACCGGCTACGTGGGCGCCCTGGGTGCCGCTGCCGGGCTGATCAAACAGCAAACCGAAGGCGGCAGCTGGCACGTCACCGTCAACCTCACCCGCAATGCCATGTGGTACCAGACGTTGGGGTTGGTCGACCCCGCCGACGCCGGCTGCGACGACGAACACAGCATCGGCGTACCCGACGCATACGACGCTGACACCCCGATGGGTCGGGTCCACATGCTCGCCCCACCGGTCGGCTTCAGCCACACGCCACCCCGCTGGCCCGATCCGATCCTGGTCCCGCGCGGATCCAGCCCGCCCGAATGGTCCAGCCTCAGCCGCTCGAGCACGTGACATTGAGCGAGAATTGTCGTTGTGGGAGATGGCGTCGACGAGCTGGACATCGCCTTGCTCGATGCGCTGCACGTAAATCCGCTGGCGAGCTTTGAAGAACTCGGCACGGTGCTGGAGGTTTCGCCGGTCACCGCGGCACGGCGGTGGCGCCGCCTGGTATCCACCGGCCGGGCCTGGGTGTCCTCGGCGCCCGGCCTGCAGTTGCCGATGAGGGCAGCGTTGTTCGAGGCCGAGTGCCAGCCCGGCGCCGCGCCTGCGGTGGCTAGCGAATTTGCCTTGATACCACAGGTTTTCAGCGTCAACATCACGACGGGCAAAGACAACCTCTACGCCCTGGTGGTTGCCGCCGATCAGCCGCTGCTGGCTGAATTGGTCGTCGACACGCTACCGGCAGTCGCGGGACTCAACCGGGCGCAATCGGCACTCATCACAAACTTGTTCAGCGGCACGCGCTGGCGGCTGGGCGGTCTCAGCCCTGATCAGGTTCGGGCGGTAACACCCGAGTCGGCGAAAACCAATCCAGCACATGAGTTCGATGAGTTCGATCACGAGTTGTTCTTGGCGCTGCAACGCGATGGACGCCTCAGTTTCCGTGAGCTCGCCGCGGTGGTCGGGCGGCCCGAACCCACGGTGCGACGCCGCCTGGGTCTGTTGACCAACTCGGGAATGCTGGTATTCCGCACGGATTTCGCCCGGGTAGAAGCAGGCTGGCCGACCGCGGTGGCGCTCAAGCTCAGCGTGACCGGGTCAGCGGTGACCGCGGTGGGCCGCACACTGGTCCGCTATCCCGAGACCAGGTTCTGTGTTGCGGTTATCGGCGGCGGAGCGGCAAACCTATTCGTCACGATGCAGCTCCACAACGTATCCGACCTCGACCCGGTGATTCATCGACTGTCAGCCGAACACCCCGGCGTGGCGGTGCTCGATACCCGTGTGGTGCTGCGCTCCGTCAAATCCTGGGGAAGGCTACTAGGGCTCGACGGCCGCGCACAGCACGTCGTTCCGGTCGACCTCTGGGCGCCGGTGAATAAGGGCTGATGCCTGCTGACCGGCGGTTACACCAGGCTTTCGCCCTCGGTCCACTGCAGCCGATGGCACCCGGGTCGGGGTTGCAGGTGGGGTCAGCAACCAGGTGCTGAAGCTGCCCGCGGCCAGGTAGAACCGTGGCGCGACGGAGGCGATTCAGATTTCTGCCAAGACAATGAGCCGGAGGCTTCCGATATTAGACACAAGCGAACTAGAATCCGGCGTGTGATGACCCCGTCCACCCCCTGGGCAAACGAACGTGGGCAACTACCGCATCGGTTGCGGGTGCGAGATCAGATTCTTGGCCGGCGCCAAGCGCGACGACTCAGTCGGCGCTTCGCGCGCGTCGGTGTGACAACCCCGCCACAGCGGCTGCGGCAGATGCTGGCAGGTGCACCCGCCGCATACGCCGAGGTGGCGGATTTCAACTTCGCGCTGATAGCGACTCAGCTGAAGCGTGAACAGTTCGCGGCGAAGATCGTGCGCCTGAAACGCCGCGGCACCCGCTTGCTGATCTTTGTGGGTTTGGTTCTGGTCACGCTGAACTTCCTATTCTGCATGGCCTACGCCTTGTTCAGCCTGACCCTTGAGGCCTCACCTCTGTGAGTTACGTCCTCTAGGCCTCGCGAGGATCAATCGCCGGCATTAGGGAAAGTGGCTGCGGCGAGCTGAAGGATTTCCTCGCGATCCGCGGCAAGGATGAACCCCGACTGGATCGCCGAGTCGAGCGAGGCGGTGAAGCGTTCCAGATAATCTGCGGCCCCGCCCGGGTAAAGGCGGCGCAGGGTCGCGGCATCGAATAGTTCGCCGGAGCCAAAGATCGACGACATCGTGCTCTCTTGGCTGCCGGCGCCCGACGTCCGGGCAATCGGCACGTCCACCCACGGCGTCCTGACGCCGCCCTGAGCAAGCCCGTTTGCATCAAGAATGGGCTGAGCGTCGCGCAATTCAATTGGTACGGCACTGGGCGCGAACCGGTCCGTGCGCACCCATTCGCAAAGCTGCGACAGCGCCGCCTGCAGAACGTAGTGGTGCTGGGGCGCGAAGTTGATGCAGTGATCCAGTTGCTGACCCATCAGCATGTGTGTCGGCGCGTAGGCCGCGACGATATCGGTCAGTGCCGCAGATCCGGTGTCGATCGGCGCTACTTGGATCGTGTAGTTGTCGGCATGAGCCGTTCCGGCGATCTCCCAAACCCGAAGCCGTTGATTGTCAGGCTGTCTCGCGCTGTGGTAGCCCTGTCGCGGGCCGCCGAAAAGATCCGTCTCGGTGATGATGGTGACGAGAGGGACGCGCAGATCGGGACGAAATGCGACCGCCTGCGATGTGTTGCTCTCCAGCGCGTCGAATATCGAGCCACCGTCAAGTGGGGCGGCGGGACCGAATCGCGAATGCACCAAGAAGCCGTCGTAAACCCGGGCGAGTGGGTCGACGGCGTTGATGTACGTCGTCAGAAACAGGGCCGACTGCGACTCGCCCAGAGCGATGATGTGTTCGGCGCGCAGCCCGCGCAGGATGTCATCGCGCTGTCCATCCCTGACGAGTCGCCCGGCCTGGGAAAAGATGTCGTAGGAGTAGGCGTCGCCGGGATGGTGCAGGGATGAATACCGCTCCGGATTCTGGCTTTTCAGCGACATGTCGATGCCCATCATGTTCACGCCGCCCTCGACGCCGACGCGTTGGGCCGACACGGCGACGTAGCCGTAGCCGGCGCGCAGCATTTCGCGATGTGCCATCATCCAGACCGCCGGCGCATCGATGCCGCCGCTGACATTGAGCCACTCGACGAGCACCGTCCCGTTGAAACGGGCCCGATCGGCTGGCGTCAGCGACACTATCCGGGTGGTGAAGTCAGCGGCACCTGACGGCGTCACGCTCCACCGGCCGTCCGGGCCGAGCTTGGCGGCAGAACTGTAGGACGACGCCGTCCCGGAGATGAAGAATTCCTCGGCAACATAACCGACGCTGGCTATGTCGAAGGCGCCCAACAGGAGTGCGGGTTTCCCGGGCGCCGGTGTGGACGTAACCGGAACTCCGCTGATCGGCACGTCCGCATCATAACGCCGCCGGCTCTTTTGCCGGTGTGACACAGTTACTGCCAAGACCTTGCGGCGAATATCGGGTGAGTGGGAGGCGGCGCTTTACAAGATGATATTGATCATCGGCGCTGGAATTTGTGGGCTCGCCACGGCCTACGAACTATCGCGACGCGGCGCGCAGGCGATCGTCATCGAGCGCGGCGAGCCGTTCGCCGAGCAGTCCGCGGGACTGGCACGGATCTTCCGCATCGCTCATCAGCGCCCGGAGTTATGCAGGCTCGCGATGCGGGCCCGCGCCGGCTGGCAGCGCTGGGAGGCGGCATTCGGCGCCGGACGGCTGCTTGGTTCGGAGGGCTGCATCACCGTCGGCCCCGGCGAGGACGTCGCGGCGGCGATGACGGGCGCCGGTGCTCTGTTCTCCTGGCTTGATCGGCCCGATATCACGACCCGAATCCCCTTTGCGGCTGCGCCTTGGGAGAGCGGAGTTTTCGATCCACTCGGCGGAAGCCTCCGCATCCGCCGCGCGCTGACCGCTTTGGCGCAGCGGGTCACGATCCACCGTGGCGAGGTCGTATCGGTCGACGACGGCGGCGCGACGACGCTGGCCGACGGCACCGTCATGCGAAGCGATCGCGTGCTCATCTGCGCAGGCGTCCAGACACCGGCGCTGTTCGGCCCGCTCGAGGTGGATTTCGCGCCGCATACTCGCTTTACCTACCGGGGCGCCGACGCGGTCGGTGCCGCGTGCCTTTCCGCGCCCGAGGGCTACGGATTGCCGCTCGGCAGCACCGGGCATTGGGCTTTCGGGCAGGAGGTGCCAGACCCGGCGACTGTCCGCGCGCTGTTCCCGTCGCTATCGCCGGTGGCCCAAGTGGATTGCGTCACCGTCAGCGCCCCGTGGCTCGACGCCGGTGGCGACGGATGGACGGTGGCGCGCCGCGGCCGCGTCGTTGCCTTCGTCGGCAGCAACCTGATGAAATTCGGGCCGCTGCTCGGCGATCTGCTCGCTCAGGCCGTGCTGACCGACGAGTTGCCCGGCGACTTGGATCTCACTCAGCCGTAAAGAATTGCAGTAACTACGTGTTTAAGTGGCACTATCGCGTGGTCCTGGCGGCGGGTCCGCCGTCAGTCGGACACCTTGACCGCATACAGGTTGTGGGTGCCTTGTAGGCCTTTGAGTTCGACCTCGCGAGGCGGACAGAGTTCGATATCCGGCCGGCCGTCGACCGCGTCGCGCACCGCTTCGCTGACAAGGACCTCACCACCATCGGCTTGTCCCGCCACCCGAGCCGCCATCGCGACGTTGCGCCCGAAAAGGTCGTCGCCGCGCCTGACCGACGGCCCCACATGAATACCGATGCGGACGCGGATGCCCTCCCCGCGTTCCGCGCTCTCGAGCAGGGCTCGTTGCACGTCGACACCGCACAGCACGGCTTGCCCAGGATCGGCGAAGGCGATCATGAATCCGTCACCTTGATTCTTGACCACGTGGCCGCCGCGGTCGTCGACAAACTTTTGGGTGAGCCTGTTGAGCCGCTCCAGCACCCTCACCCATCCTCGGTCGCCCAAGGCCTCGTTGTGCGCGGTGGAATCCTCGATGTCGGAGAAGGCGATCACGACATCGCCATCGGCGGTGAGCCTGGCGAGATCGGGACGTTCGACCTGCGCCCAGCCTGCGAGATCTTCGACCGAGTTTCGGAATGTGGCGCCGATGCCTTTCGTCATCAGTGAATCGGCCGTCTTCCAAGCGGTTCTAATGGCAAAAGGCGCGACCCCGGGGCGCAGCCGGCGGCGCCTGGGGGTGTTTCTGCGGCTGCGCTCAAGTTCAGTTCGTGCTCCTTTGAGCCGCGATCGCGACACGATCAGCAGAACTCCGAGCGCGGTCATGCCACCAAACTCGACGAGTGCGACCACGGCCAGCACCGCAGTCACGCTCATAGCTCGTTCCCTGCCACTGCGGCCGCTGTCATTTGCCGATTATGACGGCAGGGCATCTCAGCGGTTGGGAGCAGACCTTTGGGTCGCCAGACCTACGGCTGCCACAACCAAATCAGGCTGATGGATTTGGACGTAATGGTCGCTGCCGGTCGCGAAGAAGTGTGGTGTTTGCGGCCGCAGCGCGATGAGATCCGACGTGGCCTGCTGCCATGCCTGTTCTAACTTCGCGCCCTGCTCAGGCGGGACGGTCGCGGGAATCCCGAACGGCTCGGTTCTCGACAGCACGACGGTGGGGACAGGCGGGAACGAAGGCGCTGCGGCGACCTGCGCGACGCTCTTATCGATGTCGATCACCTCGAACGAAGGCGAATCGGTGAACTGCTCCAACGGTTCATCCAACAGTTGCCGATAGGTGTGCCAGTCGGATCCCATCAGGCTCGGTATCTCGACGGCGAAGGCGTCGACGAACACCAATGCGCGCACCTGGTCGGGGTAGGTCTGGGCGTACAGCCGGGCGAACAGCCCGCCCATCGAGTGCCCCACCAGAATGTACGGGCCCGGAACACGCGCGGCGGCGAGTAGCGCGTGCAGATCGTCGACAACGTCTTGCGCGGTACGTGGCATCGCCACCGGTGAACTGCGGTCGCTAATGCTGGGTAGGTCGGGATAGCGCAAGGTCCCGGGCCGGTCGTAGGCGCAGACGCGGTGATCGCCGGCGAGGGCGGGCAGGACGGCGGGCCCCACCGCAGGCGCGGCGGCGTCGGAGTAACTCCACGGATCCGACGAATTGTGGTAGCCGGATTCCAAAATGACTGTCGGGCCGCCTTTTCCGTGACACTCAAGATAGAGGTGGCGTCCGTTACCGATCTCAATCGGACCGCCAAAGTCATTGTGTGAGCCTGATGCTGGGTTGGCGCCGCAGCCCACCAGCGCAAGCAGCAATGCGGTAGTCAACAGGAATCGACGGATGCCCTTCGGGGTGGCCGACGGATAAGCCACGAATTTCCAGATTTTCCCAACTGCCTGCATCACGTCATTGTGCGGGCGCGCGACACGCTTACGTCGAACTGACCGCGGCGTTGCGCGAAAGGCGAGGGGCCTCGGTCATCCGGTCGCAAAATTCGCGAGCCGGACAGGCGCCCCGAAGACCGGAGTCCACCCCAGGAGGGCGAAGGCGCCTACTACGCTCATACCGAGGCGTCCCACCGGCGACGCATCAACAATGAAGCCGCCATCAAACCGAGACGGTTGATCCAGGAGTGCCCGATGATCAAGGTTTTCGGATACCTGAAGCGCAAGCCCGGCCTGTCACCGCAGGAGTTCGCCGAATACTACGAGCACAACCACGTACCACTCGTGCTGAGCAAGGCATTCATGCCAATGGTCTACAAGCGCAACTACATCCAGCGTGGGGACGCGTTCAACATCGAAGGTAATGAGATCAGCTTCGACTGCATGACCGAACTCGTCTTCGCCGGCCGCGACGACCTGTCCGTCTGGATGGCCAGTCTTGGCGTCGATGAGATTGCCCGAGACGAAGAGAACTTCATCGATCGAGCCGCAACGCGAGCCTACGTGGTGGACGAGCGCTCCAGCGCGGGCTGAGCGCCGAGCCTCAACGCAATTCGGCCTGACCCCTGTCACCGGTCGCGCCTCTAAGCGAACTCTGCCCATTTCAGCGTCGTCCCCGTCCCTTACCTGTCGCGCTGCGGGCACAAGGGGCGTCTCCGTACCTCGTGCAGTACCTGAGCAATGTTGCGCGTGCCTATCAGAACAACATGTTCGCCGGCACCAACAACCATGTAGAGGTCATCAGCGGCACCTCTCCGATGACGGTCGAGCAGTACACCGCCGCAACCCGGGCCGCGTATGAGTCCGACGGCCAGTACGCGGCATCGGCATCAGTGGCCTAGGCGCACAGAAAAAGGAGGAGCTGAGATGACGCAGGCAAGGTCCACGCGCTGCCATAAGGTTCGCGACTCACCCGTTGGTTCAGTAGGGCTGGCTGCCTTCGGGCATCGCGTATTCGGAGATCGGCGCGGAGACACCGTTGATCGTTGTTCCGCCGTTGGTGATGCTCGGAGCTGTTGTCAAGATGCCGTGGGGGAACCCGAATGTCGGTTCGGTGAGGGCGTCGAGCCGGGCGAGTTCCTCGGCGGTGAGCTTCACGTCGAGAGCACGAACGTTGTCCTCGAACTGCGAAAGCCGGCGCGCCCCAACAATGATCGACGTCACGGCCGGCTGCGCGTGCAGCCAGGCGAGCGCCACGCTGGCGACGCTGGCCCCGTGCGCTTTGGCGATGATCTCGAGCTCGTCGATCACACGGTAGGCCTTCTCGTTGAGAGCCCCTCCGATGAGTGCGCCGCGATCGGCCTTGAGCTGGCCATCATTGCTTCGGGTGTACTTGCCGCTCAACACACCGCTTTTCAACGGTGACCACGGTGTGATCCCGAGGCCGAATTCGCCGGCCATGGGAACCAGATCTTGTTCGACGGTGCGCTCGAGCAGCGAGTACTCGATCTGCAACCCGACGAATGCCGACCACCCGCGGAAACGGGCAATGAGATTGGCCTCGACGATCTTCCAGGCCGGGGTGTCCGAGACACCGAGGTAGCGCACCTTGCCGGCCCGAACGAGGTCGTCGAGTGCGGCCATCGTCTCCTCGATGGGGGTGTTGGCGTCCCAGATGTGCAGCCAGTACAGGTCGATGTAGTCGGTTTGCAGGCGCCGCAACGAGTTTTCACACGCGTTGATCACCGCCTTGCGGCCCGAGCCGCCGCCGTTGGGATCACCCGGGTAGAGGTTGCCGCTGAACTTGGTGGCGATCACCATCCGATCGCGGCGGGCGGAGTGACGCCCTATATGGTCGCCGATGATCTTCTCGGAGTGGCTCCTGGTGTAGAAGTTGGCGGTGTCGATGAAGTTGCCACCGAGCTCGACGTATCGGTCGATGATCTGTTGGGACTCTTCCACACTGGACCCCCAACCCAGGTCTTCACCAAACGTCATCGCTCCCAGGCACAGCGGGCTGACCCGCAGGCCGGATCGACCGAGTGTCACATAGTGATCCAAGGGCATGGGTGGTCTCCTTCTGGTAGGTTGTTCCATCATGCGCTGGTTTAATTACAAACTAATTTATCTCTGAACGACCCAGGATGCAACATGGCACACGTCGATGCGGCGAAGATCTGGTCGCTGAACTATCGGGTGCTGCTGTCGGTGATCTCCTCCGCGGAAGCCGACATCACCGCATTGGGGATCGAATCCAAGGAACTGTTCCTGCTCGCCGAGGTCGACGAGCACCCCTACCCCGCCGAGCTTGCGGTCACGCTAAGCATGCCCAAGCCGACGGTGACGGTTTACCTGAAACGGCTTGAGGCAGCGGGGTTCGTGCGCCGCGAGATCGACCCCGCCGATCTGCGACGACACCGCCTGTTGCTTACCCCGGCCGGGCGTCAAGCCACCAAGGACGGCCTCGCGCTGCTATCAGATGCATTCAGCAAGCGCCTGCAACGCCTTACCCTCACCCAACAAAAAGAACTCAAGAGCCTTCTCGAAGAAATTCTCTGACAGCGTGGTGACGAAGATCGCGGCACCGATTCAGTCTGTCACCGCTTACGCCGCTACCCCTTTGCGTGGCCGGACACCGGCAACCGGTATTGGGCTGTTGCCCACCACGCTTAACCCGGCGAGGCGGCGCCATGAGCGGATAGCGTTGCGCGTGACTTCCAGGATGCGCGCGGCTCCGGCATCCCCGTTTGCCAGTCTGTGTGCGCGCAGGGCGTTGCCGGTTACGGCATCCAAGGTGTCCCAGTCGTCGGTCTCAATAAGCGCGGTGGATTGGTAGGCGGCCCGCAAGGCGTACAGTTCGGCGCCTTCCGACGTCTCACTGATTGCGCGGGCGGCGCGGGCAGCGCTGTCCCAATCAGCGATTGGGGGCGTGTCGCCAGGCACGAGCCTGCGATGCAGCTCGGCGATGTCGGTGATCGCCTCGCCCGCTGCCTCGTCGGCGTATCGAACGACGCCCCAGGGCGGGCTGATCAGCAGTTTGGTCACCCAGATGTGCATGACGGCGTCGGCAACATCGGCGGTTCCAACTGTCAGCCAACCGAGATCGAGCGCAAAGTGAAGTCGTGAGCGGTCGCGGCACGACGACGACCGTGCCGTTAGAAATGCGGGACCCAACTCCGCGCGGGCGACGCCTCAGATGCAGAACTTAGAGCTCATCTGAGAAATCGGCGGTCAGCCAGCGGTCGGGGCGGATGGTGAACAGCACAGTGTTCTGACCCTCCATGCTGCGGACGAACGCGCGTCCGCCTTCCTCGCCGAGGTAACGGATAGCGATCGCTTCTCGCACCTCCACCGGTGTGGGCGTGGTGTCGACGACGGTGCCCTCCACGACCACATATTGGTACGGCGGCTCCTCGTTCTGAACAACCAGCGTCACCGCGCCGGCCCGGTCGATGAGCTTGGACTTGCGCGCGCCCGCGCCGGTGTTGATCCGGATGTTCCCGCCAGGGGTGTAGTCATACCACATCGGGACACTGGCCGGCGGCCGGTCGTCAGCAGCCACGGACAGCACGGCCACATGCTTCGCTGCGAGGAACTCTTGACGCTCGGTCTCGGTGAAGGGTTTCATACGCGGCTCAACGCGCGGAGTCGGCGAGGCTATTCCGCCGTTCTCGGCGGTATGTGCCGTCACTTGTCCAAGGCGAGGATCAGCTTGCCGGTGTTTTCTCCGCGAAACAGCTTCAGGAGTGTTTCGGGAAAGTCACCGATGTCGCCGTGCTCGATCTGCTCATGTGATCGCAGTTCGCCGGTGTCGAGCCACTTCGCCAGTTGCACAATGCCTTCCGAGTAGCGATTGGCGTAGTCGAAGATCACAAAGCCGGTCATGGATGCGCGCGCGACCAGCAACTGCATGTAGTTCGCCGGTCCCCGCGGGGTGTCGTTGTACTGCGACACCGCACCGCAGAGCACGATACGGGCACGACCCGCGAGCCGGTTCAGCGCGGCCTCCAGCGTTGCACCGCCGACATTGTCGAAAAAGACGTCAACACCATCAGGTGCGTGGGTTTTGAGTTCGGCGCGCAGGTCGGCGCCCTTGTAATCGATCGCGGCGTCGAAACCGACCTCCTCGACCAGCCAGCGGCATTTTTGCTCGCCGCCGGCAATACCGACGGCTCGGCACCCTTTGATCCGCGCGATCTGTCCCACAATGCTGCCGACCGATCCGGCCGCCCCGGATACCAGCACGGTTTGGCCCGGCTCGGGCCTGCCGATGTCGAGCAATCCGAAATACGCGGTCAGACCGCTGATGCCGAGGACCCCCAGATGCACGGTTGCCGGTGCCAAGGCGGTGTCGATTTTGTTGACCTCGGCGCCGTTGGACAGCGCATAGCGCTGAACACCAAATATCCCGGACACCTCGTCCCCGACACCGAATCCGGGATGGCGCGATTCAACGACGTGCCCGATGCCAAGCGCCCGCATCACCTCGCCGATCTGCACCGGCGGCACGTAGCTGCGGCCGGCATTCATCCAGGTGCGCATTGCCGGGTCGATGGACAGGTAGTCGACCTCGACGACGAATTCGCCTTCGGCTGCAACGGGTTTGGACTCCTCGGCGATCGTCCAATCACTGGCCCTCGGCAATTCCGCCGGTCGTGCGGCCAGCCGGCATTGAGTGTTCATAGCGTTCACGAGGCCGTCTCCCGAGCTGGTGAGGTAATTCGACAACTGTCCGCGGCACACTGAAGTGCGGCCCGACCGGCGGGGTCCTCGGCGGTTACCGGTATCACCGCGACGGTGTCTGCACCGGCTTGCAGATATGCGCGCAGCCGGGCAGCGACCTGTTCTGGAGTACCGATTGCGGCCAGCTGCTCGGCCAGCTCGAGGGGAATCGCCGCCGCCAACTCCGACCGGCGCGCGCCGCTGCGGGCACGCTCGACGAATTCGGCGAACCCGAGCTCGCAGAACATCTCGCCGTAGCCGGGTGGGGCCAGGTAGATCGCCAGCTGACCAGCTAACTGCCGCAACGCGGCCTCACCGGGTTGCACCGCGACCGGTACCCATACCGTCAGGTGTGGCGGCGTGCGACCTGCCGCGACGGCATGGTGTTCTACCTGTTGGCGCACCTGCGAGACCCGCTGTGGCGATGCCAAGTTGAGCACCACCTCGTCGGCGTGCTGAGCCGCCAGCTGCGTCATCGTCGGGCCGAACGCGCCGACTCCGACGCTGGTGTCCGGCAACGGGTGACGCAACCGAAATCCACGGCTGCGGACATAGCGTCCGTCGAAGTCTGCGCGCTCACCACGCAGGATCGGCCGCAGACATTGGATGGTTTCGCGCATGCGCGCTGCACTGTGCAACCACTCGCGGTCGTGCCAGCCCGCCACGATGAATGGGCTGGACGCACCCAGCGCGACGTCGATCTGACAGCCGGTGAGCGAGGCGACCGAACTCGCCCCCAACGCGATCGAGACGGGGGTGCGCACGCTGACCGGCAGCGGTCCGACTCGCAGCCCCAGCCCCGGTGCGCGGGCACCGATCGCGGTGGCCAGCGCGAAAGCGTCGAACGTCGCCATCTCGCCAATCCACAGCCCGCTAAGCCCGGTGGCGCTGACCGCGTCGGCGATGTCGAGTGCCTCCAGGTCGGGCCGGTCCAGCCAGAGCGGCAGCACCGCTTCGATCGGCGCCCTCACAGCATTGCCGCCTCGGTGGCCTGGCCCAGCAGGATGCGGCCCGGCAGCTCGCGTGATGCCTCGTTGACCTGAAAGTGCGCGGTGGCAGTGAACGCGTCGCGGAAGCGCCGCTGCAATGGTGAGCCGTCGTATATGGCGCTGCCGCCGGCCAGGTCATACATCGTGCGCACCACGTCGGCCGAGATGCGCACCCCGTGCGTAGCGGCGAGCCGTAACCGAGTACGGGCCTCCAACGGCACCGGAGGTTCGTCCTGACTCGCCTGCCACGCCGCGTCAATGGCCTGGTAGTAACCCGCCCGCGCAGCTTCCAACGCGGCCTCCGCCGACGCGACCGCCACCTGGATGGTGGACCGCTCGGCAAGCGTGCGACTGGCTGCGACACCCTTTTTGGTGCCGGCGAGGTCGACGAAATTGTCGATCGCCGCACGCGCGTTACCCATCGCGGCCGCGGTGATGCAGGCCGCGAAAAATCCGAATGGCGGGAATCGGTACAGCGGCCGGTCGATCACCGGCCCGTCGAATATCGACAGCACGCGCTCATCCGGGACAAACACCTCGTCGGCCACGGTGTCGTGACTCCCGGTGCCGCGCAGGCCGAGGGTGTGCCAGGTGTCCAGGATCTGTAGCTGCTCGGTGGGCAACGCGACCACGGCCGGGCGATCCTCGAGCATGCAGCCGGCGAACAGCACGTCGGCGTGGGTGATGCCGCTGCAGAATGCCCACCGCCCCGACACCACCACGCCGCCGGGCACGCGGCGGGCCTTGCCCTGTGGCGCCCACACGCCGGCGGCCACACCGCGTCCGTCGCCAAACAGCTCGTCACGGCTCACCGGCGGCAGATAGGCAACCAGCAGGCTGCTGGTGATCGCGATCGACACACACCAGCCGGCCGACGCGTCGCCGCGCGCCACCTCCTCGGCGCAGCGCAGAGCCGTGCCGGCAGGTAGCTCCAGAGCGCCGGCCTCCACCGGCGCACCCGCTCGCAGCAGACCCGAATCTCGGAGCACGCCAACCAGTTCGGCGGGAAGTCTGCGGTCAGAGTCGATTTGATCTGACATGCCACGTGCTAAATCGGCGATCTCGCGGGCCCTTAACACGACGGGAACGGTGGCGACTTCGGTGTCCTGCATACTGCCTCACTTTGCGCAGACGAGCTGAGTGGTTCAATTACCTTACCGCATGCGGTTCAGATTATGAACCGGTACATTATTAGAACCATGGACTACCCCGACCTGTCCCACCGCTTCCAAGGCGAGTCCGTTGCCCGGGCTCTGGAGGTCGTCGGCGAGCGTTGGACACTGCTGATCCTGCGCGAGGCGTTCTTCGGGGTGCGCCGTTTTGGCCAGTTGGCTCGTAATTTGCAGATTCCCCGGCCCACGTTGTCGTCACGCCTACGCACCCTCGTCGAAAACGGGCTGCTGGACAAGGTGCCCTATGCGCGGGATCCCGACCGTCACGAGTACCGGCTGACTGCCTCCGGACGAGACCTGTTCGCTGCGATCGTGGTGCTCATGCAGTGGGGTGATCAACACCTTCCGCAGCCCAAGGGTCCGCCAATCGTGTTGCGCCACCAGCCATGCGAGCACATTGCCGACCCGGTTCTGGTGTGCTCGCACTGCCGCGAGGAGATCACCGCACGCAACATCACGCCCGAGCCCGGACCCGGGTTCCGCAGTGAAGAACCTGCGCCCGCCGGCGCGCCGCTCAGACGACCCGAAAGACAGGGTAGAGGTCGACGATCCGCTCGAAGTCCTTAAGCGGCGCATGGCGGTCGATCGGGAAAAACGGACGTGCTCCCGCCGCCAGCTCAAGGTACCGACGCAAGATCGCGGCGCGCTTGTCAGACAGGTCCTCCACCAAAGACACGTCTTCGCGCCGACCGCGCCGCAACACCGCACGGCCATCGGCGCGCAGGTTACGCACCCAGTTCGTCTTCTGGCCGAGCATGGCCACCAGATAGCGCTCACCCTGGTAGTCGGCGACGACCACCGGGAACGAAATCGTCCGCCCCGACTTGTGGCCACGTACTTCAAGTGTGGCAGCTCGATTGGGCCCGATGCCGGCGGCAAAAGTGAAGGCGCCTAATCGGTTAGTCACGCGGGCTGACCATCCAGGACGACCACCGCGATATTGCCATCGTTGAATCGCGCCTACCACGCCACGCAGCATGTCTTCACACTACTGGGACTCGCTGACCAACGAACGACTACATCTGTGCCCAAACAATTTTCGTCTGTAGGTAGGTCTCGATGCCGGCCTTGCCCGACTCGTAGCCCCAGCCGGATTGCTTGTAGCCGCCGAAGGGCATGGAGTGATCGAACTGCATCTGGCAGTTGAGTCCCACGGTTCCGGCCTTGAGCCGCTTGGCAATTCGGTGTGCACGGCCGAGGTCCTTGGTCCAGGCGGTGGCGGCCAACCCGTAGCTGCTGTTGTTGGCCAGGGCGATCGCTTCGTCGTCGTCGTCGAACGGCAAGATCGTGACGACCGGCCCGAAGATCTCCTCCTGGAACAACCTGCTCGAATCCGGGTCGACTTTAGTAACCACGGTTGGGTGCACGAAGTACCCCTTGCGGTCGAGGCGATGGCCGCCGGTGACCACCTCGACGCCGTCGGACTTACCCTGTTCGAGGTAACCAAGGACGCGGGTGAGCTGCTTTTGGCTGATCAGCGGACCGACCATGGCACCCTCCTCCTTGGGTCCACCGAGTTGCATGACATTCGCCATGTTGACGATGCCCTCCACGACCCGCTCGTAGACACCGCGTTGGGCGAAGATGCGTGAGCCGCAGACACATGCCTGGCCGGAATGGATGAAGGTGCCGAACGAGGCCGTGGGGATGGCCAGGTCCAAGTCGGCGTCGTCGTAGATCAACACCGGTGACTTGCCGCCGAGTTCCAGCGTGACCTTGTTGAGGTTGCTCTTCGCCGAAGCCCGCACGATTTCCCGGCCGACCTCCGTCGAACCGGTGAAGGCGACCTTCTCGACGTCGGGGTGTGCGGTGATCGCCGCACCGGCGGTGTGGCCGTAGCCGTTTACCAGGTTGACGACGCCCTCTGGCACCCCGGCCTCGGCCAGGATCCTGTCCAGGACCAGCGCCGACAGTGGGGTCTCCTCGGCAGGCTTGACGACGCTGCTGCAGCCCGCGGCGAGCGAGGGAGCAAGCTTGGCGCAGAAATTGAAAACCGGGCCGTTCCACGGGAAGATCAGCCCCACCACGCCGTAGGGCTCCCGCAGTGTGTAGGTGTGCATGTGCGAGTCGACGCCGGTGAGGCCCCCGGTGTTCACGTCGCGCGCGATCCCGTCGATCTTGGTGCACCAGCCGGCGTAGTAGCGGAACCACTCCGACCCGACCTTCGTGATGATCTGGGCTTGAGCAGGCGGGATACCGGCGTTGAGCGATTCGAGCTCGGCGAGGATATCGGCGTTCTCGTCGATGAGATCGGCGACCCGCCACAGCACCTTGGCCCTGTCGTAGTCGGGTAGACCGGACCACACCCCGGACTCGGCGGTGGCCTTGGCGCGCGCAACCGCATCGTTGATGGCCTCGGGGCCGCAATCGGTGAATTCGGTGATCTGCTCTTCGGTGGCGGGGTCGATGATCGGAATCACATCACCGGTGCCGGGTTGCTTACGGATCTCGTCCAGGACGTCCTGCACCGTCATAGCTGCATCCTTCGCCTCGTTGCGACTCTATCTCTGTAGAGAGCGGAGTCATGAGTGTATCTCAGGGCCCGTGCGGTCCACGAGATAGGTGGCTTCGTAGCCAAACTCGGCGGGGCAGGACCGTCGGGAATGAGGTCGGGAGTAACCCGGTTCGTGTAGAGGTGATGCCCGCGTGGACTGACGGAGGAGATCAGGCGTGAAGTTTCTGCTGATCACCCTCATCACCCATGTACCGGATCCGGTTTCGGGTGAGAAGAAGAGTCCTGCCGATCGGCTGCGTGATGTCCTCGACAAGGCCGTGCTCGCCGAAGAATTGGGGTTCGACGGCTTTGCGGTTGGCGAGCGTCACGAGGATCCGTTCATCTCCTCATCCCCACCGGTAGTGCTGAGCAACATTGCGGCTCGCACATCGAAGATCGGACTGTTCACCGGGGTGACCACGTTGAGTCTGCTCGATCCGGTCCGCGCATTCGAGGACTATTCGACGCTCGACAACCTGTCCGATGGGCGGCTCGAACTGATCATCGGCAAGGGTAACGGCGCGGCGCAGGCCGAGTTGTTCCACGTGACGACCGCCGATCAATGGGACCGCAATCGCGAAGGTTACGAGCTGTTCCGACTGCTCTGGGAGAACGAACACGTGACGTGGTCTGGCCGGTTCCGGCCGCCACTGGTCAACGCCAAGGCACTTCCCCGCCCGTTGCAGAGCCGAATTCGAATCTGGCACGGCAGCGCAACGAGTACGGATTCCGTCGACCTCGCCGCTCGTCACGGTGACCCGATCTTCTCCGCCAACGTCAGCAATACCATCGAGCCCTACGCCGCGTTGGTTCGTCACTACCGGGAGCGGTGGGAGTTCTACGGCCACCGGCCCGAGGATGCCCGGGTCGGTGCCGGAACCGCCGGGTTCTACGTGACTCCGACCACGCAGGAAGCGGTGGCGACCTACCGTCCGATGTTCGAGGCGCGCCTGGCCGCGCAGCGCCGCGTCGGGTTTCCGGTGATGTTCGAGTCGATCGAGGACTTCGTCGAGCGAAGCTCAGCGCTGGTTGGTAGTCCCGAGCAGGTGATCGACAAGGTGGGTCGCTACCACGAGCAATTAGGGCACGAAGTGATGCACCTGAGTGCCGATGCCGACGGTGTGACGGTGAGCCAACAGCGTCGTAGCCTCGAGCTGTTTCAGTCCGACGTCGCGCCGGTTCTGCGTGAACGCTTCCCGAGTCGGCCGCTCATCTCCCAGTTGGAACGGCTGAAGGTCAAAAGCTAAGTGCCACAAGCCATCCTACTTCCAGCCCCCCTACTTCCAGGCGAAGACCGGTTGCTCCAGCTCGTCGACCGGATCGTGGCGCCCTTCCAGGCAGAGCCAACGCAGTTGCAGCAGGACAGCACCGGTCGGTGCGTGGATGAGGTCGTTTCCCAACGGTATTTGCACCACCGGCCGTGGGCTCTCCGGAATGGTGATGAATCGCGGCGAGTCCGCGCGCTGCAATTGGTGCAGCCCCACTCGATAGACCGCCACGACCTCGTCGGGCGCCGGCCGAGGGTCGAGCCGTCCGCCTCCCCAGATCACAACCGGGGTGATGACGTATCCGGACCGAGTCGGATAGTCGTCGAGCAGGCCCAAGACGGTCGGGTCGACCAGTTTGATGCCGACCTCCTCGTCCAACTCCCGCAGCGCGGCATCTACCGCGGTCTCCCCCGGGTCGAGGCGACCGCCTGGAAGCGCCCACTGCGCGGCGTGCGACGTGAGACGAGAGGCCCTGCGGCACAAGAGGAACGCGGCACCGCCAGACACGTCGACCATGCGGCCGTCGAGGCCGGCCTCCGGCATCGGACGCCCAGCGATCCAGTCGTCCACCGGCGCCGGGTCTATCCGGTCCTCCCCGACCTCGGAGTCGACCAGCACCACTGCGACGGCCGCGTGCCGCTTCGTCGCGTCGGCCACGATGCGACGGTCATGACCCCGCAGATGGTCCCGAATCTGCTCACGCAGCGGCTCGTCATAAGGGAGGGTCATTTCCCGAGCCTAAAACGTGTCGAAAAACTGAGTTTCGATGCGTTCGCAGGATTGCTGTTTGACTGGTTCTGCCAGCGTGGGACACGATGGCCGCAACCCGTAGCGGTCAGGGGAGGTGGCGAGTCGGAATGGCTGACATCACCATGTTGATCCTCGCCGACCATGACTGGTTTCGCGAACAATTCGCCAAGCTCGACTATCTGCAGGCGCAGACGCCGGTCAACCAGCGCGCACTCGAACGGGTATGGCGTCCGCTCGCCGACAAGCTCGACGTACACGCCTACATCGAAGAGCAGATCTTCTACCCGCAACTACTGAAGCGAGGCACCGACGACCCCGAAGGCGAAACGCTCGATGCGATCGGCGACCACAACGACATTCGCGACGGGGTGCGCGACGCGAACGCCGCCGGGATAGCCAGCGACGAGTGGTGGGCGGCGGTCGGTCGAACCCGGCTGGCCAACGACGACCATATGGGCGAAGAAGAACGGGAAGGACTGGCGGACTTCCGCCGCCACGCCCCAATCGGTCTCCGCGAAGCACTCGGGCGCCAATACAGCCAGTTCATGGCCCAGCATGCAACGACCAGAGGATTGTCGATCGTCGACCGCGACCCCAAAGCCTATGTCGAGGAACAAGAGAATGCCTCGCAGTCCAACCGTAAAGACTTTTCGCTCGGCATCGGCAGCCTAAAAGGCAAATGACCGGCGAATCCACAGCTGAGCGGGCGAACTCACCGACGACGAACGACTCATGCGGCCTGGATTTACCAGGCCGCACGGGTCAGTTCTTAACTGGGCGGTTTAGCCGTGGCCGATGCCGCAGCCGACGCCCGGAAGACATCCGGTACCGCCCGGCACGCCGCCCGGACCCGCGAACTGGCCGCCGGAGCCGCAACCGACACCCGGGACGCAGCCCTGTCCGCCGGGACCGCCACCGGGGCCACCGTTTTGGCCGCCGGAGCCACAGTTGCCGTTTAGGTCGCAGCCACTGCCGCCCGGATCTTGCTTGAAGACAGAGTGAGTCGGTCCAGCACTCGCGGGGCCGGCGTAAGCCTCAGCTGCCGCCACAGGCATCACAGCAATCGCTGCAGCCACAGCTCCACCAACAACCAGCGTTTTGAGGGGATTCAATTTCGCTAACATGCGCGCTAAGTACCCACTTCCACAGACGTCCAAAACATCCGAAATAGTTTTTTGATGATGGTCGGTGCGAGGTGCCGCACAAAGTACGTGTCAGTCCCGGTGGTTCGTGATGTTGATCAGATTGCCGTCGGGTGCTCGCACGAAGAATCGACGCAGCCCCCATCGCTCCGTAGTCAACGGATGCACGATCTCGTAGCCCAGTTCCCGGGCTTCTGCATAGGCACTGTCGATGTCATCGGCGCAAACGGAGATGACCGAGTCTTCGTGGGCGGTTGCATCTCTCGTTACGAGCTGCACCTTCACCTTGGCGTCGGCTGAGGCGTAGCGGGCAACCCATCCCATGTTGAACTCTTCATTACTCAGCCCGAGGTAATCGGTGTAAAAGCTCTTCGCTGCCTCGATGTCCGCGACCCGAAGGTTGGCAAAAATTCGCGTAGCTCGCATGCGTTTCTCCTGGCGGTGCGCGACCGACTGTCGGCCCGGCAGCGGCCCGCCGCCTGCTCGTGGCCAATGACGATTTCCACGCTATCGGCGAGCCCGTCAAACCGGGAAGCGCTGAGGTCAGGGATTAGCCTGGCGCCCATGAGCAGCACGCGAGTACCCGGCGGGGTGGTGCACAAGCTGCCCGCAGACCTGCGCGAGGCGCTGATCGCCAACTCCACGGCACTCGCTGCCTGGAAGGACATCACCCCCTTGGCGCGCAACGAGTTCATCTGCTGGGTTGATGACGCCAAGCAAGAAACGACCCGACAGCGGCGCATCCGCCGAACCCAGGAAGAGCTCGAAGAAGGCCAGCGCCGACCTTGCTGCTGGCCGGGGTGCAAGCATCGCGAGCGCACCGGCAAATAGCGCCCAAACCGACCCTTTACCCATGGGCGATTCAGTACTACGCTATGTGGTACTACGTTGGATAGTAGATCCTCGCCTGGCCGTCTAGCAGCGGTTTTGGCCGTGAGGAGATGGTTGTCATGGGCCTCCGACTAGCTGACACCGCGGCCCGCCAAGCCCAAGATATTGATGCGCGTTATCACCCGTCGGCTACGGTGCGCCGTCAGCTCACCAAGGTCTTCCCGACGCACTGGTCGTTCCTGCTCGGCGAGATCGCGCTGTACAGCTTCATCGTGCTGCTGATCACCGGCATATATCTGACGCTGTTCTTCGATCCATCCATGACCGAGGTCACCTACCACGGGGTGTATCAGCCGCTGCGCGGCATCGAGATGTCGAAGGCCTACGAGTCGGCGCTCAACATCTCCTTCGAGGTGCGCGGCGGTCTGTTCGTTCGTCAGGTCCACCACTGGGCCGCGCTGATGTTCGCCGCCGCGATCATGGTGCACCTGGCCCGCGTCTTCTTCACCGGCGCGTTCCGCCGACCGCGAGAAGCCAACTGGGTCATCGGTTCGCTGCTGCTGATCCTGGCCATGTTCGAGGGCTACTTCGGCTACTCGCTGCCCGACGACCTGCTGTCCGGTATCGGGCTGCGGGCCGCACTCTCGTCAATCATGTTGGGATTCCCAGTGATTGGCACCTGGTTGCACTGGGCCCTGTTCGGCGGCGACTTCCCCGGCACGACCCTGATTCCCCGGCTCTACGCATTACACATCCTGTTGCTGCCGGGGATCATTTTGGCCCTGATCGGCGCGCATCTGGCAATGGTGTGGTTCCAGAAGCACACTCAGTTCCCCGGCCCCGGCCGCACCGAACACAACGTCGTCGGCGTCCGCGTGATGCCGGTGTTCGCCGTCAAATCCGGCGCGTTCTTCGCACTGACCACCGGCGTTCTGGGCCTGATGGGCGGCCTGCTGCAGATCAACCCCATCTGGAACCTCGGCCCCTACAAGCCATCCCAGGTTTCGGCGGGCTCGCAGCCGGACTTCTACATGATGTGGCCGGACGGCTTGCAGCGACTGTGGCCGGCCTGGGAGCTCTATATCGGCCACCACACGGTGCCCGCCGCGGTCGGTGTCGCGCTGATCATGGGCCTGATCTTCACCCTGCTGATCATCTATCCGTTCTTGGAGAAGCGATCCAGCGGCGACCACGCCCACCACAACCTGCTACAGCGCCCGCGTGACGTACCGGTACGGGCCTCGATCGGGGCGATGGCCATCGCCTTCTACATGGTGCTGACCCTGAGCGCGATGAACGACGTCATCGCGTTGAAGTTCCACATCTCGCTCAACGCGACAACCTGGATCGGGCGCATCGGCATGGTCGTGCTGCCGCCGGTCATCTACTTCATCACCTACCGGTGGTGTGTTGGCCTGCAACGCAGCGACCGCGCCGTGCTCGAGCACGGCGTCGAAACCGGCATCATCAAACGACTGCCGCACGGCGCCTACATCGAACTGCACCAGCCGCTGGGGCCCGTCGACGACCACGGCCACCCACTGCCGCTGGAATACCAGGGCGCCCCGGTGCCCACCAAGATGAACAAGCTCGGCTCAGGCGGCTCGCCTGGCTCCGGCAGCTTCCTGTTCGCCGACCCCCCCTCCGAAGACGCCGCGCTCTCCGAAGCCACCCACGCCGCCGAACACCGCGCCCTCACCGCGCTACGAGAGCACTAGAGACCCGTTGACGTAATACGCTCATCGCATGACGGGAGGTGCAAGCCGGCATCGGGACGACTTGGCCGCTTTACCTCATTACCACGTCATCGCCGAAAACCAGGACGGCGAGCTCATTTACAGCGATGCGTTCACCTGGCCCGGCGCCCAGGGATTCGCCGCAGACCTGATTGCACCGCCGGCAGGTGCCCCTGTCCACGAGCCGGTAAAAGCAGTGTGGATCCTCCAAGGCGAGCCGCTATGGTGCCCACTCGCGCATGGCGACGGCATCCCAGAAGACGAGCAAGCGGCGCTAGGATTTCTCGAGCAAGCGATACAGCAGCGGCCCTACTGGTCGGCCTAGTACAGCTAGCTCGCGGTGCCGGCGTGCTAGTGCTAATCGAGCATCCGGGCGACCATAAGCGGATGCGTCGGACACAAACCAGCCGTGGCTAGTTGGTCGGCGATCGACGCGCTGCACGACGGCACGCGGGTGCTGCACGATCCGCTGGTTTTCACCGGGACGTGACAGCGAGCCTGGCTCATCGGCGCGCCCACTCTTCGGCGAGCAGCCGGTAAGAATGCACCCGGTCACGATGATCGTGCGTGACCGTTGTGATGATCAGCTCATCGGCCTGGGTGGCATCGCATAACCGCTCAAGCTGGTCGGCTACCTGCACCGCGGATCCGACGAACTGGGTTTCGACCCGATCCGCGACAAGTTCACGGTCGGCATCGCTCCAAGTGTGCCCGCGCGCTTGGTCCGGGGTGGGGAACGGGATCGCGCCTTCACCGGTGCGGATGCTGCGCACCCAAAGCCCGTAACCTGTTGCCAGATCGCGAGCGGTGGCCTCATCGTCGGCGACAACGACGTCCGCCGAGACCGCGACATAGGGTCGGTCAAGCTCAGCCGAAGGTCTGAACGCGGCCCGATAGCCGTCGGTCGCCTCGAGGACGGTGGCCGGGGCCACGTGGTAGTTGGCGGCGAACCGCAGGCCCCTGTTCCCGGCCACGGCTGCGCTCTCCCCGCCGCTGCTGCCCAGAATCCAGACTTGTAGGTCAGCGCCTCTCCCGGGCACGACATGGGCCTCCACCCCGTCGGGTGACCGATAGGTGTCTGCGATCAGCGCGAGAACGTCGTCAACTTGTTTGGTGTAGTTCTGCGATTCCGCGCCCGGCAGCTGCAGCAACGACTTGTGCACCCCGAAGCGTGGCGATTTCAACAGCGGCGTGGGATCGAACTTCGCCGGGATCAGCAATCCGTTCGGTGTGCGTCCATTGACCAACGCCCGCGGTGTCGGAGCCGTTGCCGTAGGTGCCGGCTCGCGCGGCTTACCTCCGGAACGCCCTAGGCCAAGGTCGAATCGGCCGGGCTGCAGCGCATCCAGCAGGCCGAACTCCTCCACCGTGGACAGTGCGGTACGGTGCCCCATCTGCACCGCACCTGAACCGAGCCGGATTGTCGAGGTTTCAGCGGCGGTTAGCGCCAGCAGCACGGCGGGTGACGTCCCACCGACGCCTGGATTGAGATGGTGTTCGGCGAACCAATAGCGCGTGTAGCCAAGACTTTCGGCGTGCCGGGCTAAATCGACGCTGTTGTGTAAGGCTTGCCTCGCGGTCGAGCCCGACGAGATCGGGACGAGGTCGAGCACCCCTAACGGTGTCGCCATAAGCCCTACGAAGCCACCCCGGTGGCGGCATCCGGACTGGCGCTTCGACGCGGTGCCAGCAGCGGGGCCAGGCCCAGGTGGTCGCGCAGTGTGGTGCCCGTGTAGTCGGCGCGGAATACGCCCCGCTCCTGTAACAGCGGCACGACGTGGTCGACGAATGGATCGAGCCCGCCGGGCGTGATGTGCGGGACGAGAATAAAGCCGTCGCTGGCATCGGCCTGCACGAAGTCGTTGATCGTCGCCGCGACGGTTTGCGCTGAGCCGACGAAGGATTGGCGTCCCATGACTTCGACAATCAGTTCGCGGGTGGTCAGATTCTCCGCCTCGGCCTTGGCCCGCCACTCGTTGGCAATCGCGATCGAGTCCCGGAACATGCGGACGCTGGCCCGGCCCCGCGAGATGGTGTTCTCCCCAACGACGGGGTCCACGCTGGGCAACGGGCCGTCCGGATCGTGGTCGGAGAGGTCACGATTCCAGAGTTGCTCGAGAAACTTGATCGCGGTCTGCGGCGACACCTGCGCCAGCCGAACCTCGCGCGCAATCTCGTCAGCCTCGGCGTTGGTGTCGCCGATCACGAATGTCGCTGCCGGCAGGATGAGCAACTCGTCACGGCGGCGCCCAGAGCGGGCGAGACGGCCCTTGACGTCTTCGTAAAACTCTTGCCCGGCACCCAGGGTGCTGTGCCGGGAGAAGATCGCATCGGCGCCGTGGGCAGCGAAGTCGCGTCCCTGATCAGAGTCGCCTGCTTGGAAAATCACCGGCCGGCCCTGCGGACTTCTTGGCACGTTGAACCGACCGTGGATGTCGAAATGCGCATCTTTGTGCGCAAATTCGCCGGCGTGCGGATTCGACAGGAAGATGCCGGATTCCTTGTCCGCCACGATCTCATCGCCGCGCCAGGAGTCGAAGAGTTCCTGTGTCGTCTGCAGGAATGTCCTTGCCCGATCGTAGCGCTGGTCTTCGGCTAAGAACCCGCCACGGCGAAAGTTTTCGCCAGTGAACGCATCCCAGGAGGTCACAACATTCCAGGCCGCCCGGCCGCCGGAGAGATGGTCTAACGAAGCGAACTGTCGAGCTACCTCGTAGGGCTCGTTGAAGGTCGAGTTGATCGTGCCGGTAAGGCCTAGCCGGTCGGTGACAGCCGCGAGTGCGGCAAGGACGGTGAAGGTGTCGGGACGCCCGACCACATCGAGATCGTAGATTTGGCCGTTCTGTTCGCGAAGCCGCAGCCCTTCGGCGAGGAACAGAAAGTCGAACTTGCCACGCTCCGCCGTCTGAGCGAATTGCGCAAACGAACTGAAGTCGATGTGGCTGCCGCCCGCTGGATCGCTCCACACCGTGGTGTTGTTGACGCCGGGAAAATGCGCCGCCAAGTGAATCTGCTTTATCGGCTTGCTCATTGGAAGTAATCCTCGTTGTCGGTAGGTCAGGCGATCGCGTAGCGGTTGGCCGGACGCGGCAATCCGAGTAAGCCGCGGAGTGTGGCGGCCTCATAGCCGGTGCGGAACAACCCCCGGCGGCGCAACTCGGGCGCTAGGCCCTCAGTGATCTGGATGAGGTCATGTGGCAGCGTGGCGGGCCGCAGCCGAAAACCGGATAACCCGGCGGCATGCCACTCCTGCAGTACGTCGGCCAGCTCTGCCGGAGTGCCGACGAAAATCTCAGCGTCGCTTCGGTATTCGGTGCCGGCGAGATCATCGAGTCGGCGCCGCCGCGCATGTGCTGCCTTAGGTTCGCCATCGAGAAACACCACTAGGTCGCCGAAGATGCGTACCGAGTCCTCGCCTCGACCGACGGCCCGTTGTAGCGCACCAATCTCGACAGCAATGTCTGCTGCCTGCGTGGCGTCGTGCGGAGTAACGAATCCCACGTCGGTGCTGGAAGCGATGAACTGGTAGGAGACGCCACCGTGGCCCAGGGCAGCGACAATCGGCTGGCCCTGAGGTGGGCGTGGCGTAATCGAGGGCCCTTTGACGGAAAACCAGCGTCCATCGAAGTCGATGTAGTGCAGCTTGTCCCGGTCGATGAACCGTCCAGTTGCGACGTCGCGGATCTCAGCGTCCTCCTCCCAGCTGTCCCACAGCCGGCGGAGCACCTCAACGTAATCGGCGGCCTCAGTGAAATACTCGTTAACCTGCTGCTGCACAGCCGGATCGTTGATCGCACCGGCCGACAGGCGAGGCAGCGCACGGCGCCCGAAGTGAGCCGCCACGTCGTGACGTGCTGAGATCTGAACTCGAACGCCGGCTCGGCCGGTGCTGACATAGTCGAGCGTGGCGATCGACTTCGACACATGAAACGGCTCGGTCTGGGTGACGGTCGCTGTCGGCACGAGCCCAATCCCCCTAGTACGAGGGGCGATTCGGGCGGCGATGAGCACCGCGTCCAACCGGCCACGAACCCGATCGGTCCGATAGTCGGGGTCAAAGTGATCGTCGGACTGCAGGCCCAGCGAGTCTTCCACCGTCACGAAGTCCAGCAAGCCTCGTTCGGCTTCGGCAACCAGATCAGCCCAGTAGCCCGCGTCGAACAACTCGGCCGGCCGAGCATCGGCTTCACGCCATGCGGCCGGGTGCCAGCCGGCACCGTCCAACGCCACGGCGAGGTGGATAGGAGTCGACGAATCAGGCATAAACGGCTTGCCTTCCTAACGGATATGACCATGGGACCGACGCGGCAGCCACGGGCGTGGCCAGTTATTTCTAACGAGCCGAATCGCCGATCGATTCCAGGGCAGCCGCCGCACACGCGTTGGGTGTCGGCGGCCGACAACACCCACCGCCGACCGGGAGCAGAGGCTGACCGCGGTATGCAGACTTTGCCGGCTGCATTCTCGCCTCCCACCTCGACGCTCACGACGTGCGATTCAAAGTCTAGCTAGGCAAATCAGTTCGCGCCGAGGCGCCGAATCACCGCGGCCGGTTGGTACCAGCCGGTACGCAGGGCGACGTTGAAATCAGCCGGATTGCAAACCCGATACCTGGCGCGTTGAGACCGTCTTGCTAAGCAGCGGCAGCACGCCCTCGGCGAACCAGTACGCCTCCTCCAAGTGCGGGTAGCCCGACAAGATGAACTCGTCGAAGCCCAACGAGTGGTACTCGCCGATCAGATTCGCGACTTCCTTGTGGCTGCCCACCAGCGCGGTGCCGGCACCGCCACGGACCAGACCTACTCCGGCCCACAGGTTTGGGTAGATCTCGAGCTTGTCGAGCCGCCCGCCGTGCAGCGCGGTCATCCTTCGTTGCCCCTCGGATTCCGACTTGGCGTGTAGCGCAGTGGCTTTGGCGATCTGTTCGTCAGTGAGCCCGGCCAGCATCTCGTTGGCGACGGCCCAGGCCGCATCTGAGGTGTCACGGCTGATGGTGTGTAGCCGGATGCCGAACCGGACTGTCCGGCCACGAGCAGCAGCCTGCTCCCGCACCTTGTCGATCTTCGCGGCCGCCACCTGCGGCGGCTCACCCCAGGTGAGGTAGACGTCGGCGAACTCGGCCGCGATCGGCAATGCCGCCGCCGAAGAACCGCCGAAGTAGATCTCCGGCAATGGATCTGGCGGCGACGACACCCGGGCATCAGCAACCGTGTAGTACTTACCGGTGAAATCCACCGAATCCTGCGTCCACACCGACGTGACGATCTGCAGGAACTCGGCCGTCCGCGCATAGCGCTCATCGTGGCCGAGAAAGTCACCGAAACGGCGTTGCTCGGCATCGTCGCTGCCGCTGACGACGTTGAGCAGCACCCTGCCTTCAGAGAAGCGTTGCAGCGTCGCCGTCTGCTGCGCGGCCAGGGTGGGTGGGATCAGTCCGGGACGGAATGCGACCAGGAACTTCAGCTTCTCGGTCTCGGCCAACAGCGCGGCCGAGGTCAGCCACGCGTCTTCGCACCAGGTCCCTGTCGGGGTCAGCACGCCCTCGTAGCCGAGCCGGTCGGCGGCGCGTGCCACTTCGGCCAGATAACGCCGGCTGGGCGGACGATATCCGTTCGGGATGTCGCGGTTCGACGATGCATGCGACCCGCCGACGATCGAGCGGCTGTCACCGGTGGTGGGCAGAAACCAGAAGAATCGAGGAGACATCTGCCACGACGCTAGGGTCTGGACGGGCAGAGGACAAGTTGCATTCTGGGCGGATTTAACTCGCCCCGCACCGGACGGCTCGGAGTAGCTTTCGCCGGCGTGCCGCGCGACGCATCGGCAAGGGCGACCGAGGCGCCTCAGTTGCCGCGTATGGCGCGAGACATGATGTCGGCATGACCACCGAGATCCGCGTGCTCGACAGCGAAGGCGACCTCATCGCCGCGGCTAACGTATTTCGCGCCGCCATGGTCGGGTTTCCGCCCTTATCGAATCTGGCGCCCGGCCAGATCACCACGCTGCTCGAACCCGGCCGTACCGTCGGAGCATTCGTCGAAGACCAACTCGTTGGCACCGCTGATGCCGTGACGAGCGGACTCACCCTTCCCGGCGGGACGATCGTGGGCCACGCGGCTGTGACACACATCGGGGTGCTGCCGTCGTTCACCCGAGAGGGCATCGCCACCGATCTCATACGTCACCAGTTGAACGACATCGCCGCGCGTGGGGAAGTGGTCGCGACGTTGCGGGCGTCGGAGGCGACCATCTACGAGCGGTACGGCTACGGTGTGGCGAGTTCATCACAAAGCGTCGAAGTCCAGACGGCACGGGCGGCACTACGTCCAGGCGTCGGGGCCGGCGGTCCGGTGCGACTTTTGGACCCCGCGCAAGTCTGGGATGTGCTGCCCCGGATCTATGCCGAGAATCGTCCATCCCGCCCGGGAACCATCGACCGCCCCGACGTGTGGTGGCAGGGCCTGCGGCTGCGTACCGAATCATCTTCGGGGCCTTGGTATGTGGCGGTGCACGGTGAGCCCGGTTCCGAAACCGGCTTCGCCCGCTACCGTCCCATCGACACCGAGACTTGGTTCGTCAGCGACCAGCGCACCATCGCTGTCGAAGACTTCTTCGCACCCAACACCGAGGCCTATCTTGGGCTGCTTCGTTTCCTGCTTAGGCTCGATCTCATTGACCGCGTGATGTTTTGGATGCTGCCAGTCGACAATCCGCTGCCTTGGCTGCTTCTCGATCGCCGGGCCATGCGGGTAACCGCCGTACACGACGAAACATGGCTCCGTGTCGTCGATGTCGAGAAGGCCTTGGCAGCAAGGCGATACGAAGGAGACGGAGCCGTCACCATCGCCGTCAATGACCCGCTGTTGCCGGACAATTCAGTCAGCTTGACCATCGCGGGCCACGGTGCCCAACGGACGGACCAGCGCCCCCAACTTGACGTCGGTGTTGAGGGACTCGCCGCCGTTCTGCTCGGTGGCGCGACGTGGCACAGTCTGTCCGCCGCCGGGCTGGCCCGGGCCGATGATCCGGCGGTGCTCGATGTGGCCGAACGTCTGTTCGCGGTGCGCGACGCACCGTACGCAGGGTTCTTCTTCTAGCAGCGAGCTGAACGTGCCGGCGACATCCCGGTAGTGCGGCGGAAATCTACACTGGTCGGGTGCGGGTTGCCCTTTGCTCCGACGAGCCCTACCCCGTGCATAACACCGTGCGCGTCTGGCTCGAGGAACAAGGTCATCAGGTCGTGCCCTTCGGGTCCGTCGTAGCGGGTTCGGAGACGCCATGGGCGCTGGCCGCTGAGTCTGCCGCCGAAGCAGTGGCACGCGGGGACTGCGATCAAGGGGTGTTCTTCTGCTGGACCGGAACGGGTATCAGCATTGCGGCGAACAAGGTCCCCGGTATCCGCGCCGCGCTGTGCTCCGATCCCGGCCAGGCAGAGGGCGCCCGAGTGTGGAACCACGCCAACGTGTTGTGCCTTTCCAACCGCACGCTCGCCGACGATCTCGCCAAGGAGATTCTCGCGGCCTGGTTCGGCACCGAACCGGACGGCCGAGGCGCCGCGGGCGTCGCCGACCTCACCGCCGTAGAGGCGCGGCATCGTTCAGGCTGATCGGCCGTGGCGTACCGCGTATGCGGCCGTGCCGACGAGAAGGACGGCGGTGCCCAGGAGCACCGAGTTGAGTGGCAACGCGAAGGCAAAGACGAGACAGCCGATGAATCCGACCGTCGGGACGATCCTGCCGCCGAGCGTCCACGCCGAGGCGTTGGCGATCGCGTAGTACACCAAGACCGAAAACGACGAGAGCCCAATGGCACTACGGACTTCGGCGGTTCCGGCCAGTACGGCCACCACGACGCCGACCGCGACCTCCGCGCAGTAGGGCGTCTTAAATTTGGGATGCACAGCTGAAAGCTGCTGTGGTAGATAGTGATCACGCGCCATCGCGAACGTCGTGCGAGAGACGCCCAGGATCAACGAGAGCAGTGACCCGAGCGCTGCTATTACGGCGACGATTCGCACGACGGGTGCAAATCCGGCTGCTCCGGCGGCCCGCACCACGTCGGCGAGCGGTGCTGCGGAATGTGCCAGACCCTGGCTGCCCAGCACGGCCAGCGCCGCAACCGCGACGACCGCGTACACGATCAGTGCGATGCCCAACGCCAACGGGATGGCGCGGGGAATGGTGCGGGCCGGGTCGCGCACCTCCTCACCCAGGGTCGCGATCCGCGCATAGCCGGCGAACGCGAAAAATAACAACCCCGCCGCCTGCAACACCCCGTAGGCGCTAGCGTCGGCGCCGATATCGAGACGGCCGAAGTCGGTGCTTGGGGCGGTAAACGCGACGACCGCGACTGCAGCCAGCGCTGCCAGCACCACGGCAACGATGATCCGGGTCACCAGCGCTGACTTCTGAATGCCGGTGTAGTTGACCGCGGTCAGCCCAAGCACCGCCACGACTGCGATCGCGTGGGCCTGAGCCGGCCAGGCATAGAAGCCCACGATCAGTGCCGTCGCTGCACACGAGGCCGTCTTGCCGACGACAAAGCCCCAACCGGCGAGATACCCCCAGAACTCGCCGAGTCGCTTGCGCCCGTACACATAGGCGCCGCCAGACTCGGGGTAGCGAGCGGCACAGCGCGCCGACGATGTCGCGTTCAAGTACGCCACCACCGCCGCGGCTGCCAGGGCGATCAGCACACTGGACCCAGCAGCCGCAGCAGCCGGCGCCAGTACGGCGAATATACCGGCGCCGATCATCGAACCCAGGCCCATCACAACCGCGTCAGTGATACCGAGTTGACGCTCCAACTGGGGGTGGGCTTCGTCGGGCCGCTTGGCCCCGTCAGTCATGTGATCCCGAGCAGTTCTGCCAGTCGCGCCGCCGAGTAACGGCTCGGACCAAGCCCGTTGCGAACTGCTGCACGCGCTGCACGCGCCACCGCGGCATTGACGGGCGCCGTGATGCCGTGTCGGTGAGCGATCCGGACAATCTCGCCGTTGAAGAAGTCGGTCTCCACATTGCCGGTATTGCGGCTCAACGACTGCCAGGTGGAGTTGCTTGCTCCGGTGTTCGATCCCGGTACCGGCCGTGGTGTCGGTCCGTCCGCTCGCGCCGCGGTGGATATCTCAAACGAGACGAATTCGATTCCCGCGTGCCGTAATACGTGCTCGCCTTCACCGCGCAGCGTCGCCACCACCTGGCTGACGTCGGCCCCGTCGGCGGACAGGGCACCCACGGCATTGCCGAGGTTGCTCAGCAGCTTGTTGTACTTCCACGCAGCGACGTCGTCGACAACACGCACCCGGATCCCCGCGGCGTTCCACGTCTCGTTCAATCCGTGCAGTAGTTCGTCGTCGGCCGGTGTGCTGCATTGCGCTGGCCACCGTCCGATATGGAACTGGCCGACCACCGGCCACGACCGCACGATCACCTCACCGGGCTCGAGGTGGACGGCAGGCAACCAGACACAGACACCAAACACCAGCCGGAAATAGCGGAGCGCTTTCTCTTCGGCGGCAACGCCGTTGAGCGCGGTCAGCGCCGGCAGCAGCTCGCCTGCCGTCCCGACCACACCATGCCTGTCATGAACCGGCTGATCCACCCACTCCTGCAGTGCCGCGTCGAGTTGCTGGGTCTTGGTTGTGAAGACCAGCACGTCGTGAGGGGTCAACCGCAGATGCTCGGCGCCTGACACCGCGGTGACCGGAGTGTGGAAAGTACCGTCGGGCGTTCTCAGCGTTAAGCCTTCGGCCGCCAGGATCTCGGCGTGGCGACCGCGGGCAACCAACACCGTGGGAATCCGGGCCCGCGCCAGCACTGCGCCTACGGCGCCGCCGATAGCACCTGCACCGATGATCACGTATCGGCGGTCGTTTGCTCGAGGGGACAGTGCCTCTTCCAATGCCATTGCGCGAGGTTACGTCTCCTCCAGCAGAGGCGTCGCGACCGGGCGGCAACCGACGAAGAGTCCGGGTTCACACCAGGTGGTTCACACCAGGTGGTTCACACCAGGTGGTTCACACCAGGTAGTAGTAGTGCTTGGAATCTCCGTTGGCGGCGACGGCAGCCACGGGAACCGGCGCGCCGGATTCGTCGAAACCGCGTTGGGCGTGGGCGTAGCGGACAGCCTTCAGCGTTGCCGAGAATTCCTCGTCCTCTTCGGGGAAGACGTGGGCGGTTGGGAACCATCCGTCGAAGCCCACGTTCTTCAGCAGGGTCCACAGGTCGGGTTGCACACCCGCGAGGAGGACGGTCGCACCGCGGCTGGTTTCCTCCCGCACGAACTTCTCGATCCGTTCAATGACAACGGCATCCGGGTGGCGCACACGCTTGAGCCGCAGCACGAGGAACTTGATGTCGTCTTTCCTGATCCGTTCGCTCAGAGCCGCCAGATACCGTTCGAGTTCGGGTGCGGCACCGAAGAAAAGCTCGCCCTCGAAGTCGTAGATGATCATCGACGGATCCACCGGATCACCGGGCACCCTCTCCCGGACCACCCGTTCGGGAGCCACCACCAACTCCTTGGCCTTGAGCTTGGCCGCGCGCGGCACGAACAGCAGGATTGACAGGGCGACACCGAGCAGCACCGCTGTGTCCAAGTCGATCAGCACCCCGGTGAGCGCCGTGATGATGACCAGCCCCGCGTCGTAGCGGGAAGCTTTCAGCGCGTAACGCAGCCGCTTGTAGTCGATGAGTCGCGCGGCGGTGATCAGCAGAAGACCGGCCAGCGCGGCCCGCGGCATGTAATGCAGCAGCGGCGCGAATAACAGCACAGCCACGGCGACAGCTATTGAGGCGATGACTCCGGAAAACCGCGAAACCGCACCAGCCTGGAAATTGATCGGCGAGCGCGACACCGAGCCCGACCCCGGCACGGCCTGGAAGAAGCCGCCGGTGAGGTTGGCCAGGCCCTCCGCGAGGATCTGCCGGTTGTAGTCGAGCTTCTGCCCGCTCTGGTAGGCAATGGCCTTGGCGATCGACAGCGCCTCAAGGAGGCCGATGAACGCGATGGCCAGCGCGCCCGAGGACAGCTGGCCCACCTCGCCAAGTTGCACGGACGGAATGTGTGGGGCGGGCAGACTCTGCGGGATTTTCGCGGTGAGGGCCACCGCGGTGTTACCGGTGTGATCTTCGGTCGACCATCCGGCTAGGTAAGCGATCAGGGCCGCGAGGACCAGAACCGCCAGCAAGTCGAGCTGTGGCAGCCCGTAGCGTTTCACCAGTCGCCGCAGAACGACCGCCAACACCACGGTCGCGACGCTGAGGATGAGCGCGCGGTAGTTGATCGCATCACCCTGGAACAGGGTGAGGTAAGTCCGTTTCAGTACCGACATCCGCCCGGTGCCCTGGTCCTTCACGCCCAGCGCGTTGCCGAGCTGGCCCACCGCGATCAGCACTGCCGCGGCCAACAGGAAGCCGAGGATGACCGATTCGGAAATGTATCGGGTCAGGTCACCGAGCTTGAACACGGCAATGAGGATCTGGAACGTGCCGACGAGAACGCCGAGCAGGAACAGCGCCTCGAACAGAACAGTGCGATTCTCGGGGTCCAGGAAAGCCAAAGAGCTGAACACGAGAAGCGATATCGCGCTCGTCGGTCCGTTGATCAGATGCGAGGACGATCCGAAAACCGAGGCGACGAAGGTCACCACGATGCACGAGTACACGCCGAATTTCGGATCGACGCCGGCGACCAGCGCATAGGTGATGCCCTGCGGCAGCGAAACCGCCGCGACGGTGAGCCCGGCGATGAGATCGCGACGCGCTTTGTCACCGTCGTAGTTCACATTTTTCAGATTGTCCAAAATGCTCACGGCGTCTTCGTCTTTCGCCGCGGGTGTGCAGACGCGACCCTGGCCCGGGCAGCTGAGACCACGTCGTAGATACCGTTGCTGCCGAAGAATTTCTCCTGCGCGTCATACCAGTCGTTGGCGATCGCGGTGATCGGGAACAGCAAGATGGCGGGTAACCGATTCGCGTGCTTCGCCCAGATCTCCGGTTTCAGCGGGCGATAGCCGAGTTGGGCGATGGTCTCCTGCGCGGAGTCGGTGTAGAGGTATTCCAGATACGCCTTGGCATAGGACGCGATCCTCTTATCGCTGAGATTCGCATCAACCCAGGCGACGGCCGGTTCAGCGCGGATACTGACTGGCGGATAGACGATTTGAAGTTCGTCTTTGTTCTCCGCGACCTCTCGCAGGGCTTCGTTCTCCCACGTCAAATGCACGTCGCCGATCTTTTCGACCGCAAAAGAAATGGCGCTGCCGCGCGCTCCTGCGTCGGCGGCCACGACGTGGCCCAACAACGCTCTGACGAAGTCGGCGGCTTGCGCGTCGCTGCCGCCGCGCGTCTTGACCGAACCCCAGGCGGCGAGAACGCTCAATTTGCCGTTGCCCGAAGTGCGCGGGTTCGGTGACACGATCTCGACGTCATCCTTGATCAGATCCGGCCAGTCGTGGATCGCTTTTGGATTGTCCCTATGGACAACGAACACGATCGTCGATGTGTAGGGAACGGAATTGTTGGGCAATCGTTGCTGCCAGTTGGCGGCGACGAGTCCGCGCTTACGCAGCGCGTCAACGTCGCTCGGCAGCGCCAGCGACACTACGTCGGCCTTCTGGTTGCCGTTGATGACCTCGGCTGCCTGTCGTCCCGAACCGCCATGCGACTGCTTGACTTCCAGCGTGACGCCTGTCTGCCGCCGGTATTGGTCGACGAAAGTTTTGTCGAGCGCCGCGTAAAGTTCCCTGGTCGGGTCGTAGGAGACGTTGAGAATCTGGTTCGGCGAATTGTCGTGGTGCAGGTTGTGGACCGTGATCAGGGTCGCCGCGACAAGGATGGCGACGATGCCGAGGATATTGAGCCGGGGAACGGAAAAGCGAAGTCCACGGCGCCGCGTGGGCTCTGTCATTGCCGCCTCCATACCCAGAACCGGAATCGTAGAAGTTGCCGATCACCGGCGACTGTCCTTGCTTTGCACGCTGGTTGGCTCAAACCAGACTCGAGATTGGGACTTTAGCGACCGGACGGCTGCAGTACAGCCGTGTAAATCAGCCTGATCGCAATGGCCAGTCCGACAGGCTGTTTACCGATTTTTGCTTAGGAAGTCGGTCACTAATGCGATGAGGGATTTGGGGCGGTCTTCCACGTCCGCAAGCATGCTCGTGTTCGTTGCCCTCCCTCGGGCGACGGGTCGAACGGGATGCAGACGAACTCGTCCACGCCGGCGTTGCGGAGCACGTCGAGCTGCTGCCACACCGTCGACTCGTCGCCGATCAACGCGGCGTCTTCCGGGCCGGAATAGCCCTCTCGGTCGAGCATCGCGCGATAAGACGGCAGGTGGCCATACATCGCGAATTGTCGGGCGGCGAGTGACCGGGCCTTTTCAACGTCGTCGGTCACGCTCACCGGCAGCGCGGCCGCGACCGCGACCGACCCGTCCGCGCGTCCGGCATCGGCGGCCGCGGCGCGCAGTGTGGGTCCGACGTGTTCTCGCAGCGTCTTTGGTCCCGTCATCCAGGTGATGGTGCCCGATGTGCGTCGACCGGCGACCCTCAGCATCTGCGGACCCAGCGCGGCGACGTACACCTGCGGGGTCGGCGCGTGGGGGATCTGCAACGCTCCCCTCGTCGTGACGAGCTCGCCGGACGCGTCGACCTGCTCCTTGGCGAGCAAGGGCAGCAGACCGTCGAGATATTCGGAGAGCCGCTTCACCGACCTGTCCCAGGAGACACCCCACATTCCCTCGGTTACGGCCCGGTGGCTAACTCCGATGCCGAGCGTGAACCGCCCGTCGCCGATGATGTTGAGCGTCAACGCCCGCTGCGCAAGCAGCGTCGGATGCTGGTTCTGGATCGGTACTACCCCACTGGCCACTTCGACATCCGGAACTTCGCGCAACGCGGCGGCCAAAACGGTCAGCAGGTCGACGTCGTAGGGCATCTGGGTCACCCACAGCCGCGCGAAGCCCTCGTCGCGCACTTGGGTCAAGTCACGGATACAGGACTCGACTGGCGATTCGTTGTTGAGGCCGGTGATCAGGCTGATTCGCATGGGCTGACCCTTCGCCGTGGTGTCGATGAAGCGTATGCCACGGCGATCAGCGTCATTTCATCGCGGTTGCGAAATACCTCGCTGTCCCGATCACCGACCGCGATCTTCGCTGGCCGCTGTATGTCGCAACGTTGGGGGCCCGACCGCGCAGCGTGGCCGCGAGAGCCCTGCTGTCGCTGATCCACGAAGTCGACAGTTAACACCACCCCGAACGCCATACCGTACGTGGTCGAGGCCAAGCCGGGGCCGCTCAGTGTGCTCGACCTGCCGCTTACTTTGCCGCGCAACGCTTTACTCTAATCAATCCTGGTGCCGACTGCGGCTTCGGCGCGCCAGGAGGTCACGCACGAGCCGTAATTGGCGATCGTCGCGGCCCGGCGCCCACAACCCGATCAGGATGGCACTGACAGCCACGAGAATGGCCAGCACCAGCAGCGACGAACCCATGGCGTCGATGAACGCCGTTTTGCTGATCTCGGCCAGTCGAGCACCCGCCGGTCCCAGCCGCCGGGCGACTTCGACAGCCTGGCCCAGCGACGCGGATGCGGCGTCGCTCACCGGTCTGGGGAATCCGATCAGGCTGGGAGCCAACGTCTTCGGATATTGCGCGGCCAACATGGAGCCGGCCAACGCAATGCCGAGCGCGGCGCCGATCTCTCGAGTGGCGTCGTTGACCGCCGACGCCACCCCCTGCTTGTCATCGGGAGCGGTTGTCATGATGACCGACGTCGTCGGCGCAGTACACAGTCCGATGCCCGTGCTCAGCACCAACATGGGCCAGGCGGCCCGCCAGTAGGGCGAACCCAACTTCACAGCGAGCAGGCAGACCAGCCCGAGCGCGATCAGCATGAGTCCGCTGAAAACAACCGCACGCAAGCCGAGCCGGGGCAGGTACCAGAAGGACAACAGGGACAGCAGCAGCATCGGCCCCAGGATGGGGCTCAGCGCGAATGCGGTTTTGGTGGGGCTGTAGCCGAGGATCAGCTGCATGTACTGCATCAGCAGAAACATGTAACCGAACATCGAAATGAAGAACACCGTGATGGTGGCCGCGCCGGTGGCGAATGCAGGAACCGCGAACAGGCGCACGTCCAGCAGCGGGTAACGCTGCCGCACCTCGACAAAGCCGAAGGCAACGCTCAAGAGCAGACCGGCGCCGATGCTGGTGAGGACCACCGGTTGGGTCCACCCGCGGGCGGGTGCTTCAAGGATGCCGAAGACGAGTGCCGCCACTGCGCCGCCAATAACCAAGGCGCCCCGCCAATCCAGCGGCTTGGCGTCGGCTTCCCTCGAACTCGCGATGGTCAATGTCAGGACGAACAAGGTCAGCCCGGCACCTGCGAAGGACCAGAAGATGGAATGCCACGACCAGAAATGCAGCAGGCCCCCGGATCCGAGCATTCCGGCTACGGCGCCGGATCCGGCGGTACCCGCCCAGATGCCAACCGCCTTGTTGCGCTGGTCTTTTGGGTGGGCCGCCGTGATCAACGACAGGGTGGCGGGCATGATCAACGCCGCGCCCGCGCCCGCGACACCGCGGGAGACGATGACGGTCATCGGGTCGGACCAGATGGCCGGCACCAGCGATGCGATGCTGAAGATCGCCAGGCCCACCAGCATCGCGCCGCGTCGGCCGTAGCGGTCACCGAGCGCCCCGGCGGGTAACAGCAGGCAAGCCAGCACCAGGGTGTAGCTGTCCACGATCCAGGTGAGCTGGGTCTGGGTAGCCGACATGGCCGTCGCCATATCGGGAAGTGCGGTGTTCAGCGCCACCATCGAGGAGATGACCAACAGCACGCCGAAGCAGGCCACGGTGAGCACCCAGACCCGGGCGGACGTCGACAAGCCGGCGAACGCGAAGTCGCTGTCTTGGCTCGGTGGGGCCAAAGCGTCGACCACGCGGCACCCCCTCCGGCGGATACGCTGCGCTTTTGAGACTCGTCGTCTTGAACAGAGACTAGCAGTCTCGTTTTCGATGGAGGTAGTGAACTACGTCGGTGCCGGCCCCACCAGTAGTTGCCGGATTACCGGCGCAGCCCAGCGGCTGACTTCTTCGCGGCTGAGGCTGGCCACCGGCGGATTCACCAATACATACCTTGTGATCGCGAGCCCGATGACGAATGCACCCATCAACCCGATCCGTTGCACCGGATGGTCCGGGGTGGCAGTGATCAGTTTGGGCGCTACCTGCTCTGCGAAGACTCGTCTTAACGTGTCGGCCGCGAGCGGGCTGGTCATCGCTGCCCGTAACAGCGCCAAGAACGTTTCGTCCTCTTCCCACACCGCGAAGAAGCGCGGCAACAAAATGCCGGCGACTTCGTCGGGATCGACATTCGACAGGTCGGGCAGGTCGATCACGAAGTCCGCCGCCGCGGCGAACAGATCTTGCTTGCTGCCGAAGTAACGGATGACCAATGCCGCGTCCACTCCGACGTCGGCAGCAACGGCCCGCAAGGTCGTCCGCTCGTATCCTTCGGACCCGAAGCGGCGGCGCGCCGCCGACAGAATGTCGGCACGCGTCTGTGCGGCATTGCGAGGCCGCGTGACAGTCACACGAAAACCTTAGGGCACCGGTTGTTAACTTCGGCCGAAGTCCGAGATCACGACGGCGCCGGCCCCACCAATAGCTGCCGAAACACCGGCGCCGCCCACTGCCGGAGTTCTTCGCGGCTGAGGTCGGCCGCGGGCAGATTGCCCAGGACCGACCGGGTGGCGGCCAGCCCGATGACGAACGCGTCCGTCAACGCAATCCGCTGCTGGTCATAGTCAGGGGTTGCCGCCTTCAGTGTCGGCGCTACATGCGCAGCCAACGTCTCATTGAGGGTGTCGGCGGCAACTCGGCTGGTCATCGCGGCCTGCAGCAACGCCATGAACGAGTGGTCCTCTTCCCACACGGCGAAGTACCGCGGTAACAGCATGTCCGCAATGTCGTCGGGGCTCGCACCGGCGAGGTCGGGCAATTCGATGGTGAATTCAGTGGCCGTCGCAAACAGGTCTTGCTTGCTACCGAAGTACCGGCTGATCAGGGCCGGGTCCACCCCTACATCCGCAGCGATCGCGCGCAGGGTGGTGCGTTCAAAACCTTCCGTCGCGAACCGGCGGCGCGCCGCAGCCAGGATGTCGGCCCGGGTCTGCGCGGCGTTGCGCGGCCGTTTTGTCATCACCACCCAACTGTATGTCAGCGGCTGTTGACTTGGTACCCCGCCGCGCGTATCTTTCAAGTCACCGAGTGTTGACAAAAGTCATCGTTTGTTGAAATCGGAGAGCGGGTGGTCCCCATGATTGGGACGTCAAGCAACCAAGGGATGCTGCACCGGATCGCCCGGCTCGCGATCGGCGCGCCCCGGCGGACCCTCGTGGTCGCAGCACTGTTGATGGTGGCCGCCGGCATCTTCGGCGTCCCGGTAGCCAAGAGTTTGTCTGCCAGTGGATTTCAGGACCCCAACTCGGAATCATCCAAAGCAGCAACGATTCTCACTGATAAGTTTAGCCAGGGCGACTTGCAGCTGCTGTTCGTGGTGTCCGCTCCCGACGGCGTTGCCGGCTCAGCGGCCCGCGCGGTCGGCACTGAGATCGCCGACCGGCTGGGCCACTCGCCGCACGTGACGAGCGTGACGTCGGCGTGGACCGCGCCCCCACCTGCCGCGGCGTCGCTGGTCAGCAAGGACGGCCGGTCAGGGCTGATCGTCGCCGGTATCGGCGGCGGTGAAGCCAACGCGCAGCACTACGCCGACGCGCTGTCGCGTCAGTTGGCTTATGACCGCAATGGCGTCACCGTGCGGTCAGGCGGGGTCGCGATGGTCAACGCGCAGATAACCGACCAAGCGCAGCGCGACATGCTGTTGATGGAGGCGATCGCGATTCCGCTCAGCTTCGTTGTGCTGGTCTGGGTGTTCGGCGGCTTGTTCACCGCTGCCCTGCCCGTCGCCATCGGCGGAATGTCGATCCTGGGCGCGCTCGCGGTACTGCGGTTGATCGCGTTGACCACAGACGTGTCGATCTTTGCGTTAAACCTCAGCACCGCGTTGGGCCTGGCCCTCGCGATTGACTACACGTTGCTCATCGTCAGTCGGTTCCGAGACGAAATGGCCGGCGGCGCAACGCGTGACGACGCGCTCGTCGTCACGCTGGCGACTGCGGGCCGCACTGTGCTGTTCTCGGCCACGACGGTCGCGCTGTCGATGGCCGCCATGATTCTGTTCCCGATGCACTTCCTGAAGTCCTTCGGGTACGCCGGAATCGCCACGGTCGCGTTCACCGCGATCGCGGCGGTGGTGATAACACCTGCGGTCATCGTGCTGCTCGGGGATCGATTGAATGCGCTGGACGTGCGCCGGCTGGTACGCCGCATGCGCCGTCGGCAAGAGCCGATCCGCCGCCCGATCGAGAGGGAGTTCTGGTACCGCTCAACGAAGTTCGTTACGCGCCGTGCGCTGCCGGTTGGAATGGCCGTGGTCGCGTTACTGGTGCTGGTAGGCACGCCGTTCCTCGGTGTCCGGTGGGGCTTTCCCGACGACCGGGTGTTGCCAGAGTCCGCTTCGGCCCGCCACGTCGGCGACCAGTTGCGCAGCGACTTCGTCAACGACTCCGCGGCCGCGGTCAGCGTGGTCATCCCCGACATCGAGGGTGTCTCAGACGGCAACATCGCCACATACACGGCCGATCTGTCACGGGTGCCCGACGTTTCCGCGGTGTCGTCTCCGGTGGGCACGTTTGTGAGCGGGACCGTGGTCGGTCCGCCCTCGGCGGCAACCGGCAAGGCGCAGGGCAGCGCATTCCTCACTGTCAGGAGCACAGCGCCGCTCTTCTCCGATACTTCGGAAGCCCAGTTAGGTCGCCTGCACAACATTCCGGGTCCCGACGGCCGGGCGGTCGAACTCGGTGGGACCGCACAGACCAACCGGGACAGCGTCGACGCGATCACATCGCGACTTCCACTGGTGTTGGGCCTGATCGCGGTGATCACCTTCGGATTGCTGTTCCTGCTGACTGGCAGCGTGGTGATGCCGCTGAAAGCTCTTGTGCTCAATGTGCTTTCACTGACCGCGGCATTCGGTGCGATGGTGTGGATATTTCAGGATCACCACCTGGGCGGGCTCGGCACGACATCTACCGGGACGCTTGTCGCCAACATGCCGGTGCTGCTGTTCTGCATCGCCTTCGGCCTGTCGATGGACTACGAGGTCTTCGTGGTGTCCCGGATCCGCGAGTTCTGGATCGCATCGGGGCGCACGCGCGCTGACAACGACGAGAGCGTTGCGCTTGGGGTAGCTCGCACCGGCCGGGTGGTGACGGCAGCGGCACTGGTGATGTCAATCTCGTTCGCCGCCTTGATCGCCGCGCATGTGTCATTCATGCGCATGTTCGGAGTCGGGTTGACCCTGGCCGTGGTAGTGGACGCCACGGTGGTGCGCATGGTGCTGCTTCCGGCGTTCATGCGAGTGCTGGGCACCCGGTGCTGGTGGGCGCCTAAGTCATTAGCCCGCCTCCATGAGCGCTTCGGCATCAGCGAAGGTCACGCCGTCCCGTCACAAACACACGGGCAGCCACAGGTTTTTCAAGCGGCAACGGTGCCGGCAAGCCACGTCGTATAGGAAGGGTGAGGAAAATGAGGAAACCTCCGAGCAGCAACGAATTTCGTGGCCGCAAAGCCGGCAGCGTCATAGCGGGTGTGCAAGGCGTCCTGCCAGAACATCGCTACGCCCAAAACGAGATCACTGAGACGCTTGCCGCGCTCCCGGCCTTCGAGAATTACGGCGACGCGCTGCGTAAATTCCACGCGAGTTCCAAAGTGAACAGTCGCTACCTGGTATTGCCGCTCGAGCAGTACGCCTCGTTGACCGACTTCGGCGACGCGAACAACGTTTTCATCGAAAAGGCAGTGGAACTCGGTTGTGCGGCACTGTCCGCCACGCTCGATGAGGCGGGGTTGCGGCCGCAGGATGTCGACGTGGTCATGTCGACGACCGTCACCGGTCTTGCGGTCCCCTCACTGGAGGCCCGTATCGCGACGCGCCTGGGACTGCGCCCGGATGTGCGGCGAGTGCCGATGTTCGGCCTGGGCTGCGTCGCCGGCGCCGCCGGGGTAGGCCGGCTCAACGACTATCTGCGCGGTGCGCCCGATGACGTCGCGGTGCTGCTGTCCGTGGAGTTGTGCTCGCTCACGTTCCCCGCGACAGGTCCGTCGCTGGCTTCTCTTGTCGGCACTGCGCTGTTCGGCGACGGCGCCGCGGCGGTCGTCGCGGTCGGTGAGCGTCGTGCCGAGAAGATCGGCGCCCGCGGACCGGAAGTCCTCGATTCGCGTAGCCACCTGTACCCCGACTCGCAGGACACGATGGGCTGGAACATCGGTTCCACCGGGTTCGGGCTCATCCTTTCCCCGGATGTGTCCAGCGTTGTCGAGCGGTATCTGGCCGACGACGTGACAGGGCTCCTCGCGGCGTACGGTCTGGACATCTCGGATGTCGGTGCGTGGGTTAGCCATCCGGGCGGCCCCAAGGTGATTGAGGCGATCGTCTCGTCACTCGGATTGCCCGATGACGCGCTCGAACTCACGTGGCGCTCCTTAGGCGAGGTCGGCAACCTCTCGTCGTCTTCGGTGCTGCACGTGTTCCGCGACACTATCGCCAAGCAGCCACCGAGCGGCAGCCCGGGAATCATGCTCGCGATGGGCCCCGGCTTCTGCTCCGAACTCGTCATGCTGCGCTGGCGGTGAGACGACCATGACCTGGTATGCGCTGTTGATCGGCGCGGTCGCCATCGAGCGGCTGGTCGAAACCCTTGTTGCCGAACGTAACCGCACCGTCAGCAAGACACACGGCGGAGTGGAGTTCGGCGCCGGGCACTACCCGGCAATGGTGACCCTACACGTCGGTCTCCTCGCAGGATGTCTGGCAGAGCCAATCGTGTTGCATCGCCATTTCATTCCCGCGTTGGGTTGGCCTATGTTCGCGATAGTGCTGGCGGCACAGGCGTTGCGCTGGTGGTGCATCACCACATTGGACTATCAGTGGAACACCCGCGTGATCGTTATCCCGGGCGCGGGCCGCATCGCCGGCGGCCCGTACCGGTTTGTGCCCCACCCGAACTACGTCGCAGTGGTCGCCGAAGGCGTGGCGCTGCCGTTGGTGCACACCGCGTGGGTCACCGCATTGGTGTTCTCGATGCTCAACTCGTGGCTGCTGAGCACGCGGGTCAAAATCGAAAACGCGGCACTGGCGGGCCTGACATGATCGACCTTCTCGTCGTCGGCGGCGGCCCGGCCGGCCTGGCTACCGCAATACACGGCGCTCGGGCCGGACTGGAAGTGGTCGTCGCCGAACGGCGCCGCGGACCGATCGACAAGGCCTGCGGTGAAGGGTTGATGCCGCATACCCTGCGCCACCTGCAACGCCTTGAAGTGCATCCGCACGGCAAACCGATCCGGGGAATCAGCTATCGGGACGGCAGGCTGCACGTCGACGCGCCGTTCAAACGGGGCACTGGGCGCGGTGTACGCAGAACCGTGCTGCATGGCGCCCTTCTCGACGCGGCCACCCAGGCCGGCGTAGAAATTTGCCACGACGAAATACGTGAGATAAGCCAGGACGCGAATGCCGTTCGTGCCGGGCAGTGGCGGGCACGTTACCTCGCCGCTGCCGATGGGCTGCACTCCCCCATCCGCCGGTCCCTCGGCCTGGAGCAACCAAGCCCCGGCCCGCGCCGGTGGGGCATCCGCCGGCACGTGGAAACCGCGCCGTGGTCGGACTACGTCGAGGTGCACTGGGCGCCTGGCGCCGAGGCGTACGTGACACCGATCGCTGACGACTGCGTGGGCATAGCGCTGCTGACCTCGCGCCGCGGTGGATTCGATTGTCACCTCAAGGAGTTCCCCGTCCTGCGCGACCGGATCGATGGCCATCCGCACGAGCCGGATCGAGCAGCCGGCCCACTGCGGCAGAGGGTTTCGAGTAGGACAGCTGGGCGAATCTTGCTCGTCGGCGACGCTGCGGGTTACGTGGACGCGCTTACGGGCGAGGGCCTCGGCTTAGCGTTTGGTGCCGCGGAATTGCTAGTGAACTGTGTAATCGCAGACCGGCCAGGAGATTACGACCGCCAGTGGCGCCAACTGACGCGACGGTACCGAATGCTGACCGCGACCTTACTTCAGGCCAGCGCCTATGCTCCCGCGCGGTCGCGCATCGTGCCGGCGGCGGTGGCGATGCCCGCGGTCTTCACCAGCGTCGTGAATCTGCTTGCTCAGTAGACGTCACGCTTGTCATGTAGTGACAACGGCGAGGTTTTGACTCGTGGCCCAGGCTCGTTCGAAGGTGGCCAGGGAAACTCGCTCATTGCGCCCCGTCTTGATGCCGCTGTCGTTGAGGTGCACCAAGCCGGCGTTGGTATCGATGCCGGTGACCACCACGACATGGTTGTCGTCGCTACGGTCACCAGCTGTGTTCCAGATCGTTTGGGCGTTGACGGCCGCGATCACCTTGTGCTGTCGGGCCAGATCCTGCTCGAGGCCCCCGATGGACGATTGCCGCAACGAGGACTGCACGCCGTAATGCGCCAGCAGGACCGGCAGGTTTGTGATGTCGGTACCCACGCGGCGACGGTAGATCGGTCCGGCGCCCGCGGTGCTGGGAGTCTTTCTGGCCAGCGAGGTGACCTGCCGCTCGGTGGGTTCGCGACCCGTGACCTGTCCGACCACATCGGCCACTGCCATCTCCCCGCAGTCGCTGCTGTGCTGGAAACGCCAGAAGGGCGCGGCGGCGGCCGGGTCACCATACTTCCCGACCTGATCATCAGCGCTCACAGTGGCCACCTGATGATCCGCGATCCCGATCGGGACGGGCCAGGCAGCATGAGCCATGCGCAGCGATCCAGCTGCCGATGCGACCAGCGATGCAGCCGCGGCCGCCAGAGCCACGGCTCCGATGATTCGCGCCACCGAAGCGACGCTGATTCGCGAGGCGCGGCTCATGGGCGATCCTTTTCGTCTAGCAGCCGTCAGGCGTGCCGGATGTCGAGAAAAGGATCCGAGGTGAGCCTTGCCGGAATCTTGCGTCGCAGCTCAACGGGTGATGACGATGCGCAGGCAGCGCGCGCTACGTGTATTTTGGGCCTAGATTCAGCCTGGTCCGCAGCGCTCATGCGCTTGGAGATGTCCATGCAGCAAACGGTGACGGGACGGGAGCCGGGAGCCGGGAGGCGAGTAACCGGCATATCGCTAACCAGCAAGCAGGTGGCTTACGGGAGAGAATGAGAAGTCAGATGTCCGCGAGTGGGACGGTGTAACCGACGGCCGCCTGCCGCGCCAGGCCCCGGAACGCGAGTATCATCCACCGCGGCATTGGCAAGCGGGTTTCGATTCAATTTTTTTAGAACGAACTTTTAGGAAGAACAGTGGCAGATAGCTCAAGCGCAACACCCAGCTCGACGGCCCCGGCTCAGTCCAAGTGGTTATCGAAGTCCGCGGCGCAAACCCGCGGGTCGAATACCAGCGAAGTCCAGTTCCACTACGACATCTCCAACGAGTTTTTCAGGCTGTTCCAGGATCCGACGCAGACGTATAGCTGTGCGTATTTCGAGCGCGACGACATGACGCTCGAAGAGGCGCAGATGGCCAAAGTCGACCTGTCCCTCGGCAAGCTCGGCCTACAGCCCGGGATGACGCTGCTCGACATCGGATGCGGGTGGGGCTCCACGATCATGCGCGCGGTCGAAAAGTACGACGTCAACGTCATCGGACTGACGCTGTCGGAGAACCAGAAACAACACATCGAGGACCATTGGTTCGCGAATTCGGACAGCGCGCGCCGCATGGAAGTGCGTCTGCAGCCGTGGGAGGAGTTTGACGAGCCGATCGACAGGGTGGTGTCAATCGGCGCATTCGAGCACTTTGGCTTCAATAAGTACGACGACTACTTCAAGAAGACGTTCAACTTGATGCCCGACGATGGCGTGATGATGCTGCACACCATCATCATCCCGAGCGACGAAGAGATCAAAGCGCGGCAGCTGCCCCTCACGATGTCGAGGGTGCGGTTCATCAAGTTCATCATGGACGAGATCTATCCCGGTGGTCGTCTGCCGCTGGCCGCACAGGTCGAAGAGCACGCGGCCAAGGCCGGGTTCACGGTGTCCCGCAAGCAACCGCTGCGCCCGCACTACACCCGCACCCTGGACACGTGGGCAGCCAATCTCGAGTCGAAGAAGGACGAGGCCATCGCCATCACGTCCGAAGACGTCTACGAGCGCTTCATGAGGTACCTGACCGGCTGCGCTGACCTGTTCCGCCACGGCTACACCGACGTCTGTCAATTCACCTGCGACAAGGCTCCCGCTTAGCCGGATTCGCAAAAGTGCGTTATACAGTTCCAGTGTGGCAACGCAATCTGGCGACTCGGACACGATCCACGTGAAAGGTCAAGTTCTTATGACGGACAGCGGGTCGGGTGGCTCGCCGAAATTGCGGCCGGCCTATGAAGATATTCAGGCCCATTACGACATCTCCAACGAATTCTTCGGGCTGTTCCAGGATCCGACGCGGACCTACAGCTGTGCGTTCTACGAGCGCGATGACATGACGCTGGAAGAGGCCCAGATCGCCAAGATCGATCTCGCGCTCGGCAAGCTTGGTCTGCAGCCCGGAATGACACTGCTCGACGTCGGCTGCGGCTGGGGCTCGGTGATGAAGCGCGCAGTCGAACGATATGACGTCAACGTCGTCGGGCTCACCCTGAGCAAGAACCAACGCGCTCTGGGCCAACAGATACTCGATCAGATCGACACCGGCCGCTCCCGGCAGATGCGGCTGCTCGGGTGGGAGGAGTTCGACGAGCCCGTCGACCGCATCATCAGCATCGAGGCGTTCGAAGCCTTCCCTAAATCGCGTTATAAGGCCTTCTTCGATCTGTGCTACCGCATCATGCCCAGCGACGGTCGGATGGTCCTGCAGACGATCATGGGTCACCCCCTCAAGCGTTGGCCCCAGATGGGCATCCCGATCACCATGACCGATCTCCGGTTTATGCGGTTCATCGCCGCAGAGATTTTTCCTGGCGGCTCAGTGCCGTGCGATGAGGACGTCATCGAATACTCAACTGGCGCAGGGTTTTCAGTCGCAGAACTGCAGAAGATGACCGCTCACTACGTTCGGACACTCGATACCTGGTCGAAGAAGCTGGAAGCCGCCCGCAACGATGCCATCGCGGTGACCTCCAAGGAGGTCTACGACCGCTACATGCGCTATCTGATCGGATGTTCTGACTTCTTTCAGCGGAACATCTCTGAGGTGGGACAGTTCACCCTCGTGAAGGGATAGTGGGTCGACCCGCTTCGTCACATCAGGACGCGGTGTATTCTTGCGGGCCCGATGCGGCGGATGCCGAAGACATGAGACGTCTGCCACAGCTATTACTTCGCTCCCGACTCCGGTCTCCCGGCGTTAATCATTCAGGGTCAGCCACCGGAGGCGCCGATACCGCACCAGACTTGTCCGCCCTCGCGTTCATGTGCCCGTAGCCCCGCTTCGTGGGCGACAGCACTCATCGTCTCGCGCCGGCGTAAGGACTTTCCTACGCCACCAGCGGTTTCGGGTTGTCAACGATGGAGTATTCACTAGCGTCTCCTGCGATCACCCGGCTGTGTTCACCACGCACGCTCACAGGGATGTCGCCGGCAAGGGTGATCCGGTGCATGCTGCGGCGTTGGTTACCGTAGTCCGAGACGGCGTAATGCTGGGTTGCGCGGTTGTCCCACATGGCGACGTCGCCAAGTTCCCAGTTCCACCGAGTCGTGTTCTCCAGCCAGGTTATCCGGTCTTGGAAAATCCGAATCAACGCCTGCGATTCGGCGCCGTTGACCCCCAGAATTGCCTTGGCGAATCCGCCGAGTAGCAGCGCCCGCTCGCCTGTTTCCGGATGCACCCGCACCACCGGGTGATGCGTCTCGTAATGGGTGGAATGAAATTCGTTGGCATACTTCAATATCGCTTCGGGGTTAGCTTCCAGCGCCGCCAGCTTGGCGGGATCGACTTGCGCATAGTCGAAAGCGTTGTTGTGCAGCGCCCACAGGTTGTCCGCGAGCTGCTGCAGCGGCTCGGGTAGCTGTTGATACGCGGCGACGGTGGAGGCCCAGGTGGTGCTGCCGCCGTGGGGCGGGAGCTCAACCGCGCGCAGGATTGAGGCTTTCGGTGGACGGTCGACAAAGGTGACATCTGTGTGCCATTGGTTGGCGCCACCACCCCCGATGGATTCCAGTCGCATGACCCGACTTCCGTCGAACTTCAGCGTCGGATGTGGAGTCGTGGGCACGCCGAGGCTCTCGGCGAAGGCGTAGTGGGAATCGTCGTCGAGGTGGTGCTGGCCGCGGAAGAACACCACCTTGTGGTCGGTCAGCGCTTTGTTGATCGCGGCCGCGGTTTCGGCATCGAGTTCACCGAGTCGCACCCCATCGATACGCGCCCCGATGTTCTCGCCCAGCTTCACCACACGGAAATCACTACTCACTGCCGCTCCTCCTGGACTTTTTGGGTGTAGGCGCCTGTCTACACCGCAGTTGTCCGCTACTGTACACAGATGGCTACATCGGAGGCAACGGTTTTAGACACCGCAAAACCAATTGGCAAAGACGAAGTCATCGCCGCCGTCCTCGTAGCGGCCGGCGAGTTGTTTGCGGACAAGGGCCCAGCCGCGACGTCCATTCGTGAGGTTGCCGCACGCGCCGGCGTGAACCACGGCCTGCTGCATCGCCACTTTGGAAGCAAACGCCAGCTACTGGCGGCCACTCTGCAACATCTCGCCGACTCCGCGGCGGCACTTCGTGAGTCTGGGGCCCCCTTCGAACAGTTAGAGGCCACCCACGAACTTCAAGCGCGTGTCATGGTGCGTTCGACGCTCGACGGATTTCCTGTCGAAGAACTCCAGCAGCGCTTTCCCGGTATGGAATCGTTTCTGGAGCAGGTGCGTGTCGGCCACAGCGACGAGCGCGCGGCGCGGCTACTTGCTGCCCACGGGATGGCTCTGCAAATCGGATGGGGGCTTCTCGGGCCAACCCTGCGGGTCGCGTTCGGACTGCAAGACCTCGACGACACCGAGATACGCGCGGCGGTTGCAGAGCAGGTCGCCAAAATCGTTGCAGTTCAATGACTACCGGCCCCGATTCCCGTAACGCTTCCAGGCCGAGGCCGATGGGACAGTTCTGATCGGAGGTACGCGGAAGCTGGCTCAATCCGCTCGCAGCCTCGCAAAACAAGTCTGTACTTGATTTTCTTGTCTTTATGCTTTAGTTTACTGTCATGTCTGCTTTTCCCGTCTTCCGCAACCGGCCCGTGCTCGCGCTCAGCGTTCTTTGCCTAAGCGCCTTCGTCGTCAACGTCGATGCGACTATCGTCAACGTCGCGTTGCCCACTCTGTCTCGCCAGCTCAATGCCGACACCGCTGCGCTGCAGTGGATCGTCGACGCCTACACGCTCGTCATGGCCGGGTTGATGCTCGCCGTCGGCAGCCTCAGTGACCGCTACGGCCGGCGCGGCTGGCTGATCGGCGGACTGGCCCTCTTTGCCGTTACCTCAACCGTTGCCGCGTTCGTTGATTCGGCCAACGGCCTTATCACGGCGCGCGCGGCGATGGGAACCGGCGCCGCGGTCATCTTTCCCGCGACCCTTGCCATCATCACCAACATTTTCACTGATCCGGTACACCGGGCCAAGGCCATCGGCGCTTGGGCTGCGACCGTGGGCGTCGGTGTCGCGGTTGGCCCGATCAGCGGCGGATGGCTTTTGGAGCACTTCGCGTGGAACTCGATCTTTCTCGTCAACGTCCCTATCGCGCTGATGGCGATCATCGGCGGTCTGCTCTTTGTGCCGACATCGAAGGATCCCGCCACCCCTGCCGTCGACGTGCTGGGGCTTGTGCTGTCGACTGTTGGCATCACCCTTCTGGTCTACGCGATCATCGAGGCACCCGCAGATGGCTGGACCAGTGGCCGCACCCTTGCTGAATTCTTATTCGCCGCTGCTGTTTTGACGACGTTCGCGTGGTGGGAACAGCGCCGATCCCACCCCATGCTCGACGTATCCGTGTTTCGTAACCGTCGCTTCGCCGGCGGAAGCCTGGCTGTTACCGCGGGTTTCCTGACACTGTTCGGCTTTATCTTCGTCATCACCCAGTACTTCCAGTTCGTCAAGACCTACGACGCGTTCGAGACCGGTGTGCGCCTGCTACCGGTGGCGATATCCATCGGACTAGCCAGCCTCCTCGGCCCGCGACTTGTCGAAACTCTCGGAACCACAAAGGTTGTCGCTGGCGGCTTGGCAATCTTCGCGACCGGACTGGGCTGGGCGGCGACGGTCAGCGCAAACACCACGTATTTGGAGATCGCCACGCAGATGGTGCTTCTCGGTAGCGGCCTCGGCCTGACGGTCGCGCCGGCAACAGAGGCGATCATGGGCTCGTTGAGCGCGGACAAGGCCGCCGTTGGCTCTGCGGTCAACGACACCACCCGCGAACTGGGCGGCACCTTGGGTGTGGCGATCGTCGGCAGCATCTTCGCCTCGGTGTACGGCAGCCACCTCACTCAGTCCTCGGCACTAGAGGCTGTGCCTGACGCCGACCGTGCGGTGATGCGGGACTCGATGGCCGCGGCCCAACAGGTCATCGCGCGGCTACCGTTCCCGCAGGCGCCGACTGTGCATACCGCGGTCGAAACGGCATTCCTTGACGGATTACGGATCGGCTCACTGGTCGCCGCCGGGATCGCCGCCGTAGCGGCGGCCGTCGTCGCAGTGCTTCTCCCCGCCCGGCAAGCGCCGACAAATGATGTGAACGTCGCAGTGCCGGAGGGCCTTGCAGCCGGGCGGGCGGGTCAATGAGGTTCCGGGGGCTCGCCTCCCTGGCCTCACCGGCCACTCCGCACGGCCGCAATCACGGCTTGCGGAGCTTCGGACTGCGGGTAGTGACCCACGCCTGCAAGCTCAGTCACGGCGGCGTGCGGCAGGACCTTGGTGGCCTGTTCAAGAACGTGGCGGCCCGATACCGGGTCGTCAAGCCCCCATACGAGATGTAGTGGGCCAGTCCAATTGGCTAGCGCCGTCTCCCAGCGACGATGATGGATCGCTCGCTCAGCGTTGTACTTGATCAGTAAGTGCGACAGCTTGTGCCCGTTGTCTCGGGACAGTCCTAGCCAGAGGTCGTCGAACTCGGTGTCGGCGAGGGGTGTTCCGCGAATCGCGTCGAGTGCGGAGCGGACCCTCGCAGCGCTCACACGGCTGGCCAGCAGCCTGCCGATCACCGGCAGAATGAGTAACTTCTGCAGGCGCGTTGGGCGGTACGCGCTGTAGACGATGCCGGAGTTCAACATGATGAGGCTGTCGATCGTGAAGCTGAGCTGTCCCCGATTGGCTCGATCGACGAGTTCTTGACCGACGATTCCGCCGTAGTCGTGGATCACCAACCGTACCGACTTCACGTCGAGTTGCGCGGTGAGATCCTCGACGGTGTCGGCTGATTCGGCTACGGAGTACTCGTAGGGGTTCGGCTTCTCCGATGCGCCGTAGCCGAGGAAATCCAGCGTGATCACATCGTGGTCCCGGGCAAGGTCGCTGGCCACCTCTGCGTAGTCATAGGACCAGGTTGGAAACCCGTGCAGCAGCAGCACGGTGGGCCCGACCCCGCGCCGCCGGAACGCGATGCGGTGCTCCCGTCGGCTGACCAAGGTGTCGTTTTCGGCGATCCATTCCGCGGCCCGGGGCACACCTGCGCGCTCGATCATCGTGGCACCCCCCGCGGGATCCGCGGGCTGCTACTCGCGTGGCTCAGCGGTACATCGGGTACGGCAGGATATGCATTCGGGGATGGCTTCCGAACTTGCACTGGACTCACCTTCTGGTGTTGATGAGTCCTCAAATCCGATAGCGACAGCACTCCGCGGGCACCCATCACCAGAAACTTACACACACGCAACGGCAACGGAGTGAGCGTTGTGAGAGCACGTCCCCAGGCCACCTGTCTGAGTCGTTGTGCGGCCTATTCGGGGGCCTTACCCATGACTTCGGCGAACGTGGCAGCGAGGTTGGCGGTCATCCGCTCTTCTAGTTGATCATCTTGGCCCGGGTCGTAATGGGCGGCCATGCTATGGCGGTCCAGGTAGGCGCCAGCGGCGACCGCCGACCACATCGTCACCGCCTGGCGCACGCGCCGATTCTCCGCAGCGACCCCCATCCGTTCGGCGAGCGCCTGAGTCAGTATCCGCTTACGGGCTAACGACGCCTGCCTTCTCAGGTTCGGATGTGCGGTGAAGATCTGCGCAATCGCGAGCATACGGTCACGGGTGATCACACCGCGGCCATCGGTGATCGCGATCAACACCTCGGTGGTGGCGTTGAGCAGCGCCTGCTCTGGGCCGGCGGCGGCGTCAACATGTCGGAGTGCGGTGGCGGTGGCCTGCAGCAGGTCATCGACAACAGCCATGAGGGCCGCATCCTTGGTCGCGAAGTAGCGCGCAAAGTCAGGCGGAGTTACCTCAGCGGCGGTAGCGATCTGCTCGATAGTCGTCGCCTCATACCCGCACCTGATACAGAGACTCAGGGTGGCATCGATCAGCCGGTCGCGGCTGTTCCGCTCCCTCATGGACGGACACTAGCAAATCACCAACCCACAACCAGGCGACTTCCGACATGTCGGAAGTCGCTGGTTTCTGCTTACCCTTTGAATCCAGTCGCGGGCACGCTGCAATAGATTTATCCGACCGGAACCTATTGTGATTCAACCGTTTTCAGCCTGAAACTTGAGGGCCTTGCAACTCGGGTCGCAGTAGCAGCTGTCGAGTTGCGGCGAAGATTGACAGGAATCGACGGGCTACTTTGTCAAGAAGACGGCGTGTCGCGGGAGCCGGTCAAAACTGCACTGCAGGTCCTACGTGGTGGCATTTGAGGTCCCCTTAGCGCTTGAGCAGGATGAGACCGAGCCGGAGTTGCTTGGCGCCGCGGTCGGCCACGGACTGCGCCGACGACACCCTCAGGTATTGGTGGGCGCTTATTGGCACTATGTTTTCGGGGTGATGTCCTCAGCTGCTGGCGCAATCGCGCGGTGGATCTCCCCCTTCCTGGCGGTTGCCGCCGTCGCCGGCCTAGGTTGTTATGCCGACCCGGTCCAGTCCGTACCCGCCCCGGGGGTGCGCCTGGTCGATGCGGCAAACCCGTTGGCCAGGCAGCCCCTCTACGTCGATCCCACGTCGGCGGCCATGCGCGCCGCACACAACGCCAACCCGCCGAGTCCCGAGCTCGACGCCATCTCCAACACGCCGCAGGCGTTCTGGGTCGACCCGGCAGTTTCTTCCGCTACGGTCGCCAGGTACATCGGTGCGGCGCAGGGCGCGGGCAGCATGCCGGTGCTGGCGCTGTATGCAATCCCACATCGCGACTGCGGTAGCTTCGCAGCGGGCGGGTTCGCGACGGCCGCGGACTACCGCGGGTGGATCGACGGTATCGCAGCCAGCCTGGGCTCTTCGCCAGCGGCGATCATCCTCGAACCCGATGCACTCGACATGGCCGACTGCCTGTCACCTGACCAGCGTCAGGAACGCTTCGGTCTGGTGCGCTACGCCGTCGACACTTTGACCCACGATCCGGCCGCGGCCGTTTACATCGACGGTGGACACTCGCGCTGGTTGAGCGCCGACGAAATCGCCGCCAGGCTCAACCAGGTCGGTGTGGACCACGCGCGGGGTTTCAGCCTCAACACGTCGAACTTCTTCAGCACCGATGAGGAGATCGGCTACGGCGAGGCGATTTCGGGGCGCACGAACGGTGCGCATTACGTGATCGACACATCGCGCAACGGCGCCGGGCCAGCGCCCGACGCCCCGCTCAATTGGTGTAACCCCAGCGGCCGAGCACTCGGCGTTGCGCCCACCACGGCTACTGCGGGCGCGCATGCCGACGCCTACCTGTGGGTCAAGCGTCCCGGTGATTCGGACGGATCCTGCGGGCGCGGCGAACCGGGGCCGGGCCACTTCATTAACCAGTACGCCATTGACCTGGCCCGCAGCGCGGGCCGTTAAGGACCTGTAGGTCCTAGCGCGCCTGGCGGACGATTGTCATGGCAACTTGTCAGTCGGCTTGGTGGACGGCGAACCAGTCGAGCAGCAGATCGGCTAGCTTGTCGGGTTGTTCGTCGGGTATCCAGTGCGAGACACCGGGAAGGATCTCGAACCGGTACTCCCCGCCGACGTATCGAGCGGTGTCATGGGCTGCTTTGGGAAGCAACGCGATGTCGCGGTCACTCCACACGTACATCGTTGGCACAGAGATCTTTTCGTTGCTGGCCCGCAGGTCGGACAGTGGTATCGCGCGGTACCAGTTGAGCGCCGCCGTCATGGCGCCAGGCTCACGCATGGCCTGTACATCGCGCTCGACTGCGGCGGGTATCTGCCCGCCCCGCCGCAGGGATTCCGAGGCGATAACGCCGTTGCGGCGCATGAGCAGCCATTCCGGTATCCGCGGCAGCTGGAAGAAGTACATGTACCACGACGCCAGGCCCTGACGACTGGTGACCAGCGATTTAATGAACGCTGCGGGATGCGGCACTGATATCGGCGACACGGTTGCCAGCCGCTCGGGCATTTCGGCCGCGGCGGCCCACGCGACCGCGGCGCCCCAGTCGTGTCCGACGAGGTGCACCCGCCGCCCACCGCTGGCGTCGATGAGGGCGCCGAGATCGGCGACGAGTTCGGACATCCGGTAGTCGCGGCGGCGGGATGGCCGGGCGCCCGGTGAGTAGCCCCGTTGGTTGGGCGCGAGGCAGCGGTAGCCCTGAGCGGTGAGCCGATCGGTGACGGCGTTCCAGCTGTCGTTGTGTTGCGGGAAACCGTGAAGCAACACCACAACAGGCCCGTCAGGCGGTCCGGCATCGCGGACATCGAAGATCAGGTCATCGCGGCGGTAATTCTCCATACGTCAAGCATCTCGCATGCGGGTTTCGTTGAGAACCTTCAGGGACATGTGGGGCCGCAGTGTCGTCGTGACTGCCCTCGTCCACGCAGACCCCAGGTCGAGGACCGTGCGAAGGTCAGTGATCACATCGGCGATGATCCAGACACGTGAGCGCGTGACGAGCAGCAGAAGGTCACTGGGACACAAACCGCGCAAACGTATCGGCATGCATTACTACGGTGTCCGCGCGTTAGTGTGCTTTGGTCGGCCTCAGCGAACAGGCCGATAGAAAAGTTGAGCACATTCATGACCGCAGCAGCAGAAGCGTCGGCGCTCGAATCGCGGGTCGGGCACTACTACGAGGCGGACGACACCTACCGGGTCGGCCGCGAGAAGGTACGCGAGTACGCCCGTGCCGTGCAGGACTATCACCCCGCACACTGGGATGTCGCCGCCGCGGCGGAACTGGGTTACTCAGGCCTGGTGGCGCCGCTGACGTTCACGTCGGTCCCGGGCATGACCTGCAATCGCCGCATGTTCGAATCGGTGGTCGTCGGTTACGACACCTACCTGCAGACCGAAGAAGTCTTCGAGCAGCACCGCCCGATCGTGGCCGGCGACGAACTGCACATCGACGTCGAATTGACCTCGGTGCGCAGTATCGCCGGCAGAGACCTGATCACCGTGACCAACACCTTTACCGACACTGCCGGCGAGCGGGTGCACACCCTGCACACCACCGTCGTCGGCGTCACCGCCGAGGATCTCGATCCGACGATCAAGACAGCGGTGCACAACGCGATGATGCATGACGTGAACATCCTCGCTATCGGCGAATCCGATGGGTCGTATGAGAAGACGGTGCGCCCCGAGGGCGAGGTTCGGATCTCCGAGGGAGGCACGGCCCGCACGCCGGGGACGCCGTCCTTCGATGACGTAAAGGTCGGCGACGAGCTACCGGTGCACCACGCCCGACTGTCCCGCGGCGACCTGGTGAACTATGCGGGCGTGGCCGGCGACGCGAACCCGATTCACTGGGACGAGGACATCGCCAAACTGGCCGGGCTGCCCGATGTGATCGCCCACGGAATGCTCACCATGGGTTTGGGTGCCGGATTCGCCTCCGCATGGTCGGGTGACCCCGGTGCGGTTACTCGCTACGCGGTGCGGCTGTCCCAGCCCGCGATCGTGTCGGCCACCGAGGGCACCGACATCGAGTTCAGCGGCCGGATCAAGTCGCTGGACCCGGCGACCCGCACCGGTGTCGTCATTGTCGCCGCGAAGTCCGGTGGCCGGAAGATCTTCGGCCTGGCGACGTTGAACGTCCGCTTCCGCTGACCGGGCGGCATGAGAGATTGACCTGTTATCGAGAAGCATGCTGAACACGGCAAAGTCGCCACTCTGAGCTTCAAAGCGGATGATGTTGAATACTTTTGGGAATCCACGTCCACCGGAGCAGCACCGGACCCGGTACTGGTGAAAACGGTAAAACCTACACCGTCATCGGCAAGATCAAACAGCTCCACGACTACACCCGGCTCAGCGACTTCGCCTTCAACGCCACCTGCCCCGGGTGACTAGCGGCGAACGGTTGCTCTCAACGGAGCTCACCGCGGTCGACTCCAACGAAGAATTTCTATCTGGACGGCCGCGTAAGCCCAAGGTGATTGCGCAATGTCTGGCCGGTGTACTCGGTGCGGAATCGGCCACGGCGCTGCAAGATCGGCACGACATGATCGACGAACGCCGTAAGTTCATGCGGCAGTGTCGATCCCATGAACGTGAATCCGTCAACCGCACCTGCATCCTGCCAAGCGATCACATGAGCGGCCAGTTGCTCGGGTGTGCCGATGAAATGCGTACCCCCGGCGCCTCCGCTCGCCGGCCGGGTGATTTCGCGTAAGGAAGCGTCCGGTCGCGCACGCGCGGCCGCATAGAGCTGCTCGGCGCGACTTGACGGTATCGACTGCTCAGCCCAAAGCTTGGCCGGCAGCGGAGCATCCGGATCGAAGCCATCAGGATCGAGTCCGGCTGTGTATAAGGCGTTCTGCCACCGAAACTCCGGGCTCGCCAGATCCTCGAGGCGCCGCGCTCGTGCGTGCGCCTCGGCCTCGGTGCCACCCAATGTGACCATCAACGCAGGCAGCACCAGCACCTGGTCGGGCTTACGGCCTGCGGCAGCGGCCTGCGCGTGCAGATCAGCCCGGAAGGCGACCGCAGCCTCAAGGGATGGCGGCCCAGAGAAGACCACCTCGGCGTATCGAGCGGCCAGCCCGACGCCGGGTGCCGACTGTCCTGCTTGAACAAGCACCGGGTGCCCTTGCGGAGAGCGGGGAAACGGCAGGACACCCTCGATGTCGTAGTACTGACCGTGGAAGTTCGGCGCGTGCAGCTTGGCGCGGTCTGCCCACACGCCACGCTCACGGTCACCGATGACCGCGCCGTCCTCCCAGCTGTCCCACGAACGCGTGACGGCCTCCACGAATTCGTGAGCGCGCGCATACCGATCGGCACGCTCGGGATGAAACCGCTCACCGAAATTGGCTGCCGCCAGTGGCGTGACGGTGGTGACGATATTCCAGCCGGCGCGACCGGCGCTGAGATGATCCAGCGTCGCAAACCGGCGGGCAAGCTCCCACGGCTTGCTGTAGGTCGTTGAGCCCGTCCCGATCAGCCCGATGTGGCTGGTGGCCGCGGCTAGCGCCGACAGTACTGAAATTGGATCGAATTGCGTCTGAGGGAGATACGTAGCGCGGTATTCGGCGATCGCGATGTTGTCGGCCAGGAAGATCGAATCCAGCAAGCCGCGTTCAGCGATCCGCGCGATCTCGATGTAGTAGGACAGGCCGAGGACGTTGCGAACGTCGTCGTCGACGACGCGCCACGCGGCTTCGTGATACCCGTTAGGCCAGATGAATGCGTTGAAGTGCAGCTGCTGCGTGCTCATCGGATCGGCTCCCTACTCATCCTGAGCAGGAACACGACCTGCGGCTGAAATAGTCCTCCAGCCATTGGCGGGCGCGGAGCGAGTGACGGGATTCGAACCCGTGTGTACGGCTTTGCAGGCCGCTGCCTAGCCGCTCAGCCACACCCGCACAAGACATCACCGTGCCAGCTCAGACGGTGGCGGTCCAGCATTTCGCTCGACTCGATCATTTCGGCACCGGGGGCGCTTTGACGATCAACCTGCACTGCATGCACCTCACGGTGTCTCGCCGGGGGTCAACCTGACGAGGACACGCAGGAACGTGCGTCGCTCGGCGGCGCTGAGATCGCCGAGCCATCGCTCCTCGCCGCGCTGGATCTCCTCCTGAACCGCGTTCTTCACCGTGCGGCCGGCATCGGTGATCGCGAGCAATCGCACCCGGCGGTCGTCGGGATCCGGCCTGCGCTCGATCAGGCCACGCTGCTGAAGTTCGTCGAGGTCGCGGATGATGCGAGTCTTATCGGCGCCGATCGCCGCGGCCAACGCAGCCTGGGTACGCATCGACGACCTATCGAGGGCCAGCAGCACGACGTAGCCCCACATCGTCACGTCGTGGGCCGCGAGCACCGGCTCCTCCGCCGCGATCAGCTCCCGAAGCAACGGGGCAAGCATCGCCGCCAAGTCGGGGCGCCGTGATCTGTCCGCCACGGCGTCATGATAGGCGTTGCATTACCGTACTCGTAGGCTTATCATATGCGCATGCTTATTAATTACCATCGCATCGCTGTTCTGACGTCCGTTGACCTCGTCGACACCGTCCGGCCCGCCGACCTGGACCGGCCAACCCCGTGCGAGGGCTGGGTCCTTGGGGACCTGCTTTCCCACATGACCATTCAGCACCACGGATTCGCCGCTGCGGCAAGGGGTCACGGCGCCGATCTCGCCAACTGGCAGGTGGAATCCGTTGTCGACTCGGTGCGCTCGGATCCGGCCCGCGTATACGCCGACGCGGCGCGCGACGTGCTGGACGCATTCTCGGCCGATGGAGCCGACGACGCGTCGTTCGCATTGCCCGAATTCGGTGACAACGCCGTGTTTCCTGGCTCGATCGCGATGGGTTTCCATTTCGTCGACTACGTCGTCCACGGCTGGGACGTCGCCGCTTCGCTAGGTGTCGGCTACGAGTTGCCCGCCGACGTGCTCGCGGCCGTGCTGCCGTTGGTGCTCGCCGTGCCCGACGGCGAGGTCCGCCTGGTCGAGAACATCCCCTTCGACCCGGCCGTCGATCCGGTCGACGGCGCAGGCGACCTCGAGCGGATCCTGCGCCATCTCGGCCGGACACCGGACTGGTCCCAGCGGCACTCGGCAGTCGCCGGGGAGTGATCCGATCACCGCAGTCGAGATGCAGCGAAGATTGACCGGACAATCGGGTCCGGTGTAATTGGGCCAACCCGGGCAGCGAGGAGCGCAGGTGGGTCGACGCAGGTTGGCACTTGTCGCGGTTAGCGCACTAATCGTCATCGTTGGCGGATGGGCGTTGACGCGGACCAATCATTCCGACCCCGCACCGACGACAGTCGGTGGAGTCCGTGAGCCGACATGCCTGATGGCGACCCTGCCGCCCGAGGTGGTCGACACCGTGAGGCACATCCACGCAGGCGGCCCCTTTCCGTTTCCGCGCACTGACGGTGTGGTGTTTGCTAACCGCGAGGGTCATCTGCCTAAGCAGCGCAGGGGGTACTACCACGAGTACACCGTGATCACCCCGCGTGCCCGAGACCGGTCGCTGAGGCGCATTGTCACTGGCGGAACACCATTGACCGATCCGACCCAATACTTCTACACCGGCGACCACTATGACTCGTTCTGTCTGGTCACTGACGCGGGAAGGCAGCGATGACGCGAGAGCCAGCCGAAAACCTACCTGTGATCTTCCGAATCGACGGGCGAAAGATCAGATCAGCCAACGATTTCTATCGTGAGATCGGATCCTCAGTCAATGGGCCCGGGGGATACTTCGGCCGCAATCTCGACGCACTGGCCGACTGCCTACGGGGCGGATTCGGCACCCCCGAAGATCGGCCGTACGAATTCGAATGGCAACACAGCGCGCGATCACAGCACTACCTCAACGACGTGCGCCACGGGCAGCGCACGTTTTTCGATGCGATACAGGACGTCTTCAACGACGCCGGAGTACCGCTGAACCTTAGGTGACACTGCGATTCACCGCGGCCGCACCACCATCGCTGACGTCAAAACCGTCTCGTCGCGTGGGATGTCTTTCTGCTTCTTAGAGATTTCGATGTGGTAGCCGTGAAGAACTGTCACGATCATCGAGATTGAGACGACGCCTTCGGCGATAAAAAAAGCGGCGAAGTCGATGAGCGAGCCGATCGGCGGGTCTCCTGGGACCGCGTTCCGCAATGGGATAAGTGCGAAGAGCAGTGTGCCGAGGAAACCGAGAGCAGACCAGAACAAGCCGAGCTTGCCGCTGGCGACGTACCACGCCGCGATGAGCGCGGCGATGGTGAGGCACCACATGAACACCATGATGAACGCGGCGAACATGATTGTGCTCGTCGAGCGTTCTACGGTTGCGGTTGCGGCGAAGAGTGATTGGGGTGTGGTGATGGTTTTGGCTGCTCCGTCATCCTGGTGCACTGCAATGGAGTTCTCCTGTTTCGGCGCCATTTTGAAGAAGGCGTCGATGTTGTTGAACACGACTCGGATCGGGACCGCGCGCTGATTCGTGCCGTTGCCGACCAGCACGTGGAAATGGAAGTTCGCCGTGTAGCTGTCGAGGGGGTAGTCGGTGATGACCCCGTCACGAAGCGCGAATTGGACCGACACGAATTCTGGGCGCTCATTCGCTTTGGAAACCACGGTGGGGTTCGTGACCGCGTTGCTGATGAGGGTCGCATCTTCTTTCAGATCATGCGTGCGCTCGTCCAGCAACGAACCTGCGCCCCTGAGCTCCAATTGAGCGCTTATCCGTGCTGTGGACGGGTCGATGTTCTGGATGAGGACGGTGACGGTCATATGGTCCGGGTTGGCGGTGTCGCCGAGGACAGTTGCATGGCGGCCCTTGTGGTGCTCCAACCAGTACAGGGAGATGCTCAGGACTGTGAGCGTAATGACAAGAAGCGCTAACGAGATGAGCTTGGCTAGGCTGGGCAGGCGCGGTGAGCCGGTTGGCGTTGACCTACTCGGCGTCCGAGTTGACCTACTCAGTGTTGACGTTGACATTTGAGCCTTTCCTGAGGTATTCGGTGAGTGATGGCGCTGGCCAGCGTCCAGCCGCAAGCGCGAAAGCCGAGATACGCGCCCCTCAGCCCGCCATCATGCCTAGTTGAAGCAAGCAGCCCTCCGAGGACGCGCCGCGTAGTCCACAACGGTTTGGTCTCCTTCATGCGGTGATGTCGCGTTGTTCATGAGCTGCGGTTTCGGAGGGCCGCCCATGCCCCCGTGCACCACAGCGCCCAGATCACGAGCAGCGGCTGGAACAGCAGCCGAATGCCGCGGGCGAGGTCGGAGTTGAGACCCAAAGCATTTGCATGCGTGACGAATTGGGAGATGTTCCCGGGAAACACCAGAACGAAGAAGATCGCCACGATCCATCCGACCGATACCCGCCACCGGGTCAGCAGCACCAGGCTCGCCCCGAGCGCGATTTCCACGACGCCCGAGGCAATGACGACGAAGTCGGCGTTTAACGGCAGCCAGGGCGGTACCTGGGCGTAGAGGGCGGTTCGGGCGAAGCTCAGATGACCGACCCCTGCGAATATCAGGAAGGCGCAGAGAACATGGCGCGCGATGCTTCGTGGCAGGGACGACACGGGTCGATCGACTACTGGCTGACTCATACCACATCGCCGTCGCCCCATGTTCGACCGGTGTCATCGTCATGCAGCGAGATGCCGTGTAGGCGTCGGCGCGAGAAGAAGCCGAGCTGCGTTGGGCCCGTGAGAAAATCGAGCACTCGGGCGACATGGTGTGGATCCGGTCGATGCGGAAGTCCCAGGGGTATCCGCATGTCGGCACCGTGTACCAACACATCAGTAAGGCCCGATAGCGGGCCGGTCACCGGCGGACTCAGCCTGTAGTCAGCGCGGCGACGCAGCATTTCGGCGATCTCCGCGGCCGGGGCTTGCGCCCGGCGGCGGGCAAGTGCGTCGATTCCGCGGTCGATGCTGCCGTGGCGAAGGCCGCTGGCCATAAAACCCCAGAATCCGTCGGCGAAATCGCTGACCAGATGCGCGGCAACCGTTTTGACATCCCAACCGACGCACAGACTCGCGGTGGCCAACTGATCGGTGTCAAGACCGTCGATCAGCGTGGCGATCGACCTTCGCTCGTCTGCCACCGCCGCGAATGCCCGTTCGCGTTCCGCAGGGCTGAGCCGCACAGGTGCAGAATATCGGGACCGGCCCCTATCCTGTCCCGACCGGTCGTTACGGGCGCGATGGCGACGCAGTCTGGTAGCCGTCGGCCTCGGCCGCGCCTTCGAGCGCATCGGCGGCGGCTTGTGCCGCCTGAGCCGCATCGGCGGCAGCGTGCGCTGCCAAGTCGTCGGAGGAGGCTTCGCGGGTGGCCGATGACTTGGGCAGCGCCTGGGTGAAGGCGCGGGACACGTCTTGCAGGGCGGAGGTGACCTCGCTTGGAATTACCCAGAACGTGTTTCCCGGGCCCTGGGCCAGCTGCGGCAGCATCTGGAGATACTGATAGGCGAGCAGTTTAGGGTCGGGGTCGTTGCGGTGCACGGACTGAAATACCTCGTCGATAGCGCGGGCCTGGCCCTCGGCCTTGAGGATCGCTGCGGTCCGGTTGCCCTCGGCGCGCAGGACGGCGGCCTGCTTGTCACCCTCGGCGGTGAGGATCTGAGACTGGCGTTGGCCTTCGGCGCCCAGGATTGCCGCACGCTTGTCGCGCTCGGCCCGCATCTGCTTCTCCATCGCGTCCTTGATGGATTGCGGCGGGTCGATGGCCTTGATCTCTACCCGGTTGACCCGCAGCCCCCACTTGCCGGTGGCCTCGTCCAGCACACCTCTGAGTTGGCTGTTGATGGTGTCGCGGGAGGTGAGTGTGCGCTCCAAGTCCATGGACCCGACGACATTGCGCAGTGTGGTGACCGTGAGCTGTTCGACGGCTTGCAGGAAGTTGGCGATCTCATAGGCGGCTGCGCGCGCGTCGGTCACCTGGAAATAGAGCACAGTATCGATCTCGACGACCAAATTGTCCTCGGTAATCACCGGTTGCGGTCGGAACGAGACCACCTGTTCCCGTAGGTCAATCATCGGATAGACCCGGTCGAAGTAGGGGATGACGAAATTGAGGCCGGGCTGCAACGTGCGGTCGTAGCGGCCGAGCCGTTCGACGTTGCGGGCACGCGCCTGGGGCACGATGCGCACCGCCCGCAGCACGGTGAAGGCTACGAACAGCGCGATGACCAGTCCGGGGATAAGAGAGAGTGCGGTTTCCATGGGTTACTCCCGGGGGTACACGAGCGCGGTGGTGCCGCTGATCTGCAGCACGTCGACGGTCGCTCCGGCGGGTATCACCAGGGTTTGGTCGTAGGCGCGCGCCGTCCACTCCTCGCCGCGGATACCGCCGATGCGAACCCTGCCGTCCAGCCGGGACACCTCTGACACGACATAGGCGGGCTTACCGATTAATGCTTCTACGCCGAAACGCTCGAGCTGGGGCCGAACCATGTGCCGACGGACGATGGGGCGGATGAGCAGCACCCCGATCGTGGCGGTGACTGTGAACGCAAGGAATTGGACGGGAACGGGTAGTCCGACTGCGGCGAAGCCCGCGGTGATCAGTGCAGCGACACCGAGCATCCCGACCGCTGCGGTGATAGTGAGCATCTCGACCACCAGCAACACTGCGGCGATGATCAACCAGATCAGCCATGCATCCATGCGGCGATCCTCCTTGAACATTCGACGGATGCGCGGGCGGGACGACTGCTACTTCCTCCATCGTGTGCGGTAGGTCACACCCTCACATTATCTCCCCCGAGCCAGTCGATGTCTCCCCCAAGTCAGTCGATCTGATCGACAATTCGGGAGTAGGGGCCGATGCGGAATCGCTCCGGTGAAACGGCCCGACATGCGCTGCCGGATTGGCGAGTCCACGCCGGTACGCGCCGACCATCCAGACCTGCCGACCGCACGACGACGCGCGAATGTAGGTTCTCGTTTCCGGCGTCATATCGCGATCCCTTGAACTGCGGCGATGCACGTTTTCTCACGCGATGTCATCTGCGGTTTTTCTCAAACTCGTGTCACTTTTTTAAACCGGCCCAACTGTGTCTTCGTGCCCGCGACGGGTCTGGCGGAGTCGATTCAGGTAGGCCATCGTGGATCGACGGTTGCCTACCAAGCCGCTCCGGCTCCGAGACGATTGCTCCGGCCGCGGGCAGGTACTAGTCAGGGCTGATGCGTTGATCTCCGATAACCGAGAGCAGTTGTAGCTTCCCATAGCTGTCGCTACCAGGAATCGCGGTGAACACCAGCAGCGCCTGTGACTGATCGAAGTCCAGCAGCATTTGACAGTGAAGTTCCAGTATTCCGACCTCAGGGTGCACGATGCGCTTGAAGTCGTTGCGGACGACGCCGACTTCGTGTGCCTCCCAAACGATTTCGAACTCCGGACTCTTGTCCTGCAGGTCTCGCACCAGAACCGCTGCGCGCGATTTGGGACCTTCGCGTGTCAGGGCGCCGCGCAAGTCTGCTGCAAAGGCGCGGCTATGCATCGGGTGGTCTTCCTCGGGGTAGATTCGGCGCGCATCGGGATCGGTGAACCACCGGTAGATAAAGCTTCGCTCCTTGCCCTGGTAATGCGAAGGGTCCCCGAGCAGCGCGCTGGCCAGCCGGGTCTGCACCAGAATCTCGCCCAATTGGGTGACCACCTGCGCCGGCGTGTCATCGAGGTGATCGAGCACCCGCATCATCCCTGGGCTGACATGGTCGGTGCGCAATGCCCGCATGGGCGCATTGTGACCGGCCAACCGGAACAGGTGGTCACGCTCGTCAAGGGTGAGGCGAAGGCCGCGAGCGATCGCCGCCAGCATCTGGTCGGAGGGTTTGGGCGAACGCTGCTGCTCAAGCCGCGTGACGTAGTCGGGACTCATCCCGCACAGTGCGGCCACCTCTTCGCGGCGCAAGCCCTCGGTGCGTCGACGCGAGCCGACAACCAGGCCGACGTCTTCGGGGCGCAGCGCCTCGCGGCGCTTGCGCAGAAAATCAGCCAGCTGCGCTCGGTCCATCGCGATACCTCGTTGATCTTCCCGAGTCGAACCGCCGCGACGGTCCGACACATCTCCTCCGGTTACCTAAGGTCGAGTATGAGCGGATCGCGCCGGTGACCACCGTCACCGGTAGGCGACATTAGTAAGTGTCTCGGCAACCCCCCAGACCTGCTTTGCCTCGGGCATGTTCTCCCCGGTCTTGTAGTAAGCCTGTTCGGCGGGTGCTCCGGTGAGATGACCCGGCCCGCTGGGTCCGTAGAAAGTGTCACCTTTGGCATCCGGGCTCGTTGCCGCATACAACGCCGGCAAGGCGCCGGTTGCGGGTTGTTGCACCAGGCTCGGAAAGTGCCGTCCGACCCACGGGAAGACCCGCGACATCGCCGACTCGGAGTTGCGGCCCATATTCGATCCCGACCCTTGCAGATTCGTGGCGGTCAGACCGGGATGGGCGACGTTGCTGACAATCCCCCATCCATCGAGCCTGCTGCGACGCTCGAGTTCGCGCGCCCACAGCGTCAAAGCCAGCTTGGATTGGTTGTAGGCGGGCCACGGCTTGTACTTCTTCTCGCTCTGCAGGTCGGCGAAATTGATTTCACCGTTACGGCTTCCGAGGCTGGACATCGTAATGACCCGCGCCTTATTAGCTTTCAGCAGCGGCAACACGCGACCCACCAGCGCGTAGTGACCCAGAAAATTCGTCGCGAACTGGAGCTCGAAGCCGTCGGTGGACAGATAACGGGTCGGAGGTGTCATCACACCGGCATTGTTGATCCAGATATCAATCGGGCGTGCCTCTTTGAGCAGCAGAGCACCCAGATCAGCGACCGATTGCAGCGAGGCCAGATCCAGGGGTCGGGTTGACACCTTCGTAAACGGGTTTGATTCAGCGATGCGCACCATGGCCGCCTGACCCTTCTTTGGATTGCGCACCGGCAAAATCACCTCGGATCCAGCGATCGCCAACCGGCGCGCGATTTCTAGGCCTAGGCCATCGCTCGCGCCGGTGACGACCGCGAGCTTTCCCTGCAGATCCGGGATCGCAATATCGATCTTCTTACGGGCCATTGTCATTCCTCCTCGGCGCCTGCCCAACGGCAGGTCTTAAAGACTGGGTTGTGTTTATCGTGTCAGTCTTGCCCGCCACCATTCAGGCCTTGTTTATCCTGGGAGTGCCGGTCCTCCCCAAGATCGGGATGCGACCCGGTGGTGCCATGCTGTTCGGCCAGCATCTGTGTCTTCCGGTGTCATCGCGTGAGGCATAACTCGACATAACAGCGCTTGTTAAACAATCACCTACCGCTTGCTAATCTTCACTGCATCTCGACAGCTGTAGGTTCTCCAGATCCGTGTCCACTCGCAGCGCGCTGATCTGCACCCACGCGCTTTGTCTCATGTGATGTCCACAGCGGTTTGTCTCACGCTCGTGTCCACTTTTCGGGCCGGCTCGTCGGGGTTGGTGCCGCGGTAGCGGTCTTGCTGGTTCTCCTTCGCTGGAGCACCCTCTCGATGATCACGACGATCGTCCAAATCGGTGGCAGCAGAACGAATATCACCAGGATCGCCCACTGGCCGGGTTGTCTCGCGAGGTCGGGGACAAGCGTGATCTCCAGCCACGGGAACAGGTGATCACGCAGAATTGGTATGCAGGGGGCGGCCGCGAGCGCCGCGCCCGCAGCGACGGTGACGACGGCCAACGCCAGCACCACCCGCCGGGCGGCGCAGACCGCGACAAGCAGCAGCCCGACCAGCACCGCCACCAGCCCGGCGGCGTTGAGCAGATTGATGGTGCTGGTGCTAGCGATTACCCCGAGCACGACAAGGGAAAGCCCGGCGAGCAGCGGGCGGCGCGCCGCCAAGCCGACGCTGGAAACCCGGTAGGCGAGCGAGGTGACGGTGTGCGCCGTTGCGAGCACGGGGCGAAGCGAGACAGGCATGGCCCTGCTCCGACCGACCATGTTCAACGCCACAGCAGCTGCGCGAGTTACGGTCCGGGCGAACAGAGGGCTGCCTATCTCGCCGGCGATCTTCTCCGCTGGTATCTGGCACGCGTTCAGAACCTGGGCGGCCTTCGCTTCCGGCACCATGGGATACGAACCGTTCGTCGCCGCACCAGCGGCATTGCCGACCGCGTCGTGGTAGGTCGCGAGGAAGTCGCGGGCCGCGTCCTCATCGGCGCCGTTGGTCTTGTCGGTGTCGATCTGTTCGACGACGTGCTTGAGCTCCTCGCCAGCGATGAGCCGCTGGAAGCCGGCGGCGACCCACGTCGCGGTCAGGGGGAGGCTGGTGGGCAGCGTGGTGGGGTCGGTGAGGAAACCCAGCTCAGCGGCCTGAGCCGGGCGTCCTGCATTGGGCGGCAACGGCTCCCAGATACCGGGCGGTGGGTCACCGCCGGCGATCTTCTGAAGTTTTGTCCGTAGGTGGTCACGGAAATTTGTGGGATTCTCGGCCTCACAAGCAAGTTGGTGGAGCCGCCGCGGGTCGAGCAGCAAGTGCACGAGCCACCCTGCACCATCGATGCGCCCCCACATCCAGTCGTTCGCTCGCCATGACGCCTTATAGAACGCGCCGAAATGGTGCAGCGCCAGGCCGGTGAGCTTCTCCTCGGCCGACGCTCTGCGGTCCAGGCAGGTTCGCGTGTCTGAGCTCATCTGGACCAGTTCGAGCGCCTGATCGGCCAACACCTCGTCCGGCTGCATGACATATCGCGCGACATGCAGGTCAAATAGCCTCGCGGCCACGACGTCCGCCGATTTACCCCCGTCACCGCGGGTCAGGTAATTGAGTAGCTCCCAGACGAACTCACCGGGCGAGTCGGGGCCGCTCGCCGCGGTATCGGACGAAGCCAACGCAGAGGGGGCGGGTTTCGTCAGCTCGCGACGCAAGTCGATCACCACTGTGGCGAGGTCGCTCCACGGTTGGTGTGCGGGTGCGGCCGCCATGTTTGCGCTCAGCAGCGCGTCCGCCGCCGTGGCAGCCTGGGCACTAGGCGTGGCGACTACGGGGATCGCAGACGGTAACTCTGGAGGAACGCCCAGTGCTTCGCTGAAAGTGTCGGCCTGACTCGGCTCCGCGCGCTCCGGCATCGCGGCGCTCACCCTTGCCCGCAGTGCGCCGAGAGCCAACTTCTCTTGCGCGGACGACGTCAGACGGAAAGCGCATCGCAGCACGGCAAGAACCGTGGCTCTTCCTTCATCGAGCGCTTCCCGGCCCGCCGCGTTCATCCCGTCGTAGTCCCCGACCGCCGGCAACTCAAGGGATAAAGCATTTTCAGCTGCGCTGTCAGCGGCATCCCAGGCGTCGCGGGCGTCAGCGCCGTACCCGTCGGGTGCACGGCGGCCGACGGTCACCCTCTTCATGACCTCGTCAGACGCGGCTCGCGCGATGCTGTCGGCGCGCCGCTCTCGGTAACGGCGGTAGAACAACGCGCCGAGACGGTCGTCCATCTGTGCGCCTAGGACAGCGAGCTGCTGCCTGGCGTCGTTTCTGGCCCGTACCTGCTGGTTGTGCGTCGCGATGGCCGTCAGGTCGGCGGAAATGGTCTGGGCCACGACCGCGCCCAGGTCCGCCGCCAACGCTTCCGCCAAACTGGGCGCGTCGGCCAGGGTCGCCTGCGCCGCCGACGGCGCGCCTCCGCCGACCGTTGGTACGACGAAGGCCAGCACGCGCCGCACCTCACGGTCGGCCGACCGGTCGAATACCGCCTGTAGCGCCGGGCCAAGCGGCCGGTTGGCAAGCAGGCCGCCGTCGGCCACGAACTGTGTCGGCGTCGCGTCCGTGAAGGGGGACATATCGGGGTGGGTGTCTCCGCTATCGGTGCCGATCGGGAGGAAGCCGGGCTCGAAGGCCAGCGGAAAGGACGCGCTACAGCGTGCCGCGAGCGAGAGCGCTGGCACGTTATCGGCTGTCAACTGCGCGCTGGTGAAGCTGAACAGCCCATGGTGGTCGGTGTCGCGAACCAGCGTGCCGTATTCGTCGGTGAACACGCTGGCCTTACCTGTTAGCAGCGTGGTGGTGATGAATACACGCGTCGGGTCATCGTCCGCGGTGGCGTTGGCCGGTGACCCCTTGGCAAGTTCTTCCAAACCGTCGCGAAGGCCCGCGAGCAACACTTTGTCGCCGTAGAGCAGCGAGCTGGCCTGCTTGTCCGTCGGATCACGAAGCAGATCGCTGAGGGACCCTTCCTTGAGCCACAGTTCGCGTAGGCCATCCAGGTCGAAACGTTGGACATTCGCCAGGCCCAGGATGACGGCGTTGATACCACCGGCGCTCGTCCCGGATATGACATCCACACTGCAATCCACGTTGAGCAGTTCCAGCAGCGCCGCATACAGATCGCGAACCTTGCGGCCCTGCGCAGTGGTGTCCGCGACGGACTCGCTACGCCGCAGCCGGCTGGCGGCCAGCAACAGGTTCATTTCCCGCGCCATTCCGCCCATCCAGACCGCCAGGCTGACCCCTCCGGTGAACGCAACCGCCAATCGCAGCTCTACCGCGGGTTGGGGCGGGTTCTTGAAGCCAGCCGGTTGCATGTCGCTGATAGTCGTGGCCGTCAAACAGTCGCTTGCGCGAACAGCGCCTCGGTCTGCTTGAGGCGGCGCCGAGTGCGGGCCAACTTTCCTGACTTCATTTTCTTGCGCCAAGTTGGAAAATCGTCGCCGTACTGCTGGTGCTCGGCCCCGGCGGCCTCGTAGACGACGTAGCCGCCCTTGAGGATGCTGAACGGGGCGTGCAGCTGGCCCAACTTGTCGTACCGCGCGGTGGTGTGATCCGACAGCGGATCGAACCACGCCGGGGTCACGAAGTTGGAGACCGAGACGCCGTTGACCGTGTAGGTCGGCGCCTCGACCGGGTCGCACACCTCGAAGCTGTACGCCTTCCCGTGGCCGTCGTTGGCCCACAGGTTGCAGTTCGGGTCGATAAACATTTCGAGCACTTCGTGCGATAGGACGCTGGAGACGCTCCAGTCCCCCGTCGTCGCCTTCCCGCCGTTGTCGAGCTCAGGCTTGGCCGCGACCACACCCCACAACTTGCCGCCATCGTCCTCGGTGTGAAAGCCGAGCACACCCTGGGGTTGGTCCTCGATGGTGTCGACCAAGGCAATGCCGTGGGCTGTAGCGGGGACAGCCTTCGGATCGGTATAGAAGATCACCGCCGCAGGAGCCCGGTCCCAAAGCGGGGCAACATCTAATCGGACCTGGGCAGCGATTGCCTGGGTCATGGTTGCGGCGTCCGTGTCCGACACCAACGTCGACTGATTGAGAATCGCGATCAGCACGTTCGCTCCCGTTGTTGAAGGTCCGACCTCGTCGAAAGGTCATCGATATCGTCTGCCGCGGGCAGGAAAGTTGCTTGAGTAGCCGGCTACTCGATTATTTGCAGACCATCGTCTGGTCGCTTGCGTACGATTCCACAATCGATCTATTGACGTCCTCGAGCCACTGGTGATGTTCGTGGATCACACGAATCTCCCTGTTCGAAAGTCCTCGTCCGTACCCCGGGCGGTGCGGCCGGCTGATTATTATGTGCCGGGTTGGCGGGGTCAGTTACGGGTGTCTGACGGCGTGCCCGATGTTCGCGAGATATTGATTGACCAACGCCACCGCGATGGCGCCCTCCCCCATTGCCGCAGCAACTCGTCTGGTTGCCCCGCGGCGCACGTCGCCTGCCGCAAAAATTCCCGGCTCACTAGTCTCCAGGATGGCCCGATGATGAACCGGTAGCACCCCGTCGGTTTCGGTGTCCAGATCTGAGCCGGTCAACACGAATCCGCGCTCGTCGAGCTCGACTACACCGGTAAGCCATGCCGACTGCGGCTGCGCACCGATAAAGACGAACAGGGCCCGCACAATGAGGTCCGTGCGCGCCCCGTTCACGGTGTCTTCCACCTCAATCGACGTCAGGTACGCGTCGCCGTGTAGTTCGCGAATCTGCGTATGGGTCATGACCTTGATGCGGCGGTCGCTCACAATCTGATCCGCCAGATAGCCAGACATCTTGGCGCGCAAGTTCGGGTCCCGCACCAGCAGGTATACGACGCGTGCAGTATCGGCGAGAAATACCGCTGCCTGGCCGGCCGAATTGCCTCCGCCAATCACCGCCACCGGTTCGACGCCGCACGCGTGGCGCTCGTTGACGGTGGCTTCGTAATATACGTTCGCGGTCTCGAAACGGGCCAATCCGGGCACGTCGAGACGCCGGTAGCGGGCTCCCGACGCCACGATTAGCGCGCGGGCACGCACGTGGTCGTGACCGTCGAGTTCGGTTCGAAAGTGATCCCCGGCAGAGGTCAGCCCCGTGACCGCCGCGGGCACTATCACCCGGGCGCCGAATCTGGCCGCCTGCACGCCCGCACGTTCGGTCAGCTCTGCTCCGGAAATACCGGCGGGAAAACCGAGATAGTTCTCGATCCGGGAGGTCGTACTGGCCTGACCCCCGACGGCCGTCGCATCCACGGTGGTGACCTCGAGACCGTCCGATGCCCCGTACACGCTGGCGGCCAGCCCGGCTGGCCCCGCCCCGACGACCAACAGGTCGCAGACCGTGGCGTCGGTGAGCGATGTACGTAACCCCAATTCGGTCGCAACCACGGAATTAGACGGGTTACGCAACAACTTTCCACGACCGAGGACGACGACGGGGGTGTCCTTTGACGCCACATTCATTCTGTGCAGGAAGGCGTCGGCGTCTGGATCTTTCTCCAGGTCGATCCATTTGTGTGGCAAGCGATTTCGTGTAGCGAATTCCAGCAGTCGACGGGTATCGGGGGCATAGCACGATCCGACGATACGCATCCCTGCACCGCCGTCGATCAGGTGCGAACGGCGGATCAAGTAGGCCCGCAGGATCGTCTCCCCCAAGACTGAATCCTGCCGTGCGACATCGCCGAGTTGCCCAGACGGCACCGCCACGATCTCTCCGGCCTGCACCACTCGTGCACCGAATAGAGCCGGCTGCCCCTGCAGCATCCCCAACTCGCCGAGCAACCGTCCTTGCCCGTGCACCTGAATCAGCCGCTCACCATCGAGGTCGCTCGCAACGATGCCCACGCGACCGCTCAGCACGACAAAGACCTCGCCGACACCCTCGCCTACTCGGTAAAGAACGTCGCCCACCTCCGTGGATCGTCGTTCACCCCAGCCCTCGAGCACGTCCAGCTGATCGGTGCTCAAACGAGGAAATGCCTCATGACTGTCCGGGGTTTCCTCCGGCGAACGCTCTGGCCCGTCAAGGGACATGGGCTCACTGTAGGCCCGCTCAGCTTCCTGCCATCGCGAGTGTTTGTCAGGTTGATCGATTGCGATAGCTCCCGGGGGCGCGTTGCATGAGATGGATGACCGAACAGGCAGGCATCGACATCACCGTCGCGCCCAGCGGCACAGGGTGCCTCGAATGCGAGCGACACCAAGGATGGTGGTTTCACCTCCGTCGATGCGCCCAATGCGGCCACATCGGCTGCTGCGACAATTCGCCGGGCCAGCACGCTACCGCCCACGCCGAAGCCACCGGGCATCCGCTGATCACCAGTTTCGAACCGGGAGAAGATTGGTTCTATGACTACCGCGACCAGCAGCTCTACGACGGGCCACGGCTTGCGCCGCCCCAACATCACCCACTGGATCAGCCAACGCCGGGACCCGCCGGGCGGGTCCCCCCCGACTGGCCACAGCGGCTGCATTGAACCATCGAGCGACCTCTCGGGCGACATCGACGCCGCGGCGCATGCCTGCGAACGCGTGCGTCCATTCACGAGCATTCTCGCCAAATGCCTGACTACGGCCCCCGTCCGGGGCGCCCTCGGCGGGGCAGCGTCGCTCTGAAAGCGCGCGAGCTGGCCGGATCGGCGTGACACCCGACGAGCCCGGCGACGCAACCGAAACCGAGGTCGGCTGAACGGATACTCACACGGGCAGACCAAGTGTGCGGACCGAGCGGGAAGCCACGGGAGGGTGCGCGGCGGGCCGCAAGACCTCGCTTCGATGCGTGGTCTTCGCGCGCCCTACCATCTGAGATGCCGGATTGCGGACAGAGCCACCCTCCATCGCGAATCTAGGTGGGGCCACAATCGGTGAAGAACACCGGGGCCCAACTACTTGACGAAACCCAATCAGACATCGCTCACCGGATCCATCATCCCGGCTGACTTCAGTTCGACCAGGGGTACGCAAACAATGGCCCGGTGACTGCAGATGTGAGGAGCCACACCAGTGCGCACAAGATCAGGAGCCAGATCGCCCGGGCGAAGAATCGGAACTGGTTCGCCGATGCCAGCTCGAACCGGATGACGGTGCTCAGCCGGTCCAGATCGCCGGCAGTCAGGAACGCGCTCCCCGTTCCGACCCTCAGCATGTAGCCGCGCGTCCCGTTGGGCCGGTCCAAGCGTAGGAGAAGGAGCCGATCCCCGTCGCTGTCTCGCAGGCCGATGAGGCTGGTTAGCTCAGGTTGTCGCACGGTATTCCCCTTAGGTTGGGTTGGGACGTCCTGTGCTTGGGGCGCTTACGTTACTCGCCGCGATGATTACGCACAATACTCTGTCTCACAAGAGAATTCGTATTGCCGCGATACACTGCTGTCAACCCCTCACGTCGCCAGCTTCGGGAGTGATTCCCCGGTAGCGGCGACCTTGGCCCGCCCCCTTCGCGCGTTCCGCCGTTGGCTATTACGACCGTTGTCGACCTGACTTCTTAGACATCAACCCTTCGGGCCTAGTGACGGGGCCGAGACGTCGACCGTCGTCTTTACTCGTCTCACTGCGATGTCCAATTGGACATTCAGTGGACATCGCAAATGAGAATTGGACATCGGGAATGAGAACCGACACGCGGGGTGTGCGTCGGGATTTCGTCAAAAAAGCCTGGCACGCAAGATTCTCTGCACGGCCGAATCCGGTGTCACAGCCCCAGCCTGCTGACCCGGTATAGCTTCAGCTCACCGCTGATGCCCTTGAGATGTCGCGAACCGACGACCGACCAATCGAAACCTGCCGCGTCGCCGATAGCCTCCCGCGCAGTTTCAGCGACAAGCACAGTGCCGGCACGCGCCACGCCGGTGACACGGCTTGCCACGTTGACGGGGCTGCCGAACCAGTCGCCGGCGCTACTGACGGCCTCTCCGGACGCAATACCAACCCGAAGTCGGGGCAGGTCCTCCTTGGCGGCGATTGCGACCAGGTCAAGGGCGGCGTTCAACAGCGGAACCGGGTCGGCGCACACCAGCATGACAGCGTCGCCGATCGTCTTGATGAACCGCACCGGATTGACCGCAACGTCGCGAGCAAGGTCGGCGAGCCGGCCGGCGACGTGTTCGAGCTCTTGCGGCGGTAGCGCCTCGCCAAGACGGGTGAAGCCGGCGAGGTCAGCGAATACCACGGCTATCTTCCGAGCGCCGGGAAGTGTCCCGGCGGCGCGTTCGGCGGCGTTGACGGCCTCGGTCTCGAAGGTGTGCCGCAGCTCCAGCAGTAGCAGGTCTTGGACCATTGGCCCGACCTGTGGCACCGCCTGGCGCGCAAGGGCTTCCGAAGCCCCGGCCAAGTCGATCTCGCTGGCTCCGGGACGCAGCAGGGTTCTGAAAGCCGCCCGACGCATCATCGCCGCGGCATGCTGCAGCCCCTCCATGAGCACCCGCATGACGGCGACCGTCTCGTCAGGGTCGACACCCATATCGAGAAATATCTTGGCGTGCGCGACGGCCTCGCCGTCCACTCGGGGCAGTACCGCCGCGTCGGGATCCTCGATCCTCGGCAGGCCGACCGCCCCTTGCAGGCGCTGCAGCAGCGGCAGGTCGAGCCCGGTCTCCTCGCAGATTTCTCGCGCCGACAGGTAAACCCCGTCCTCGCCCATTACCCGATTCGCCGGCAGCAGCAGCGGAGCGACCGAGGCGCGAATCTGGTCGATGCTAAAGCCGCGGTCGAGGAGCCACGCGATCAGCTCGGCACGCTCGGTGCGCGCCTCGCCCTCGAGCCCGTCGAGCAGTCCCAACGCCTCGAGGTCGATGTCTGCTGCCACTGAGCCAACGTACAACCGACCGCCGGTCCTGTGCTGTCCGGCCGGCAGCGGCACATGCGTTCGGTCTTCGATGGTATTGGCGCCGGAGGCCATCGCGAGGCGAAATGCCGCCGCCATCCAACCGGACCGGATTCAGACCAGATGCCGCGACGACGCCGCGCGGGCCCAGGTTTTCGCGACAATCGAACAGGTCTCGAGGACTGCGGGATTGGTCGGCCCGGCGCGCGATTCTTATCGGCACTCTAAGTCGGGCGTATCACGTTGTGCTACAGCGTAATAACGGTCACCCAGAGCCACCCCAGGTCTCATGATGCCGATTTGTCTGATGAAACAGCAGTGACGCACCGTTGCATTCCCGACGGCTAGCTTCGAGATCTGGTGCACAAAGCCAGCTTTCAAACGCGTGCGAGCAGGACGTCGACACAATGCATCGAAATACTTGGGGCAAGACGTCACCTACTGGCCACGCCGAAGCGGAGATTTACCCGGCAGAAAGTTTGTTGGATAATCAAGTGCGTGCCAGGCGACGGTGTACTGAGGATCGTTGCCGACGCGTGACATGTGCTCAAGTATTTCGATTGCCTCGGCTATCGTGGGCACGACTCGGTAATCTGCCAACACCGGCTTCAGGCGTTCCAAGACTAGGCTATACAGTTCCTTTGCTGCGTTGTCTGGGCCCATGCGCTCTTCCCGGGCCTTGGTGGCTCGTTCTTGGGTGGCTGTGAGAACACCGACAAGTTGCGCTGCCGTCAGGTTTCCTCCCGACTGGATAGCGGCCTGCAGGCAGACGCTAACCATCGAGTTTTGATCGGTGAGTGTGTGCTTCAGCCCCGGCGGGATTGTCAGACCCAGCTTAGCGAGTTCGTCCCGTGTAACGTGCGAGCTCTCAACTAGTCATGGACAGCGCTTGATATTGGCGTCCGGGAAGACGTGACCGTGGCGGATGAAATCCCGAAAGACGGGAGAGTGTCGGCTTCGTGCCGCTGCCGTCTCGCGTTCCCAGCGGCTGTATGGGCGGGCCGACTTGGCCGGACTCAACTGCGCGGAGGCTCGTGCGATCCTCGCCAGGGCACTCCATGAGCGAAGGCACCACGGCGCGGCTGGGCGATGAGAAGTTCGTATCCCTGGGGACTTTCAAGCGCAACGGGGACGCGGTCGCCTCACCTATGTGGGTCGCCCGCGACGGCGATCAGTTGCTGGCGTGGACCCCAGCCGACGCCTGGAAGGTCAAACGAATCCGACGCGACCCCCGGGTCACACTCAGGCCCTGCGGCCGAACCGGGAAGGTGCGCGCCGAACAGCCCCTGCTGGTCGGCACCGCCGAGGTGATCATCGACCCGAGCGAGGTCGCGCGGGTCGAGTCGCTCGTCAAGCATAAGTACGGCTTGGAGTTTCGAGTGGTGACATTGGTCGAAACCATTGCGGCCCGCGGCCGCAAACCGCGTGTTGTCCTGCGCATCACGCCGTTGAGTCCGACCTGACGCGCGCGGGGGTAATCCCCGCAAACGTGGTCGCCGGGCTGCTAGCCGGTGGCCTCGCGGATGTACTCCCCGATCTGCCGCAATGAGCGCGTCGCCTCGGGCACCAACGGCGCGGCGAGCTGGAAGTCGTGAACCTGGCCCGGCCACACTCGCACCTCGGCCGGCACACTCGCCGCCGCCAACCGTCGGGCGGCCAACCGCGCGTCCTGCAACAGCACTTCGGACCCAGATACGTGGATCAACGTTCGCGGCAGGCCGGGTTCCACATGGTCTAGCGGCTCGTAGAGCTCTTCGGGCTTACCGTCGACGATGTGCCTGGCGGCGGCGCAGGCGACCAGCGCGATCAGCGCGTCGAACGCCTTCGCCGGAAACATCGCGTCGCTCTTGATGTTCGGGGGCGGCGGCTTGGGTTTCTTGGCGAGGTGCAACAACGGCGAGATCGCCACCAGCGCCGCGGGTTCCTCGTCGTCATCCTGCAGCCGCTGCGCGAGTGCCAGTGCAAGGTAGCCACCCGCCGAGTCGCCCGCCAGCACGATCTGGTCGGGCTCGTACCCGCGCAGCCGCAGCCATCGGTAGGCGTCGTAACAGTCGTCGAGCGCCATCCCGACCGTGTGCTTAGGGATCAGCCGGTAGTTGACCACCAGCACAGGTGAGTCGGCGAATCGTGACAGCGCGTTGACCAGCCTGCCGTGCGAATTGGCTCCACACGTCAAGAAGGCGCCGCCGTGCAGGTAGAGCACCACTCGTCGGTTGCCGTCGGCGGGCAACACCCCGGGCGCGCGGACCAGTTGTGCTGAGGCGTTGGGCAAACCCACCGTCGCCCGGATCGTGCCCGCAGCGGGAAGCAAGGCCCGAGACGCGAAATCGATGATGCCGAACGGCCATAGCAGATGCGGGGCATGGCTGCACACCGCCAGGGCTGGCCTGATCGTCACCCGAGACGCCAACGACAACAACCGCGCGGCGGCGCTGGGCCTGCTCTCGATGACCTCGACGGGGACACCGTCGCTGAGCGGAAATCTGCGTGCCCTACGTACATCGATTGGGCGAATGTCTCGGGGCGAGCCGGATACCTTAGTGGGTGCGGTCATGCTCAACACTTCCTATGCCGTTGTGCGGGACAGCGTTTCGACGAAGTTGCGGAGCCGTCTGCGAAAGGCATGCCGACGACGTCGGTGCCGATCATTCAGTGCGCCAGGGTGTGCACCGCCTGCTTGAAAACACCAGGCAGGAGCGCGCGCGCCGGCACCATGGCACGCGGGCGGGGCGTGGGGCGCTGGCCAGCACCAGCCGCGGGAACTCGATGGACACGGCCGCGACGGACGGCGTTCCGGTCGTGGCGGCGGTCGGCGCTGTCATGAGAAGCTCCTATTCATCGAGGTAGAGGCACTTTCAACATCTGATGACTTTTGTCACCCGTTGATGACTTAGAAATTACGCCGGATTGGAACCCAAGTCAACAGGTGGTGACATACAGTTTCTGTATTCCTCCAGCACGGCCTTGCAATGCCCTCCAGACGCGGCCGGCAAGCAATTGGCGACGTGAGCACCTGCCCGTCAGCGTCGTCGGTACCTGCGCGGCCACTGTCGCGTCGGACCACCAGGGAATGGTTGACGGCAAGAGAAAGTGTTCAGAGGGCAAGGCGCTGATGGACGCCAGCGGGCAAAAGGATTCCATGATGACCCTGTCGAGGCGATCACGCGCCTACAACACCTCAGGGTCTCACCAACCTGGGCCCAAATCATCGCCCTAACAGTGACTTCGATCGATGAGAACACTCGCTCACAGGCCAGCCGCCCGAGGGGCCCTGATTCATCAGATGAAAACGGAGACTTCCCGACATATCCGAATCCGTCGTATTCATCCTCCGAATGGTGATCCTCGAGCGAAACGGGTGAAGAAGATGGCTCTGTCCCGTTGGACCGCATTAGCCTGAGTCGGGCGCGGCACTGGCTATTTGCTGCGCGCTGTTCGGTCGCGCTGTCGTTGCCCCCGGCATCCAAACGAACCCTGGCGGCGCTGTCGGCCTTGGAACGTCCGCGACGACGGTCAGGTGTAGGCTTGCGAACCCCAGTCGTTGTGTTCAGTTGGGCGACTGGGTAATTGCTTGCCTGTACCGTTTCGAATTTGCCTAAAGGAATGCGCATGAACGATCGGAATACCACGTTGCCGCCCGCGCTGCGCAGGGCGTTGGAGCTACTCGCCGATCCACCGACCAAACCGGAGGTCAGCAACGGCTATCTCGATCTGCTGGACGCCGGTTTGCCGACAGGGACCCCTCGGGTTGAGGCGGTGTTTGCCTCGCCCATCGGGTCCGCGGTCTACGACAACGTGCAAGCCCGGATGCGGAGGCTGTTCAGCGCCCTCCAACAGCCCACGGAGTGGTTGAACATCCCGGCCGGCGGGATCGCGCTGGACGTCGGCTGCGGCCCCGGTACCGTCACCGCGTCGCTGGCGCGTGCCGCCGGCCCGGGCGCGCTGACCCTGGGCCTCGACATCTCCGAGGCGATGCTGGCCCGCGCGGTGCGCGCCGAAGCGGGACCACAGATCGGCTTTCTGCGGGCCGATGCACAACAGCTGCCGCTGCGCGACGGAACGGTCGACGCAGTGGTCTCGATTGCCGTGCTGCAGCTGGTCCCGGATCCAGCGGCGGCGCTGGCTGAGATGGCGCGGGTGCTGCGAGCGGGCGGACGGCTGGCCGCGATGGTTCCGACCGCCGGGTGGGCCGCCCGGTTTTGGCGGTTGCTGCCAAAAGTCGGGGCACATCTGTTCGGCGAAGATGAAATTGGCGACATCCTCGAAGACCATGGGTTCACCAGCGTGCGGACCAACAACTTTGGCACTCTCCAGTGGCTGCGGGCCAAACGCGGGTAAGACAAACGCCTGGTCGCCAACCAAATAAGCTGGCGGCGGACGAGTAATAGGTGCGCGAATTATCCTGTGCCGCACCGGGATGCGGACCTTCATCATGTTGGCAGATCTGCCATTTCTATGCCACGGAGATGAGAACTCTGCCACTTGAAATGAGAACCTACAACTGTAGGTTCTCACCGCCCGTGACGTGTACCGACTCTTCTAGCTGCAGGTTTGCAAAATTCTCATCGAAATGGCGGACGGGATTTTCTCGTCTTCGTGGCGGATCCTAGAACTGTACGGTTGTGCACGAGTACAACTCCCGACAGTCGTTGGTTTGTCATGACCCAGGGGGTCGAGCAGTACCTGACGGCAGCTTCGGGCCCTGCGAAGGTCACAAATGTAACGAATTCCTCTGCTTCACAGTCGGTTTAATTTCCAGAACTGCCTAGTCGCCCAGAAATTGGCGATCACCAGGCTCCGCGGCACCCTGAGTGGCCACAACAACGTCGGAGCCCTCAGCCATCCAAGCCACAACCAAGTAGAACCAAGTAGATAAGCGAGCGGCGCGCCAACGAGGAGCCAGTACCCCGGTCACCGCTGTCCGGACAGCCAAAGGTCTGCTGTGCAAGAAAATAGTCCGCAGAGAAGCATGTCGGTAGCGCGCTCAAACCATACCTCGCAGATGCTCCTAATGTTGACGCAACGAGTTCGGCTGTTCATGGGCCGCACAGGCGGCCGCCGCAGAGGCATCGGACTGGGGGTCGTGTCTACGGTCGCCGCTGCGCTCCCATCTTCTGAGCACGTCAACGAGTCAACGGTGAGGAGAAAGATTCCATGCGAACGATCAGCCATTTCATCAACGGCCAAAGTGTTACGCGCCCTGGCGCCATCACCAGCCCGGTCTACGATCCGAGCACCGGGCAGGTGCAGGCCCTTCTGGAGCACGGCGACGCCGCAATCCTTGCCGAGACTGTCGCGGCCGCCAAGGCAGCACAACCCGCCTGGGCCGCAATCGATTCCCTGCGCCGGGCCCGGGTGATTTTCAAGTTCAAGGCCTTGATCGAAGAGCACAGGCAGGAGCTCATTCACCTGATGTCCTCCGAACATGGCAAGTTGCTGAGCGACTCCAACGGCGAGCTGCAGCGCGGTCTGGACGTGGTGGAGTTTATGTGCGGCGTCCCGCATTTGCAGAAGGGCGAGTTCACGCAGGGCGCCGGCGCTGGCGTGAATGTCTATTCCATCCGCGAACCACTGGGAGTCGTTGCCGGAATTCCGCCTTTCAACTTCCCCGGCATGATTCCGCTCTGGATGCTGACCCCGGCCATCGCCGTCGGCAACGCGTTCATCCTGAAACCGTCGGAGCGCGCACCCTCCGCGGCCCTCCGGGTCGTCGAGCTCGCCCACGAAGCCGGGGTTCCGCCGGGCATCGTCAACGTCGTGCAGGGTAGCCAGGAGGTCGGCGAGGCGATCGGGGATCATCCGGACATCAAGGCCGTGACCTTTGTCGGCTCGACGGAGGTGGCAAGGCTCGTCTATACCCGCGGCGCGGGCTACGGCAAGCGCGTGCAATGCTTGGGCGGAGCGAAGAACCACGGCGTCATCCTGCCCGACGCCGATCTCGACTCGGCTGTCGTGGACATCCTCGCCGGGGCGTTTGGCTCTGCCGGCCAGCGCTGCATGGCCATGCCGGTGATCGTGCCCGTTGGCAAACGGACGGCTGAGGCGGTTCGTGAGCGGCTGCTCGAGGAGATTCCCAGGCTGCGGGTCGGCGGCTTCACTGACCCCGACGCGCAGATGGGTCCGGTCGTCACTCCCGAAAACAAGCGGAAGATCGAAGGCTATATCCAGCTTGCTGCCGACGAAGGCGCCGAGCTGGTCATCGACGGGCGGAGGCGAAGCCTGCCGGGGCACGAAGAAGGATTCTTCCTGTGGCCATCCCTGATCGATCATGTCACACGATCAATGAAGAGCTATCAGGACGAGATCTTCGGCCCGACGCTGCAGATTGTTCGTGCGGAGACCTTCGAGGAGGCGCTGAGCTACCCGAACCTCCATCACCAGGGCAACGCGGTGACCGTCTTTACGCGCAGCGGAGATGCGGCGCAGCGCTTCGTCGCCGAGGTCGAGGTAGGCATGGTAGGCGTTAATTTTCCCCTGCCGACTCCCGTCGGTTACTACAGCCACGGCGGCTGGAAGAACTCGGCTTTCGGCGATCTGAACCAATATGGCGAGGACAGCATCCGCTTCTTCACACGCACCAAGAACGTGACACAGCGCTGGCCCCACGGCGAACCAGCCACCGACTAGCGTGGCGGAACCAATCGCTCGGTGATATCTCGGTGCGGAGTCCTGAAACTGAGCTCCAACAGAGATGCCGCGCAACTGAATATTCCGTTCCAGCGAGGAAACCATCCGCCAAATGGAGGAACCATTCTGGGCCGCACGGGGTACCGGCCAAGCGACAACGAAGGTGTGACGTGCTTGCCGCCGGCCCGGCACGGCGGCAGCGCCGTGGCCACCAACGGTCTACTCCACCAGCAGGTGTTGAGCTGACTGCGCGGGGCGTAACCTGGCGCCGAGAGCACACCATGACCCCACTCGTTCCCGAAGACGACCGGTTCACCATCGCGACGAAACACTGGCATCGCCTCGACGACGGCCGGATTCAGTGCGACGTCTGTCCGCGCGCCTGCAAACTTCACGAAGGCCAGCGCGGCCTGTGCTTCGTCCGCGGTCGGATCGACGATCAGGTGAAGCTCACCAGCTACGGGCGATCGAGCGGGTTCTGCGTCGACCCGGTGGAAAAGAAGCCGCTCAACCACTTCTTGCCGGGTTCGGCGGTGCTGTCGTTCGGCACTGCGGGGTGCAACCTCGCCTGCAAGTTTTGCCAGAACTGGGATATCTCTAAGTCTCGCGAGGTCGATACCCTGGCCAGCCGGGCCACTCCCGACGACATCGCCCGCACTGCTGACGAATTGGGTTGTCGCAGTGTGGCATTCACCTACAACGATCCGACGATCTTCTGGGAGTACGCCGCCGATGTCGCCGATGCGTGCCACGACCGGGGAATCAAAGCCGTCGCGGTGACGGCCGGATACATGTGTGCTGCGCCCCGCGCCGAATTCTATAGGCACATTGATGCCGCCAACGTCGACCTGAAGGCATTCACCGAAGACTTCTACCGCAAGGTCTGCGTCGGGCGTCTGCACGACGTGCTGGACACCCTGCTCTACCTGCGGCACGAGACCGACGTGTGGCTGGAGATCACCACCCTGCTCATTCCGGGACGCAACGACAGCGACGCCGAGATCGCCGCCGAATGCGCGTGGATCCGGGAGCACCTCGGCGTCGATGTGCCGGTGCACTTCACCGCATTCCATCCCGATTACAAGATGCTGGACACACCGCCGACACCGCCTGCCACGTTGACGCGCGCCCGCCGCATCGGCCTGCGCGAGGGCCTGCGGTTCGTCTACACCGGCAACGTCCACGACACCGAGGGCGGCAGCACGCGGTGTCCCGGGTGCGGATCGGCGGTTGTGGTTCGCGACTGGTATGCGATGCGCCATTACGGTCTGACCGACGACGGCTGCTGCCCGGGGTGCGGCTATCGGTTGCCCGGTGTCTACGACGGCCCGGCCGGACACTGGGGCCGGCGACGCCTGCCCCTGGTGACCAGCCTGTCGCGGGTGTCAACTAGCGATCCTCGGTCGCTAGAACTTCGACAGTTGTCTTGAGTTTTCAGGCTGTTTTGGGTAGTAGGCGAGCCTGGTCGATGGTTTCTGTAAGGTGAACGTCGATGGTGTGCAATGCCTTTCGTAGCGGTGCTGGGGCTGGTAACTGGTCGGCGGCGAGCAGGGCTGCCATGGCCGATGTTTCGGCGTCACTGCGCGGGATGCGCCGCTTAAGCTGTATCCGTTCGGATTTGGCGGCTTCTACGGCTGCCGCCCAGGCCGCCTCGGCTTTGGCCAGTTGCTCTTCGGCCGCAGCCACCACGGGAAAACTGGACCAGATCGCCTGTAGGTCAGCCTCGTAGGCGATAGCGAACGGCTGGGAGCCGGTCGGTCGACCCTACGCCTTGTCGCGGGATCGCAGCTCTCGCCTGAGCTCGATCACCTCTTTCTCAAGGTTGATCACAGCCTTGGAGCACATGGCTGTCAGTCCAATGAGTTTCACGACTACCGCCCATATCCGGCTGTGGCCGGTAAAGGATTCGTCGAACTCGGCGAACCGCTCGAGGAGTTCCCTTCCGATAACGGATTCGGGATCGAGCTGTATCCGCCGCATTTTGCTGAACGCCGAGAAGTCGGCTGTTTCTTCGGGATGGGGCTCCATCTTTCGAGCGTAGGCCGCTTGCCGCGGCCGGTGGGCCGAAAGAATCTTTCCCTGGCAGCGGTCGCGGTCGAGCGTCTCGACGGCGACCAAAACCTATAGAACCGTTAAAGACCAAGTCAACGGTCCAGCACTTCTCGGGAAACTGAGCAGGAGATGCCAGGTAGCAGCCACTAGGACAAGACGACACCACCATCACCGGCGCAGGCCACTTCGTCCAAGAGCCCAAGATGTGCCCACTTGCGCACGAAATTACGATCAGTCATTGCTGCCCGTTATCCGCGGCGCGCCGTCGCCTTCGGCCAGTTCTTGCTCATCACGGCGGATGGATTCCTCAATGCGTCTCCAGTTACGCTCCGCGATGCGCCGCAGCCGATCAGCCTGCCGGGAGTAATGGGAGTCATGCCATTCCTTCGGAGGTTGCGGATCACCGATCCAGCCGCGTTCAGCACTCATCATCTTCTCCGTTTCGCCCCTGCAACCGCTCGTGCTCGGCGACCCGCTGCTTGGCCTGACGGATTCGTTCTTGCCACGCAGGATCAGCGAGTTCCGGGCGCACAAATCTTGGCCACTTCTGCAGCTCCTCCTTAGAGCATGAACGGTTGCACGCGCAGCGGATCGGGAACTGCTTAAAACGGGTGGCGTAGCCGCAGACAGGGCACTTGGTGTGAAGGTGTTCAAAACTGTGGCCGTAGATGTCGACCATGGCTCCTCTTCTTCGGCAAGAGGGTCCAGCCCAGCGGCCTCACGCAGCATGTTCAGCGCGGCCAGGGGGTCATCGGGCAGTATGTAATAGTCCCCTCGATCACGCCACGGGGTTGTCTCGGGCATGTCAGCCGTGTCCTGGTAGAGCGGCGATAACCCTTAAAGGCTGTGATCGCGGGTCCGCGACCCGGACAGCGTGCCGAGAGGTCTACCGGGTGTCCGGCGGTCGCGACCTCTTAGAGCCACCGAAACGGCTTCTCGGGCACGCAAGATGTGGGCAAAAGCGTTGCGGGACTTGGGTTGCGACTATCTGATCCTCGACTGTTTGCGCCCCGTGCTCGACGCCCTCGGGCTGAAAGAAAATAACGAGGCCGGGCGGCATTGGTCATCGAGTAAGTTAAACGTCGAGACGCGGCCCCGGCGCGGTTCCGCCGGCTATTCGACGACTCATTGACTCGCGGGCGTCCAACCGACAGGCAGTCGCTTGATGCCGTGGATGAACGCCGAGCGCAGGATGGCCGGTTCCTCGACGGCGACGATATCGGGGATGCGGTTGTGCAACTCCTCGAACAGCACCCGGATCTCCCGCCGGGCCAGGTTGGCGCCCAGACAGAAGTGGGCTCCACCTCCGCCGTATCCAAAGTGCGGGTTGGGATTTCGGGTGACGTCGAACAACCACGGGTTGTCGAACTTGGTTTCGTCGCGGTTGGCCGAGTTGTACCACATCGAAACCTTGTCGCCGGCCTTCATCGCCACACCGCCGAGTTCGACGTCCTCGTTGAGATTGCGTCGCATGAAGATCACCGGAGTAGCCCAGCGCACGATCTCCTCGACCGCGGTAGCGGCGACGCCGTCGAAATCGGCCCACCATTTGTCCCGCGCATCGGGGTAACGGCTCAACGCCACCATGCCGTGACTGATGGCGTTGCGGGTGGTCTCGTTGCCCGCACCGGACAACAGGATGAAGAACGAGGCGATCTCCGCAGACGACAGCCGCTCACCGTCGACCTCTGCCCGCACCAGGTTCGAGGTCAGATCGTCGGCGGGTTCGGCCCGGCGGGTCTCGGCCAACTGGGCGCCGTACGCGGCGAGGTCGAGTACCGCCTGAATCACCTCGTCGTGGCCGGTGGCCACTTCCTCGTCACCGGCTCCCAAGATGACCGACGTCCAGTGGAAGACCTTGTGCTCGTCCGCTTCGGGGATGCCCATCATGTCGCAGATGATCTGCAGCGGAAGCGGACCCGAGAGGGACTCGACGAAGTCCGCCTCCCCGTCGGCGTGGTTGGCCACCATGTCGCTCACCAGTTGCTGCGCCCGGGTACGAACGCTTTCCTCGATGCGGGCCACCATCTTGGGGGTGAACGCGCGGTTGACGATCGATCGCAGCCGCAGGTGGCGCGGGTCGTCGAGGTTGATCATCGATCCGCTGAACTCCGCGATCGCCGGGTCGATCTCGCTCAACGCCACGCTGGTCGGGATCGAACTGAACACTTCCGGGTGCCGGCTCGCATGGTGCACATGGTCGAACGACGTCAGTGCCCAATGCCCGGGGCCCGATTCGAATCCGGGTATGCGGGGAGCGTCGAAGAACGCTATCGGCGCTTCGCGGCGAAGCGTGAGGAACGCCCCGTCGCGGCGGTCGTCGTCCCAACTCCAGAACTCGAGTGAGCCCAGGTCGATATCGCTCAACGGCACCTCCGGTGGCGGTGTGCCGTTTGCGCCGTGCGTGATACCCGAGTCAATCGTTGTCATGGTGACCTCCCGGTCCGACCCTGAGTGTGACACCCCGTCACGTCGGTGGTCCAGAGAACTCGCTGTGGCGCGTTTTCCCGAGGCTGTCGGCGGCCAACGCTGGCCTGCGCCCCCCGCAGGAATCGAAACCAACGACGATGCGGTAATCGGAGCGATGGTTGCGAACGTCTGTTCGCGTGTCCTAGCGGTGTCCTAAGACACTCGATTACGCGCGCAAACACGCACTAGACAGATGAGCACATTAGTGGCCCTGTGACGTGGACGTTTGGGCACACACTAGACACCGGGACACCTACCAGCACACCCGGTTTCACACTGGCAGTCTTTGGGTCAGGGTCGCGCGGCGGTGGCGGCGGCGGTGTCTTGGTGGAACGGTTACACGCGGGCCGGCGGTCACCGTTTATTCACCGCCAATGACCCGGAACCGACCGGAATTGCCCGGTTCCTATCGGGGGTTCGAGACAGTCAATCCGGTTGTCGCACAATGAGAAACAGGCAATAACAGGGACTGTCAGGATCTAAGGATTGCTAATCACTTGTCTGCGGGTCGGCGGGTTGGTTATGCGGGACGCCAGCCATCCAGAACGACAAGTTAACAACCCCGCGAAATGGTGCCTCTCCCTGGTCGTTACACGATTCGTAGCTGAACGTCGCCTCGGTCACCTCGCCGTGTAGGGCAGTGATGATGTCGCGGGCAGCGTCGACCACCTGGGCGCGGGCCGCCAGCGGGGGGATCGGGTGGCTCACGACCTCACGGCACCCGCTGAGCATCATGCCGATGCTCACCACCGCCACGGCGATCTTTACGGGCAGAGTCCACACTCGTCACTTCCTTTCAGAGGCGTGATGCAACATCGGATCTGCTTGGTTAGCCCGTTGCCCCGCTATGGCGATGCCCGGTGGTCGCTGTTCGCCACGCCCAACCCGGCCACATGGCCAGTGTCGGTGGGCTCGAGCAGATTGCGAAAGGAACTCGACGGGGACTGACTGCCAAACATGGAACCGGCCCAAAGAATTTCGCCGCGACCGTGGCATCACCGAGCCAGCAACGACGGCTCCAGTCTGACAAGTCGATCGCTGTCACCACGGCCCGGTTGTGAGGGGACGTAGCTAGATCTCAATCCGCGAACCCATGACCACCGTGCGGTCGGGGGGCAGGCCGAAGTAATCGGCGGCGTCGGCGGTGATGTAGGAGGTCGCGATGAACAGCTGCTTGCGCCATCGCGCCATGTTCGGCGCAGTACCCTTCGTCAGTTCGAGCTTGGACAGAAAGTAGGAAGCGTCGTCGATCGCGATCGTGCCTTCAGTCTGCGCCGGGTCCAGCAGGTGAAGCACACCGGCGACATCCGGCTTGTCCATGTACCCGAAGCGCGCGGTGAGATGGATGATCCCGTCCTCGACGTAGCCGAGAGCATCGACTTCGGTCCGCTCGGAGTCTGATACGCGGGGCACGGGCATCGTGTCGATCGCCATGATTACCACGTGTTCATGGAGCACGCGATTGTGCTCGACATTGGCCCTCATCGCCAGGGGCGTGGTCGCTTTTCCGCGGTTGAGGAATACCGCCGTGCCGGAAATGCGCAGTAGTGGCGGCTGATGGTCGGCGAGCTGATCGACGAACTCGCGCAGCGGTCCCTCAGCCTGCTCCCGTGCTCGGGTGACAATCTCTTGCCCACGCTGCCAGGTGGTCATCACGGTGAACGCAATCACCGCGATTAACAGCGGCAGCCACGCCCCGTGGACCAGTTTGGTCAGGTTCGCCGCCAGGAACATCAGGTCCACCAGCAACAGGAAGCCGGCGCCGATCACGATGAGCCACAGGGGTGTATGCCATCTCTTCCGGGCGGTGTAGAAGAACAGCAGTGTGGTGATGGTGATCGTGCCTGTGACCGCCATACCGTACGCATAGGCCAGTGCCGCCGAGCTGCGGAAGGCGAATACCAGAATAAGGACCGCGACCATGAGGAAACTGTTGATCCACGGCACATAGATCTGGCCCATGGTCGACTCCGAGGTGTGCGTTATTCGCAATCTCGGCAGATAGCCGAGGTGAGCGGCTGCCGAGGCCACCGAGTAGGCCCCGGTGATCACCGCCTGAGACGCGATAATCGTTGCGGCGGTTGCCAATAGCACCATCGGCAACTGTGCCCAGTGCGGGGTGAGCAAAAAGAACGGGGCGCTCACCGTGGACTCGTCGCCGAGCATCAGCGCCCCTTGGCCGAGATAATTGAGAATGCATGCCGGCAGCACGACAAATAGCCAGCCCCGGGTGATGGCCCGCCGACCGAAATGGCCCATGTCGGCGTATAGCGCCTCCGCGCCGGTGACCGAGAGCACGACTGCGGCGAGTGCGAAGAACGCAATTCTGAAGTGCCCGAACATGAACGTCGCCGCATAGGTCGGCGACAGCGCCTTGAGGATTTGCGGATGGCCACTGATGCCCTTCACGCCGCAGGCGCCGATCGAGACGAACCAGATAAGCATCACCGGACCGAACAGCCGACCGACAGCGTTCGTACCGTAACGCTGAACCGCGAACAGCACAAAGATGATTACCGCGGTGATCGGGACGACCCATTCCGCGAGAGATGGCTCGACGACCTTGACACCCTCCACCGCTGATAGCACCGACATCGCGGGAGTGATCATGCTGTCGCCGAAGAACAATGCGGCACCAAAGATACCCAGCGCAGCCAGCGTAGCGAGGGTCCGCCGTCCCCCTGCCCCGCCAAAACGCCGCAGCAGCGTGATGAGCGCCATGATGCCGCCCTCGCCGTCGTTGTCGGCGTGCATCACCAGGGTGACGTAGGTCAGCGTGACGATGATCATCACTGACCAGAAGAGCAGTGACACGACGCCGTAGATGTTGTCCGTGTTGAGCGGCACCGGGTGTGGGTCGCCGGGGTTGAAAACCGTCTGGATGGTGTAGATCGGGCTGGTCCCGATGTCACCGAACACGACGCCGAGCGCGCCGACCACAACGGCCAGGCGAACAGCTTCAGCGCCGCCGACCGTGCGAAGCGGTAACACAGGTTCTGAAGTTGTGTGCACGGTGAGGTCCTCGTTCAGCAGCCGCACCTTGTCATCGAGTGATTGGATGCGGTATGCACGGGTAGCGGCGTAGCGGATAGATCCTAAACTGGCCAGGACCGTCCGCGCCCAGTCACCACTCCAGCGTTCACCAGTTCGTCGACGCGATCACATCTCGATACGTACCGTCATCGAGTCACAGACAGCCGAATCCAACGCCTAGCCCAGGCGAGATCGCGTGCTTCTTGACCGGCGGAGCGCACCGCGATCAGGTCAGCCGCCTGGGTCTGCCCGACCACTGCCAGCTGAGGATCTGGCTGAGTCTCCACCGGTCGCCCAGTGCGCGGGCCAGGCCGACCGCCGGATAACACCGGTGACTATTGCGCGGTACGGATGACAAAGGCGTCGGTGTTCTCGTCGTAACGGACCGCTTCGTCCACGAACAGTTCCCCAACCGTGTGGCCGTCCTCAGCGACCGCAATAAAGGTGGCTTCCTCGTCGTCGTATGTCACCGATCCTTGCACGAACATCGCTGCGACCTCGTGCCCATCCGCTCCGAAAACGACAAGCTTCAACCCCCCGGCGTCCTTGAGGTACTGCGCCGCTTCGACACGTGTCGTGACCATCGCTGGGGTTCCTCTCTGCTGATGATTTGGTTGCAGCAGAGTATTCCCGAGAGCAGTACCCAACCGGGTGGGAAAATCGGCGGGCAGCACCTTCACCGCGTCGTGACGGCACAGCCGAGGATTCCGGACCAGATAGACCTCGCCAATGCCACCGGAGCCGAGGAGCCGGACGATCCTGTATCTGGCGAACGCCTCACCAATCGGGAGCGGCACCGCCGACGCCGCCCGGCGGCTGAGGCAGAATCGAGCGATGAAGCCAGCCGGTGTACACCATGTCGCCATCTGCGTCGCCGACGCGCAGAAGGGTCTCGCCTTCTACCGCGACGTGCTCGGCATGACGCAGCTGCCGCGCCCCGATCTCGGCCCCGGGTATTGGCTCGACGCCGGCGGCCAGCAGGTGCACCTGATGGAATCCGACACCCAGCCACTCGGTGCAAACCACTTTGCGATCCGAGTCGACGATATCGATGCCGCTATCAGCGACCTGCAAGAGCAGGGCGTCGAGGTGCAGCGGATCCCATTTATCCCGGGCGCCGGCCACCAGGCCTTCCTGCACGATCCGTTCGGCAACTTGCTCGAGCTGAATCAGCCGGAATAGCACCGGCGGAGCGCTCCCCCGTCAAGGGTGAGCAGGTGGCCGTGAAGCCCGGCGGCTTGCACCGGCGACTTCTCAACATTGCATCGATGCTTGACAGGCACCTCTTGTGGATCAGTCTGTCGTGGTTGGCAGGCCGAGCTTGACCAAGGTCGCCGGGCCGGCGATACCGTCGTCTGTGAGGCCCACGCGCGCCCTGATCGCAAGCCTCGATAAGCTCGGTGACGCGGTTCAGCCGCGCTGTCCTCCGAAAAGTATTGAAAGCAGCGGGGTTCGGGTTACATCCGCGCTCAACGCGGTGGCCCGGTCAGGTAACTACCAGGCCAGATCAAAGAACGGAACGAGAGGAGTTTTGACGTGACGCTCTCGAATCTAACGATCAAGACGACCGCAGCAGGAGCCGCCGGTATCGCGGCGGCAGGCGCAACCGCAAACTGCTCGTCATCGGACCCGTCGTGCCCCCGTCGAACGGTCCTGAAGCTACCGCTACTGCTGGCAGGGGGCACTGCGTTGGCCCGCGCACCGCGCGCCTCGGCGGAACAGCCAAGTCGGTGGTCACCTGACCGTGCCAACCGCTGGTATCAAGCGCAAGGTTGGCTCGTCGGCGCGAACTACATCACCTCAAACGCCATCAATCAGCTTGAGATGTTTCAGCCCGGCACCTACGACCCCCGGCGCATCGATACCGAGCTGGGCTGGGCACGGTTTCACGGGCTCAACAGTGTGCGGGTCTTTCTCCATGATCAGCTCTGGGCCCAGGATTCCCGAGGCTTCCAACAGCGTCTAGCGCAGTTTGTCGGCATCGCGGCGCGCCATCGCATCAAGCCACTGTTCGTCTTCTTTGACTCATGTTGGGACCCGTTCCCCACGCCGGGTCCGCAGCGCGCGCCAAGGCCTGGGGTTCACAACTCGGGCTGGGTGCAGAGCCCGGGCGCTGAACGCCTTGGCGACCCTCGCTACACCCGCGTCCTGCACGACTATGTCACGGCAGTGTTGACCCAATTCCGCACTGATGATCGCGTTTTGGGTTGGGACCTGTGGAACGAGCCCGACAATCCCGCACGCGTGTATCGCGAGGTCGAGAGGAAAGACAAGCAAGAGCGTGTCGCAGACCTGCTCCCCCAGGTGTTCCGGTGGGCGCGGTCAGTTGATCCTGGTCAACCATTGACGAGTGCTGTCTGGCATGGGGACTGGGGAGATCCCCAGCACCGCAGCGCGATCAGTGGCATTCAACTGAACAATGCTGACGTGATCACATTCCACTGCTATGACGAACCCGCGGGCTTTGAGTCCCGGATCAGTGAGCTTTCCCCACTAGGGCGCCCGATCCTGTGCACGGAGTACATGGCTCGGACTCTGGGCAACACTGTTGAGGGGATCTTGCCAATCGCCAAGCGGTACAACATTGGTGCACTCAATTGGGGTTTGGTCGCCGGGAAGACTCAGACCTATTTCCCCTGGGACTCATGGGATCATCCGTACACAACGATTCCAGAAGTCTGGTTTCACGACCTGCTACGACCCGAGGGATGGCCCTATGAGGGTAGCGAAATGGACGCCATTGATGGGCTGACCGGCCTCTCGGGCCGTCGGGTGCAAAGTTGCTAGGTCTACAACGAAACTCCTAGCTGGTCGGACCTGAAAGAGTCGGTGTGTCGGCCACCGCTGGATCTCGTTGAGCAGGGAGGATTATCACTCAGTCTTAGATGTTTGGCAGCCAGTCCCGCCCGTCATCGCTGTACGCGCCGCGAAGCCCTATGCCCTCCCAGCGGCATACCGGGCGGCGATCCGCAGGGGCGGAATGTCACCCCGGTCGATCTTGTGCAGCTTGGCGTTCTTGGCCTCTTGCGCTTGTTTCTCCTGGTCAGGTCACTGGAGCAGGGCGGTACAGTGGAAATCTGTCTGCGGTAGCGTTGGCACCGGACTTGTCTAGCGAAACCGCTTATTGCAGGGGACTCATCCCAATTGACGTCTTTCAAGCGGCGGGGTGCCGTGCTGGCGGAAATGCTCTCATGATCAGGCCTTATGAGGAGGCGGCTGTGCACTGGGTTTACCGGCTGAACCGGGCGCGCGTTGGACAACGCCGCCGAGCTGGCGCTCAAGGAGTTCGGAGTTTTCCGGCCGATTAGCTCTAGAACACCACGAACCACATGGCGATGTAGTGGCAGATTGCCGCGACCGCGGTGCAGGCGTGGAAGATCTCGTGATAGCCGAAGGTCGTCGGCCACGGGTCGGGCCGGCGCAGTCCATAGACCACCGCACCGACGCTGTACAGCGCACCGCCGACGGCCAGCAGCACCGTCGCGGCCCACCCGGCGTGGTGCACGATCGTCTTGGTGAACCAGACCGCCACCCAGCCCAGCAGCAGATACAACGGGACGCCCACCCAGCGCGGCGCCGTTGGCCAGAACAGCGTCAGCGCGATTCCGGCCAGCGCGCCGCCCCACACGATCGCCAGCACCACATATCCCGTCGGGCGCGGCATGGCCAGCCTGGCGAACGGTGTATAGGTGCCGGCGATGAGCACGAAGATCATCGAGTGGTCGAGCCGCCTCATCCATTTCCTGGCGGTCGCCGACCTCCAGTCGACGCGGTGGTAAATGGCGCTGACGGCGAACATCGCTACGATCGTCAGGGCGTATGTCAGCGTCGAGTGCCCGGCCCGCTTGGATGCCTCCGCCCACGACACCGCCACCAGTGCCGTACCCGCGATGGCGGCCGCGACGGCGCAGTAGAGGTGGATCCAACCGCGCAACCGTGGCTTGGTCGGACCACCGGAGGCACCCTCGAGGACGTCGGTGAGTTCTTCGACAACGGCGATCGGCCTAAAAGATTCGGGCCGCGGGGCGGCGGCGCTCTTGCGGCTCAATATTCCCCCTAAAACGGCCGGGATTACCGGCAAGCGTTACCTCTCACAGCAATCTGGACCCTTATGGACATCGTTCCACAGCGCATTAAGGAACCCCTGTGTCGGACCTATAAATACTTTTACCTTCGATAGCCCCCTGTGACCGAAGTTCCCCTGGCCGGATGAAACGAGCTGTCAGGCCAGGGCGTGCGGTTGAACGGCGACAGCAGCCGATTTTCCATCACGGGGAATCGCGGCGCCGCGGTCCAGAACCGCCAACCATGCTCGCCCAGCAGCTCGAGGCACGCTCTCGCTCAATACCCCTGCTCCACTTGCACATTCAACTGTCGCCGCCTCACCTTGCGTAGAGCCACGCGCCGCGCACCCGAGACTTCAGTCGCTCATCGAAGAGTGCTTCCGCGTCCCGCTCGGCCTGCTGCCGCAAACGCTCGCACTCAAGCGCACCGCCGTCCCGGACTCTGCGCCCGACCGTAGGACCGTAAATCGCTCGTGCACAAAGCTTTCCGCGGATGCTCGCGCCGACCCCTCGATCACGAGCGAACACCCTCGCGCCCAACGTAGTTTCGGGCGAAACGCGAAGTCAACGAAGAAACCCAAACACATAGGAAACGCCAAACATTTGCCACGCTTAACTCCATCACGGGGCCGCCGGCAGCCGCCAGCAGCGTCTCCGGACGCGTGGCGGGGAAGGATGTCGCGAAAACATTGCCTCTTAACGTCTCCTAAGCGAAACGGGCCGCCCTCGTCGCCAGCCCGATGCGCGAAGCCGCAAGATAGATGGGCGTCGGCTGGTCGACAAGTGAGAGCCGGTCGCGGTTGCAAGCGAAAATCCTTCGCACGCAGGCCATTAAGATACACCCGGCGAAACCGTCCGGCAGCCCATCAACCAACGGCTATGCCTCACGGCATTTTTGAGGCAATGGCGTATCAAGCGGGCTGATGGGTTACATAGAAAACGCATATCTGGTCGGTTGCAGCCAGTTCACCGGGCACGGCAGATTTGAAAAATCTATGAGTCTCGACGTCCGGCGAGACTCTCTGGCCGGTATCGGACCACTCTTAGGGGGTTCACGACCCGTTCGTCACCACCCTCGGTGCCAGCGCGCCGGGACCGCGCAACGACTAGGAGGGACACTTCATGCAGGTTGCTGCGCGTCCAAATGTCATGGCCGGTGTGGCACTCGCGGGGGCCAGCCTCATCGCCGCGACTCCGATCGCTTCGCCGCCCGACCTCCCCCGCCTCACCAATGCGGCTGTGCGCCTGACCTCCGGTGAGGACTTGCTCGGTAGCCTTGCGAGCTTTGATCCGCTCGCTAGCCTTGGTTGCGGAAAGCTGTGATGGCTGTGCGATGAACCCGCAGGTCAAGCGGTTGACTGCGACGGTTGCGAAAAACTGTAGCAAGTTCTAATGCGGACTGGCTCGCCGTTGTGGTCAGCCCAGCAAACCGGGCCAGGACTTCGCAGTTCCGAGGAACAAGGCGGAGGCATGGTCCAGAGTGCGCTTTCGATCTGGTCGAGCGATGCGCTACTCGCGATCGGAGACTGGCATTCGTCCAATCCGAGCGGTACCAGGGTGATGTGAGGCCCAGTCTGAGGCCGAAGGCCGCGCGGGTTGCAAAGTTCATGCGTTGCCTGGGGGCAACGCGGGTGATCAGGCGAAGCGGGCGGCCAACCCTTCCAGGGTCTTGGTGATCCCGATGCCATTCTTGGCTGGCTGACCGAACAACTCGAGCAGCTTCGGGGCCTTCGCGGTGCTGTAGTCAAAGGTCTCGGTGATCTGGGTAGTGCCAGGCTTGGTTTCGTCCAGTTCCCAGCGCCACCGGTGCCCGAGCGGGTGCTGCCACTCGATGAGATGGTCTGCCTCGAATGCCGTCACAGTCGAGGTGATCTTGTAGGGGACGCCGTACTGCTTCATGCCGACGCTGAACTTCGCGCCATCGCTCAAGCGTTCAGGGCCGGTGACCGGGATGTCGCGGACAGTGCCGGAGCCGTCCAGCTCAGGGTGGCGATGCGGATCGGCGAGCAACGCGAATACATCCGCGCTGGATGCGCGGACCGACACCCGCCGAGTGACCCTGCGTGCGCCGCGGTCCACCGTGGTCACTGCCGAGTCAGTCATCCCGCAATCCTAACGGCCGGGCCCTTGGCGGGTTCCTCGGGTGATCTTTGGTTGCTCTGCGACCGTCACACCGCGACGAGGTGCCGCCAATGATTTTCAGCGGCGTCGATGATCTTGGAGACCGTGTTGTGGTGGATGCCCAGATCCGACGCGATGCGGTTCAGCGCCGTTCCCTCAGTGTGTGCCGACAGGATCGACGCGACGACCGCTACGGGCTTCGTGGTCGCACCTGCATCGACCTGCAGAAGCCAGGTGCCGAGGACTTGCATGGGCCGAGCTTAGACATCCCGCTCACGCCTAGGATCCGTGGAGACACAAAGTGTGCGGGTCATGCCGCAATCGCTTCCGAGTCCTGTGCATCGCGTCGATTCACCGTGATTGACTGGCGACAGTGGCGCTGGCGATTATGCATGCGGCGGCTCACCTAGTCGTCCCATATTCGCTGCGGATCCGCAATGATCCCGCAATCGACTTTGAGAATCCGCAACAAAATTTGAGACCCTACAACAACAGCAGGCCCTAGCGCGCCATGTTGGCGAAGCGCGACAGGTGCAGTTGGTGAGCGACGGTCACCGTCTTGGTCGGGCCGTTGCGGTGCTTGGCCAGAATCAGGTCCGCCTCACCGCCGCGGGGATCGTCGCGCTCGAACGCATCGGGCCGGTTCAGCAGAATCACCATGTCGGCATCCTGTTCCAGCGAACCCGACTCACGCAGGTCTGAGAGCATCGGCTTCTTGTCGGTGCGCTGCTCAGGACCACGGTTGAGCTGACTGATCGCGATGACCGGAACCTCGAGCTCCTTGGCCAAAAGCTTTAAGTGGCGGGAGAATTCGGATACCTCGACCTGCCGTGACTCGACCCTTTTGCCGGACGTCATCAGCTGCAGGTAGTCCACCACAATCATGCGCAGATCGGCCCGCTGCCGCAACCGCCGCGCCTTGGCGCGGATCTCCATCATGGTCAGGTTCGGCGAGTCATCGATATACAGTGGCGCCTCGCTGATCTCGCTCATCCGCCGCGCCAGCCGCGTCCAGTCGTCGTCACTCATGCGGCCCGAACGCATATCGGCCAGCTTGATCTTGGCCTCGGCCGACAACAGCCGCATCACGATCTCGGACTTGCTCATCTCCAGCGAGAAGATCACGCTGGCCATCCGGTGCTTGATCGAGCACGACCGCATGAAGTCGAGTCCGAGCGTCGAGTTGTGAGTAGGGATCATGCCGCGTCCGGCCAGGTACAGATGCGCGGCATTGTGCACCTCCACGCAGCGCACCGGAACACTGCCTACGCGGCGCACCGCCTCCAGTTGCAGCACCGGCGCCATCAAGGTGGTGGCGCCCGAGCGCTGTCCGTAGCGCGCGATGGATCCGGAAACGGCAATAGTGTCCAGGCCGCACCGCAGCTGAGTTGTCTTGCGGATGCCATAGCCCGTCGGCCATTGATGCTCCGCGTCGGCCACGATCACCGTGCCGTCGGAAAACTCCACTTCGTAACACGGCCGACCCAGCATCACCTCGGTCGCGGCAACTACTCGGGTCGGCCGCCCGTCGGCGCCCAGCAGTTCATCACCAATGCAAACGTCGCCCATAGTCGTCCAGCCGGTCGGCGTCGGCAGCGGCGTATCCAATGCCAACGCCTTGCCCACCCCCGGCCGGGCCGCGAGGATGATCATCTGCCCCGGATGCAGGCCGTTGGTCACCTCGTCGAGTTCGGTGAACCCGGTCGGCACCCCGCGCGCCAGACCGCCGTTGGAGGCGATCGCGTCGATCTCATCCATCGTCGGCTGCAGCAAATCCTCCAACGGGACGAAGTCCTCAGACAGCCGCCGATCGGTGACCTCGTACATCTCAGCCTGCGCCCGGTCGACCACCTCGGCGACGTCGGCGCCTTCCGCGCCCGCGTATCCGTACTGCACCACCCGGGTGCCGGCTTCTACCAGCCGGCGCAGCAGCGCCTTCTCGGCGACGATCCCCGCGTAGTAGCCGGCGTTGGCGGCGGTCGGCACCGTGGAGATCAAGGTGTGCAGGTACGGCGCGCCGCCGATCCGGCGCAGCAGGCTACGGCGGTCCAACTCGGCGGCCACCGTCACCGCGTCGGCCGGCTCCCCCCGCCCATAGAGATCCAGGATGGCGTCGTAGACGTTCTGGTGCGCTGGGCGGTAGAAGTCGCTGGGTCGCAGCTTCTCCAGGACGTCGGCGATCGCGTCCTTGCTCAGCAGCATTCCTCCCAGCACCGACTGCTCGGCCGCGAGATCCTGCGGCGGCTGACGACCGTAGTCCTCGCTGGGCGCGTCCGTGCCGGGACGCCCCAGATCATCAACGACAGCCACTGGACTCCCCGCCTCCTCCGGCACAACGCTCGAACGCACATTCGAAATCGGCGCCTTGACGTTAAGTCATGCCACCGACACCGCTCGACTCAGCCCGATCACGCGACTGGCCCCTGTAATCGGGGGCCCTCCACCCCGGGCGCATCGTCGGCCTTCGCCCTCGGGACCGACTCGCCCCCGCAGTCGGCGGGACTCCCACCGCGGGCCGCGCTGTCGGTCTTCGAACGCCGGCATCACCTTACGACGGGTTGACGTTAAAGGTTGCTGGCGAGGACTCCAAACGGGGTTGTTCATGAACCTGTGCATGGTGTGTGCATATCCGTCTGCGCCCGTGTTGAGGGGGTGTGGAGAACTTGTGGAGCAATATGCGCCATTGCGACATCACTGCAGATAAGCGGACCACACAGCTAGACACTTTGTGTGGATGGGAATCTCTTCGGCGTGTCGGGCCGGGTTGCCACTTCGGGCGTGTTGCGTTTCAGCCAGTGATTCACGGCGTTAACGGACGGTTACGTTCGCTAAATCTCGCGTCCGCGGGCAAGTTCGCCAGGGCATTCAATGCCCGTATGCAGGTGCGAGCCGGTGACGGCCCCGACCGGGGTAGGGTACTCGACCCTTAGCCTTCAGCGACCACGTCGAGCGCAACCTCGACGTCCACCTCGGGATGCACGTGCAGCGTAATCGGATGGCTGCCGACGGCCTTGATGTGTCCCTTGGGCAACCGGACGACCCGCTTGTCGAGGTTGGGTCCGCCGGCTTTCCGAATCGCAGTGACGACGGCACCGGGGGTCACCGAACCGAACAGCTTGCCCGAGTCGCCGGCGGTCTTCACCGCCAGCGCAACCGAACCCAGCGCCGTGATCGCTGTCTTGATTTCGTTGGCGTGCTCGAGGTCTCGCACCTGCTTGGAATCGCGGGCGCGACGGATGTCCTCCACCTGCTTCTCTGCACCCCGCGACGCGACGATCGCCAGGCCACGCGGAAGCAAGAAGTTGCGGCCGTACCCGTCTTTAACCACGACGGTGTCGCCGGCGGAACCGAGGTGGTCGACATCGGCGGTCAAAATGAGCTTCATTGTTTCGCTGATTCCGTTCTGCGTTAAGCGGTTACCGCGATGCGGAGGTGAAGGGCAGCAACGCCACCTCGCGGGCGTTCTTGACCGCGATCGCGATGTCGCGCTGGTGCTGCACGCAGTTGCCGGTGACGCGACGCGCGCGGATCTTGCCGCGCTCGCTGATGTACGTACGCAGCAGTTGGGTGTCCTTGTAGTCGATCGCCTGCTGTTTCTTGCCGCAGAACACGCATTTGCGTGTCTTGATCGGCTTTTCCGGCGCCGGTCGCCGCTTATTGGACTTGGCCATGTGAATCTCTTTCGTTCCGTCGGTGAAAAGTTAGAAGGGTGGTTCGTCGTCGCCGCCGCCGAACGAACCGGAGGCCGGGGCACTGCCCCACGGGTCTTCGCCGGCTGCGCCGCCGGCGGCGCCGGCCTGGGCGGGCGCTTGGCGGGACCCTCCGCCGCTGCCGAAGCCACCGCCGCCACCGCCGCTGCGGCTGGCCTTGTTGACCTTGGCGGTGGCGTAACGGAGCGACGGGCCGATCTCGTCGACCTCGACCTCCATCACGGTGCGTTTCTCGCCCTCACGGGTCTCGAACGAACGCTGCTTGAGCCGCCCGGTGACGACCACCCGCGCTCCACGGGTAAGGCTCTCAGCCACGTTCTCGGCGGCCTCGCGCCAGATGTTGCACCGCAAGAACAGCGCCTCGCCGTCCTTCCATTCCCCGCTCTGGCGGTCGTAGATCCGCGGTGTCGAGGCCACGGTGAAATTCGCCACGGCGGCACCGGACGGCGTGAACCGCAGTTCAGGGTCGGCGGTCAGGTTTCCGACGACGGTGATGGTGGTGTCACCAGCCACAATGTCCTCCTGGGTGCAACCGGAATTCGCCGGTGGGCGGGCATGATCGTTTCCTCGCTGAGCCTACGCAACGGCTCCGACGCGGCGCGGTCAATCGCCAACAGGCTAGTGCCTGATTGCCCGGCTCCTTATCGCGCTGTGCGCTCTGCATCGTCGCCAAGCTAGTGCTTGTCGGTGCGCATCACCTTGGTGCGCAGCACCGACTCGTTCAGGCTGAGCTGACGGTCCAGCTCGGACACCGTCGCGGGGGCGGCCTTGAGATCGATCACCGCGTAGATGCCCTCGGCATGCTTGGCGATCTCGTACGCCAGCCGGCGCCGACCCCAGATGTCGACCTTGTCCACCGTTCCGCCGTCCTTGCGGACGACGTTGAGAAAGGTCTCCAACGACGGGGCTACGGTGCGCTCGTCGAGGGTGGGGTCGAGGATGACCATGATTTCGTATGGACGCATGGGGACCTCATCACCTCCTATGGTCGTTTGCGGCCGCGGTCTTTTCCGCGGCAGGAGGGTCGCCTGCGTCGGCAACCGACCCAGGCTACCGGACGCTGACTGAGCTTGCGAAATCCGGTTCGGCCGCGACGCTGACCGGCTGCCGTAACCGAGCCGGACGCAGCCACGGAGCAAGCCAGCTCGGCGGCGTGTCGGCGGAGCGGTCGAACACCCCACCCGCCGGATCGTCGACCCGTCCGCCCCAGCGCACCAGGTCTTCGCCGGGCCGGTAGATCTGGCGGACCACCAGCGCGCACAAAACCAGCACCGCGATGTCACGCAGCAGCACCGTCGCGGTGAACCACTGCTCGGGCAACCCGCGGTCGGGCACGCTGTAGAGGTAGTACATCCGCGGCACCCACACCAGCGCGTCGATCGTCATCCACGCCAGCAGGATCCGGCGGTGCGGCAACGCCAGTACCGCCAGCGGCACCAGCCACAGCGAGAACTGCGGACTCCACACCTTGTTGGTCAACAGGAAGGCCGCCACTACGAGAAAGGCCAGCTGGGCCACTCGTGGCCGCCGCCGAGCGGTCAGCGCGACGTAACCGATTGCCGCACAACACAACACGAACAGCACCAGCACTACCACGTTCAGAATATTGGGCGGCTGCCAGAACCCCAGGCCCGAATCGAAACCTGGCCAGCCGGTGAAGGATTTCACGACGTTGAACAGCGAATCCATGTCATCGCCGCGGCGGGCGTTCAGCCGGAAAAACTCCGACCAGCCCCGCGGGAAGAGCACCATCACCGGCAGGTTCACCAGCAGCCATGTCGCCACCGTCGCGGCCGCGGTGCGGGCCAGCTCACCGAGCCGCCCGGTCCGGATGCCCAGCACCAGCAGCGGGCCCAACAGCAACAGCGGATAGAGCTTCGCCGCAACGCCCAGGCCGATCAGCACCCCGGCCAGCACCGGTCGCCGTCGCGCCCACGCCAGCAGCCCGCCGACCGCCAGCGCCGTTGCCAGCGCGTCGAAATTCGTGAAGATCTGAAAGATCACCAGCGGGGACGCCCCTACCAGGGCCGCGTCCCACACCCGCCGGCCTGCGAGCGCGGCGGTCGCCCACAGCGTCGCCAACCACGCCAACGCCAACCCGAGCGCGGCGACATCGAAAAAGACCACCACCTCGGCAACGACTGGCAGCGCGATCAGCTTGCTGAATGTGGTGTAGGTCTTGGCCAACGCCATCGACACGTACTGATACACCCCGGTGAGTACCGGATACTCCATGTAGCGCACCGCCGGCCGACCGTCATAGCGGGTCTGCGGTTTGCCGCCGGCATCCGTCTCGATCCAGCTGGACTTGTACGGAAACCTGCCCTGGCTCAACAACTCCGCGCCGTACAGCGGCACGGTGTCGGAGTAGCACAGCTCGTAATAGGCGCGCTGGTTCTGCCAGTTGGCGACCCGCTGGTCGCCCGACCCGGTCCCGGTGGTCTGCAAACACGGCGCTTTCGTCGACCAGCCCAGAGCCAGAAACACCAGCGCGATCAAAAACATCACTCGCAGGGGCGTCAGGAAAGTCGTGCGCCCGATCACCGCGTGCCGGCCCACCGGACCGCCGACGACATTCGACAGCGCCGCGCCCAGAAAGTCGGTGCGGCTGGGGCAGTCGCGGTCATCGGCGGAGCGCAAGTCGGCGGCCAGCGGCCGCGGCGAAATGCTGGCGCGGCCCGTCCCGGCGCCGATCACGGCGGCGGCGGAGCAGGCTCGGGTGCTCCCGGCGGCGGCGGTCCAGGTGCCGGGCCGGCGGGCATAGTTGTCGGCGGCCCGATCGGGATGGTGATGCCTGGTGCCACTTCAATCGTGGGCTGGATGACCGTCATCTGGGGCGGCTCGGGTGGCGGCGGCGCTGCCGGCACCCCGGCGGAACCGCCGATCTCCGCCGGCTTGGGGAAGGACTCGACCGAGGTGCCTTTGAGTGCGCCGTCCATGGTCGCCTTCCAAATGTCGGACGGCAGACCCGACCCGTAGATCGGTGAGCCCCACTTGTTCACCAGCGGCACGTCGCCCCTGACGGTGCCCACCCACACCGCCGTCGACAGCGACGGGGTATAGCCGACCATCCACGCGTCCTTGTCGGCGTCGGTGTCGCCCAACTGGGTGGTGCCGGTCTTGGCGGCCGACGGCCGACCGCCGGCCAACGTGTGGCCGCGCGAATACGCGGCGATCGGCTGCATCGCCGACGTGACGTTGTCGGCGACATCCTTGGGGATCCGCTGCTCGCCGGAATTGCCGGAGTTGTCGGAGGTGGTGGCGTCGAACAGCACACGCCCCTCGGCGTTGACCACCTTCTGCACGAAGTGCGGCCGGTGGTAGACGCCAGAGGCCGCCAGCGTGGCGTACGCCGAAGCCATGTCGAGCACCCGGGTCTGGTACTGGCCCAACACGATTCCGTTGTTGGGCGGGCCGCCCTTACCGTCTTCGGACAGCGTGTGCGGGACACCGGGGAAGCCGGTCGCAATGCCCGCCTGGTGCGCGGCATCCGCGACGTCATCCGGACCGTTCTTCAACTTCAGCATCAGCCGGTAGTAGGAGGTGTTCAACGAACGTTTGAGCGCCTCGGCGATATTGCAGACCCCGCAGCCCTCGCCCTCGACGTTGGTGATCTTGATGCCGTTGACCGTCAGCGGTGAGCTGTCCACCTGGTAGCCCAAACCGATGCCCTGCTCGAGGGCCGCGATCAACGCGAACACCTTGAACGACGACCCGGTCTGCAGCCCGGCCTGGGCGAAGTCGAACCCGTTGGCGTCGGAGCCGCCGTAGTAGGCCTTCACCGCGCCGTTGTGCGGATCGATCGAGACGACCGCGGTCCGCATGTCGGGGCTCTGCCCTTCCATGTACTTGGACACCGCTCCCTCTGCGGCCTTCTGCGCTTGCGGGTCGATGGAGGTGGTGACCTGCAGCCCCTGAGTATTCAGCGTCTGCTCGTCGATGTTGAACAGCTCGAGGAGCTCTCTGGTCACCTGCCGTTGGATCAACCCGTTGGGTCCGGTGGTCTTGTTTTGCGCGCGGGCCTGATCGGCCGGCACCGTCGGCGGAAACACCTGCGCCGCCCGATCTCTCGGCGCCAGCGCGTGAATATCCACCATCCCGTCGAGCACCCAGTTCCACCGCTCCTTGGCGCCCTCGAGGTCCACCGCGGGGTCCAGGGTCGACGGGCGCTGGATCAGCGCGGCCAACAGCGCTCCGTCGGCCACGGTGAGCTGGTCGACGGGTTTGTCGAAGTAGGCCTTGGAGGCCGCCGCTATCCCGTAGGCGCCTCGACCGAAGTAGATGATGTTGAGGTAGGCCTGCAGCACGTCGTCTTTGGACCAGTCCCCCGACATCTTGGTGGCGATGACGAGTTCTTTGGCCTTGCGGATCAGACCACCGACTCCGGCACGCTGTGATCCCACCAACGCGTTCTTGACGTACTGCTGGGTGATCGTCGAACCGCCCTGCGTGTCGCCGCCGAAGATGTTGTTCTTCACCGCCCGCGCGAAGCCGGTGAGAGAGAAGCCGGGATTGGAGTAGAAGTTGCGGTCCTCGGCCGCGATCACCGCCTGGCGCACATGCACTGGCACCTGGTCGATGTTGACGTCCACCCGATTGCCCTCCGGCGGAACGATTTTGGCCAGCTCTGAGCCGTCGCTGGCCAGGATCGTCGACACCTGGTTGGTGCGGATGTCACCGGGCTTGGGAATGTCGACGATGGCGTAGGCCATCGCGAACGTGACGATCGGCAACAGCAGCATCACCACGCCGGCGACATAGAGCCCGCGACGCACCCACGTCCAGTTGAGGCGGTGCAGCCAGGTCCAGTCGATCCGCCGGACCCAGCCCCAGTCGGGCAGCGGTAGCCTCCGGTGCGGCGGAGCCGGCGGGCGGCCGCCGGGCGGGCCGCCGGAGGGCTGCTGGTAACGCCGTGGCGTCCTGCCTTCCAGTGCAGCCGTGGCCATCTCGAGCGGGTCGCCCTGCTCCGACGCCCTCGCGGCCGGCGGACCATCCAGCGCAGCCTTCACCGCCTCGATCGGATCCCGCAGCTGGTGCGGCGTGCCATCCCTGACCGGAGGAAGAATGGTGGTCAACCGGTCGTCGGGCGGAACCGTGGAGCGTTGCCGGGGCGATCCAGACGTCTGCCCCGCAGCGCCCGCGTTGTCGGCCGCAGAGTGCTTGGACCCATCGTCAGCCGCTGACCCGTTCGGGGTATCAGAGGCCGACTGGTCTTGCTCCCCTTCGTTATTCACTGGCCGTGCGGGCGCCGTCTCGCGCCGTCCGCGTGCTGCGCGAACCCCGCGGGGGACGAGTCGGGCGGGCCGGGCGTGTCGCGCCGAGCACATACGACTTGACCAGATGATTCCAGCTGCAGGTTCGGCATACCTCCACCACGTGTACCGAGAACTCCGAGAATCGGGTGGCCAGCAGGACCAACTCTTCGGCGGTCCGCGCAGACCCGGATACCGCGCCGAGATGATCGCCGTATACCCACGACACCAGTGTGAGCTGCTCCTTGCGGCAAATCGGGCACATCACCGCGCTGAGCTTCCCGTGGAACTTCGCTGCGCGCAGCAAGTACGGATGGGCATCACACACTTCGGTTACACCGGTGCGGCCCGAGTAGACCTCGGCCAGCAGTGAGCGACGCCGAAGCGCATAGTCCACTACCTGTCGCTGCAATCGCACGATGACCAGAGTACGTCCGCGGGGCCGATGCCGGGCGATTGCCCGGCCACTCCACGTGGCGCGGTGGCCGCGCCGGCTCAGGGCGAATCCGGGGTCCACTTCGGCTTGAGCAGTACCGTCGCACCCACGCTGAGCACCACAGTCGCAACCAAATAGCCGCACGCATACCACGGGTCGCCGTGTCTGCCGCGATGAGGCTGGTCAATGTCAGCGGTGTGAGATCGGACGCATAGATACCGGACACCTGATAGATGGCGGAAAGGCCGGTATAGCGGATGCGGGTGGGGAACAGTGACTCGGCGTGATGGCCTTGCTCATCGAGCACTTGCGAGGCGAGCTCGCTACGTGGCTCGCGCTGCTCGAAGACGCTGTGTAGCGAAGCCGGGCCGCGGCACCAACATCGGCACCCGGCGCCGGTACTCAAGGTAGGGCGTGCCTAGCGACGCGGCGAGGTCGCGCTCCTCGAGTTGCTGCCGTAACCGATGATCAGTACACGAGTGTTCATGCATCGATGCTCGACCGCGCGGACCGTGAACGCATGAGGCGACTACCTCAATTCTCGGGCGAAACGAGGCCGTGCCGCAGCGCATACATGCTGGCGCCGATCCGGTTCGACGCACCAATTTTCGTGTAGGCCCGCTCGACATGGTTGCGCGCGGTCTTCTCGCTGATCACCAGCTTCTCGGCGATCTGCTTGTTCGACGCGCCGCGGGCGACCAGGCACACCACCTCGACTTCTCGGGCGGTGAGTCCGTCCGGGCGCGACTTCGACCGTCTCGCTCGGTGGCCCGCGGCGTGCAGCACCGCGTCCGCGGCGACCGGGTCCAACGCGCCGGCGCGCACCCGCGCTTGCAGCCGGCGCGCCGCTGCGGCCGGCTCGAGTGGGTCGCGGTAGGGTCTCGGCTCGACGGCGGATTGGTAGCTGACCGCCGCGGCGAGCAGTCGGTCCGCCATTGTCAGTGCCGAACCGGGCAGCCCTTGCGGATAGCCCGAGCCATCGACGTGTTCGTGATGATTGCCGGCCAGCCGCGCCACGTCTTCGAGGCCGGGAACTCGGCGGAGAATCCGCACCGTCAGGTACGGGTGCAGCCGGACCCGCTCGAAGTCAGCGGCCGCTAACGCGCCGGGCTTGGACCAGATCTGGTTCGACACCCCGATGCGTCCGAGGTCGTGGACGTGCCCAGCCCGCCGCGTCAACGCCACCGTATCGGCGTCCAGTCCGACGGCGACCGCCGCGTCAGCCGTGAGTCGGGCCGTCGCACCTGAATGGCCAAGTGTGAACGGGCATTTTAGGTCGACGAAGTCACCCAGCACGACCAGAAGTGCATCAAGTGAGTTGTCGTCGAGAGGCTGGTGCCGGTCGGGCGCTTCGCGCAGCGCGGCGTCCCACAGCTCCGGAACGTCGGCCAGGATTTCCTCGGCATTCGCGACGAACACATCGACGACGGCAGGGTCGAACTGGCCACCGCGGCGGCTGCGCGCCATCGCGATTGCGCCGTCGACACCGTATGTGTGGTGATGCACTTCCGCCATGTCGGCGAGTTGGCCGACGCGCGTGTGGATCGGGATCGCGTCGCCGGACGCTCCTTCCGGCTGGCCGGTGCCGTCGTACCGCTCGAAGGTGAACCGCAGTGCAGTCTGCACGCCGGCCGGCAGTCCCATCCGGTCGGCCAGCAGCGCGGCCGACGTGCAGTGCGAGTGCATCAACCGCGACAATTGTCCCCGGGCGTTGCCGTACAGGTCTGACATGACTTTTAGGCGCTGCCACCACGGCTCGCCGCGGCCCACGTTGCTGAGCAGAAAGCGTTGGTAGGGCCAGCCTTTCCAATCGACCAGATACGAATCGTGGCGGACCGAGATGTCGTCGCCGAACCACCGCGCGTATTCGTGTGAATCGGCGTGACATCCAATCCACATGATCAACGTCGCGTAGTACGTGCACTCGCGGTCGTCCTTGCTCAGGCCCAGGCGGTCGGCGATGCGTGTGGCGATGAGGGCGGAGCGCAGCATGTGCTCGGCCGGCTGGCCCAGCCCGAGGTCAATCGCCACGGATAGTGCGGCGAGCAATTCGGCCCGAGTCGGTCGCGACCCCATCCGCCGATTCTGTCGCGGATGACGGGTTGCGTCAGGCGGACGAGCCGATGACCTCGCGACGCTGGTTGTCTGACCACGTTCCGAGGACGAATACGTTGATCGGCTGCTCGTGTCCCCGCAGGTCGAGTGTGCGCCTCGGAGCCTCACCCATCCGGCCATCGGCCACCCCAGACGCGACCAGCAACTCGCCGCCGGCGGCGTTCTGTTGCATTCGCGCCGCTGCGTTGACCGGATCACCGAGAGCGGTGAAGTCGACGACTGCACGCCCGACATTGCCCACGTAGGCGATGCCAGCATTGACAGCGATGCCCACGTCAATCCACGGCCGCTCGTCGCTGCCGTACCCGACCGCTTCGAGCAACTCCATCCCCGCCTCAACCGCCCGGCGTCGATAGTTCGGACCGCTGACCCCCCGCACAAAGAACGCCATCACTTCGTCGCCGATCGGCTTGTCGATCATGCGGAACCGTCATCGCCGGATTGCGCCGGGACGGGACCGTCGATCCAGCACCCAGACCGTGGCCAGCGTGAGGGCAGCGGTGAATGAAGCGAGCGCGATCAGATTGGCGCCGGTGCCTCCTTGGAAGGTGTTGCCGTAGGCGGACATAGCCGGCAGTGTCGCGGTGTACCGGTCGAGATCCAGGTCACGCCCCAATGCTTCGAATGCGTGGCGGTTGGCTAGGACAAGGCTCATCAGGCGTCCCGGAGCGGCCATCTGGTCGACGGGAACGATGGCCCCGCCGAACAGCACCTGAGGAAAGCAGAGCATCGGCAAGGCCAGGGCGGCCTGCGCGGCGTTGGACACTGCCGCCGAAGCGAGCAGGCCAAGGGCCAGTGCCGAGGTCGCCTCGATCACAATGGTCACGAACAGCAGCGCATACACATGCCAGCCGACGGCGGGCAGCCGACCGAGGACCCGCAACACACCAAGGAGCACCGCGCTTACACCAGCCAGCACCGGAAGCAGCGCGGTGACTTTGGACGCCACGTAGGCGCCAACGCTTAGGCCAGCCAGGCGCTCACGCCGAAAGACGGCCATCTCGCCGACAATCTGCAGCAGGCCGTAGGTGAGGCCGAAGAAGAAGCCCGCGAATGCGACCCAGAACACGATCTGAGCCGGTGCGAGGTCGGCTGCGCTATGGGGTTCGAACGCGCCGCGGTTGAACAGTGTCGCCATCATCGCGGTGACCAGCACCGGTGAGCCGAGCAGGACCGCCAGGGTCAGTCGGTTGCGGAAGAGAACATCGACGTTGCGTCGTGTGAGTAGCCACCATTGCCGAATCGCGCTCGCGCGCTCGACATCTGAACGGGTAGCGGCGAGGGGGTATCGAGCCGGGACCGGCCGGTCTCCAAACTCCCCGCGGATGTCCGCGAATCGCTTCGCCCAGATCTGCGGCGTGTGCTCGACGGCCAGCCGGACATAAACCTCGGCGACATCGTTGACTTCGAAGTAGCGCCGAGCATCGGTCGGGCTGCCGGTGAAGGCCAGGTGGCCATCGCGAGCCAGGAATACCACCCGGTCACACTGGTCGATGCTGGCCGGCTCGTGCGTCGTCAGGACGACCGTGACCCCGCGCTGGGTGAGCTGGCGCAGCAGACGCATGACGTCGGCCGCGGTCGACGGGTCGAGCCCGGAGGTGGGTTCGTCAAGGAAGAACAGGCGTGGCCGGGTCAGTAGCTCGACGGCGATACTGGCGCGCTTGCGCTGACCACCGGACAGTGCACGGACCGCCACCTCGGCCCGATCGGCCAGGTCGAGGTCGTCCATCGTCTCCTCGACGATCCGGTCAGCCTCGGCCGCCGATGTGCCCACGGGCAGCCGCAGCCGGGCCGCGTACCGCAGCGTGCGACGCAGTGGCATTTCGAGGTGGATGATGTCGTCCTGGGGCACGTAGCCGATGCGGGAATCGGTCCTGGTCCGGCGAGCCGCCGGATCGCCGCCACGATCGAGGCCGTGTTGAACTTCGCCGGACGACGGCGGTTGCAGTCCCGCGAGGATCTCCAGCAGCGTGGTCTTCCCCGCTCCACTGCCGCCGGCAATAGCGACCAACTCGGCTGGTTCGATCGACAACGACAGCTCCTGAAGGATCCGCCGCGCGCCGACTTGCCGGCTCACCTCGACCGCATCGACCCGCCCGGCGCCCGACGTCCCGGAACGCTCGATGGCCAATATCGAAGCTCTCGCTGATTCCTGAACTTGCTTTGTCATTCAGTGATCGTCGACCGACCCAGTCATCGAGCACATGAGGCTTTTGCCTCAAAAACTCGACCCCGTGACCGCCGCTGGGCCGAGACGTTCAACGGCAACGAGATCCTGCGCCCACCAGGCTCGCTACCATCACGGTGCGCCGGGTCGCTCGGTCCGCTAACGCGATGCCATCAACCTGCGGCTCTGGTTTGGGCCTCGCGGTTCGGCAAGCACCGCCGCGCTCATGTCGCTGTCAGGAGGCACTCACGTCTCCGACGTTCGGCAGGAACGCCGACCTGACCGGCCCGGTCGGTCGGGCCACCTGCGCACCGTCACCCAGCAGACCCCGCTGGGCCAGGATCGGGCGGACCCCCTCCCCGAAGATGTAGGCCTCCTCGAGGTGCGGATAACCGGACAGGATGAAGTGGTCCAGGCCCAGCTCCGCGTACTCGGCGATCCGTTCGGCGACCTCTGTGTGCGAACCGACCAGGGCGGTGCCTGCGCCGCCGCGAACCAGACCAACACCGGACCACAGGTTGGGGTAGATCTCCAGCCGTCGAGCATCCGCCCCGACGCCGAAATCTTCACCGCCACCGTGCAATTGACGCATCCGGCGTTGTCCTTCGGACTCCGACCGGGCGAGCGAGTTTTGCGCCGCGGCCACGGTCTCCGGACTGAGGGCGCCCAGCAGCCGCTGTGCCTCGGACCAGGCCTGCTCGCTGGTGTCCCGGGAAATGACGTGTAACCGGATGCCGTAGCTCAGTTGCCGGCCCTGGGCCGCGGCCAGACCGCGGATCCAGTCCAGCTTCTCGCTGACCTGTTCGGGCGGTTCGCCCCACGTCAGGTAGGTGTCGACGAATCGCGCCGCGACCTGGCCGGCCTCGGGTGACGAGCCACCGAAGAAGACGGCAGGCAGCGGATCGGGACGCCGCCCAAGCGAAGCCTGCTCGACCTGCAGGTGTTCGCCGGCCACGGTTACCGGGTCCTCGGAGGTCCACAGCCGACGGACGATGTCCAGGAATTCACCACACCGGGCGTAGCGGGCCTGCTTCGGCAGGAAGTCGCCAAACGCCCGTTGCTCGATGCTTTCGCCGCCGGTGACCACGTTCAGCAGCAGCCGGCCCTGCGACTGCCACTGAAAGGTGGCCGCCATCTGCGCGGCCAGCGTCGGGCTGACCAGCCCTGGACGCAACGCCACCAGGTACTTCAGCGACTCGGTGCTGCCGATCAGCATGGCGGTGGTCAGCCAGGCGTCTTCGCACCATTGACCGGTTGGCGTGAGCACCGCCTCGAAGCCGTTGATCTCGGCGGCCTGGGCGAGCTGGACGAGGTACTTCAGATCGGCCGGCCGGTCGCCGCGCATGGTGCTGCCATGACCACCGGCGATGAGGTCCCGCGAATCTCCGTAAGTGGGAAGAAACCAATGCAAGTGTATTGACACGCTATTCGGTTATGCCCGCCGAAGGTCGCCACCAACAGGCTTGCAACCACGGTGATTACAACTCGACCGATCAGACCCACCGAGCGGATCAACCAGCCGTCCTGACGCCTCGGCCACGAACGGTTAAACGAAGCGAGAACATCAGCTGGCCAGCTGGAGTGGTGCCGAATATATCGGGACGATACTATTACGCGAGGCGTCGAATCGTCCTAACGGACCGAGCAAAGGAGGTGGCTCGATGCTAGAGCTCGCCATCCTGGGACTCTTGCTCGAGTCGCCCATGCATGGCTACGAACTGCGCAAACGGCTGACCGGTCTGCTCGGGGCCTTCCGGGCCTTTTCCTACGGGTCGCTTTACCCCGCGCTGCGACGGATGCAGGCCGACGGGCTGATCGCCGAGAACGCCGCTCCGGCCGGCACGCCGGTGCGGCGCGCCCGGCGCGTGTACGAATTGACCGACGCGGGCCGGCAGCGCTTCACCGAGCTGGTAGCCGACACCGGTCCGGTTAACTACACCGACGACGGCTTCGGAGTGCACCTGGCATTCTTCAACCGCACCCCGGCCGAGGCGCGGATGCGCATCCTGGAAGGCCGTCGTCGCCAAGTCGAAGAGCGTCGAGAAGGTCTGCGTGAAGCAATAGCGCGGGCCACTAACTCACTGGACCGCTATACCCGGCAATTGCACCAACTCGGGTTGGAGTCCAGCGAGCGTGAAGTGAATTGGCTCAACGAATTGATCGCGGCCGAACGTGTAGCGCAACGCCGCGCTGAGCAGGCCTAGAGCCAGGCAAACCACAACATCCACATCAGAGATAAGAGTTAAGGAGAACGCCGCATGAGTGAGCACAAGCCGCTAGAGGCGTCGACCGAGGTCCGGGTCGCAATTGTCGGCGTCGGCAACTGCGCGTCCTCGCTGGTACAGGGGGTCGAGTATTACCAGAACGCCGACGAGACCTCGACGGTGCCTGGCTTGATGCACGTGACGTTCGGCCAGTACCACGTCCGCGACGTGAAGTTCGTGGCCGCATTCGACGTGGACGCCAAGAAGGTCGGCTTCGACCTCTCGGAGGCGATCTTCGCGTCGGAGAACAACACGATCAAGATCGCCGACGTGCCGCCCACCAACGTGACCGTGCAGCGCGGCCCCACTCTCGACGGCATCGGCAAGTACTACGCCGACACCATCGAGCTGTCCGACACTGACCCCGTCGACGTGGTCAAGGTGCTCCGCGACGCGAAGGCCGACGTGCTGGTGTCCTACCTGCCGGTGGGCTCCGAGGAGGCCGACAAGTTCTACGCCCAGTGCGCCATCGACGCCAATGTGGCGTTCGTCAACGCGCTGCCGGTGTTCATCGCGTCCGACCCGGTGTGGGCCAAGAAGTTCACCGACGCCGGCGTGCCGATCGTCGGCGACGACATCAAGAGCCAGGTCGGCGCGACCATCACACACCGGGTGATGGCCAAGCTGTTCGAGGACCGCGGTGTGCAACTGGACCGCACGATGCAGCTCAACGTCGGCGGCAACATGGACTTCCTCAACATGCTCGAACGGGAGCGGCTGGAGTCCAAGAAGATCTCCAAGACCCAGGCCGTCACGTCGAACCTGCAGCGGGAGTTCAAGACCAAAGACGTCCACATCGGCCCGTCCGACCACGTCAGCTGGCTTGACGACCGCAAGTGGGCTTACGTCCGGCTGGAAGGCCGTGCCTTCGGTGACGTGCCGCTGAACCTGGAGTACAAGCTCGAGGTGTGGGACTCGCCGAACTCGGCCGGTGTCATCATCGACGCGGTCCGGGCGGCCAAGATCGCCAAAGACCGCGGGATCGGTGGCCCGGTGGTCGCGGCATCGGCCTATCTGATGAAGAGCCCGCCGCAGCAGTTGCCGGACGACGTCGCGCGCACCCAGCTCGAGACGTTCATCGTCGGCTAGCCCGGCGTTCGGCGACGGCAGTGACCGACATCTCCGGCGACGAACTGGTCGGGCTTCCCGAGTTCGCGCTGTTGCCCGAGAACGCCGAGCAGGCCGGCGTCACAGGTCCGCTGCCCGCCGTGCATCGGGTCGATATGGGCGCCATCAGCGCGCTGCAATGGGGCGACTCGGCTCCGCGGGTGGTGTTCTTCCATGGCGGCGGCCAGAACGCGCATACCTGGGACACCGTGATCGTGGGCTTCGGGCAACCAGCGCTGGCGATGGACCTTCCGGGCCACGGGCATTCGGCTTGGCGCGACGACGGCGACTACTCGCCGCAGAACAACGCCGCCGCCCTGGCGCCAGTGCTGAACGAGCTCGCGCCGCAGGCCGACCTCGTCGTCGGCATGTCGCTGGGCGGGCTGACCGCGATCGGGCTGGGCGCCGTCGCGCCGCATCTGGTGCGCGAACTCGTCCTCGTCGACGTCACCCCGTCAGCGTTGCGCCGGCACGCTGAGCTGGCCGCCGAACAGCAGGGCACAGTGGCGCTGATGCAGGGCGAGCGGGAATTCCCCAGCTTTGCGGCCATGCTGGAGTTGACCACCGCCGCAGCGCCGCATCGCGATCCGAAATCGTTGCGCCGCGGCGTGTTTCACAATTCTCGCCAGCTCGACAATGGCCGCTGGACGTGGCGCTATGACACCATCCGAGAATTTCCCGACTTCGACAGCCTGTGGGACGACGTCGCCGGGTTGTCCGCTCCCATCACGCTGGTGCGCGGCGGCACGTCGGGCTTCGTTACCGACGAGGACGCCGCCGAACTCGGGCGGCGCGCAACGCAATTCCGCGGCGTGCACGTCGTCGACAATTCCGGGCACTCCGTGCAAAGCGACCAGCCTCGCGCGTTGATCGACATCCTGTGCAGCGTGCTCGCCGACCGCTGAGCGGATCCCGCGCCTACCGTGGAGGCATGACTCCTCCCGACCGGCCGATCCGCATCGGCGTCCAGCTGCAGCCTCAGCATTCCCCGCACTACAGCAATCTCCGCGACGCCGTCCGCCGGTCCGAAGACCTCGGTGTCGACGTCGCATTCACCTGGGACCATTTCTTTCCGCTCTACGGCGACCCAGACGGCCCGCACTTCGAATGCTGGACCGTGCTCGCGGCCTGGGCCGAGCAAACCTCCCGCATCGAGATCGGCGCCCTGGTGACCTGCAACTCCTACCGCAATCCCGAGCTGCTGGCCGACATGGCCCGCACCGTCGATCACATCTCGGAGGGCCGGCTGATCCTGGGCATCGGATCCGGCTGGAAAGAAAAGGACTACGACGAGTACGGCTATGACTTCGGCACCGTCGGCGGGCGTCTCGACGACCTGTCGGACGCGCTGCCGCGCATCAATGCTCGGTTGGCTAAGCTCAACCCGGCACCCACCCGCGACATCCCGCTGCTGATCGGCGGGAAGGGTCCGCGTAAGACCCTGCGGCTGGTCGCCGAACACGGCGACATCTGGCACGGGTTCACGACCGTCGAGACCTACCCGCAAGCCGCTGCCGTGCTGGCCGAACACTGCGCCGCCGTCGGTCGGGATCCCGACGCTATCGAGCGCTCAGCCGGAGTCAATGCGGGCAACGGCGGGCTGATCGCTGACGCTGAAGGGCTGGTGTCCCTGGGCGTGACGCTGCTGACCGTCGGAGTCAATGGCCCGGACTACGACCTGAGCAACGCCGAGGCATTATGTCGGTGGCGCGATCGCCGCTAAAACCTGGAAAGGACCATGCCGAAGAAATACGGGGTGAAAGAGAAGGACCAGGTCGTCGCCCACATTCTCAACCAGGTCCTGACCGGCAAGCTGCGCACCGGCGACCGGGTCGACCGCAACGAGATCGCCAGGGAACTGGGGATGAGCCGGGTTCCCATTCAAGAAGCCGTCGTCCAGCTGGAACACGATGGCGTGCTCTCCACCCGATACCATCGCGGCGCGTTCGTCGAACGGTTCGACGCAGACGTCGTCCTCGAGCACCACGAGCTGCACGGTGTGCTCAACGGCATGGCTTCGGCGCGCGCCGCCGCCGATCCGACCCCGCACGTCCTGGGCCGGCTCGACGAAATCATGCGCACGTTGCGCAGCGCGAAGGAACCGCGGCCGTTCCAGCAGGCCGCCGGCGAATATCGACGCGCCATCAACGGCCAGTACGCCGGGCCGCGGCTCTATGCCGCGATTCGTGCCTCACAGAAACTCATTCCGCGCGCGTTCTTATTGACCCACCCGAGCATGGGCGGCGAGATGCTGCCGTTCTACGAAGACGAGACCGCAGCCATCCGCCGCCGCGACCCTGCTGCCGCCCGGGCCGCGTGCAGCGGTTGCGCTGAGCTGATGGCGAAGGTCATGGTGACCGAGCTGATTCGGCGTGGGGTGTTCACCCCGTCGGAGAAGCCCGCAGTCGCGTTCTGACCCGAGTCGATCGCCGTGGCCGAATGCCGCGCCCGCCGAAGGAGTTCAGATGAACGTCAACGTCGGAAAGTTGGCGTCACTAATCGCCACGATTCTGCTGATCTGCAGCCTGGCGTCGGCTGCGCCGGCCGCGGCCGATACCAACCAGTGCAGGCCCTCGGGGAAGGACGGCGCGATCGCGTTGCCGAAGAAGCTGGCCACCGCCAACCGTCCCCACGAAGACAAATACACGACCGCCGACGTCGAGCCGCTCAGCTCGGTGGATATCGGCGCGCTGGGACTGCATACGCCCCGAACCCTGACCGTCGGCACGCTGTCGCAGGCTCCCCCAACCAGCTGCCTGAGCGCAGGCGGTCACTACACCGGTTTCGACAACGAGCTACTGCGGGCCATCGCCGCGCAAACTCGGCCTACAGGTAGTTTTCGTCGGTACCGACTTCTCCGGACTTCATCGCCCAGGTCGCGTCGCGGCGCTTCGACGTCGGCTCGGCGTCGATCATGGCCACCGATGCGCGGCGGCGCACGGTCGCCTTCACCAACGGCTACGACTTCGGCTACTTATCGCTGGTCGTGCCGTCAGGTTCGCCGATCGACAGCTTCGACGACCTCGCGCCCAGACAGCGGATCGGCGTGGTTCAGGGCACCGTCGAAGAGGCCTACGTCGTCGACACCCTGCATCTGCAGCCGGTGAAGTTCCCCGACTTCACCACCGTCTACACCAGCCTGAAGACCCACCAGATCGACGCATGGGTAGCGCCGGCGATGGAGGCGACCAACGTGATGCGGCCCGGCGACGCCGCCGCCATCGTCGGCTACACGTTCGGCCTGGGCAATTACGTGGCGTACGCGGTGGCTAAAGACAACCCGCCGCTGGTCGCTGCGCTGAACTCCGGGCTGGACGCCGTCATCGCCGACGGCACCTGGTCGCAGCTCTACACCGACTGGGTTCCGCGGCCGTTGCCGCCGGGCTGGGAACCGGGATCCAGGGCCGCGTTGACGCCACACCTGCCGGACTTCGCGGCGATCGCCGAGCGTCATCATCGTGCGGTCGACGAGGCCGCCCCGCCGAAATCCACGCTGGCCCAACTGCGCGACTCCTTTTTCGACTGGCAGCTCTACAAGCAAGCCATCCCGGCGATGCTGACGACGGGCCTGCCCAACACGTTGTTCCTGACCGTCAGCTCCAGCGTCATCGGGTTGGCGGTCGGCATTGCTCTGGCGGTCGCCGGTATCTCACGGGCCCGCTGGCTGCGCTGGCCGGCGCGGATCTACACCGACATCTTCCGCGGCCTGCCCGAGGTGGTGATCATCTTGCTCATCGGGCTCGGGATCGGGCCGGTCGTGGGCGGGTTGACCAACAACAATCCCTATCCGCTGGGCATCGCCGCGTTGGGGCTGACGGCCGCCGCGTACGTGGGCGAGATTTTCCGCTCCGGCATCCAAAGCGTCGAATCCGGTCAGCTGGAAGCCTCTCGTGCGCTGGGGCTGAGCTACCGCTCCTCGATGGCCCTGGTGGTGGTACCGCAGGGCATCCGCCGGGTGCTGCCCGCACTGGTCAACCAGGTCATCGCGCTGCTGAAGGCCTCCGCACTGGTGTATTTCCTCGGGCTGATCGCCGGTCAACGCGAGCTGTTCCAGGTCGGCCGTGACCTCAACGCCCAGACCGGCAGCCTCTCGCCGCTGGTGGCGGCGGGCGTGTTCTACCTGATCTTGACCATCCCGCTGACGCATCTGGTCAACTTCGTCGACAACCGGCTTCGCCACGGCCGGTCCGTGGCCGAGCCGGAGAACCCGCTCGACGGGATTGCGTCGGCCACCAGCCAGGAGATGACGTGACGGACCGTATCGCGCAGCTGCAGCCAGTATCGCTGGCGGGCAAGGGGATTCACCTGTCCTTCGGTCGAAATACGGTGCTGCGCGGAGTCGACATCGAGGCGCCCGCCGCAAATACCGTGGCGGTGATCGGCCCGTCGGGTTCCGGCAAGTCGACGTTGCTGCGCACTTTGAACCGGTTGCATGAGCCAGACAGCGGCGACATCCTGCTCGACGGGCGATCGGTTTTGAATGACGATCCCAATCGGCTGCGGCAGCGGATTGGCATGGTTTTCCAACATTTCAACCTTTTTCCGCACCGCAGCGTGCTGGACAACGTCATGCTGGCACCACGCAAACTCAACCGCCTCTCCGCTGATGCGGCCCGCGAACTGGCGCTAACTCAGCTGGACCGAGTGGGCATGAAACACAAGGCCGAAAGCCGCCCGGGTGCGCTGTCGGGCGGGCAGCAGCAAAGAGTCGCGATCGCCCGAGCGCTGGCGATGGCACCGCAAGTGATGCTCTTCGATGAAGCGACCTCGGCGCTGGATCCCGAACTGGTCAAGGGCATCCTGGCGCTGATCGCAGACCTGGGCTCCGACGGCATGACAATGCTGGTGGTCACTCACGAAATGGGTTTTGCCAAGTCGACATCCGACACTGTCGTCTTCATGGACCACGGTCAGGTGGTGGAAACCGGGCCGCCGGAGCAGATATTCGAAGCTGCGGCAACCGAGCGACTGCAACGCTTCTTGTCGCAGGTACTTTGACTCCCAAAAGCAATTAGTCAGCCTCTGCACAGCAGACAGGTTAGACTAGCGAACTATGGCGGAACGCGAAGCCACCGTGCCGGGACTCACCGAGCCGGCGGAGAGGCTGCACCACTGCCTGTCCAAACTGTTTACCATCCTGCGCCGCGGTGACCCCAGCGGCACTGCGGCAGGCGCCGACCTCACCCTGGCCCAGCTGTCGATCCTGGTTACGTTGCTCGATCGGGGTCCGATTCGGATGACCGACCTGGCCGCACACGAACGCGTTCGGACGCCCACCACCACGGTGGCGATCCGCAGGCTGGAGAAGATCGGCCTGGTGAAGCGCTCGCGTGATCCGTCGGACCTGCGTGCTGTGCTCGTCGACATCACCCCACGGGGGTTGGCCGTTCACCGTGAGTCACTGACCAACCGGATCGCGGCCCTGGCCGCGCTCCTGAGCCAGCTCAGCGAGCCCGACTTGGAGACGCTGACCAAGGCGCTCGCGCCGCTGGAACGCCTGGCTGCCAGCGAGCCGGTAGGCACCCCGGCAGCTGCGGTCAACGGCGACCAGGCGTAGCCCAGTGTCGTAAACCCTTGCTGCCCTTAAGCTGGCAGGCATGCGGACCGCGCTTATCACCGGTGCCGGCCGCGGCATCGGCGCCGCCACAGCCGCCATCGGCGAGCTCGACGTGCTGGTACACAACGCTAGCGTGTTCTTCCCCGGACGCGTCGCCGAGTCAACCGTCGAACACTGGCGTGCCACGTTGGACGTCAATGTGGTTGGCGCGGTAGCACTTACGCTGGCGCTGCTGCCCGCGCTGCGACGGGCGAGCGGTCAGGTCGTCTTCATCAACTCCGGCACGGGACGTAAGGCTTCGCCGGACATGGCGTCGTATTCGGCCAGCAAGTTCGCGCTGCGTGCGTTCGCCGACTCATTGCGCAACAGCGAGCCGGCGCTGCGGGTCACCACGGTGTATCCCGGTCGCACCGACACCGATATGCAGCGTGCGCTGGTGTCCTTCGAGGGCGGCGCATACGACCCCGACCGGTTCCTGCTGCTCAGACGACCAGGTTGACCAGCCGCCCGGCTACCACGATCACCTTCTTCGGTGCGGCACCAGCCAGGAACGTCTGCACCTTCTCGTCGGCCAGTGCAGCGGCTTCCACGGTGTCGGCGTCGGCGCCGGCGGACACCGTGACCCGGCCGCGCACTTTGCCGTTGACCTGCACGGGGTACTCGACGGTGTCTTCGACCAGGTAGTCGGGATCGGCAACCGGGAACGGCCCGTGCGCAAGCGATCTCGGGTTGCCCAACCGCTGCCACAACTCCTCGGCCAGGTGCGGCGCCAACGGCGCCAACATCAGGACCAACGGCTCGACCGCTGGGCGCGGGACCGAATCGCGGTCCTGCTTGGTGAGATGGTTGGTGTACTCGATCAGTTTGGCCACCGCGGTGTTGTTACGCAGTGCCGCATAGTCTTCGGAAACGCCTGCGATGGTGCGGTGCAGCAGTCGCAGGGTGTCGGTGTCGAGGTCCGGGCTATCGGTCACCCGAATGTCGCCGGAGTATTCGTCGACCACTAGCCGCCACACCCGCTGCAGGAAGCGGTGTGCCCCGACGACGTCCTTGGTGGCCCACGGGCGAGACGCCTCCAGCGGCCCCATCGACATCTCGTACACCCGCAAGGTGTCGGCGCCGTAGTCATCGCACATTTCGTCCGGTGACACCGAATTCTTCAGGCTCTTACCGATTTTGCCGAATTCCTGGAAGACTTCGATCTCCCCGTCGGGGCCCGGGTAGAAGAACCGGCTGTCGCGCTCGACGACGTCGGCGGCCGTCACGTAGGCCCCGCGGGCGTCGGTGTAGGCGAAGGCTTGGATGTAGCCCTGGTTGACCAGCCGCCGATAGGGCTCGCGGGAGCTGACGTGCCCCAGGTCGAAGAGCACCTTGTGCCAGAACCGCGAATACAGCAGGTGCAGCACCGCGTGCTCAGCACCTCCGACGTACAGGTCGACACCACCAGGATCGTCGGGGCCGTGGTCGGCCGGCCTCGGTCCCATCCAGTAGGCCTCATTCTCCTTGGCGCAGAACCGTTCTGAGTTGTGCGGGTCGGTGTAGCGCAGCTCGTACCAGGAGCTGCCCGCCCACTGCGGCATGACGTTCGTGTCGCGGGTGTAGGGCTTGCGCCCGTCGCCGAGGTCTAGCTCGACGTGCACCCATTCGGTCGCCTTGGCCAGCGGCGGAGACGGTTGGCTGTCGGCGTCGTCGGGGTCGAACAGCACCGGCGAGTAGTCCTTGACGTCGGGCAACTCGACGGGCAACGCGGCCTCGTCCAGGGCGTGCGGACGCCCGTCGCTGTCGTAGACGACCGGGAACGGCTCGCCCCAGTAGCGTTGCCGCGCGAAAAGCCAGTCCCGCAGCTTGTATTCGATGCGCGCTCGGCCGCGGCCGTTGGATTCCAAGCGCGCGGTGATGGCTTCCTTGGCAGCCGCGACGTCCATTCCATTGAGGTAGCCCGAGTTCACCAGCACGCCATCGCCGGCATAGGCGCCCTCTGAAAGGTCTCCGCCGGCAATGACTTCGACAACCGGCAGGCCGAACTCGCGGGCGAACTCCCAGTCGCGTTGGTCGTGGCCAGGAACGGCCATGATCGCCCCGGTGCCGTATCCGGCCAGCACGTAGTCGGCGATGAAGATCGGCACCTGCTCGCCGTTGGCCGGGTTGATCGCGTAACTGCCCAGGAAGACGCCGGTCTTGGTCTTGTTCTCCTGGCGTTCCAGGTCGGACTTTGCGGCGATGGCTCCCCGGTAGGCGGCGACTGCCTGAGCCGGTGTCGCTGCATCGAAGGTCCAACGCGGGTCAACCCCGCCCGGCCATTCCGGCGTTACGAGACGGTCGACCAGGTCGTGCTCGGGGGCCAGCACCAGATAGGTCGCGCCGAACAGGGTGTCCGGCCGGGTGGTGAACACCTCCAGGTCGACGGTCGCGCCGTCGGTTGTGCGTGCCGAAAACAGCGCGGCCGCGCCGGTGGAGCGACCGATCCAGTTGCGCTGCATGGTTTTGACCTTCTCCGGCCAGTCCAGCACGTCGAGATCGTCAAGCAGCCGGTCGGAGTAGGCCGTGATGCGCATCATCCACTGCCGCAACCGCTTCCGAAAGACCGGAAAATTCCCACGGTCGCTGCGGCCGTCAGCGGTGACTTCTTCGTTGGCCAGCACGGTGCCCAGGCCCGGACACCAGTTCACCATCGAATCGGCCCGGTAGACCAGGCGGTGGGCGTCGATCACGTCGGCGCGCTCCCCTGCCGACAATGTCGTCCAGTCCCGACCATCATCCAATTGCTGTGCACCGGAGTTGAATTCGGTGATGAGGTCGGCTATCGGGCGCGCCTTGTTGGCGGCGGTATCGAACCACGCGTTGTAGATCTGCAGGAAGATCCACTGGGTCCATTTGTAGAACTCGACGTCGGTGGTGGAAAAGCTTCGCCGGTTATCGTGGCCGAAGCCCAGCCGGCGCAACTGGCGCCGGAAATTGACGATGTTGGCCTCGGTGCGGGTCCGCGGGTGGGTGCCGGTCTGCATCGCGTATTGCTCAGCGGGCAGACCGAAGGCGTCGAAACCCAACGCGTGCAGTACATTACGGCCGATCATCCGGAAGTAGCGGGCGTACACGTCGGTGGCGATGTAGCCCAGAGGATGGCCGACGTGCAGCCCCTCACCCGACGGATACGGGAACATGTCCTGGACGAACATCTTGTCGTCGGGCACGGCTGAACCGTCCACCGGTGCCAGCGAGCCGACCGGGTTGGGCACGTTGAACGTCCCCAGCCGGGTCCAATTGTCCTGCCAGGTTCGTTCGATGCGGCCGGCCAGGCCCGCGGTGTAGCGATACCGCGGTGCATCGGGGTCGGCCTGGTCGGCAGGGCCCGTCGGGGAGTCGGTCACGCCCAACAGGTTATAAGGGCGCAGGTGACCGCCCCGTCGGCCACCGTTGGTCTCGGTTGGATTGCAGACCGGTCAGGGCTTTATCCCAGGTGTATTCCAGGTCGGTTCCAGTCCTGGTAGCGCCACTTCCCGCTGGTTACAGTCGCTTTCTACGACTTTCAATCGACGTCTCCCCCGAGCGACTGGGAAGGACCGACTCTCATGAAGCAGATCACCCGTAGCTGGCGAGTAGCGGTCGCGGGTCTCGCTATCGGCGCTGGTGTGCTGGGCTTTGCGAACCCCACCGCGTCGGCCGAACCAGTGTTTCCGCCCCGACCCAACCCCGCTCCGGTTCCCGCCCCGATGCCGCAGGCCATCGCCGTCGCCCCGGGGGCGGTCGCCAACACCATGCCTGGCCTGGCGGCGGCTGCTCCGGTGGTCCCGTCGCCGATCTCGCCCGCGCTGGCCCCGGCAGCGCAAGCAGTGCCGCCGGCGCCACCGGTGGCCTCGGCGCCGGCGCTCCTTCCCGCCAGTTCCGGGACGCTGCGTGACTATTTCGGCAGCAAGAACGTCAAGCTGGAGCCGCAGCAGGCGCAGAATTTCAAGGCTCTCGATATCACCTTGCCGATGCCGCCCGGCTGGACGCAGATACCCGACCCCAATGTGCCCGATGCGTTTGTGGTGACCGCCAACCGTCGCAGCAACAGCTTGTACACCTCCAATGCCCAGCTGGTGGTGTACCGGCTGGTCGGCGATTTCGACCCCAAGGAAGCCATCACCCACGGATATATCGACAGCCAGCAACTGCCCGCCTGGCGCAACACCAACGCCTCGCTGGCCGATTTCAACGGTTCTCCGTCATCGATCGTTGAGGGCACCTACCGCCAGAACGAGATGACGCTGAACACCTCGCGCCGCAATGTCATCGTCACCTCCGGACCGGACAAGTACCTGGCGTCGCTGGCGGTGACAACAGATGCCACCCAAGCAGTCGCCGAGGCGCCGTCCACCGACGTCATCGTCAACGGGTTCCGGGTGGGCCCGCCCGGGTCCAACCCGCCCGCGGCCCCGGCGCAGGCGCCCGCGGCGCCGGCCGCGCCCGCACCCGCACCGCCAGCAGCCGTAGCCGCTCCGCCACAAGCCCTCGCGCACTAGTAACCGGGCGCTACAGCGGGGCGGGGCGCCTCGTATTGTGTCCCCATGCTCATCGCGGGAGTCCTGTGCGTATGCGGAGCGGTTGTCATGGCCGTGCTCGGATTGCGGTCGTTGGTGCGGCCCGCCGACACCACTCGGCTGGTGATGCGCTCGGTAGCGCCGCCGCAGCTCGCGGCCGCGGTGATGCTGGCCGCTGGGGGGACGGTGGCACTTGCCGCACCGCAGGACGCGACGTTGCGGGTCGTCGGGGTGTGCCTCGGGGTGTGCATCGTCGGCGCTGTAGGGACGGTGGCCGCCGGATCGTGGCAGACCGCGCGCTACGCGCTGCGCCGTGATGCGACCGCGGCCGGCTGCGGCGGTGACTGCGCGGCCTGCACCCTCGCCTGCCGTTGAGCGCTACGGAATTGGCCGTTGTGCCGTTGAGCACTGTGCGGCGACGATCGTGCTGAGGCGGCTGTCGGCGCTGCCGATAGACACCTTCCTGTTGGCCATGGCAGCGACGGTGGCCCTTGCGGCTTTGTTGCCGGCCCGCGGCGCCGCCGCCGATGCGCTGTCGGTCGTCGCCAAAGCCGTCATCGCCTTGCTGTTTTTGCTCTACGGCGCCCGGTTGTCACCGCAGCAAGCGTGGCAGGGCGTAAAACGATGGCGCCTGCATCTGCTGGTGCTGGCCACCACGTTCGTGGTTTTTCCCGTGCTGGGGCTGGCCGCGCGCGGCCTGGTGCCCTGGCTGCTGAACCTCGACTTGTACAACGGGCTGCTGTTTTTGTGTCTGGTCCCGTCGACCGTGCAGTCCTCCATCGCCTTCACATCGATGGCGCGGGGCAACGTCTCGGCTGCACTCGTCAGCGCCTCGTTGTCCAACATCGTCGGGGTGGCGCTGACTCCATTGCTCGTCGTCCTGCTGATGAACACCAGCGGCGGCGCTCGGATGGACGCGGCCGCGATCCGCGACATCGTGCTGCAGCTGTTGTTGCCGTTCGCGCTCGGCCAATTGCTACGGCCGTGGATCGCCGACTGGATTGCCCGGCACAGCCTGTTGACCAAAGCCGTCGATCGCGGATCGATCCTGCTGATCGTGTACACCGCGTTCTCGATGGGCATGGTGGAACACATTTGGCGCAGCGTCGATCCGTGGCAACTGGTCGCGGTCGCCGTCGTCAACACTGTGCTGTTGATGGCGGTCCTGCTATTCACCCGTCTGATCGGTCAATTGGTCGGACTGGACCGCGGCGACGCAATCGTGCTGCTGTTCTGCGGTTCGAAAAAGAGCCTGGCGTCCGGCCTTCCGATGGCGCTGGTGTTCTTCCCGGCCGCCACTGTCGGAGTGATCATGTTGCCGCTGATGATTTTTCACCAGATACAGCTGGTGGTGTGCTCGGTGATCGCCAGCAGGCTCTCCCGCGATCAACTGCCCGACGCGGCGCCTGGCTAGTTGCGGCTGATGTCGATCGGATGGGTGGCCAGCAACGCCAGCGGCTGCGGCTGACGTCGCAGCACCCGGCCCCACAGATCCACCCGCGGCTGGACCAGAACGTCAGATGGCAACGCCGACAGCACAATCCAGTCGTCGCGCTCGATCTCGCCCTCCAATTGGCCGATCGTCCAGCCAGAGTATCCGGCGAAGATCCGCACGCCTTCCACCAGCGGGGCGATCGACTCGGGGTCAGCGTCCAGATCGACCATCACCATCCGGCCGGCCACGTGGCGCAGGCCGGGCACGCCGTCGGGTTCGGCGCCGACCCGCAGCACCGCCAGGCACAACGCCGCGTCGCGCTTCACCGGCCCCCCGATGAACATCGTCTTCGGTTTGGCCGCCAGCTTGGTCCACTGCGGCAACACGTTGTAGACAGCGGTCTCGCTGGGGCGATTGATCACCACTCCCAGCGTGCCCCCGTCGTTGTGCTCGACGATGTAAATCACGCTGCGGCGGAAGGTCGGCTCGAGCAAATCCGTGTTGGCCAGAAGCAAAGTGCCCGCTCGCACTCGGTGTGCGGCGGGGGCAACATAGTCCTCCGGGTCCTCGGGCTGCGCCACGCTTCCATCATGGCATCCGCGCCGGGCCGCTGTGATGAACCAGAAGGGCGCTTGGCGAGAATTTGTACTGTTGTTAACAGGGGACTGATGCCCGGTCTGTGTCGTTTCGGATAGCCCGGCCCCCTACGGGGAAGTAGGTTCAGTGACTCATCCGCGTGCACCTGTCGCTGTCTGGCACTCGGTGCGCAGCCTGCCCGACTTTTGGCGGCTGCTGGAATTGCGGACAGCAAGCCAGTTCGGCGACGGTTTGTTTCAGGCGGCCCTGGCCGGGGCGCTGCTGTTCAACCCTGAGCGGGCTACCCGCCCGATGGCGATCGCCGGTGCCTTCGCGGTGTTGTTTCTGCCGTACTCGCTGTTGGGTCCATTTGCCGGTGCGTTGATGGACCGCTGGGACCGTCGCCTGGTGCTGATCGCTGCCAACGTGGGCCGACTGGTATCGGTGGCCCTGGTGGGGATCTGTCTGGCCGTCGGTGCCGGCGACTTTCTCGTGCTGTGCGGCGCGCTGGTCGTCAACGGCCTCGCCCGGTTCGTCTCCTCCGGCCTGTCCGCCGCGCTGCCCCACGTGGTGCCCCGGGAGCAGGTCGTCACGATGAACTCGATCGCATCGGCGACCGGCGCGGTCGCGGCGTTCGTCGGCGCCAACTTCATGCTCGTGCCCCGCACGTTCGTCGGCTCCGGCGACAGCGGGGCCGCGTCGACCATCTTCCTGGTCACCGTCCCGTTCCTGATTGCGCTGCTGTTATCGCTGCGATTCGACGCCCACGTGCTGGGTCCCGACGACACCCGGCGGGCGATTCACGGATCGGTCGTCTACGCGGTGGTCACCGGCTGGGTGCACGGCCTGCGCACCGTGCTGGACCGTCCCACGGTCGCGGCCACCCTTTCCGGGTTGGCCGCGCATCGGATGGTATTCGGCATCAATTCCCTGCTGGTGCTGCTGCTGGTGCGCCGCGGAGACGCGGCATCGGTCTCCGGGTTGGGCAGCGCGATGCTGTTCGTCGCCGCGGCGGGCACCGGATCGTTTCTGGCCAACGTGGTCACACCGCCTGCGGTGCGCCGCTGGGGCACCTACGCCACGGCCAACGGGGCATTGGCGATCGCGGCGGCCATCGAGATCACCGGGATCGGTCTGCAACTGCCGGTGCTGGTGGCATGCGGCTTCCTGCTGGGCGGGACCGGCCAAGTGGTGAAGCTATGCGCCGACACCGCCATTCAGATCGACGTGGACGACGCCTTGCGCGGGCACGTGTTCGCGGTGCAGGACTCGCTGTTCTGGGTGGCTTTCATCGGTGCGATGACCGTTGCGGCCACCGTCATTCCCCGCGACGGCCACTCGCCCGGCCTGGTGTTGGCCGCCAGCGTGGTGTACCTGTGCGGGCTCGCCGTTCACAGTGTGGTCGGGCGCGGCAGCCAGCCGGCCGCGAATCGCTAAGGTACACAGATGGCCGATCTGCAGCAGATCGTGGCCGACTTGCGCGCCGAAAGCGACGAGCTCGATGCGCTGGTTGCGCCGCTCCCCGATGATCGTTGGGCCGCGCCGACACCCGCCGCGGGTTGGACCATCGCCCACCAGATCGGGCATCTGCTGTGGACCGATCGCGGCGCGCTCATTGCGGTCACCGACGAGCAGGCCTTCGCCGGGCTGCTGGAACCCGCCGCGGCCAACCCGACCGGCTTCGTCAATGCGGGGGCCGACGAACTCGCCGCCACCGCGCCTGCCGAGTTGCTCGCCGACTGGCGGCTGACCCGCGAGCGGCTGCACGACGCCCTGCTGACGGTTCCCGACGGTCGCAAACTGCCATGGTTCGGACCACCGATGAGTGCTGCGTCGATGGCGACCGCGCGACTGATGGAGACCTGGGCGCACGGGCTCGACGTCGCCGACACCCTCGGCGTGACGCGCGCCGCCACGGCACGGCTGCGCTCCATCGCACACATCGGGGTGCGCGCCCGTGACTACGCCTTCGCTGTCAACGGGCTGCCCGTGCCCACCGAGCCGTTTCGCGTCGAGCTACGCGCCCCGGACGGCAGCGCTTGGTCGTGGGGGCCGGCCGACGCGACGCAGCGCGTCACCGGGACCGCCGAAGACTTTTGCTTTCTGGTCACCCAGCGACGCGCATTGCGCGATCTCGACATCGGCGCGGACGGCGACGACGCCCGGCGGTGGCTGCCGATCGCGCAGGCGTTCGCCGGCCCGCCGGGCGTCGGTCGATGAGCGCGCAGCGCGAAGAGAGCCGCGCCCACCACTCCAGCGTCGGTCGATGAGCGCTTGGGGCAGGTAACCCTAACCTTAATTCCGGTAGGCTCACCGTTCGAAATGAGCGAAGCACTTTCGATCCTGCCGCGGGAGCTGACCGAAGGACTCAGCAACGAAGTCCGCGACGTTCCTGCGCCGCCGACGCCGGTACTGACCGAGCCCTATGCGCTGCGCCTGGTCGACCCCGACGCCGACGCCGAGATGATCTCGCAGTGGATGAACATGCCGCACCTGGTCGAAGCGTGGGAATCGGCCTGGCCGGTGTCGCGGTGGCGCGAGTATCTGCGCGCCCAGCTCGACGGCAGCTACTCCCGCCCCTTTCTCGGCAGCATGCACGGCCAGGACGGTGGATACGTCGAGGTTTACCGTGCGGCAAAGGATTCCATCGCTACCCGGTATCGCGCCGATCCCTACGACATCGGCCTGCACGCAGCCATTGCCGAGCTGACGGTCGTCAACAAGGGCCTCGGCCCATTCCTGCTGCCACGCATTGTCGCCAGCGTCTTTGAGGTCGAACCCCGTTGTCGCCGAATCATGTTCGATCCCGACCACCGCAACACCTCGGCGCGACGGCTGTGTCAGTACGCCGGATGCGCGTTCCTCGGTGAGCACGACATGACCAATCGCCGGATGGCGCTGTACGCATTGCCCCGCACCCCCGCCGACATCCCCGACGCCCGCTAGCGCCGAGCTATCCGGGCGGGTCGCCCATCAGCTCGTTGTAGCCGTCGTAATCGGGCTTCATCGCCGCGGTCACCAGCTCCCACAGCACCTCGTCGGTGCCGCCGCCGATCCGGGCCAGCTTCATGTCCCGCCACCACCGGCCGATCGGCGTCTCGTCCACCAGATAGCCTGCGCCGCCGAAAATGTGCATGCATTCTTCGCCCAGCCGGGCAGCGGTGACGCGCAGCCGCAGCGCCTGGTGTTCGAACAGCGTCGAGCCGAACTGCCTGCGGTCCACCATCCGAGCGTGGGTGGTGCCGAGCGCTCGTTGACATCCGGCGGCGACTTGACCCGCGATCGACATCCGCTCGTGGGCCAGTCCCCAGGAGATCGCGGCCAAACCCGTTCCGGGACGGGCGATCAGCGCATCCGCGGGCATCCAGGTGTCAATGTGCACCGCGGCGGTGTCCAGCGGCCCGGCGCCCACTTTGCGGTACGGAAGCTGTACATCGGTCTGCGACGTCGGGACCGCGATCACCAGCACGTTGCCGTGGCGGCTGTTCCCGTCATGGTCCACGCCACGCGCGACCACCATGATGTGGTCGGCCACCGGGGACAGCGACACAAACTTCTTGACGCCGCGGACCTCGAATCCCTCGCGCACAGACCGGACTTCGGTCTGCACGATCTGCAAGTCCGATCCCCCGGACTCCTCAGACGCGCCGATGCACAGCACCGCCTCGCCGCGGATGGCTTGTTCGCAGATGTCCTTGAGGTAGTCGGACCGGCCGAAGCGGCGCAGGATGGCCGATCGCCGAATCGTGCAGGCTGACGCCCACACCGATACCCGCCGAGCCGAGTCGTCCCAGGGCGAACGCCAGCGCAACGAGCTTGGGTACGTCGGGGTGCTGACCGTTGCGCCACTTGTGGGCGAACTCGCCGCGCTCGCCGAGATGGTCGATCAGGTTGCACGGAAACCGTTCGCTGGCTTCGGCTTCCGCGGTCCAGCCGACCACTTGATCGTCGAACACTTCGTCGAGCAGCGCCCGGTATTCCTCGATGCTTAGCTCCGCGGTGTCGGTCATCTGGTCACCGCTGTCAGGTTGCGTTTGACTTCCAGTCGCCGCAGCTTGCCCGACGAGGTGCGTGGCAGCGAGCCCGGTTTGACGAACACCACGTTCGACGGCACGATGCCACACTCGGAGGCCACCTTGGCGACCAATTCGCTGCGGGCACCGGATTCATCGGGGCCGCGAAATTCGGCGGTGATCACCAGACCCGGGCGTGTTGCGTCGTCGTCGGTACCCACCGCGACCACCGCGCCCTCTCGCACGCCGCGTATCTCGGCGGCGACCCGTTCGATCTCGGCGGGAAACACGTTGCGGCCCGCGATGGTGATGATCTCTTTGGCCCGCCCACACACGACCAGGCCGTCGTCTGTGAGGTAGCCCAGGTCGCCGGTCGGGAACCAGGCGTCGGGTTCGAGTGGAGCCTCGCCGACGTATCCCGACATCATTGAGGTACCCCGGATCTCGATCTCGCCGACTTCGCGGTCGAGCACCTCGGCGGACAGCTCCGACACCGGTCCGATGCGTACTTCCATCCCGGGGATCGGCGTGCCCAAAATCGCATGCCGTTGCTTTACCGTGGCATTGGAATCGGTTGCGGGGGAACGCACTTCGTCATACAGCACGCCGGTACCAGGACCGGGAATCGTTACCGCGCAAGTGGATTCGGCCAGCCCGTAGGACGGCGACATCGCGCCCGCGCCGAAACCGAACCGGCTGAGGGCGGTTGCGAAGCGTTCCATTGCCGCGCAGTCGACGGGTTCGCCGCCGCTGATCGTCACCCGCACCCGTTCCAGGTCAACGTCGGACACCAGTCGGGCGTACTTGCCGATCATGCTGTAGGCCATGTTCGGCGCCGCGGTCATCGTGGCGCCGCTCTCGCTGAGCCACCTCAGCCAGCGGAACGGCGAAGCGCCGAACGCCGCGGTGGGGGCCAGCCAGAGCGGTGACCCGGTCAGCGCACCGCTGAGCAGAAAGGTCAGACCCATATCGTGGTAGAGCGGCAGCCAGGTGCACCCGACATCGGCCGCGGAATCGACACCGAAGCTGGTGATGAGGCCATTCACGTTGTTCAGCACCGCCTCGGGCGACAGCTGCGCGGTGCGCGGGATGCCGGTGGATCCCGCGGTACCCTGCAGCACCGCGGGTGCGCCGGCCGTGCTGTCTGCCTGGGGCAAGCTGGCCGAGCGCTCGCCCTGCGCGACGGCGCCGAGGTCGAGCACCGCCAGCGGCGCGCCCGCGCCGCCCAGCAGGTCGAGTTCGGCGCCGTGGCTGAAGACCGTGCGCACGCCGAGGCCGGCGAACCGGGTCAGCGTTGCCTGCGCCCACTTCTGCGGGTCGGCGCCGCGGACCGGTCCCGGCAGGATCGACACGCTCTGCCCGGCCAGCCAGGCACCCTGGACGGCCGCCACGAAATCCGCGGTCGGCTCGCCGACCAGCCCGACCGCACCGAGCTGCTGCTCGTCGAGGATGCGCGCGGCGATGCTCTCAGCGTGTGCGTGGACCTGCGGCCACGGGTGCCGCTTCCAGGTTTCGGCTTCCCTGTCGAAGATCACCAGGTCGTGAGCTGAAGTGCGCATCGCCCTGGACAGGGCGGTGGCCAGCACACTCACCGGGCGACCGGGACCTTTGCCCGGATGACCTTCTCGAGGTCGCCGACGGTGTCGCAGCCCAGCAGCTCTTGTTCGGACACCGCCACCCCGAGCTTGTCCTCGATCGCCACCATGCCCACCGCAAACGCCACCGAGTCCAGCCCCACGTCATCCACCAGCCGAGATTCGCGGGTCACCCGGCTGATGTCGACGTTGAGGTCGTCGCGCAGGATCTCGGTCAGGGCAGCGCTCACCGAGTCAGGATGTGACTGCTCCACGTCCATGGGCCGTCACAGTACCGCGCCGGCACCGCGAAAGGGGGCCTACGTCTTAGGCTGCAGCGCGCTGGCCGCATCCGCGGTGCCGTCACCGTCGGTGTCGGTGAGCTTGACGTCCCACCGGCCGTCGCCGTCGGTGTCGACGTAGCCCGTCACACCGTTCTCGCCGAAAGTGATTGCGCGGTCGGCCAGCCCGTTGCCGTCGCTGTCGAGCAGCCGAACTTCGGGCTTGCCGTCGGCGTCGAAGTCAACCAGCGGCCCATTGGTGTGCTCGACGCCGTCGAGCCCGAACCAGCGCAGTCCCGGCGCGGGTTGGCCGAGTCGCGGCGGGCGGGCGGGTGAGTCTGTGGCCACTGACCAAGTGCCCGATCCGTCGTCGGTGAAGTAGCTTTCGGCGGTGCCGTCGTTGTCGAGGTCGAGCACGGCATGGTCGGCGATCCCGTCGCCGTCGAAGTCGGCCAGGGCGTCGTCGGCCAGCCCGTCGCCGTCGAAATCCAGGCTGACCGCGTCCAGCCGGCCGTCCCCGTCGAGGTCGAGATCTGGCCCGCGGTCCCACATCGTCGCGGAGCCGTCACCGGCGCCCAGGCAGTACTCCATACCAAGTGCGACGCCGCCCGACCGCTACCGGTTCCCGCGGGAGCGCCACCACGACATCAGTTCGGCCGTCGCCTCCTCGCGAGTCAGCGGTCCACGGTCTAACCGCAACTCCTTGAGGTGGCGCCACGCCTCCCCCACCTGCGGACCCGCCGGGATACCCAGCAGCTCCATGATCTCGTTGCCGTCCAAATCGGGCCGCACCCGCTGCAGGTCCTCCTTGGCGGCCAGTTCTGCGATGCGCGCCTCCAGGCCGTCGTAGTTGGCCTGTAACCGCACGGCTCGCCGCTTGTTGCGGGTGGTGCAGTCGGCACGCACCAACTTGTGCAGCTGCGGCAACAACGGTCCTGCGTCGGTGACGTAGCGTCGCACCGCCGAGTCGGTCCACCTGCCGTCGCCGTAGCCGTGGAATCGCAGATGCAGATACACCAACTGCGAGACGTCGTCGACGATCTGTTTCGAATACTTCAACGCCCGCAACCGCTTTCGAGCCATCTTGGCCCCTACCACCTCGTGGTGGTGGAAGCTGACTCCGCCGTCGGGCTCGTGCTTGCGGGTGGTGGGCTTGCCGATGTCGTGCAGCAGCGCTGCCCAGCGCAGCACGAGGTCGGGATCGTCGTCCTCCAGAGCGATGGCCTGGCGCAACACCGTCAGCGAATGCTGGTAGACGTCTTTGTGCTGGTGGTGCTCGTCGATAGCCATCCGCATGCCACCCACCTCGGGCAGCACCACGTCGCCCATTGCCGTCTCCACCATCAGATCGATCCCGGCGACCGGGTCGTCGCCCAGTAGCAGCTTGTCCAACTCGGCCGCTACCCGCTCGGCGGTGATCCGGCCCAGCTCCGGCGCCATCTCGTCGATCGCTGAGCGCACCCGAGGGGCGATCGTGAAGCCGAGCTGCGAGACGAACCGCGCGGCGCGCAGCATCCGCAGCGGGTCGTCGCCGAAAGAGTCCGACGGCTTCGCCGGCGTATCCAGCACGCCGTCGCGCAGTGCGGCCAAACCGCCTAGGGGATCGACGAATTCGCCGGCCCCGGCCGCGGTGATGCGCACCGCCATCGCGTTGACCGTGAAATCGCGGCGCACCAGATCTTCGTGGAGCGAGTCGCCGAACCGCACCTGCGGGTTGCGGGACACACGGTCGTAGCGATCGGCGCGGAACGTGGTGATCTCCAACCGGTGGTCGCCCTTTTCGGCGCCGACGGTGCCGAACTCGATACCGGTGTCCCACAACGCGTCGGCCCACGGTCGCAGCAATTTCTGCAGCTGATCGGGACGCGCGTCGGTAGCGAAGTCCAGATCCGCACTCAGCCGCTGCAGCACCGCATCGCGCACCGACCCGCCCACCAGATACAACTGGTGGCCGGCCCCAGCGAACAGCGCGCCCAGCTCGCGCAGGACGTCGGCATGCCTGTTCAACGCGACCGCGGCGGCGGTCAGCAGCTCGGCGTCCTGGGCAGTTTCCGGCACGTGGAGAGCGTAGTCCGGCTCCTCCCCGGGCCATTTCGGCCCGCATCGTCGCCGGACGCGGACAACCTAGTCGCGCGACGATACTGCCGCGTACATCGTCTAATCCGCGGTCGGGCAGCTCACTACCGGCGAGTGCGGCCGGAGCGTCTGAGCACGCCAGCTACTATCGCTTGGGTGTCCGACGGCGAAAAACCGCAACCGCGTCGGCGCCGGGGGAGGCGCCGTGGTCGGCGCACGGCGGAGTCGGGTGGAGGCCAAACCGGCAACGAGGCGATCGACGGCAGCGCAGCAGCCGGTGTGGAGAGGTCCGGCCGGCGCCGCTCTCCGCGCCGCGGACCGGAGCGACTGCGCACTGTTCATGAAACGTCGGCCGGTGGACTGGTCATCGACGGTATCGATCGGCCGCGTGAAGAGCAGGTCGCCGCGCTCATCGGTCGCGTTGACCGGCGCGGCCGGATGCTGTGGTCGCTGCCGAAAGGCCATATCGAGCTCGGCGAGACGGCCGAGCAGACCGCGATCCGCGAGGTCGCCGAAGAGACCGGGATTCACGGCAGCGTCCTGGCTTCGCTGGGCTGCATCGACTACTGGTTCGTCACCGACGGGCGGCGGGTGCACAAAACCGTGCACCATTATTTAATGCGCTGCTCGGGCGGAGAGCTGTCCGACGACGACGTCGAGGTCGCCGAGGTGGCGTGGGTGCCGATCCCGGAGCTGCCGTCCCGGCTGGCCTACGCCGACGAACGCAAGCTGGCCGAGGTGGCCGACGAACTGATCGACAAGTTACAGACCGACGGCCCGGCCGCGCTGCCACCTCTGCCGCCCACCTCGCCGCGACGCCGCCCGCAAACCCATTCGCGCACCCGAAATCGTCGACCCGACGAGTCCGGGCGAGGCCGGAAGAACGGTCGCGGTCCAGGGCCGTGACTACGCCGCGGCTCCGGCGGGCCGCCTTGTTGCGCCTCGTCGTGATGGTCGGCATCCTGACTGGTTTAGGAGCCGGGCTCACACTCCCCACCGCCGCGCCCCGCGCCGCCGCGGGCGAGCCCGGCGCAACGCCTTTCGTCCAGGTCCGCATCGATCAGGTGACCCCGCAGGTTGTCACCACGACCAGCGAGCCGGTGGTCACGGTCGCCGGAATTGTGAGCAACATCGGTGACCGAACGGTTCGCGACGTGATGGTCCGCCTCGAACACGCCGCGGCAGTCGGCACGTCGACGGGTCTGCGCACCAACCTCGACGGCGACACCGACCAATACGAGGCCGTCGCCGACTTCCTGACCGTGGCCCCTGAGCTGCAGCGCGGCCAGAAGGCGGGCTTTACTTTATCCGCCCCGCTTCGGTCGCTAACCAAACATTCGCTGGCCATCGGTGAGCCCGGCGTCTACCCGCTGCTGGTCAACGTCAACGGAACACCCGACTATGGCGAACCGGCGCGGCTGGACAACGCCCGGTTCCTGTTGCCCGTGGTGGGGGTGCCGCCGGATCCACTTGATACCTCCGGCCAAGCATTAGGCGCCATGGGCGCTGTGATCGCGCCCGACACCTCCAAACCCGTGCCGGTCACCATGCTGTGGCCGCTGGCCGACCGGCCCAGGCTGGCACCCGGCCTACCGGGCGGCACGATTCCGGTTCGGTTGATGGACGACGAGCTGGCGACATCGCTGGCCACCGGAGGCCGGCTGGACATCTTGCTGGCCGCCGCTGAGTTCGCGACCAGCCGCGACGTCGACCCTGACGGTGCCATCGGCCGCTCCCTGTGCCTGGCCGTCGACCCGGACCTGCTGGTCACCGTCAACGCGATGACCGGTGGCTATGTCGTCTCCGACTCCCCCGACGGCCCCGCCCAACGGCTGGGTACGCCGACCCACCCGGGGACCGGGCAGCCCGCGGCGGCGAGTTGGTTGAACCGGTTACGCGCACTGGCTCACCGGATGTGCATCGCGCCGCTCCCGTATGCCCAAGCCGACCTCGACGCCGTGCAACGCGTCGGCGATGCCGGGCTCAGCGCGGCCGCCACCAGCGCCGCCGGAGACATCGTCGACCAAATCCTGGGCGTCACCGCGGTCCGCGGCGCCACCCTGATCCCCGATGGCTCGCTGACCCGCCGGACCGTGGATCTGTTGAGCGCTATCGGCGACACCGTGGTGGTAGCCGCCGCAGACTCCTCCGCAGGAGAATCCACCACCGCCACACCGGCGACCGTGGACACCACACCGCGGCGGCTGTCACCGCAGGTGGTGGTAGCGCCGTTCGATCCCGCCGTCGGCGCCGCCTTCGCGGCGACCGGCTCTGATCCGATCGCGCCGACCTACCTGAACTCCGCGCTGGCGATTCGAGTTCAGCATGACTCCGACATCGCCCGCCGTCAGGACGCGCTGGGCTCGATGTTGTGGCGCGCCTTGCAACCCAGGGTCGTGCCGCGCGCCGAGGTTTTGCTGCCCCCGACCAACTGGAAGCTGCGATCCGACGACGCGGGCGGCATCCTGACCGCGCTGGCGACCGCGATCCGCTCCGGCCTGGCGGTGCCGCGACCGCTGCCCGCGCTGATCGCCGATGCTTCGGCCGTCCCACCGGTCACCGGGCCGCCGCAACCCGATGTCGACGCCGGCGAACGTGGCCGGTTCAATGACGCCGCCGTCGCCAGGATCACCGGCGAAGTGGGCCGGCTCGCCGAGCTGACCGCGGCGCTCACTACCGATGCCCGTACCGGGCTGACCGGTGTCAGCTATACCGCGCCGCTGCGCGAAGACATGCTGCGCGCGATCAGCCAGGCCGAACGCCCGGACACCCGCACCGGGCTGGCCCAACAGCGGCTCGAAATCGTCGGCAACTCGATCGACGACTTGTTCGGCGCGGTCACCATCGTCAAGCCGGCCGGGTCCTACACGCTGGCCACCGAACACAGCCCCCTGCCGCTGGCACTGCACAACGGGCTGGCCGTTCCGATCCGGGTCCGACTACACGTCGACGCCCCGCCGGGGATGACCGTGACCGATCTCGGCGAAATCGAGCTTCAACCGGGATATCTGCCGCTGCGGGTGCCGATCGAAGTGAACTTCACTCAACGCGTCGCCATCGACGTCGCGTTGCGCACCCGCGACGGTGTTTCATTGGGTGAGCCGGTGCGGCTCTCGGTGCACTCCAACGCCTACGGCAAGGTGCTGTTCGCGATCACGCTCAGCGCGGCCGCGGTGCTGGTGGCTCTCGCGGGACGACGGCTGTGGCACCGCTTCCGTGGCCAGCCGGACCCCGCCGACCTCGACCGCCCGGATCCCCCCGACGGAGACCACCAGCGGGCAGATCACCTCGTCGACGAAGAGCACCGCGCATGAGTTCCGCCGGCCGGCCCGTGCCGCCACCGGCCGAACCACCGCCGCGGCCCGCAGGTCCGCAGCCGCGACGCCGGCGAAGTCCGGGGCCGCCGACCGGGCCGCTGCCGCCGACTGGGCACGTGCCGTCGCAGGGCACATCGCCACAGCCGCGTCCTGAGCTCTCCGATGCGGCGCTGGTGTCGCGCTCGTGGGGAATGGCGTTCGCGACCCTGATCAGCCGGCTCACCGGGTTCGCCCGGATCGTGGTGCTGGCCGCGATCCTGGGCGCCGCGCTGTCCAGCGCGTTCTCGGTGGCCAACCAGCTGCCGAACCTGGTCGCCGCGCTGGTGCTGGAAGCGACATTCACCGCGATCTTCGTGCCGGTGCTCGCGCGCGCCGAGCAGGACGACGCCGACGGCGGCGCGGCGTTCGTGCGGCGCCTGGTGACACTGGCCACCACCTTGCTGCTGGTCACCACGCTGCTGTCGGTGGCGGCCGCCCCGCTGCTGGTGCAGTTGATGCTGGGCCGCAACCCCCAGGTCAACGAAGCGCTGACCACGGCATTCGCCTACCTGCTGTTGCCACAGGTGATCTTCTACGGCCTGTCCTCGGTGTTCATGGCCATCCTGAATACCCGCAACGTGTTCGGGCCGCCGGCCTGGGCGCCGGTTGTCAACAACCTCGTCGCGATCGCCACCCTGGGCGCCTACCTGGCAACACCGGGGCAACTATCCGTGGATCCGGTGCAGATGGGCAACCCCAAGCTGCTGGTACTGGGAATCGGCACCTCGTTGGGGGTGTTCGCGCAAACTGCCGTGTTGCTGGTTGCCATCCGGCGTCAGCGCATCAGCCTTCGCCCGCTGTGGGGAATCGACGACCGGCTCAAACGCTTCGGCGCCATGGCCGCCGCGATGGTGTTCTACGTGCTGATCAGCCAGATCGGTTTGATCGTCACCAACCAGATCGCCAGCACCGCAGCCGCTTCCGGCCCGGCGATCTACAACTACACCTGGCTGGTGCTGATGCTGCCGTTCGGCATGATCGGGGTGACCGTGCTGACGGTGGTGATGCCGCGACTGAGCCGTAACGCCGCCGCCGACGACACCGCGGCGGTGCTCGCCGACCTGTCACTGGCCACCCGGTTGACGATGATCACCCTGATCCCGACGGTGGCGTTCATGACCGTCGGCGGGCCGGCGATCGGCAGTGCGCTGTTCGCCTACGGCCATTTCGGTGACGTCGACGCCGGCTACCTGGGCCTGGCGATCGCGTTGTCGGCGTTCACGTTGCTCCCTTACGCGGTCGTGCTGCTGCAGCTGCGCGTTTTCTACGCCCGCCAGCAGCCGTGGATACCGATCGCGATCATCGTGATCATCACGATCGTCAAGATCGCCGCATCGCTGCTTGCGCCACACGTCACCGACAACCCCAACCTCGTCGCCGGTTATCTGGGACTGGCCAATGGCCTGGGTTTTCTGGCCGGCGCGATCGCCGGCTATTACCTGCTGCGGAACGCGCTGCGGCCCCCCGGTAGCCACCTGCTCGGCGTGGCGGTGGTGCGGACGATTCTGGTCACGGTCACCGCGTCGTTGCTGGCCGGGTTGATCGCGCACGTGGTGGACGAGCTGATGGGCATGCAACGGCTCACCGCCTACGGCGGCGGCGCCGGTTCGCTGTTGCGGCTGTTCGTGCTCGCGGTGATCATGTTGCCCATCCTCGCCACGGTCATGCTGCGCGCGCAGGTGCCCGAGGCTCAGGCCGCGCTGGCCGCATTCCGCGGCTGGATCGGCGCAAGGGCCACTGGCGGGAAAGCGGCTCCACCGGCTCGCCGCGTGCCCCCTGCCAGTGCGGCTCCGCGCGCTTCCGGCAGGTCAACGAACGTCGCCGCCCGCAAACCCGGCGCAGGAGATCAGCTGTTGCGCTCCGGCATCGTCACGTACCCTGAGCACAGGAATTCGTCTACGCCGGCGGGATATCCGGTACAAGAACCCATCCGGCGCGGGCATCCGGAGCAACCGACCGGGGAGGGGATGGGGAGAGGACCCGGGATGACCGACGGCCCATCGGACAGCACCTCATCCAAAGCTGTCTCCGACCCCGCATCGTCGCCTGTCGCTGACGATTTCCAGCCCGACGTCCCGCCCGATCTCCAAGTCGGCACCGTCGCGGCACGGGAGACCTCGACGGGACCCAACGGCGAACCGTCGGCCGATCTCGGCCTCGAACCGACAGCTTTCGGCGAGGGCGATCCGACCGAGTTCGATGCGCCGCACCAGCCTGCGGCGGAGCCGTCTGCGCGCCACGACGACGAGCACCTGGTCGCCGGCGCCAGCATCGCGCGCGGCCGCTACCGGCTGTTGGTCTTCCACGGCGGGCCGCCGCATCTGCAGTTCTGGCAAGCCCTGGACACTGCGCTGGACCGGCAAGTGGCGCTGACGTTCGTGAACCCCGACGGGATGCTTTCCGACGACCGACTTCGCGAGATCCTGTCTCGCACCATGCGGCTGAGCCGCATTGACAAACCCGGCATCGCCCGAGTCCTTGACGTCGTCCACACCGGGGCCGGTGGCTTGGTGGTCGCCGAATGGGTCCGGGGCGGCTCGTTGCAGGAGGTGGCCGACACCTCGCCTTCCGCCGTAGGTGCAGCTCGCGCCATGCAATCCCTGGCCGCCGCGGCCGAGGTCGCCCACCATGCCGGCGTAGCGCTGTCGATCGACCATCCCGGCCGGGTACGGGTCAGCATCGAGGGCGACGTGGTACTGGCTTTCCCGGCTACCACGCCGGAAGCCAGCCCAGAAGACGACATCCGCGGCATCGGCGCGGCGCTGTATGCGCTGCTGGTCAACCGGTGGCCGCTGCCCGAGTCCGGGGTGCCCAGCGGGATGGCGCTGGCACCGCGAGATCCTGCCGGCCAACCGCTGGAACCCAGTTCGATAGACCGGGACATCCCGTTCCAGATTTCTGCGGCCGCCACTCATTCGATTCAGGGCGACGGTGGAATACGCAGTGCGGCAACGCTTTTGAATCTGCTGCAGCAAGCGACCGCGGTGGCCGACCGCACGGAGCTATTGAGCCCCATTCAGGACCCGGACCCGCCGACGCCATCCCCGTGGCCGGGCCGGTTCCGCACACCCGAGCTGGCGGATGCGCAGGCACGCATCCGTCGCCGCCGCGCCATCACGATCGGGGTCGGCGCCGGGGCTGCCGTGATCGTGGTCGCGCTGCTGGTCTTGGCGTCGGTGCTCAGCCGGATGTTCGGCGATGTCGGTGGCCTGGACAAAGACCAGCTCGGCCTCAACGGGCCGTCAACCAGCTCGAGCTCCGGCGACAATTCGGCGACGGCGGGCAGCATCGTCAAGCCGGTCGGCGTCACCGTCTTCTCCCCCGGCGGCGAGGCCGACAACCCAGGCCAGGCCGGGCTGGCGATCGACGGCAATCCGGGCACCTCGTGGGAAACCGACACCTACCACGACGCCATCCCGTTCCCGGTTTTCAAAACCGGTGTCGGCTTGTTGCTGCAGCTACCGCAACCCACGGTGGTCGGGGCGGTGACCGTCGACCTTGCCAGCACCGGAACGAAAATTCAGATCCGGTCGTCGGCGACGGCCACGCCGGCCAAGCTGGAAGCCACCACCGCGCTGACGCAGCCGGTGTCGACCCACCCCGGCCACAACAGCATCCCGGTCAATGCGTCATCGCCCACCACGCATCTGCTGGTGTGGGTCACCACTTTGGGGACCACCAATGGCGAAAGCCGCTCCGGCATCTCCGAGATCACCGTGCAGGCGAAGTCCTGACAACGTGCTAACCACATAAGCCCGATCAAGTGAAGTGCCGGGTATCCGGCGATTGGTTACTGTCCGGCCGTGGGCTCCCCGCGCCAGGTTCAGCAGGAACATCCAGCACAACGCAGCGACGCCGAACTCTTGGCTGCTCACGTCGCGGGCGACCGCTATGCCTTCGAGGAGCTGTTCTACCGCCACCACCGACAGCTGCACCGGCTTGCCCGGCTGACCAGTCGCAGCGCCGAGGACGCTGAGGACGCACTGCAGGAGGCGATGGTCTCGGCGCACCGCGGCGCCGGGTCCTTTCGGCACGACGCCGCGGTCAGCAGCTGGTTGCACCGCATCGTGGTCAACGCCTGCCTGGACCGGTTGCGCCGCAACAAAACTCACCCCACCACCGCACTCGATGACGTCTATCCGGTGCCCGATCGGACCGCACAGGTAGATACGGCGATCGCGGTGCAGCGTGCGCTGATGCGGCTGCCTGTCGAGCAGCGCGCCGCGGTGGTGGCGGTTGACATGCACGGCTATTCGGTCGCCGACACCGCCCGGATGCTCGGGGTCGCCGAAGGCACCGTCAAGAGTCGCTGCGCCCGTGCCCGGGCCCGGCTCGCGGCGATCCTCGGCTACCTGCAAAGCGACACCGCCCCCAACCGCCCCACCGGCTAACCCCGTCGACCGCTCGTGCATTCGGGTGACCGATGACGGACACTGAGGCGGATGGACGGAGTTGAGCCGGGCGAGAGCGACGACGCGGGCCACGATTCACCGCTGACCGTGGACGACCTCGCCGATCTGCAGGCGGGTCTGCTCGACGACGACACCGCGGCCCGGCTGCGTAAGAAAGTCCGCGCCGACCCGGACGCCCAGCAGACTATCGACGCGCTGAACCGGGTCCGCCGCGACGTCGCTGCGCTGGGCACCGACGCGTCGTCGGCTCCGGCCGTCGCCCCCGCGGTCGTCGACGGCATCGGCGCCGCGCTGCGCACGCGGCGACCCGAACCTGACCGGTCACGCCCCGCGCACACCGTCCGCTCCGGCCGTCTTCCGCGCTCGGCGCGGATCGCTGTCGCCGTGGCCGGTTTGGCCGCCGCCGTCGTGGCGGTCTGGCTGGGAACCGCGGCGCTGATCACGGCGCCGACGCCGACGCCGAGCCGACCGACCACCGTGGAACACATCACCGTGTCGCGCCCGCCGGTGATGATTCCGATGTCGGATCAGCAGATCCTCACCCTGTTAGACCGTCGACCGGACTTCGGCCCACTCAGCGATCCGCAACGCCGCGCCTCCTGCCTGACCGGCTTGGGTTATCCGGCGGACGCCCGGGTGCTGGGCGCCCGCCAGGTCGAGATCACCGGGCGAGCGGCGGTCCTGCTGCTGCTGCCCGGCGACACGCCCGGCGCGGTGACGGCGCTGGCGGTGGCGCCGACCTGTAGTTCAGCGGACACCGGCCTGTTGGCTGACAGGATTGTCAAGCGTCCGTAGTGTTCGCGGGAACAGCACCGCCTACCCTGGCGTTCGACTGCTTTGAAACGGTTTTATTCGAGTCGAGCAACGACTCGGAGTATCCGAAAGGCTGGTATGACCGCCCCCACCACTGTCCACGACGTGATCGTCATCGGCTCCGGACCCGCCGGTTACACGGCCGCGCTCTACGCCGCGCGTGCGCAGTTGGCGCCGGTCGTCTTCGAGGGGACATCATTCGGCGGAGCCTTGATGACCACGACCGAGGTGGAGAACTATCCCGGTTTCCGCGACGGGATCTCTGGCCCCGAATTGATGGACCAGATGCGCGAGCAGGCGCTGCGGTTCGGCGCGGACCTGCGCATGGAAGACGTCGAATCGGTGTCGTTGGACGGCCCGGTCAAGTCGGTCACCACCGCCGACGGGGACACCGTGCACGCGCGGGCCGTCATCCTGGCGATGGGCGCCGCGGCGCGCTATCTGAACGTGCCGGGCGAGCATGACCTCATCGGCCGCGGCGTTAGTTCGTGCGCCACCTGCGACGGCTTTTTCTTCCGCGATCAGGACATCGCCGTGATCGGTGGTGGGGACTCGGCCATGGAAGAAGCCACCTTCCTGACGAAGTTCGCCCGCAGCGTGACCATCGTGCACCGCCGTGAGGAGTTTCGGGCCTCAAAAATCATGCTTGACCGGGCCCGTGCCAACGACAAGATCCGGATCGTCACGAACAGCGTCGTGGTCGCCGTCGAAGGCAACACCACGGTGACCGGCTTGCGGCTGCGCGACACCGCCACCGGCAAGGAATCCACCCTGGCCGTGACCGGGGTTTTCGTCGCCATCGGCCACGACCCGCGGTCTGCATTGGTGCGCGGCGTCGTGGACGTGGACCCGGACGGCTACGTGCTGGTCGAGGGCAACACGACGCACACCTCACTGGACGGGGTGTTTGCCGCAGGCGACTTGGTCGACCACACCTACCGCCAGGCGGTCACGGCCGCAGGCACGGGTTGCTCCGCGGCGATTGACGCCGAGCGCTGGCTAACCGAGCAAGCGGAGTCGGCAGAGCCGGCGCAGACCACAGCCGCCGGAGCCCCGGCGACAGCGACACTTTGATTGGAGTCCTCCGATGACGAACACCGAGTCCGCAGGCGCACCCGTGGATGTCTCTGACGCTTCTTTTGAAAGCGACGTATTAGCCAGCAATAAGCCTGTGCTGGTTGACTTTTGGGCTACCTGGTGCGGACCGTGCAAGATGGTGGCGCCGGTGTTGGCAGAGATCGCCGCCGAGACGGCGGGGCAGCTGACGGTCGCCAAACTCGATGTCGACGCAAACCCGGAGACCGCGCGCAACTTTCAGGTGGTTTCGATCCCGACGCTGATCTTGTTCAAGGACGGCCAGCCGGTCAAGCGGATCGTTGGGGCCAAGGGCAAGGCGGCGTTGTTGCGGGAGCTTTCCGACGCCGTTCCAGACGTCGGTTAGTTCGCCAAAGATCGCTCCGGTTTGCCTGGTGTTTTCCCGAAATCGCCGAGCGTCTGCGACAATACCGCCAAGCCTGTCAATAAACGGCAGGCTGCTCACACCGGCTCACCGGAGGCCTTGGAATGTCGCCACCGCACCGCAGCGCCGGCGAAGCGCTGCGCTGCGGTGACCGTAGCGCAGCGGTCACCGAGATTCGGGCTTCGCTGACCGCGCTTGGGCATCTGGACGGCGCAGATGCGGATCTCAGCACCGGAAAGCACATTGCGCTCGATGTCTTCGACGAAGAGCTTGACCACGCGGTGCGGGCGTTTCAGCAGCATCGCGGGCTGCTGGTGGACGGCATGGTCGGCGAAGCCACCTACCGGGCGCTGAAAGAGGCGTCCTACCGGCTCGGCGCCCGCACGCTCAACCATCAATTCGGTGCGCCGATGTACGGCGACGACGTCGCCACGCTGCAAGCCAGGTTGCAGGATCTCGGTTTCTACACCGGCTTGGTCGACGGATACTTCGGCTTGCAGACGCACAACGGGTTGATGTCCTACCAGCGCGAGTACGGGCTCTACGCCGACGGGATTTGCGGCCCGGAAACGTTGCGCTCCTTGTACTTTCTCAGTTCACGGGTGACCGGCGGCTCCCTGCACGCCATCCGTGAGGAGGAATTGGTCCGTCGATCCGGTCCGAAGCTGTCGGGCAAGCGGATCATCATCGACCCGGGTCGTGGCGGCGCCGACCACGGACTGATCACACACGGGGCCGCGGGACCGATCAGCGAAGCAGATGTCTTGTGGGACTTGGCCAGTCGTCTCGAAGGCCGGATGACCGCTATCGGCATGGAGACGTTCTTGTCGCGGCCGACCAACCGCAGCCCATCGGACGCCGAACGAGCCGCGACGGCTAACGCCGTCGGTGCCGACCTGATGATCAGCCTGCGCTGTGCAACCCAGGCCAGCCCCTCGGCCAGCGGCGTGGCCTCTTTCCACTTCGGGAATTCGCATGGCTCGGTGTCCACCATTGGCCACAACCTGGCTGACTTCATTCAACGAGAAGTGGTGGCGCGAACCGGTTTACGGGACTGCCGTACCCATGGTCGTACCTGGGATCTGCTGCGCCTGACCCGGATGCCCACCGTCCAGGTCGACATCGGCTACATCACCAACCCGCGGGATCGCGCGATGTTGATCACCACGCAGACCCGTGACGCGATCGCCGAAGGAATTCTGGCGGCGGTCAAGCGGCTCTATCTGCTCGGCAAGAACGACCGGCCCACCGGCACGTTCACCTTCGCCGAGCTACTCGCCCACGAGTTGGCGGTCGAGCAGGCCGGCCGGCTCAGCGGCTCGTAGCCGAGGCTCCCGCAGCGACCGGTTGCTGCAGCGACGCACTCTGCAACAGCCGCTCCAAGGCCGCTTCGACTTCGGCCTTCCAGCCCAGACCCTTGTCCAGCTCGAGCCGCAGCCGCGGGAAGTACCGATGTGGCGCCACCACAACGAATCCCACGTCGCGCAGGAAGTCCGCCTCGATCACGCAGTGTTCGGCCGAGCAGTCACCCAGCGCCTCCAGCACCGGTCGGAGATCGGGGTCGGCAGTCTGCGGATCGCCCAGCTCTGCGACGTCCTCGGTGCGACCGAACGCCTCCAGCGCGCGCACACCCCGGCGGACCAATTCATCGACCACCCGCGCGACGAGGCTGTACGGCAGCTCGTCGGCGGCCGGTCCGGGCTCGACCCGCATCGACGTCAGCAGCACGGCATCGGCCGACACCGGCGCGGTGGGAAACCGGTGCGCCCGGGGCACCGTCCGTGGCGGCGCGTAGAACGCATAGCCCAGGCACGTCGGCTCGCTCTGACCAGACTCATCCGGCGCCGTCGTGGCCACTTGACCACAGGTTCCCCACTCCAGCATGACCATCGACAGCCACGCTTCTTTTTCGAATTCCGGATCGGTGAGCTGGTCTTCTTGGCCGAGGGTCGCGGGATCCACTTCCCAGAAGACGCAACGGCGTGCGTGTTTGGGAAGCTGGTCGAAGGCTTCGAGTCGCAGCGGTGTGATTCGAGCAGACACTAGACTCCTGGGCCTCCGTGGGGCGCGGCCATCGACTGCCCGGCTTCCCCGCGAGCGGGTGGTGCCCCCTCCCCGCAGCCGAGCGTACCCTCCGGATGGGGCCGACGGCGATACCCGCGTGACCCCGCTTCGTGGCCCCGATGGACGGCTTGTCGGACCGGCTCGCGCTGGCCGGCTACCCCGGGATTGGCCAACGCCACGTCGAAAATGAAATAGCCTGGTGCACAGCCCGATTCAGATGATTGCGGCATGTCAGCGCAGCCTGGTCGTCCGGATTGTCACAGTGACGTAATCAGCTGGTGTCTGTGGTCAGCTCTTCGACGAGTTCATCAAGTCGACGATGCGTTGCAAATCGTCCACCGAACCGAACTCGATTACGATCTTCCCTTTGCGTTTGCCCAAGCTGACCGTGACGCGGGTATCGAAGGCGCTGGAGAGCCCCTCAGCAACGTCCTGCAGGCCGGGCATGTGGATCGGCTTGCGGCGCGGCGGCGCCGGCTGGGTGGTGTCGGCGCGATTGGCAAGTGTGACCGCCTCCTCGGTGGCCCGGACCGACAGCCCCTCCGCGACGATGCGTGCGGCCAAGCTCTCTTGGGCTTCCGGGCCGCCCTCGAGAGACAGCAGCGCCCGAGCGTGGCCGGCCGACAGCACTCCCGCCGCGACGCGGCGCTGGACGGGAATCGGCAACCGTAGCAATCGGATCATGTTGGAGATCAGCGGACGGGACCTGCCGATCCGGGCAGCCAGTTCATCGTGGGTGACATCAAACTCGTCCAGCAGCTGCTGGTAGGCCGCCGCCTCTTCCAGCGGGTTCAGTTGCACTCGGTGGATGTTCTCCAGCAAGGCATCGCGCAGCAGGTTGTCCTCGTCGGTCTCCCGCACGATCGCCGGGATCGCGGTCATGCCGGCCGCTTGGGCCGCGCGCCACCGCCGCTCCCCCATCACGAGTTGATAACGCTGGCCGCCGGGCGCACCCGCGGATCCCTGGGATAGGTCTACCGCGCGAACCACGATCGGCTGCATGAGGCCGAATTCGCGGATCGAGTGCACGAGCTCGGCGAGGGCTTCCTCGTCGAAAACCTGCCGCGGCTGGCGCGGGTTCGGCTCGATGAGGGACGGGTCGATTTCGCGGTACACCGCGCCGATACCGGCGGAGCCCGCTGCGGCTGCCGGCGGGCCACCCAACACGACGTCGGCCGCGGCATCGCCCATCCGCGGCCCGAATCGCCTCGGGTCAGAGTCGTCGGCCGGTCCGGTGGGAATGAGCGAAGCCAGGCCCCGCCCGAGGCCGCCCTTCCTGCGTGACGACTGGGTCATTCGTGTCCCCCCTCATCGGGTGCTGGTCGGTCACGCTCGGCAAGCTCTCGGCTGGCGTCGAGGTAACTCATCGCACCGCGCGAACCGGGATCGTAATCGATCACGGTCATGCTGTAACCGGGCGCTTCCGAGACTTTGACGCTGCGAGGAATCACCGTCCGTAAGACCTTGGGCCCGAAGTAGCGGCGGACTTCGTCGGCCACCTGATCGGCGAGCTTGGTCCGTCCGTCGTACATGGTGAGGATCACGGTGCTGACGTCCAGACCGGGATTCAAATGGGCCTTCACCATCGCAATGTTGTTCACCAACTGCGACACTCCCTCCAGCGCGTAGTACTCGCACTGGATGGGGATCAGCACCTCGGGCGCAGCGACCAAAGCGTTGATGGTCAGCAGCCCCAGCGACGGTGGGCAGTCGATAAAGACGTAGTCGAAGTCGGCGCTGTCAAGGTCGGCCAGCGCGGTGCGCAATCGATTCTCCCGCGCCACCATGCTCACCAATTCGATTTCGGCACCGGCCAGGTCGATGGTGGCCGGCACACAGAACAGCCGCCCGCTGTGCGGGCTGGGCCGCAGCGCGGTGTGCAGCGGCATCTCGCCGAGGAGCACCTCATACGACGACGGCGTTCCGGAATGCCGGTCGGTGATGCCCAGTGCGGTGCTTGCATTGCCCTGCGGGTCCAAATCGATGACGAGCGTCTTGAGCCCTTGGATTGCCAACGCCGCTGCCAGGTTCACCGCGGTCGTGGTTTTGCCGACGCCGCCCTTCTGGTTCGCAATGGTGAAGAGCCGACGATGGCGCGGGCGGCGCAGCGGCTCATAGGCGGTGTGCAGCACATGCATCGCGCGCTCGGCGGCGGCGCCGATCGGGGTGTCGAGTTCCGTTGTTTCACGTGAAACATGGGTGGCGGAGGCGGCTCCAGGCTCGGACCCGAACGGGTTGTGTGGCGCACTCATAGGCTCTCCCTGTTCGACGGTCGGCGCGACGGGCCTCGGACCGGGACCGGCGTCGCACGCCGTGCCACCACCACGGTTGTCGGTGGAGATAGATAGCTCACGCCACATTCCACCACCCTGGCATCTGTGGCGCCCAACCCGGTCATCACACGCCGGTGCTCGCGCACTTCGTCCGGCGCACGCTCACCCTTGATCGCCAGCATCCGTCCGCCCGGTCGCAGCAGTCCCAAACTCCACCGCGTCACCTTGTCCAGCGGGGCCACTGCCCGCGACACAACGGCGTCGCGGCCGCCGACACTTCGGCGCACTGCCGGATCCTCCGCCCGGCCTCGGACCACCTCGACGTCTAGCCCGAGCTCGGCGACTGCCGTGCGCAGGAACTCAGTCCGGCGCAGTAGCGATTCGATCAGAACGATGCGGAGTCCTGGCTTGGCAATCGCCAGGGGCAGCCCCGGCAGTCCGGCGCCGCTGCCGATATCGGCGACCCGATCGCCCGGTTCCAAAAGCTCGGCCACCACTCCGCAATTCAATAGGTGGCGTTCCCAGAGCCGATCGATCTCGTGGGGTCCCAGGATTCCCCAGTCGACGCCGATGTCCGCCAGCAGCTCCGCATAGCGCTGGGCGAGGCCGAGCCTGTCCCCGAAGACCGCCGTCGCGATGTCAGGCGGTGGGGGTATGTGTGGCGCCGTCCGCTTGCCCGGAACGACATGTTTCACGTGAAACATCCCTCCCGTCTGTGCCCGCTGACGCGCTCGACCGAACTACACCGGTGTAACTCCGCGCCGGGTCAATCAAGCAATACGACGACCCGGCGCGACGGTTCCGCGCCTTCGCTCTCGCTACGAACGCCGCTGACCGCCGCGACAGCGTCGTGAACGATCTTGCGCTCAAACGGTGTCATCGGCGCGAGTTCCTCGCGCTCGCCGCTTTCCAGTACCCTCCTGGCAACCTTGTCGCCCAACGCCGCCAACTCATCGCGACGCCGACGACGCCAGCCGGCGACGTCGAGCATCAGCCGGCTGCGCACGCCGGTCTTTTGATGCACCGCCAGTCGAGTCAGCTCCTGCAGCGCGTCAAGAGCCTCGCCCTTGCGGCCGACCAACTTGTTGAGGTCGTCACTACCGTCGATGCTCACCACCGCTCGGCTGCCCTCGACGTCCAGGTCGATGTCACCGTCAAAATCGAGTAGGTCCAACAGCTCTTCCAGATAGTCGCCCGCGATTTCTCCTTCGGCGACCAACCGCTCTTCCAAATCGGCCCCGCCCTCGGCCTCGCCCTCGGCGTCACCCTCTCCCGGCGCCGTGTCTTCCACAGCGTCCTCCAGAAGCTCTTGCGGCGGCGCTTCGTGTGCCTCATGTCCGTTGGTGTCGACATCCGTCATGCTTGCCTGTCTTTCCTTCCCGCCATCCGGGACCTCGCCCGGTTAAGGCTGCCGTCCGGCTCTACCGCCGGACCTCAACGTCTGCGCTTCTTCGGCTTGGCTCCCGGCCGTGGGGTGCGGTTGCCCGGATTGCTGTTGCGCGCCGGCTGATTGGTGTTGCCGGTGTCGGCATCCGACGGTTCCGCCGCCGGCGCATCACTATCGGCGCTCCCGTTCGCCGGCGAACCGTTGCCGCCCACCGCTTCCGCGTTCCTCGCCGATCGCTTTGGTTTGGCGCCCGGCGCCGGTGCGTTCGCCGCACGGCGCTCGAGCGCTTCGCGCTTCTTTTCCTCTTCCTCTTTTTCGATCATCCCGAACACGTAGTGCTGCTGACCGAACGTCCAGATGTTATTCGAGAACCAGTAGAAGATGATCGCCAACGGCAAGAACGGCCCACCGACCACCACGCCGAGCGGGAAGACGTATAACGCGAGCTTGTTCATCATCGCGGTCTGCGGATTGGCCGCGGCCTCCGGACTCTGCCGGGCCACCGATGCCCGGCTGTTGAAGTAGGTCGCGACACCGGCCAGGATCATGACCGGGAGCCCGACCGCCACCACGGCGGGACGACTGAACTCAGAGAAGGCCGCGAGGCTGGCTCCGCGCTGCGTCATGGTTGCGCCGAGCGGCGCGCCGAACAGATTGGCGTCCAGAAAGTGGCCAACATCCGCGGCGCTGAAAACATAGTTCCCCAACTCGCGGTTGCGCTCGGGCGAGAGGCCCAGCTGCCCGATACCGGTGCTGGTCCGGTTGAAACACCGCAGTACGTGATACAGCCCGAGGAACACCGGAATCTGCGCCAGCATCGGCAGGCAGCCGAGTATTGGATTGAATCCATGTTCGCGCTGTAGCTTCTGCATCTCCAGGGCCATCCGCTGACGGTCCTTGCCGTACTTCTTCTGCAGCGCCTTGATTTGCGGCTGCAACTCCTGCATCTGGCGGGTGGTGCGGATCTGGCGAACGAACGGGCTGTACAAGATCGCGCGCAAACTGAACACCAAGAACATCACCGACAGCGTCCACGCGAAGAAGCTCGACGGGCCCAGCAGAAAGGCGAACGCCTTGTACCAGAGCCACATGATCGCCGAGACCGGATAATAGAAGTAGTCGAGGCTGAACGGATCAAACAACAGAATCACTCTCCCCTAGCGTCGCTGGGGTGCCCCAGACTTCGATCCGGGCTCCCCGGCGCTCCGGTACCGGATCCCATCCTCCCCGATGCCACGGACCGCACTTGGCCAGGCGGACGGCCGCCATCCCACTCCCCCGCACCAACCCGTACTCCGACAGCGCGGCCACGGCGTACTGACTACAGGTTGGGGTAAATCGGCACGTCGGCAATCGCAGCGGCGACACCATGTGCCGGTACAGCTGGATGAGAAAAATCAGCCCGCGCACGACGGTCGTCTCGGCGGAACGCAGCCCGCGCACGCACCTTGACATTATGTCAGTCACCGGCAGGACCCCGTCGTCTGGACGCGCCGCAAGCCGGCCCGTAATTGTTCTGCCAACCGGGCCGAGACAACGTCGCGGCTGCTGGGCAGTGCCCGGATCACGATGTGCTCGGACTGGTCCAGCCCGTCCACCACACTGCGGGCGACATGCCGCAACCGACGGGCCAACCGATGCCGTTGCACGGCTGATCCCACGGATCGAGCGACGATCAGTCCCACCTTCGGCGCATCCGCCGACTTGTCATTCCCGCGCCGCACATAGATGACCAGATCTGGCTGCACGGCTCGAGTCCCGTGCTTCACCGTGGCATCGAAATCGGTCGACCGCGTCATGCGGTTCCGCGCGGAAAGCACCGCTGTGACACCCGGCTTGCAAATCAAGCCGTCAGCGAGCGGCGGCCCTTGCGACGCCGATTCGACACAACTGCCCGGCCAGCCCTGGTCCGCATCCGCAGCCGGAAGCCGTGCACGCGGGCTCGGCGCCGGTTATTCGGCTGGAAGGTCCGCTTGCCCTTTGCCACGACTCTCTCCTCGTTGCATCTGGCACCGCGCTCCGGCCCGGTTACCCGTGCCGGTAGATCACGATTGCCCTCACGAAGCCTCGGTAGGCTTTGTGTCTCGCTGGTAACCGGCGCGGGCCCCGGGCATATTGCTCGGATCGCAGCCGTATCGCCGACTTTCGGGCGACTGTACGAGGGTACTGACCAGTGTTCGCTGGGTCAAACCTGGCCTGCTCAAACGTCGATCTCCCGCCAATCTTTAACTGACGTCACACCCGCCACCGGCTCGGCTGAGCAATCTCGGGAAAGCCCGCACCAATGTTGCAGAACGGTTGGCACTCGGGAGGAAAACTGTTAACTTCAGGCAATGCCGTTTCAGACCGAAACGGCGCCCGACAACGAAGCGAGAATGGCGGATCGGCTTCCTGGCCAACTAACCTATGCTGGCTGTCTCGAGCGCCGATCATGCGTGCCGTCGGGGGTGAGTCGCGGTGCGATGTCGACTGTCCTGTCCACACTTGTGGATAACTATGTGGACAGTTCGTGGTCGCAACTAACGATTGTAGTTCGAAGTCATACCAGGGGGACCCGTCGTTGACCGAGGACCCCGGATCAAGTTTCGCGACGGTCTGGAGCGCGGTCGTCTCCGAGCTCAACGGCGAGATCTCCCCAGACGGCTCGGCGCCCAATGGTGAACCGTACGTCCCACCACTGACACCGCAGCAACGAGCATGGTTGAACCTTGTCCAACCACTGACGATCGTCGAAGGGTTTGCTCTGCTGTCGGTGCCGAGCAGCTTCGTGCAGAACGAGATCGAACGTCACCTCCGCACCCAGATCACCGAGGCGCTGAGCCGGCGCCTCGGCCAACAGATCGAACTCGGCGTCCGTATCTCTCCGCTCGCCACCGACGAATCCGATGACGGGACCGGCGCCGGCTTCGATGAACCAATCGCCGACATCGACGAGGTCGATGAAGACAGCGAAGCCCTCGCCAGCGCACACCAAAACTGGCCTACCTACTTCACCGAACGGCCCCACAGCACCGCGGCGGACGCCGCAGGCACCAGCCTCAACCGGCGCTACACATTTGACACCTTCGTCATCGGTGCCTCGAATCGGTTCGCTCACGCCGCGGCTCTGGCGATTGCCGAGGCGCCGGCGCGGGCCTACAACCCCCTGTTCATCTGGGGCGAGTCCGGACTGGGCAAGACGCACCTCCTGCACGCGGCAGGCAACTACGCCCAACGCCTATTCCCGGGCATGCGGGTCAAGTACGTCTCCACCGAAGAGTTCACCAACGACTTCATCAACTCGCTACGCGACGACCGCAAGGTGGCTTTCAAGCGCAGCTACCGCGATGTCGATGTGCTGCTGGTCGACGACATCCAATTCATCGAGGGTAAAGAGGGCATCCAGGAAGAGTTCTTCCACACCTTCAATACCCTGCACAACGCCAACAAACAGATCGTCATCTCCTCCGACCGGCCACCCAAACAACTCGCCACCCTCGAAGACCGGTTGCGAACCAGATTCGAGTGGGGGCTGATCACCGATGTTCAGCCACCGGAACTGGAAACCCGAATCGCCATCCTGCGCAAGAAAGCACAGATGGAGCGACTCGCCGTACCCGACGATGTGCTCGAGCTGATCGCCAGCAGCATCGAGCGCAACATCCGCGAGCTGGAGGGCGCGCTGATCCGTGTCACCGCGTTCGCCTCACTGAACAAAAGCGCGATCGACAAGGCACTGGCCGAAATCGTATTGCGCGACCTGATCGCCGACGCCAGCATCATGCAGATCAGCGCCGCGACGATCATGGCGGCCACCGCGGAGTACTTCGATACCACGGTCGAGGAACTCCGGGGCCCCGGTAAGACGCGGGCCCTGGCCCAGTCGCGACAGATCGCGATGTACCTGTGCCGCGAACTCACCGATCTATCCCTGCCGAAAATCGGGCAGGCATTCGGCCGTGACCACACCACGGTCATGTACGCGCAGAAGAAGATCCTCTCCGAGATGGCCCAGCGACGCGAAATCTTCGATCACGTCAAAGAACTCACCACCCGGATTCGTCAGCGTTCCAAACGCTGACCGTCGGCCGAACACCAAAAAAACTTTGGACCCGGCCGCCTCACTAGTCACACCGCCGACTGTGGATATGGCTGTGCGCAAGCTGCTCACACTTTTGCCTCGACTGCTCGGTCGGTGCACAACCGCGGCCGATCCCCAACCGCTACACACGAACGACACAACCCCGCCCCTCGTCATCCACAACCTGGCCGGCTCCCCCAGCAGCACAGACGTCGTAATGTCCCCAACATGCACAGGCCCTAATACTGTTACTGATATCTCTTCATAGTTTCTTCTTTGGAAAAGACACCTGGGGACGGGCCGTTCCACACCCGCACGCTGACGCCCGAAAGACCCGAGTGTCACTGATTCCGATTAGCTTTCAAGATGGCCTCCGACGCTCTACCGTGGTGGTTCGACTGCCGTTTCGGTCGTCGAAGCGGGTTTACGGGCACAGGCGTCCGTCGGCGGGGAGTACCGCACCTCACGCGGTGAGCCGCTGGAGTTTGGCCTTGCTGTTCGAGGTGATGAAGGGACGCAATGGACGTGGCGACGACCACGGTCGGCTTGACCGACTTGAAGTTACGCTTGGTGCGGGATGACTTCGCTGACGCTGTGGCGTGGGTGGCGCGGACTCTGCCCACCAGGCCCACGGTTCCGGTGCTTGCCGGCGTGCTGCTGACCGGCTCGGACGACGGCTTGACCATCTCCGGGTTCGACTACGAGGTTTCCGCCGAAGTACGTTTGGCAGCCGAAATCGCCTCTCCGGGAAAGGTTTTGGTATCAGGGCGGCTGTTATCTGATATCACCCGGGCACTGCCGAACAAGCCCGTCGACGTCCAGGTGGACGGCACCAGGGTTTCGTTGGTGTGCGGAAGCGCCAAGTTCTCGTTGCCGACGATGGCTGTTGAGGACTATCCCACGCTGCCCGCGTTGCCTGACGAGACCGGGGCACTGTCGGCGGATGTGTTCGCCGAAGCGATCAGTCAGGTTGCCGTCGCGGCCGGCCGCGACGACACGCTGCCGATGCTGACCGGGATCCGGGTCGAGATCTCCGGTGAGTCGGTGGTCTTGGCTGCTACCGACCGGTTCCGGCTGGCGGTTCGGGAGCTGACCTGGTCGGCGGGGTCACCCGATGTCGAAGCCGCCGTGTTGGTGCCGGCCAAGACGCTGGCCGAGGTGGCCAAGAGCGGTGCCGACGGTGCCGAGGTCCATCTATCGCTGGGGGCCGGACCCGCCGTAGGTAAGGACGGATTGCTGGGCATCAGTGGGAACGGGAAACGCAGCACGACCCGCTTGCTGGATGCGGAGTTCCCCAAGTTCCGTCAGCTACTGCCGACCGAACACACTGCGGTGGCCAGTGTCGGGGTGGCCGAATTGACCGAGGCGATCAAGCGCGTCGCGCTGGTGGCCGATCGTGGCGCGCAGGTCCGGATGGAATTCTCCGGCGATGTGTTACGGCTGTCGGCTGGTGCCGACGACGTTGGCCGGGCCGAAGAGGACGTGCCGGTGGAGTTCGCCGGCGAACCACTCACCATCGCCTTCAACCCGACCTACCTGACCGACGGGCTGGGGTCGTTGCACTCTGAGCGGGTGTCGTTCGGGTTCACCACGCCGAGTCGCCCCGCGGTGTTGCGGCCGGCCGCCGCTGACGATTCACAGCCCAGCGACAGCGGACCGTTCCCGGCGGTTTCGACCGATTACGTGTATTTGTTGATGCCGGTTCGTCTGCCTGGTTAGCGGTTAGGTGTACGTCCGTCATCTGGGCTTGCGGGATTTCCGGTCGTGGGCACACGTTGAGCTCGAACTGACACCGGGCCGGACGGTGTTTGTCGGGCCCAACGGCTACGGCAAGACCAATCTTGTTGAAGCGCTGTGGTATTCGTCGACGTTGGGGTCGCATCGGGTCGCGACGGACGCGCCGCTGGTGCGCATCGGCGCGCCGCGGGCGGTGGTGTCCACGATCGTCGTAAACGATGGTCGTGAATGTGCCGTTGACCTGGAGATCGCGGCCGGCCGGGCCAACAAAGCACGATTGAATCGCTCTGCGGTGCGTAGCCCGCGTGAGGTCCTTGGGGTGCTCCGCGCGGTGTTGTTCGCGCCAGAGGACCTGGCTCTGGTTCGCGGAGAGCCGGCGGATCGGCGGCGCTACCTGGACGATTTAGCGGCACTGCGCCGCCCGCGGGTGGCCGCTGTGCGGGCTGATTACGATAAAGTTCTTCGTCAGCGCACGGCGCTGCTCAAGTCTGCAGCGGGCGCAGGTTTCCGGGGTGAGCGTGGCGCACTGGAGACGCTGGATGTGTGGGACGGGCACTTGGCCACGCATGGCGCGGAATTGATGGCCGCTCGGATGGACCTCGTGAATGAGTTGGCACCCGAAGTGCAAAAGAGCTACCAGCTGCTGGCGCCGGGATCTCGGGCGGCGTCGATCGGCTACCACGCCAGCGTCGACGTCGAGCCCGATCGCCCCGACGTGGAATTGTTGCGCGCGGCCCTGCTGGAGCAGATGTCAGCGCGCCGAGACGCCGAACTCGAGCGTGGGGTGTGCCTGGTTGGTCCCCACCGCGACGACTTGGAGCTACGGCTTGGTGAGCAAGTAGCGAAAGGCTTTGCCAGCCATGGGGAATCGTGGTCGATGGCGTTGTCGTTGCGGTTGGCGGCCTATGAGTTGTTGCGGGCAGAGGGAAGCGACCCGGTGCTGTTGCTCGATGACGTCTTCGCCGAGCTCGACACCGCCCGGCGGGAGGCGCTGGCAGCAGCGGCTGCTTCAGCAGAGCAGGTGCTGGTGACCGCGGCGGTCCTCGACGACATCCCCCGCGATTGGGATGCCGAACGAGTCAGCATCACCCTCACCGATGATGACAGCGGACCGGCCTCGGCGGTGCAGCCGTGACCGGCCCCGGCGAGGACACTTCAAATCCTGAACCCGGCGCCGGACCGCCCGATCGGCTGAGCGGGCTAGCCGGTATGGACCTGGTCAGGCGAGTTCTGGAAGACGCTCGCGGCGTCGCCCGCACGCAAGGGAAAGATGTCGGACACGGGCGCCGGCTGCCGCCCACCCGCCGCGTCGCCGGCACCGGAAGCCGGCGTCGTTGGTCTGGCCCTGGACCCGACGGCCGAGACCCGCAGTCCCTCGGTAGTGCCGCGGGCGACGTGGCCAAGAAGCAGGGCTGGTCGTCGCGGGTCGCCGAGGGTGCGGTGTTCGGGCAGTGGCCGTCGGTGGTCGGTCACCACATCGCCGATCACGCGACGCCGACCGCACTGCGCGATGGGGTGCTGAGCGTGTCGGCAGAGTCGACGGCCTGGGCGACCCAGTTACGGATCATCCAGAACCAAGTGCTGGCCAAGATCGCCGCCAAGGTCGGTGACGGTGTGGTGACAAGCCTGAGAATCACCGGCCCGGTCGCGCCGTCCTGGCGTAAAGGACGGTTGCACATTGCCGGACGGGGGCCCCGCGACACTTACGGGTGACCCGCGGGCCGATCCGCTGAGGGCCGTCACAAGGCGGCGAGTTGGCTCGTCAAGCGTCAGGACGCAGCCCAGAGCGAAAAATTCCGCACACGGCGCAGATAGCTGTGTAGAAACACCCTCGCAGAATCGGTGCAGGGGCCTGCTGCCGGTAGACTGACAGAGAAACCAGCGCACAGTCATTGGACTACCCGCGCGCAACCCCAAGGAGTGCTTTCCGACCGTGGCTGCCCAGAAGAAGGCCCGCAACTCATACGACGCCGGAGACATCCAGGTTCTTGAAGGGTTGGAGGCAGTTCGCAAACGACCGGGCATGTACATCGGGTCGACCGGCGAGCGCGGCCTGCACCATCTGGTCTGGGAGGTCGTCGACAACGCGGTGGACGAGGCGATGGCCGGATACGCCACCAAAGTCGATGTCAAGATCCTCGACGATGGCAGCGTCCAGGTCACCGACGACGGCCGCGGTATCCCGGTGTCGATGCACGCAACCGGGATTTCCACCGTGGACGTCGTGATGACCCAGCTGCACGCGGGGGGCAAGTTCGGCGGCGATGACGGCGCATACGCGGTGTCGGGTGGTTTGCACGGGGTGGGCGTGTCAGTGGTCAACGCGTTGTCCACCCGCCTTGAGGTAGAGATCTCCCGCGACGGTTATGAGTGGTCGCAGTACTACGACCGCTCGGTGCCGGGCACCCTTAAGCAGGGTGAGAAGACCAAGAAGACCGGAACCACGGTGCGATTCTGGGCGGATCCGGACATCTTCGAGACACTCGAATACGATTTCGAGACGGTGGCCCGTCGTCTCCAGGAGATGGCCTTTCTCAACAAGGGGTTGACCATCGATTTGGTCGACGAGCGCGTCGCCGCCGAAGATGTGGTCGACGAGGTTGTCAGCGACACCGCCGAGGCACCCAAGTCCGCCGAAGAAAAGGCGGCCGAATCGATCGCGCCGCACAAGGTTAAGCACCGTACCTTCCACTACCCCGGTGGGCTGGTCGACTTTGTCAAGCACATCAACCGCACCAAGAGCCCGATCCAGCAGAGCATCATCGACTTCGAAGGCAAGGGCACCGGCCACGAGGTCGAGATCGCGATGCAGTGGAACGCCGGCTATTCGGAGTCGGTGCACACCTTCGCCAACACCATCAACACCCACGAGGGCGGCACCCACGAAGAGGGCTTCCGCAGCGCGCTGACATCGGTGGTGAACAAGTACGCCAAGGACAAGAAGCTGCTGAAGGACAAGGATCCCAACCTCACCGGCGACGACATCCGAGAGGGCCTGGCAGCGGTCATTTCGGTCAAGGTCAGCGAACCGCAGTTCGAGGGTCAGACCAAGACCAGACTCGGCAACACCGAGGTCAAATCATTCGTGCAGAAGGTCTGCAACGAACAGCTGACCCATTGGTTTGAGGCCAACCCCTCGGAAGCGAAAACCGTGTTAAATAAAGCGGTGTCGTCGGCACAGGCCCGCATCGCGGCACGTAAGGCCCGAGAGTTGGTGCGCCGCAAGAGCGCTACCGATCTGGGTGGACTGCCCGGCAAGCTGGCAGATTGCCGCTCCACCGATCCGCGAAAGTCGGAATTGTATGTGGTGGAAGGCGATTCGGCCGGCGGTTCGGCGAAGAGCGGCCGCGATTCGATGTTCCAGGCGATTCTGCCGTTGCGCGGCAAGATCATCAACGTCGAGAAAGCCCGCATCGACCGGGTGCTGAAAAACACCGAAGTGCAGGCGATCATCACCGCGCTGGGCACCGGAATCCACGACGAGTTCGATCTCACCAGATTGCGCTACCACAAGATCGTGCTGATGGCCGACGCCGACGTTGACGGCCAGCACATCTCGACGCTGCTGCTGACCCTGTTGTTCCGGTTCATGCGACCGCTGATCGAGAACGGACACGTATTCCTGGCGCAGCCGCCGCTGTACAAGCTCAAATGGCAGCGCAGCGATCCCGAGTTCGCCTACTCGGACCGTGAGCGGGACGGTCTGATGGATGCGGGGCTGAAGGCTGGCAGGAAGATCAATAAGGAAGACGGCATCCAGCGCTACAAAGGTCTCGGCGAAATGGATGCCAAGGAGTTGTGGGAAACCACCATGGACCCGTCGGTCAGGGTGCTGCGTCAAATCACCCTGGACGACGCCGCGGCCGCCGACGAATTGTTCTCCATCTTGATGGGCGAGGACGTCGAAGCACGTCGAAGCTTTATCACCCGCAACGCCAAGGACGTTCGTTTCCTGGATGTCTGACGAATCAGACACGCCGTCAACGTGAGACGCAAACGAGGAATAGATGACTGACACCACGCTGCCACCGGGCGACGACTCCGTCGACCGGATCGAGCCGGTCGACATCCAGCAGGAGATGCAGCGCAGCTACATCGATTACGCGATGAGCGTGATCGTGGGCCGCGCCCTGCCGGAGGTGCGCGACGGCCTCAAGCCAGTGCACCGCAGGGTGCTCTACGCGATGTACGACTCCGGGTTCCGCCCAGACCGCAGCCACGCCAAGTCGGCGCGGTCGGTCGCCGAGACGATGGGCAACTACCACCCGCACGGCGATGCGTCGATCTACGACACCCTGGTGCGGATGGCACAGCCGTGGTCGCTGCGCTACCCGCTGGTCGACGGGCAAGGAAACTTCGGCTCGCCGGGCAACGACCCGCCGGCGGCAATGCGTTACACCGAAGCGCGGCTGACGCCGCTGGCGATGGAGATGCTACGCGAAATCGACGAGGAGACAGTCGATTTCATACCCAACTACGACGGCCGGGTGCAGGAGCCCACAGTCCTGCCGAGCCGGTTCCCGAACCTGCTGGCCAACGGTTCGGGCGGCATCGCGGTCGGTATGGCGACCAACATGCCGCCGCACAACCTGCGCGAGCTCGCCGAAGCGGTGTTCTGGGCGCTGGACAACTACGACGCCGACGAAGAGGCCACCCTGGCCGCCGTCATGGAACGGATCAAAGGCCCCGACTTCCCTACCTCGGGGCTGATCGTGGGTGGCCAGGGCATCGTCGACGCCTACACGACGGGCCGCGGGTCGATCCGGATGCGCGGAGTTGTTGAAGTAGAAGAAGATTCACGCGGCCGCACATCGCTGGTCATCACCGAGCTGCCGTATCAGGTGAACCACGACAACTTCATCACTTCGATTGCCGAGCAGGTCCGCGACGGCAGGCTGGCCGGGATCGCCAACATCGAAGACCAGAGCAGTGACCGGGTCGGGCTGCGCATCGTCGTCGAGGTCAAGCGCGACGGGGTGGCCAAGGTGGTGCTGAACAACCTCTACAAGCACACCCAGCTGCAGACCAGCTTCGGCGCCAACATGCTGGCCATCGTCGACGGGGTGCCGCGGACACTGCGGCTGGACCAGCTGATCCGCTACTACGTCGAGCACCAACTCGACGTCATCATCCGGCGCACCACCTACCGGCTGCGCAAGGCCAACGAACGGGCCCACATTCTGCGCGGCCTGGTCAAAGCGCTGGACGCGCTCGACGAAGTCATCGCCCTGATCCGGGCATCGGAGACCGTCGACATCGCCCGGGCCGGCCTGATCGAGCTGCTCGACATCGACGAGATCCAGTCCCAGGCCATCCTGGACATGCAGCTTCGCCGACTGGCAGCACTGGAACGTCAGCGCATCATCGACGACCTGGCCAAGATCGAAGCCGAGATCGCCGACCTGGAAGACATCCTGGCCAAGCCCGAGCGGCAGCGCCGGATCGTGCACGACGAGCTCGCCGAGATCGTCGAAAAGCACGGCGACGACCGCCGCACCCGGATCATCGCGGCCGACGGCGAAGTCAGCGACGAGGATCTGATCACACGCGAGGACGTCGTCGTCACGATCACCGAAACCGGGTACGCCAAGCGCACCAAAACCGATCTGTACCGCAGCCAGAAGCGCGGCGGAAAAGGGGTACAGGGCGCCGGGCTCAAGCAGGACGACATCGTGCGGCACTTCTTCGTCTGCTCGACCCACGACTGGATCCTGTTTTTCACCACCCAGGGCCGGGTGTATCGGGCCAAGGCCTACGACTTGCCGGAAGCCTCGCGGATAGCGCGCGGCCAGCACGTCGCCAACCTGCTGGCCTTCCAGCCCGAGGAGCGGATCGCTCAGGTGATCCAGATCCGCAGCTACGAGGACGCCCCGTATCTGGTGCTGGCCACCCGCAACGGGCTGGTCAAAAAGACCAAGCTCACCGACTTCGACTCGAATCGGTCGGGCGGGATCGTGGCGGTCAACCTGCGCGGCGGCGACGAACTGGTCGGGGCGGTGCTGTGCTCCGCCGAGGACGACCTGCTGCTGGTCTCGGCCAACGGTCAGTCGATCCGCTTCTCGGCGACCGACGACGCGCTGCGGCCAATGGGGCGCGCGACATCGGGTGTGCAGGGCATGCGGTTCAACACCGACGACTATCTGCTGTCGCTCAACGTCGTCAGCGAAGGTACATACTTGCTGGTGGCGACGTCCGGTGGGTATGCCAAACGCACGGCGATCGAGGAGTACACCGCGCAGGGCCGCGGCGGAAAAGGCATCTTGACGATCCAGTACGACACCCGTCGTGGCAGGCTGGTAGGGGCGCTGATCGTCGACGATGACAGCGAGGTGTACGCGATCACCTCCGGCGGTGGGGTGATCCGGACGGCGGCCAGGCAGGTTCGGAAAGCGGGACGGCAGACTAAGGGTGTTCGGTTGATGAACTTGGGCGAGGGCGACACACTATTAGCCATCGCACGCAATGCCGAGGAAGCCGGCGTTACCGACGACGATTCGGGCCCCGAACCCGACGAGTAAGCGATCGCCGACCGCCCCGGCGGCCGGATGCACAGTTAGGAGCCGTGGGTGACTTCACCGAACGAGCCGGGATTTCCCGGACCGGGCGACAGCCCGAACGGGAATGGCTCGGTCGACCGAGGAGGTGCCCAGCGGCCGGTGAATGAACCCACCGCCGAGCGGGTCGCCGATGCCGGCGACGTGACGCCGCGCAAGCATACCGGCGCCCGATCCGCGCAAGCACAACAGCGCCAGCCGTCGGAGCCGCCGAAACCGCGCGAGACCCGGCCGGCGGGCCGTGTCGCCGCCAGCCCCAATGCTGAGGCTCGATTGAGCCGGTTCATTTCGGGCACCGCTGCACCGGGCGCCAAGGCTCCGCCGCCCGACGTGGACCCGGCCCCGGCGCGCAGCGAGAGCCGGCACAACGAGGCCTACGCCAGCGAATTGCCGGATCTGTCCGGTCCGATACCACGAGCAGGACAACGCCAACCGGCCACCGACGAGGCAGTGGACCCGCCGACAACACGGGTACGAGCCGAAAGCCGTGTGCAGGTGTCTGCCCGACCCCGGGGCCCGGTACGTGCCAGCATGCAGATCCGGCGAATCGATCCATGGAGCACGTTGAAGGTGTCGTTGGTGCTCTCGGTGGCGCTGTTCTTCGTCTGGATGATCGCCGTCGCCTTCCTCTACCTGGTGCTTGGCGGCATGGGGGTATGGAGCAAGCTCAACAGCAACGTCGGGGATCTGCTCAACAACACCAGCGGCAGCGCCGACCTGGTATCCAGCGGCACGATCTTCGGCGGCGCGGCGCTGATCGGGTTGGTGAACATCGTGTTGCTCACGGCCGCGGCCACCATCGGTGCGTTTATCTACAACCTGACGACCGACTTGATCGGCGGCGTCGAGGTGACGTTGGCAGACCGGGACTAGCGGTTTGGGCGCAGACGGTTTGGTGGGGTAATCTCGTCGCTCGGCCGTACGCGCGTGCGGGCCTATAGCTCAGGCGGTTAGAGCGCTTCGCTGATAACGAAGAGGTCGGAGGTTCGAGTCCTCCTAGGCCCACAACCATGTGTTCGCCAAGACGTTTCGTGAGACTGGTGTTGCCGCTGGCAGCGATCGCGGTGCTGGCGGTGGTGGTTCGGTTTCGACGCGGTGTCGAGGTGTGGCATGTGGCGGCCGACCAGACCGGTGGTCGGAGCGAGGGGCCTTAGCTCAGTTGGTAGAGCGCTGCCTTTGCAAGGCAGAAGTCAGGGGTTCGAATCCCCTAGGCTCCACGAGTCAAAAGCGCAGCTTAAGCGCCAATTCGGCGATGCTGGCGCAGGTGCTCCGCCCCGGCGACGGAAACGGCAATGCGGGCGCCGCCTTGCGGTGCAGGTTGACGGTCAATGAAGCCACGCTCCTCAGCGGTCTCCCAAACGGGCAAGCGTGGGCACGACGTCCGCCAGGCCTCAAGGACTTCGGCGTAGGGCCGTGGGTGCGGGCCGATCCATTCGAGGAGATCGAGGACGAGGGTGTCGACAGTGTCGGACATGATGGCCTCTCACATCAATGTGCGACATCCGGGTTTGATGCACGCCTAGCTATTGTATTGCGGTCCCCTGGCGGGTCGCACTGCTGCACGAAGAAAGTTGCTGAACTGCACCATGATTCGCCATTGTAAGGCAGAAGTCGGGGGTTCAAATCCCCCAGGCTCCACGAGCCGAAACGCGCGACGGGTGAGCTATGGGCGGGGCTGCACATCCACGCTGGGCGGCAGCTGCGACGGCTCCTGACGTGACGAGCGGCGGACGATCGAGAACGCAGCCGCCCCCCCGCCAAGCACAACCGCAGCGATTCCGGCGAGCACCCACGAACGCTTGCCTCGCCGCTGGGATCGCCGGGCCTGCTGAAGCGCTTCCGGAAGGCCGGTGACCACTTCCTGCGCGGCGGCCAATTCCTGCGCCAAAACCTCTTGGGCACTGTGCAAATCCCGGGCCAGTCGGCCTTCGCGGTAGCGGCGACGGAGGTGCGACGCGCCGGCGTGTGCGGAGTGAACGCCAAGGCCGACCACGCCGCGGGTAACGTCCACCGGCCCGACCGCCGTGTAGGTCAGACCGCGGCTCAGCCGCTGCCGCGGGGTCAACCGGGTTTCGTTCCTTGCGCGCATCTCTCGCCTTTCCCGGCCCTTTCGCAAAGACCGCCATCGGAATACTTTCAGACTGCCACACGGGGTAGGGGCACCGGATGTCCGGCGGGCCGGACGGTGATGGCAGACTGTGATGCCGTGACTACCAGCCCGATTCAGACTGCCACTGCCACACTGCACACCAACCGCGGCGACATCAAGATCGCGTTGTTCGGAAACCACGCACCCAAGACCGTTGCCAACTTTGTGGGCCTGGCCCAAGGCACCAAGGAGTACTCGACCGAGAACGCCTCCGGTGGTAGCTCCGGCCCGTTCTACGACGGCGCGGTCTTCCATAGGGTGATCAGCGGCTTCATGATCCAGGGTGGCGACCCGACCGGGACCGGGCGCGGTGGCCCCGGCTACAAGTTCGCCGACGAGTTTCACCCCGAATTGCAGTTCGACAAGCCCTACCTGCTGGCCATGGCAAATGCGGGCCCGGGAACCAACGGCTCGCAATTCTTCATCACGGTTGGTCAGACGCCGCACCTGAACCGGCGCCACACCATCTTCGGCGAGGTCGCCGACCCGGATTCGCAGAAAGTCGTCGACGCCATCGCCACCACCGCCACCGACCGCGGTGACCGGCCGGCCGAACCTGTAGTCATCGAGTCGATCACGATTTCCTGACTCCCTCCCCCAGCGGGGGGATCAGGACCGGGCGTAACCCCCGGCGGTCAGCGCGTCGAGCACCTCAAGCGGATCGGTGCCGAGGTCCCAACGCGAGAAGACGAACAGCCGACCGTCGTTGGCGTCGATCTCGAGCAGCCGCATTTTGCGTCCGATCCGGCGAAATTCGGTGATCCGGATGATCTTGATATCGGCGCGCCGCAATCGATGCGCCCGCCGCCATTCGCGTATCTGCAGACCGTCGGAAGTGATTGCCAGTTTTGGACGTGCGCGCCACGTGGCGCTTGCAAACAAGATCAGTCCACCTGCGGAAATACCGAGCAACACCTGGCCCGGCGGGTCTGTGACGACGGTCACACATGAGATAGCCATCACAATCCCGACGATGCCGCAAGCTGCGATTGCGGCTGGAGATGGCGCCCACTGTGTTTGCTGCATGGTGCTCTTAGAGGGGCCTACCACTGCCGATGCGGTTATCCACAAGCGCTATCCACAATGGGGATGAATCACACGCGTGTGATCCGGTAGCACCTTAGTTGCCAGCCCAGTAACGCCGCAGACCGGAAATGAATTCATTACGGTGCCGTCAATGTCTACCGCCACCGCATTGTGAGCAACAAACCGCTGATCATGAAAGCAAACGCGACAGCGTAGTTCCACGGCCCCAGCTCCGCCATCCAATTGAGCACCGAGGGGGCGCCGGGGCCAGTGGCGGCCAGCTGGAACACCATCAGCCAGATCAGGCCGATCAGCATCAGGCCGACGAACAACACAACGAACCACACACTGGACGGCCCGGCCTTGACCTTGACCGGGGTGCGGCTCACCGCGCTGACGGTGAAGTCGCTCTTCTTGCGAACCTTGGACTTGGGCATCGGTACCTCGGGATACGGTATTGCTGGCGGGTGCAACGACGAGCCTAACGCACCCACCAGCAGCGAACGGAGAGGCGATGGCCAGACGGATCCCGCGGCTGCTGCCCGCGCGCCGGGATGGAGCGCCTCCTTCGCCGTGGCGGGTCGGCGTTCCGCTGGTGTGTCTGCTCGCCGGGTTGCTGCTCGGGGCTACGCACGGGGTGTCCGGTGGCGGCGAGATCCGGCGCAGCGACGCGCCGCGACTGGTGGACCTGGTTCGCCGGGAGCAGTCCGAGGTCGACCGCTTGAATACCGAACGGGATCGACTGGCCAACACCATCGACTCGACGCATGGCCGATCCTCGGACGTGGCGCTGGCGGCGATGCTGCGACGGTCCGCCGAACTGGCCGGCGACGCCGGGCTGGAGCCTGTCCACGGGCCGGGCCTGGTCGTGACGCTGACCGACGCGCAGCGCGACGCCGACGGCCGCTTCCCCCGCGACGCATCCCCGGACGACCTCGTCGTGCACCAGCAGGACATCCAGGCCGTGCTCAACGCGATGTGGACCGCCGGCGCGGAGGCGATCGAGATGCAGGGCCAGCGCATCATTGCCACCTCGGCGCCCCGCTGCGTCGGGAATACGCTGCTGCTCAACGGACGGACCTACAGTCCGCCGTACACGATCACCGCGATCGGGGACGCCGCGGCCATGCAGGCTGCCTTGGCCGCCGCTCCCCTGGTGATTCTCTACAAGCAGTACGTGGTGCGGTTCGGCCTGGGCTACACCGAGCAAGTCACGCCGGATGTCCGCGTCGCCGGGTACAGCGAGCCGGTGCGGATGCACTTTGCTCAGCCGGCAGGCCCGGTCAGTTACTGAGCCAGCTTGCGATCGGACTCAACGGTAGCCTGACACGATGCAGATCTTGGTCGTCGACAACTACGACAGCTTCGTCTTCAACCTGGTGCAGTATCTCGGCCAGCTCGGCGTCGAGGCACAGGTGTGGCGCAACGACGACGCTCGGCTGTCCGACCACGCCGCGATCGCCGCCCAGGTGGACGGGATCCTGCTCAGCCCGGGTCCGGGTACGCCCGAACGCGCGGGCGCGTCGATCGACTTGGTGCGTGCCTGCGCCGCGACGCACACCCCACTGCTGGGAGTGTGCCTAGGCCACCAGGCCATCGGCGTGGCGTTCGGCGCGACAGTGGATCGGGCCCCCGAGTTGCTGCACGGTAAGACCAGCAGCGTGTTTCACACGAATAGCGGTGTGCTGCAGGGACTTCCAGATCCATTCACCGCGACGCGCTATCACTCGCTGACCATCTTGCCCGAAACGTTGCCCGCCGAGCTGCAGGTGACCGCCCGCACTCGCAGTGGCGTGATCATGGGGGTGCGGCACACCGGGCTGCCGATCCACGGGGTCCAGTTCCATCCGGAGTCGATCCTCACCGAAGGGGGGCATCGGATGCTGGCCAATTGGCTGGCCGACTGCGGTCAGGTCCGCGACGACGGGTTGGTGCGGCGACTGGAAAAAGAGGTGTCGGACAGTTTGGCCACGGCGCGCAGTTACGACGACGCAGTGCCATCAGGGTCATCGGGACCAGCGCTGGCGGCTATTGACCGAACTTCAGCGTGAGATTGCCGTCCTTGTTCACGCCCTGACCCGCGGCCGGGCTCTGGTACACCACCCGGTTGTGCTGGGAGCCGCCCGCGTCGACGTCGGCACCCTTGACCAGCATCCCGGTCCACCCCAGCGCACGCAGCTGCGGTTCGGCGTCTGTCCAGAACAGTCCCGACAGATCCGGCATGACGAACTGGTTGCCCTTCGACACCTGTATCTCGATCACCGCATCGACCGGAACGGTAGCTCCCGCAGGCGGATTGGTGCCGAGCACGTCGCCGGCCGGGCGGGTGCTGTCGACGGCGGCCTGGCCGAACTTGCTGAAGCCGTAGACGGTGAGATTCTTCTGCGCGAGGTCGGCGGTCTGCCCGGCGACGTCGGGAACCTGCTTGGTCGCTGGACCCGAGCCGACGATCACGGCGATCTCGTTGGTGATCGCCGACGTCTGGTTGGCCGGCGGATTGGTCCCGATGACTTTGTCTTTCATCTCCGGCGTCGAAGGCGAGTTGACCTGCTTGAAGCGGCCGAACCCGGCCGCTTTGAGTTTCTTCACCGCAGACGCATAGCCCAGCGACGACACGTCCGGCACCTCGCGCTGCTCGGGCCCGGTGGACACGTCGACCGTGATCAGCTCGCCTGCGCCCACTTTGTCGTTGGCCGCCGGGTCGGTGTCGATGACGTGGTCGGGCGGGACGGTCGAATCGGGTTTTTGCTGGGTGCGGGTCTTGAAGCCGTGATTTTGCAGCGCGGCGATCGCGTCGGCGGACGCCTGGTTGCGTACGTCGGGCACCTGGACGTTGCGCATCCCGCCGCCGAACGTGTTGATCAGGATGGTCACGATCACGGTCAGCACCGCCAGCGCCGCGACCGCGACGACCCAGCGGCTGATCGAACCGGGGCTGCGGTCACGGCCGAACTCGAGTTCTTGGCGGGGCAGTGCATCGGTCTGCGGTCCGGCCGAGTCACTGGGATGCGACGAGGCCATCAGCGATGAGCGGTCGGCGTCGGTGAGTATCTTGGGCGCTTCCGGCGGCTCACCGTTGTGCACCCGAACCAGGTCAGTGCGCATCTCCGCGGCGGTCTGATAGCGGTTCTCGGGATTTTTGGCCAGCGCCTTGAGCACGACGGCGTCGAGGTCGGCGGAGAGACCTTCGTGGCGTCGTGACGGTGGGACAGGGTCCTCGCGGACATGCTGGTAGGCCACCGCAACGGGCGAGTCACCGACGAAAGGTGGTTCGCCGGTGAGCATCTCGTAGAGCACGCAGCCCAGCGAGTAGACGTCGGAGCGGGCATCGACCGGATCGCCACGGGCCTGCTCCGGGGAAAGGTATTGCGCGGTACCGATCACCGCGGCGGTCTGGGTGACGCTGTTGCCGCCGTCGGCGAGCGCCCGGGCGATACCGAAGTCCATCACCTTCACCGCGTTGGTGGAGCTGATCATGATGTTGGCCGGCTTGACGTCGCGGTGGATGATGCCGTGCTGGTGGGAGAAGTTCAGCGCCTGGCACGCGTCGGCGATGATCTCGATGGCCCGCGTGGGCGGCAGCGGTCCGTCGGTGTGGACGATGTCGCGCAGCGTGACACCGTTGACGTACTCCATCACGATGTAGGGCAGCGGGCCGGCGGCCGTCTCGGCCTCACCGGTGTCGTAGACCGCGACGATCGCCGGGTGGTTGAGCGCGGCGGCGTTCTGCGCCTCCCGCCGGAAGCGCAGGTAGAAACTGGGGTCGCGAGCCAGGTCGGCGCGCAACACCTTGACCGCCACGTCTCGGTGTAACCGGACGTCCCGGGCCAAATGGACCTCGGACATGCCGCCGAAGCCAAGGATTTCGCCCAGTTCGTAACGGTCGGAGAGGTGTTGCGGGGTTGTCATTGCGGTGTCTCGTGTCGGGGCGTCACCGCGCAATAGAGCGTCAGCGCGGCCGCCCGCCTGGGTGTGGGCAGTGTGCATTGCCCTACAGGATTACCCGCGGCCCCCCGGTTCGTCCAATTAGTTGGATGCGCCGGAGCCGACGCCGGCTTGCTGGGCGGGCCTCCGGTGTCGGTCACGGTCGGTGCGGACGGTTGCTGCTGAGAATTGTTGTCATGCGAGTTGATGACGATGAGGACCGCGATGATGATGGCCAACGCACCCAAGACGCCGGCGGCCCACAGCAGCGCGCGCTGACCGGACGAGAAAGTGCGCCGCGTCGGCGGGGTGCGGTGACCGCCGGTGGTTGCGCGTGCGCGACGGGCGACGGGCGCCCGGCCGGTGGGATTGGCCGCGGCCCGTGCCTGCGCGCCGGACGGAATGGCCGCCGGTGTGGCTCTGGCGGCGGGCCCCGACTGGCTGGGTCGTGGCGGGCGGCGGCCGGCGCGGACGGCGGCGACGGCGTCGGCGAACGGTCCCCCGCTGCGGTAACGCATGCCGGGGTTCTTGACCAGGGTTATCTCGATCAGCTCGCGCACGTTGGCCGGCAGGTCGGGCGGCAACGGCGGCGGCGGCTCTTTGATGTGCTTCATCGCCACCGTTAACGCGCCGTCGCCGGTGAACGGCCGCTTACCCGAAATCGCTTCGTAGCCAACCACTCCCAGCGCGTAGACGTCACTTGACGGAGACGCATCGTGGCCCAGGGCCTGCTCGGGGGCGATGTACTGGGCGGTGCCCATCACCATGCCGGTCTGGGTCACCGGAGCGGCATCGACGGCTTTCGCGATGCCGAAGTCGGTGATCTTCACCTGACCGGTGGGAGTGATCAGGATGTTTCCGGGCTTGACGTCGCGATGGACCAGACCGGCGGCGTGCGCGACTTGCAGCGCACGCCCGGTCTGCTCGAGCATGTCTAGCGTGTGCCGCAGCGACAGGCGACCGGTGCGCTTGAGTACCGAGTTGAGCGGCTCACCGTTGACCAACTCCATCACCAGATAGGCGGTGCGGCCTTCGTCGTCCATCTGAGTCTCGCCATAGTCGTGCACGCTGGCGATGCCGGGATGGTTGAGCATCGCGGTGGTGCGCGCCTCAAAACGAAATCTCTCGATGAACTCTGGGTCAGAGGAGAATTCGTGCTTGAGCACCTTGACCGCGACGCGCCGTCCAAGTCGGCTGTCCACCGCCTCCCACACCTGCCCCATGCCGCCGGTGGCGATGAGGCGCTGTAGGCGGTATCGGCCAGACAGCGTCACACCTACTCGCGGGCTCATGGTCCTCCCTGCAGCGCGGCCTCGATCACGGCCCGCCCGATCGGTGCGGCGAGCGCACCGCCCGTGGCGGACAACCGATCGGCGCCGTCTTCCACGAGCACCGCAACGGCGACCTTCGGAGTCTGTGCAGGGGCAAAGGCGATGTACCAGGCGTGCGGTGGGGTATTGCGCGGGTCGGTGCCGTGCTCTGCGGTACCGGTTTTGGATGCGATCTGCACGCCGGGAATCGCCCCTTTCTGCTGTGTGACATTCTCGGCGCCGACCATCAACTCTGTTAGCTTAGCCGCGACCTGCGGGGACACCGCACGGCGCTGTTGGTGCGGCGCGGTGGTGCTGATGTTAGCCAGATCGGGCCCCCGCAGGCTGTCGACCAGGTAGGGCTGCATCGTTATGCCGGCATTGGCGATGGTAGCGGCAACCAGCGCATTCTCCAGCGGCGTCAACGCGACGTCCTTTTGGCCGATACTCGACATTCCCAGCGCGGCGGCGTCCGGGATCGGCCCGACGGTCGATTCGGCGACCTGCAGCGGGGTCGGATCCGGGACGACGTCGAGTCCGAATGACTGCGCGGTGCTGCGCAGCGCGTCGGTGCCGGTGAGCAGGCCCAATTGGACGAACGCGGTATTGCACGACCGGGCGAACGCCTCGCGGAGCGATACCGTCTCTGCGTTGATGCAGGGTGCGTCGCCGTAGTTCTCCAGGCTGGCGGTGCTGTCCGGGAGCGGAATCTGCGCCGCCGCGGTGAGTGGGTCGTCTTCGGTTGCGCCGTTCTGCAGGGCGGCCGCGGTGGTGATTACCTTGAACGTCGAACCGGGCGGATACGTTTCGGAGATAGCGCGGTTGGTCAACGGCGAGCGCGGGTCGTCACGAAGTTGCTGCCAGGTTTGCGCCTGCTGCTCGGGGTCGTGCGATGCGAGCAGGTTGGCGTCATAGGACGGCGAGGACACCAGCGCCAGGATTTTGCCGGTCGACGGCTCCAGCGCGACAACCGCGCCCCGGCACGGTCCGTTACAGCCCTGCTGCATCGCGTCCCAACCGGCTTGCTGGATGCGCGGGCTGATGGTGGTGTCTACGGTGCCGCCGCGGGGGTCGCGCCCGGTGAAGAAGTCGGCCAGCCGACGACCGAACAACCGTTGGTCGGATCCGTTGAGCAGGGGGTCCTCGGCCCGTTCCAGACCGGTGCTGGAATAGCGCAACGAGTAGAACCCGGTAACCGGGGCGTACACCGCAGCGTTGGGATACACACGCAGGAAACGGAAGCGGCTGTCGGTGGCCACCGAATACGCCAGCAGTTGGCCGTTCGCGGTGATCTGACCCCGCTGCCGGGAGTACTCATCGAGCAGAACACGCTGGTTGCGCGGATCGGCCCGCAGCCCATCGGCGGTGAACACCTGAGTGAGCGTGGCGTTGAACAGCAAGAGCACGATCAGCGCCATCACGGTCACCGAAATCCGGCGCAGGGAGGCATTCATACCCGCTCGATCACCTCGGTGCTAGCGCCGGCGATCGGCGTCGTGTTGCGCGACCGGGTGCGGAACGGTTGCCGGGCCGCATGCGAGATGCGCACCAAAATGGCCAGCAGCACGTAGTTCGCCAACAGTGACGAGCCCCCGTAGGACATCCAGGGTGTGGTCAGTCCGGTCATCGGAATGAGGTTGGTCACGCCGCCGACAACGATGAACAGCTGGATGGCCAGCGTGGAGGCCAGGCCCGCGGCCAGCAGCTTGCCGAAGCTGTCGCGCACGGCGATCGCGGTCCGCATACCCCGGATGATCACGATGGTGTAGAGCATCAGCAGGCCGGCCAACCCGACCAGGCCGAGCTCCTCGCCGAACGCGGCGGCGATGAAATCGGTCGACGCGGCAGGCACGGTATCCGGCTGCCCATTGCCGAGTCCGGTGCCGAAGACGCCGCCGGTGGCAAAACTGAACAGCGACTGCACGATCTGATAGCCGGCACCGTCCGGGTCGGCGAACGGGTCCAGCCAGGTCTGCACGCGAACACGGACGTGATTGAAAATAAAATATGCCGCAACACTTCCCAGCGCGAACAAGGCCAAGCCGATGACCACCCAACTGAACCGCTGAGTGGCCAGGTAAACCACCACCAGAAACGACGCATAAAGCAAAAGCGAAGTCCCCAGGTCCTTTTCGAAGACCATGACACCTATCGAGGCCACCCATGCCGCCAGCAGCGGAGCGAAGTCACGCGGACGAGGCAGATCCATGCCCAGGACATGCTTGCCTGCGCTGGTGAACAGCCCGCGTTTGGCTACCAGCACCGTCGAAAAGAAAATCAGCAACAGTATTTTGGAAAACTCGGCAGGCTGAATCGAAAAGCCCGGCAACCGAATCCAGATCTTCGCGCCGTTCTGCTCGGAGAGCGATCGTGGCAGTAGTGCCGGTATCGCCAGGAAGACCAGTCCGGTGAGCCCGCAGATGTAGCCGTAGCGCGCGAGTTGCCGGTGGTCCTTCAGCCAGATCACGACGAAAGCAAAAGCGGCCACGCTGACCAGCGTCCACAGAATTTGCGGGTTTGCGATTGAGCGGCCACTCCCCTCGGCCAGCCTCTCGTCGAGATCAAGTCGATGAATCATCACTAACCCCAGCCCGTTGAGCAGTGCCACTATCGGCAACAGCAAGGGGTCCGCATAGGGCGCATAGCGTCTGATCGCCAGGTGTGCGACGGTGAACAGCGCCAAGAATCCCGCCGCGTAGCTGACCAGCTGCCAGCTGACCCCGCGTTCCTGGTTGGCCTGCACGATCGCGAAAGCCGCCGCGGTGATCACGGCGGCGAAGCACAGCAGCAGCAATTCGGCATTGCGCCGGTTCGGCAACGGAGGGGTGACGGTGACCGGCGGCTGCGGCTGCGTGGTCATTCCGGCGTCCGGCAGTCGGTGCCCGGCTGGGGTGGCGGCGGGGAGAGCGCTGTAACAGTGGGCGCGGCCGGTGTCGGCAACGGGCTGCTCGAAGGCTCTTGAGGGACCGAGGTCCCCGCGCCCGGTTCCGGTGCCTGGGCGGTGGTCGGCGGGGGCTGTCGTCGTCGAGGGGGTTGGCGACTGGGCGCGCGCAAGCGGACAGAGCGGCAACAGCGACTCGGTGGACAATCTGCGCAGCTGCGCGTTGGCCTGCTCCAGCGTGCCTGCCGGAAGGCCGGCAGCCACCTGCGCGCGAGCCGACTCCGCCAGGTCGGACAGCTTCATCAGCTGGCAATCGAGGGTAGCGCCGGCCTGGCCGTAACGGATCACCGACAACTGGTTGCGGCTATTCAGGCAGCCCTGCGAGTAGGGCTGGTGCAGCGGCACGCCCAGGATGGACACCTGGATGCCTTGCATGATGGACACCGCGCCGTTGTAGTCGGCGACGTAATAGTAACTGCGGATGATGGTCCGGCCGATGGCTAGCGCTGCGAGCACCAGCAGGATGATGAGCGCGACCCCGATCGCTATTCGCCGTCGCGACCACCGTGGCCGCGTGAGCGTATCAACTTGTGGCAGAACGCGTTTGACGACACTTTTCCGTGGGGTGATGGCCGAGGCCCGGCCTGCAGAGGTGTTGGGCCGGGTCAGGGGGTCATGAACATCGGAGTCACCGGATACCGCGCCCGCGATGATCGGCTGAGTCGGGCCGTACTCGTAGTCGACGACGTCGGCGACCACCACGGTCACGTTGTCGGGCCCGCCGCCGCGTAATGCCAGTTCGATAAGCCGGTCGGCGCTGTCGGTGACGTCGGGAATCTTGAGCGCATCCTGGATGGTCTCGTCGCTAACCGGGTCCGAAAGCCCGTCTGAGCACAGCAGGTAGCGATCGCCGATGCGGACTTCTCGCATGGTCAGGGTGGGCTCGACCTCATGGCCGGTCAGTGCGCGCATGATCAACGATCGCTGCGGGTGGCTGTGTGCCTCTTCCTTTGTTATTCGGCCGTCGTCGACCAGGGTTTGGACGAACGTGTCGTCCTTGGTGATCTGAGTCAGCTCGCCGTCGCGCAGCAGATAGCCCCGCGAGTCGCCAATGTGCACCATTCCAATACGGTTGCCTGCGAACAGGATTGCGGTGAGTGTGGTGCCCATTCCCTCGAGGTCGGGTTCCATCTCGACCTGTGCGGCGATGGCCGAATTCCCAGCGCGCACCGCGGCGTCGAGCTTGGCGAGCGGGTCGCCACCGGGCTCGTCGTCGTCGAGGTGGGCCAACGCGGCAATTACCAACTGGGAAGCGACTTCACCGGCGGCGTGCCCGCCCATGCCGTCGGCCAGCGCCAGCAACCGCGCACCGGCGTACACCGAATCTTCGTTGTTGGAGCGCACCAAGCCGACATCGCTGCGCGCCGCATAGCGCAAGGCCAAAGTCACGGGCGCAACTCAATTACCGTTTTGCCGATACTCACCGGCGTGCCATTGGGAACCCGTACCGCCGTCGTCACCTTCGCCCTGTCGAGGTATGTGCCGTTGGTCGATCCTAGATCCTCGACGTACCATTCCGAGCCTCGCTGGGAAAGCCGCGCGTGCCGCGTCGAGGCGTAGTCGTCGGTCAGCACCAGAGTGGAGTCGTCGGCACGTCCGATGAGCACCGGCTGGCCGCTCAGCGTGATACGGGCACCAACCAACGCGCCTTCGGTCACCACGAGATAGCGCGCCGCACTTCGGCGCTGCCGCGCCGGCAACAATGTGCCCCGCAACGTCAAGCCGCGTCGGACCATGACCGCGCCGGTCGGAGCGTAGATGTCAGTGCGCAGGATTCTCAGAACCGACCAGATGAACAGCCACAGCAGCATCAAGAAGCCGGCGCGCGTCAGCTGCAGCACAAGTCCCTGCATCTGGCGTCCTCTCCGTCCTGGTGCCGCGCGCTTCATGTGCCCGGATATAGCAACGTCACGATACTTGGACGGCGGTCGACGCGGGGTGAAGCTGGAAGGCTTCGCGCCTTACGGGCTCAATGGATGTGGACGACGATCTCCGAATGCCCCAGCCGGATTACATCGCCGTCGGCCAACTGCCATTCCTGCACGGGCGCGTTGTTGACGGTGGTGCCGTTGGTGGAGTTGAGGTCGGAGAGCAATGCCACTTGGCCGTCCCACCGAATCTCCAGGTGGCGGCGCGACACACCGGTGTCCGGCAGCCGGAACTGCGCGTCCTGGCCGCGGCCAATGATGTTGGCGCCCTCGCGCAACTGGTAGGTGCGCCCGCTGCCGTCGTCGAGCTGCAGGGTGACCGCGGAGCCGGAAGACGAGTAGCCGCCTTGCCCGTAGCCGCCGTAGCCGCCGGCTTCCGCGGGCTGGCCATAGTCGTAGTCGCGTCCGGGCTCGGCGTAGCCGCCGCCGGCGGGGGCGGCGTATGTCTGGCCGGGCGCGTCACCGTAACGCCCGTAATCGGGCTGCTGACCGTAGCCCGGCCCACCGGCGTAGCCCTGCTCGTAGCCGCCGCCCTGCTCGTAGCCGCCGCCCTGCTCAGGGTGCGACCGCTGGTCGGGTGCGGCGTAGCCGCCCTCGTCATGGCGCGCCGGTCCCCGGCCGTAGTCGCCGTACTCGCCGTAGCCTTGGCCGCCGGGCTGGCCGTAACCACCCTGGCGATAGCCCGCGTCGTAGCCTGGGGCGGCGCCGTAACCGCCGGCCGGCCGCTGTTCAGGCTGCGGCGGATAGCCGCGCTGGTCGGGGTAGCCGCCTTGGTCGGGGTAGCCACCGCGCTGGTCGGGGTAGCCGCCTTGGTCGGGGTAGCCACCGCGCTGGTCGGGGTAGCCGCCTTGGTCGGGGTAGCCACCGCGCTGGTCGGGGTAGCCGCCTTGGTCGGGGTAGCCACCGCGCTGGTCGGGATAGCCGCCTTGGTCGGGGTAGCCACCGCGCTGGTCGGGATAGCCGCCTTGGTCGGGCGGGGGCGCCGGATAACCCCGCTGGTCGGGGTAGCCGCCAGCTTCCGGTGGATAGGGAGCGCGGGGATCCGGAGCAGCGTGCGGGTCGTCTTGTGGATGCCCGTAGTGCTCGTCGTAGTAGTCGTCACCGGGCCGCCCCTGCCCCTGGCCGCCGCGGTAGCTCGAATTCTCAGTCATCGGTACTCCTGGTTCTGCGCTAAACGCATGGTCTGATTGTGGCGGGACGAGACCGTCGGCCGTTGGCCGGGGTTCGACATCGGGGTTGACAGCACCGCTGGTGCGGAACTGGCCGGTGTGCAGGTTCGCCGACTGCTCGAACCGGACGACCACGTCACCATATGTTTGCCACCCCTGTTCGCCGATGTATCCCGCCAAGTGCTTAGCGAAACCGTCCGAAGTGAGGTCCGGGTCGGCGCCCACTTTCTGGTAGTCGTGCATACCGAGGGTAATGATGTATTCGTTGGGAGCCAAAAGGCGATTGCCCGTAACCGGGCGAATTCCTTCGGCTGCCTCCCGGCGCAGCATGGCTTCGACTTCTTGAGGGACGATGGATCCGCCGAACACTCGGGCGAATGCATCGCCGACGGTGACCTCAAGTCTGCGCTCGATGCGTTGAACTAGCCCCTTCTGGCTGCCCATGTTCAAGCGCCCGCCTCAGTCCTTCGGTATCGCTGCTGCACGGCGGACGGTGCTCCGGCGTGTCGCATCAAGCGTGTCGTACTTCAGCATGGTATCGGGCCAGCGCAGCGCAGCGGCACCTGCAGAACTCTGAGAATCACATCGATACAGGTCAATCGCGGGTTCGGCGGCCGCGGACGCGGTAGCGAGCAGCGCCGTGCGGGCGTCGGCGTGGTTGGGGACGCCCGCTACTACAGTGATAGGCTCCTCCGGTTGTTTAGGGCGAGTGGCGGAATGGCAGACGCGCTGGCTTCAGGTGCCAGTGTCCTTCGGGACGTGGGGGTTCAAGTCCCCCTTCGCCCACAAAGAGCAGTTCTACAAACTCAGTGACATAAGGTCACGAACTCGAAAGAGCCCGTGACCTTTGTGTTTGGTGGGGTCGGTGTTCGGTCCACGCAAATAGATCCGCTTCGGGGACTTGCTGGCGCAGGTCCCGAAGCAGGAAGGTTCTCACACCCGAGGGCTGAACGTTTCTTGCGAAAGGGCGTGAATGGCTAAGCGCAGGAGCCGCTCGCTGTTCAGCAGTCGATGTAGTAGCAATCGCAGACGCCGCGCGGTGGCGAGTGCGGGGAGTCGGTTGCTGCGTGACTGAACGTCAGGCTCAGCACCGCCGCAAGAGCGGAAACGACGGCGGCGATTGTGCTCGCGATTGCGATCCGTAGCGCCCTGTTGGCGGTGCGGGCTGCGCGGCGTCATCGGGATCGCGACGAGCCAGTTCAGTCCGAATGTAGTTCGGACTGATGTTGTAGCTGCCGTGTTGCACACGACTAGTCAGGAGCTGTTTGAGTTCGGCCCGCGTCATGTCGTAGAAGGTTTTGGGCGGCTCGCTCGGTTTCATAAGCGTGGATGGTGGCACCACCTCGCTGAAGGAAAGCGAGGGTCGTGGGCATTCGGCAACCCGCATGGAACCGCCGTCAGCCAATAACATTGACCCAGGGCTTCAAGTGAGCGTAAGGCTGGCATTCGACGTGCCTCCCGGCGTGCACCCCACCCAGATCGTGCTGCGCGAGTCGGTATCCTCACCTGGAGCACCGGTCAATCTGGCGCGGTCTCCATCCTCAACTCCACACGGCTGACCGAGGCTGATCGCGCAAGTCCGTATGGGCTACCGGGCATCGGCGTCAGTGCCGCTCCACAGAGTGACGACAGAAAATGTGCAGCAATTTCACAGCGTGTAGATCGCTGCTGCCCAGGTCTGGTTTTGTAAGCTTTCTGCACGATGGACGGGCGCTGTAGTGCAAAGACTCGGCGGCGAGAACACGCCGCGGCGGTCGTTTGTGCAGTGACCTTGTTTCTCGCGCTGGTCGCCGGGTCCGCGTTGCGCCCGCACTACACCGCGAACAGCCTTCCGGAGCCGGCAGCGTGGACCCATACCGTCAAGGATGTCCAGCCCGATTACAACTACTCGCGCCCGCTCAGCGCTACACCAGCGTTGACGTATCTGAAATCCGGCAGCCGGGCTCATTCGGCCCCGACTTCGCGGAAGCCGTTTCGCTACGTGTGGATGACGCACGACTTACCGTCGAACTGGGATCCGCTGTCGCCGCGAACCGACTGGTCGGTCTTGCCGAAAACCTTTGCTGCAGCACAATTTCAGCCGCGCGGCGCCCCGTGGGGTGCCTTGATGGCAGATGCTGTCAACCGACATACGTCATCCCTGTTCTGCATCATTCGCTGCTGAGGTCGGCCGAACGGGTCTCGTGTCGTTTGGCTCGGGCCTGAGCGCGTCAGGGCAGAACTACTCTCCTTAGCGCTCCGGCCTCGATACCCGAAGGCAGTCACCGGCACTCGTGCGCGTGCCGAATCGCACGCATGCATCACGGGCGCTTCCGATACGGCCAGACGACACGAAACCCTGCGCACCGGACCAATTTTCCGTGCCAACTCTCGGAATGGGTCATGGCTGCGCGCACAAGTTCGTCTGCCCTATCCGTCAGAAGCCAGAAGTGAGATACCCGTGAATAACGTTGCACGAAAACCAATTTCAGAAGCAAACAAACAGCTTGACAAGTTTGTCAGTGGCGCCTACAGCAGTAGCGCCTTTAGCAGTAGTGACCCGGCCGCCTTCCACTTGCCGCGGCTGGAATTCACTGCGCTACCGATGTCTGCCGACCGCGGCGCCGGTTGGAAGATGCTACGAGATGCCGGCCCGGTTGTATTTATGAACGGCGCTTATTACTTGACGCGCCGCGAGGATGTGCTGGCCGCGTTGTGCAGCCCAAATCTGTTCTCGGCGCATTTGGCGTTGCAGCCGCCCGGCAGCCCGGTGCCCGTGCTGCCGTCGGCGTTCGACCCACCCGAGCACACGCGTTACCGCAGAATCCTCCAGCCGTATTTCAGCCCGCAGACTTTGATGGAGTCCAGACCCATCATGGAAAGATACGCCGCCGATATCATCACCGGCCTGGAGCGTCAGGGCGAGTGTGATGCGATGGCGGACCTCGCGCGGTTCTACCCATTCGGCGTCTTCATGGAGTTGTACGGGCTGCCCTCGAAAGACCGCGATGACGTGATCGCCTGGAAAGACGCCGCGGTAGACGGTAGGCCGGAGGGGTATGAGCTGTTGTCGTACTTCGCCAAGGCCATCGAGGAACGCAGGCAGAACCCAGGCTCGGACATGCTGTCGCAAATCATGACCGGCCCTGGTGCCCTGACGGATCGCGAACTGCTCGGCATGTGCCATCTGATCGTGTTGTCCGGTCTCGACACGGTCGCCGCGGCGATTGGCTTCTCCTTGCTCGAGTTGGCGCGCAGACCGCGGCTACGCAAAGATCTGCGCGAAAACCCTAGTCAGATCGGGGCGTTCATCGAAGAGATCGTGCGACTGGAGCCGGCGGCGCCGATGGCGGCACGAGTCACCACCGACTTCGCCAAAGTGGGCGGCATGACACTTCCTCCCGGTACCCCGGTGCGGTTGTGCACGGCCGCGATCAATCGCGACGGCCGCGATGAGATATCCACCGACGAGCTGGTCATGGACGGAAAAATGCACCACCACTGGGGTTTTGGTGGTGGTCCGCACCGCTGCATCGGCTCGCATCTGGCTCGGATACAGTTGAGCGCCGTCCTCACCGAATGGCTTAGACAGATCCCTGATTTTGAGCTGCCACCCGACTATGTTCCCGAGGTCAAGTTTCCGTCGACGTATTTCGCGCTCACGACGCTTCCGCTGAGCTGGACTGGACTGGACAGCAGAGCAACACTAGATGCGCTGCCGGCGGGTGCGGCGCAGGTGCTTTTTACTGTGCACCTGCCCGCGTCGTCGACGAATAGCTGAGTGTCAATCTGCCAGCGGTGACTGAAATGCCCTAGAAGGGTTTGTGATCCGCAGTTTGTGGTGGGTCTGCGCGCGCAGGCCTTCGGAATAGCCAGCCGGGGAGACCGGTGGCATTCGACCGGTCTCTCGGCCCATGTCGTGCGGGCGAGGGTTCCAGGGCCGGGTGCCGATCGGTGTTCGCGTGATCACGGCAGCGCCGCAGTAGGGGCGAATCTTATTCGTGTGCACCGTACATGGGGCGAACTCGGGCGGTGCTTTGGTGTGGCCGCCGACAACGCGGAAGCTCAGACGCCAAAGAACCACTTTCGGGACAGCGTTGTCGTTGCGGCGCGCCTGCGTCAATCGCCGCGCGCATCAGGGCGCAGCCGTAGACGCGTCAGATAAGCCGTCATGCGACGCGCCTCGCAGTAGTGCACCGCATTGTGTTGCAGGCCAACTGATTTCAGCCGGTGCTGTATGCCCAATAGTCATACGAGCCGCCGGCCACCGGGCACAGGCCGTGGTATGCGGCCAGCACGAACTGCCCCGCTTGTTCGGGGGTCAGCTGTGGATGGTCGTGCACCAGGTCAGCGGCTACCTGAGTACCCGGCATGTGCCGAACCCACAGTCTCCTGCACACGCTGTAGCCGTCTTCCAGCATCGCCGGATCCGTTCCGGTGATGCCCGCCGCGTGTGCGGCGGCCAGGAAGTCCGGGACGGCCTGGGGTTGCGGTATTACCGGGCTGGCGCCGGCCGGCGCGGCCAGGCCTATGGCGATGGCGGCTCCAACGGCACCGACGAGAACCTTTCCGATCATGAGAACCCTCCTGTTCACTCATTGTTTACCTTAATGATGTTCATGATTCAGCTAGTCTGCGACCGGCGGGCGGCTCATCACCTTGGGTCATCGAACTGTGTTCACTCGGCATGGGTGGTTTCCGAACGCTCAGAACGATCGTCATGGCGCACCTGTTGCGTCGCGGCGGCGTGGACCAACCGGATCGGCTCTCGGACCCAATCACTCTGCAGCTCAACGGCATCAGGAGTCGGCGTCGTGCGTGCCACCCAGCGCTGGGGCACCGACAACGTGCCGATCGAGGCGCCCACCCCAAGTCCCAACGCTGTCGGGCCCTCACCAGAATGCTTGCGACTCACCGCGGTCGTCGACACCACTGATTTCAGGAGCATCGCGGCCTTGTTCAATGAGTTCAGATTCCTGATTGCGACGGCCGACGGCGGGGATAGCGAGCTCAGCATCGACAGCGAGGTGGTTGCGGGCAACAGATGGACATCCAACGTCGTCCGCGGAGATGACGACAACGCACGCATCACCTTCGGAAGCGTTTGGACCACGTGTTGGCCGGCCGATATGACGTCCGGCGCCGATTTCAGCGCCCACGACGAATGGCGATCACGCTCACACTGATGTACCGACTCCGTGAGATCGGCGGTGACCACCGGCGAATCCAATGAGGCGAGCGTCGATGCGTCCCCCGATGCGCGGGCATAGGCGTACATAGCGGCCGAGTCGGCGACCCACATCTGTTCGTACTGGGCTTCGGTGTCGGCGATTGCCGCGCTGGCTTGGCCCAGGTAGTTCGTCGCAGCAAGCACGCCCAGCCGTGCGCGATTGATGATGATCGCGTCAGGGCTCACCAGAGCCGCGACCACCGATGCATGCGCGTCCGCAGCTGTCCTGGCCTGAGCGACTGCCCGCGCGGCCTGCTCGGCGGCGATATCCAGCCACCCCAGGTAGCCCGCCATCTTGTAGATGACCGCGATCGCCACCGTGCCCTGCCACCCTTGAGACAGCTGCACGGTCACCGCGCGGCAGTACGCCGACGTCTCACGCAAGGTGCCGGCCAGCTGGTCCCACGCTTCGGCGGCCTGCACCATCGGCCCCGAGCCGGCGCCGTTGAACATCCGTCCCGAGTTGATTTCCGGCGGCACTCGTCCGAAGCACATTATTGGCCCTCCACACGCCGGACGAAGAAGGCAGCGGTTGACGGGGTGAGAGTTGTTTGATAGTAATTCATCACAGGTTCACCGGAACTTTCTTGTTCTGGCAAGGGCCGCTCCGCGCGGGGGCCATTGAATCCGTCGACGCCGCTGTAGCGGCGAGAGCTGAGTTGTGTCGGTAGGGACCGACGTTCGGTTAGGCGACCGAACGAGTGCAGTGCATGCATGTCTGCTGTGGCCTTGATGTTGTTATGGGCGTTGATAATCCGAGGTGATCACGCCGCGCCACACAGGTAGCTGGTACCGCGGCGTCGAATCACTTCGTTTGATCGTCCGCTTCTCAGCGGCGCTCCGGTAGAGGGTTATGTGTTGTGGCTTCAACCGATTTGGGTGTGACGGCACCGTCGTCAGGCCGCAGGACCCTTCTCTGCATCCGTTCGGTGCACCGTTATGTTGTGGCATCAACCGGTTTGGATGTGACGCGAGCGTCACCAGTGTCCGGGAAATACCCGCGGCGTCCGCTTGGTGCACCGCTATGTGTTGTGACGTCAACCGGTTTGGGTGTGACACCAATGGCAACAAGTCTGAGGCTGACAGCTAACTCCCAGCAAGCCAGAAGCTAGGTATGCTTCAATGCTGTAATTATGGTGCTCAGCGCTCACATGCCCGACCTCGACTCGTTGGAGGTCTTCGTTGCGATCGCGCAGACGGGTAGCCTGGGTGGCGCTGCTCGCGAATTGGGACTGACCCAGCAGGCCGTCTCTAGAAGGTTGGCTGCATTGGAAGCCAAAACCGGTGTGACACTAGCTATTCGAACTACACGCGGATCGCAGATCACTCCGGCAGGCACATCTCTGGCCGAGTGGGCTTCACACCTGCTCGAGGTAGCCGACGACATCGACACAGCGCTTGGCTCGTTGCGAAATGAAGGCACTCAGCGGCTCACGGTGGTGGCCAGCCCGACGATAGTTGAGTACCTAATGCCTCACTGGCTGTTGTCGTTGCGCTCGGCGGCATCCCGGCGCAACGAAACCGTGCCCAGAATCGATCTGGCCGCAGCTAACAGTGCGCAAGCGACGGCGTTGGTGCGTGACGGTGCCGTCGATCTCGGCTTCGTGGAGACTCCAGAACCGCCTAAAGGGCTAAACCACTGCGTAGTGAGCAATGACGAGTTAGTCGTCGTCGTGTCCCCAAATCACGAGTGGGCGCGGCAGTCGCGCGCCGTTAGCGCGCTCGAATTGGCACAAACACCACTAGTGTGTCGGGAACCCCGAGCAGGCATCCGTGATTCGCTCGCTGTGGCGTTGCGCCGAGCGCTGGGCGTGGAGGTGCAACAAGCGCCGCCCGTACTTGAATTACCATCCGCGGGCGCTGTGCGCGCTGCCGTCCTCGCGGGCGCCGGGCCTGCCGCGATGAGTCGGCTCGCCGTAGCAGACGATCTGACAGCCGGCCGACTACGGGAAATCGCGGTCTCCCAGATCGATTTACGCCGCGATCTCCGGGCTATCTGGCTCGGCGGAAGCACCCAACCTGCCGGCGCGATCAAAAGTCTGCTGACCCATATCGGTTGCCGCACAGAAGAGTTCAACCACGATGCGAGCCGAAGGCGGTCGAGCAGCGGACCGCAAAGCGGTTTGTAGAGCCCATACTCCTTCCAATGTGTGATCTGTCCTTTTAGGCGGGTCTTAAGGCCGTCGGTTGCAGTTCGACGGCGCCACGGGATTTAGCCGCGGTTTGTCCCCCAACGGTCGGATCAGGCGATCGCGCAGTCGTCGATTCGCCGGTACACGAACCTGAACGGCCCGTTCTACCTCTGCAGGGCTGCACTGCCCCATCTGCTGGAGCGAGGCGGCAACGTCGTAAATGTCAGCTCGATTGCCGGCGTCGAAGGCCAGGCCTACTCGGCCGGCTACTGCGCTCCCAAACACGGGCTAATTGGGCTCCCTTGACGTTGCGAATGTGATCGCCTTCCTTGCCAGTGATGCCGCGGCCGCCATCCACGGCGCCGTCTATCGAGTCGACAACGGCAAGGGCGCCGGCTAGCAAGACCTGCCTCATTCGTACGACCCGGTAAAGCGGGGTTCCCGACGTTGGTGCGCTGGATTCACGCCATCGGCGGTTAGGGGCCCGCGAGCGGGCACAACTGGCGGCGCCGCCGTGTTGCGATAAGCACGAGTGCGACAACACGGAGGGATACGCGGGTGAAGATTCGCTTTGGAGTGGGGCTGGGTGCGAACACGGCTCCGAATCAGCTCGCGGCCATTGTCGATCACATGGAGACCAGCGGCGTGGACTCGCTGTGGTTCTCCGAGCTGGTGTACTCACCAGCGGTGGATCCCGTGGTTGGCATGGCGTATGCGCTGGCCCGGACGGCCCGGTTGAAGGTGGGCACTTCGGTGGCGGTGCTGCCAGGGCGTCATCCGGTGCTGGTGGCCAAACAGCTGGCATCGCTGGCAGCAGTCGCGCCCAAGCGGGTTCTTCCCGTCTTCGGATTGCGCTCGGCCATTGCGGCCGAGCGCGAAGTGTTCACCGTCCCTGACGGAGAGCGCGCAGCGGTGTTCGACGAGTCGCTGCGGGTGTTGCGTGCAGCACTGGTCGACGATTCGGCGAGCTACAGCGGCCGGTATTTCACGGTGAGCGCGGCGGCGGTCGCGCCACGGCCGGTCCCCCCGCTGGACATTTGGTTGGGCGGCTCGGCGCCGGCGGCGTTTCACCGGATTGGCACGCTGGCCGATGGCTGGCTGGGAAGTTTCCTGACTCCGAGCGAGGCGCGGGCGGGGCGCGAGGCGATCGAACGGTCTGCTGCGCAAGCCGGCCGTCACATCGAACCCGATCACTTCGGCATTTCGTTGGCGGTCGCCGACGGCGAGCTGCCGGCGGAGTTGGTCGCCGCGGTCCGCCGCCGTCGTCCGGACGTCGATCCCGCGGAGCTGGTCGCCGCCGACTGGGAGCAGCTGCATCGGCAAATCGACGCCTACCTGGACGCCGGTTTGACGAAATTCGTTATCCGGCAGGCCGGTACAGCGCCGCTAGGCGCCTTCATCGACCGGTTCGTCGCCGAGCTGGCCGGTCGGCAGAACTGACCGGCTAATGATTCGAGAGGGTCTGCACCCAGCTCAGGATCTCTGGAGTGACCGGGTCAGCAATGTCGCGGAATTCCGGGTGCTTCTTGATGAATGCGGCCACCATCGGACAGACGGGGACTACGCGTTTCCCGTCCGCGCGGCTCGCCTCGAGCGCTTCGCCCACCAGGATGTTGGCCAAGCCGCGTCCGCCGAACCGTTCCTCGACCTCGGTGTGGTAGAACACCCGCTGGTTGCCTCGGTCGGCGACCGCGGCGAGCCCGACGGTTTCGCCCTCGACGGCGATGGTGTACTTCCCGTCCGCGGCGCTGACGGTGGTCTGTGCGCCGGTCTTATCCGCGGTCATCTGCGTTCCTTCTTATCCGTTCTGGCCGGGCAGTGGGCGTGGCCGCAGCCGCGTGGTCGGTAGCGGGGGTGCAGGCAGCCGAGCGGGGGTCCCCCGATAGCCCTGCACGGCGCCGAAACGCTCGTCGGCGTCTTCCCATAGCTGGCGATAAGCAACGATCTCGTCATGACTGCGCCCGACGAAATTCCACCACATCACCAGCTGCTCGGTAAGCGGCGTGCCGCCCAGCAGCAGAACGCGGCCGGCCTGATCGCCGTCGTTATGCAGCGACAGGGCGGAGCTGCCCGGGCCTTGGTAGCACAGGTCGCCGACGGCCAGCGTGGCGCCGTGCAGGGCGACGGCGCCTTGGTCGCACAGCACGCCGTGTTCGAACGCCCGGTCGAGATCCAGCGCCACCCGGGCGCCGGGTTCCAAGTCGAGCTGGGCGCCCAGCAGCGGGGTGAAGGTGTGCACCGGCGATCGACTGCCGGCCAGCTGCCCGAGGAAAATCCGCGCGACGGCGCCGGGCAGCGAGATCGGTTCGGGCGCATAATGATCGAAGTCGCGACGGGTATTGCGGGCGGAATCCGGCAACGCCGCCCACAACTGCACACCATGCAGAACGGCCGTCGCGTCGCGATCGCCTGGCAGCGACACTTCCGAGTGGCAAATTCCGGCGCCGGCAGTCATCAAGTTGAGCTCACCAGGGCGAATGATCGCGTGTACGCCCGCACTGTCGCGGTGTTCCACCTCGCCGCTGAACAGCCAGCTGATCGTTTGCAGTCCAGTGTGTGGATGCGGAGGAACGTCCATCCCGCTGGAGCGTCGAAGATCGTGTGGGCCGTAGTGATCGGCAAAGCACCATGCGCCGATCAGCGACCGTTGTTGTTGGGGAAGTGTGCGACGGACCCGGATCGCCCGCGGCCCGCCCAGCGGAACCTCCCGCGGCCGCAGCACCTCCACAGCCTCGAGTTGTGAGGCGGTGCAGGCAACTTCGGCTGGCGCGGTTTCCAGGTTGCTCGTCGTCCACCCCCGTCAGAGCTGCGATATGGCGTCGATACCGCAACAGTACGCGGATGGTGCGGTGCTAGCGGCTCACTTGCGCGGCGGCCGCAGCACTTGCATGGCGATGCGCATCAGCGGCTCGGGGACTCGGTCCTTTGCGGAAAGCGCGGCACTCGCTGCGCGCGTCCGCAGCAGGGTGCCGCGGCCGAACACCCGGTTCAACGGGCCACCGGACGGCTCGATCTCGACGTGCAGCGGCGGAGCCCCTTCTGTGGCGCCGAGGGCCTGGGATATGACGATCCGCTGAATCTCGCTGGTGCCCTCAAAGATGGTGTACAGCTTGGCATCTCGATACCACTTCTCGACCGGGTGGTCGGTGATGTAGCCCCAGCCGCCCATTGTCTGAATGGCCCGTTCGGTTGCCCTGACCGCAACTTCGCTGGCGGCCATCTTCGACATCGATCCTTCGCCGTGCTCGAACGGGATCCCTTTGGCGGCCATCCACGATGCCCGCCAGGTCAGCAGCCGCGCCGCATCAATCTGGGTGGCCAGCTCCGCCAGCGGAAAAGCGATGCCCTGGTTGTCGATGATCGGTCCGCCGAATGCCTCCCGCTGGGTGGCGTAGGTGGTGGCGTATTCCAGCGCCGCGCGCGCGATGCCGATCGCCTGGGCCGCAACCATCGGACGGGTCTGCTCGAAGGTGCCCAGCGTCGCCGAGCCAGAACGTTTCCCACCGGCTACCGCCTCTCGGGCTTTGGCGAGTTTGTGTTCGAGCTTTTCTTGCCCACCCAGCAGATTGGCTTCGGGAACCCGCACGCCGTCGAACCGTAGCTCGGCGGTGTGCGACGCCCGGCAGCCCAGCTTGTCGAGCTTGCGTACCAGCTCCAGACCGGGTGTGCCGCCCGGCACGATGAACAACCCCTGGCCGCGGTGACCGAGCTCTTCGTCAACGACCGCGTTGACCACATGCACGTCGGCGATGCCGCCGTTGCCGATCCACATCTTGTGACCGTCAATCACCCAGTCGCCGCCGTCACGGCGAGCCCGGGTCCGCAGATTGCGTACGTCGCTGCCGCCTTCGGGCTCGGAGATGGCCAGCGCCGCGAGTTTGATGTCGCCCGGCGAACCGAAACATTGCGGCGCCCACTCCAGCATCTGCTCAGGAGAGGCCGCTTGTCCGATCGCCGAAAGCGCCAGCGCCGGCATCACGATCGCTAAACCGATTCCCGCGCAACCCCAAAACAGCTCCTCCATGAACATCGGCAACGAAATACCAGTCGGGTCGCCGATGAGGTCGCGGTAGAACAGCGGACTGTAGAAGCCGCGTTGGGCGGCTTCCTCCAGGACCGGCCACGGGAACTCCTGCCGCTGGTCGTAGTCGAGGGCGACGGGACGGATGATCGAGTCGGCGAACTCGTGGGTGCGCCGCGCCAAGTCGTGTTGTGCTGCCGTCGGCGTCAGGTCGAAAGTCATGGCCCCCCTGTCGGTTGGCCTTGTTATTACCCTCTGTCGGCCGATTCAACCCAACCGCAGTGACGACGACTCGTCAGGCCGCCGACCGCGGCCCGACGCGGCGAATGGGCAGATGAAACACGGTGGCGGTCACCGGAACCGTGTCCCCCCAGACCCCGTATTCCTCGCGGTTCTCGACCGCATATCGCGCGCACAACCGCTGCTGCGCCAGTGGGCATCGCCGCAGGCACTGCAACCGCGCCTCGGCCGCCGAAGTTCCAATCGCCAACGATCTCGACATGGCGATCGAGAGGCTGGTCGCGCACGACGTACACCGGCGAGACGGCGTGGAGCACTGACGAGCTTGCGGCTAGCGGATCCAGGTCTTGACGGCGTCTCGATCCGGGGCGATGTCGGTGGGTGGCTCGACGGGATTGGCGCCGAACAACTCTCGCGCCCGGCCAAGCAGCGCGCGTACTTCATTCAGCTGCTGTTGCAGCCCTGAATCAGCCACACGCTTACGCTACCTAGACGCAGTTATTCTCACAATTCACCGCCAATCCGCCAAGAGTCGGACCGCCTTTGTGGGGCCGGTCAAACAGCGAAGTTGTGGCACCGAAGATGACGGTAGGCTTGGGCGGTGGCGATCTTCGGTCGGAATACCGCGCGGCAGCGCCTCCGGAGAGCTACCCAAGAATCGCTGAAGATTCCGGCCTTCAGCGCTCCCGTTGACTGCACCCCGTGGGTGACGGGCGGGTTGTGGCCTGCTGAGCTGTCGACAGTTACCGCTGAAACCGCTCCACTCGTCAAATATCTGAAGGCAGACTTGCAGCGGATAGTCAATTCAGCAAACGAAGAACTCAAAGACCTCAGGCGAGCGGGATTGGCCGAATCGACACGGCAGGCAGAAGAAGCTCGGGTGATCAACGGTGCTCGCGCCTTCGCCGTTCGCCGAGTCGACTCGACAGTTCGTCATCTCCGTAACATGAAGCCGAAATTGCCGACGGAATACCGGCCGCTAAATGGTGCCGATGACACCGAGAAGACACGGCGATTCAAAGTCGCTATTGCGCATCCGGACACGAACGAACCCACTGACAGCCCCGCACCGCCGGGCCCGGAATACCCCGAATACCCGGAACACGGCCATCATCCGGCGGCGGTCGTCGATCAGACGGACATGTTTTCGCCGCCGTTGGATGCGTCAGAGCAAGTGCCCCCGGCCGCGGAACCGGAAGTCGCCGAACCGAAGGAGTTGGAGCCAACGCGCCCGTCCGACTCGGACGACACCGAGGTGGTCGCCGAGATTGCGACGGTGCTGCAGGAGATCGCACCCCTCGCGGAGGCTCGAGTCGATCAACCGCCGAGGCAACCCTCGACCGCTCGGGTCGCCGAGGTGCCGGTCGATGAGCCGCCGAGGCAACCCCCCGCCGCTCGCCATGCTGCGCCCGCGGAGCCTCCGGTCGATGACGCTGCGACAACGCGTCACCTGGTCCCGGTGGCGGAACCTGAGCCGGAGCGCGAACGGCTGGAACGGCTGCTCAAGTTCGTCGCTCGTCAGGAACCCGGGTTGCGCTGGGCCGTCGGCAATCGTGAGGACGGGACCACGCTGTTGGTGACCGACCTTGCCCACGGCTGGATACCGCCCGGAATTACGCTGCCCTCCGACGTCCGGCTGCTGGCGCCGCACCGGCGCACGGGCAACGCCGCGGCATTACTCGGACAGGTCACGCTCTCGGCGGCCTACGCCCCCAGCGATCCGCTGGGTTGGGCAACCGACTATGACGTCGCGGACACCTCGTCGCAACCCCGTGAGCTGCCTGCGATTGACGACTTGGGCTGGGTGCTGAGCGAGGCCACGCACTGGCGCGACGGCCTGCCGCGGATGATCCACACGATGGCCAAGGCGGGTGCTGCGGGAACGGGCATTCTCGACGCCGAAATCGACATATTGCGGGTGTACCTCGATACTTCGCGGTATCAGCTGTTGGCTCAGTACCCGGATATCGATGCCGGGTTGCTACTGAATTGCCTGCTGCTGGCCGCCACCGAAGGTATTGCCACCGGGAACCTGGTGAACGCGAATTATCACTTCGCCTGGTTCCAAATGCTCAGCGCGCCGCCGGCCAGCGGATGGAAGGCCGCCCCGCGATAGCCGGCAACAGCAACCACCACGACCGCGCGCGCCGCAGCGGCCAACGACTTCACCCCACATGCCAGCGTCATCGAACCGCCTCAAAAGCCACGAGCAACGTCTAATTCCGCTTAGCCTGGAATCAGTCCTAACACTGGTCGGGCTTTCGGCCCGACCGCCTGCGCAGCATCGCCGCCGCCTAACGGTCACCCCACCCGACCGGGTGTGCGGCTGACCGTTGACAGCCACCCCGCCACCAAATGCGGCCAGCTGACAATCACCGCCACCAACACCCGCTCCGGCAACGCCGGCGACGTCGAGGTGGTCGGCGCACCCTCTCGTTGCCGCTCGATCGTTACCCCGGCAATGCTCCCGCTGTCGGGAACCCGCCGGCAAGTTCAGCGGCCAGTTCCATGAACGCCAACTGGGTGCGGCGCTGCAGCGCGGGGAAATCCAACGTGGCCGCATCCCGCAGATGGGCATCCCACGGGATTGTCTTCACCGAATGCACTCGCTTCCCCAGCGTCTCAGTGACATGAGTGATGAAATTCTTGCTCGCCGACCGGTAGGAGTCGTTGAGCACCACCACCGAACGCTTCAGCAGCTCGTGCCCGTTCCGGGCCGCAAGCCAATCGATCGTTGTCTCGACCGCCAGCCCGCCTTCGACGCTGCACGACCCAACGATCATCAATGCGTCCGAAGCCGACAACACCGCAGGGATCACCGGGTGTTCGATCTCTGCGCCGCAATCGATCAACGCAAGCTGATAAAACCGCCGCGTTCGGCTCACGGTATCGGTGAAGGTCCGTGCTTTCAGCGCCATCGGGTTGGCCACATTTTGGTTCCCAGCCAATACCTCAAGGCCCTGCTTGTTCTGGCCGGTGTAGAACCGCGCCCTGGGGTAGTCGACCAGATCGTCGGCGGCCAAGAAATCGCGCAGTGAGGTCTGGATTCTAGGATCGATCAACCGAGCCAGCCCACCGTAGGTCGGGTTGGCGTCGATAGCGATCACGGGCTGCTTGCGCAGCTCGGCGAACACCGACCCCACCCCGGCGGTCACACGCGTCTTTCCGACGCCGCCTTTCACCGACACGGCAGCGATCTGATAGTTCCCCGGAATATTGGCCGCGATGCGCGCCTTCCTGTCAAGCAGAAGGCGCTCGGCCGGTCCCGCACCCAGGTTGACCAGGTGCCCCGTGGATGCGTATACAACTTTGCGCCAACCCATCTCGGCGGGTTCGCGGCGCGGCTTAACCACCTCGCCGACCTGAATGTGCCGGCCAGCCTCCGAACCGGCCGTCCGTGGATCCGCGCGAGGTGCCCATCTTTCTGCCGGATTCACCCGAGGTGCCCACTCGTCGGGCAATGGCGGCGGGGTGCCCTGATCGAAAGGCGGCTCGAAAGGTATAGGCGGCGTCTGCTGGAACGCCGGGGTGCTCGGCCGCCCGGGCGGCGCTGACCGCTGCCCGGCTGCAGGCCCGCCCCCGATCCGCGGCTGGGGACCGGTGTCGGCCGCGCGAGGCCGATAGCCGCCAGCCGGGGTCGGCATTCGCTGCGGCGCCGCGGGCTGGGACATTTCGGGCTCCATGACCGTCACCCCTTCGTCATCAACCGGCGGCGGGGTCGGGTGCTCCCGGCGGTCGTTGTCATCCGATCGCAGGTAACGCGTCATGAAATCTGAATTGTCAGTCATTTCTGTCCCTATTGGATGGGCCTGCTTTGGCCTTACTGTGTGATCCAAGAACCCGAATTCTCGCTATGCCACGGCCGTCCGATAATTCCCGTGAACGGCATTCGCTGGCCGGAACAGGCCCGGGCTGACGGCTTCCGCCCGCCCCGATGGTTTCGGCATCCACATAGGCGCGCGCGTATATTACCGCCTCGCCTTCGGGCCGATCCAACGCCGTCGCCAGTCCGATGAGCGCCGCACCCCGAAGCCTCGCGGCGCGCGGAGCGGCCTGCCTGGCCGCCACGCCGCCGACCCTGACCGCCAACGGCAGGAAACGAGTTATGCCCACAAGGCAGCCGCCGATCCACACCGGCCACAAACTCACCAATACTCACCCACCAAAATTAACCCACCCGGCCACAACCGAACACTGGAAAATGCGGCCAGCACCAGCCAGTTCAGCCCCGGAGACGGCGTCACTCACCACCTGGCCCTGATCCGCCCTCGGCTGGCTGCGGTACGAGTTCTTGGACGTGGGGATCGGCCAACATACTCATCACCGCGGCGATAACCTGGGCATCCGGGCTGGCATCACGGTGACGTAACTGCTGGGCCGCCAAGCCGATCCGGCGAAGAAACGCCTGGCACGCTTCCGCGGCCGCCGCGGCGTAGCTTGCGCTGGCCGCAACCTGCGAATCTACGCTGAACCGGGCGGGTAGCTCGACGAATTCCCGTCCTAAATCCTCGGCCTGCCTTTGCACTGTCCGCGCCAGGCTAACCACAAGCTCGAGATCCAGTGGGATTTGGGCCTCGACTTCCTCAGCCATCCCCACCTCGAGGATGTAGTTGATCTGATGCAGTGCAGTCAGCGCGTTCTCGATGGGCCTCGTCGCCGGGCGCACCTCCCAGCCGGGGATGGGAATGGTCAACCCTCGAGCGGCCGGCGCCTGTGCGGTCTGGGCTTGAGCGCGGATCCTGTCGACGTCGGCCTCAAGACGCGCACGTGCCTGCACGGCCTCATCGACCTGCTGCTGAGTTTCAGCGCGGACCCGCGCGATCGCCTCATCCATCCCCTCCTGCGCCGCCGCGATTGCAAGCGCGGCCTGTTCACGCGCGGCGTCGACCTGGGCGGCGGCGTTGGTGCGGGCCTGATCGAGGTGGGTTTGCAAATGCTCGAGCGCTTCTCGGGCGGACACCCGGTCGGCCGCGCGTTCAGTCATCCGCTGGTTGGCGCGGTCCTCGGCGCCCCTCACCTGCTCGCGCGCTGCGGCGACCTCGGTCTCAGCGTCAGCGCGGACCTTCTCGTTTTCTTTGCGCAACCTCTCCAGCTCCGCTTGCGCCTCGCGCCGATCGGCAGCACGCTCGGCCATTCGCTGCTCTGCTCGCTGTTGCGCAGCGCTAGCCTGCTCGACAGCGGCCGCGATCTTGGCACCGGCGTCGGCCCGGACCTCTTCGAGCTCGCCGCGCAGCTTTTCCACCGCCCCTTGGGATTTTTCTAAGGCCGCCTTGGCTTTACGCAGCTCAGTCGCGCCCTGAGCACCTTTACGCGCTAATTCATTAAGTGCGGCGGCCTCTCGCTCACGCGCAGCCGAGGCCACCGCCGCTGACTCCACGGCCTCCGCACGAGCAGCGGTAGCGTCGGCGCGGACCTGATCGAGCTCGACGGCCATGCTCTCCAACTGTGCTTGGGATTCGCGACGCTCGCCCCTTCGTTTTAGCTCTTTGTTCGCTAACTCGTCGAGCGCGGCGCGGGCCCGTTCCCGCGCCGCCTCGGCCGCCGCCGCCGCCACCTGAGCTTCTAGACGCGCGGCCGCGGCGTCGGCGAGCGCGTCATCTTTGTCCTGTTCGGCCTCATGTGCGCGCCGCTGAGCCACCTCGACCTGGTGCTCCGCCTCAATGAGCTTCATCCGCGCCGTGGGCCGCCTGCGTTTGGCACTCCAAGTGCTCTTCTGGCGGTGTTCGACCAGCTGCGCCTCGCTCATCGCGGCCACTGCCGCCAACTGTGCGGGAGGCTCCTTGCCGAGCTGCTGTGCCGCAGTGACCGCCCGCTCGGCCGTGCGCTTGGTCAAGGCCGCCCAGGTTTGTGTGTCCAGGCTGTCGATGTGTTCCCGCAGGGTGGTCATTTCGAAGACCCTTTACTCGCGGTCGGCTCGGGTGTGGCGGGTGCGCGTTCAACGGTTTTCACCAGCGGCGCTGCACTCGGCTTATTGTCTGGTGACTCTTGCGGACGGCCGTTGGATCCATGAAGGCCTTCCGGTAAAGGTCCGCCCTGCTGACCCAGCACCAACCCGTACTGCTCGAGGTATACCGCCACGGCCCGGGCCAGGGTGTCATCGCCGAGTTCTTTGGCGTCGCGTTGCAACCCTTCGAGAAGCTCTAACGCCAACTCGGGTCCAAGCCCAAGGCCGGCGTCGTCTGCGTCTCGCGCCGCAGGTTCGGTGCCGGCGGTCGTGACCAGCCACACCACCCTTTCCCAGCAGCGGTCGACCGCTTGGCGGCGCTGCCGATCGTCACGGACTTGCTGGTGGTGGAGATCTTGCTGCTCAAGCTGTTTGTCGAGTCGACCACCGGCACGACGGGATGCGAAGAGCACCGCGACGAACAAAATGATGGCCGCCAGAAAGATCAGCGCCCCGCTAAAACCTGGAGACACCACGAAGTCGCGCAGGGGAGGCAGTTGGGGAGACCAAGCTTCAGGAAGGGGCAAAGAGTCCTCCTCTGATAGCGTCGGTGGATATCGGCATTCGCCTGCACAACTATAGCCCGCTGATTATGCCCTTCATGGGCCACACCGTAACGGGATATTTGGTAATTCATCGACGCGGTGATGTTTGGCAAACGTGCGCGAGACCACCTGCCAGGGCTCCCGACCAGAATTTAACGGACCACCATCGGCCCGCCGCGGTCCGTGCGCATTTCAAGCGGTCAAATTAATCGCATCGGCACGAAACCCCAACTCGCGATCAACGACTGTGGTCATGCCTGAGATCCAATTCTGCCGGGCCCGCGGCTCACAAATCCCATCCGATCTAACCCCGAGTGCGGAGGTACGGCTTGTGCTGCTTATCGCCGCGCTTCCAGCTCTGCGAATCCAACGGCACGGTGCCGGATACGAAAAAGAAGTCGACGAATTCCTCACCGTGAACCCGGGTTTGGCGGGCCGATTCAACCGTAAGCTGCGATTCGAGTCGTACGCTCCCGACGAGCTGGTGGAGATCGCGATCCGCTACGGCGATCCGCGCGCGACCATCATCGAACCCGCCGCGCGCGAAGCGCTGAACATGGCCTGTAAGACGCTGCGGGCCCATCTGGCGCCGGACGGCAGCCACGGAATTGACGTGATGCAGAACGGGCGTTTCGCCCGCAACGTCGTCGAGCGCGCCGAGCGGCTACGGGACTCTCGGGTGGCCGCCCAGAACCGCACCGACAAGGGTTCGGTGACCGTCGAAGATCTGGAGACGCTGCGAACCCAGGACGTCATCGCGGCCGTAGCCGACGCATGCGCGGAAAAGCATGTGCCGCTGCAGCTTTGATTGCGTCAACGGTGATCAGATAGGGGCGACCGGGTCGAATCGGAAGACCGCGATCCGGCCTGCCAGCGCCTCGAATTCGTCCGAGCTGCCGTCGACGACCATTCCGGAACTCTTGGCGAACGCCACTCCGACAGGGACCTCGACCGGGAAGATACGCAGCACCGGGCGCGCCTGTTCGGGAGTCAGCTCGACGATCTTGACTCGCCGTGACCGGCGGCCCCTGCTGAGTGTGCCGGTGCCGGCCGCCCGGGCGTTGGCGGCCCAGTCGGCGCCGGGATAACCGGCCACCACATAGAGGCCGCCGTCGAATTCGAACGGTGTCATCGGGGTGCTGCGCGGCTTACCCGACTTGCGACCGGGCACCGTCAACACCATGGCTGGCCCGGTCGGTATGCCGAGCTTCTGTACGGCCATCATCACCTTGTTCATCGGCTTGAGGTAGCGCGGTGGACGTGGATTGGACATGTGTAGCCTCCCTCGCTATTTCTTGAGCTATTGGGTGAACAGCGCGCGGTGGTCAGAAACCCACCGGGCGAAGGTGGTCGCCGGCTGGCCGGTGATCTTTTCGACTTCGCGGGTTACCAGCGCCGGCTTGTCGACTGTCTCGGCGAGCATCGCCGTGTATGCGTCGGCAAATTCGGCGCCCAGACCTATACCGATGAAGCGCTGCCGTACGACTTCCGGCGGCGCCTCGACGTATCGCAGCGGGCGGCCCAGGACGGTGCCGATCACCTCCACCAGCTCGGCGTTGGTGAACGCCTGCGGGCCGGTCAGCGGAATTTGCTGCCCGACAAGCTCATCGGTCAGCAAGGCGTGCGCAGCCACCGCGGCGATATCGGCGTCCACGATGGGCGCGCTGGAGGCTCGGGCGTAGGGTCCGCCGACGATGTCGCCGGCGCGAATCTGCGCCGACCACATTCCGACGAAGTTCGTCACGAACACCGCGGGCCGCAGGCTCACCCACGCCAGGCCGGAGTCGATACAAAGCTGCTCGACTTCCTTGTTACGGTCACCGCGAAACCGCGACGGTTGCCGCGAGAAGTCGTCGTCGGCGTTGATCGCCGACAACGCGACCAGCTTGGTCACGCCGCTGCGTTCGGCCAACGCCACCACGTCGGCGAGCTCGTCACCCAGTGCGCGGGAATTGAGAAACACCGCCGACGCTCCGGGTAGCGCGGCGACAGCCGAGCTCACCGCCTCGACGCCGTCGGGAAATCCGGCGGTTTCGGGTGTGCGGGTAACCGCCCGCACCCGCGTACCTGCGGCGGCTAGCCGGGAAACGAGCGGGCGGCCGACATTGCCGGTCGCTCCGGTCACAACGATGGTCATGGTGCCTCCTTGGTAAACGCACTTTTCATCAAGGACGGGCCGGGACGTGGGAAAGTTACAGCCGGAGTATGTAACTTTTTGACCGACTAGATCGTCGTGACTACATGAGCCAACCGCAGTCCGCGAATGACCAGATCACTGAGGCTTGGCGGCGGCATCGCCCGTACTTGGTCAATCTCGGGTACCAGATGCTGGGAGACGTCGGGGACGCCGAAGACGTTGCGCAGGAAGCGTTTCTGCGGCTGTCCCGCGCCGACCTCAACGAGATCGAGGATATCCGCGCCTGGCTGACTGTGGTTGCGGGCCGGCTCTGTCTCGATCAGGTGCGCTCTGCGCGCGCCCGCCATGAGCGGCCCGATGACATCGGCCCGGAGGTTGCCGCGCTCAACCAATCCGGTCGGCTGGACCCGGCCGATCGGGTCACCCTGGACGACGAGGTCCGCACGGCGCTGCTGGAGGTGCTGCGCAGGCTCAGTCCGGGCGAGCGGGTGTCGTTCGTGTTGCACGACGTGTTCGGAGTTCCGTTCGACGCGATCGCGGAGACGGTAGGCCGCCCGGTCGGTACCTGTCGCCAGCTCGCGCGGCGTGCCCGGACGAAATTCGCTCTCGCGCAACCGAAGCCGGGCGAGGTGGCCGTGGCCGAGCATCAGCTCGTCACCGAGAAATTCATTACTGCCTGCGCCAACGGCGATCTGCAGGCCCTGGCCGCGGTGCTGGACCCGACGGTGTGGGGCGTCGGCACAGTACTGGCCGATCCTGCCCCGCCACCGCAGATCAACTACGGACCACACGATGTCGCCGTCAACCTGCTGCGCTACCTCGGGCCGGGCGTGACGGTGGTGAGCGGTCCTGCCGGTCAGCCGGTGCTGCTGGCCTTCGCCGAGCGACGGCTGTTCGCCGTCATCGTGCTGACCATCGGCGACCATCTGGTCACCAAGATCGAAGCCACCGCGGACCCGTCGGCGCGTGCTGTCGGCCCGCAGCCTTGATCAGCGGCTTGACGCGGGCAGCCGAGTCAGGCTAGCGGGGCTCCCGTGGGCTCTCCGGTCGTGATGCGAAGAACCCTGCAATCGCCGCAGCGATCTGCAGGAATTTGCGCCGCGTGCTACGAGCCAGCTCGCTCTTCACGTCGATGACGCCGCCCGGTCGCAGGTGCGGATCGAAGGGCACCTCCACCACCGTCTGTCCGCGGTCGACAAACTGGTGCGCCAGCACTGATCGGGTGCGCTTGTCCGAGTGCCCGTCAGAGTCGTTGAGCACCACCATGGTGCGGTGCAGCAGACCGGTGCGGCCATGCGCCGCCAGCCATTCCATCGTCTGCGCCGCCGCCGAGGCACCGTCGGCCCACGGCGACGACACCACGATCAGCGCGTCCAGGTCGCTCAGCGCCTCCTGGGTGACCGGCGCGTCCATCGTGGAACCGCAGTCGATGATCGCGATCGTGAAATGACGGTCGAGCCGCGAGGTGGCCTCGCGATAAACCGCGGGATCGAGCACCCGTCGCGGACCGGCCGTCGGCTCCCCGGCCAGCACGTACAGGCCCGCGGAATTGCTGCCGACCCGTGTGCTCACATCGGCGAACGACTGAAGGTTCCTGTCGGCGGCAATTTCCCAATACGAGCCGCTGGTCTGCGGGTCGATCCTGCTGCCAAGCCGGCCGAAGGCGGTGTCGGCGTCGATCGCTACCACGCGGTCCTGGCGGCGAAGCTCAGCGAAGATCGACCCGACGCTGGCGGCGACGGTGGTTTTCCCGACACCGCCCTTGCCCAGGACGCCCACCTTGTAGTTACCCCGAAGCGTTGACCCGATGGTGGCTTCGTAGGCGGCGTCTTGCTTTTCGCCGGCCGACGGCCCCACGTTGACTAGTCCGAACGTGGCTTGGTAAACGACGCGCCGCCAACCGTATTTCGGACCGGGGCGCCGCGGTTCGGGCTCGACCCGCGGCGAAAAGTCGATATCGCTCCACGAAGGTCGGTCAGACCTTGGGGCAGGACGCGGGGGAGCGGGCCGCGGAGGCGGCGCCGCGCGAGGATCGTTGGTCTGCGGGCGTGGCGGCGGCCCCGCCGGGGTGTGCGGCGCGGGCCGAAACCGGTCCCGCAGGAAGTCGTCAGGCTCGGTCATGGGCTACTGGAATCGCTGCAGTCAGGAGCTCACGCGCTCGGACGCCCAGTACTCACGCAAGCCGGCGATCCGATCGCCCTCGAGTTCGAGGATGGCGACTTCGCGCATCCGCTTGCGGTGGCCCTCGACGACATCGTCGAACCGGGCGTCCCACTCGGCGATAGCGGTGGTGCCATCCAGATAGAGGCTGAGCAACTCGGCGTGGATATTGGACTGCTCTTTGACGACTTTGGTCTGCCAGTACTCGCGGATGCCGGCGTGATCGCGGATCGGCTGCTGGAGTACCCGCTCGTGGTAAGTCGCGGTAGGGGTGAAGATGGTGAGGATCAGATCCGGGTCCTGGGTGGTCCACGCGCGGATGTAGACGTCGATGAGCTTGCGCACGTCCTCTTTGGCCAAGCTCATGATTCTCCGTTAGCTGCGCGAGCGGAATCGGTCCATCGAAGCGGGTACGCCCGACAATGGCATCGTAGAGCCGCGAGGCTCGCCAAGTGCCACGGTGGTCAAGTCGACACCTTTCGCCGATTGCGGTTCGATGCGCACCCGTCGCCACCGTTGCGCAACGGCCGCGGATGAGCGACGCACCGATCGTGCAGGTCACGGGCATCGGGTAGTCCCGGACACCGAAAAAATCCGAGCAACTTCTGCCCAGGGTTGCCCGCTACCCGGTCCCGGGGCGCTGGATGCGCTGCAGTTGGCGCCTCAATACGCTCGTAGGGCGGCGCTGCCACGCCTTTTGGTGAGCTGCATCACCCGCCAAGTGGGCTCGCTGTGAGCCGCCGGGTTTTCCGCGAGGTCGTTTGACCACGATCACAGCAAATTCCTTGAGCGAACTAGGTGCGTCGCGGGACGCGGCCCGGCGCTGCTGAAACAGACTCCGCCGCGCCCAAATGAGCAGCGGCACAAACTGACCTGATCAACCGGGGTGTTGGTGATACCACAACGAAGCGGCACCGGCGACCGGCGGGTTATTATTGGTCAAGTTGGCATGTCAGCCGGGTTTTGTCATATCGTTTTACGACTTGTCGAAACCGGGTACTGGGGCACCGTTCAGCGCTGCACGGATGAATCCCAACCGGATCATCGCCACCAGGCGAACACCATATCGACAAGACCGATGGGGCCTAGCCCGCAGCCTTCCGGGCGGCGCCAACGGAGCGATTCATGAATTCCGCGGCGGAAAGTTTTGGTGAAGGGTCAGGTGGGAATGGCGCCCAACCGCGTCGGGCTCTACAACCCCGCATTCGAGCATGACTCATGCGGCGTGGCCATGGTCGTCGACATGCACGGCCGGCGCAGCCGCGACATCGTGGACAAGGCGATCACCGCGCTGCTCAACCTCGAGCATCGCGGCGCGCAGGGCGCCGAGCCGCACAGCGGTGACGGCGCCGGCATCCTGATCCAGGTACCCGACTTCTTCTTGCGCTCGGTTGTCGACTTCGAGCTGCCCGAAGCGGGCAGCTACGCCACCGGCATCGCGTTCCTGCCGCAATCGTCGAAAGAAGCCGCGGCGGCATGTGCTGCCGTAGAGAAGATCGTCGAAGCCCAGGGCCTGCAGGTGCTCGGCTGGCGCGACGTACCCACCGACGAATCCTCGCTGGGTGCACTGGCCCGCGACGCGATGCCCACCTTCCGCCAGGTGTTCATCGCCGGCGCCGACGGAATACAGCTGGAACGTCGCGCGTACGTCATCCGCAAGCGCGCCGAGCACGAACTCGGCACCAAGGGTCCGGGGCAGGACGGCCCCGGACGCGAAACCGTCTATTTCCCAAGCCTTTCCGGTCAGACAATGGTCTACAAGGGCATGCTGACCACGCCGCAGCTGAAGGCGTTCTATCTCGATCTGCAAGACGACCGGCTGGCCAGTGCGTTGGGCATCGTGCACTCACGGTTCTCCACGAACACCTTCCCGTCCTGGCCGCTGGCCCATCCGTTCCGGCGCATCGCCCACAACGGCGAGATCAACACCGTCACCGGCAATGAGAACTGGATGCGCGCCCGCGAGGCGTTGATGAACACCGACATCTTCGGGTCCTACGAGGACGTCGACAAGCTGTTCCCGATCTGTACCCCGGGCGCTTCGGACACCGCCCGCTTCGACGAGGCGCTCGAACTGCTCCACCTGGGCGGCCGAAGCCTGGCTCACGCGGTGCTGATGATGATTCCCGAGGCATGGGAACGCCACCCGTCGATGGACCCGGCCCGGCGGGCGTTCTACCAGTACCACTCCTCGCTGATGGAACCGTGGGACGGTCCGGCGTCGATGACGTTCACCGACGGCACCATCATCGGCGCCGTGCTGGACCGCAACGGCCTGCGCCCGTCCCGGATCTGGGTGACTGAGGACGGCCTTGTCGTGATGGCCTCCGAAGCCGGCGTGCTGGACCTCGACCCCTCGACGGTGGTGCGCCGTATGCGGCTGCAGCCCGGCCGGATGTTCCTGGTCGACACCGCGCAGGGCCGCATCGTCTCCGATGAGGAGATCAAGGCGGAGTTGGCCGCCGAGCTGCCCTATCAGCAGTGGCTCGACAAGGGGTTGATTCCGCTGGCCGAGCTGCCGCAGGGCGACTACGCGCGGATGCTGCACCATCGGGTTGTGTTGCGACAGCTGGTTTTCGGCTACACCTACGAGGAGCTCAACCTGTTGGTGGCGCCGATGGCCCGAACCGGCGGCGAGCCGCTCGGCTCGATGGGAACCGATACGCCGGTTGCGGTGTTGTCCCAACGGCCGCGGATGCTGTTCGACTATTTCCAGCAATTGTTCGCACAGGTGACCAACCCACCCCTGGACGCTATCCGCGAAGAGGTGGTGACCAGCCTGGAGGGCACGGTCGGGCCGGAGGGAGATCTGCTCAACCCGAACGAGGATTCCTGCCGTCAGATCAACTTGCCGCAGCCGATTCTGCGCAACCACGAACTGGCCAAGCTGATCAATCTCGACCCCGACGTGGAGGTCAATGGCCGCCGGCACGGCTTGCGGTCCAAGGTGATTCGCTGCCTGTACCCAGTCGCCGAGAATGGCGCCGGGCTGAAGGCGGCGCTCGACGAGGTGCGTGCGCAGACCTCGGCGGCGATCGCCGACGGCGCGCGGATCATCATCTTGTCCGATCGGGAATCCGACGAGCGGCTGGCCCCGATCCCGTCGCTGCTGGCGGTCTCCGCAGTGCACCACCACCTGGTGCGCGAACGTAGCCGCACCAAAGTGGGACTGGTGGTCGAGTCCGGCGACGCTCGCGAGGTGCACCACATGGCCGCGCTGGCGGGTTTCGGTGCAGCGGCGATCAACCCGTACATGGCGTTCGAGTCGATCGAGGTCATGCTGGACCGTGGCGCGCTCACGGGTCTCGACCGCGAGACGGCCCTGAAGAACTACGTCAAGGCTGCCGGTAAGGGTGTGCTGAAGGTGATGTCCAAGATGGGCATCTCGACGTTGGCTTCCTACACCGGTGCCCAGCTGTTCCAGGCCGTCGGGGTCGCGGAGGATGTTCTCGACGAGTACTTCACCGGATTGACCTGCCCGACCGGCGGAATCACCCTCGCCGACATTGCCGCTGATGTCGCGGCCCGGCACGCGCTGGCTTTTCTGGACCGGCCCGACGAACGCGCGCACCGCGAACTCGAGGTGGGTGGGGAATACCAGTGGCGTCGTGAGGGCGAATACCACCTGTTCAACCCGGACACCGTGTTCAAGTTGCAGCACTCCACCCGCACCGGCCAGTACCAGACCTTCAAGGAGTACAGCCGTCTGGTCGATGACCAGAGCGAGCGGATGGCATCGTTGCGCGGCCTGCTGAAGTTCCGCGAGGGGATCCGCCCACCGGTCCCACTCGACGAGGTCGAACCGGCCAGCGAGATCGTCAAACGCTTTGCCACCGGCGCGATGAGCTACGGCTCGATCTCCGCCGAAGCGCACGAGACGCTGGCCATCGCGATGAACCGGCTCGGTGGCCGGTCGAACTGTGGCGAGGGCGGCGAGCACGTCAGCCGTTTCGACCGTGACCCGAACGGTGATTGGCGGCGCAGCGCCGTCAAGCAGGTCGCCTCGGCCAGGTTCGGCGTCACCTCGCACTACCTGAGCAATTGCACTGACATCCAGATCAAGATGGCCCAGGGCGCTAAACCCGGTGAGGGCGGCCAACTTCCGGGTGGCAAGGTGTACCCGTGGATCGCCGAGGTGCGGCACTCCACCCCCGGAGTGGGGTTGATCTCACCGCCGCCGCATCACGACATCTACTCGATCGAGGACCTGGCTCAGCTCATCCACGACTTGAAGAACGCCAACCCATCCGCGCGGATCCACGTCAAGCTGGTCTCCGAGAACGGTGTCGGCACGGTGGCTGCCGGGGTGTCCAAGGCGCACGCCGACGTCGTGTTGATCTCCGGGCATGACGGTGGCACCGGCGCCACCCCGCTGACGTCGATGAAGCACGCCGGTGCGCCGTGGGAGCTCGGGCTGGCCGAAACGCAGCAGACGTTGCTGCTCAACGGATTACGGGACCGGATCGTGGTCCAGGTCGACGGCCAGCTCAAGACCGGTCGCGACGTGATGATCGCGGCGCTGCTGGGCGCCGAGGAATTCGGCTTCGCCACCGCTCCGCTGGTGGTGTCCGGCTGCATCATGATGCGGGTATGCCACCTGGACACCTGCCCCGTCGGGGTGGCCACCCAGAACCCGGTGCTACGGGAGCGGTTCACCGGCAAACCCGAGTTCGTGGAGAACTTCTTCCTGTTCGTCGCCGAAGAGGTCCGCGAATTCATGGCGCAGCTCGGTTTCCGCACCGTCAACGAGGCGGTGGGCCAGGTCGGATCGCTGGACACCACGCTGGCCCGGGCGCACTGGAAGGCGCACAAATTAGATCTCTCGCCAGTGTTGTACGAGCCGGAATCGGCGTTCATGAACCAGGACCTGTACAACAGCTCCAGCCAGGACCACGGCCTGGACAAGGCGCTGGATCAGCAATTGATCGTGATGAGCCGCGAGGCACTGGACTCCGGGAAACCCGTGCGATTTTCCACCACGATTGCCAACGTCAACCGAACTGTGGGCACCATGCTCGGCCATGAGGTGACGAAAGCCTATGGTGGGCAAGGGCTACCGGACGGCACCATTGACATCACCTTCGACGGATCGGCCGGTAACAGCTTCGGCGCGTTCGTTCCCGCGGGCATCACCCTGCGGGTCTACGGTGATGCCAACGACTACGTCGGCAAGGGATTGTCCGGGGGCCGGATTGTGGTGCGGCCGTCCGACAATGCGCCGCCGGACTACGTCGCACAGGACAACATCATCGGCGGCAACGTGATCCTGTTCGGCGCCACCAGTGGCGAGGCATTCCTACGGGGGGCGGTCGGTGAGCGGTTCGCCGTGCGCAACTCCGGCGCCCATGCGGTGGTCGAGGGGGTCGGTGATCACGGCTGCGAGTACATGACCGGCGGCAAGGTGGTGATTCTTGGCCGCACCGGCCGCAACTTCGCGGCGGGCATGTCCGGCGGCGTGGCCTACGTCTACGACCCCGAGGACGCGTTGCCGGCCAACCTCAACTCGGAGATGGTCGAACTCGAGGCGCTCGACGAGGACGACCTCGAGTGGCTGCACGGGATGATTCAGGCGCACGTCGATGCCACCGATTCCGCGGTCGGCCAGCGCATCCTGGCCGACTGGACCGCCGAGCAGCAACGCTTTGCCAAGGTGATGCCACGCGATTACAAGCGGGTCCTGGAAGCCATCGCCGAGGCCGAGCGGACCGGCGCCGATCCCGATGAAGCGATCATGGCGGCGGCCAGTGGCTGATCCGAAGGGCTTCCTGAAATACACGCACCGCGAGACCCCGAAACGTCGACCGGTTGAACTGCGGCTGCGCGACTGGGACGAGGTCTACGAAGACTTCCCGCATTCGACGCTGCAGCATCAGGCGACTCGTTGCATGGACTGCGGGATTCCGTTCTGCCACAACGGTTGTCCGCTGGGTAACCTGATACCGGAATGGAATGACCTGGTCCGCACCGGTCGTTGGCGCGACGCGATCGAACGGCTGCACGCCACCAACAACTTTCCTGACTTCACCGGCAGGCTCTGTCCGGCGCCGTGCGAATCATCGTGTGTGCTCGGGATCAACCAGGATCCGGTGACGATCAAGCAGATCGAGCTGGAGATCATCGACAACGCCTTCGACGAAGGCTGGGTGGTTCCGTTGCCGCCGGAGCAGCTGACCGGAAAGACGGTGGCGGTGGTGGGCTCCGGTCCGGCCGGTCTGGCCGCGGCGCAGCAATTGACTCGGGCCGGGCACCGCGTGACGGTCTTCGAGCGCGACGACCGCATCGGCGGGCTGCTGCGCTACGGCATTCCTGAGTTCAAGATGGAAAAGCGCCACCTGGAGCGCCGGTTGGAGCAGATGCGGGCCGAGGGCACCGAATTCCGCGCCGGTGTCAACGTCGGTGTCGACATTACCGTCGAGCAGTTGCGCGCCGACTTCGACGCGGTGGTGCTGGCCGGCGGGGCGACCGCCTGGCGCGATCTGCCGATCCCCGGCCGCGAGCTCGACGGTATCCACCAGGCGATGGAATACCTGCCATGGTCCAACCGGGTGCAGGAGGGCGACGACGTGCTCGGCCCCGACGGTGAGCCACCGATCACCGCCAAGGGCAAGAAAGTCATCATCATCGGCGGCGGTGACACCGGCGCCGACTGCCTGGGCACCGCACACCGTCAGGGTGCGGCCGGCATTCACCAGTTCGAGATCATGCCGCGGCCGCCGGACACCCGCGCCCCATCCACGCCGTGGCCGTTGTACGAGCTGATGTTCCGGGTCTCGGGGGCCCACGAGGAAGGCGGGGAACGGGTGTTCTCGGTCAACACCGAGGAGTTCGTCGGCCGTGACGGTCACGTCACTGCGCTGAAGGTGCACGAGGTGACGATGCAGGACGGCAAGTTCGTCAAGACCGAGGGCAGCGATTTCGAAATCGAAGCCGATCTGGTGTTGTTGGCGATGGGCTTCGTCGGGCCGGAGAAGCCGGGCCTGTTGACCGACCTGGGGGTTGAGTTCACCGATCGCGGTAATGTCGCGCGCGGCAACAACTTCGAGACCTCCGTGCCGGGTGTCTTCGTTGCCGGCGACATAGGACGAGGCCAATCGCTGATCGTCTGGGCGATCGCCGAGGGCCGTGCGGCCGCCGCGGGAGTGGACCTATTCCTGATGGGCGAGACCGCTCTGCCCGCGCCGATTGCTCCCACTGCCGCGCCGCAACGTTAGTCACTTTTGTCACATCAGGAACATTTGATAAATTGTGCGGCGCGTCTTACACTGTTTGCCAGCTGAAGGGGTGTCTAATAATTCGATACGGGCGTCGCAGGGTGTGCAGCCCGGTTCGAGTTGACTGACCGCAGGAGTGAACACCGTGTACATCAACCCGATGACCCGCTCGCGGGTCGGGCGAATAGCCTGGTCATGGTTCCGATACCCGGTTAAGAGCCGGGAATTCCCCGCTAAGCATGAGCGTCTGGTGACCGCAGAGGACTTTTTGCGCTTCGGCGTATAGCTACGGCTCTGCAGAGTAAGCCAATCGTTTGCTCAATTTAATCAACCTGTTATGCGAGATTGGCTATCCGGTCAGTCCGGAGTCTCGGATCGCCTCGGCCAGCGGCTCCAGGACGGCCGGGTCATGCGGCGGCGCGATGTACACGATGCCCAGATCGAGGCCTTCAGCGGCCAGCGCGGCCGCGTCCTCGATGACCTTTGCGTAGTTGCGGTCTGGCTCCAGGCGCAGGTGGGCCGACTTCGTGATCTCCTTCGGATCGCGGCCGATATCGGCGCAGTGGGAGGCCAGCACGTCGCGCTTGTGCGCGAACACATCGGGCGGCCCGCCGGCGAAGTTCCAGTGCTGGGCGTAGCGCGCAGTGATCCGTAGTGTGCGCTTCTCGCCGCTGCCGCCGATGCAGATCGGCGGGTGCGGACGTTGCGGCCCCTTGGGTTCGTTGTGGGCACCCTTGAACTGGTAGTACCTCCCGTCGAAGTCGGTGGTGTCTTGGCTCAGCAGACTGGTGAGCACCTCGCAGGCTTCCTCGAACCGGTCGAAGCGCTCCTTGACGCTACCCAGCTCGATGCCGTAGGCGCCCGATTCCTCTTCGTTCCAGCCGGCGCCGATGCCGAGCTCCAGCCGGCCGTCGGAGATGATGTCAACTGCGGCGGCCATGTTCGCCAGCACGGCGGGGTGGCGGTAGTGGATTCCGGTGACCAGGGTTCCCAGTCGTAGCCGCTTGGTCGCCTGCGCCAGCGCGGTCAGCGTCGTCCAGCCCTCTAGACAGGGTCCGGCGCTGTCGCTGAAGATCGGATAGAAGTGGTCGAAGGTCCAACCGGACTCGTAGGCGTCGATGTCGTCGGCGGCTTTCCAGACGGTGAGCATCTGTGCCCAGGTGGTGTTTTGGGGTGAGGTTTTGAACGCAAATCGCATGAGCCCGACGGTAGTCCAGGTTGTGGAGTCGTGCCGCCCCGCCCGCGAGTACGCCGATCCAAGGTTTGGCAGCGCGCTGCGAATCGACGTCAGAATCACCCTGCTGGCGGCCGGACTGATCTTTTTGCTGGCACTGGTTCTCGGGGTATGGAAGTACCGGCAAATCATGGCCTCCGAGGACCACCGGGCTCATCCCTACGTCGACATCGCCCACCGCGCGGCATTGCTCTATTCCTTCGCGACCCTGCTGGTCGCGATCTTCGTCGGATTCAGCGCCTGGCCGGCGTGGGTCAACCTGACCGCGGCGATGCTCGTCGTGTTCTTCTTCGTCGGGGCCATCGTCGGCTACATCAGCCACGGTCTCCGGCGCGACACCGTCAACCAATTCGAAAACCCCGACCGGGCACTCAAGGTGGGGATGGCGCTGCTCATCGCCGGCGAGATCGGCGGCTTCGGGGTGATTCTGGCCGGGTTCATCGTCGGGCAACTGTGGTAACCGGCCGGGCACACTAGAGAGATGGACCCGGTAGCCGCGCTGCGACAGATCGCCTACTACAAGGACCGCGCGCGCGAGGACTCTCGCCGCGTGATGGCCTACCGCAACGCAGCCGACATCGTCGAGCGCCTTGACGACGCGGAGCGGGAGCGCCACGGTCAGGCCAGCAGCTGGCAGTCGCTGCCGGGCATCGGACCGAAGACCGCAAAGGTGATCGCTCAGGCCTGGTCCGGGCGCGAACCCGATGTTCTGGCCGAATTACGTTCGGCTGCTGAGGATCTCGGCGGTGGCGAAATCCGGGCGGCGCTACGCGGCGATCTGCATCTGCATTCGAACTGGTCGGACGGCTCGGCGCCGATCGAGGAGATGATGGCCACCGCGGCAGCGCTGGGCCATGAGTACTGTGCGCTGACCGACCACTCACCGCGGCTGACGATCGCCAACGGACTGTCGCCGGAGCGGCTGCGCAAACAGCTCGACGTGATCGACGGGCTACGGGACCGGTTCGCGCCGATGCGCATCCTGACCGGCATCGAGGTGGACATCCTCGACGACGGCAGCCTGGACCAAGAGCCCGAACTGCTCGATCGCCTCGACATCGTGGTGGCGAGCGTGCACTCGAAGCTCTCGATGGATTCCGCGTCGATGACCCGCCGGATGGTGCGCGCCGTCAGCAACGGCCACGCCGACGTTCTCGGCCACTGCACGGGCCGGCTGGTCGCCGGCAACCGTGGTATCCGGCCGGAGTCCAAGTTCGACGCCGAAGCGGTGTTCACCGCCTGCCGCGAGCACGGCACCGCCGTGGAAATCAACTCCCGGCCCGAACGCCGTGACCCGCCCACCCGGCTGCTTAACCTCGCGCTGGAGATTGGCTGTGATTTCAGCATCGACACCGACGCGCATGCGCCGGGCCAGCTGGACTTCCTGGGCTACGGCGCTCAGCGCGCACTGGATGCCGGCGTGGCACCCGACCGCATCGTCAACACCTGGCCGGTCGACAAGCTGCTGGCCCGGACCCACCAGAACTAGGGCTCAGTCCGGCAGGTGCGGCATCTCCAGGCCGGGGTCGCGGCCGACCTGGGGGCACGCCCCCAGAGGGAGGTACCCCCACCCGCTTGCGGGGGACACTCCGCGGGTAAGCGCCGACTTGCCGTAGCGGCGACGCACTCGGTCGACCGCCGCGTCGACGGCCGCGGGCTCCGATTGTGCGGTGAACGGCAGCATCAGCTGCTCGGCGCCGCTGCGGTCGATCTCGGAGACCGCGAACCCGACCAGCGTGAGCCCCCGCTCGGCGATCAGCGGCGCGGCGGCCGCGACCAGTCGCCGTGCCGTGGCGAGGATGGTCTGCGTCGAGGAGGTGGCCCACGGCAACGTGCGCGACCGGGTGGCTCGGCCGAAGTCGTTGAACCGCAACCGCAATGTGACGGTCCGGCCGGTGCGTCCGGCGGCGCGCATGCGCGTCGCTATCCGGTCGATCAGGCCGATCACCACCGCGTCGATGTCGGCGGGTGACATGGTGTTGCCGGCGCGCCCAAGGGCCCGCTGCGCTCCCACCGAACGCCTTCGAACCCCCGTCGAGACCCGACGAGGATCGACATTGCGGGACAGCGCGTACAACCGGCCGCCCATCGCCCCGCCCACCAGCGAGGCCAGCATCGACTCGCTGAGCTCGGCGACGTCGGCGACCGTTTCGATACCGTGCGCGTGCAGCTTGTCGGCGGTTATCGCACCGACGCCCCACAACCGGCGCACCGGGAGCGGATGCAGGAAAGCGAGCTCTCGCCCGGGCGGAACCAGCAGCAAGCCATCCGGTTTGGCTTCTTGGCTGGCCACCTTGGCGAGGAATTTCGTCCGCGCGATCCCGACTGTGATGGGCAGCCCGACGCGGTCGCGGACCTCGCTGCGCAGCCGGGCCGCGATCTGCACAGGAGCGCCGGAGACGCGTCGCAGCCCGCCGACGTCCAGGAACGCCTCGTCCACCGAAATCGTCTCCACCAGTGGTGAGGTGTCGCGGAAGACCTCGAATACCGCGTCACTGGCCCGCGTGTAGGCGGCCATCCTGGGCGGCACCACCGCGGCGTGCGGGCACAGCCGCCGCGCCTGGAGGCCGCCCATCGCGGTGCGCACGCCGTAGGCCTTGGCTTCGTAGCTGGCCGCCAGCACCACGCCGCCGCCGACGATCACCGGCCGACCGCGCAGCGCCGGGTCGTCGCGCTGCTCGACGGACGCGTAGAACGAGTCGAGGTCCGCGTGCAGAATCGATGCTTCTATCGACACGAACACATGTTCGCATCAAGGGGTGACGGATCAGACTTGTTCGCCGTAGATGCTGGTCACCCAGATGTGCACCAACGTCTCGAGCAGCCGCTCCCGGGGTACGGACGGGCGCTCGCCGGCGAAGGAGGTCAGCATCACCTTCTCGTTGAGCAGGTTCAGCGCCGCCGACAGTTCATGGGCCGGCAGCGTCACCGGTGCCACGCCGCGGGAGCGCTCGGCCTCGATCAGGGTGGCGATGTGGCCGACCCACTTCTGCATGAACCGTGACCACAGTTCACGGAGGTCCTTGTTTGTGCGCGCGGACTCGGCGGCAAGTGAGACGGCGCGGTGCGAACCGAATGTCTCGACAAAGACGTTGATGCCGATGCGCCACAGCGCTTTCAGGTCGGTCGGCGGGTTGGCGACCATGCTTTCCAGCGCGGAGTCGGCTTCGACGATCACCCGCTCGAACAAGGTGAGCATGACGGCGTCCTTGGACGGGAAGTAGAAGTAGAACGTCGGACGGGACAGGCCTGCGCCTTTGGCAAGGTCATCGACGGAGATGTCGGCGAGCGGACGCTGTTCCAGCAGCCGTTCGGCGGTGGTCAGGATGGCGAGCTCACGGTCGTCGCCTGACGGGCGCGCCGAGCGACGCCCCCTCGAGCTGCGGGTGGAGCTGGCGGCAGTCACGACCGCTACTTTACACGGTGTTGAGAAATTCGACAGGGTGTTGACGCACTCAACGCGGTGTTGATAGCGTGTCGCCATGACTGAACACCTCGACGTCGTGATCGTCGGCGCCGGCATCTCCGGCATCAGCGCGGCTTGGCACCTGCAGGACCGGTGCCCGTCCAAGAGCTACGCGGTTCTGGAGCGCCGCGACGATCTCGGCGGTACCTGGGACTTGTTTCGCTACCCGGGAATTCGCTCCGACTCGGACATGTTCACCCTGGGATTCCGGTTCAAGCCGTGGGAGTCGGCGACAGCGATCGCCGACGGCGCGTCGATCAAGTCTTACATCAAGGAGGCCGCTGCGGAGAACGGCATCGACCGGCACATCCGTTACCGCCACCAGGTAGTGGCCGCCGAATGGTCCGACGCCGACAATCGATGGACCGTCACCGTGGACAACGACGGCCGGCAGGAAGAGATCAGCTGCAAGTTCTTGTTCGCCTGCAGCGGTTATTACAACTACGACGAGGGTTACTCGCCGACGTTCGAAGGCGCGGAAGACTTTCAGGGCACGATCATCCATCCGCAGCACTGGCCGGAGGACCTCGACTACGCGGGCAAGAAGATCGTCGTCATCGGCTCCGGCGCCACCGCGGTGACGCTGATCCCGGCGTTGGTGAACTCCGGCGCAGGCCACGTGACCATGCTGCAGCGCTCGCCGACCTATATCGGGTCGCTGCCCCAGGTGGACCCGGTCGCTGAGCGGGCAAACCGGCTGCTGCCGGCACGTGCCGCCCACGTCGTGAACCGCTGGAAGGCAATCGGTTTCAGCACGGCGCAGTACCAGCTTGCCCGGAAATTCCCCGCCTACATGCGCAAGACCCTGCTGACGATGGCCAAGCGGCGTCTACCTGAGGGGTACGACGTGGAGAAGCACTTCGGACCGAGCTACAACGTGTGGGACCAGCGGCTGTGCCTGGCGCCCGACGGCGATCTGTTCCGGACCATCCGGCACGGCAACGCTGACGTCGTCACCGACACCATCGACCGGTTCACCAAAACCGGGATCAAGCTCAACTCCGGTCACGAGCTGCAGGCCGACATCATCATCACCGCAACGGGTTTGAACCTGCAGCTGTTCGGCGGCGCCGAAATCCGGCGTAACGGTATGCCGGTCGAGCTCACCGACACGATGGCCTACAAAGGCATGATGCTGACCGACATGCCGAATATGGCATTCACCATCGGCTACACCAACGCCTCCTGGACACTCAAGGCCGACCTGGTGTCCGAGTTCGTCTGCCGGGTACTCAATTACATGGACTCGCACGGCTACGACACCGTTGTGCCGCAACATCCCGGGGACTCGGTGGACGAGCGTCCGCTGATGGACTTCACACCCGGATACGTACTGCGGGCCTTGGACTACCTGCCAAAGGCCGGTTCGGTCACCCCATGGCGGCTCAAGCAGAACTACCTGCTGGACGTGCGCCTGATCCGGCGGGGCCGGGTCGATGACGAGGCGCTGCACTTCGCCAAAAAGCCTGCCGCGCTGCCGGTTTAGCTGGTAGCGGCCGCCGCGACGACGACAATCCCGTCATCGTCGCTGTAGGCGATGTCGCCCGGGACGAATTCCACCCCGCCGAAGCTGACCGTGACGTCTCGCTCGCCGGCGCCGGTCTTCCCGCTCTTGCGCGGGTTGGTACCGAGCGCCTTGATGCCGAGGTCGATGTCACGCAGGGACGGGGCATCCCGAACGGCACCGTGCACGATCAGCCCGGCCCAGTCGTTGGAACGGGCCAACTCAGCGATGAGGTCGCCGACCAGCGCGGTGTGCAACGAGCCGCCGCCGTCGATCACCAGCACACCGCCGTCGCCGGGCGCCGACAGCACCGACTTCAGTAGGGCATTGTCTTCGACGCAGCGCACCGTGCTGATCGGCCCGGCGAATTGCGCTCGCGCGCCGAACTGGCGGAATTGGACGTCGCAGCTGCGGACGTCGGGCCCGATGTCGTCGACCAGGTCAGCCGTGGGCCGGAATATCACCGTCACCGGGCCACGCTAGTCATCGCGACTCGCCCCGTTGACGGAGTTGGCGCACCAGCAGCAACGCCAGCAGGCTGATCGCGATCGCCACCGCCAGCGGCACTGGAGACCGACCGGCCGGTGACGGGCCTGGCTGCGCGGGCACCGGGTTGCTGGCCGCGTCCACAGTTGACTTCGCTTGTGCTGCAGCAGCCTTGGCTGCTTCGGCAAGCTGGGCGTTGGTGTCAATCCGCGGTGGCGCGGGGACCTGGCTTTTTGGTTTGGCTGCGCCGGATTGCGCTTTTTTGGCGGGCGCCTTCTTCACGGGCGCTTTTTTGGCGGGTGTTTTCTTCGCGGGTGCTTTTTTAGCTGCTGCCTTCTTGGCGTCCGCCTGCTGGCTCTTTTTGGCCGTGTTTGCTGGCCCGGCTTTCTTTGCGGCTTTGGCGGGTGCCTTTTTCGCAGGGGTCGCCTTCGCTGGCTTATCCGGTGCCTTGGCGGGTGGCGACGATGCTTCCGCAGGCTCGTTCGTCGGTGCCTGCGCGGCAGGCTCCGGCGGTGCCGTGTCGGCGGGTGGTGTCGGTGGCGCGGGGGGCGGTGGTTGGGGCGCGGGGTCGGGTGCGTTGTCCGGTCGATCCTGCGGGTCTGCCATGCGGCTGCTCCTTTGCAGTTTCTCGTCGCGTACACCGGCCCGGTACACCAGCAGTCGAATACATCATGCCAGGGCTGCGGCGGCGGACAATCCGGCTCTACCCCGGCGACGATTCAGCTCGTGAGGGTGACGGTCAGGATCTGTTCCGCGCCGCCCACAGTGCCGCGCCGGCAACCAGCGCCACTGCTCCGGCGACGAACGGCCAAACCGGGATGTCGCCGGTCGTGATGTCCGAGGACTGCGCCGCCGGGCCGGGTGTGCCGGTGCCAGGTGTCGTCAGCCGAAACGACCACGAACCGGATACCACATGCCCGTCTGCCGACGTCACCCGGTAGTTGACCGTGTAATTGCCGGTCGGCCCCAGTGGCCGCACGCCAACGCTGACGACTGCGCCGTGCACCTGCGGCGGTCCGGCGGTCCAGAGGTTGCCATCCGGACCGACAACCGTCATCGCCGCGAATGTGGTTTGCAGGTCCTCGTTGAAGGTCGCGCTGACCTGGACCGGAGCGGTGCTGACGGCGGCGTGCTCGGCGGGGTCGGTCGACACTCGGGCGGCGTGGGCGCTGGCGGCGCCGGCGGCCAAGGTGATGGCGAAAGGGACCGCCAGCAGCAGCAGAGTCGCCGCGACCAGGCGTGCCCGTCGGCTCATGTCCGCCGCACGACCAGCGCGACACCGATACCCAGGGCGCCGACGAGTAGGGCGGCCCCACCGAGCACCCGGGCGATGTTGTCAGCCGGTGCCCGGGGCTGTTGTGCCGGCGGCGCGGCCGTCGCGGTCGGCGGTGCCGAGCTGGTCGGGATCATGTGCTGGGTGGGCTGCGGCGTCGGTCCCGCGGCCAGGGCCAGCGTTGGCGCTGGATGTTCCGGCTCAGCCCCGCCGGGCGCCGTCGGTTGATCCCACTTGACCACCGCCCCGTCGGCGTAGGTCTGGGTAGCCGGGAAGCTGACCGAGTCGGTGTCGGGAAGCTTCACCGATATCCGGAACACCCCGAATTCATCGACCGGAATTCCGCCGTCCGGGGCAGCTGTCCAGGTCACCGAGCGGACCGTGCGCGACGCGGAATCGCGGTCGAGTTTGGTCGTCCACCCGGGCTTGGCTTCGGTCTGTACCGCAGCGACATTGGTCAGGTCGAGGGTGAGCTTGGTGGTGGCCGCGCCGGTCGTGGACTCGTTGGGCACCTGGAAGGTGACCAGCGCCGTGCTGCCGCGCACAGCGTCGTTGCTGCTGGCCTGGACGTGCGCCGACGCCGTCGTGATCCCGGCGGTCGACCCCAGGTAGAGAGCGGAGCCCGCGGCGGCTCCGATCAGGGCTCGCCGAACGAACCTGCGAGTGCATGCCATCGGGTTACTGTTCCTGTCTCGAAGGGTCGGGGATCATGTCGCGTCGACCGGTGACCGCGACTTCAGGTCAATCCGAGCCGCGCCATCAGGTCGGCGTCGATCTCATCGAGTTGTCTGGAAATCGCGGCGTGCGCGGCGCGGCGGCGCGTGGCGGGCATGTTTTCCGCAGCGGTGATAGCCGCCGCCAGGTCGGTGAGCCGTTCGGAAATGGCGGTCACGAATTGCTTGGTCTCGGCATCCTTGGGCTTCTTTTCCTGCACCGTCCGCAACGATTGCTCGGCGCCGGCTATGCGCGCCGACAACCGACCGCCGTGCCCGGAGAACTGGCCGATCTGGGCCAGTGGCACCCCGAGGTGGTCGGCGCGCCGCTGGTCAATCAGCCCGCGGGCGGCGATGGCGACCCGGTAGGCCAAGGGCACCACAATCGGAGCGAGCAGCCGAGATATCGTCAGCAGTCGGCGAATCCGTGTCGGTGACAGCAATTTGCCCTCGCGCACCGCCTTCAGCTTGGTCTCGGCAACCTTCAACGCTGTTTGGTCGCTGTCCCGCTGCGCCTTCAACTGGTCCCGGAGTGCCTTTGTCTCGGCCCGCTGCGCGGCCTTGAACCGACGAACCTCGTTTTTCGCCGACAGCTTCGCCTCAAGTTTGGCCCGGGCTTTGATCGCACGGGCCTCGGCACGACGCGTCGCGCGGGTTTTTCGCCTGCCGAACAGGCCCATTCGCGGCCGCCTCCCCGGAATCTCGTCGACTATCGAGGTGCCTATGCGCCATCGATGGGCCAACCCTAACCCGGACCAGCCGGGGCACCTGTCGTCAGGACCGTCCGCGACATCGCCGGGCTATGCGTCCAGGTGTTCCTTGCGGCGCAGTTCGTCGACGCGATGCACAAGGTCCTGCTGCGCCTCCGGCGACAACCCGCTGGCGCGAATCGCGATTCGTCGAACTCCCTCGTCACGCATGGTCAGCAGCCACGACAACTCTTTGTCGAGCTTCTCGTAGTAGTCGTCGTCGGTGAAGTAGGCGGGCCTGATGCGGAAGAAGTTTGCCAGGGCGGCCATGGTTGCCGACGACGGGTTGGTGCGGTTGCCAGAGCGTAGCTGCGACAAATACGGAGCCGACATTGTGATGCCCTCCGACTTAAGCGCCGCGATCACCTCAGCGGAGGTATGCGGCCCGCGTCCGGGCGGGTAAACCGTGTCGAACAGGCGGTTCAGGCGGGCGGAAAACGTCGTGCTCATCGATATGACCTCCACCGGGTTGGTAGATCGAATAGCTCCATCCAGGTATTTGCTGATCATCGTAGCGACAGTTATGGCCGCAACCAAGTGCAAACTTGGAGAGAATTGCTGCCGGCGGTTGCAGTAGTCGTCGGCGACGCCGCCGCGGCGCGCCGAGCGCGTTATGCAGCGAATACACAAGATGTTCCAAGGGAATTGTGTGACGCCTCGTCGCCCCGACGCCGAGCGACGGCGGCGGGAGGGCTCGTCGGTCGAGCGCATCCGCCGCCGCGGCAACCGGCGTGTCCCAGCGTCGCGGCGAAAAGCCGATTTGCTGTCGTGCACCGTGCGCTGCCTGCGAGCGTGGTTTCGCCAGCACGGCCCGCGCCGCTATTCGTCGTGCGTTGATCGGCTCGTCTCGATTAGGGTCGACAGGGGCAGTGACTCAGCCGACGTGGATTCGCCCGACCACGGCGCCGGCGCGCGTCGTCGAAATCCTTAAGCGGCAAGCAGCATCGCCAAGATTGCTGTGTCGGGATGGCTGATCGGGTCGACTCCGACGCGGCTGACCATCGAGGTGATCGTGCCGTCGGCTTCTGCCTCCACCCAGGCCGCGCGATGCTCCAGCCCCAAATACGGCAGGCCGGGCAGCAGTACGCATCCCGACGCTGCACCGTTGCATTCAGGCAACGACGGTGTGGTCTCCGAGGGCGGATGCAGCATCAACAGCGCGGGCGGCTGATGATCAGCGAAATAGCCTGGCTGAATTGCGGATTCGCCAACAACCGGGCCCTCCGCCAGCACCAGGCCGACCGTGCCCGGCGCAGGAGCATCCGGCAGTTCCTCGCGAGCGCCGAATACCGTTGTGGTGTTGAGTAATCCAGGCAGCGACGCCACTCTGACCGCAACCATCAACAGTTGTGCCCACTCCTTGGTCGAGTCGGGCCACCGCCCGGAAATCACGAACCCTTTCAGGGCGCCACGGGAATGGAAGGGGGCCACCTCGATGGCCCGGCCTGACCCAGTTTCCATTTCGCCCTCCGCCACACTTCGGTTCGGGTACCCAGCGATACGCCGGTGGGTCGATCAGATCAGCATGCGACAGCTTCGGAATACCCGCAAGCTGACACGAGCAAGCAACCGCGACAAAGCAGAAAAAGAAACAGGGCCGAAATGGCGTTCGGGGCGCCGCGCGAATGGCGCGACGCCCCGAACAGGCGAATTCAACTGGAGTCAGCCGAATATGAGCCCCTTAGTCTTGGAGGTCGCAGCCGCATAGCGCTTCTCGACGTCTGCCCAGTTGACGACATTCCAGAACGCCTTGACGTAGTCGGCCTTGACGTTTTTGTACTGCAGGTAGAAGGCGTGCTCCCACATGTCGACTTGGAGCAGCGGGATGATGCCCAGTGGGACGTTGGCCTGCTGGTCATAGAGCTGGAAGGTGAGCAGTTTGTGTCCCAGGGTGTCGTAGCCAAGCACTGCCCAGCCGGATCCCTGCAGTCCGTTGGCGGCCGCGCTGAACTGCGCGCGGAATTTGTCGAACGACCCGAATGTCTCATCGATGGCCGAAGCCAAGTCGCCGCTCGGCTTGTCGCCACCGTCCGGCGAGAGGTTCTTCCACCAGATGGAATGGTTGACGTGCCCACCCAAATGGAACGCCAGATTCTTCTCGTTCAGGAAGATCGCGGAGTGGTCATCCTTGGCGCGCGCTTCTTCGAGTTTGGCGACAGCGTCGTTGACGCCTTTGACGTATGCGGCGTGGTGCTTGCTGTGGTGAACTTCGTTGATCTCACCTGAGATGTGCGGCTCCAGCGCGCTGTAGTCCCAGTCAAGATCGGGCAAAGTGTATTCAGCCACGGGATTCCTTCCTTCGATGATCGTTGCCGATCTACTTCTGACGCTCCACTCGCAGGCTGTTAGCGGCGCGGCGGCTTTGGCGTAATCAACCCTGCTCCATCACCGCGCGCACCGCAAGAACGAGTGCGATGCCCCGAATACCCAGCGGCGTGACTTCAGAACCAAATGATGACTGCGAGGATCGCGAGCAAAACCAGCGCGATCAGGCCGGCGCGTAAACCGGCGAGCAAGTAGGAGCGATTGCACGTCGCCGAAGTCGCATACCAGTGCGACGACGATGCCGCGGACTGCGGTCTGATCGGTTGCGTTGTCATCGGATGGTCCCGACCTGCACGTCCAACTCTCCCCCAGTGAGATGAGTCACAAAAGATCTCAGTGATCGCGATCATAACCTCTTATGTACCGCCTGGAAAATTGAGCCGATCGCGGCCCGCTGACCAGCATCTTGTTGCCGGCCGACTTCGCTGCGCGCGGGGGCGACTGACGGTGTCGGGGCGCCACGTGCCAGCGGCCGCCGTCGGCGTGTCCGCTGTGACATCCCCCATACGGGGGAGGGCCCGTGGATGCCATGAGGTTGGCTAAGGATTCGCTAAGCACCGGGCCGGGCTGTCGATCGCGACCCGGAATCAGCCGTGGGTTATCCACAGCTGGCGGTCCAGGACCCGGTATTGACCGCGCGTCAATGCAAAACGGGCGCCGCAGCCGTCTGTGGATAAACCTGTGGAAACTGTGGATACCCGGTGGTAGCTGGATGCCGGCTTCCCCGCGGGCGGCCCCCGCATGCCAAGATCAACCCCATGGACGGTGAACCGGCGGTCGCGCAGACAGACATCGCCGACCTGCCCGCCGAATTCGGGCCGGCGGCGGTGTTGCTGGATGTGCGAGAGGACGACGAGTGGAGCCGTGGTCACGCGGCGGGCGCCCAGCACATCCCGATGGGCGAGGTGGCGACCCGGCTCGGCGAGATCGATCCGACGGCGACGTTGTACGTCATCTGCAAAGCCGGAGGGCGCTCTGCGCGGGTTGCGCAGTTTCTTGCCGGCAACGGCTATGAACCCGTCAACGTCAGCGGCGGGATGCTGGCGTGGGCCAACGCCGGACGCCCGGTGGTCACCGACGATGGCGGCCCCGGCAGCATCTGACCGGGTCGCACCGCCGTTCCCACGGCGGGCATCGTCGCCCGGCTAGCGCTGATTGCCACGCTAGGCTGATGCGGTGATCCAAGTGTGCTCCCAGTGCGGCACACGCTGGAATGTCCGTGATCGGCAGCGTGTGTGGTGTCCGCGCTGCCAAGGGACGCTGCTGGCGCCGTCGACCACTGGTGCGGATCCCCGCTGGGCCGACGGCCCGCGGACGCCGCCGCGGCTACCACTTGGCTATCGATGGATCGCGGTGCGTCCCGGCCCGCCCCCGCCGCCCCGTCGTCGTCGGCGGCCGCTGGGGCCGACCCCGCGATACACCGCGATACCGCGTTGGGGCCTGCAGGACCGCGTCGACCCGGACAGCGTCGGGCAGGATCGGGCTGTGCGGCGAGCGCCGCCGGCGGCCCGAGTGCGCACAGCGTTTTTCGTGACCGCGGTGGCGCTGGGCGCGGCGGCGCTGGTGCATCTGGTGCGTTATCTGTTGCTGATCATCAACCGCAACACCTTGCTGAACTGGCTGGTGGCTGACTCGGCGGCCCTGCTGAGTGTCCTGGCCAGCCTGGCCGCGATCGCGGCGGTGATCACCTGCGCCGTGATACTCACGCGATGGTTGATCGCGCGCCGCGCCGCCGCGTTCGCCCATTGGGGCGGGTCGGAATCCCGTCCGCGGTGGGCGCTGTGGGTCGGCACCCTGCTGCCGCCGTCGGCCGCGATGGTGCTGGCCATCATCTTCGCCGTGGTCCTGGCAACGTCCGGTCATTCGCCCAGCTGGGCACTGATGGCCAGCTGCGTTGCGCTCTGTTGTCTGCCCCTGCTCGCCGCGGTGTGGGCGCTGGTCTATGTCATTGAGCTGGCGAAAACCGAGGACCACTACGCCCGGTTGCGCGGGGTGATCTGGGGATGGTGGCTGATGTGGCTGCTCAGCACCGTGACTTCGGTCTTCGCCTCGGTGACCAGCGGGGCGCAAGACGCCCAGGGCGTCGCCAACAACACGGTGGCCATCATCGTCGCCTACCTGCTGGCATTGGCCGCGGTGCTGGCGACCGCGAGGGTTTTCGAGGGATTCGAGCGCAAGCCGGTCCAACGGCCCGCCCACCGCTGGGTGGTGGTCGCTGACGATGGAGACGGCTCGCCGGGATCCACTGCAGCGGTTGAGTTGACGGCGGACGAACCGGCAGCATAGTGGCATGACACGGGCCGATGAGATGGTCTCTCGGCACCCGTTCGTGGTAGCCCATCGCGGCGCGTCGGCCTCCCGGCCGGAACACACTTTGGCCGCATACGATCTCGCCCTCAGGGAGGGCGCCGACGGTGTGGAATGCGATGTCCGCCTCACCCGCGACGGCCACGTGGTCTGCGTGCACGACCGCCGGCTCGACCGGACATCGACCGGCGCCGGGCTGGTCAGCACGATGACGCTGGCCGAGCTTCGCGAGCTGGAATACGGGTCGTGGCATGGCAGTTGGCGCGCCGACGGCACCCACGGTGACACCAGCCTGTTGACGTTGGACGCCCTCGTCGCGTTGGTGCTGGACTGGAAGCGGCCGGTGAAGATCTTCATCGAGACCAAGCACCCCGTCCGGTACGGCGCGCTGGTGGAAAGCAAGGTGTTGGCGCTGCTGCATCGCTTCGGCATCGCCGCACCCGCATCCGCAGACCGATCCCGCGCCGTGGTGATGTCGTTTTCCGCGGCCGCGTTATGGCGGGTCCGACGGGCGGCGCCGCTGCTGCCAACGGTGCTGCTCGGCCGAAGTCATCGATACCTCAGCAGCAGCGCGGCCACCACGGTCGGGGCCACCGCCGTCGGGCCGGCAATCGCCACCCTGCGGGAACACCCCGAGCTCGTCGACCGTGCGGCGGCCCAGGGCCGCGCGCTGTACTGCTGGACCCCCGACGACTACGAGGACGTCAAGTTCTGCCGGGACGTCGGGGTGGCTTGGTTGGCCACCAACTACCCTGGCCGCGTCAAGGCGTGGCTGGAGGACGGCCCGACCGGCGCCGACTATCACTAGTCAGAGTCGGCCCCCGGCAGCAGCCGGCGCGTCGGACACACTGCGCGGCGAGTCGATTTCCCGTGCGACGAAATTCTCCAAATCGAACAAGTTCGCGCCGGCGCGTTCGGCGACCCGCACCAGCGAGGTCATCAGCGCGACTTCCTCGACCTGCTCCTTGAGGAACCACTGCATGAACTGTTCGCCGAGGTAGTCACCCTCGTCGCGGGCGGCGGCGGCCAACCGGCTGACCTGTTCGGTGACGGTCTTTTCCTGATCCAGCGCCAGTGCCAGCGCGTCGCGCGCAGTGTCGAATTGATTGCGCACCCCGTCCACCCCCGGGATGTCGACTCGCACGTCGCGGTCGAGCAGATACTGCACCTGCATCATCGCGTGGTTACGTTCCTCGACGGCCTGGGTGTAAAAGTGCTTCGCCAGTTGACGCAGGTCGGCGCCGTCGAAATAAACGGCCATCGCGATGTACTGCTGGGCGTTGGTAAATTCGTGATAGACCTGCTCCTGCAATAATGCGTGGAACTTTGTTTTATGGATATCGCGATCGTTCATGTACGCAAGGCTACCGCAGGTCAAACGGCATTGTCATCCAAGGTAATGCTTACTCAGGCCAGCTTTGCCTAAGTAAAGCAAGGCTATGTTGAATAATTAAATCGCGCCATTCCGGACGTTTCTGAAAAAGCGATATTTTTCGCTTGGCTGCGGCTAATAGTCGGCCTATGGTTGTTCGCCGAGGACGGCAGGCGGTACCGGCTCGTCAGCCGCCAGTGCGTCGAACAACGCGGCGGCCTTCTCGTGATCCCATACCACCACCGAACCGGCATTGTTGGCCATGAACTCGCCGATCGGCACGGTCAACGTGGTCGTCGATCCGCGCAGCGCCCAGCCCAGCCGGGCCAGGTCCCAGATGTGATCGCCGTGATCCACGGTCAACGCGTCGAGCGCGGCATGCGGCACCGAATACCACCGCCACGGGTCGAGCCACACCGCCGGACTCGCCGCTCGGTGCAACAGTGCCGACATGAATCGCCGCTGGTTGACCATGCGATCCAAGTCGGCACGCGGGGTGGCCCGGGTGCGTACGTAGCCGAGCGCGTCGCGGCCGTCCAGCTTCTGGCATCCGGCGGGTAGGTCGATGCCGGCCAGTGGATCGTCGATCGGCGCGGTTGGGCAGACGGTGACTCCGCCAAGGGCGTCGACCAGGACAGCGAACCCGCTGAACCCGACCTCGCCGTAGTGGTCGAGCCGAAGACCGGTGGCTTGCTCGACCGTCTGCGCCAGTAACGGCGCGCCACCCATCGCAAAGGCCGCGTTGATCTTGTCGCGGCCGTACCCGGGGATCGGCACAAAGGAGTCGCGGGGGATGGACACCATCGTCGTGGGTGTGCCTGACCCGAACGCAGGCACGTGCACCAGCAATATGGTGTCGGTTCGGCCATTGCCGGTGTCGCCGCCGGTCGCCAGTGCCTGCTGCTGCTCGACGGTGAGGCCTTGACGGCTGTCCGAGCCGACCAGCAACCAGGTGGTGCCGTGCCCGGATGCCGGACGCCCCGGATAGTCCGCCAGCACAGCCTGGCGGTGGATCGCCGTCTCCAGCCACAGCGTGCCGCCCAGGATGCCGGCGCTGAGCAACAGCACGGCGATCACCAGGCTCAGTGAAATGACTTGGCCCCAAGCACGTTTGCGCCGCGGCCGCAGCTTGTCAGGTCGCGCGGGCGGCGGGGGTCGTCGGGGCGTACTCGGCGGCGGGTCGCCGGTGTCGCGGCGAATGACCTGCGAAGGCTCCGGGCGTCCTGCGCGCCGCCTCGGTGCACGGTCGTCGTTCATGTGATTGGACGGCACCGTCAGTGCAGCCATCGTAGGTGGCCGGCCAGCAGGGCATACCCCACGAACGTCACGGTGTCGATGAGCCCGTGGGCGATCACCAGCGGCCACAGCCGGCCGGTGCGCTGCCAGGCATACCCGAACACCAGGCCCATCGCGACGTTGCCCAGCCCGGCGCCGAAGCCTTGGTAGAGGTGATACGTGCCGCGCAGCAGGCTCGAGCACACCAGCGCCGCGCGGGCGCCGACGCCCAGCTGGCCCAGCCGGGTGAGCAGATAACCGACGACGATGATCTCTTCGGCCCAGCCGTCGGCGAAGGCGACCAGCACCAGCATCGGGATCCGCCACCAGGTGTCGCTCAAGCCGGACGGGATGACCGAGGCGTTGATCCGCAATGCCCGCGCCGCGAGGTAGAGCCCAAGCCCGGGCAAACCGATCAAGGCGGCCAGGCCGACGCCGCCGGCCAGGTCGGGGCGCCACTGCAAGCGTGCCAGCCCGATCCGGGCGGGGCTTAGTCCACTGCGCCACAGCAGGTACAGGCCAAGCCCACCCCAGGCAATCAATTGCGCGACGTCGGTCGCATTCAGGCCGAGGTCGATCAAGTCGAAGTAGGAACGCCTCGGGTTGAGTGGGATCCGCTGGGCGCTCAGGTTGCGCAGGACCGAGTCGGCGAGCTGCAGCAGCGCGGTGACGGCACTGAGACCGAACGTCACGCTCAGCACGATCGCGAGCTCGACGCGCAGCGCCCGGCGTTCTGTTAGCTGACCGTCGGCGTCACTTGGGGGCGCAACCACCCCGACACGGTAACCGGCACTGCGATGGACTGCTGCTCAGTCCCGTCGCAGCCGAAGGCCGCTGACACCCTGGCCGAAGGGGCAGCCCATCAGCACCCGGATGGCTTGGCTGAGGCCGGTGACGTCGTCAACGGGCTTGCGGAACGGCAGCCGGACGTCGCGGTCGCCGTCGGCGGTCTCGACCCGTAGCCGCACGCCGTAGCGGTCAACCCCCAGCGGGCGGACGTCTCCGCGCCGCAGCCACGCCGGCAGTCGGGCGGCCAGCCGCGCGACCACGTCTCGATGAGCCGTGTCCAGGTGCCTGATCCAGCACGATTCAAATGTGCAGAACGGGTCGGGGCGTGCGGCCAGCAGGACCTCGGTGTCGACGGCCTCGGCGCCGGTGGCGTCGGTCACCACCACCGACTCGATCTCCAGCCGAGCCAGCAGGTAGCGGGTGTCCTCGGCGCACCTATCAACCACCGGGGCGGACCCGGGCATCTGCACCTGCAGCAGTGCGGGAAGCGGGTGCGCGGCGGCGATCTGGTCGAGCATTCCGTGCACCGCCGACGGCGACACCTGGTGCAGCCGCCCGCTGATCCACACCAGCGAGCGCACAGGTTCGCGCAACGGCAACGGCGCGTAGTCGGCCAGCTCCAGCACGGCCTGTGCTCCCGCGGCGTCGCACTCGCCCAACTGCGCGGCCACCGCACCCCCGACCGGAACAGCGACGGCAAAGGAACCGTCGCCGAGCAGGTGGTGCAGGGGGCTGGTGAGCGGCTCGGCACGTTCGACCGCAAGTAGCGCTCCACCAGCCCGGACGCAGGTGCTACGGATCCGCTCGGCCGTCGAGGGCGCCGGGCAGTCGGCAAGTGTCATCGTTAACCGTCCTGGCTCGTGTGGGAAATCAAGTGAGGTAAGCCTAACTTAACTAGAGACGATCGGACGGCGCAAGACGTACGACCCGATAGGGTTTTGATCGTGGCCAGCATCGCCTATCTCGGTCCCTCGGGGACCTTCACCGAAGCGGCGCTACTGCAGATGCTGGACGCCGGCCTGGTTCCGCAGCACAGCCCGGGCGCCGGGCAGCTGATGCCGGTTGACAGCACACCGGCTGCGCTTGAGGCGGTCCGCGACGGTACGGCCGATTTCGCCTGTGTGCCGATCGAGAACTCGATCGACGGTTCGGTCATGCCCACGCTGGACAGCCTGGCGATCGGGACCCCGCTGCAAGGGTTCGCCGAGCTGACGCTGGACGTGGCCTTCAGCATTGCCGTCAAGCCGGGTCGCACGGCCGCCGACGTGCGCACGCTGGCCGCCTTCCCGGTGGCCGCGGCACAGGTGCGGCGGTGGCTGGCCGCTCATCTGCCCGCTGCCGAACTGTGCCCGGCCAACTCCAATGCCGACGCCGCGCAGCAAGTCGCCGATGGGTACGTCGACGCCGCGGTGAGTTCTCCGCTGGCCGCCACCCAGCGCGGTTTGTCGACGCTGGCCGATGGCGTGGTCGACGAAGCCAATGCCCGCACCCGCTTTGTGCTGGTAGGTCGACCGGGGCCGCCGCCGGCTCGTACCGGCGCCGATCGGACGTCGGTGGTGCTGCGGATCGACCATGCGCCAAGCGCGCTGGTGTCGGCGCTCGCCGAGTTCGGAATGCGCGGTATCGACTTGACCCGGATCGAATCCCGGCCCACCCGAATTGAATTGGGTACCTACGTGTTCTTCGTGGACTGCGTGGGCCACGTCGACGACGACGCGGTCGCCGAGGCACTGAAGGCGCTGCACCGGCGTTGTAACGACGTGCGTTATCTGGGTTCTTGGCCGACGGGAGTGGTTGCCGGCGCGCCGCCGCCGCAGCTGGACGAGGCGACGCGCTGGCTGGCCGGGCTGCGTGACGGCTCGGCTGGCGGGGGGCCGGCACGATGAGCGGTCGGTTGGTGTTGGTGCGGCACGGTCAGTCCTTCGGCAACGTCGATCGCCGGTTGGACACCCGCCCGCCGGGGTCGGAGCTGACGCCGTTGGGCCGTGACCAGGCGCGGGCTTTCGCGCGGGATCTGACGTCGCGGCCCGGGCTGTTGCTGCATTCGGTGGCCACCCGCGCGGCACAGACCGCGGTGGAGATCAGCGCCGAGGTGGACGTGCCGGCCAGCGAGGTCGTCGGTATCCACGAGGTGCAGGTCGGCGATCTGGAAAATCGCAACGACGATGCCGCCGTCGCCGAGTTCGACGCCATCTACCAGCGCTGGCACGAGGGCGAGCGGGATGTGCCGCTGCCCGGCGGGGAGACCGCCAACCAGGTGCTGGACCGCTACCTGCCGGTGTTGACCATCCTACGGACCCGCTATCTCGACGACGACGACTGGACCGGCGACATCGTCGTCGTCAGCCATGGGGCGGCGATCCGGCTGACGGCGGCCGTTTTGGCCGGAGTCGAGAGCAGCTTCGTGCTCGATCATCATCTCGCCAACACCGAGGCGGTGGTGCTGACACCGGTCACCGACGGGCGCTGGAGCTGTGTGCAGTGGGGAACCCTGACGCCGCCGTTCTACCCGGCACCGGACGCCGCGCCGGCGGTGGAGTCGGGCGCTGACCCGATGGGCTGACCCTCCCGCCGGCGGAGCGATTCAGATCGCCAGAGCCGACGGCGCGTCCACGTGCACGCAGTCGCAGCCGACCGCGTCACAGTCGACGACGAACGCGTGCGGCATCAGCTCCGGGCTGGTGCATCCCTCTTCGGTGCACTCCGACCGGTGCAGCCAATGGCGAATGATCGTGCCGTGGCAGTGGTCCAAGCCTGCTCGGCACTCGCGACAGCCTGTGCTCATCTGCGCCACTCCTCCTCATCGCTTCGCTCTGCATCGTCGCCGGCGCGGCTCATCTGCGCCACTCCTCCTCATCGCTTCGCTCTGCATCGTCGCCGGCGCGGCTCATGGGCCGTTCTTAGCACTGTCCGCGGACAGTTCCGCGATGCCGCGCCCAGCCAATCGGGGATTACAGCCAATCGGGGGTTAATTGCCCGGCTAGTTGGCTAGGCCCAGCCGAGTTCGTGCAACCGGTCGTCGTCGATGCCGAAATGGTGGGCGATCTCGTGCATCACGGTGATCTTCACCTCCTCGACGACCTGCTCGTCGCAGTCGCAGAGGTCCAGCAGCGCGTCGCGGTAGATCGTGATGGTGTCCGGCAGCGATCCGGCGTAGTGGGAATCGCGTTCGGTTAACGCCACGCCCTCATACAGCCCGAGCAGGTCGTCGTCATCGGGGTGACGGTCGGCGACCAGCACGACCACGTTGTCCATGACGGCAGCCAGCTCTGGCGGGATCAGGTCGAGCGCGTCGGACACCAGTTCGTCGAACCGTTGCGGATCCATCCGCACGGCCACCTGGCTATGCCCCCGGTGCGGGTGGCGGTGGCGGCGGCGGGGGTTCCGGTGCAGGAGGTGGCGGTGGCGGTAATGGTGGCGGCGCCTCGGGAGCCGGGGGCGGTGCTTCGGGGGCCGGCGCGGGCTGCTGCGGGGCGGGTGCGGCCGGCTGCGTGGCCGGGGCGGGCTGTTGCGGGGCGGGTGCGGCCGGCTGCGTGGCCGGGGCGGGCTGTTGCCCCGGAAGATGTTCGCTGCCCTGCCGTTGGCTGGTTGATCCGCTCGACGAACCGGCCGACGACGTGCCGCCCCCGCCGGTGTCCGGAGCCGTCGGGATCGGCGGCAGGTGTAGCCGCTCCTCCGGGATGTCCGGCGGCGGAACAGGAGGCTGACCGTTGATCTTCAGTGGCCCCTTGGCGCTGTTGAGCAATGTTGCCCAGCCGCCATTACCCAGGGTCGCCCCGATGCTGCAGGCAACCTGCCGGCTACCGGCCGACCAGCTGGGCAACGACAGCGTGCTGTAGATCAGCGTCAGGGTGGTGCTGCGCAACTGCACCGGCGCGAGGTAGGCGTCCGTCAGCTTGGTGCAGGAATCCTTGATGAAGCCGTCCTGTTCGGGCTCCGGAGGCAGCGCGTCGGGAAACCTGGCAAGCAAGTTGACCGTTCCGGTGACCTCCATCGCGTGCGGCGCGGCACAATCGATCGGGATGTCGGTGGGTTGGTTGCTCGAGGGGTCGATACCCAGGCAGGTGCCGTCCGGCCAGACTTTGGACTGGTCGACGTCGGCGACCTTGCCCTTGAAGGCGATTTGTTCGTTACCCGCGCCCGGCAGCTGCGACCCGCACAGCATCCGCCGCTCGCCGAACTGCCGCCACGCTTTGTCGCCCGACCACAACATGCTGATGATGAATTTGCTGTTGGGGTCGAACTTGGCGCCCAGGTAGCGGCGCACAGCTGACTCACACTGCTCCTGGCTGATCTGCTCGATGCGGGTGGCCGACGGCGGTGGGGCCGCAGGGCCGTACTCCGAACCGGGGAACGTGCGCATGTCGATGGACTCGGCGACCTCGAACCGGTGGTCGTCTTTGCAATCGACGATGGTGGCGGCTTCGGGCATCCGTTCCGGCCACATCAGGCAGTTGCCGCTGGTGGCGCGGTTGAAAGCATCATTGCCCTTAGCGCCGGTGGGAGGCACCGGGTCGATGTAGCCGGCCAGCCGCCCGGGACCACCTCCGATCGGAAGGGCGGTGACGAGGCCGGCGATCAGTAGACCACCTAAAGCGGTCAGCAGCAGCGCGCGGCGGGTGGCCGAGGCTTGCAGAGTGCCCTGCAAGGTGGTCAGCCACTCGGCCCGCGGCAGCCGACGCCCCAGCCGGTCGGTCGGCGACTTGTCCTGCTCGGATCCGTGCAACATTGGTTCCATTCTGACAGGCCCACCGGCCCGCGTGACAGCTGATGCAGATGTAACTTCATGTGGTTGTCGTTGGTGGGTGCCGCACGCGTAGGGTTCTAGCCCGTGATCGACCTGAAGATGCTCCGGGAAAACCCCGACACCGTCCGCCGATCCCAGACCAGCCGGGGCGAGGACCCGGCCCTAGTCGACGTGCTGCTGGCAGCCGACACCGCCCGGCGAGCCGCGATTTCGACAGCGGATTCGCTGCGCGCCGAACAAAAGGCCGCCAGCAAGAAGGTCGGCGCCGCCTCGGCCGATGAGCGTCCCGCGCTGCTGCAACGGGCCAAGGAACTGGCCGAGCAGGTCAAGGCGGCCGAGACCGAGCAGGCCGACGCTGAGGCAGCCTTCACCGCCGCGCACATGGCGATCTCGAACGTGATCATCGACGGCGTGCCCGCCGGCGGGGAGGATGACTACGCCGTCCTCGACGTCGTCGGCGAGCCGACCGCGATCGACGACCCGAAGGACCACTTGGAACTCGGCGAGGCGCTGGGCCTGATCGACATGGAACGCGGCGCCAAGGTATCCGGTTCGCGGTTTTACTTTCTGACCGGGCGTGGTGCGCTATTGCAGCTGGGACTGCTGCAGCTGGCGATCCGGCTGGCGGCCGACAACGGCCTGGTTCCGATCATCCCGCCGGTGTTGGTGCGCCCTGAGGTGATGTCGGGTACCGGATTCCTCGGTGCACACGCCGACGAGGTGTACCGGGTGGAGGCCGACGACCTCTACCTGGTGGGCACCTCCGAGGTGCCGCTGGCCGGCTATCACGCCGACGAGATCCTCGACCTGTCCGGCGGGCCACTGCGTTACGCAGGCTGGTCGTCGTGCTTTCGCCGGGAAGCCGGCAGCTACGGCAAAGACACCCGCGGCATCATCCGCGTGCACCAGTTCGACAAGGTCGAGGCGTTCGTCTACTGCACACCCGCCGACGCCGAGGCCGAGCACGAGCGGCTGCTGGGCTGGCAGCGTGAGATGCTGGCCCGCATCGAGGTGCCCTATCGGGTAATCGACGTGGCCGCAGGCGATCTCGGCTCGTCGGCGGCCCGCAAATTCGACTGCGAGGCGTGGGTGCCCACACAGCAGGCCTACCGCGAGCTGACCTCGACGTCGAATTGCACCACCTTCCAGGCCCGCCGGCTGGCCACCCGCTACCGGGATGCCGGCGGCAAGCCGCAGATCGCCGCGACGCTCAACGGCACGCTGGCCACCACACGCTGGCTCGTCGCCATCCTGGAAAACCACCAGCGACCCGATGGCAGTGTGCGGGTTCCCGAGGCGCTGGTGCAGTTCGTCGGCGCCGAGGTGCTCGAGCCGGCCTAGGTCCGGCTCATCAGCGACACCGCCCGGCCGTTTGCGGGCGTACAAGAAGCAAATGTCCGATAGGTCGGATAGCGCAGTTTAGGACTTTGTCCCTGCTCTATTATTTTCTGACCGACGTCCTGCATGCGTGGATGGGGCAATCGCGTCGGGGGGATGTGTGAGCGTGATGGGCTGGCTCGGTCTGTGGTGGCGACAGCCTGATTATTACGACGAGCTGAGCTCTCACCTGCAGGCCCGCGGTATCGGCAAACTTACTCGCGCCACCATCACGGTGATCAGCCTTTCGTTGGCCCTGGTCGCGCTGGGGACGGTCTGGAGCGCGACAGGACCTCGCGGGGTTGTTCAGGTCGCCTGCGCGCTGGCCGCCTGCGGCGGCGCCACCATCGGTGCTCTGCTGTGGGCGCTACGCTGGCCAACCCGAGCCCAGGCGATTCGGTACGCCGTGCTGTGCAATGCCAGCATCGCGCTGGCGACGCTGGCCCAAAGCGGGCCCACCGCTGCCCTGCTGGGCTGTACGACCTTCGCGATTATGGCCAGCTACATTGCGCTGTTTCACACCGCGCCCTTGATGGCGTACAACTTCGCGATCGCCAGCGTGATCGGCGCTGTCGAAGGGGTACGCGTAGCGGCGAGATTCAACATCGCTGCCGCCCTGTGTGCTTACACGCTGCTGCTCCTACTAAATCTGGCGGTGCCTTTCGGCGTCCAGGTGGTTGTGCACGTGCTCGGCGCCGATGCCGTGCGGGCTGAAAGTGACGAGCTGACCGGACTGCTGACCCGGCGCGCCTTTCGCCGTCGCGCGAAAGCGCGCTTAGAGCAGGGTCGCGACCACCTCGCTCACCTCGTCATCACCATGATCGATCTGGACCGCTTCAAACAGCTTAACGACAACTACGGACACCGCACCGGTGACGATGCGCTGGTCGCGGTGGCACGTGCGTTGCGTGACACCACCGACGACACCGCGGTCATCGGCCGCTCCGGCGGTGAGGAATTCGTGATCGCCGCCATCTGGCATCCAGACGAAATAGGCCGGAGAGCCCAGCAACTCTGTGACGTGATCGCCGCCCTACCCTTCGGTATCACCGCCAGCATCGGCACCGCCAATATCCATTCGGCCCACCCGCCCGCCGATAGCGGCGACTTACTTTTCGAATTGATCTCGGCAGCCGACGACGCAATGTATGTCGCCAAACGACGTGGTGGCAACCAGGCCAGCCACCACGACTGGCCGCTCCCGCCGACTCTGAACAGTTTTACCGACGACGAAAGCGATTACCGCAGCGATGGAATCAGCGCCTAGGCGTCGATAGGCGTTGCCGCGCCTGCAGTTTGCGCATGCTGGCGCTGCCGTTCGATGGTGGCGAAGTAGAAGGCGAACGCGAACGCGAAACTGGTGAACAGGCTGGAGACGAAGTACAGCCACGGACGCCGCAGCCCGCGCCGATGTCCGTCGACGATGGTGAACAGCGGCAGCAGCACGACATTGGCGATCGTGTAGTCCTGGCTCGCCGAACTGGCCGCCGGGTTGGTGAACATCAGCCGGATGTATTCGGCCCAGCTGCCGTGCTGGCCCCACAGCGGGTTGGTGGATCCCTGGGAGTACTCCTGCACGAAGCGGATATTGAAGTACCAGCCCAACACCACCGAGGCGATACCGATGACGTAGTACAGGCCTTCCAGCGGCGAGACCAACGGGCCGCCGTCCGGCCGGGAGAAAACATGGCGGTTCGACGCGACGATCCATGCGATGACGGAAAGCCCGAGAACTGCATGCACAAGAAGCGACACCATGGGCGCAGTCTCACCCTCAACCCGAAGTTTTGTCAACATTGACATAACCCGATTTGCGGTTACTTTACAGACATGGTCCGCCCGGCTCAGACGGCGCGCAGCGAGCGCACCCGTGAGGCACTGCGCCAGGCCGCGCTGGTGCGGTTTTTGGCCCAGGGTGTCGAGGACACCTCTGCCGAGCAGATCGCGGCGGACGCCGGAGTATCGCTGCGGACCTTCTATCGCCACTTCTCCTCCAAGCACGATCTGCTGTTTGCCGACTACACCGGACTGCATTGGTTTCGCGCGGCGCTGGACGATAGACCGGTCACCGAATCGATCATCGATTCCGTGCAGGCGGCGATCTTCGCGTTCCCGTATGACGTTGATGCCGTGGCGAAAATCGCTGCGCTCAGGGACGACGAGATCGACCCCGGCCGCATCGTCCGCCATATCCGGGAAGTGCAGGCCGACTTCGCCGAGGCCATTCAGACCCAGCTGCAACGCCGTAGCTGTGCGGTCGATCCGACATCCGATGACCGGTTGCGCTTCGCGGTGACGGCCCGCTGCATTGCGGCTGCGGTTTTCGGGGCGATGGAGGTCTGGATGCTCGGTGGCGATCGATCACTCGGAGAACTGGCGCGAGTGTGCCACGTGGCTCTGGAGTCGCTCCGAGCCGGCATCAGCGAGGCGTGGGCAGATCCAGTTTCGTCATAATTGACAATACTGGCTGATCCATGCCAGCCTGCGCAGCAGAGCGGAAGGCGGAGCAGATGACCGACTACGACGCGATCGTGATTGGTGCCGGACACAACGGGCTGGCCGCCGCGGTGATCTTGCAGCGCGCCGGCCTGCGCACGCTATGTCTGGAATCGAAGCTCTACGCCGGCGGCATGGCGTCCACGGTGGAGTTGTTCGACGGCTATCGATTCGAGATCGCCGGCTCGGTGCAGTTCCCGACGGCGTCCGTAGTTGTCGAGGCGCTCGGCCTGGACACCCTGCCGACCATCGACTTGGAGGTGATGTCGGTCGCGCTGCGTGGTGTCGGTGACGATCCGCTGGTCCAGTACAGCGACCCGATCAAGCTGTTCACCCACCTCAACGAAGTGCACGGGGCCGACGCCGTCAACGGCATGGTTGGGTTGATGGCGTGGAGCCAGGCGCCGACACGGGCACTCGGCCGGTTCGATGCCGGCGCGCCGCCGAAGAGTTTTGACGAGATGTATGCCTGTGCCACAAACGAATTCGAGCGCTCAGCGATCGACGACATGTTGTTCGGCTCGGTTACCGACGTGCTGGACCGCTATCTTCCGGACCGCGAGAAGCACGGAGCGCTGCGTGGCTCGATGACCGTGCTGGCCGTCAACACTCTCTACCGTGGGCCGGCCACCCCGGGCAGCGCGGCCGCACTTGCCTTCGGGCTGGGTGTTCCCGACGGGGACACCATGCAGATGAAGAAGCTGCGCGGCGGAATCGGCGCGCTCACCTCGCATCTGGTCGAAGTGCTCGAGCGCCACGGTGGCGACGTTCGGCTGCGCACCAAGGTGGCCGACATTCTGGCCGCCGACGGGCGGGTCAACGGCGTGCGCACCGAGGCTGGCGAGACGATCACCGCCCCGATCGTCGTCTCCGGTATTGCGCCGGACCTGACGCTCAACGAGCTGGTCGACCCGGCTGCGCTGCCCGCTGATATCCGGGAACGCTATGCGCGGATCGACCATCGTGGCAGCTACCTGCAGATGCACTTTGCGCTGGAGGAACCCCCGGTCTTCGCGGCACCGTACGAGGCGCTCAATGACCCCGCGATGCAGGCGTCGATGGGGCTGTTCTGCACGCCGGAGGAAGTGCAACAGCAGTGGGAGGACGCCCGGCGCGGGATCGTGCCGGCCGACCCTACGGTGGTTCTGCAGATCCCGTCGCAGAACGATCCGGATCTGGCGCCCGAGGGCAAGCACGCTGGATCGGCGTTCGCGTTGTGGTTCCCGATCGAAGGCGGGGCGGACTACGGCGCGACGAAGGTCGAAATGGGCCAGCGGGTGATCGACAAGATCACCCGACTCGCCCCCAATTTCGAAGGCAGCATCATCCGGCACACCACCTTCACGCCCAAGCACATGGGCGTGATGTTCGGCGCCCCTGGTGGCGACTACTGCCACGGCCTGTTGAACCCCGATCAGATCGGACCTAACCGACCCGGCCCGAAAGGCTTCCTACACCAGCCGATCCCGATCGAGGGGCTTTACCTGGGCAGCGCAGGATGCCACGGCGGGCCGGGTATCACGTTCATCCCGGGGTATAACGCGGCCCGTCAGGCGCTGGCCGACGCCGGGCGCTGAGCAGGCGCGCTGCTAATCGCGCTCGTCCAGCAGCCGATCCAGCAGCGCGGTGAACTCGTCCGGGTCCACCGGCGTGAATGCCGGGCTCGGCCTGGTGCCCGGCACATCCAGAGTGATCAGCGTCGACCGCAGCGGCCGCCGCACGTCCAGCGGCAGCCAGCGGCGCAGGTCCGAGCTGCCCCAGATGCGGAACCGGTGCAGCACCAGCCCCAACGGCTCGGCCCGGTATCCGCGGATCCTGGGCAGCGCGATGATCTTCGAGGTGCCGGACGGAAAATGGTAGCGGCGCAGCGTGATCGCCTCCCGGTCCAGCTGGACTAGGCCATCATCGTATGAGTCGTAGCTCGATGCGCTCATCGCCGCGCGCTCCGAAGGTCGTGACCGCGGGCGGTGAGGCAGCGGCCGTTCTCCAGGTTCCACTGCCAGCCGTGCAGGTTGCAGGTCAGGGTGCTGCCCTCCACCACGCCGAACTTGGACAGGTCAGCTTTCAGGTGCGGGCATCGGCGCTGAATCTCCCAGTCGTCCATGGTGATCGACGCGGTGTCGTCGTGCGTCTCGGCGAACCAGCCGTCGGCGTAGGCGATTCGCTCGCCGGTCAGGCATTTGAAGAAGGTGTAGAGGTATTCGTTGTAGCCGCCGACCCGCCACGCCTTGAACCGGGTGGACAAAAAGATGGTGTTGACCCAGTCCGGCTCCTTGTCGCGCAGCGCGGTGCGCACCAGTTCTGGAGGGATGGCAAACCCGTAGCGGAACTTCTCGTCGGGAATCGCCTCCCGCACAGTGCGTTTGGGAAAGTCGAGCACTACCTTTTGGGAGCCGAGCACGAGTTCGACGGGGTAGCCGATGCCGTCGCAGATCTCGTCGCCGGCGAGCATGATTGGTTCGAACACACTCCGCAGCGGCTCCAGCAGCGAGTCGCCGGCGGCGGGCTCCCAGCCGGCTTTCTCCGCCGCCAGCACGGGTTGCATGCGTGCGGCGTAGTCGCCGATGTAGGCCGCCTTGCCGGTGGTGAAGATGGCCTCGACTTCGTCGGTGGGCAGTGGGTGGTGCAGCGAGTCCAGTTGTGCGCCAAAGAATTCAGCCGTCGACCCGGGAATCATCAGCAGGCCGCGGTTGTGGCCGTGCGCGTGCATCTGGTCGAGGAACACCATCTGGTCGGGGAAGATGTTGGCCGGGTCACCGTGGTCGTCGTTGAGGTCGCGTAGCTCGGGGTCCAGGAAGCATGGCGGGCCGGCTGACGGGATCACCCATGTCGCCCCGACCTGCGCGATGTACTGACGGGCTCGGTCCATCTGGCGCTGCCGTTTCTGCGTGCCGAAGGTCTCCTTGGCGCGCGCCGGCATGTCGTAGACCATCGGGTACCAGATCGCACCGGAGTACTGCAGCATGTGCACGTCGATGTGACCGAACTCCGACGTCAACACGTCCAGATCCACCGGTCGGGCATCGTTCATGTTGAACGCCGTGGTCACACCGTCGCAGACCACCAGCGCCGAATCGCCGATCGGGCCGTCGGCGGGCGCCCGCAGCGCGATGACCATGATGTCCAGGTCGCCTTTCGGCCCGCTGATCCGGTGCTTCACCGAACCGGTGGTCTCGAAGAACCGGTGAAACCCGAGCGTCTGCAACGCATTCTTCAAGTCGGGCACCGGATAGTCCGGCAGCAGGACCACGGCGTCTTTGTTGACGTGCGCAGCCAGCAGCTTGGCGTCGAAGTGGTCCTTGTGCAGGTGCGAGACGTACAGGTAGTCGCAGTTACCCAGGCTGTCCCAGTCCAGGCCGCTGTTGTCCGGGAAGGGGAACCACGATGCCAAGTAGGCCGGGTTGACCCAGGGGTCGCACAGAATGCTGCCGGCTGGAGTCTCGATCCGAAAGCCGGCATGGCCGATGCTTGTGACCTGCACTGATGCCCTTCAGTAGCTGTTTTCGCGACACTCGTCTGCCGCCCCGAGCTTAGCGGGAGGGCCGCGGGGACCGTCGCGCTCGGATATTCTGTGCGCCCTACCCGCCGCGGCCGCCTGGTCGGAAACACTAGGGTTGATCACCGTGGAACCGGTATACGGGACGATCATCCGATTCACCCGTTTGGTGTGGCGATTGCAGGGTCTGCGCTTCACGGTCGACGGGGTGGAGAACGTGCCTACCACCGGCGGCGCCGTCATCGCCATCAACCACACCGGCTATTTGGACTTCACCTTCGCCGGGTTACCCACGTTCAAGCAGGGCCGCGGGCGCAAAGTGCGGTTCATGGCCAAGCAGGAGGTCTTCGACCACAAGATCACCGGGCCCATGATGCGTGGTTGCCGGCACATCCCGGTGGACCGGGCCAGCGGCGCTGCGTCGTTCGCCGCCGCCGTGCAGGCGCTCAAGGCCGGTGAACTGGTCGGCGTGTATCCGGAAGCGACGATCAGCCGCAGCTTCGAGATCAAGGAGTTCAAGTCCGGCGCCGCGCGGATGGCGATCGCGGCCGACGTGCCGATCGTCCCGCACATTGTGTGGGGCGCCCAGCGGATCTGGACCAAGGACCATCCCAAGAAATTGGCCCGGCCAAAGGTGCCGATCACGATCGCGGTCGGCGAGCCGATCCTGCCGACGTTGCCCGCACCGGATCTGACGGCGTTGCTGCACTCGCGGATGCAGCATCTGCTCGAGCGCGTGCAGGACTCCTACGGCCCGCATCCGGCCGGCGAGTTCTGGGTGCCGCACCGGCTGGGCGGCGGTGCCCCCACGCTCGCGGAGGCCGCCCAACTCGACGCCGAGGAAGCCAGCCGCCGCGCAGCCGCGCGGGCGGCCCGCGACGGCGCGGACTCGGCGGGCGCCGCCGAGTAACAGCGTGGAGCCGGTCTTCCGAACTCTCGAGATCGCGGCCAAGGCCTTGGTCTTGATCACCGGCGCCAAGATCACCTACCAGAACCTGGAGCACATTCCGCGCACCGGCGGCGCGGTGATCGCGATCAACCACACCAGCTACGTCGACTGGCTGCCGGCAGCACTGGCCGTGCATCAGCGAGGGCGGCGCATCCGCTACATGATCAAGGCCGAGATGCAGCAGGTGAAAGTCGTCAATTTTTTGATCACGCACACCAAGACCGTCCCGGTCAACCGCGGAGCCGGGGCGCAGGCCTACGCCGAAGCTGTCCGATTGCTGCGGGCCGGCGAGGTGGTCGGCCTGATGCCTGAGGCGACGATCAGCCGCAGTTTCGAGCTCAAGGAGTTCAAGACCGGCGCGGCCCGGATGGCGCTGGAGGCCGGCGTGTCGACGGTCCCGCTGATCGTGTGGGGTGCCCAGAGGATCTGGACCAAAGACCACCCGCGAAATGTGGGCCGCAAAAAGATTCCGGTGATCGTCGCGGCGGGTCGACCGTTGCCGCCGACCGGTGACGTCGAGCATCTTGGCGCCGCGCTTCGCGAGGAAATGACGTTGCTGTTGCACCGCGTGCAGGAGGAGTATCCGCACCCGGAAGGTGCCTACTGGGTGCCGCGGCGGCTGGGCGGCGGCGCACCTACGGTAGCGGAGGCAAAAATTATTGAGGAAACTGAAAAGACCGAGCGCGCCCGTAAGCGGGCCAAGCACGGTCCGTGACGCGGGGAACAGCTAACGCCCTGCTCACGTTCAGGGAGGTTGAAAGGCGAGGAAAGGAGCACCGGGCATGGCGGAGCCGTTCTACCGGTTCGGAGAGTTGATCGTGCCGTCGCTGGTCGCCATGAACGGAACCAGGTTCACCTTTAACGGCCTGGAGAACATCCCCGAGCGCGGCGGCGCGTTACTTGCCCAGAACCACACCAGCTACCTGGACTGGCTTCCGCCGTTGTTCGCCGCTCGCGAGCGCGGCCGGCGGATGTACTTCATGATCAAGGCGGAGATGGCGGACGTGAAGGCGGTGAACTACGTCATCAAGCACGCCAGGCTCATTCCGGTGGACCGCAGGCAGGGACACGACGCCTTCGAGGTCGCGGTGCAACGGCTGCGTGAGGGCGAACTCATCGGGATGCATCCCGAGGCCACCATCAGCCGCAGCTTCGAACTCCGGGAGTTCAAGACGGGGGCTGCGCGGATGGCGCTCGATGCTCAGGTGCCGATCGTCCCGGTGATCGTCTGGGGGGCACAGCGCATCTGGCCGAAAGACCATCCGAAGAAGGTGTTCCGCAACAAGGTTCCGATCACGGTGGCAGCCGGGCGACCGCTGCCGCCGCGCGGCAGCGCCGAGGAACTCAACGTCGCGCTGCGCGAGGCGATGAACGCGTTGCTGTACCGGGTGCAGGAGGAGTATCCGCATCCCGAGGGGGAGTATTGGGTGCCGCGACGACTGGGCGGCACCGCGCCGAACCGGGAAGATTCCCAGGCGCTGCGCGCAGCGGAATTGCTCGAGCGGCTTCGGCAAGGGGAGGAACGGCGCCGGTGACGCTGCTGCATGACCAAGGCAGACCGTCACAGTGACGTTGCCCGCGCTGATCGCCTGCGATGTCGACGGCACCCTGATCGGCGACGACGAGCGGATCACACCGCGTACCCGCGCCGCCGTGCGTGCGGCTGTCGAGGCCGGGGCGCATTTCGTGCTGGCCACCGGTCGGCCGCCCCGCTGGGTGCCCCCGGTGGTCGACGAGCTCGGATTTGCGCCGATGGCGGTGTGCGCCAACGGCGCGGTGATCTACGACCCCGCGACCGACCGGGTGCTGTCCGCCAGGACGCTGTCCGTCGCCGCCCTGGGCGAATTGGCGGAGATCGCGATCCGCGCCATCCCGGACGCCGGGCTGGCGGTTGAGCGGGTCGGCCGCAGCGCGCATGACGCGGCGACGCCGCAATTTGTCAGTTCGCCGGGCTACGAGCACGCCTGGCTCAATCCCGACAACACTGAAGTGTCCATGGAAGACTTGCTCAGCGCGCCCGCCATCAAGCTGTTGGTTCGCATGGCAGGCGCTCGCAGCGCCGATATGGCCGCCGAACTGGCCAAGCACGTCGGCACCCAGGGAGACATCACCTACTCCACCAACAACGGGCTGATCGAAATCGTGCCGCTGGGAATCGACAAGGCCACCGGTATCGCCGAACTCGCCCGTCCGCGAGGCATCGCCGATGAGGACTGGGTTGCGTTCGGGGACATGCCCAATGACGTGCAGATGCTGCTACGAGCCGGCCACGGGGTGGCGATGGGTAACGCGCACCCCGACGCGATCGCCGCGGCCGATGAGGTCACTACCTCCAACAGCGACGACGGGGTGGCGCGAGTGCTGGAACGTTGGTGGCTTTAAGGCGGTTGACCTCAGTCGGCCGGATGCACGGGTGAGAACCGCTCGAGCTGAACCGGTGGTCCAGTCGCAGGAAGCGGCGGCAATTCCCCTGCAACGCCGTCGATTACGCGGCTGACGCGGCCGCTGAGCCGGTCGAAGTCCAACGTGCCGTGCTGGAAGTTCTGTTTCACCCATTGCGGTTCTTGAAACTCAGAGCTGGTCGGCAGGCCCAGGGCCCCTTGCTCATAGCCGAGCGAGGCCCACGCGTCATAGATGGCTCCGGTGACCGGTTGCGCACCGGTTTCCGGGGACCAGTACATCGCACCTTTGTCGAAGGTGGCGTAGCGCGCCGAGCCCGCGCCGGTCGCTTCCGGTGACGATGGCGCGCCCAGGATGCTGTTCATGCCGCCGATCGCCTGCCATCGGTCATAGATGGCACCGCCCTGCAGAGACATGGCCAGGTCTTCGGGTCTGGGCGGGCCACTGAAATGTGCTGCGGTATCACGAATCTCGTCAAGGAGCCCATAGGCGACATTGCCCGGGCAGTCGGTGGCGCCGACGTCGCGGTGGCTGAAGATGGTCGGCAGCGTCGCGTTGGCATCGACGGGATAGTTGGTGTCGGAACCGCCGGCCGAAGGCAATGTCACCGTGCCCCTGGGGTTGACGTGATCCAAGCCCAGCCGCCAGCCAAGCAGCCGGCCGAGGGTTTGAAGTTGGATCGGCGTCGGCGCCACGTCGTCGAAGTTGCCGATCATCGCCACACCCCAGCTGTTGCGGTTGAAGCCCCCGGTGTGGTCGCCCTGCACGGGTCCGGTTAGAGCGCCGGCCCTGCCCTCGAACACCTGGCCGTACTTGTCGACCAGCGCGTTGTAGGCGATGTCGCACCAGCCCAGTATCTGGGTGTGGTAGGCGTAGATCGACTGGACGATCGCCGCCGAGTCCTGCGGTTGGTAGTCGTTGCTCTCGGCGGTGTGGTGGACCACCGCGGCGCGGATGGGTTGGTTGAACGGCCGGTTTCCGCAGTGCACCGCCTCATCGGCGCCCCATTGCGCGCGAGCGATGATGTTGGGTGGCTGACCCGCCGCGATGACGGCGGTGGGCGGTGTCCACTGGGTGTCGGCCGGTGCCTGCGGCGGGGAAATAAGGACAGCCGAGATGTTCTGTGCCAGCGGTTGTTCGGCGGTGGCCGGGATGTAGCCCAGGTCGGCGGCGGCCGTCGTCTTCGGTTGGGAGGTCAGCGGCGCGCCGGGCGGGCGCTGGACCGCGATCTGAACGGTCGTGGTCTTGCCCACGAATACGGGATCGGTGCCGTGCGGACCCGGTGTCGAGCCACGCCCGCCCGGGGTAAACAGTGTCTCAGTCTCATACCACGGGCCCCACGAGCCATCAGCATGCCGGGCGCGGATGCGCGCGGAGGTGCCGGTGAGGTCTCCGCCGGTCAGCGCGACCATGGAAAACGCTGTGGCTTGGCTGATTTCGCGGACCGTGACGCCGCCGCCGAGGCCGACTAGCGGCTGCTGAGCGAGCTGGGTATCGGCGGGACGGGCCGGCTGCTCCCGATGTCCGGTGGCCGTGTCTGCCGCCCACGGCAGGATGACGGCGGTCGCAGCGATGGCGGTGAACAACATCATCGGCGCGGGACGGCGGCGCGGCACCACCCGATGTTACGTATGTGTCTAGTGGTGCAGATGTTTCGACACGCCACTTAAGTGAAGAAGTTGCCCGGCCACGGCACGGCACCGCAGAGATGGAGCGGCGCCGGTCACGCCGGGTCCCACTTCTGCGGTGCCGTTTCGGGTGACAGGTCCGAAAGGCCTCCGATTAGCCGCGTCTGAAATCAGGGCGTCGGCAGTGGCGGCGCCGGGAGGGCCGGCGGAGCAGCCGGAGCGGCCGCGCCGTGTGCCGCTTGCATGAGCCCCGGCATGATCATGCCTTTGAGCAAGTCAATGGCCTGGCCGGCGCCCAGCTGGTTGGCTGCGCTCATCATGTCGCTGACCAGCCCGCCGCTACCTCCACTCGACGGGGCGGCGCCGACCGACGGATCGCCGAGGATCGGATAGGTGCCGCCGGCACCCGGGTCCAATCCGATCGGGTCGCTGATCGGGAATTCGCTAGCGCCAGGACTGGCCGACGACGGATCGAAGCCGGTCGGGCTGGTCAGCCCTGGCGTCAAGCCGGCCGGGCTAGTCAAGCCGCCCGGGCTGGTTAGACCCGGCGATGTCAGACCCGGAGTCGCGCCGGGCGTCAGCCCTGGGGTTGCGCCTGGCGTCAGCCCCGGAGTGGTGCCGGGGGTGGTGAATCCGGGAGTCGCGCCAGGGAGGCCCGGACTGGTCAGACCCGGCGATGTCAGACCCGGCGATGTCAGACCCGGCGATGTCAGACCCGGCGATGTCAGACCCGGCGATGTCAGACCCGGCGATGTCAGACCCGGCGACGTCAGACCCGGCGACGTCAGACCCGGCGACGTCAGACCCGGTGACATCAGATCGGGACTGGTCAGACCCGGCGAGGTCAGTCCGGGGCTGGTAGCACCGGTCAGGCTCGGCACCGGCGGAAGGGTGACCCCGAATTGCGACAGTCCCTGCGACAGCGCGGACATCAATTCGTTGGGCAAGTCGGTCATCGAGGCGGCCCGCACGAACTCATGGTGTTCGGGCGCGGGCTTGGTGTCGGCTGACAAGTTGCAAACAGCAACGTAAGCAAAAGGACTTGCGACCGCCAGAGCGGCGACTGCGCTCGTGGCTGTCGAGAGCCTGCGTCGACGTCGGTTCGGCACGGAAGTCTCCTCAATCTGGATTATGTGGTCTCGGTGGCATGCTCGCTAGCAGCGCGCAAGGTGTCTGATGGGTGGTACTTCAGGACACGTGATTGATGGTACTGACGTGAATGATGTGACTGGAGTGACGAGATCGAATTGTGAGGCAATCGCGACCTTCGTCACCGAAATCCGCTCGACCATCAGGCACAACGCTGGTAGTCAGGCCCCTGGCGAACGCCGCGGGCAGAACATCCCCGCGCAACGCCGCCGCCAAGCGGGCTAGGGTCGCGACGTCGGATACCCTAGGCAACCGATGACCACTCGTTTCGACCTCTTCGTCGTCGGCTCCGGATTTTTCGGCCTGACGGTCGCCGAGCGCGTGGCCACTCAGCTCGACAAGCGCGTGCTCGTCGTCGAAAGGCGTCCGCATATCGGCGGGAACGCCTACTCCGAGGCCGAGCCGCAGACCGGTATCGAGGTGCATAAGTACGGTGCACACCTCTTCCACACCTCCAACAAGCGGGTGTGGGATTACGTGCGGCAGTTCACCGACTTCACCGGCTACCAGCACCGGGTTTTCGCCATGCACGACGGGCAGGCGTACCAGTTCCCGATGGGACTCGGACTGGTGTCGCAGTTCTTCGGCCGCTACTTCAGCCCCGACCAGGCGCGACAGCTGATCGCTGAGCAGGCCGCCGAGATCGACAGCGCCGACGCCCAAAACCTCGAAGAGAAGGCCATCTCGCTGATCGGCCGCCCGCTCTACGAGGCGTTCGTCAAGGGCTACACCGCCAAGCAATGGCAAACCGACCCCAAGGAATTGCCGGCAGCCAACATCACTCGGCTACCAGTGCGCTACACCTTTGACAATCGCTACTTCAACGACACATACGAGGGCCTGCCGGTCGATGGGTACACGGCGTGGTGTCAGAACATGGCGGCCGACGACCGCATCGAGGTCAGGCTGAACACCGATTGGTTCGACGTCCGTGACCAACTACGCGCCGCCAGTCCGGACGCTCCGGTCGTCTACACCGGCCCGCTGGACCGCTACTTCAACTACGCAGATGGTCACTTAGGCTGGCGCACTTTGGATTTCGAGGTCGAGGTGTTGGGCGATTGCGGTGACTTTCAAGGCACACCGGTGATGAACTACAACGATCCCGACGTGCCCTATACCCGCATCCACGAGTTCCGCCATTTCCACCCCGAGCGCGACTACCCGACCGACAAGACGGTGATCATGCGGGAGTACTCCCGCTTCGCCGAGCATGACGACGAGCCCTACTACCCGATCAACACCGAGGCCGACCGCGCGGTGCTGGCCGCCTACCGGGCCAGAGCCAAGAATGAAACCGCTTCGTCGAAGGTGCTTTTCGGCGGACGGCTCGGCACCTATCAGTATCTCGACATGCACATGGCGATCGCCAGCGCGCTGAAAATGTACGACAACATCCTGGCGCCGCACCTGCGTGACGGTGCGGCCCTAGAAGATCGGCCCAAGACGAGAACAGCAGAGGAAGCATCCGGGGATGAGTAAGACCACCGGCGACGATGCGGCGAAGGCCAGTGCGGCTGCCTCGACGCAGCCAGGGCAATCCGCTAAAGCCGTGAGTCTGCTGGCCCGCGTCATCCTGCCGCGCCCGGGTGAGCCGCTCGACGTACGCAAGCTTTACCTGGCGGAGTCGAAAACCAATTCGAAGCGCGCGCATGCGAGCAACCGCACATCGCTGCAGATCGCCGCCGAATCCGAGGTGTCATTCGCCACGTATTTCAATGCTTTCCCGGCCAGCTACTGGCGGCGATGGACGACATGCACATCGGTGGTGCTGCGGGCCGAGCTGACCGGGGCGGGACGAGTCGATCTGTACCGGACCAAGGCCACCGGCGCGCGGATCTTCATCGAAGGTCGCGAATTCGCCAGCACGGGGGAGCAGCCGGCGACGATCGAGTTCCAGGTGGGACTGCAGCCGTTCGAAGACGGCGGCTGGATCTGGTTCGACATCACCACCGACAGTGACGTGACGCTGCGCAGCGCCGGGTGGTACGCCGACGAACCCGCGCCGGGCATCGCGAACATCGCCGTTGGCATCCCGACCTTCAACCGGCCGCATGACTGCGTCAACGCACTGCGGGACCTCACCTCAGATCCCCTGGTGGACAAGGTGATCGGTGCCGTGATTGTGACCGACCAGGGCACCTCGAAGATGCGCGATCACCCCGACTTCGCCGCAGCGGCCGCACCACTGGGTGATCGGCTCTCGATTCACGACCAGCCCAACCTCGGCGGTTCCGGCGGATACAGCCGGGTGATGTATGAAGCGCTGAAAAACACTGACTGCCAGCAGATCCTGTTCATGGATGACGATATTGCGCTGGAGCCGGACACCATTCTGCGGATACTGGCCTTGCACCGGTTCGCCAAGACACCCATGCTGGTTGGCGGCCAGATGCTCAACCTGCAGGAGCCGTCGCACCTGCACATCATGGGCGAGATGGTCGACGAGGCCAACTTCATGTGGACGGCCGCGCCGTATACCGAATACGACCATGATTTCGCCGAATTCCCGTTGAGCGACGACAACCCTCGCAGCAAGCTGCTGCACCGGCGCATCGATGTCGACTACAACGGCTGGTGGACGTGCATGATCCCGCGCCAGATCGCCGAAGAGTTGGGCCAGCCGTTGCCGCTGTTCATCAAATGGGATGACGCCGATTACGGGTTGCGCGCTGGGGAACACGGGTATCCGACCGCGACCCTGCCCGGCGCGGCGATCTGGCACATGGCGTGGAGCGACAAGGACGACGCGATCGACTGGCAGGCCTATTTCCACCTGCGCAACCGGCTGGTCGTGGCGGCGATGCACTGGGACGGTGACGTCACCGGCCTGGTCCGCAGCCATCTCAAGGCGACGCTCAAACACCTTGCATGCCTTGAGTATTCGACAGTCGCGATTCAGAACAGGGCGATCGACGACTTTCTGGCCGGCCCGGAGCACATTTTCTCGATCCTGGAATCCGCGCTGCCAGAAGTGCATCGGATGCGCAAGGAATACCCGGATGCGGTGGTGTTGCCCTCGTCGGACGCGCTGCCGGCGCCGTCGGAGCGGAACTACGAAATGAAGCCGCCGGTGCACCCGCTGGCTGTCGGATACCGCCTGGCCCGCGGGACGCTGCACCAGCTCAAGCCGGCGGACCCGGAGCATCATCGCCGCCCGCAGCTCAATGTGCCGACCCAGGACGCTCGGTGGTTTCGGCTGTGCACCCTCGATGGCGCCACCGTCACGACGGCCGACGGCCGCGGCGCGGTCTACCGTCAGCGCGACCGGGCCAAGATGTTCGCGTTGCTGTGGCAGTCGCTGCGGCGTCAACGGCGACTGTGCAGCCGTTTCGACGAGATGCGCCGGGTCTACCGGGAGGCGCTGCCGGTGCTGTCCAGCAAGGAGAAATGGGAGACGGTGCTGTTGCCGGCTCACGACAACGTGTCGGGCAATGGCCGACATCACGGCTGAATTGGCACCGCCACGCGGTGAAGTGGCTGTCCTGGTAGCGGTTCAATCGGCGTTGGCCGGAGGCCCCGGGGCGCTCGCGGTGGCGCGGGCCCTGTCTTATTTCGGCGAGCACAGCATCGGCTGGCTGGCGGTATCGGCGATCGGTGCGATCCTGCGCCCGGCACGGCGTCGCACCTGGCTGGTGGCCGGTGTCGGGGCGTTCGCCGCGCATGCGGCCGCTGTGCTGATCAAGCGGCTGGTCCGGCGGCCGCGGCCGCATCATCCGGCCGTCGCGGTCAACGTCGGCACACCGAGCAGCCTGAGCTTCCCGTCGGCGCACGCCACCTCGACCACGGCGGCGGCCATGCTGCTGGCCCGGGCCACGGGGTTGCCGCTGCCTGTCATGCTGGTGCCGCCGATGGCGCTCTCCCGGGTATTGCTCGGCGTGCACTATCCCAGCGACGTCGCCGCCGGGGTAGCGGTCGGCGCGGCCGTCGCGGGCGTCGCCGCCTGGGCGGACGGCCATTGGCAGGAGCGGGCAAATGAGTGAGGACGTCGAGGACAAGGTGCCGGTGATGAGACCGCCGGCGAACCTGATCGTCGGTGTGGTCAAGGCGATGCGCCCGCGCCAATGGGTGAAGAACGTCCTGGTGCTGGCGGCGCCGCTGGCCGCATTGGGCGCCGACGTGCACTACGACTACGCCGACGTGCTGGCCAAGGTGTCCATCGCGTTCGTGGTGTTCTGCCTGGGCGCCTCGGCGGTCTACCTGATCAACGACGTCCGCGACGTCGAGGCCGACCGCGAGCACCCCACCAAGCGGTTCCGGCCGATTGCCGCCGGCGTGGTGCCCGAGTGGTTGGCGTACATCGTGGCGGCGGTGCTCGGGACGGCCTCGCTGGTCGTTTCCTGGTGGGTCAACCCAAACCTGGCGCTGGTGATGGCCGTTTACCTCGGCATGCAGCTGGGGTATTGCTTCGGCCTCAAACACCAAGCAGTGATTGACATTTGCATCGTCTCGTCGGCGTATTTGCTCCGCGGCATCGCCGGGGGCGTGGCCGCCGACATCTATCTGTCGCAATGGTTCTTGTTGATGATGGCTTTCGGGTCGTTGTTCATGGTGGCCGGCAAGCGCTACGCCGAGCTCCAGTTGGCCGAGCGCACCGGCGCCAAGATCCGCAAATCGCTGGAAAGCTACACCAGCACCTATCTGCGGTTCGTCTGGACGATGTCGGCGACTGCGGTGGTGGTGTGCTACGGGCTGTGGGCGTTCGAGCGGGACGGCCATACGGGCTCCTGGTTCAAGATCTCGATGGTCCCGTTCACGATCGCGATACTGCGGTACGCGGTGGACGTCGACGGCGGCCTGGCCGGGGAACCCGAAGACATCGCGCTGCGTGACCGGGTGTTACAACTGCTGGCCTTGGCCTGGATCGGAACCGTTGGTGCTGCGGTTATCCTCGGCTGACGTGGCCCCGAAGACCCCGGCCCCGTCTCGCTGGCCGGTCATCAGGCCGGCAGTCCGGGCTGCGTTCCCCTACGACGCCACGGTTCGGGTCAGTCTCTGGGCGAGCGTGGCCGTCGTCGCGGTGTTGTTCGGTTGGGGCGCCTGGCAGCGACGCTGGATCGCGGACGACGGGCTGATCGTGTTGCGGACTGTGCGTAACCTGTTGGCCGGCAACGGCCCGGTGTTCAACGAGGGTGAGCGGGTAGAGGCCAACACCTCGGTGGTGTGGACGTATCTGATGTACGCCGGCAGTTGGCTCACCTGGCCGATGCGTCTGGAGTACGTGGCCCTGGTTTTGGCGCTTGCGCTGAGCCTGTTGGGCCTGGCGCTGCTGATGTTGGGCACCGGGAGGCTGTTCGCACCCAGCTTGCTGGGCCGTCGCGCGATCGTGCTGCCGGCCGGCGCGCTGGTCTACACGGCGGTGCCGCCGGCGCGCGACTTCGCCACGTCGGGCCTGGAAAGCGGGCTGGTGATGGCCTACATCGGGCTGCTCTGGTGGATGATGATCTGTTGGTCGCAGGCCAGGCGGGGGCGTCCGCCCGGGCGGTTGTTCGTCGGCGCGCTGGCCTTCGTCGCCGGGTGCAGCGTGCTGGTGCGTCCCGAGTTGGCTCTGATCGGCGGCCTGGCCCTGATCATGATGCTGATCGCCGCGCACGGCTGGCGGCGCCGAGCGTTGATCGTGGTGGCCGGTGGGCTGTTGCCGGTGGCTTACCAGATCTTCCGGATGGGCTACTACGCGTTGCTGTTTCCCGGCACCGCGTTGGCCAAGGACGCGGCCGGCGACAAATGGTCGCAGGGCGTGATCTACCTCTCGAATTTCAACCGGCCCTACGCGTTATGGGTGCCCTCGCTACTGCTGGCGGGGTTGGGTTTGGTGATGTGGGCTTCCGCCAGCCGTCGCAAAGGGATTCACGGGCCGTCACCTACTCATGGGCCGCTGGTCCGGACGGTGCAGAGCCCGACGGCTGTCGTGGTGTTCATCCTCGTCAGTGGGCTGCTTCAGGCGCTGTACTGGATCCGGCAGGGCGGGGATTTCATGCATGGCCGGGTTTTGCTGGCTCCGCTGCTGTGTTTGCTCGCGCCGGTGGCGGTGGTGCCCGTGGTGTTTCCGGACGGAACCAGGCTTTCCCGGGAGGCCGGCTATTGGCTGGCAGGCGGGGTGAGCGCGCTGTGGATGGCGGTTGCGGGCTGGGCGCTGTGGGCAGCCAACTCGCCGGGGATGGGCGACGACGCCACCCGGGTCACCTACTCGGGCATCGTGGACGAGCGCCGCTTCTATGCCCAGGCGACAGGTCACGCACACCCGCTAACGGCCGCCGACTACCTGGATTACCCGCGAATGCGTGCGGTGCTGGTGGCGCTCAACAACACCCCGGAGGGTGCGCTGCTGCTGCCATCCGGCAACTACGACCAGTGGGATCTCGTCCCGCCGCAATCACGGCCGAACACCTCAGCGGACAGTCCAGCGCCTGCCCCGCCTCCTGCGCCTGCCCCGCCCCCTGCGCCTCAGAAAGGGCCTCACACGGTATTTTTCACCAACCTCGGCATGCTGGGCATGAATGTCGGCCTGGATATCCGGGTGATCGACCAAATCGGGTTGGCCAACCCGATCGCGGCTCACACAGCCCGGTTGCAGCACGGTCGGATCGGCCACGACAAGAACCTCTTTCCGGACTGGGTGATCGCCGACGGGCCCTGGGTGAAGTGGTATCCGGGCGTTCCGGGCTACCTCGACGCGCAGTTTGTTCAACAGGCTGCGGCGGCTCTGCAATGTCCGGCGACCCAGCAGATGCTGAACTCGGTGCGCGCTCCGATGGGTCTGCACCGATTCGTTTCGAACGTGCTGCACTCCTATGAGTTCACCAAGTATCGAATCGACCGCGTTCCGCGCTATGAACTGATCAGGTGCGGCTTGGATGTGCCGGAGTCGGGCAGTGCTCCCTACACCGGTCTGCCGGCAACCGGTCCCTAGCCGACGGCGGATTGTCGCCCGCGGCCAGACACCGGCAGAGAATTTTTGTCAGCCATTTCGGTCGGCATCCTGTGAGCGCCGCGTCAACCGCCCCGACCGTCCACCAGCAACGCCGTATATGTAGTCTTACCGGCGCACGACCGCTCATCGGCACATTCACAGCGTTGTGACCCGCAGCCGAGCTGAGCGGGCTCGGCCGCGGCGCGGGGCCCGGTGACGGACCCACGCCGAGGAGAAGCCACACACCAAGATGTGGTTGACTACACGTGCACAGCTGCGCCGTCCGGCGACGATGCGGGCCAAGGAGCGGCTCGCGCGGAAGCTGGGCAATGGGGTGATGCAGTCCGACCCACAGTGTTGGGCCCGACAAAGAATGAGGAAGCAAGAATGAGGCTTGTTGACAGGTTTCGCGGCGCGGCAAAAAGCATGCCGCGCCGGCTCGCGGTAGGGGTCTTTGGGGCGGCCCTCTTGCCTGGGCTGATCGGCGTCGTGGGCCAGCCTGCGACCGCGGGAGCGTTCTCCCGGCCCGGTCTGCCCGTCGAGTACCTGCAGGTGCCCTCGGCGGCGATGGGCCGCGACATCAAGGTCCAGTTCCAGAGCGGTGGCGCCAACTCGCCGGCCGTGTACCTGCTTGACGGCCTCCGGGCCCAGGACGACTTCAACGGCTGGGACATCAACACCCCGGCGTTCGAGTGGTACCTGCAGTCCGGTCTGTCGCTGGTGCTGCCGGTGGGTGGCCAGTCCAGCTGGTACACCGACTGGTACAAGCCGGCTTGCGGTAAGGCCGGTTGCCAGACCTACAAGTGGGAGACCTTCCTGACCAGCGAGCTGCCTGCGTTCCTGGCTTCCAAAGGTGTCAAGCAGACCGGTGGCGCCGCGGTCGGTCTGTCGATGGCCGGTGCCTCGTCGCTGAACCTGGCGAACTACCACCCCAACCAGTTCATCGAGGTCGGCTCTTTCTCCGGTCTGATGGACCCCTCCCAGGGCATGGGGCCGACGCTGATCGGCTTTGCGATGGGCGACGCCGGTGGCTACAAGCCCGCCGACATGTGGGGCCCCAAGGAGGACCCGGCCTGGCAGCGCAACGACCCGCTGGTCAACGTCGGCAAGACCGTCGCCAACAACACCCGCGTGTGGATGTACTGCGGTAACGGCAAGCCGTCGGATCTGGGTGGCGACAACATGCCGGCCAAGTTCCTCGAGGGCTTCGTGCGGACCAGCAACATCAAGTGGCAGGACGCCTACAACGCGGCCGGTGGCCACAACGCGGTGTTCAACTTCGACGCCAACGGTACGCACGACTGGCCGTACTGGGGTTCGCAGCTGCACGCCATGTTGCCCGACCTGCAGCGGACGCTCGGCGCGACGCCGGGTGCGGGTCCTGGCCCGGGCGCGGCTCCGGGTGCTCCCGCGGCCGCCGCGGCCGGCCAGCACACCTGACGGTTTCTTTAGCACGGCAGACGGCGACGACCTTTGCGGGTCGTCGCCGTTCGCCATTTCTGGCGTCAGCATCAGCGGGGTGTGATTAGCTACCTTGCGGAACGGGGGCGAACTGCAGTCTCCGGGTTGGTGGTCGAGCGACGAGCGAGGTCATTATGAGAAGTCTGTCGATGCTGTTACGGCTACTGTGCGCCGCCGTCTTGACGGTCGGAGGATTCGCCGCGGCCAACGGCAGCTCCGCCCGCGCGGCGGGCTACGAGACGCTGATGGTGCCGTCGGCGTCGATGGGCCGTGACATCCCGGTGGCGTTCCTGGCCGGCGGTCCGCACGCGGTGTATCTGCTGGACGCTTTCAACGCCGCGCCGGACGTCAGCAACTGGGTGACCGCGGGTAACGCGATGAACACGCTGGCCGGCAAGGGCATCTCGGTGGCCGCGCCGGCCGGTGGCGCGTTCAGCATGTACACCAACTGGGAGCAGGACGGCAGCAAGCAGTGGGAGACGTTCTTGTCCAGCGAGTTGCCGGACTGGCTGGCCGCCAACAAGGGTCTGGCACCCGGCGGCCACGCGGCCGTCGGCGCATCGCAAGGCGGATACGCGGCGATGGCGCTGGCCACCTTCCACCCCGACCGCTTCGGCTACGCCGGCTCATTGTCGGGTTTCCTGTACCCGTCGAACACCACGACCAACGGCGCGATCCTCGCCGGTCTGCAGCAATTCGGCGGCGTCGATGGCAACGGTATGTGGGGCGCCCCACAGCTGGGCCGGTGGAAGTGGCACGACCCGGAGGTACACGCTTCGTTGCTGGCGCAGAACAACTCCCGGATCTGGGTCTGGAGCCCGACCAACATGGGCGGCGATGCTGCCGCGATGATCGGCCAAGCCGGCGAAGCCATGGGGAACGCCCGATTCTTCTACCAGGAGTACCGCAACGTCGGCGGGCACAACGGTCACTTCGACTTCCCGGGCGGCGGCGACAACGGCTGGGGCTCATGGAGCTCCCAGCTGGGCGCGATGTCCGGCGACATCGTCGGAGCGATCCGCTAGATCGTCAGCCGGGTACGGTGCCGCGAACCGGTACCGTAAAGGGGTGCAGCAGCAGTCGCGGTCGCTTCCCCACGCGGTGCCGGTAGCCTGCCCCGCCGCCGACTGTGCAACCGACCGACTCTGCTAGCAGGAGACCATGGCTGTTAAATCCCGGCGGAAGCGTCGCCGCATTCTGGCGTTGATCGCTGCCGCCGCAACGGCGCTCGTCGTGGGGCTGGTCATTTACGCTGTGGTCTCCATCCTGCGGCAACGGGAAACCCCACCCAGCGCGGTGCCGCCCAGCATCGTGCCGCCGACCAGCAGTTCGGCCTACCCGCACAAGCCGCGGCCCGCTTCCCAAGACGCCAGTTGCCCCGACGTGCAACTGATCGCGGTGCCCGGTACCTGGGAGTCGTCGCTGCAGGACGATCCGCTCAACCCGGTCCAGTTCCCGAAGGCGTTGTTGCTCAACGTCACCCGGCCGATCAGCGAGCAGTTCAACTCCAGCCGGGTCGAGGAGTACACGGTTCCCTACACCGCTCAGTTCCACAACCCGCTGAGCGGCGACCAGCAGATGTCCTACAACGACAGCCGGGCCGAGGGCACCCGCGCGGCGGTCAAAGCGATGACCGACATGAACAACAAGTGCCCGTTGACCAGTTACGTGCTGGCGGGTTTCTCGCAGGGGGCGGTGATCGCCGGCGACATCGCCAGCGACGTCGGAAACGGCCGCGGACCGGTCGACGACGACCTGGTGCTCGGTGTGACATTGATCGCCGATGGTCGCCGCCAGCAGGGGGTGGGCCAGGATATCGGACCCAATCCGCCTGGCGAGGGTGCCGAGGTCATCTTGCAGGAGGTGCCGGTGCTGTCCGGGCTCGGCTTGACGATGACCGGCGCGCGGCCGGGCGGTTTCGGAGCCCTCAACAGCAAAACCAACGAGATCTGCGGGACCGGTGACCTGATCTGTGCCGCTCCTCCGGAGGCGTTCAGCCTGGCCAACCTGCCCAGGACGCTGGACATCCTGGCCGGCGGCGCCGGCCAGCCGGTTCACGCGCTGTATGCCACCACTCAGTTCTGGAGTTTGGACGGCCAGCCGGCGACCGAATGGACGTTGAATTGGGTGCACGATGCGATCCAAAACGCGCCGCATCCGAAACACGGGTGATCGGGCCCTTAGACGCGGGCCATTAGACACGGTCCGGCGTCATACAGGTGACGGATGCGACAAGCGGTACCTTCGGATTTGGTTGGCGGCGCACCGCCCACTAACATTAAGAGAAATTTAAGAACAGCTGTGTCGGCCTATCGCGTCGATGCGTTGCGGATCGCCGGGCGTGCTTCTGTAGCATCTGTGAGGTTTACCGTTCGCGATAGCCCTGCGCAGGCGAAACGTGCGATGTCCGACTGGCCGACCCGCATCGGATGTAGCCGTCGGCCAAGCTCGCACAACTGCGGCCGACCGAGAACAGTTCTGACAGGAGAATGGCATGGCGTACCACAACCCGTTCATCGATAAGAACGGGCGGATCAGGTTTCCGGAGAACACCGACCTGGTTCGTCACATCGAGAAGTGGGCAAAGGTGCGCGGAAACCAGCTGGCCTACCGGTTCCTGGACTTCTCCACCGAACGCGATGGTGTCGCGAGGGACATGTCATGGGCCGAGTTCGGTGCCCGTAACCGTGCGGTGGGCGCCCGGCTGCAGCAGGTCACCCAGCCGGGTGACCGCGTCGCCATTCTGTGCCCACAGTCCCTGGACTACCTTGTCGCGTTCTTCGGCGTCCTGTACGCCGGCCGGATCGCGGTGCCGCTATTCGACCCGGCCGAGCCGGGTCACGTCGGCCGGCTACACGCAGTGCTCGACGACTGCACTCCGTCGGCGATCCTGACCACCAGCGACTCCGCCGAGGGGGTCCGCAAGTTCTTCCGCAGCCGCCCGGCCAAGGAGCGGCCACGCGTCGTCGCCGTCGACGCGGTGCCCGAAGAGGTCGGCTCCACCTGGCAGCCCGTGCCGGCCGATCACGACACCATCGCCTATCTGCAGTACACCTCCGGCTCCACCCGCACCCCGACGGGCGTCCAGATCACGCATCTGAACCTGCCCACCAACGTGGTCCAGGTGATACATGCCCTGGAGGGCACGGAAGGGGACCGTGGTGTCAGCTGGCTGCCGTTCTTCCATGACATGGGCCTGATCACCACCTTGTTGTCGACGGTCGTCGGCTACAGCTTCACCTTCATGACGCCCGCCGCCTTCGTGCGCCGGCCCGGCCGCTGGATCCGCGAGCTCGCGCGCAAGGACGGGGAAACCGGCGGGGTCTTCTCGGCCGCGCCGAACTTCGCGTTCGAACACGCCGCGCTGCGTGGCGTCCCCAAAGAGGGTGAGCCACCGCTGGACCTGAGCAATGTCAAGGCGATCCTCAACGGCAGCGAGCCGGTGTCGGCGGCATCGATACGCAAGTTCAACGAGGCGTTTGGGCCGTACGGTTTCCAGGAGACGGCGATCAAGCCGTCCTACGGTCTGGCCGAGGCCACACTGTTCGTCTCGACCACCCCGATGGACGAGGCGCCCAAGATCGTCTACGTCGGGCGGGAGGCGCTGAACAACAGGCGGTTCGTCGAGGTGGCCGCCGACGCGCCGAACGGCGTCGCGCAGGCCTCCGCCGGCCGGATCGGTGTCGACGAGTGGGCGACCATCGTCGACGCCGATACCGCCACCGAACTGCCCGACGGGCAGATCGGTGAAGTCTGGCTGCATGGCAAGAACATGGGTGTCGGTTACTGGAAGCGGGAAGAAGAGACCACCGAGACTTTCAAGAACATCCTCAAGTCGCGCACCAACCCGTCACACGCCGAAGGTGCTCCCGACGACGGGACGTGGGTACGCACCGGTGACTACGGCACCTACCACAACGACGACCTCTATATCACCGGCCGGGTCAAGGATCTGGTCATCGTCGACGGGCGCAACCACTACCCGCAGGATCTGGAGTACTCGGCGCAGGAATCCAGCCGGGCCGTGCGCACGGGTTACGTGGCCGCCTTCTCGGTGCCGACCAACCAGCTGCCCGCAACGGTTTTCGACAACCCGCATGCCGGGCTGAAGTACGACCCGGAGGACACCTCCGAGCAGTTGGTGATTGTTGCTGAGCGTGCCGCGGGTGCGCACAAGCTCGACTACCAGCCCATCGCCGACGCCATCCGGACGACGATTGCCGTCCGGCACGGGGTGACCGTGCGCGACGTCCTGCTGGTGCAGGCCGGATCGGTGCCCCGTACCTCCAGCGGCAAGATCGGCCGCCGCGCCTGCCGCACCGCCTACATCGACGGCAGCCTGCGCAGCGGCACCGCGTCCCCGAATTCCTTCCCCGACCAGGCCGACTGACCGCGAACATGACTGATACAGACCCCGATTCCCAACCGTCCGCCGAAGGCGCCGCTGAGCCCATCAGCAACCCTGCTCGCACCGACATGACCATCGCCGAGGTGCGGCAGTGGCTGCGCAACTGGGTCGGCAACGCCACCGGGCAGTCGCCCGACGCGGTCGACGAGGCCACGCCGATGGTGGAACTGGGTCTGTCGTCACGCGACGCGGTGGCGATGGCCGCCGATATCGAGGACCGCACCGGGGTCACGGTGTCGATCGCGGCCGCCTTCGAGCATCCGACGATCGAAGCGCTGGCCTCCTGGATCGTCGAGGGCGACCCGGAGGACAACACGGGTGTCGACGACACCGACTGGACGCGCAGCGGGCCGGTGGAACGAGTCGACATCGCCGTGGTGGGCCTGGCCACCCGGCTCCCCGGTGACATGAACAGCCCGGGGGAGACCTGGCAGGCGCTGCTGGAGGGTCGCGACGCCATCACCGACCTACCCGAGGGCCGCTGGTCGGAGTTCACGTCGGAGCCCAGGGTCGCCGAGTTGGTCGCCAAGGCCCGCACCCGTGGTGGCTACCTGAAAGACATCAAGGGCTTCGACTCAGAGTTTTTCGCGCTGTCGAAAACCGAAGCCGACAACATCGATCCGCAGCAGCGGATGGCGCTGGAGCTGACCTGGGAGGCGCTCGAGTACGCGCGCATCCCGGCGTCGAGCCTGCGCGGTACAGCCGTCGGCGTGTTCGTCGGCACTTCCGTCCCCGACTACAGCTTCCTGGCGATGTCCGACCCGACCGTCGCCCACCCCTATGCGATTACCGGGACGGCGAGTTCTATTGTCGCCAACCGGGTTTCGTACTTTTACGACTTCCACGGCCCGTCCGTCGCGGTCGACACCGCCTGCTCGAGCTCGCTGGTCGCGACCCACCAGGCCGTGCAGGCGCTGCGCAGCGGCGAGTGTGACGTGGCCGTCGCCGGCGGTGTCAATGCACTGATCACCCCGGTGGTGACGCTCGGTTTCGACGAGATCGGCCAGGTGCTCGCGCCCGATGGCCGAATCAAGTCGTTCTCCGCCGACGCCGACGGCTACACCCGCTCCGAGGGCGGCGGCATGCTGCTGCTCAAGCGAGTCGACGACGCCCGCCGCGACGGTGACCAGATCCTCGCCGTGATCGCCGGCAGCGCGGTCAACCACGACGGCCGGTCCAACGGCCTGATCGCACCCAACCCGGACGCACAGGCCGACGTGCTGCGCCGGGCCTACAAGGATGCCGGCATCAACCCGCGCACGGTCGACTACATCGAGGCCCACGGCACCGGCACGGTGCTCGGCGACCCGATCGAGGCGCAGGCGCTGGGCCGGGTCATCGGCCGCGGCCGTGCCGCCGACAAGCCGGCCCTGCTGGGCGCGGTGAAAACCAATATCGGGCATCTAGAGTCGGCGGCCGGTGCGGCCAGCCTGGCCAAGATGGTGCTGTCTCTGCAGCACGACAAGCTGCCGCCGTCGATCAACTACGCGGGGCCCAACCCTTACATCGACTTCGACGCAGCGCATTTGCGCTTCCTGGACACCGTTGCCGACTGGCCCCGTTATGGCGGGTACGCGGTCGCCGGGGTGTCGAGTTTCGGCTTCGGCGGAGCCAATGCGCACGTGGTGCTGCGCGAGGTGCTGCCCCGCGACGTCGTCGAACGTGAACCCGAAGCACAGCCCGAGGATGCGCCGTCGGCACCCGCTGAGGAGCAGCACGTCGAGTATGTCGGCGGGGTGCGCTTCGACGAGTACGGCGAGTTCGTCGAGTCCGCAGAGGACCAAGCCAGGGCTGCGCCGACGGAAGCCGAACCCGAGCTGCCCGGCATCACCGAGGAAGCGGAGCGACTCAAAGAGGTCGCGTTGGAAGAGCTTGCGGCCCAAGAGCTTCCGGTTCCAGTGCTGCCGCTGGCGGTGTCGGCGTTCTTGACCTCCCGGAAGAAGGCCGCCGCGGCCGAGTTGGCCGATTGGATGGAAAGCCCGGAGGGCCGGGCGTCGTCGCTGGAATCGATCGGCCGCTCGCTGTCGCGGCGTAACCACGGCCGCTCCCGCGCGGTGGTGCTGGCGCGCGACCACGACGAAGCAATCAAGGGACTGCGCGCGATCGCCGACGGCAAGCAGAAGCCGAACGTGTTCAGCACCGACGGGCCGGTGACCAGCGGCCCGGTCTGGGCAATGGCCGGTTTCGGCGCGCAGCACCGCAAGATGGGTAAAGACCTGTATCTGCGCAACGAGGTCTTCGCCGAGTGGATCGAAAAGGTCGACGCGCTGATCCAGGACGAGCGAGGCTACTCGGTGCTCGAGCTGATCCTCGACGACTCGCACGATTACGACATCGAAACCAGCAACGTCACCATCTATGCGATCCAGATCGCGCTGGGCGAGCTGCTCCGCCACCATGGCGCCAAACCTGCTGCGGTAGTTGGCCAGTCGCTGGGAGAGCCCGCGTCGGCCTACTTCGCCGGCGGCCTGTCGCTTCAGGACGCCACCCGCGTGATCTGCTCGCGCTCGCATCTGATGGGCGAGGGCGAAGCGATGTTGTTCGGCGAGTACATCCGGTTGATGGCGCTCGTCGAATACTCCGCCGACGAGCTCAAGACGGTGTTCGCTGACTTCCCCGACCTGGAGGTGTGCGTCTACGCCGCGCCCAGCCAGACCGTCATCGGCGGCCCGCCCGAGCAGGTGGACGCGATCGTTGCCCGCGCTGAGGCGGAGGGACGCTTCGCGCGCAAACTCCAGACCAAGGGCGCCGGCCACACATCGCAGATGGATCCGCTGCTTGGCGAATTCTCCGCGGAGCTGCAAGGTATTACGCCGATGAGCCCGAACGTCGGAATCTTCTCGACGGTGCACGAAGGGAACTACGTCCGGCCGGGTGGCGAGCCGATCCACGATGTCGCTTACTGGATCAAGGGAATGCGGCATTCGGTCTACTTCACCCACGGCGTCCGCAACGCCGTCGATAGCGGCTACACCACATTCTTGGAGCTAGCGCCCAACCCGGTAGCTCTGATGCAGGTCGGTCTGACTACCGCTGCCGCGGGATTGCCTGACGCGCAACTGATCCCGACGCTGGCCCGCAAGCAGGACGATGTCGATGCGATGACCTCGGCGATGGCGCAGTTGTTCGTCTTGGGGCACGACCTCGACATTCGCACACTGTTCACGCGAGCTGCGGGTCCCGAGGATTACGCGAACATCCCGCCAACCCGGTTCCGCCGCAAGGAGCACTGGCTGAACGCGCACTTCTCCGGTGACGGTTCGGTGCTCATGCCCGGCACCCATGTGGCGATGCCCGATGGCCGGCATGTGTGGGAATACGCGCCACGTGACGAGACCGATTTAGCGGCTTTAGTGAAAGTCGCTGCAACACATGTGCTTCCGGATGCTGTGCTAACGGCGTCCGAGCAGCGGGCAGTACCGGGCGAGAACGCCCGACTGGTGACGACGCTGACCCGCCACCCCGGCGGGGCTGCCGTACAAATACACGCGCGCATCGATGAGTCCTTCACACTTGTCTACGACGCGCTGGTGTCGCGGGCAGGTCTTGCCTCGGCGTTGCCGACGGCCGTCGGCGCCGGTACGGCGATCGCGTCGACCACCACCGTGGCACAGGCCGAGGCGGTTGTACCGGTTGCCGAACCGGCAGCCGACGAATCCGACGGCGGCGGCACCGTGACCGACAGCCTCACCGCCCGTCAAGTCGGCGGACTGGCCCGCTGGTCACCGGATTCCGGGGAGACGGTGGCCGATCGGCTGGCCGGGATCGTGTCGATGGCGATGGGCTATGAGCCCGAGGATCTGCCCTGGGAGGTGCCGCTGATCGAGCTCGGTTTGGACTCGATGATGGCCGTGCGGATCAAGAACCGCGTCGAGTACGACTTCGACCTGCCGCCGATTCAGCTGCAGGCGGTCCGCGACGCCAACCTCTACAACGTCGAAAAACTCATCGAGTACGCGATCGAACACCGCGACGAGGTGCAGGAGCTGCACGAGCACCAGAAGATCCAGACAGCCGACGAGATCGCCAAGGAGCAGGCCGCGCTGGTGACCGGTGCGACGCCGGCTTCGGTCACAGCACCTACCCCGGATCCGCAAGTTGAACCGGAGACGCAAGCGAAAGCGCCTGCGGACATCTCGAATTCGGACGTGCCGATTCCGCCGCCGCCGACCGACCCGTCCGGCCCGTCCGCTACCACCGCACAACCCAACCTGGCGGCCGCGGCGCAGGCGCTCAACCAGCAGGCCGTCGCCGAGGCGCTCAATTCCGATGTGCCGCCACGTGATGGCGCCGAGCGGGTCACGTTCGCCACCTGGGCGATCGTCACCGGCAAGTCCCCCGGCGGCATCTTCAACGAGTTGCCGAAGCTGGACGACGACGCGGCCACCAAGATGGCGCAGCGGCTGTCCGAGCGCGCCGAGGGGCCGATCACCGCCGAGGACGTCAAAGCCGCCGCGACCATCGAGGTGTTGGCCACCACGGTGCGCGAATACCTGGAGGCCGGGCAGATCGACGGTTTCGTGCGCATCATCCGGGCCAGGCCCGAAGGCTCCACGAAGCCGCCGGTATTCGTGTTCCACGCTGCGGGCGGATCGACGGTGGTCTACGAGCCGTTGCTCAACCGCCTGCCGCCGGACACCCCGATGTACGGCTTCGAGCGCGTCGAGGGCACCATCGAGGAGCGGGCCGCGCAATACGTTCCTAAATTGCGACAGCTCTGCGGCGACGGGCCATTCATCCTGGTCGGCTGGTCGTTGGGCGGGGTGCTGGCCTATGCCTGTGCGATCGGTTTGAAGCAACAGGGTTGCGACGTGCCGTTCGTCGGTTTGATCGACGCGGTGCGCGCCGCTGAGGAGATCCCCCAGACCAAGGAGGAGACCCGCAGACGATGGGAGCGCTACGCCCGCTTCGCCGAGCGGACCTTCAACGTCGAGATCCCTGAAATCCCTTACGGGCAACTCGAAGAACTCGACGACGAAGGACAGGTCAGGTTCGTGCTGGAGGCCGTCAGCCAGAGTGGCGTGCAGATCCCGGGCGGGATCATCGAACACCAGCGCACGTCATATCTGGACAACCGGGCGATCGACACCGTCCAGGTCCAGCCCTACGACGGTCATGTCACGTTGTACATGGCGGACCGCTACCACGACGACGCGATCATGTTCGAGCCGCGCTATGCGACCCGCAAGCCCGACGGCGGCTGGGGCGATTACGTCTCCGACTTGGAGATCGTGCCGATCGGCGGCGAGCACATCCAGGCCATCGACGAGCCGATCATCGCCAAGGTCGGCGCGCATATGACCCAGGCACTCAACAAGATTGAGGCAGAGGAGAAAGAGGCCTAAGTGACCACGAAGACCACCGCCGAGCTGCTGGCCGAACTCCGCGAAAAGCTGGAGCTGGCCAAGGAACCCGGCGGTGAGAAGGCCGCCGCCAAACGTGACAAGAAGGGCATCGCCAGCGCCCGCGCCCGCGTCCACGAGCTGCTGGATCCGGGCAGCTTCCTGGAGACCGGGGCGTTGGCCCGCACACCGGGAGATCCCAACGCGCTCTTCGGCGACGGCGTGGTCACTGGTCGCGGCACTGTCAACGGCCGGCCGGTCGGGGTGTTCTCCCACGACCAGACGGTCTTCGGCGGAACGGTCGGAGAGATGTTCGGCCGCAAGGTCGCTCAGTTGATGGAGTGGTGCGCGATGGTCGCCTGCCCGATCGTGGGCATCAACGACTCCGGCGGCGCCCGCATCCAGGACGCGGTGACCTCGCTGGCGTGGTACGCCGAGCTGGGCCGCCGCCACGAGGCGCTGTCCGGGTTGGTGCCGCAGGTCTCTATCATCCTCGGCAAATGCGCTGGGGGAGCGGTGTATTCGCCGATCCAGGACGACCTCCTGGTCGCGGTGCGCGACCAGGGCTACTTCTTCGTCACCGGGCCGGACGTGATCCAGGAAGTCACCGGCGAAGACGTCAGCCTCGACGAGCTCGGCGGCGCCGACGCCCAGGCCCGCTACGGCAATCTCCACCAGGTCGTCGAAACCGAAGCCGCCGCATTTCAGTACGTGCGCGACTTCCTGTCCTTCCTGCCCTCCAACTGCTTCGACAAAGCACCGATCGTCAACCCGGGTCTGGAGCCGGAGATCACACCGAGCGACCTGGAACTCGACTCGATCGTGCCGGATTCCGACAACATGGCCTACGACATGCACGAGATCCTGCTACGGATCTTCGACGACGGCGATTTCCTCGACGTCGCGGCGCAGACCGGGCCGGCCATCATCACCGGGTACGCCCGGGTCGACGGGCGGCCGGTCGGCGTGGTGGCCAACCAGCCGATGCATCTCTCCGGCTCGATCGACAACGAGGCCTCCGACAAGGCGGCCCGGTTCATCCGGTTCTGCGACGCATTCAACGTGCCGCTGGTCTTCGTCGTCGACACCCCCGGCTTCTTACCCGGTGTCGAGCAGGAGAAGAACGGCATCATCAAGCGTGGCGGCCGGTTCCTGTACTCGGTCGTGGAGGCCGACGTACCGAAGGTGACGATCACCGTCCGCAAGTCCTACGGCGGCGCCTACGCGGTGATGGGATCCAAGCAGCTGACCGCCGACTTCAACTTCGCCTGGCCGACCGCACGCATCGCGGTGATCGGCGCCGAGGGGGCCGCGCAGCTGCTGATGAAGCGGTTCCCCGATCCGACCACGCCCGAGGCGCAAGCGATCAAGAAAGACTTCATCGAGGGCTACAACCTCAATATGGCGATTCCGTGGATCGCCGCCGAACGGGGGTTCATCGACTCCGTCATCGAACCGCACGACACTCGCCTGCTGCTGCGCAGGTCACTGCACCTGCTGCGGGACAAGCAGTTGTACCGCCGAGTCGGTCGCAAGCACGGGCTGATCCCGGTCTAACGCTCCAGCCGACGGCTAGACCGGCGCGACGAAATCGGAAGTGTAGAACTCGGCTGGATTCTGTGAAAACTGGCTCGGGCGCTGGATAAATACCCATACGCCCGTCGTGCCTGGCCGGATGCTGTCCTGCACAGTGGTTGTCGCCTGACCCGGCCCAACGCTATCCAGACCGCCAACCGCGACGCCCGGACCCGCCGAACCGCATGGCGAATTCGATGGCCGAGGCGACTGGATCAGCATGACGTCGTAGTGGGTGCCTAGCGAGCCGGGGTTCGCTAGACGCACTTCTGCGGCTACCGTGCCACCGGTGGCGCGGATGACTGCTGAGGCTGTGGCATCACTCTGTGCCGCCCCACCGGGGATTGGGCTGAAATCGCAAGTGCGCAGAATGCTTCTGAGCGGAACAACGGTCCCGCCGCTGGTGCCGGCCGGAACAGCCGCTGCCACAGCGGGATTCAACGCGGATGCCGCCACGAGAACTGCAGGAAATGCGCGACGGGTCAGCGTCGAAATCGTTAATGACATTCTGTCAATTATCCCCGCCCGATGAGGGCCGGGGCACGCCTGAGCGGGAGAGATGCCTTACATAAGAGGCACTGATGTGACGTGCGACACGCGCAACACGGCTAGTGCTACTTGCCGGAGTCCTTCGACTGCTGCTGCTGAACCTTTTCGCCCGCCTCGGTGGACTCTCTGAGCTCCTTCTTCGCCTTCGCGGCCTCATCGGCCAGCTCGTCGATGGATTCGTCGCCTTCTTCAGCGCGCAACATTGCCTCCTTCACCGATGTCGTTGCCTTCTGCGAGGGGCTACCCGTGATCGGCGGCGCTGAATCACGCCATGAGGGTTTGCAATAGTTCGTAAAACCATCTAATTTAAGTCGCAACACGAACTACATAATCAGTTTCAGGAGGACCGCCATGTATGCAGCCGTGGTCACATCGTTCGACGTGCCGCCGTCCTACCAGGAATTTCCCACCCCGACACCGCAGGGTTCCGACGAGGTACTCGTCGATGTCGTCGCCGCCGGTCTGCATCGGCGGGTCCGCTCACAGGCGGACGGATCGCACTACACCAGCACCGGTCAACTCCCGTTGGTCCCCGGTGTCGATGGGGTGGGACGCATGTCCGACGGAACGCTGCGCTACTTCGCGCTCGGCGACACAACGTCGGGCGCGATGGCCGAGCAGACGGTGATCGACCTGTGCCAGAGTTTCGTGTTGCCCGACGGCACCGACCCAGTGCTGGTGGCCGCGGCGATGAACCCGGCGATGTCGTCGTGGGTTGCGCTGCGGCGCCGGACCACCTTCGAGGCCGGCCAGACGGTGTTGGTTCTCGGTGCCACGGGTAGCTCCGGCCAGATGGCCGTGCAGATCGCCAAGCGGCTGGGCGCAGCCCGTGTGGTCGCCGCCGGACGCAATCCCGGGCGGCTGGCCGATCTCACCGAACTCGGCGCCGACACCATCGTGCGTCTGGGCGATGGCCCGGACGCCGCCGCTGAGCTCGGTCAGGCCGCCGCCGATGTCGACGTCGTCATCGACTACCTGTGGGGACCGGTCACCGTGGACGCGATGATCGCGATCGCCACCAACCGCAGCGACGAGCGGCAACAGCTCACCTGGATCGAGATCGGCTCGGTCGCCGGACCGACCGCCGCGATCCCCTCGGCGGCACTACGCGCGCTGCCCCTGCAAATCGTCGGCAGCGGGCAGGGCTCGGTCTCCACCGCCGGCATCCTGGCCGAACTGCCCGCGCTGGCCGATGAAATCACCAGCGGCGCTTTGCGTATCGACGCCCGCGCCGTCCCGCTGGCCGACGTCACGAGCGCATGGAAAGACACCGACTCCGCCGAGCGGATCGTGCTGACACCGTGACCAGCTGACGCGCTTACGGCTTGATTCGGATCTGGCCCGGCGACCACCACCCGCTGCGGGTGGCGGTGCCCAGGTCGAGCTGGGCCGGGTGGGCCGCCACGATCGTGTCGAACTTGCGCAGTGATCCCCAGTCACGGCCCCAGTCACGCGACAGGTACGTGGACATGACATGGGCCCGCAGCAGCAGGTCTGTGATGCCCAGCAGGCCGCCGTTGACGCCGTCCTCCCAGGTGTCGGTGTCCATCTTTTTGGCCGTGTAATCCGGCGTGATGCGGAACTTGGGGATCTCGGTCACGCCGTCGACGTGCAGCATCGGCTGCTGGCACGGGAAGGCCAATCCGACCGCCCAGTCCAGTAGCACCGGCTGCGTCGAGCCGACGTACTCCTGCAGGGAGCGCAGCTCCGGTACGCGCGGCGGGGTCACCGCGATCCAGTCTTCCGGCGTCAGGGACAGGTCTTCGGCCACCACCCGGACCGCAACCGCATCCGCAGGCATCTTGGATCGGGCGAAGCGCAGGTTGCGCCACGCCTTGGGCTGTTCGCCGTTCAGATCGTCGGGCACCAGCCGTCCGGCCGGCACCAGGTCGCCGCCGGGGCCGGGCTTGCCGTACTCCAGTACGACGGTCTGGCCGGTGGTGTATCCGTGCAGCACGCTGTTGCCGGCGATCTTGCCTGCGGCGGTCACCACCACCAGCGGGTGCCCGTCGTCCAGTGTGGGCAGCTGGTACCACGCCGACGCGAGCCTGCTCTGCTGTTGTGCAGCGGTGGTGTAGCTGCCGGCCACCGGCACCCGGTCGGGGTTAAGACCGTAGGGCAGCGGCACCAAAGAGCCGTTGATGCCCGGCGCATCGAGTTTGGTGGGCGCGTCCCAGTCGTAGTCCGTCCCGGGTTGGTTGGGTGTGATCCGAACCGCCTCAGCGACAGTGTGTTCGGGTATCCCGTTGGGCGAGAATCCGACAGGGTTGGCTCCGCCCAATGGGCCCAAAGGGCCCCAAGAACCTGAGTTGCCGGGCAGTGGCACCATGAAGCCCGCGTTGCTGTCCGGTTCGACGAGCACGTCGTCGGCCAGTCCGCAGCCGCCGGCGAGCGCCCGCACGTTGGCCCAGCCGTTGGAGTAGGTGGGGTACTGGCGCACGATGCCGGCCACCATCGACGCGACGAACACCAGCGCCATGAATCCGGCCGCGACCGGCACCGGCGCAGCCGTCAGCGCCCGGGCCAGCCGACCTTCGCCATGATCCCTGGATGCGAAATGTAGATAGACCGCGTAGAGCGCGGTAATCGCGAAAAATATGAAAAAGATTGTGCTGACGGTCATTCCGGCGATCTTCGGCATAGTGCTGTTGAACGGAACGCCGTAGCTGGAGACGTACCACCAGCCGTTGGTGGTGGCGAAGCACAGCGCCAACAGGAACATCAGCGCCGCCAGGAACGCCATCCGGTTACGCGACCAGCGCAGTATCGCCGGTGACACCAGCACGGTCGTCAGCGCGGCCATCGCGGCTCCCACCGCGGCGAACAGCCCAAAGTGGTGCACCCACTTGGTGGGCGTGAACATCAGGAAGAACATGGTGCCGAAGATGACACCCATCAGCCGCCACGCCGGCCCGCGGGCCACGCCGGGAACTCGCTTGCGCCGCAACATGATGAACACCGCCGTGAACAAGCACAGCGCGGTAATAAAGAAACCGAAACGGCGCGACAACGACCCGTCGACGGTCGGCAGGATCAGGTAGTAGTAGCGCAGGTTCTCGGTGTACCACGCCTGGCTGGGCCCGACGGCAGTGCGAATCCTGGTGGCTTCCAACACCGTTGACAACGTCTGGTCAGCGAAGACCACGGTGAGTATGACGGAGCCGGCCGCCAGCATCGGGGCCACCAACGGCATGGTGCCGACGACGCGATGACGACGGACCAAGATCCGCAGGATCGGACGACCACCGGCGATCAAAGCGGCGACCGCGATCAAGCCGGTCGGCTGCACACCCAAGGTGAATGCTGCGGTGACGACTGCCAGCGCGGCCGGCGTCAACCGGCTGTACCGCATGGAACGTTCGATCAGCACATAGGTGACCAGCGAACCGAGCGCGATGATGGGCTCCGGGCGCAGACCGTTGTCGAACGGCATCCACGCAGTGAGCAGCACCATGCCCGCTGCCCAGTTGGCGGGCTTGCTGGCGGCCACCGCTGGGCCCAACCGGGGCAGCACCTCACGCGACAGCAGCAGCCAGCACACCACCCCGGCGATCAAGTCCGGCAACCGCATCCACAGGCTGTTGTCGCTGACGTGAGTCATCAGCGCCAGCAGGTTGTAGTACCAGCCGAACGGGTCCTCTGGGCTACCGAACCAGCGGAAGTAGTTGGACATGTAGCCGGCATGGTCGGCGACCCGAGCCATGCCCAGGATGTAGCCGTCGTCGGAGGAATTCGCCCCGATCACATGCCAGAGCACGAACCCGAAGATCACCGTGACATCGGCCAAGGTGAACGTGCGCCAGTTTGCCGGAATGAGGCGGCGCATGCGCCGACCGTCCAACTGGTCGAGACGCCACAATGCGACCAACGCGACGATGGTGGCCACGATCGCCGCCACCATGGCAAACAGCTTCAGCGTCGTCGGGGTGGTGGAAAACCGGGTGTCAATGGTTGCCGACAGCTGCAAAGCGGGCGGTGCGGGACCGGTCAGATCGGTGAACACGCCGACGACCTGCGGGCGCAGGTTCGGGTCGGGGAAACCACCGCGGACCGGTCTGCCCGACGGATCGTTCAACCCCACGAAGGTGGCGAAGGTGCCGGCGTGCGTCGAGGTGATCTCGATGCGCTGGCACTGAGCCGACATCGCCTGCTCACGCGTCACGCTGGCGATCACCACATTGCGGTCGGTGACGTCGACGCGCTTGTCGCTGGCGACGACGAACAACGCGTTGAGGGCGGCGTCCTTGCCCTTCTTGGGCCCGGTACCCAGGATCACCCCGCCCCCGGGCGGCAGGTTCCGCACCACGGAGCAGGGCACGGTCGCCAACATGTCGACCGGCGTCAGCGAAATCAGCGGTGCTGTAACGCTATTCAGCTGGCCGCTCTGCGGCCAGTTCAGCATCGCGGTGGTCTGCACGACCGGGAGCAGCGGTGTGGCGACCGACAGCACGAACCCGATCAGACCGGCGATCGTCGCCACCCATCGGGTCACCTGAACATCGCGACCCGCAGTGGCCCTGTCATTGGCGTCGCCCGCGGCTTGCTGGTCTGTCACGGTCGCGCTCATGGCAGCGCCCGAATCGGTCCTTGCCGGCTCCAACCGGGCACGGTGATCACGCCCTGGTCGACGGCGGCCTCCGGTGCCTGGTCGGCGGGCACAACCCGGCGGTACTGCTCCACCGATCCCCAGTCCCGATACCAGTCGCCGCGCAGGTACGTCGAGACGGTCTCAGTACGCAGCAGCGCCTGCAGAAACAGGAATGGCCCGCCGGTCGCGCCGGCCTGCCACAGGTTCGACGACGCCGCCGTCTGTTTGTGGTCAGGCAAGATGCGGTACTGCGGAATTTCTGCAACGCCAAGGTGTTCGGAGAGCGGCCGCTGGCACGGGAAGTTGGCGGCGGTCGCGATGTCCATCAGCACCGGCGTCTGCGATCCGAGTAGCTGCTGCAGGGATTCGGTCACCGGGACCCGCGGCGGCGTGAACGCGAACCATTGATCTGAGCTCAGGTTCGGGTCGTAGGCAACGATGCGTGCCACGTTGGCCTCCGGCGGCGCCCAGGTCAACGGGAACCGCAGATTGCGCCACGCCGGCTGCGGCCCGATGTCGATCGGCTGCACCTCGCCGAGTGGCGCGGTGGTGCCGTCGGGGCGGGTAACGCCCCATTGCAGTTTCAGCGACTGCCCGTAGGTGAACGTGCCGTCCTCTTTGTAAGACCAGATAGCGCCGGCGGCGGAGACCACCACCAGCGGCCGGTCGCCGGTGCTCTCTTTCCAATTAGCCGGCAGCTGGTACCAGGCCGACGTCGCGGTAGCGGCCAGCGAGTTCTCGCCATAGCTGCCCATCACTGGGGTTCGGGCCAGGTCCAGGCCGAAGGGCAGAATCGCGTGCGACCCGTTGATCCCCGGCGGCCCTTTGCCGCCGGCAGTACCCGCGGAGTCACTGAAGGCCACGTTGGGTTTGTTGGGTGAGGCGTCGGAGTTGACCAGCCCGGGTTTGGTGATAACCGGGTCGGACTTGAGGTCGTCGCCGACGCCATCGGGCTTGAAGCCGACCGGGTTGATACCCCCGAGCGGGCCCGCGGGCCCGAATGTCTGTCCGGCAACTGGCTGCAGCAGACCGGCATTGGGGTCAGGCTCGGCCAGCACGTCGTCGGCCATCGCGCAGCTGGTGGGCGAAAGGCCCGAACTGAGTGCCGCCAGGTTGGCCTCGGCGGTGGTGTAGACGGGATAGCGGCCCACCGCACCTTTGGCCAGCGAGCCGACTTCGCCCAGCACCATGATCGTCGCCACCACTAGCAACGGAGTAGAGGCCAGTACGCGGTTGCGCCGGTTGTCCTTGACTTCGGTGTGCCCGGCGTAGTCCATCCGGAAGTGCTGCCAGGCCCCCAGCAGCCCGGTCAAGATCGACAACGTCAGGAACATCGACGTCACCGGATGGCTGGCGATGACGGGCTGGATGTCGAACCACGGCACCCCGTAGTTGCCGACGTAGAACCATCCGTTGATGCCCGAGGTGGCCCACGCCAGCAGGAACAACAACGCGGTGATGTACAGCGTCAGGTTGCGGCGGCTGTGCAGGCCGATTCGGGCGAAGGTGAACGCGGTGACCGCACCCAGGGCGCCGGCTAATCCGGCGAACGCACCGAACTGGATGGCCCATTTTGTGGGGGTGAATGTCAACAGCAGCAAGCCGACGGCAGAGGTGCCGATCAACCGCCACGCCGGGCCACTGGCCAATCCCTGCACCCGGCCGCGCCGCAGCAGCACCACGAGCACTCCGAACAGGCACAGCAGCAGCACCAGTACCGCGAATCGCCGCGCCATCGACCCGTCGACGTTGGACTCCACGGTGAGGAAGTAGTAGCGCAGCCAGTCCTGGTACCACGCGACCGTGGGGCCGACCTTGTACTTGATGCGCGCCGACTCGGCGACGGTGGCCAGCGTTTGGCTCCGGAACACCACCACGTTGATCAGCATCAACGAGGCAGCCAGCACCCCCAGCGGTGCCAGCAACCCGTCGGTCGCCCGGCGGCGCTGGATGATCTGGGCGATCGCCCTGGCCCCGGTCAGCAGTGCGGCGATGGCGATCAACCCTTGTGGCGCCAGCGTCGCGGTGAGCATCGCGACGATGATCGCGACCGCGGCCGGAGCCAGCCGCCGGCTGGCGATCGCGTTCTCCACCAGCATCCAGGTGACCACCACGCCCAGAGCGATCAGCGGCTCGGGCCGCAAACCGTTGTTGAACGGCAGCCAGGCGGCAAGGAATACCGCACCAGCGGTCCACACCGCCACCCGGTTGGCGGCCAGCCCGCCCTTTGCGGGGCCCAACCGCCGCAAAATGCAATGGCTGATGAGCAGCCAGCAGGCGATCCCGGCCAGCGTGGCCGGCAGCCGCATCCACACGCCGGCGGTGCTCACCGACGCCATTTTCGACAGCACCGACGGGTACCAGTCGAATGGTGCTTCCGTCGTCCCGAAGTACCGGTAGTAGTTGTCGAGGTAGCCGGCCTTCGGCGCGACCCGGGCGATGGTCACGTTGTAGCCGTCGTCGGAGGACGTCGCGCCGATGACGTGCCACAACAGCAGCGTCGCGATCACACCCGCATCAGCAAGCCACGTGGCGACCCCGCCCCCCAGCCAGGCCGCCCGGCGACGATGCGGGCCGTGTGGCGGCCCGCTGTGGGGTCCCCGCGAAACTGGGGAGAACCGGGCCATCAGGGGAGGCCAGTTGCGTGGCAGCCGCCGCCCCGACTGTCGGTCCAGAACGGCCAGTGCGACGATCGCGATCACCACAGCGAGCCCGCCCAGGGCCATCACGGCTTTCTTGAGCATGGTGGGGGCGACGATGAACCGGGTGTCGACGTCGATGCGAGCCGACAATCCCGGCTGCGCAGGCACTTTCAGGTCGGTGAAAATGCCGCCGACCTGCGGCTTCTTCTCCGGCGCGAGGGTGCCCGCAGCGCCGGGTATCCCGACGAACTCGGCACCCGCAACGCCGGCGTCGGCCCAGATGTGCAGCACGCTGCAGGCGCCGGAGCCTACCGCCGAGCGGGCCGCCACCGCGGCAACCGAGTCGCGGAACGCGACGACGATCGCGTCTTTGTTGGCCCGGACGAACAGCCCGCTTTTGCTGGTCTGAAAGCCGTCGACCGGCAGCGTCGAGAGCACCAGGCCACCGCCGGCGGGCAGGGTGGCGATCGCTGGGCATGGGATGGAAATGTCCAGCGCCCGCGGTGCTCCGGACACCAGCGGCGCGGTGATATCAGTGACGTGCCCGTCGCCGGTGACCCCCTGCGGCCACAGGATCGTCGCAGTGGTCTGTTTAACCGGAAGCAGGGGAACCACGGCGCACAGCAGCGCACCGGCGATCCCCGCGACGATGGCGACCAACCGCGCAAGCCGATGCGTCGATCGCTCAGTTTCGTCGTGGGGCACGAGGCACGATCGTAGGCGACTCCGCTAAGTCGGCGGACGATGCTGGCCGGTGCGGCCTGACGAGCATGCGGACAATCAAAATAAGTCCGTCGGTGATGCACCCGGAATGGCTTGCGACCAGCTGATGATGGTGCAGGTCAGTGCGCCGAACGATCTGGTTCGTCCCTCGTGACGAGCGCCGACGGACCTTCCAGCGGGGTTCGACTCCTTGGCCCAAACATGGTTTAGTGGGCCAGCGGTGGTGAATTTAACGGAGCAGGAAACGGTCACCACCGGCCACTGGCGTGAGTTGTGGAGTTCCCCGTATCTGCGAACGTCGGCTGTGGTCGCCGGGGGCGTGGTGCTTTATTCCACCAACGAGTTCCTGACGATCAGCATGCTGCCCAGCACGGTCGATGAGATCGGCGGCGAGCGGATCTATGCGTGGGTGACAACTCTGTACCTCGTCGGGTCGGTGGTAGCGGCGGCGACGGTAAATACGCTGCTGCACCGCATCGGTGCATGCGTCTCCTATCTGCTGGGTTTCGCGGTGTTAAGCGTCGGCAGTCTGGTGTGTGCGGCCGCGCCGAACATGGAGATCTTGCTGGCGGGCCGCTTCCTACAGGGGCTGGCGGGTGGTCTGCTGTGCGGCTTGGGCTTCGCGGTGATCAACGCCGTGCTGCCGCGCTCGCTATGGAGCCGCGGTTCGGCCATGGCGGCCGCGATGTGGGGCGTGGGCGCCCTGGTCGGCCCGGCGCTGGGAGGTTTTTTCGCGCAGTTCGGTGCGTGGCGGTGGGCGTTCGGTTTGCTGGCGATGCTGAGCGTGGCGATGGCTGTGCTGGCACCGGGCGTTCTGTCCGTGGACAGCTGCGAGCAGGACGGCGACCGCGTTGCGGCACGGATTCCGGTGCCGTCGGTGATCCTGCTGGGCGCTGCGGCGCTGGCGGTCAGCGTGGCGTCTGTGCCACATAACATCGTCGCGACCGCGGGCCTGCTGATCCTCGGCGCCGCGCTGGTCGGAGTGTTCTTGATTGTTGATCGGCGGATGGATACGGCGGTACTGCCCGCCAGCGTCTACGGCCTTGGCCCGCTGAAGTGGGTCTATCTGACCCTGGGGCTACTGGTTGCCGCGACAAAGGTCGACCTTTATGTGCCGTTGTTCGGTCAGCGGCTGGCCCATTTGGGGCCGATAGTGGCCGGGCTGCTGGGCGCGGCGTTATCGCTGGGCTGGACGATCAGCGGACTGGGCAGTGGCTCTCTGAACAGGGCGCGCGCGATCGTGGGCGTGGTGATGGCGGCACCGCTGGTGATGGCGCTCGGCCTGGCGCTGGCCGGAGCCACCCATGTCCAGGGCGCGCGGGTTGGCGTCGTCATCCTGTGTGCGGTGGGCTTGATGGCCGTCGGGGTCGGTATCGGCGCCGCCTGGCCGCACCTGTCGGCGTGGGCGATGAGTGATGTCGACGATCCCACTGAGGGCGGAACCGCCGCGACCGCGATCAACTCGGTGCAGCTGATTTTCGGCGCGTTCGGCGCCGGGCTGGCCGGTGTTGTGGTGAACCTCGCCGACGGCGGCGGGGTGGCGGCGGCTCGCTGGGCGTTTGCGGTGTTCGCTCTGCTGGCGCTTAGCGCCTGCGTCACCGCCTTCCGCGCCGGCCGACGGCAGATCCTTTACTAAGCAGCTACTCTGCCTAACCAGCTGCCGTCTAACCGGCTACTGCCGTAGTGGCGCTGGGCTCCACAGGCCGCTGCGGGTGGCCGAACCAAGGTCGAGACGGGCGGGTTCGGCATTGGGGTAGTAGGGCGTCAATTGCTGCAGCGCACCCCAGTCGCGGGACCAGTCGTCTTTCAGGTAGGTCGAGACCGTGTTCGCGCGGACCAGCAATTCGGTGACGCCCAGCGGGCCGCCACCGTTGTTATCCATCACCGGCGAGTTGGCCTCCGCGCCGAACCGATCGGGCAGGATCCGCCACTTCGGCGGCTCGATGACGCCGTTTTGATGACCGAACGGCCGCTGGCACGGGAAGGCCAGCCCGACCAGCCAATCCAGCAATACCGGGTCAGTCGAGCCGACCACATCCTGCAGCGTGCGCAGCCGGGGGATCCGCGGCGAAGTGACCGCGATCCAGTGTTGCGGTGCCAAATCGTCATCGGTAGCCACCACCCGCACCTGGGTGGCGTCCGGCGGTAACGCCGACAGCGGTGCCCGCAGGTTGCGCCATGCGGGCGCCGCTCCGACGTCAGCGAATCCCATTGCACCGCCGGGGTGATTGGCGGCGGCTTGTTTGTCGGTGGCCCACTGGATCTCCACCTCGCCGAAGTCGAAACGGCCCGCCGCTGACACCACTAACAGCGGCCCGGCTTCGCTCCGCGGTGGCAGCCGGTACCAGGCCGACCGCAGCTGCGACGGGACCTGCACCCCGGATCGCCAGCTGCCCAGCACCGGTGTACGGGCCGGATCCAAGTTGTAGGGCAGGCGTGCACGCGAGCCGTTGATTCCCGGAGCGGGGGTGGTGCCGCCCTCGGTGCCGGCCTCGCTGCTGGTGACCAGACCGTCGTCGTTGAGGAAACTACGGTCACCCGGTCGTTCCATCACCGGGTCGGCGGAGACGTCCGCGGGAATTCCGTTGGGGTCGAAGCCCTCGTCTAAGCCGGCGTCGAGCGCGTCTTTCACCGGCACACTGATCGGGGACAACAAGCCGGCGTTGGGGTCCTGCTCGACGAGCACGTCGTTGGCCAGCCCGCAGGTTCTGCCGCTCAACGCCTGCAAGTTGGAGCGGCCCACCGACCATGCCGGGTATTGGTCGGTCATGCCCAGCGTCAGCGACAGCACCTCGAAGAAGACCAGCGCCCACGCGGCAATACCCAACGGGGACCGGACGATTCGGGCCAACCGCGATTCACCGGGGGGCCCGGCCTCGTTGCCGTTGTTGACGAAGTGGAACCAGGCGGCCACCAGCAGCACCAGCATGGTCAGCCCCAGCAGCCCGGTGGTGAACCCGAAGTGCCACTCCGGGAACGCATTTGACCACGGGACGCCGAAATTGGAGACATACCACCAGCCGTTGACACTGGCGAACGACAGCGCCACTACGAACAGCACCACTGCGGCGAACAATATGCGGTTGCGTCGTGAGCGCATCGCGGCCGCGGTCACCGAGACGGCGGCCAACGCTCCCAGCGAACCGGCCAGCCCGGCGAAAACCCCGAAGTGATGGGTCCACTTGGTGGGGGTGAACATCATCGCGATGAACGAGATGACGGTGATGCCGATGATGCGGCGGCTCGGACCGACGGCCGTACCTGGGATGCGGCCTTTGCGCAGCGACATCGCGACCGACACCGACAGCGCGACGAGCAACGCCAGCACCGAGAAGCGGCGGCCCACCGAACCGTCGGGGCTGGCCATGAACAGCCGCTCGTAGCGGAGGTGCTCGTCGAACCAGCTCAGGCTCGGCCCGACCGCGGATTTGACCATGTTGGCCTGGATCTCACCGGTGAAGGTCTGATCCCGGAAGATCAGGATCACGGTGACCGTCGCCGCGGCCAGGATGGGCGCGATCATCGGCAGCAGACCGAACTGCTTGCTGCGACGGCGCAGGATGGTGCGCAGCGGCCCGATCGCAACCAGCAGCGCGCCGATCGACGCGATGCCGGTCGGCCCGGAGAACAGCGTGAGCGCGCCGACGATGCAGGCGACCGCTACCGGTAGCAGTCGGCTGGTGGCCACCGCGCGCTCGACCGAACACCAGGTCAACAGGATGCCCAGGGCGATGATCGGCTCGGGCCGTAGCCCGTTGTCGAGCGGCAACCAGACCGCCAGGAACATGCCCGCCGCCGTCCATGCCGCCGCTCTGCTGGTCTTGACGGCGTGCCCGAGCCGAGGGATGACCTCCCGGCTGATCACCCACCAACAGGCCAGCGCCATGAGCAGGGTGGGCAATCGCATCCAGATGCTGGCGGTGGTGACGTGCGCCCACAGCGCCAGCAGGTCGTAGTACCAGCCGAACGGCGCTTCTGGGGTTCCGAACCAGCGGTAGTAGTTGGCCATGTATCCCGCATGCTCGGACACCCGCGCCATAGTCAGGATGTAGCCGTCGTCGGCGGTGTTGGCCCCGACGAAATGCCACCACACCAGCACCAGCGTGACCAGCCCATCCAGTCCGCTGATCGACCACCAGCGTGGCGGCAGAAAACGACGGTGCCGGGTGCCGTCGGCGGTGTCCAGGATGTGCAGAGCGATCAGGCCGGCGATGGTCAACGCCACTCCGAGGACCATCGCGGCCATCTTCGCCCGCGTGGGTGAGCTGCTGTAGCGGGTGTCGATGGTCGCCGAAAAGGTCAGGCCCGGCGGAGCCGGTCCACTCAGATCGGTGAATACCCCGACGATCTGGGGCCGGAAGTCGTATCCGCTGCGTTCGCCGCGCAACGGCGAGCCCGGATGCTCGTCGTTGGGACCCTGTTTCAGCCCGACGAATTCGCCGGTCACTCTGTCGGCGTGGGCGGTGAAGACCAACTTCTGACAAGCAGCGCTGAGTACCTGGCTCAGCGGCGCGACCACCACCGGGGTATTGCGCACCACAACCACCAGGTCGTCGTTGACGTGCTCGATCAGCAGGCCGCGGTCCACGGCCTTCGGCGCCTGCTTGGGCACGGTGGACAGCAACACCGTCTTGCCGCCGTCGCCGGGCTCGGCCAGCCCGGCGGCGGCCTGGCACGGAATGCTGATGTCGAGGTCGGTGGCCACGTAGCCGATCAGCGGCGCTTCGACGCTGCCGAGCACACCGTTTTGCGGCCAGTTCAGTTGTGCGGTGGTCTGTTTGACCGGCAGCAGCGGGGTTGCGATCGCCAGTAGAGCACCGAGCAGACCGGCAACGACGGCGACGACCCGGGCGGTCCGGTAGTTTGTGCCCGCGTCGGTCAATAGGCGCCGCTCTCCCCCGCAAGCGGGTGGGGTCCCCGCGGAGCTGGGGAGTGCCCCCACCTCATCGCTTCGCTCTGCATCGTCGACGGCGCGGCTCACGGAGGTAGATGGTAATTGCTCGCCATGTGTCGTCCCTGTCGCCATCAGGGCCGCGGTCCAGGTTTGCGGATGGCCAATACGAACGGGCCGATCGTGGTGACGGCGAAGCGGGGGTCGGCGAACATGGCGGCGTTCAATTCCACCGTGTAGCGGCGGACGTTGGGCTGGTTGGGATAGACGTCTTCGGCCAGCCGCAGGGTGTAGGTGCTTGATTCACCAGCTGAGCCGCCGTGGCGCATCAAGAACACCGTCGGCGGCGCCCACGGCAGGGTGTCCAGCGCGTGGATGAACGGATCGGCGGCTTTGAGCTTGGACCAGCTTTTGATCGCGGCCGCGCGCTTGTCGAACTGCGCGAGCGGGTTGGCGTAGTGCGAGGTCAGTCCTTGAAAACCGAAGTAGGGGTAGTAGGACAGGAAGCTGTAGTCCGCGGTCAGTACGACCGTTTCGTCGCGTGGTTTGCCGGTAGCCCGGGTGATCGCCGTGTCGATCTCCGGGTAGTACTTCTCGGAGCTGGGCGGACGGCGGTCGCCGCGTTGACCGTGCCCGTCGGTGTCGGTGTAGGCGATCGTGAGGTCGGGCCGCAGCACGTCGGGGATGTCCTGGCTGAACGCGATCGCCGCGGCCAACCCGACCGAAGCCGCCACCGGCAGCACGGCGCGGCCCCAGGCATGGTCTCGCCCGCGGGCGGCCAGGGCGAGCGTGACCTCGATGAAGCCGAAGACACCCGCGGTGGCCAGCAACACCGTCAGTGTCGGCTGTAGCCGGAATGACAGCAGCGTGGTGCGCGCCAACGTGGCCAGCATCGACAGCAGCGACCACAGGTAGACGGCGAGTACGCCGATCGCCAGGCCGGCCGCCCGCACCGATGTGGGGGCACTCCCCAGCTCCGCGGGGACCCCACCCGCTTGCGGGGGACGGACCCGGACCACCAGCCACAGCGTTCCGAGCATGCACAAGGCGCCGAGCAGGGTGAACTGCAGCATCGGGAAGGTCAACTCGGCGCCGTCGGCGGGCAGGTAGTGATAAGCGCTGCCGGTGTTGCTGACCGGGTCGCGGGTCGCCCGCAACAGGAACGGCAGCCAGGTCGTCGCCCCGATGGCCGCCGCGATGACGGCGATGACGGCCAGCCGGGCCAGCGGGTCCACGGCAGCCTTGAGCCGATGGCCCGTCGCGACGCCTTGGCGCCACCTTGCACCGGCCAGCATCAGCGCCATCAGCACCACGGTGAACGCGCTGTAGGCCAGCAGCAGGGTGTAGAAGGTCGCCGCGACGCCGAGGAATATCCCGGCCCCGACGACCGCGGCCCAGCCACCGGATCTGGTTCCGCCGCGCAGCCCCGACCAGGTCAGGATCAACACCGGCGGCAGCAACACGGTGATCATCGCGGAATACGGCTCCGGGGAACTGTAGGCCAGCGCCACCGCAGCGGTCGTGATGGTGACCATCAGCGCGTACTCGAAACGGATCATCCGCCACCACAGCACCAGCGCCACCGCGACCGCGATCGTGATCGAGGTGACCGCCCACGGCTTGTATATCTCCCAGCCCGGCGTCCCGGTCAGCGCCGCGGCGCGCCCGCCCAGCCAGAACCAGCCCGGCGGGTAGAACGGCGGCAGCCCGATATAGGTCATGTCATGCAGGGCGGCGCTATCGGTGAACCTGGTCAGGTATTCGGTGCGGAACTGCTGGTCGACGGAGACGCCGAACAGGTAGAGCTTGGTGGCGCCCAGCGGCATCGCCAGCGTCACCACCGAGAACGCGGACACGAATACCAGCGCGAACAGCTGAGCCAGCAAGCGATTTCGAATATCGCTGGTGCGACGGCCACGTCGCCATAGCCAACCGGCGAACAGCAATCCGACGATGCAGCCGACCTGGCCGACCGTGGTGAGCGCGTGCAGCTGGTTCGACGACGGATAGGCCGGCCATTCGACGCGTGCGATGGCGCTAAGCGCGATCACCGATATCACCGCGGCGACCGCCACCGCGATCACCATGTGGCCGACAGTGGCCAACGCGTTCCGCATTTAGATGGGCAACTTACGGAAGATCGGCCGCGGGATGTGGCGCAGCACCATCATCACGTAACGGAAAGCGCCTGGCGCCCAGACAAGTTCCTTGCCCTTGGCCGATGCGGTCACCGCCAGGTTGGCGACGTACTCCTTGTCGACGGTCAGCGGCGCTTCTTTGACGTGCGCGCTCAGCCGCGTCCGAACCTGGCCCGGCCGGATGACCAGGACGCGGACCCCGAAGGGCTTCAACGCCTCACCCAGCCCGAGGTAGAAGCCGTCGAGGCCGGCCTTGGTAGAGCCGTAGACGAAATTGGATCGTCGGACTCGCTCACCGGCCACTGTGCTCATCGCGATGATTTGGCCGAAGCCCTGTGCGCGCATCTTCCCGCCCAGCAGCACACCCACTGAAACTGCTGCGGTGTAGTTGATTTCGGCGATCTGGACCGCCTTGCGCTGGTTCTGCCAGAGTTCCTCGGCGTCACCGAGCAACCCGAAGGCCACGATCGCGACGTCTATATCTCCGCCGGCAAACGCGGCGTCGATGACCTTCGGGTGGCTGTCGGTGTCGACGGCGTCGAAGTCGATCAGCTCCGCCGATTTCGCCCCTGCGGCTTTCATCTGCGCGACGGCGTCGTCCCGGCCGGGATCGTCGGGCAGGCAGGCGAGCACGATCCGCGCGTGTGCGTTCTGTAGGTAGCGCTCGCAGATCGCCAGCCCGATCTCCGACGTGCCGCCGAGCAGCAGGATGGTCTGGGGATTTCCCACGGCGTCAAGCACCATTTAGAGCAGCTCCAAACGTCGGGCCATGTCCGAGGCGAAGACCCCGGTCGGATCGACCTTGCGGCGCACCGCGATCCACTCGTCGATGCGTGGGTACATGGCGTGGAAGTTATCGGCATTGACCCGCGAGTCCTTTGCGGTGTACACCCTGCCGCCGAACTCCATCACCCGGTCGTCGAGTTCGTTGAGGAACTCGTTGACCCCGGGTTTGTTGGGGAAGTCCATCGCCACGTTCCAGCCGGCCATCGGGAAGCTCAGCGGCGCGCGGTTACCCGGGCCGAAAAGCTTGAACACATTCAGCGCCGAATAGTGGCCGCGGGTCTGGATCCACCGGATGATGGCTTTGAACTCGTCCATCGCGTCCGGTGGGACCAAGAACTGATGTTGGGCGAAACCCGTTGGCCCGTAGGCGTTGTTCCAACCGCTGACGAGATCGAGCATGTGATAGAACTGCGACAGATTCATGATCTTGTCGGTGTAGGTCCCGCCCGTCCGGTAATACACCTCGCCGATCGCCATGAACGACAGCTTGTTCATCGCACTGACCGGAAAGATGTTCGGCACCGTCAACAGTTGCGGCGCATCGAATTTCAGTGGGTTCTTGGCGAGTTTTTTGGGTAGTTGATCCAGCGTCGCCAGGCTGCCGCGGCTGACCGCGGCCCGGCCGAGCTTCGGTGGCGGACTGATCAGGTCGAACCATGCGCTGGAGTAGGTGTACTTGTCTTCGCTGCCGTCGAGGTGGACGGCGACTGTTTCGTCAAGGTTCTTGGTGGCGACACCGTCGGCGATGAAGTACGCCGTCTCGGTTGGCGTCATCGCGATGGTGGCGCGCAAGATGATCCCGGTCAGGCCGTTGCCGCCGACGGTGGCCCAGAACAGCTCGGCGTCCTCACCGTCGGGCGTCAGGTGGCGGAGCTCGCCGTTGGCCAGCAGCAGGTCCATCGAACGGACGTGGTTTCCGAAGCTGCCCGCGCTGTGGTGGTTCTTGCCGTGGATGTCGCAGGCGATCGCGCCGCCGACGGTGACCTGCCGGGTACCGGGCAGCACCGGCACCCACAGCCCGAACGGCAGCGCTGCCTTCATCAGCTGATCGAGACTCACGCCGGCGTCCACGTGGGCCAGGCAGGTGTCGGCGTTTATCGAGTGGATTCCGTTCAGCGGCGTCATGTCGATCACCAGGCCGCCACCGTTCTGGGCGTTGTCGCCATAGGAGCGGCCCAGCCCCCTGGCGATCACGCCCCGGCCGCCGGAGTCGGCGACTTGGGCGACCGCCTTGGCGATCACCTCCGGGTCCGGTGTGGACAGCACCTGCGCCACTGACGGCGCGGTTCGGCCAAAGCCCGTCAGCCGGGTTGTGGTGGTCGGAATGTCACTGCTAAACATCGTCAAAGAGGGTACCGCCTGCGGAGGTGGGTTCAGCGCAGCCGGAAGATCACCGACCGCTGCACGATGAAGTTGATCACCGTGGCGGTGCCCTGCGCGATCACAAAAGCGGCCGGTACTCGCCACGGCTCGTTCGCGAACTGCAGGTAAAAGACGTAGTTGATGCCGACCTGCACGCAGTAGGTGAGCGCGTAGAGCACGCAAACCGCGATGAACCGGGCCTTGCTGGGCGGTGCCTGAAACGTCCAGCGGCGGTTGATCAGGTATGCGGTTGTGGTGCCGGCGATGAAGCTGAGTGATTTGGCGACGTTGACCTGGAGGCCTGCTCGAAGCAGCAGCACATAAAGGCCGAAATCGACGATCGCCGACAATCCGCCGGTGACGATGAATCGCCACACCTGCGTCTTCAGCGGCAGCTGGGCACTCGCCGCGATCTCGGCCATCGGCGGAAGTCTACGGCCGACTACGACGGGTACTTCACATCCAACAGTTCGACCTGGTTTTCGCCTTGCGGTGTCGTGTAGGTAACCGTGTCGCCGGCTTGTCGTCCGGCAAGTGCCAGCCCCAAGGGGCTACCTGCGGTCAACGCCTCGGCTTCACCGCCGATGGATGCCTCTTCGATCACCGAGATCACCTGCATCTTGACGATCGCGCCGTCGGCGAACCGTAGCGTCACCTCGGTGCCGAAGGGCAGCGTGCCGGCTCCGTTCGACGGCGCCGGTCCGGTGTGTAGCAATCGGTCGAGTTCGGCGAGCCGCTCGTCGAGGCCGGCCAATTCGTCGGCGCGCTGGATGGCGTCGGCGGCATCGGCGTGATCGCTCACCGCGCCGCGGTCGTTTCTGACCTCGGCCTCCAGGCGATCCCGTCGCTCCCGCAGCCGCGCCAACTCGGCAGAAATGCGTTCGCGTGCCTCACCGGAAAGCCCAGAGGGCTCGACTGCTTCGCTCACCTTTGCCGACCTGTCTGCTAGGGCGCGACGGCGAGTACGACTCCGGAACGCCTCGATTGTTCTGGCTACTGGAAGCCGATTATTCCCGCGGGGCGAATCCGGGTGGTGCTGTTTCGGCGTCTGGCTAAACCCAGTAGGGCACCCGGGCGCGGTATTGGCGCATCGCGATAGCCGCCAGCACCCAACCCAGGACCGTCAGCCCCACCACCACCGCCCAGTGCCGTAGCTCTTGGTGGGAACCCAGCAGCGGGGCGCGCACGATGTCCAGGTAATGCAGCAGCGGGTTGAGTTCGACGATCTTCGACCACCCTCCCGCGCCCTGCTGTCGCAGCGTGTCGTCGTTCCAGATGATCGGCGTCATGAAGAACAGCAACTGCACGATGGAAAACAGCAGGGGTCCGATGTCGCGGTAGCGCGTCGCCAGAATGCCGAAACACAACGACACCCACACGCAGTTGAGCACGATCAGCCCCAGCGCCGGGATCACCGAGAGGTCGGCCCACGACCACGGCTTCGGATAAATGATCGCGATGATCAGATAGATGACGATGTTGTGCGCGAACAAGATCATCTGCCGCCACACCAGCCGGTAGACATGCACGCTCAGCGGCGTCGGCAGTTGTTTGATCAATCCTTCGTTGGCGACGAACACCTCCGCGCCCTCCAAGATGGAGGCGTTGATCAAATTCCAGATGATCAAGCCGAGCGTGACGTAGGGCAGGTGCACCGACAGCTGGAGATGGAACAGCCTGGAGTACAGGCCGCCCATCGCGACGGCGGTGGTGCCGGTGGCGATGGTGATCCAGAACGGCCCCAGCACCGAGCGGCGGTACCGCTGCTTGATGTCCTGCCAGCCCAGGTGCAGCCACAGCTCGCGGCGCCGATAGCCGTCGACTAGGTCACCCCAGGCCCGGGTCAGTGTCTTGGACTGCGCCGCGACGTCGACGATGGTCATTAGCGCCTCCCCCCGCAAGCGGGTGGTACCCCCACCTCATCGCCCCAATTTGCTTCGTCGCCGGCGCGGGTCATTAGCGCCCCTCCTCCTGGCGTCCGAATATCTCCCGGCGGCCCAACCGGCGCAGCCGCAGCCATTCCAACAGACCTTTCGGGTCCCGACGGGACACCAGGAAAAACCAACCGAACCGCAGCCATTCCTGGACCAGCAACTTGCGCAGACCCGGCTGCGACAACAGGTAGCCGCGATTGCGGTAGGTGAAGTAGCGCTTGGTGGGATCGTCGGGATATTGCGTGTGCATGCGGCCCGCGAAAATCGGCTTGAACTCGGCCGACCCGCACGGGTGTAGATAGGCGGCATTGAGGCAGGTTCCGAACGCCAGCCCCGACCGGACCAGCCGCCGGTGCATCTCAACCTCGTCGCCGCGGACGAACAGCCGCAGGTCGGGAACACCGATCGACTCGAACGTCGACGCGCGGAACAGCGCGCCGTTGAACAGCGACGCGATACCGGGCAGCAGTTCCTGGTCCTGGGCGGTACGCAGCTCGCTGACCCGCCTGCGCCAGACCAGTCCGCGGCGCAACGGAAACGCCAGGCGTTGCGGGTCATCGGCGTTGCACACCATCGGCGACACCTCGGCCAGCCGATGCGCCTCGGCGCATGCCAGCAGCGTCGCCAGTACTTGACTGTCCTGCGGGTGGCCGTCGTCGTCGGCCAGCCACACCCAATCAGCGCCGGCGGCCAGAGCATGAAGTATGCCGAGCGCGAAACCGCCTGCGCCACCGAGGTTTCGGCGCGACGGCAGATATGTCGTGCGGATGGGCTGGCCGCTCACCAGATCGCGAACGCGGTCGTCGTCGTCGTTGTCGACCACGATGAGCTGGTCCGGCAGCCGGCTCTGGGTGGTCAACACATCCAGCGACTTGGCCAGCTCGTCGGGGCGCCGGTGGGTGACCACGACGGCGCACACCATGTCATTCATCTGCGGGGGCTTTGCTGGCGAGCTGCTGGTGGGTAGCGGTCTCGGCGAGCACCTCACGTACATGTCGTGCGGCGTCTTCACCCTCGTAGGCTCGCACTACGTCCTCGATGCTGCCGGTGAGTTTGATGACGCCGTGGTCGATCCACATCGCCGTCTTGCACAGCCGGGCCAGGAATTCATTGGAATGGCTGGCGAACACCAGGATTCCCGAACGTTCGACCAGTCGCTGCAGCCGGGTCTGCGCTTTCTTGAGGAAGTCTGCGTCGACGGCGCCGATCCCCTCGTCGAGAAGCAGGATCTCCGGGTCGATGCTGGTGACCACGCCCATCGCCAACCTCACCCGCATACCGGTGGAGTAGGTCCGCAGCGGCATCGACAGGTAGTCGCCGAGTTCGGTGAACTCGGCGATCTCGTCGACCTTGGCCAGCATCTGCTTGCGGGTCTGCCCGAGGAAGAGCCCGCGGATGATGATGTTCTCGTAGCCGGAGATCTCGGGGTCCATTCCGACGCCCAGATCGAACACCGGCGCCACCCGACCGCTGATCACCGCGGAGCCGCGCGTCGGCTCATAAATGCCCGAAAGCAACCGGAGTAGCGTCGATTTCCCGGCGCCGTTGTGGCCTACCAGCCCGACTCGGTCGCCCAGGCTCAACGACATCGTGATATCCCGCAACGCCTCGATGACCACCACGTTGGACGCGTTGCGCCCGATCGTTCCACCCAGGACGGTCTTCTTCAGCGAGCGCGATTTGGCGTCGAAGATGGGAAACTCCACCCACGCGCTGTGGGTCTGTATGTGCGGACCAGCTGGCGTCACCGGTTGTCTGCCTAGAGGTATTGCCCGGTGCCCGAACCGGACCCACCGGGCCTGCCGACTCCCGGGGGCAGCGCGCCTTGGCGCATCTGCTCCAGCTGCGACCGTGCAGCCATCTGCTGGGCGAACAGCGCGGTCTGGATGCCGTGGAACAGCCCTTCCAGCCAACCGACCAGCTGCGCCTGGGCGATGCGCAATTCGCCGTCGGATGGCGCGGTGTCCTCGCTGAACGGCAACGTGAGGCGATCAAGTTCCTCGCGCAGTTCCGGTGCCAGGCCTTCTTCGAGCTCCCTGATGCTGGTGGCGTGGATCGCGCGCAACCGGTTGCGGCTGGCTTCGTCGAGTGGCGCCGCTCGCACTTCCTCGAGCAACTGCTTGATCATGGTGCCGATGCGCATCACCTTGGCCGGCTGCTCGACCAGGTCGGTCAGCGACCGGTCATCAGAGTCGTCGTCCCGTGCGGCCGCCATCAGCAGGGGATCGACGCCACTGATGACCTCGATGTCGTCGTCGTCGTCGTTGCCGTTACTCAATCCGGGTCACCTCTCCTTTTATGCTTCTGGCCTTGATCACGCTTTGGGGGTTGTCGGGGCGCCGCGCCATTCGTAGATTCGGGCCTCACCGTTGTCGTAGATCTTCGCCCACGACTTCGACTTGTCTAGTGACACTAGTCCGTCGGGCACCTTGAACCCCTTGACCGTGGGGATGCTGGTCAGGATGTAGCGAATATTGAGCGCACGCACTGCCTCGGCTCCCCGCGGGTCGGCGTCGACATCGGCGTAGGCCCAAAAATTGAAGCGGTAATGGCCCGGGCCGATCTGCTGTGGGAAGTCGTAGTGGGTCCACAGTGGGTGCAGATCGGCCACCGCATACATCCACGCGGTGCCGTCGACATTGGAGTCGCCGATCACGGTCGTGCGGGCGCCGGGCAGGCTCGCCAGATAAGCCATCGCGTCGAGGTCTTTCTGGTCGATGATCACCGAGTCGTATTTGTCGCCGAACAGGACCAGGTGTCGGTAGAGATAGTGGCGGCCAGTGAGCACGGTGGTGACCACCAGCAGGACCACCGTGGCCGAAACCCACACAGCTGCCGGCAGTGGGGTGAACCGCTTGGTGAGCCGTTGGGCCAACCTTTTGGCCAAGGCCACTGCCGCCAAGACCATGGCGAACACCGCGATCCCCGCCATCGGCGTGACGAGCATCGTGACCACGCCTGAAAGCCGTCGCGGATCGTTGTAGAAGAACTGGCTGAATCCTTCGATGGCTGCACCGAGCGGATTGTGAAACGGCGCCCCCGAGTAGATGGTCGCCACGGTTAGCACCAGCCAGAGCACCGGCGGCCACCAGATTCTCTTGTACAACAGGATCGCCATGCCGATCGCGCTCAGCACGATCAGGCCGTATGGGGTCGGGAAGTCGTTGAGGTGGCGGGTGTGCAAGAGCAGCGCATCGATGACGCCCTGCTTCACGCTCTTGAAGCTGGGGAACGCATGCCCGGCGATGATGTCGGCCTGGTGGAGCACCCCGGTGAACTGCGGCGCCAAGATCAGCGCCGTCGGCACGGCGACGAGAGCCAGGATCAGGACGTCGGCCAGCCGTCCACGTACCGGATGCCGCCACGCGTCGAAAAGCCACCAGGCCATGAGGAACAAGATGACGATGAACCCGCCGGTGAGGTGTACCGACAGGATGCCCACCAGCGCCAGCACCGCCGCCGGGATGCGGTCGGGATGCTTACACGTCGAGGTGATCAAGACGAACGTCGGGATCGCGACGCCGTAGGCGGCCAGGTTGGGCATCGCGGCGACGCCGAACTCGACGTAGGGCACCGACGTGAACGACGCCGACATGGCGGCCGACGTGGCCGCCGCCCCTGCGGTCCGCCACTCGCTGATGCGCGGCCTGAGCAGAAACCAGGCGAGCATCGCGGCGCTGGACGGAAACAGCCAGACGGAGGCCGCCACCGAAGTCAACGTGTAGCCGGTGGTGGGCGCCGCCCCGGTGAGCTGACAGAACACCGCGGTCAGGGCGTGAAACACCGAAGGGTAGAAGAGCGGTTGGTGGGTCTCGACGTTGCGCAGCTCGCCCATGTGGGTGGACGACGCCTGGCCGGTGTCGAGGATGAAGCGCACCTCGTTGGCATGCCAGACCGCGTCCCAGGTACTGGGAATGGACTGCCAATGCACGATGCCGCGGTAGGCGGCCCACATGATCAGCAGCGCACCCAGCAGCACCCCGGCCGCTACGGTCAGCGCCGGCAAGCGACCGATCCCTCGCGCTTCGGCCTCGGTGTCGCGGTAGCCGGTGAGCAGCAGCCGCAAACCGGTCATCACGAGGCACACCGCGGCGAGCGCAGCAAGCGCTGTCCAACCGTTCCAAGGGATTCCGACTGCGCCGAAGGGAATAATCGCCAGCGCCACCACGCCGTAGGTCAGCGCCGGGCCAACTGCGACGGCGACCGGCCAAGTTAGCTGGGTGATTCGCGCGACGATTGCCCCCGGCGCGATCAGCAAAAACAATGCGATCAGCGTTCCGAACCAGAGCCCCACTCGACTAGTATGGCTGGCCGGGTGACCTGGCTCGGGACGGCGGGGACGCATCTGGGCGCCCGCTACCGTCACGGTTTAGCTGAATCCGCGGAACTCTAAGGTGGCTGGCATGGCATACGACGTCGCCCGAGTGCGGGGGTTACACCCGTCGCTCGGAGACGGTTGGGTGCATTTCGACGCGCCGACCGGGATGCTGATTCCCGACTCGGTGGCGACAACCGTGTCGACTGCATTCCGCGGATCGTTCCCCAGCACCGCCGGTCCGCATCCGTCGGCTAATCGCAGCGCGGCCGTGCTGGAGGCGGCCCGCCAGGCGGCGGCGGATCTGGTCAACGCCGACCCGCGTGGTGTGGTGCTGGGCGCCGATCGCGCGGTTTTGCTGGCGTCGTTGGCAGACTCGTCGTCGACCCGCGCGGGTCTGGGTTACGAGATGGTTGTCACCCGGCTTGACGACGAAGCGAACATCGCGCCGTGGCTGCGCGCAGCAAACCGCTTCGGCGCCAAGGTGAAATGGGCCGAGGTCGACATCGAAACCGGTGACCTGCCGACCTGGCAGTGGGAGGGCCTGATCGGTCCGCCGACGCGTCTGGTCGCTGTGACATCGGCCTCGGGCACCTTGGGCACGGTCACCGATCTGCGCCCGGTCACCAAATTGATCCACGACGTCGGCGGGTTTGTGGTCGTCGACCACTCGGCGGCCGCGCCCTACCGCCTGATCGACATCGACGAGATCGACGCCGACGTGGTGGCCATCAACGCCGTCGGGTGGGGCGGTCCGCCGGTGGGGGCGTTGGTGTTCCGCGACCCGGCGATAATCAACACCTTCGCCTCGGTATCGACGAACCCCTACGCCACCGGGCCGGCTCGTCTCGAGGTTGGCGTGCATCAGTTCGGTCTGCTCGGCGGCTTCGTCGCCAGCATCGAGTACCTTGCCTCACTGGATGAGTCAGCTCGCGGAACCCGGCGCGAAAGACTCGCTACCTCAATGCAATCGGCGATGTCCTATATGGACGGGATATTCGATTACCTGATGGGCTCACTGCGTTCGCTGCCGTTGGTGGTGGTGATCGCCCGGCCCGAAGACCGGATACCCGTGGTCAGCTTCGCGGTACACGAAGTGCCGGCCGAGCGGGTGGTGCAACGGTTGGCGGACAACGGCATTCTGGCGATCTCCAACGCCAGCTCGCGAGTGCTCGACGTGATCGGCGTCAACGACGTCGGCGGTGCGGTCACCGTTGGGCTGGCGCATTACTCGACCATGGCCGAGGTCGACCAGTTGGTGCGTGCCGTGGCATCGCTGGGCTAGCTGCGGTTTGATTCGCTAGAGCGTCAGCACGATCTTTCCGGTCACCTGCCCCGACGACAGCAGACGATGGGCCTCAGCGGCTTGCTGGATCGGCATCCGCGCCCCGATGACCGGCCGGAAACGTCCGTCAGCAATCATCGGCCAGACGGAGGCCACCACCGCCGCGACGACGGCGCTCTTGCTGTTGGGGCCGGTCGCCGGCCGGCCGCGCAACGTGGTGCCGATGACATGCGCTCGTTTGCTGAGCAGTTTACCGAGGTTGAGCTCGCCCTTCATTCCACCCTGCATCCCGATGATGATCAGCTGACCGTCGCTGGCCAGTGCGTCGATGTTGCGGTCCAAATACGAGGCGCCCATGATGTCCAGGATCACGTCGGCACCCGCGCCGTCGGTTGCCTCCCGCACCCGCGCGACGAAATCCTCATCGTGATAGTCGATGGTGATTTCGGCGCCGAGTTCGCGGCAGTGTTCCAGCTTGGCCGGCGAACCCGCGGTGACCGCCACCCGGGCACCCAATGCCCGGGCGACCTGGATGGCGTGGCTTCCCACGCCGCTGGCGCCGCCCTGGATCAGGATCAGCTGGCCCTGGCTCAAATGAGCCGTCATCGCCAGGTTCGACCACACCGTGCACGCCACTTCCGGTATGCCGGCGGAGTCCTGCAAGTCGACGCCGCCCGGAATCGGCAGAATTTGACCAGCGGGAACCGCGACGTATTCGGCGTATCCGCCGCCCGCCAGCAAAGCGCAGACTTCTTGCCCGGACGCCCAGTCGCCAACCTCGTCGCCTACCGCCGCGATGACCCCGGAGACCTCCATGCCGAGCAACTCGCTGGCGCCCGGCGGCGGTGGATACAGGCCGGCGGCCTGCAACAGGTCGGCCCGATTGACGCCGGCGGCGCTGACCTTGATCAGCACCTCGCTGCGGCCCGGAGCGACATCTGGGACTTGCTGCCACAGGAGTTGATCGGCGGACTTGGCGACGATGGCATACATAGTTGCCACGCTACTACCTGCGGATTTTGACTGTTCCAAAGGCGATGTGTCGCATAGCATGACGTAATGGCCGACCTCATTGCCGGCCGGACAGCCAGTGAGATGCCCGGGCTGGATATCGCTGAGCAGAAGTCGTGGCAGAACTTCCTGGACTCCACCCTGCGGTTGTATGCGACGCTCAACCGTCGGTTGACCGACGTGCACCAGCTGTCGCTGTTCGACGTCAGGGTGCTGGACATGTTGAACAACGCGCCGTCCGGGTGCGCCCGAATGGGCGATCTCGCTGAGGCGCTGCCGTCGCTGCCGAGCCGCCTGACCCGTCAGATCCGTCGCCTCGAAGGGCAGGGGCTGGTGCGCCGCGAGGCGAGCAAGGATGATCGGCGCGGGGTGGTGGCCACCATCACCGACGACGGCCGGACAGCCGCGCGCCGGGCGATGGTGACCTACTCCCAGAGTGTGCGGACCCACTTCCTCGGCCAGTTGTCACGCTCGCAGATCGCCGCGATGGGGGAGAACTGCCGTCGGATCAGCGCCGCGCTGAGACTTTCCGACCGGGCGTCGAAGGCCGACGGGGCCTGACACCGCTACCCTTGTCCGCGGTGGCGTGGCAGAGCGGCCTAATGCACTCGCCTTGAAAGCGAGAGACGGCTAAAACCGTCCGGGGGTTCAAATCCCTCCGCCACCGCCAGTGCGATGAGTCGGGTCATGGGTTACATATGAGTCGCGTCATTGGTTACAGATTCCCGGGGAGGAGCGACCTCGCCGACCGAACGACAGCAGGTGCATGAGTGCGACGACTACGGCTCCGACGACCAATCCAATCACCGCGGACGCTCCGGTGTTGACCAACCAGGCCAGCACGCCGCCGGCGGACTCGACACCGTGGTGAACCTGATCCTCGACGTGGTGAACCAAGCCGTACGGGGTGTGCCAGCCGAGGTGGTCGCTGCCCGCTAGCAGGATGTGGCCGCCCACCCAGAGCATCGCCACCGTCCCGACCGCTGAGAGCGCTGAGAGCAGTTTGGGCATCCCGGCGACCAGGCCCCGGCCGACCTTCTGCCCGATTCGGGATGCGGTCTGAGTGAGGTGCAGCCCGACGTCGTCCATCTTGACGACGACGGCGACGACGCCGTACACCACAGCGGTGAGGGCCAGGGCAACGACGATGAGGATGATGAGCCGCGGCACGAACGCCTGGTCGGCCACCTCGTTGAGGGCGATCACCATGATCTCGGCGGACAGGATCAAGTCGGTCCGGATCGCCCCGGTCACCACGTCATGCTCGGCGACCGGCGCGGCGTCGGCGTCATGACCGCGGATAGTGCCCCACACCTTGTCGGCGCCTTCGTAGCAAAGGTATATGGCGCCGAGCATCAGGATCGGGGTCACCAGCCACGGCGCGAACTGACTGAGGAGCATTGCGGCGGGCAGGATCAACAGCAGCTTGTTGCGCAGGGATCCGATCGCGATGCGTTTGATGATGGGCAACTCGCGCTCGGCAGCGATCCCGTGGATGTATTGCGGTGTCACCGCGGTGTCATCAATGACCACTCCGGCGGCCTTCGCGGTCGTGCGGGCGGTGGCGGCGGCCAGTCGTGCGAGAGCCGCGACGTCGTCGAGGAGTCCGAAAAGACCCGCACTCATCGCGTCTCCGCCATTGCATCGGAGGGTACCCTCTGCTGCCCTCAACTATCCTCGTCGGATCGAGGATGCACCGCTCGCACAAGCCTTACGCCAGTTGCGCTATCCCGGTTCGTTCGCCCGCGTTTCAGCGGCCCTTGTGTTGTGGAGCTGCCGGGAATCGAACCCGCCTCTCTACCAGGCAATATGCCTTCTGAACTGCCGTTTCGTTCCGTTTCGGTCCGCTTCAGTCCCGCTCGTTACCTGCGGTTTCTCTCTCGGGTCTTGACGGCGTCAAGAGTCATCGCTCCTTTCCCGATCAGGAGTGTGCAGCATGCGTGAGCATCAAATCGGCATAGCGCTCTATTGCGCCTTGGGAACTGGCTGCCGATCAGGGGCCGAATTTCGCCGCTGTCTGCGGGTGGCCACAATTCCCAGTTCTCATGAGGACCACCCTCGACCACCTATCCACAGCGGCGGCTCCTGGCCGTTGTACATGCTCTTGGGCCGCCATCGCTGTCTGCGCAACAGTCGACCGGCGTGGTGCTCGGCCACGTCCTTCAGGTACTCGACGTCGTCGCTGGTCCACGGGTGCTGGCCGGTCCCGTCCAACCACCACCTCGGTTGGCCGTCCTGCTCGTAGCGGGTTATCCGGTAACGCCAGGCGACGTGCCTACCCTTGGCGTCAACCTGCCAGTCCAGCAGCCGCGGGCGGACGGCCTCGGGCGCCGGCTGGATAAATTCCCAGGGGTGGGTTATCCGGATCTCGATAAACTCGCCACCCATGAATTAACCCTACCAGGACGCTTGCTTGCGTCAGTGGTTCTACCTGCGAAGATGGCGTTCGCGTGGGTGGGCTCACCCGGCAGTTTCCGTTCGACCGGAACCGCTTTCTCGTGAGGAAATCGTCGAGTTCTTCTGAGTGGACGAACGAGCGGCGGCAGATCTTGATGAGCGACAGTTCGCCGATACCCATGGACGGCGAGCTGTTCATGATCGATGACAGCGAGGTGCCCGATCGGACGTAGCTGTCGCGTGTGGGTGGCAGCATGTGCGTGTGACCACGACGACGCTTTCCTGGGATGTGGTGCCCGTTGACAAGCCGGACGATGTCAATGTCGTGATCGGGCAGGCCCACTTCATCAAGACGGTCGAGGACCTGCATGAGGCGATGGTGGGGGTGAGCTCGTCGCTACGGTTCGGGCTGGCCTTCTGCGAGGCCTCCGGGCCACGGTTGGTTCGCCGCACCGGCAATGATCCCGAATTGGTCGAGCTCGCGACCGGCAATGCGCTGGCCATCGCCGCCGGGCACTGCTTCGTGATCTTCTTGCGTGACGGGTTCCCGGTCAACATCCTCAACCCGGTCAAGGCGGTGCCCGAGGTCTGCACGATCCACTGCGCCACAGCCAATCCGGTCGACATCTTGGTCGCGGTGACCCCGCGTGGCCGTGGCATTGTGGGCGTCGTCGACGGACAGGCGCCCCTCGGGGTGGAGACCGATCGCGACGTGGCCGACCGGCACGACCTGCTGCGCGCCATCGGTTACAAGCTCTAATGCACCCCGTTGCGGAACGCGGCGAGTTCCGGAGGTGATCTCACCGAGTTGCCGTTTGATGCAGTGGTGGCAGCGGGCTGGAAAGACGACGTACACAAGGGAATGGCTATGGTTCGTGGCTTCGACGCGGGCTCCCACGCCGCTGTGATATGGGAGGCGTATGTCACCTCGGTAACC
>CAVRRV010000014.1:0-796682 GCA_963723615.1 uncultured Actinomycetota bacterium | reverse complement strand
ACGGGTAACTCGGCGTTCAACGTCCAAGTCCTTAGCGTAGGAGAAGGGCCCGTGGACGACAGATGGGTTGATGACGTGTGGCTCCGGGCGTCGGCCTGCAGAAGGGCGCAAAGCTTCCGGCAGCGCACAACAACGAGCATGGTGGTGATATGGATCTTGGACTTGCAGAACGCACCGCTCTAGTTTGCGCCTCAACGTCAGGGCTGGGCCTGGCGACCGCCCGGGCACTGTGTGAGGACGGCGCGAGAGTCGTGGTGACCAGCCGCTCGAGCGAACGCGCTGAGGAAGTGGCAGCCGCGCTCCCGAACGCGATCGGTATCGGTTGCGATCTCGTGGCCGCCGATGCTGCAGCGCGACTGTTCGGCGAATCGACTAAACGTGTCGGCAAGATTGACATCCTCGTGCTCAATGGGCCCGGCCCGGCACCCGGAACTGCCGCAGACGTTGATGATGCAGGTGTCGATTCCGCAGTGGCCGCGTTGGTGAAGCCTCAAGTGCAACTGGTGCGGTCAGTGCTGCCTGCCATGCAGGCGCAGCGCTGGGGCCGCATTTTGAGCATCAGCTCAACCAGCGTAGTGTCGCCGATTGCCAACCTCGCGCTGTCCAACCTCGGCCGCGCCGCACTGGCAGGTTATTTGAAGACTCTCGCGAGTGAGGTCGCCGCGCAGGGCATTACGGTCAACTCTCTACTGCCCGGCCGAATCGCAACGCCCCGCGCGCGCCAGATCAATGAAGCGGCCGCGGCTCAGTCCGGCATCCCGTTCGCCGACGTCGAGCAATCCTCAACCGGTGAGATTCCCGCAGGCCGGTATGGAGAGCCCGACGAGTTCGGCGCCGTGGCCGCCTTCTTGTGCAGCGCGCGGGCGTCCTATGTGACCGGAGCAGCGCTGCGCTGCGACGGCGGGCTGGTGCCGACACTGTGAGCACTGTCCGGCGACTCCACAGAACATCTCGCACAACCGGCACTATGCGAGGCGGCCTTCGTCCCACCACTTCACAAGCTCACCCCAGGTCGACACAACCCGGCCTGGATGTAGTACGCGCAGGGATGCCGATAATTCCGGCGACCGAGATTAGTGCGCACCGTTGCCGGGCGAATTGATAGCGTCTGCGAGACGCTTTATAAGATGTTGGATGTGTTCGATGAGTTCGGCGGGTTCGCTTACGGTGCAGGGGAATTGGAATAGGCCCACGTAGAGGGCAAGTTCGTCGAGGCTGTTCGATCCGGTATGCAGAACGCAGCGTTGATCGCCACTTGATTCGAGTAAGCCGACGTACGGTGAAATACGTTGAGCCGCAGCGTGGATAGGGACGTGCAGGGTGATCTGGGCCCGGTACCGGTAAGCGTCCGTCGTCACTCCACGAGACAGATATCTGGCGAGGTCGACATCCGGGGGTTCGCGGAATGGGAATCGGGGCCCGGTGGGAACGCGTGGTGTCAGTCGGTCGACGCGGTAGGTGCGCCAGTCGTCACGTTCGATGTCCCACGCGATCAGATACCAGCGCTTGCCGGTGTGCACGAGCCGATGCGGTTCCACTGTCCGGACCATGGCGGCCCCGTCGTGACTCTGATAGTCGAAGCGAAGCTGGTGCTGATCGCGGCAGGCGCCGGCGACGGCAATGAGGGTTTCCGGGTTGACGGTAGGTCCGGACGAGGGGACTGTCTCGGTCATTGCGGTCAGCAGATTGATACGGTGCCGCAGCCGCGACGGGAGCAGTTGTTCGAGTTTGGCGAGTGCCCGCACCGAGGACTCGTCGATTCCGGTTACGGAACTCGCTGCGGCAGTGCGTAATCCAATCGCAACCGCGACAACCTCCTCGTCATCGAGCAACAGCGGCGGCAGCTGGGCACCAGCGCCCAGCCGATAACCGGAACGGCCCGGAGTGGTTTCGACCGGATAGCCCAACGTCCGCAACTTCGCGATGTCGCGACGCACCGTCCGGGCATCAATGTCGAGCCGCTCGGCCAGTTCGGCGCCCGTCCACTCGCGGCGCGTCTGTAACAACCCGAGAAGACGAAGCAACCGCGCTGACGTTTCGAGCACAACCGTAATTCTGCCCACAACCTAGGACAAAAACTGGCCTAACTGGCTCGTAGGTTCGGTTTTATGACCGAAGACATCACACCGTTTCGAATCGATATCCCTCAGCAGCAGCTTGACGATTTGCAGGATCGGCTTGGCCGCGCCCGGTGGCCGGCAGCCCTTCCCGGAGACGACTGGGATACCGGAGTTCCCGTTCACTGGCTGCGTGATCTGACCGAATATTGGCGCACCGGGTATGACTGGCGGGCCGCCGAAGCTCGCCTGAACCGATACCCCCAGTTCACCACCACCATCGACGGACAGCACATCCACTTTCTGCACGTTCGTTCACTCGAGCCCGGTGCCTTCCCGCTCATCCTGACTCACGGCTGGCCAGACTCCATCGTTGGATTTCTCGATCTGATCGAACCGCTCACCGATCCTCGCGCACACGGCGGCGACCCCGCCGACGCATTCGACGTGGTGATTCCGTCGCTGCCAGGATTCGGATTCTCTGGACCGACGGTCGATCGCGGCTGGACCACCGATCGGATCGCCGGGGCGTGGGCCGAACTGATGCGCCGGCTGGGCTATCAACGTTACGGCGCTCAGGGCGGCGACCTCGGTGCGGCGATCAGCCCGCAGCTGGGGCGGGTAGCTCCAGATCACGTCACCGGCGTGCACGTCAACGGTCCCTCAATCGTGCCGCCGATGCCGCTGCCCGATGAGGAGCTCGCTGAACTCTCGGAGATTGAACGCGACCGGGTTCACCGGATAGAAGCGTTTATGCGAGAGGAGTACGGCTACATCGCGATCCAATCCACCCGACCCCAAACCATCGCCTACGGCCTCACCGATTCCCCAATCGGGCAGCTCGCCTGGATCATGGACAAGTTCCGAGAATGGACCCACCCGCGCAACACCGTGCCCGAAAAGATCATCGACCGCGACAGACTGCTCACCAACGCATCGATCTACTGGTTCACCCGAACAGCGGGATCGGCCGCATACGTCGGCTACGCGCAAGGAAGCAACTGGACGACGCCGCACACCAACTCCGGAATACCTACCGCCGTGATCGTTTTCGCACAAGACGTCAGCATCCGCCGCTACGCCGAAGAACAGAACACCGTCACCCGCTGGACCGACGTCGACCACGGGGGCCACTTCGCCGCCATGGAGGAACCCGACGTGCTCACCGCCGACATCCGCGAATTCTTCCGAGGGTGCCGCTCCTGACGGTGGTCGTTGACTTGAGTCTTCGCCCACCTTTCCGGGCGAACCCGCCCAGTCCAGAAAATGGACCATTTTGGCAAGAAGTGGCCGATCGCGGCGGAAGTTATAGGACGACGCACCACACAGCGACGTAGTGACTCACCGCCGCAGCTGCGGTGAAGGCGTGAAAAAACTCGTGATAGCCGAATGTGTGCGGCCACGGGTTCGGCCACCGAAGGCCGTAGAGGATGGCGCCGACGTTGTAGAGGACCCCGCCCAGGACGAGCAGGGCGACGACGATCAGACCCCCGCCGTCGAGCAGGCGGCCGGCGAAGCAGATCGCCACCCAGCCGAGTACGAGGTACAGCGGTATGCCGACCCATCGCGGGGCGGACGGCCACCACATCTTGAGTGCCACGCCGGCTACTGCGCCCGTCCATACGATGGCCAGCACTTCGGCTCCGGTGCGCGGCGGCATCGCCAAGAGCGCGAAGGGAGTGTAACTACCGGCGATGAAGACGAAGATCGCCGAGTGGTCGAGCCGCTTCATCCACTTCAAGGCCACCGGATTGTGCCAGTGCTTGCGGTGATAGATGGCGCTGATGCTGAACATCGCGACAATGGTGACCGTGTAGATCAGGGTCGCAGGGATAGCTTTCTGCGACGACGTGATCCCCGCAACCGACACCAGTGCTAATCCGCCCACGGTGGCGATGACCGCCGAGCAGAGGTGGATCCAGCCGCGGGTGCGTGGCTTCCCAATGAGGTCGGCGACGGTGTTCGCGAGGCCTTGGGGCAGGTCGTCGACGACGGGGGCTACCGGATCGCGTGCTGAAGGAGCTGCCTTCGGGTCTGCTCGGCGGGATGTCATGTTGTAGTCGTCGCTAATGAGCGCGTTCAGCGCGTCTCCCTGTTCGGGCGAGCCGATGACGGCGCGCCATCGCGGATTGCGACGGCGCGGGAGTGAGTCTAGCTTCAGCGGCGGCCGTATCCTGGCCGCTCCCCACCGACGACCCCAAGGGGGCGTGGACACTCATTGAGTCTGTCGAGTTTGAGCGGTCCCCGTCAGTTCGTCGAGCAGCGATAAGAACGGCTTCGGAATCGACGAGGTGTTCGTTCTGTTGTAGCCCACGGCCGCATCGATTGTCGGTGCGTTTCCTTCCAGCTGGCGGCTGACGACGGACCGCGGCAGCAAGCCTTCGCGTAGGAGGTGATTAGCGGCTAGCTTCATATCACGACACCACCTCCCGATCTGCGGATATTCCGCATAGTCGAAGGAAAAAGATGACTCAACAGGTTGTTCTCATTACCGGCGCCCTCACCGGCATCGGCCGTGCCACTGCTGTGGCATTCGCCGGCAAAGGCGCCAATGTGGTCGTGTCCGGCCGCCACGACGACAAGGGGCAAGCCCTTGTCGCGGAGCTGAAAGCGCTTGGCGCCGAGGCAGAGTTCGTTCGGGCCGACGTTACGAACGAAGACGAGGTCCGCAACCTTGTCGACAAAGCGGTCGCGAGATTCGGCCGTCTCGATGTTGCCGTGAACAACGCCGGCGTCGAAGGCGAGGTCGGCCCGATCCAGGACGCCACCGTCGAAAACTTCAGGGCCGTCCACGAGACGAATGTCATCGGGGTATTCCTGAGCATGAAGTACGAACTGCGTGCGATGGCGAGCCAAGGCAGCGGCAGCATCGTGAACATCGCCTCGACCTACGGGCATAAGGCGACGGCTGGTGCGACGGCCTACGTCAGCAGCAAGTTCGCAGTGGAGGGTCTGACCAAGTCGGTCGCGCTCGAGCAAGGGAATTCGGGTATTCGAGTGAACGCAGTCGGGCCCGGGCCGATAGACACCGGCATGCTCGACCGCTTCACCGGTACCGCAGAAGGCAATGACGCGCTGATAGCCACGGTGCCGTTGCTTCGCAGGGGAAATCCTGAGGAAATCGCGAACGCCGTCGTGTTCATTTCGTCACCCGAAGCGTCCTATATTTCCGGCACGGTGTTCGAAGTCGACGGCGGCATGTCGGCGGCCTGATCAACCCGTCGAAGAGTGCCTGGCAAGGTTCGCGGCTTGGCCCATCCGCCGTCGGGTTTATCGTCCTTTATCCCCATCGTAGTGCCCCACTTAAGCAGGTCTGATCAACGCTCCCAATCGTGCGCCAGCCATCAGTTGCGGCTCAATTCTGCGCAGCCCGCGGGATGAATGACATGCTAGGTGAGGAATTGGCGCAAACCTTAGTTCCCGGTTGACGCCGACCCGTTAAATCGAACATGTCTGCAGGATCGGCCATCTCGTTTCCTTTCACTATTCGGGCTGGGCAGATCATTGCCGAAGCTGCGCAGGAAGAAAGTGTCCGTCGGGGGCGTCGATGACCTTGTCGTGGTGGGGTAGGACCGCGGCATGAAGTAGGCCACTCCGGCCAGACCAGTCTCGGCCGATTAGGTTTCTGGCCTAGAGCAGCATTACTCTTGCGTGCGGTTCATCGTCGACTCAGGAAAAACACCCATGCCCATTCAGCCCACTCTGCGGCGCCCACAATCGTTGCGCCGCGGCCGTACACAACGTGTTGCTCATCGCGTGAATTGTCCGACGGTCGGTCAGTGCTTCGACATCGAAGTCACCCGCGATACGGACGGGTGGATGATCCGGATTCCCGAGATCGGTGGCGTCGCCCGCGCCAGCCGTCGGGCCGCGGTGGAGTCGGCGGCGCGGGAATGCATCGCAACCCGGACCGGCATCCCCATCGGTTATGTCGCCATCTTTGTCGCAAGCGAGATCGGTTAGCGCCGGCGGCGATCGCCTCACCTGACGAGTCATCACCGATGTCCGCGGGGGCATGCGGTGATCCCGTCGTCGGTTGCGCTCAACTGCTTGAGGCGGTCACGGTCGCGTGCCACGGCGACCACGGGCACCCCGGCTTTGCACAGCTGCACGACGATGGCACCGCCGACCTGGCCGGTCGCTCCGACGACAACGGCTTGCGCGCCGTCGGCCACGATTTCGCCTGCCGCCAAGCACATTTGGGGCGGGTACAGGCGTACGAAACCCCGGACTCGATCCATTGGGCACTCCAGTATCTCGGCATAGACCCGGGCAACAAAATCAGCGTAGCGACGCCCGCGACGGTTCAGTCCACCGCGTGAAGTTCGTCGAGCTCGTCGGCCAGGTAGTCGATGAGATTCCAGATGTCGGGCGTCATTTCCGGAGTACTCACGATGCCGAAGTCGATCGCGTCCCGGTATGGCCGAGGGGTTGTGGAAGGAGCACGAGCAGGAGCTCGCGGCGGCCATCGCGCTGAACCGGATCGGCGAACCCGACGACGTCGCTGCGGCTATCGTGTTTTTGGCCTCGGATGCCGCGGCGTGGATCACCGGGGAGACCATGGTGATCGACGGCGGCCTGCGGCTCGGCAACGCTGTCCCGTACCGACGCGGAGTCCATGCCGGTGACTGAAGTGCTGGAGATCGTCGGGATCGACCCGGCCGGCGGTGACGCAGTGGCTCGACAGTCTCGATCGCGGGGCAGTCAGGCCGCTCCCTGAGGGCCACTGTCCTTGCGCTCGTGGAGCTTTTTGAGCGATCGCACCAATGAGGCCTCGATCAACTTGTCGTTGCCGTCGGAGATGAAGTGGTGGACCCGCTTCTCGAATAGGGCCCGCATCAACGGGTTGAACACCTCGTAGGTCTCACGGAAGTAGACCCGGGTCTTGCCGTCTCCGACGTCTTCCAGCCGGGTCCAGCCCGAGGCCTTGGACCACAGCGGCTTGCCGATGGCGTCGTACCGCCATGACACCGGGCGCTGGGCCTCGGTGATCCACTCCCAGGACTGGGCTTTGCCCCCCGAGAGCAAATACTTCGGTACGGGAAAGTAGCAATGCCGCACCAGCCCGTTGCCTTCCTCGTCCCCGGGGTGGAAGATCTCGATCTTCACGGTGTCCGTCTCGATACCCACCCGGTTTTGCTTCCACATCACATCCCAGACCTCTTCGGGCTTACCGTCGACGACGAAATCAAATCTGTGGTCCTGCACAGCCTCTCCTCTATTGGTGGTGTTCTTAGCAGCTCACGTCGCGCCCGCCGTGCCTTCCGCGGCCCCGGCCAGCCGGGACTTCAGCACCTTGCCTCCGGGGTTCCTCGGCAGTGCCGGAAGGTAGTGGACCCGACGGGGCACTTTGTAGTCGGCGAGCCGTTCGCCGGCAAAGTCCTGGAGCTCGGCGGTCGATACCGTTGCCCCCGGTCGCAGGACGACATAGGCGGCGATGTCCTCACCCAGCACCTCGTGAGGAATGCCGACCACCGCGGCCTCGACCACCTCCGGGTGGGCCTGCAGGACCGCCTCGACGTCGTCCGCGTAGACGTTCATACCCCCTCGGACGACCATCTCCTTCTTGCGCCCGACGATGTAGAGATAGCCGTCGGCGTCGAGGTAGCCGAGGTCACCGGTGTGCAACCAGCCGCCCTCCCACATGCGTGCGGTGGCCTCGGGGGTGCGGTAGTACTCGCGGTGTCCGCCGGGATTCCGGGTGATGACTTCGCCGATCTCGCCGGTGGGCAGGACCTTTTCCTCGTCGTCGACGATGCGCACTTCCACGGGCGGCGTGGGCCGCCCGACGGCGCCCGGCCGCGTGCGGGCTCCCTCGGGATCCATCGTGAAGGTGGCATGCCCGCCTTCGGTCATGCCGTAGCTGTTCAGAACGGCGGCTCCGGGCAACCGGGCCTGCAGGCGCTCCACGGTGTCCGGCGAAAGCGGGGCACTGCCCAGGATGAGCCGCTTCAGACTCGAGAGGTCGGCCGAGTCGAACTTCCGGTGGTGGATCAGGAGCCGGGCCATGGCCGGCACCACAAAGGCGATGACCGGCCGCTCGCGCTCGACGATGTCGAGCCATCGCCCGGCGTCGAATTTGGGCAGGTACAGCACGGTCATGCCCGTCTTCATCGGGTTGTAGATGAAGCCGAGGCCGGCGAAGGTGAACACCGGGGTGGCGGTGAGCCACTTCAATCCGTTCCATGACGGAAGTGTGTTGGGCAGCAGGGCGATGTTGCCGTGTCGCACAGCGACCCCTTTCGGCATGCCCGTGGTGCCCGACGTGTACATGACGTCGGCCAGATCGGTCTCGTCGATGGGTACCTGGATGGCTGCGGCGTCCTCGCTCTTCACGTCCTCGAGGTCGGCGAACCGGCCGCGCACCGACGGGCCGACGGTGGCCACGACGGCCAACGACGCGAGGGACGCCGACAACGGGGCGACGGCGTCCTCGAACGCGCCGCTGCAAACGACCGCGGTGACTTCGGCGTGCTCGAGGATGGACCGCATCTCGGGAGGAGACAGCCGGTTGTTAAGGGGCACAGCCACGCCGCCGATCTTGTGGACCGCGCTGTAGGTGACGATGAAGTCGAGGATCTGCTCAGCCTCGAGATCGATGGCGACCAGGTCCCCCTTCCGGACGCCCTTGGCCTGGAAACCGTGGGCCAACCGGTTCGACTCTCGCTCCCAGCGGCCGAACGTGATCGACGACCCATCGCCGAGGTTCCGGTACGCCACCTCGTCGGGGTACGCCGCTGCCATCAGCCGCAGCTGATCGGGCAGAAGGTCAACCATGGCGCCGCTTTTCCAGCAGGCGCTCAGCGGTGCCGCCCAGGAAGTCGGCCATCGGCTCTTCGTCCAGGGCGAGCGAACGGGCGGCCGCCAGCGCCTTTTCCATGGGAAGAAACGGATGGTCCGAGGCGAACAGGACCCGACCCCTGCCGCGGCGGGACCCCATGAACTTGATCAGCGAAGGATGCATGTAGCTGGCCAGATAGGCCGAGTTCGACAGATACAGATTCGGCCACTTGAGCATGTACTCGATGAGCAGCTCCTCGAAGGGGTGGCCCATGTGGGCGCCGACGACGACCAGATCGGGAAAGTCGATCAGCACGTCCTCGAGCAGTACCGGGTCCTGGCACCGCGACCGGACCCTCGGTCCGGGGATGCCGATATTGATCGAGACGGGAAGGCCCAGCTCCTCACAGGTGGCGTAGATCGGGTAGTAGAGGGCGTGATTGAGGCGGTACTGCTCGACCAGCGGCGACACCCGGACGAGATCCACGGTGCCCTCATCGGCCCGCCCACGGACAGCCATGCTCTGCTGCCGGGGCCGGCTTGGACGGTCGACCGAAGCGGCCAGATACAGCCGGTTGCGTTGCTCGGCTGCAAAGGCCAGCGTGTCGTCGTCCACCTTGGACAGCGAGGTGCTCAAGACCCCGCGGTCCACGCCGACCCGGTCCATCTCGGCCACCAGGTCGAGCGGCGTCATCCCCTCCTTGACATCGACGCCGAAGAAGCCCTCGACCGAACCAAAACCCGACTTGCCCAAATATGCGGCCGCAGCCTCTTTGGAGAGCGCATTCACCCAGAAATCGATGACCATGTATCCTCCTCGTTTTGGGCTCGCATTGGGCCGACGGAGCCCACAGGAGAGCACCTGAACGTGGACATGAAAATTCGGACACGAACGTTACACAGCTTTACATATCAAGGCCCAAGCGTAACCTCACCCTCATGCCCATTGCGATCACGCCCGAACACCAGGACCTGGCCGACTCGGTGCGGTCACTGGTGGCGCGGATAGCACCATCCGAGATGCTGCACCAAGCGCTGGAAACGCCGATCGCCACGCCGCCACCTTATTGGCGGGCTGCCGCCGATCAGGGACTGCAGGGTGTCCACCTGGCGGAATCCGTTGGCGGACAAGGGTTCGGCATTCTGGAGCTGGCGGTGGTGTTGGCCGAGTTCGGCTTCGGTGCCGTGCCGGGGCCGTTCGTCCCGTCGGTGATCGCCAGCGCTCTGATTGCGGCCCACGATCGCGACTCGGGGGTGCTCGGTGACCTGGCGTCGGGTGCGGCGATCGCCACATATGCGGTGGAGTCATCGATGACGGCCACTCGGCAGGGCGATGTTCTGGTGGTCCGGGGCCAAGCGCGTTCGGTGCTTGCGGCTGCGCAGGCGACGCTGCTTGTGCTGCCGGTGTCTACCGACGCCGGCACCGTTTGGGTGGTGCTCGACGCCGGCCAACTCGACGTCGAACAGGTCGCTAGTGTGGACCCGCTGCGGCCGGTCGCCCACGTCCGGGCCGACGCAGTCGAGGTCGGCGAGAACCGCGTGTTGAGCAACCTGAACAGCAACGCCGCCCAGGCCATCGCGGCCACGCTGCTGTCGGCCGAGGCCGTCGGCGTCGCACGCTGGGCCACCGAAACCGCGTCGGCCTACGCCAAGATCCGTGAACAGTTCGGCCGGCCCATTGGTCAGTTCCAGGCGGTTAAGCACAAGTGCGCCGAGATGCTCGCCCGTACCGAGCGGGCCACCGCAGCGGTGTGGGACGCTGCCCGCGCAATCGACGAGGGGGGTGAAGGGTTTGAAAAGCCGGACTCCGCAGCGGAATTCGCGGCCGCCGTGGCGGCGACGCTGGCCCTGGCCGCCGCCCAGAGCTGTACCCAGGACTGCATCCAGGTGCACGGCGGCATCGGCTTCACCTGGGAGCATGACACCAACGTCTATTACCGTCGGGCGCTCGGGCTGGTCGCCGCGTTCGGCCGCGCCGCCGACTATCCGCAGCGCGTCGTCGACACCGCCACCACCACCGGCGTGCGCAAGCTCAATATCGACCTCGACCCGGAGACCGAGAAGCTGCGTGAGGAGATCCGCGCGGAAATCGCCGCGCTCAAGGCGATTCCGTCCGATCAGCGCACAACAGCGATCGTTGAGGGTGGCTGGGTGATGCCGTATCTGCCCGCGCCGTGGGGCCGCTCGGCCACCCCGGTCGAGCAGATCATCACCGCGCAGGAATTCAGCGCCGGCCGGGTCCGGCGCCCAATGCTGGGCATCGCCAGCTTTCTCGTCCCATCGATCGTCGCGTTCGGCAATGAAGACCAGAAGCAGCGCTTTCTGCCGCCGACACTGCGCGGCGAAATGATCTGGTGCCAGCTGTTTTCCGAGCCCGGCGCCGGTTCGGACCTGGCCGGCCTGTCCACCAAGGCCGTCAAGGTCGACGGCGGCTGGCGAATCACCGGCCAGAAGATCTGGACCACTCTCGCGCAGTTCGCGCAGTGGGGCGCGCTACTGGCGCGAACGGAGCCAAACGCTCCAAAACACAACGGCATCACCTACTTCCTGCTGGACATGGCCAGCGAGGGTGTCACGGTGCGGCCGTTGCGCGAGCTGACTGGCAACGAATTCTTCAACGAGGTATTCATCGACGACGTGTTCGTGCCGGACGACCTCGTACTCGGCGAGGTCAACCGTGGCTGGGAGGTCAGCCGCAACACGCTGACCGCCGAGCGAGTGACCATCGGCAGCGTCGAGAACCCGAACCTTGCCAGCCTGGATCGTCTGGTCGAGCTCATGCGCGACGGCGAGTTCGACCAGATCGCCCAAAACCGCGCCGGTCAGTTGATCGCCGAGGGCTACGCGGTCAAGGTCCTCAACCTGCGCTCCACGCTGCTGATGCTCGCCGGAGGCGACGCACTGCCGTCCGCCGCGATATCCAAGCTGCTGTCGATGCGCGCCGCCCAGGCCTACGCCGAGTTCGGGTTGGGGTCGTTTGGCGTCGACGGCGGCATCGGCGATACGGGGCAGGTGCAGGGCGAGTGGGCCCAATATCTCCTGAGCAGCCGCGCTACCACCATTTACGGCGGTACCTCGGAGGTACAGCTGAACATCATCGCCGAGCGACTGTTGGGGTTGCCTCGCGACCCATGACGACCGGGAGGATCGGGCTTATCGTTGCGCTCCACCGCAGTGTGGATCATGGTTGACGTCATTGAGCGATCAGACGTTAAAGCACGCCGCCCATTGTTGTAGAGGAGAACGAATTATGCCGTATGGATCCCGCATTGAGCGGGATACAACTGTTGCAGCTCAGAAGCTCTATGACCGATTAGCAGACGTAGCGGCGTGGGATCAATGGGCTAGTCTCGCAGCGATGTTTGCACGCCAGGCGCGCAATTGCCGTCCGAGAGGTGAACGCGAGCCCACGTACTCGCGACGAAACGGCGTTGCCGGCCGGGACGAACGCCGAAATACGACGGCGGCCGCCTTAGTCGCGATACTGCTGTACCAGGGCAGCGTATTCGTCGAGCAGTCGCAGTGACTCGTCGAGCGGCCGGGTCGGCAACAGCAACGCGACCTGGCCAAAACCCAGGTCTTCGGCGGCTCGCCAGTAGTCAAGATCATTGCGCGTGCCGAACATCGCCAACGGGACATCGTGGCCGGCACCATCGCGCAACTGGTCTGTGCGCCGGCTGAGCTGCTCCACGGGAAGCGGGTTGGAAATCCAACCCGCGTCGTGTCGGATCACGCGCTTGACCGTGGCGTCGGAGTTGCCGCCGATAAAGATGGGCGGATGCGGTTGCCGTACGGGCTTGGGTCGGCTGTACGACGGAGCGAAGTCAACATATTTGCCGTGGTATTCGGCAGGGTCGGCGGTCCAGAGCGCCTTGATGGCCTCGATACGCTCGTCCAGCAGCGCACCGCGTGTCTTCGGGTCGGTGCCGTGGTCGCGTAACTCCTCGATATTCCAGCCTGCGCCGACGCCGAAGACGAACCGGCCGCCCGAAATCAGGTCGATGCTCGCCGCTTCCTTGGCTGTGATGATCGGGTCACGCTGAATGAGCAGTGCGATTCCGGTGAATAGCTCGATCTTTGACGTCACGGCCGCCGCCGCGGCCAGCGTGACGAAGGGGTCGAGGGTGCGGTAATAGATCTGCGGCAGCTCGCCACCCATCGGATACGGTGTTTCGCGACTGGCCGGAATGTGAGTGTGTTCGGCGATCACCAACGACTCAAATTCCCGCTCTTCAATGGCACGCGCCAGCGATACCGTGTCGATGCTGTCGTCGTTGACGAACGTGGCGATCCCGAACTTCATTGCGTTTCCCCTGTCTGTCGGCTTCGCGAGACCCAACAGCCCTCAGTGACCAGTTATTCCCGCGCCGGAAGAAACAACTGCGACAGAGTGGAATTCGTTTGGTGAACAAGATCTTCGGACACCTGCTTCTTGACGGAGTCGCTGAACCCGTCTCGTGGCGCCCCTTCCAGGGATTGTTTCGGTGAGGTGTTACGCGGCGGCTAGTCGTGCGTCGGTTATCCCGAAAGCTCCGTCCGTCTCAAACGTGGCGCGGGTCGCCGCGACGTGCTCTTCGACCGTCATTGGCTCGGCTCCGTCGATCACCTCGACGAGGTTGTTGATACCGGAAAAGACACCGTCGCGGTAGTCCTGTGCCACGTTGCGCAGGTGCTGCACAAAATGGGCGGACCCGCCCGCGGCCGTCAGTCCCGCGGCGAATGTCGAGATCTCGATCGGCTCGTAGCGGACCGGAATACCCAGAGTGTCTTGGACTTTCGCGGCGATGGCATACCAATCGAGCTCTTCGGCACCGAACAGCGGATAGACCTGGCGATCATGCGGATCGGGGTTTTGCAGGATCGCCGCAATCACTTTGGCTTGATCGACCGCCGCGATGGGGGCGTGACGGACATCAGCGAAGGGCAGCCGGTAGATGCCTTCGCCGCCCGCGCGGACCCAGAACGAGTTCAGCCATTCCATAAAGTAGGTGGGTCGCAAATGCGTGGTGACAACCGCGGTGCGATCCAAGAGCCGCTCGGCGATCCAATGTTGCCGGGCGGCATTGCTGGTGGCTTCGCGCCGCGCCGAGATTTGCGACATGTTGACGACCGCGTGCACACCGGCCTCACTGGCAGCCTGAGCGAAATTCGCCGTGGCCTCGATCAAGCCCGGGCGGATCGGGTAGTTGAAGTAGGCCGCGGTCACGCCGACCGTCGCCGCACTAACGGTTGGAAAGTCCAGCAGATCTCCCTGGACGACTTCGGCGCCCTGCTCACTTAACCGGTCCGCGCGGTCATCCAGGGCGTGCACGAATGCGCGGACGCGAAGGCCCTGCTCACGCAGCAATCGGACGGTGTGTGCACCGGTTTTTCCAGTAGCGCCGGTGATCAGGAACAAGTCGCTCTTGGCGGTCATGTTAGTTGCCTTCCACTCGCAGATGCCGGTGCTGACCTCTAGTTCAACACGGGTAAACCGATCGGTATTCCGAGAATGCCTCGCAAAATAGCTCATTCAGTAGCAAGAAAACTGATCGGTGTACTATTCGCACTATGAAAGGTAAGAACACCGATTCGGCGTCGAGGGGCCCCAACGCGCGAGAAAGGATCCTGTCCGGTGCCGGATCGCTGTTCTACAGCGAAGGCATCCACGCGACGGGGGTAGAACGCATCGCAGAAGAGGCAGGGGTGTCAAAGCGCACGATGTATCAGCACTTCCCGAGCAAGACGCAGCTGGTGGAGGGGTATCTGCGCGGTATCCATGAAACCGGGGGAATGCCCAACGAGAAAGCGCTCGACGAACCCGGCGCAAGCCCGCGCAACCGGCTGTTAGCGATCTTCGACAGCCCGCCGACCGACCGTTTCCGTGGCTGTCCTTTCCACAACGCTGCCGTCGAGGCGGCTGACCACATGCCTGGTGTTCACGACGTGGTCCACGAACACAAGCTGCAATTCATTGCGCGCCTCACCGACGTCGCCGCCGAGGCCGGCGCGAAAGATCCCTACCGGTTGGGCCATCAGCTGGCAGTGCTCTTCGAAGGTGCCACGTCGCTGGCCACCTCGCTCAACGACACCGCCGCATTGCTTCATGCACGATCTGCCGCCGAAGTCCTTATCGATTCCGCCGTCAGGCAGCTCGCGCCGTCCAAGTGAAGTTGTGCATGCTTGGCATCGGCCACCATGGTTGCCGAGCGAATCCGTCGGCCCACCGCCAGTTTGTAGCGCGCCACTAGCTGATTGCCTGCGATGCCTACAGCCGCCGCGGCGATGCCCCAGCCCACGTGGGTGGTGCCGCCGTGACGAAGCAGCTTGTCGACGCTTTCAAAACCGGCGACCAGAGCGCTGCCCCAAATCACCAGTGCCACGCCTATTCCGGCGAGGTCTTCGGCGCGCTCGTAGCCGTAAGGGTATCGCTCGGTGGGCAGCCGGCGCGATGCCCGAAACCCGACGAACACCAGGGCGCTGGTCGAGACGTCCGACAAGTTGTGCAGCGCATCGCCCAGCAGCGCCACCGACCCCGACAACAACGCGATGGACAATTCGATGAGCCCGGTAACCGCCAGTCCAATCGCACTGACTGCGATGGCGCGGTTGGCCTGCCGGCGTTCGCCCGCATTGTCGGTGGCTGTGTCAAGTGGAAAACTTGTCGCCGGGTCGCGGACTCCGTTGATCAGATGCATACCGGCAAGGATGCCTGCTGCCGGCGGGATAGCAAAGAGGCTGTGGGCGGTGCGTAGCTCAATCGGCCAGCGCGCGGCCGACGATTAACGGGTCCGGCTCGCCCACCACCTCGTGGTCCTTGTCGTCGTAATCGAAGTTGGCGAGCAGGTGGCGCATGGCGTTGATGCGGGCCCGTTTCTTATCGTTGCTTTTGACCACGATCCACGGTGCGATGTCGGTGTCGGTCGCGCTGAACATCTGCTCTTTCGCCGCGGTGTAGTCGTCCCACTTGTTAATCGACTCCATGTCTATCGGCGAAAGCTTCCATTGCCGGACCGGGTCGACTAGCCGGACGGCGAACCGGGTGCGTTGCTCGGCGGGCGAAACCGAGAACCACAGCTTGGTCAGGCTGATGCCGTCGTTGGCCAGCATCTGCTCGAAAAGCGGTGCCTGCTGCAAGAATTCGGCATGTTGGTCGGGGGTGCAGAATCCCATCACTTTCTCCACGCCCGCGCGGTTGTACCATGACCGGTCGAACAACACCATCTCGCCGGCGCCTGGCAGGTGGTTTACGTAGCGCTGAAAGTACCACTGTGTCTGTTCGTGTTCGGTCGGCTTCTCCAGCGCCACGACCCGTGCGGCGCGCGGGTTGAGGTGCTCCATAAATCGCTTGATGGTGCCGCCCTTGCCTGCGGCGTCCCGACCCTCGAACACGATCACGTGCCGGTGGCCGGTGCGCCTGATCTGTTTCTGCAGCTTCAGCAACTCAATCTGCAGCTGCCGCTTCAAGTGCTCGTATTCGTCGCTCGGCATCCGGTGATCGTATGGGTATCGCTCGCGCCAGGTGTCGATGTGATTGCCGTCCTGATCAAGCAAGACCGGATCGTCGTCATCTCTATCGTCGACGGTGTACCCGTGTTCAGGCGTCGATAGGGCTTCGAGGTCTATTTCTGGCATGACTCGACGTTATCGCAGCCACAGCCGCTTTCACGTGTCGAAGTCGGTGCTGGTGGTGAGTCGTTCCCAGTTGGCGATGTCCTCCGCGCGTTTGTCGGCGACGTAGCGGTAGGCCGCCAAGGCGTCGGCCCCAAGGAGCAGGAATGCCGGGGGCTCAGGCGATTCGACGGCGGCGACGATTGCAGCGCCGGCCTTGGCGGGATCACCGGGCTGATTGCCGTGCATGGTGTCGCGTTCCTTGCGACGCTGCCCGGCGGTGGCGGCGTAGTCGTCGATCACGTTGGCCGACTGGGCGAGCGAGCGTCCGGCGAAGTCGGTGCGAAATGCGCCGGGCTCGACGATGGTGACCGAGATGCCGAGCGGGGCAAGCTCACCGCGCAGCGCCCCACTGAGCCCTTCGATGGCGGCTTTGGCTGCGGAGTAATAGCCTGATCCCACCGGGGTCAGCTGAGCACCGATCGAGGAGATGTTGACGATGGCCCCGCGGCGGCGGGCGCGCATGCCCGGCAGGACCGCCTTGATCATCGCGACCGTCCCGAAGAAGTGCGTTTCAAACAGGGTGCGAACATCGGCGTCGTCACCTTCTTCGACGGCAGCGCGGTAACCGTATCCGGCGTTGTTGACCAGGACGTCGACACCGCCGAACCGCTCCTCGGCCTGCTGTACGGCCGAGACGACCTGGTCGGGCCTGGTGACGTCAAGCGCGACGGCGAGCACCCGCTCGGGTGCGGTCTCGGCCAGATCGGCAACACCGCTGACGTTGCGTGCGGTGACGATCGCGTTGTGGCCGGTGCCGATGACAGCGTCGGCGAGCGCGCGGCCCAGCCCGGTGGAGCAGCCGGTGATAAGCCAGTTGGACATCGGCAATGTGTACTTCCAATCAAGGCATCGCGTCAACTGTTTGCGCTTGACCTGAAGTACGGTTGAGGTCCTAGCGTCAAGACCATGACACATCGAACTATCCCGACCGCCACGGGCTGGCCCGCGGAACTCGCCTCGATCGGCGGCATTCGATTCGCTCGCCGCTCAGCACATTTCGAGTCAACCGTCCGGTTCTACCGCGACCTGGTCGGATTGCCGCTGTGCGCCACATTCGCGGAAAGCTACGGAAGCTCGGGCGCGATATTCGGCTTGCCCGGATCGGCCCTGACCTTCGAGATCGTCGAGGCCGCCGAACCGGTTGCGGTCGATAACCACGAGCAGCTGTGTCTGTATTTTCCCGATACGACGGCTCAGCACCAAGCGACGGCGCGGCTCTCGGCGGCAGGAATGGAACCCGTTGAGTCACACCCGTATTGGGCTGCGACAGGATCTGTCACCTACCGCGATCCGGACGGCCGTGAAGTCGTGTTCGCGCCGTTCATCTTCGGCGTCAACGAACCGCCCGGAGGTAGCACGTCGGGCGAACACTGGACCGCCTCCACTGGATTGCCCCCACTGGATTGCCCCTAAAACAGGCGGAAGGCCACCGGGATCGGGTTCGCCGGTGGCCGTCCTCTGTGCTAGTCCGTTTGTGGCCTACTTCTTGAAGGCGTCCTTTACCTTCTCGCCCGCGTCTTTCAGGCTCGACTTCGCCTGGTCGATCTTGCCTTCGTTTTCGGTGCCGCGGTCTCCGGTGGCCTTGCCGACGGCCTCTTTGGCCTTGCCGGCGACGTCGTCAATCTTGTTGCTCGCTTTGTCGTGGGCGCCCATGCGCTTCTGCTCCCTCTTGATATGACTTGTGGTCACGCTGATTTGCGTCGGAGGTGTTTACCCGGCCTGCTACCGCTCCAAACCAGGTGTGGGACATTGGCACGATGCAGGTCGCGATCCTCGACGATTACCAGAACGTCGCGTTGAGCATGGCCGACTGGTCGGACGTGGCTGCGCGCGCCGAGATCACCATCTTCACCGATCACCTCGCCGATCAGGACGCAGTCGTCGAGCGGCTGGCGCCGTTCGACGTGGTGTGCGTGATGCGCGAGCGCACACCGTTGCCGCGTACCGTCATCGAGCGCCTGCCACGGCTGAAGATGATCGCCTCCACTGGGCCGTTCAACGCTTCCATCGACGTCGCAGCCGCCGAGCAACACGGCATCTACGTCAGCACGACCGGCGGCTATGTGGAGTCGACGGTCGAACTGACCTGGGCGCTGATCCTCGCCACTGCCCGCCGGATCGTCGACGAATGCCTTTCGGTGCGGGACGGTGGTTGGCAGACATCCGTCGGCCGTCAACTCGGCGGAACGGTGCTGGGCGTGCTGGGCCTGGGCCGGATCGGCAGCCGGGTGGCGCGGGTGGGGGCGGCGTTTGGCATGGACGTCGTCGCGTGGAGCACGAACCTGACCCCGGAGGCCGCCGAAGAATCCGGGGCGACCTATGTGTCTAAAGAGGAATTCTTCAGCCGCGCGGACGTCTTGACCATCCATCTGGTGCTCAGCGAGCGCACCCGCGGTCTGGTCGGCGCGGCCGAACTGGGACTGATGAAACCGGCGGCGTTGCTAATCAACACATCGCGCGGCCCAATCGTCGACGAGTCGGCCCTCATCGACGCTCTGCGGTCGCAGCGACTCGCCGGAGCCGGTCTCGACGTCTTCGACACCGAGCCGTTGCCGGCCGGGCACCCGCTGCGCTCGCTGGACACCGTGACCGCCACGCCGCACATCGGCTATGTCGCCGATCGCGTCTACCGCACCTTCTACGGCGAGGCCGCCGGCAAGATCGCCCGCTGGCTTAGCCGGGTCGGGGACAGCTGACTTCGACGCACGGCGGCGCGACCACCACGAGTCGAGAAGACCGATCACCAGCGACACCATCGCGGCGAGCGCCCAGCCCAGCAGGATGTCGATCACGAAGTGCTCGGCGGAATACACCAGCACGAAGGCCATCGCCAACGGGTAAGCCACCAGCAGGGGACGCCACCTGCGCCTAACCCGGCGCCACAGGAAGATCGAGATCATCGCGGTCAAGGCGGCATGCAGCGAGGGAATTGCCGCGACCAGATTTACGCTGGCCTGCCCGGAGTTGACCAGCGCTCCGGCCGACTGCAGATGCAGCGTTCCCCAGCCGCGAGTGGAGATCCGCTCGACGATCTGGTGGGCACCGGGCTGGCTTCTGTGCATAGCGCCCAGCAGCCCGCCGTCGGGAACACCTGCGGGGTTTCTGTACATGCAGCGTGGGTTGGACGGGCCGCCGGCAACGTCGGCCAGGGTGCAGCGCGCTGCAGCCCACGGCGGCGCTGAAGGCAGGACCACGTAGACGACGAGCGCGGCGAATGACAATGCGACGAACCGCCGCACGAATGCTGCCCAGTCGCTTCGGTTGTGCAGCCAGAGCACGCCGGCAACCACGTAAGGCAGGACGAAAAACGACATGTAGATGCTGCTGATAACCACTTCCCACCACGGCGGTTGCGGCATCTTGATGCGCTCCTGCAACCACACCGTCGGGACAGTGCCAAAGAACAACCATCGGTCCGCGTTGGGCTGGAAGCGCCAGAGCGTGTGCCCTCCGACCAGCACCGCCGCCCCGCGGCTGAAGTCATAAAGCAGCAGCACGAGCGCGAACGGGAGCCAATCGCGCACGACCGCGAAAACCTTTTGACCACGGCCGATGCTCGCGGCGATGAGCCCGGTGGCGATGTAGAGCAGCAGAAGTTCGCGATTGAACGCGAGCCCGTCCGTCAAGGTCCGGTAGGCCACCACCAGTGCCCAGGTGGTGACCGCCACCCGGCGCGCAAAGGTGAGCCAACGCTTGCGGCTAGCTGGGTCAACCGTGTTGGCGGATTCAGCGTGTTGCAATGGCTCGGTAGGCGGCCGGTTTGCGCGGCGGAGCAGCCGAGTGGCTACCGCCTGCGGGTCACGCTTGAAGAGCCGGACCCTGCGATCGGTTGTTACTGACACCAGTCCAACCTTCTCCGTTTCCGACTGTTTTCCATCTGTTCATTCTTATAGGGATCTGTCATTTCACCAAACAATCTGCTAAATACGCTGTAGTTCAGTGGCTTTGGATAGGTGCAAAGGAATGCTTCGCCAAACGGCGAGATCCGTTGTCGCCCGATCGCGTGACCCTATGTGGCAGTTGTGAATTCGCTCGCAGCACACAATTGCCGGCCGAGCGCAATGTCGTCAGCAACGTCGCGCGCCGCCTTCGGTGGGTGTCACCCATCAAGATGCCCCGGTACCAGGAGGTTCCACGCTCGATATGGCGTGATCGGTTCGTTTCAACGTCGCCAGGCGCAATACGTCCCATTGTCGTTGTACCTCCCGTTCTCCCGCAGTGGAGATCATGCCCGATGGTGCGAACATCGTTGACGGCACTGGGTCGTCTTCGGTCAGCGGCCTGCCATGGCCACGAATTGCCTTGTGTACCACGATGATTGCCACCAATGCCACAATCACAACGACGACGGCGAAGATGATCGATAGCGTGCCCTGGACAAACGTGTTTCGGATCACGTCTGCCAGCTGGTCAGGTGTCTTCGCCGAACCGAAAGCCTTCTTACCGGACGCTTTGGCGGCGGCGTATTGGAAATGTTGCGTCCAGTAACCCACGTTGGGATCGGACGAAAAGATCTTCTGCCACGACGCGGTCAGTGTGACCGTCAGATCCCACACCAGCGGAATCCCCGGGATCCACGCCCACTTCAGGTAACCCTTCTTGATGACGACCACCGTGACGACGGTCAGCGCGATCCCGGCCAGCAGCTGATTGGCGATACCGAATAGCGGGAAAAGCGTATTGATGCCACCCAGCGGATCGGTCACGCCCATCAACAGGATGCTGCCCCACGCCGCGGCCACGGCCAGGCTGCAACCCCATACGCCGGGGCGCCAGCTAGGGTTTCGCAACTTAGCCAGCGGACCAGCCAAGTTGCCCAGCGCGTCGGAAAGCATGAAACGCGCGACCCGGGTGCCGGCATCGACGGCGGTCAGGATGAACAACGCCTCGAACATGATCGCGAAGTGGTACCAGAACGCTTTGAGACCCGCGCCGCCGAACACCCGTTGCAGCACTTCGGACATGCCGACCGCCAGCGTCGGTGCGCCACCGATGCGCGATACGATCGACTTTTCACCCACCTCGGCGGCGGCTTGACTGAGCTGGTCAGCAGTCGTGGGGGCGCCCGACAAGCCAAGCCGGTTAACGTAATCCGCTGCGGTCGCGGCGGTGCCGCCGGTGCGTGCGAGTGGCGCGTTAAGGGTGAAGTACAAGTGCTGGTCGAGGATCGACGCGCTAATCAGCGCCATGACGGCGACGAACGACTCGGTGAGCATGCCGCCGTAGCCGATCAGCCGCATTTGGCTTTCCTTCTGCAGCAGCTTCGGTGTCGTGCCCGACGAGATCAGCGCATGGAACCCCGACAACGCGCCGCACGCAATGGTGATGAACAGAAACGGGAATAGCGAGCCGGGGAACACCGGTCCATCACCACGGGCGGCGAACCGCGAGATCGCGGGTGCGTGCATGATCGGGTGCGCAATACAGATACCGATCGCCAGCAAGGCGATGGCGCCCACCTTCATGAACGTCGAAAGGTAATCGCGCGGCGCAAGAAGCAACCACACCGGCAGCACCGACGCAACGAAACCATAGGTGACGATCAGCCACGACACCGTTACCGGTGACAAGTTCAACCACGATGCCCCCCAGGACGTTTCGCTGACCAAGTCGCCGGAAGCCACGGCGAGCATCAGCAGCGCGAAGCCGATCACTGATACTTCCGCAACCCGCCCGGGGCGCAGGAACCGCAGATAGCAGCCCATGAAGAGGGCGATGGGAATGGTCATGGCGATCGAGAACACACCCCACGGGCTTTGGGCCAGTCCCCGCACCACCACCAGTGCGAGCACCGCGATGATGATCACCATGATGATGAAGGTCCCGACCAGAGCAGCGGCGCCGCCGGTGGCGCCAAGCTCGTCGCGGGCCATCTGGCCAAGCGAACGACCCCGTCGCCGGGTGGAAATCCACAGCACCAAGTAGTCCTGCACCGCACCGGCGAACACCGCGCCGAAGATGATCCAGATGCTGCAGGGCAAGTAACCCATCTGGGTGGCCAGTACCGGCCCGACGAGTGGCCCGGCTCCGGCGATGGCGGCGAAATGATGGCCGAACAGCACACGCCGGTCGGTGGGCACGTAGTCGATGCCGTCGTCAAGGATCTCCGCCGGGGTGGCGTGGTCGTCGCGGGGGTGGACGATCTTTGCCTCGATCAGCCGCGCATAGAACCGGTATCCGATGACATAGGTACAGATCGCCGCGACGACGAACCACACCGCGTTTACCGTCTCGCCCCGAACGAAGGCGATGATCGCCCACGCCACCGCGCCGAATACGGCGATCACTCCGAAAACGATCTTGTGCCCGGTGCGGATGGGAGAGTGGTCGATGAACGCGACGGGCGGCAGGTCGGCGTCGGTGTGGATGTAGCTCAGGTGCCCGTCATGGGTGTCGAGCGCCGTCGTCCGGTTCGGTGGTGCTGCCACCGCCCCTCCCTTCACGACCCGCCATTTCAGCGGCACCCTACGCGACCAACCTTCGGGTGAAGCCCGTTCGGCGCGTCGTATCGACACGCGGAAATGGGCCGCCGGCCAGCTTAGCTCCGGTGCAGCGCGCGCACGGTGTCGATGGTGTCGGCCTGGTCAGGTCCCTTGTCGTCGCGGTAGCGCAGTACCCGGGCGAACCGCAGTGCCAAACCGCCGGGGTATCGCGACGACGTCTGAACCCCGTCGAACGCCACCTCGACCACCTGCTCGGGTCGTAGCTGCACGACGTAGCCGTCGGTCGGACCGACGGCCAGTTCCTGAAACCGCACGGTCTGCCAGTCCAGCATCGCGTCGGTCATGCCCTTGAAGGTCTTGCCCAACATTGTGAAGCCGCCGGTGGCCGGGTCGCGGGCGCCCAGGTGAATATTGGACAGCTTCCCTCGGCGCCGCCCCGACCCCCATTCGACGGCTAGCACCACCAGGTCCAGGGTGTGCACCGGCTTGACCTTGAGCCAACCGGCCCCGCGTCGGCCCGCCTCGTAGGACGCGGTCAATGATTTGGCCATCACGCCCTCGTGCCCGGCCGCCAGCGTCGCATCCAGGAAGTCGCCGGCGGCGGCCGGATCCGAGGTGACCAGCCGATCGACCCGGTTCTGCGCGGGCACCATTTCGTCGAGCGCCGCCGTCCGCTCGCTGGTCGGTGCGTCGAGCAGGTCGACGCCGTCGCGGTGCAGGACGTCGAAGAAGAACACCGACAGCGGCTGGGCGGTGCGGGCGGCCGCGACATCGACGGATCGGCCGAAGCGCGACCCGGTGACCTGAAAGGGCTGCGGTCGGCCGTCCGGACGTAACGCGATCGCCTCCCCGTCGGCGATCAGCTCGCTGACTGGCAACGCCAGTGTCGCCTCTACCACCTCGGGCAACCTCGCGGTGACGTCGTCAAGGCTGCGGGTGTAGACGGTGACCTGATCGCCTGCCCGATGTATCTGCACCCGGGCACCGTCCAGCTTCGCCTCGAAAACTGCTGTGCCGCCGAGCTTTTCCAGCGCCTCGGTTACGCCCGCGGCGGTTTGGGCCAGCATCGGGCCGACCGGGCGGCCCACGCGCAGGGTGAACGCGTCCAATGCCACCGTTCCACCGGTCAAGCCCGCCGCAGCGACCGCAGGCAGGTCGCCGCCCAGCATCGCCGCGCGCCGTACCGCGGCGGCGGGGATCTGCGCCGCGGCGGCGACCGCATCGACCATCACACCGGCCAGCGCGCCCTGGCGCAGCTCGCCGGTCAGCAAGCGCCGCAGAAACGTCTGCTCGATTTCGGTTGCGGACGCGAACAATCCGCCGACTTGTTCGGCGCGCCGCGCCTGCGAGCCCTTGCCCGACACGGCGCCGATCGCCGAGAGGGTGGTGTCTACGCCGATGACGGTCAGGCTCGGCTGCACCGCGGCGGGCGGTAACGAACGCAAAGCCGCCCAGCCGACTCCGATTTGGCGCTGCGGCAGCTCTCCGGAAAGCCACGACACGACGATCGCGACCAGCTTGGGATCGGATGTGGCCCGGCCGAGCAGTTCGGCGATCCGCGCGATCTTGGCCAGCCGCGACGCGGACCCACCCACGTCAACCGAGGTCGTCGCCACGTCGATCAGCAGCACAGCCCACCTTTACACGCCTGACCGACAACGTCACGCACGGCCGCGATAACGTGCACCAAACAGACAAGGAGGTATGCATGGAGATCAACGGCAAGAAGGTGGTCGTCATCGGGGGCGCCTCGGGCATGGGCCGCGCCAGCGCCGAGCTGCTGGCCGCCCGCGGGGCCAGTGTCGCGGTGCTGGACCGCGAGGGTTCGGACGGCAAGGATGTCGCAGCCGGGATCGGCGGCTCGTTCTATCCGGTGGACGTCACCGACTTCACCGGCACCGAGGAGACCCTGCAGGCCGCGGTCGACAGTCTCGGTGGCCTGCATGTCACGGTGACCACCGCCGGTGGCGGCATCGCGAAGCGGACGATGTCGAAATCCGGTCCGCACGACCTCGAGTCCTTTCAGTCGGTCATCGATCTCAACCTCATCGCCACGTTCAACATCAGCCGGCTGGCGGCAGAGCAGATGAGCAAGAACGAGCCGGAAGACGACGAGCGCGGCGTCATCATCAACACCGCGTCGATCGCGGCGTTCGAGGGCCAGATCGGCCAGGTCGCCTACACCGCCGCCAAAGCCGGCATCGCCGGCATGTGCCTGACCATGGCACGCGACCTCGGGTCGCTGGGCATCCGCGTCTTGGCCATCGCGCCAAGCCTGTTCGCGACCGGGTTGACCAAGGGTATTCCGGACGAATACGCCACCGCCCTGACCAAGGATGCGGCGTTCCCGAAACGCCTCGGCCGCCCGGAGGAGTACGCCAAGCTGGTCGCTGCCATCGTGGATAACCCGATGCTGAACGGCCAGTGCCTGCGGCTGGACGCCGGCCAGCGGTTCGCGCCCAAGTGATGCGATAGCCGTCATCCGGGCCGACCACCCGGTTGGGAGGCAGCCGGATTTAAGTACACTCTTTGCCACCGGCCCATTGCGTCGAAGAGGAAGGCCCTCGAATGGGTATCGCACTGACCGACGACCATCGCGAACTCGCCGAGGTCGCCCGCGCGTTTCTCACCTCGCAGAAAGCCCGCTGGGCCGCGCGGTCGCTGTTGGACGCGACCGACGAGGCCCGACCGCCGTTCTGGCATGACCTCGTCGAACTCGGCTGGCTCGGCCTGCACATCGACGAGGAATACGGCGGCTCGGGCTACGGGCTGCCCGAGCTCGTGGTCGTCATCGACGAACTCGGTCGTGCGGTGGCGCCGGGGCCGTTCGTGCCGACCGTCATCGCTTCGGCGGTGATCGCCAAAGACGGTACCGCCGAGCAAAAGTCGCGGCTGCTGCCGGGGCTGATCGACGGAACCGTCACCGCGGGCATCGGCCTGGACGGCCAAGTACGGCTCAACGATGGAGTGGCCGACGGCGAGGCCGGGGTCGTGTTGGGCGCGGGCCTGGGTGACCTGTTGTTGATCGCGGCGGATGACGACGTGCTGGTGGTGGAACGCGGCCGCTCCGGCGTCTCGATCGAGGTCCCTGAGAACTTCGATCCGACCCGGCGCTCCGGACGGGTCCGGCTGCAGAACGTGAGTGTCAGCGCCGACGACATTCTGCCGCGAGCGCGGGAATCTGCACTGGCCCGCGCCCGAACGCTGCTGGCCGCCGAAGCGGTCGGCGGGGCCGCCGACTGCGTCGACGCCGCCGTCGGCTACGCCAAGGTGCGCCAGCAGTTTGGCCGCACCATCGCCACGTTCCAGGCGGTCAAGCATCATTGCGCGAACATGTTGGTCGGCGCCGAGTCGGCGATCGCAGCGGTATGGGACGCCTCCCGCGCGGCATCCGAGGACGAGGACCAGTTCCTGCTGGCGGCCGCTTCGGCAGCGGCGCTGGCGTTTCCGGCGTATGCGCGCAACGCGGAACTGAACATCCAGGTGCATGGCGGTATCGGTTTCACCTGGGAGCACGACGCGCATCTGCACCTGCGCCGAGCGCTGGTGACCGCGGCACTGTTCGGCGGCGACGCGCCGGCCCGAGATGTGTTCGAGCGCACGGCCGCCGGTGCCGCCCGGGAGAACAGCCTGGACCTACCGCCAGAGGCCGAGGAGCTGCGCACCAGGATACGCGCCGACGCCGCCGAGATCGCCGCGCTGGATAAGCAGGCGCAGCGCGACAAGCTGATCGAGACGGGCTACGTGATGCCGCACTGGCCCAAGCCGTGGGGTCTGGCCGCCGACGCTGTGGAGCAGTTGGTCATCGAGGAGGAGTTCCGTGCCGCGGGCATCAAGCGCCCGGACTACGCAATCACCGGATGGGTGATCCTGACCCTGATCCAGCATGGAACGCCTTGGCAGATAGAAAGATTCGTTGAGAAGGCGCTGCGCAAAGAAGAGATGTGGTGCCAGTTGTTCTCTGAGCCCGACGCCGGCTCGGACGCGGCGTCCATCAAGACCCGGGCCACGAGGGCGGATGGCGGCTGGAAGATCAACGGGCAGAAGGTGTGGACCAGCGGGGCGCATTACTGCGCTCGTGGCCTGGCCACCGTACGTACCGACCCGGAGGCGCCCAAGCACGCCGGCATCACCACGGTGATCGTCGACATGAAGGCCCCTGAGGTCGAGGTGCGGCCATTGCGGCAGATGACCGGTGGCTCGGACTTCAACGAGGTGTTCTTCAACGACTTGTTCGTACCCGACGAGGACGTCGTCGGGCCGCCCAATTCGGGCTGGACGGTCGCGAGGGCGACGCTGGGCAACGAGCGGGTCAGCATCGGCGGCAGCGGGTCTTTCTACGAGGGCTTGGCGGCGCAGTTGGTTCAGTTGGTCCGGGATCAGCCGGATCGGTTGGAGAGTGGGCGAATTCGGGTAGGGGCTTACCTTGCCGAGGAGAATGCCCTACGACTGCTGAATTTGCGCCGCGTCGCGCGCAGCGTCGAAGGAGCGGGCCCGGGTCCCGAAGGCAACGTCACCAAGCTGAAGTTGGCCGAACACATGGTCGAGGGAGCGGCAATCATGGCGGCGCTGGTAGGGCCCGAGGTCGCACTGCTCGACGGGCCCGGCCTGCTGTCAGGCCGTCTGGTAATGGGCGCCCGGGGCATGGCGATCGCCGGCGGTACCTCCGAGGTGACCCGCAATCAGATCGCCGAGCGGATACTGGGCATGCCGCGCGACCCGCTGATCAACTAGTGCACCGGTTAGGCGGGTGCGAAGCGTGCTGCGCCGCCGGCGCCAGGCTCCAGCAGTGCCTCGACACGCATCCCGCACGCCACTGAATCTGGTTCGCAGTCAACGATATTCGCCGCTACCCGCAGTCCGTTCTGCTCGACGAGTTCGACTATGGCGATCACGTAGGGCGTCGGAATCTCCGGGTTGAAGGCGTGATAGTTGACCGTGTAGGTGAACACGGTGCCGTGACCCGACACCGGCCGCGCGACCAGCGGACCGCCGCAGTCGCGGCATTCGCCGGCCGCGGGATGCACCCAGTGTGCGCAATTCTCGCAGTGCTCGATAAGCAACGGGTTCGACACGGGCAATACAGTACACTCAATTGCCTTGGGTTGGTCTAACGGACGGCGCTGATGAGCTACTTCGAAAAAGACGCGATCATCTCCGGTATCGGAATCTCGCGAATCGGCCGTCGCACCGGCATTCCCGGGCTGGAGCTCACGATGGAAGCGGTCCGCGCCGCCATCGGCGACGCCGGCCTGGCCGCCTCCGACATCAACGGTATTGCCACCCTGGGTGACACGCCCGCCGCCGAAGTCCTCACCGGACTGGGCATCGAGGCGCCCGACTGCGGGACGGGGTTCGGCACCGGCGGTCTGCTGAACCCGGTGATATCGGCATGCCGTGCGGTGTCCGAGGGTCATGCGCGGCACGTGATCATCTACCGGACGATCCAAATGCTGGGTGGCACGGTCCCGGTGAAGCAGGACGAGAATGCTCCCGCTGCGCCGCTTGCCCGGATGTTCGAGACACCCGAGGGCGCCGAGCCACCGGCGGTCGGCCCGATGGACGATGTCGGCGATCTGGTTGCCGCGCAAGCGTATTCCGCCGCGAACTGGCTGGCGCTGACCTGCCGCCGCCATATGGAGCTCTATGGAACTACCAAAGAGCAGCTGGGCTGGCTGGCGATCAACAGCAGGCGTAATGCGGCGCTGAATCCCCGTGCGGTGTACCGGGATCCGATGACCATGGATGACTATCTGGCCGCACGGCCGGTATCGACACCGTTAGGGCTGCTGGATTGCGACGTCCCCATCGACGGATCGATCGCGGTGGTGGTATCGGCTGCGAACTACGCGGGAGACTGCCCGCATCGGGCGGTGAAGGTGGAGGCGATCGGGGGCACGGACGGCGCCGGCGGCTGGTTTCACCGTGCGGACTATCCCAAGATGGCGTCGGCAGATGCGGCGGCACAGATGTGGTCGCGGACCGACCTGACACCCGCCGATCTGAACCTCGCAGAACTCTACGATGGGTTCACTTTTCTCACCTTCGCCTGGCTGGAGGCCCTGGGCATCTGCGGTGACGGCGAGGCCGGTCCGTTCGTCGAGGGAGCCGAGCGGATCGCACTGGACGGCACGCTGCCGCTGAACACCTACGGCGGTCAGCTCTCGGCGGGCCGGATGCACGGTTACTGGCTGCTACACGAGACCTGCCTGCAACTACGCGGTGAGGCAGGGGAGCGGCAGGTGCAGCGACGCCCGGAGGTCGCCGTTGCCGCGGTAGGCGGCGGCCCGATCGCCGGATGCATGCTGCTGACATGCTGAGTAGCGCTGCGCGAGTCTGCAATTGAGCGTGCAAGCTCGTCTGCATGCCACAGCCGGCACAGACGTTGAGCACCGGCCCGATAAGCGAGCTTCTCAGATCGCACGCCGCATCGAGGCCGATATCATCCGGCGCGGGTGGCCGATCGGGCAATCACTGGGTTCCGAGCAGGCGCTGCAACGGCGCTATCGGGTGAGTCGATCGGTGTTGCGGGAGGCCGTTCGACTCGTTGAGCATCACCAGGTCGCGCGCATGCGTCGTGGTCCAAACGGCGGACTGCTCGTCTGCGAGCCCGACGCCGCACCGGCCACTCACGCCATCATCATCTACCTGGAGTACGTGGGCACCACGATCGGTGATCTGCTGGATGCGCGCCTGCTGCTGGAGCCGTTGGCGGCCTCGCTTGCTGCGGAGCGGATTGATGAAGCGGGCATCGACCGGCTGCGTGCTGTGCTGCGCGCCGAGAGGCACCGCGCTCCTGGCCCATCGGCGCCGCACGACGAGTTTCACGCAGCACTGGCTGAGCAGTCCAAAAATTCCGTGCTGCAACTGTTTATCGATATCTTGATGCGATTGACCGTTCGGTATGCCGAAGACTCGCGACTGGACTCCGCGCGCGATGCCCTCGACGTGATCGACCGGAGGCACCGTGAACACGCCGGCATCGTCGCCGCGGTCACCGCGGGCGACGCGGCACGGGCCAAGACACTGAGCGAGCACCATGCGCAATCGGTGACCGCCTGGCTACAAGACCACCAGCCTTCCGGCCGAGCGCGCAACCGGCGCGGATTGGACCGCGAGGCGCCGCAGGGCAAGCTCGCCGAGGTGTTGGCGAATGCCATCCGGGACGATATCGCTACCAGCGGCCGCCGCATAGGGGAGGTGTTCGGGACCGAAGTCGCGCTGCTGGAACGTTATCGAGTCAGCCGGTCGGTGCTTCGAGAGGCGGTGCGGCTGCTGGAATATCACGCTGTGGCGAAGATGCGTCGCGGGCCCGGTGGCGGGCTGGTGGTGGCAGAACCGCAGGCGCAGGCCAGCATTGACACCATCGCGCTGTATCTGCAATACCGCCAGCCCCGTGGCGAAGACCTACGGTTGGTGCGCGACGCGATCGAGATCGACAACGTCGCAAAGGTGGTCAAACGCCGCGATGCGCCGGAGGTGCGTGCCTTCCTCGACACCCATCGGCTGACCATCGAGGAAGCCGGCAACGATCTGCGCAAGGCCGGTATGGAGGAGTTCCTGTTCCATACCGGATTGGCTCAGCTGGCCGGTAATGCCGTGCTGGACTTGTTCTTACGGATCCTCGTCGAGGTGTTCCGCCGGCACTGGAGCACCACCAAGCAGCCGATCCCGAGCCACAGCGACCTCGTCGACGTGCAACGCGCTCACCTGCGCATCATCGAGGCGATCGCGGATGGCGACGACAGTCTCGCGCGTTACCGCACGCGTCGTCATTTGGATGCCACCGCGTCCTGGTGGTTGTAGCCCGGCGTTACCGCCCGAGTCGGCGCCGCCAGTCTCTGGCCGACGTCATCCGGAGCAGGGCGGCAATGGTTTTGCCCTTCTTGCGGCTGTAGGGATACCAGAGCGGCTCTTTTTTCATCGCAACCCGCTCGGCCACAATGCTTTTGGTGCGACAGTATTTGCGGATCCCGGCGGCCCCACCGGAGCGGGAACCGAGCCCCGATTCGTTCCAGCCTTCCATCGGTACCGGGAACTGGAAAGCGTTGGCGATGACATTGTTGATGTTCACCGTTCCGGTGTTCATCTTGCGCGCCAACGCCATCCCCTTGTTCTTGTCTCGCGTCCAGACGCTGCCGGACAACCCCAGTTCGGAGTCATTCGCCTTCTCGATCGCCTCGGCAACATCGCGAACCTTCATGATCGGCAAGGTCGGCCCGAAGGTCTCGTCCCGCATGCACTTCATCCCGTGGTCGACATCGACCAGCACTGTCGGCTGGTAAAACAGTCCCTCAGTGGCGGGATCGCCCGACTTGCCGCCGACAAGCACCTTCGCGCCCTTGCTGACGGCCTCATCGACGTGGCCAGACACAATGGCGAGTTGTTGCGCGGTGGTCATCGACCCGACCTCACAGGAATAGTCATGCTCAGCGTCCATGCCCTGGCGCAGCTGCGAAGTCTTGGCCACCACCTTGCTGACGAACTCGTCGTATACCGGTTCCTCGACGTACACCCGCTCGACCGATATGCAGACCTGGCCGGTGTAGGCGAAGGCGCCCCATACCGCGCCGTCGGCGGCCCGGTCAATGTCCGCGTCGGCGCAGACAATCATCGCGTCTTTGCCCCCGAGTTCCAAGCCGCATGGGATTAGTCGCTGCGCGGCCGCGACGGCGATTCGCCGCCCGGTATTGACCGAGCCGGTGAACATTATGTAGTCCACCAGATCGACCAACGCCGCCCCGGTTTCGCCGAACCCGAACACCGCGTCGAGCACGTCCGGCGCACCGATTTGCTTCCAGCCGTCGACTGCCATCCGCCACACCAGCGGGGTGATCTCCGAAGGCTTGGACAGCACGGCGCAACCGGCCATCAACGCCGCAGGAATGTCGGACAGCGGCACCGAAAGCGGGCCGTTCCACGGCGTGATCACGCCGACGAGTGGATAGGGCTCGTAGGCTATGGTCAGCTTTTTGGTTGCGTTGGCCGCACCGTACGGGCGAACAGTCTCGTCGGCGAGGAAGTCGCCGGCCTTGTCAATCCAGTAATTGATGATCTCCACACCGGAGATCTCCACGCTGGTGTCACCCCAGGACTTGCCCGTTTCGAGTTGCAGCAGTGTCAACAGCTCATCGGTGTGGTCGAGCATCCAGTCGCGCCACTTGCCCAGCCACCTTGCGCGGGCGTCGACGCCCATCTGCTGCCACCCCGGCTGCGCGGCCCGCAGCCGGGCTGCCACCGCCTCGACCTCAACCGATGTCGCCACCGGGACGCGGCCGACCACTTTTCCGGTGGCCGGGCATGTGACCACCACTTCGTGGGGCACATCCGCTTTCGGCGGGCTCGCCGGATTCGCTGTGTCTGTAGTCATTGCCATCACCTCAGCCGTATGAGAATGAGCGTGGCATTTGCCAGCTGACAGTAAGGCTACGTTTCTTCCGAGAAGTTGGACTAATATTCCGCGACCTTGACCACGCGATCGTCAGCAAGGCACCGTCGGGTACGCCGTTAATGAAGTTGCATCGGCCACCCATCAGCGTCTACTCTCGCGATCGTGCAGAGTCTTCTCGGCCTTCTCGTAGTAGCCAGCACCCGCAGCGGGGTCTGATCCAGACCGACCCCCCGTTGTGGGTCGCAAGCTACTGCCCGTCGGTCACCACTGCAGACCAGAGAAGACCGGCACATGACAATCACCGACTTGAGTTTCACGAGTGGCGCAGAGATCGCGCCCGCGCCGCCCGAATCGCCATCGGTCCGCTTTGACGGCATCCCGCTACCGCGCGGACTCCGGGAGGACGCCGACACCATGTCGTGGAGCACATTCACCGCCACCTATGCCCCGAGCGCCGGGCCACTACGCCTGGGCCACTGGGAATGCACTGACACCGAGCGTCCCGCCACCCGGTGGGGACCCCAGGCCCAGACATTCCGGGCGACGCTGGCGCTTGGCGATCACATCGAGACCGCGACCGCCAGCGCGACCGGCCCGGTCGCCGCGTTGACCGCGATGCTCCACGACCATGGCATCGCCGTGGAGATGCTGAGGTTTCATCAACTGCGGTCTGAGGACACCACCGCGACCTTCATCCAGGGCAGTGACGGCTGCCGGGCCGAGTGGGCGATGGGCTGGTCGGAGGACCCGACGCAGTCGGCGCTGTGCGCAGTCATTGCCTGCGCTAACCGGCTGTACGGCGAAAGCGCCTAGAGAACCTCTTATAACGGACGCAGGACGATCGGCATGCCGTCCATCGGTATCGGGATCGTGCGATGGTCCCACGTCGCCTCATACTCTGGCCGCGGCAGCTCGAGCCGGTAGCGGCGCAGCAGCCGGTGCAGGATCGTCTTGATCTCCAGCTGCCCGAACGTCATCCCGATGCACTTGTGCGCGCCGCCGCCGAAGGGTGTGAACGCGTAGCGGTGCCGCTTGTGCTCGTTGCGCGGCTCGGTGAACCGGTCCGGATCGAACTTCAGCGGGTCCGTCCAGAGCTCGGGCAGACGATGATTCATCCCCGGATATGCAATGACATTGGTGCCCTCGGGTAGGTAGTGGCCGAGCAGCTCGGTGTCGCGCACCGTCCGCCGCATCGCCCATTGCACTGGCGACACCAACCGGATCGCCTCGTTCATCACCAGGTCGAGCGATTCCAGTTTCTCCAGCGACTCGATGTCGAGCGGCCCGTCGCCGAGCCGATTGGACTCGTCGCGGCAGCGCTCTTGCCAGTGCGGGTTGGCGGCCAGCTCGTAGGCCATGTTCGTCGCCGTTGTGGTGGACGTGTCGTGGGCGGCCATCATCAGGAAGATCATGTGGTTGACGATGTCCTCGTCGGAGAAGCGGTTGCCGTCCTCGTCCTCGGTCTGGCACAGGACCGTGAGCAGGTCGTTTCCTTCCTTGCCGCGCCGCTCCTTGACGCGTTCCGCGAAGTAGTCCTCCAGCAGCTTGCGGGCCTTGAGGCCACGCCACCAGGTGAACGGCGGCACGGGGGTGCGGATGACCGCATTGCCGGCGCGCACGGTCATGGTGAAGGCGCTGTTCACCTTCGTCACCAGGTCGTGGTCGGCGCCCGGTTCGTGGCCCATGAACACCATCGAGGCGATGTCCAGGGTCAACTCCTTCATTGCCGGATAGAGCAGGAAGCGCGCGTCATTGACCACCCAATCATTGGCGATCACTTGCGACACGACCTTGTCCATCTGCTCGACGTAGCCGACCAGCCGCGAGCGCACGAATGCCTCCTGCATGATCCGCCGGTGGAACAGGTGCTCCTCGAAGTCGAGCAGCATCAGGCCGCGGTTGAAGAACGCGCCGATAACCGGAGTCCAGCCTTGCTGCGAGTAGTCCTTGTTGCGGTTCGAGTAGATGACCTGCGCGGCGTCGGGGCCGAGTGCCGCGACGCCCGGCAGGACCGGTGAGTCACCGAATATGACCGGACCTTTGGTTTGGTACAGGAATAGCAGGTAGTCCGGTCCGCCCCGCAGCATCTCGATGAGGTGGCCGAGGATCGGCAGGCCACGATCGCCCATGACCGGCTTGAGCCCGCTGCCCGGCGGCGGATCCGCGAGCTTCCTCGGCGACCAGTCGGTGTTCCGCAGCCTGCGTTCCACCAGGCCCATGCCGGGGAAGTTATTGACCGACGGGGTAAACCGGCGCTTGGCCTGATCGAGCAGGTACTGCGGGGTGCTGATGGTCGCCATTGACGCTCCTCCTCGACGCCTGCAGTGAAGGTTGACCGGCGTTGTGGCAGCCATCACTCACCGATATCCTTCGATGAAACTTGACGGCTGTCAAGTTTCCTTTTGCGCGTGGCGTGGTGCATGGTCAAAGGGTGCGCATCGAGCAGGAGGCCGGCAGGGCGGCTGATCAGGGCGCGGTCGTGCCGGTGCCCCGGCGAAGGGGTGATCGGCAGCGGCAGGCCATTCTGCAGGCGGTGCGTGGGCTGCTCGAGGAGAAACCGTTCGCGCAGTTGTCGGTCAGCACCATCAGTGACCGCGCGGGGGTGGCCCGTTCCGGGTTCTACTTCTACTTCGACTCGAAATACTCGGTGCTGGCGCAGATCCTGGCCGATGCAACACACGAACTCGAAGAGCTGACGGAATACTTCGCACCCCGCGGGCCAGACGAATCGCCTGCGGCGTTCGCCAAGCGAATGGTCGGAAGTGCGGCGGCGGTCTACGCCCACAACGACCCGGTGATGTCGGCATGCAACGCTGCCCGCAATACCGACGCCGAGATCCGCGATCTTCTCGACGAACAGGTCGAGGGCGTGATCCAGCAGATCATCGGCATCGTCAAAGACGAGTTGCGGGCCGGCACCGCCCACCCCATCAGCGACGACGTCCCGGCGTTGGTACGGACGCTGGCGGTCACCACGGTGCAGACACTGTCCGGCGACACCGCTTTCCTGGGCGCCGACGGTGATGTGCAGCGTGGTGTGCGAGTGCTCGAGGCGTTGTGGCTCAACGCGCTCTGGGGCGGCTCGCTCAAGACCTAGTCCCCGCGCCGGGCCATCGGATCGTTACCGTCGGTATCGTCATCCCCCATGGCGCAGACGACGTTCGCGGGTAAGCGGTGTTTTATCACCGGTGCGGCCAGCGGCATCGGGCGCGCGACTGCTTTACGGCTCGCCAGCGAAGGCGCCGAGCTCTACCTGACCGACCGCGACGCCGACGGTCTGGCGCAGACGGCGGCCGATGCTCGCGCACTGGGCGCACACGTCCCTGAGTACCGGGCGTTGGATGTCGCCAACTACGACGATGTCGCCTCGTTCGCCGACGAGATTCATGCCAAGCACCAGAGCATGGACGTCGTCATGAACATCGCCGGGGTTTCGGCGTGGGGGACCGTCGACCGGCTCACCCACGAGCAGTGGGACAAGGTGATCTCGATCAACCTGATGGGCCCGATTCACGTCATCGAGAACTTCGTGCCACCGATGGTGGCGGCGCGCCGGGGCGGTCATCTGGTCAACGTGTCGTCGGCGGCCGGGCTGATCGGGTTGCCCTGGCATGCCGCCTACAGCGCCAGCAAGTTCGGGTTGCGCGGCCTCTCCGAGGTACTGCGCTTCGACCTCGCCCGAAACCGCATCGGGGTGTCGGTGGTCGTACCGGGCGCCGTCAAGACCCCGCTGGTGAACACCGTCGAGATCGCCGGCGTGGACCGCGACGATCCTGCAGTAATTCGCTGGGTGGATCGCTTCGCCGGCCACGCGGTGTCGCCGGAAAAAGCCGCGGAGAAGATCCTGGCCGGAGTCGCCAAAAATCGGTTCCTCATCTATACCTCGGTGGACATCCGAGCGCTGTACGCGTTCAAACGGGTCGCCTGGTGGCCCTACAGCGTGGCGATGCGCCATGTCAACACGTTGTTCGCCCGGGCGCTCCGGCCTGCGCCGGTACCGCGCTGATTTATTGCGGCATCTGTAGTTCCAGCCGTACCCCGAGCAGTCGCACCGGGCGGTCCAGCTCGAACAGGTCCAGCACCCGCAGCGCGGCCGCGACGATCACGTCTGCGTCAGTCGTGGGCCTGTCGAGCTTGCGGATCTTCGTGCGGGTATAGAACGTGGCGGTGCGCACGGTCACGGCGACCCGGGTGACGATCCGCGACGCGGCCACGACCTCGCTCAGTGCGCGCTGCGCCAATTCGGTTACCGCTGAATCCATTTCGTCGCGGTCGGTGAGATCCTGCGGGAAGGTGACGACGTGGCTGCGGGAGCGGGGCACCCACGGCTCGGAGCTGATCGTGTCGTCGCCGCCGCCGTTGGCCAGTAGCAACAGCCACAGCCCGGTCCGCGGGCCGAACGTCGATGTCAGCAGCTCGGCATCAGTGTGAGCCAATTGCCAGACTGTCGTGATATCAAGGGCGCCAAGTTTTTTCGTAGTCTTGGGGCCTACGCCCCATAGCGCATCGACGGGCCGATCGCCCATCACGGTCATCCAGTTCGCTTCGGTGAGGGTGTAGACACCGGCCGGTTTCGCGAATCCAGTGGCGACTTTGGCGCGCTGTTTGTTGTCGCTGATGCCCACCGAGCAGGACAGCCCCGTTGCCGACGAGATGACGGTGCGGATCTGCTCGGCGAGTTCGCCTGCGTCCTCGGTTCGGCCCTCGGCTGGCGCCGAAATGAAAGCCTCGTCCCAGCCCCACACCTCGACCGGGTGGCCCAAGTCGCGCAGCAATCCCATCACCTGGTCAGAGGCCGCGTCGTAGGCGGCGGGATCCGACGGCAAGAACGTGGCGTCCGGACAGCGCCGGGCCGCGGTGCGCAGTGGCATACCCGCGTGCACACCGAATTCGCGGGCTTCGTATGACGCGCAGGTGACAACCTTGCGCGCTTCGGTCGGATCACCGTTGCCGCCGACAATGACCGGCAGCCCGGTCAATTCGGGGTGACGGCCCAGTTCGACCGAGGCCAGGAATTGGTCGAGGTCGACGTGCAGGATCCAGAGCGGCTTCATCTTCCGCAAAGCTTGCGCGCCAGGCTTTCCCACCCATCGCCCACGGTCTGCAAGGTGTGGCCGTAGTCGGCGAGTTGATGCTCGACGTAGTCGACGTCGAGCAGCGCCAGCAGGGCGTCGGTTTGGGCGTCGAGGTCGCCGGTGGTCCCGGCCGAGGCGAGCAGCACCCGAACATGCATGCGCAGCACCATGTAGGGAGCATTGACCGGCGAACCGTAACGGGTCTGGCTGTCGCGGTTGGCGGCCGAGAGCAACTCATGGTGAGTATGGGCAAAACGCAGCCGGTCACGGCCGAACGCGAGCAGACGCTCCAGCGGGGGCGCGTCAGGGCCCAGCGGCGGCGGCCCGAACAGGAACGCCTGCTGGCTGGCTTGCTCGTCCTGGTCGAGCAGCACCATCATCAAGCCGGCCCGACTGCCGAACCGACGAAACACCGTGCCCTTGCCGACGCCGGCGGCGGCTGCGATGTCGTCCATAGTGACCGCATCTGCACCGCGCTCGGCGACGAGCCGGCGCGCGGCATCCAGCACCAGCACGCGGTTGCGGGCCGCGTCGCCCCGCTCCACCGGAGGCGAAGCGGGCAGCTCGCCCAGCGAGTCGACGGCACTCATACCTGCACTTTAACGCGGTTGGAATAATTCGGACCACGGTCCGTTTAAGTCATGCAAGGATGTAGACCAACTGCCGAAGGGAATGGACATGTCGGACATCAAGGTGTTGGCGCTGGTGGGAAGCTTGCGCGCCGCGTCGATCAACCGTCAGATCGCGGAGTTGGCGGCAGGGGTCGCCCCGGATGGCGTCACCGTGACCATCTTCGACAAGCTCGGTGAGCTGCCGTTCTACAACGAGGACATCGACAACGACGCCCACGTGCCGGCTGCGGTCACCGCGCTGCGCGCCGCCGCCGCCGATGCTGATGCCGCCCTGGTGGTGACCCCGGAATACAACGGCAGCATCCCGGCCGTGATCAAGAATGCGATCGACTGGCTCTCCCGGCCGTTCCGCAACGGGGCGCTGAAAGACAAGCCACTGGCTGTCATCGGCGGGTCGATGGGCCAATACGGCGGTGTCTGGGCGCACGACGAGACCCGTAAGTCCTTCGCCATCGCCGGCCCGAGCGTCGTCGAGTCGATCAAGCTGTCGGTGCCGTTTCAGTCGCTGAACGGCCAACATCCGCGGGAGCACGCCGAGCTGGTGGAAAACGTGCGCGATGCGGTGGGCAAGCTGGTTGCCGAGGTTGGCTGACGTCGGCGTGCGGCCGGCGGAAGTTATCCGGGCCGCACGCCCCCCGGGGTCCTTTGCTGGGCGGATCGGCACAGCGCGCCTTGTCGGTGCCAAGTGGTAAATCTGTTCGTATGCCGTCGCGACACCACTTTGTGATCTACGACACGCCGGAGGCACTCCGACGTTACGGCTTACGACCAGGGAATTTCATGAATGTCTTTCAGAACATCTTGTATCCCTTCTTATCGTCACCCACTAGGTGTAGTGTTTCCGACACCGACAGACCCCAGGTTCGCCTGGTCGGCCGGGACGCGCCAACCGGCATCGCACGCCAGCTGACGCGAATCGGCAAGATGGGAATTCTGTGGCGCGGCGGTCTGCTGAATAGCAGTACAGATGCAGTACTTGAGTGGTTGCCAGTCCGGGTCTCGTTCCCACCGTCGACAGAGGAGTCGTACCGCCGATGAGCGTCACCGTTTACACCAAGCCGGCATGCGTGCAGTGCAACGCCACCTACAAGGCGCTGGACAAGCAAGGCATCGTCTACGAGAAGGTCGACATCAGCCTGGACTCCGAGGCGCGCGACTACGTGATGGCGCTGGGGTATCTGCAGGCCCCCGTCGTGGTGGCCGGAAACGAGCACTGGTCAGGCTTCCGGCCCGACCGGATCAACGCGCTCGCCGGCGCCGTCCTGAGTGCGTAGCCGGCAACGGCGCCGTAAGACAGGAGGGGATCGCCGTGCCGTCCTGCAGCCTGGTGTATTTCTCCAGCGTCTCGGAAAACACCCACCGCTTCGTGCAGAAGCTGGGTATTCCGGCGATGCGGATACCGCTGCACGGCCGTATCGAGGTTGACCAGCCGTATGTGCTGGTGCTGCCGACCTACGGCGGCGGCCGGGTGACTCCGAACATCAATGACGGTGGCTATGTCCCCAAGCAGGTCATCGCGTTTTTGAACAATGAAAACAACCGGTCGTTGATCCGCGGTGTCATCGCCGCGGGCAACAACAACTTCGGTGCCGAATTCGCCTACGCGGGCAACGTGGTGTCCCGCAAGTGTGGCGTTCCCTACCTTTACCGCTTCGAACTGATGGGAACCCCGGACGACGTGGATGCCGTCCGCGCGGGTCTCGCTGACTTCTGGAAGGAACAGACGTGCCCTCAACCGTCGCTGCAGAGCCTGTAACCGCCGGCACGCATGTGTTGCCCGACGAAACGGACTATCACGCGCTCAACGCGATGCTGAATCTGTACGACGCAGACGGCAAGATTCAGTTCGAGAAGGACCACGAAGCTGCACACCAGTACTTTTTGCAGCACGTCAACCAGAACACGGTCTTCTTCCACAACCAGGACGAAAAGCTCGACTATCTGATCCGCGAGAATTACTACGAGCGTGAGGTTCTCGACGAGTACTCGCGCAACTTCGTCAAGACGCTGCTGGATCGCGCCTACGCCAAGAAGTTTCGGTTCCCGACCTTCCTCGGCGCGTTCAAGTACTACACCTCGTATACGTTGAAGACATTCGACGGTAAGCGGTATCTGGAGCGCTTCGAAGACCGGGTCGTCATGGTCGCGCTGACCCTGGCCGCCGGCGACATGGGGTTGGCCGAGAAGCTGGTCGACGAGATCATCGACGGCCGGTTCCAGCCGGCCACCCCGACCTTCCTCAACTCGGGCAAACAGCAGCGCGGCGAGCCGGTGAGCTGCTTCCTGCTGCGCATCGAAGACAACATGGAGTCGATCGGGCGCTCGATCAACTCCGCGCTGCAGCTGTCCAAGCGGGGTGGGGGAGTCGCGTTGCTGCTGAGCAATATTCGCGAGCACGGCGCGCCGATCAAGAACATCGAAAACCAGTCTTCCGGGGTCATCCCGATCATGAAGCTGCTGGAGGACTCGTTCTCGTACGCCAACCAGCTCGGTGCACGCCAAGGCGCCGGTGCGGTGTACCTGCACGCCCATCACCCAGACATCTACCGCTTCCTGGACACCAAGCGGGAAAACGCCGACGAGAAGATCCGGATCAAGACACTGAGCCTGGGTGTGGTGATCCCGGATATCACCTTTGAGCTGGCCAGGAACAACGAGGACATGTACCTGTTCTCCCCGTACGACGTCGAGCGTGTCTACGGCGCGCCGTTCGCCGACATCTCGGTCACCGAGAAGTACTACGAAATGGTCGACGACGCGCGCATCCGCAAGACCAAGATCAAGGCGCGCGAGTTCTTCCAGACACTGGCCGAGCTGCAATTCGAGTCCGGTTACCCCTACATCATGTACGAGGACACGGTCAACCGGGCCAACCCGATCGAGGGCAAGATCACCCACTCCAACCTGTGCTCGGAGATCCTGCAGGTGTCCACGCCGTCGTTGTTCAACGAAGATCTGACGTATGCCAAAGTGGGCAAGGACATTTCGTGCAACTTGGGATCGCTGAACATCGCCAAGACGATGGACTCGCCGGACTTCGCCCAGAGCATCGAGGTGGCGATCCGCGCGCTGACCGCGGTGAGCGACCAGACCCACATCTGGTCGGTGCCCTCGATCGAGCAGGGCAACAACGACTCGCACGCGATTGGGCTGGGGCAGATGAACCTGCACGGCTATCTGGCCCGGGAACACATCTACTACGGCTCCGACGAGGGTGTCGACTTCACCAACATCTACTTCTACACCGTCCTCTACCACGCGCTGCGCGCCTCGAATCGCATTGCGATCGAACGTGGTTCGCACTTCAAGGGCTTCGAGCAGTCCAAATACGCGTCGGGGGAGTTCTTCGACAAGTACACCGACCAGATCTGGGAACCCAAGACTGACAAGGTGCGTCAGCTTTTCGCCGATGCAGGCATCCGCATCCCGAACCAAGACGACTGGCGGCGGCTGAAAGAGTCGGTGCAAACGCACGGCATCTACAACCAGAACCTGCAGGCGGTGCCGCCGACCGGATCGATCTCCTACATCAACCACTCGACATCGTCGATCCACCCGATCGTGTCGAAGGTCGAGATCCGCAAGGAAGGCAAGATCGGCCGCGTGTACTACCCGGCGCCCTTCATGACCAACGACAACCTGCAGTACTACCAGGACGCCTACGAAATCGGTTACGAGAAGATCATCGACACCTATGCGGCGGCCACCCAGCATGTGGACCAAGGGCTTTCGCTGACGCTGTTCTTCATGGACACCGCGACCACGCGCGACGTGAACAAGGCGCAGATCTACGCCTGGCGCAAGGGCATCAAGACGCTGTACTACATTCGACTGCGGCAGATGGCGCTGGAAGGTACCGAGGTCGAGGGCTGCGTCTCCTGCATGCTGTGACGCCGGCTGCATTGATCGCCGGCGCTGCCACAATAGCCAGTCTGCCCAGGTCAGCGGCGGCACCGGGGTAAGGTGCTTGACGTGGTCAGAATTCCGCGACCCCCCCTGCCTCCCCGACCTCACCCCAGCCCGAAGCCTGGGGCCAAGGTCGACGCGCGTAGCGAACGCTGGCGCGAACACCGCAAGAAGGTCCGCGGCGAGATCGTCGAGGCGGCATTTCGCGCGATCGACCGGTTAGGGCCCGACCTCAGCGTCCGCGAGATCGCCGAAGAGGCCGGCACCGCCAAACCCAAGATCTACCGACACTTCACCGACAAGTCCGATCTGTTTCAGGCGATCGGACAACGTCTGCGCGACATGCTGTGGGCAGCGGTCTTCCCGTCGATCGACTTCGCCACCAACTCGGCTCGCGAGATCATCCGGCGTAGCGCCGAGGAGTACGTCAGCCTGGTCGACGAGCATCCCAACGTGCTGCGGTTCTTCATCCAGGGGGGCCGCTTCCCGGAGCAGTCCGAGTCGACGATGCGGACGCTGAACGAAGGCCGCGAGATCACGCTGGCGATGGCGGAGATGTTCAACAACGAGCTGCGCGAGATGGAGCTCGATCCCGCCGCGTTCGAACTCGCGGCGTTCGCGGCGTTCGGTTCGGCGGCGTCGGCCACCGATTGGTGGTTGGGGTCCGACCTCGACAGCCCTCGGCGGATGCCGCGCGAGAAGTTCGTCGAGCATCTGACCACGATCATGATGGGTGTCATCGGCGGCACCGCCGAGCTGCTCGGCATCAAGCTGGACCCTGATCAGCCCATCCACAACGCGATGCCGCAGAACTCCGCTGCGAGCTAGCATCGAGCGGCGTTGACATCGCCCCGGCCATCGACGACACTTGTCCGATACCCTCGGTACCGGGTACTTGCCCGGCCGGGCTCCCCAACCAGCAGTCGACACCTGAGCAGGAAGATCGATCCGAAATGAGCGTTGCCGAGTCGACAGCCCAGGCCGCCGCCCAGGCCCCGACCGTGCACACCCGTGCGGTCATCATCGGGACGGGTTTTGCCGGGCTCGGGATGGCCATCGCGCTGCAGCGCCAGGGCGTGGACTTCGTCATCCTGGAGAAGGCTGACGAGATCGGCGGCACCTGGCGGGACAACAGCTACCCCGGTTGCGCCTGCGACGTGCCGTCGCACCTGTACTCGTTCTCGTTCGAACCGAAAGCCACCTGGAGCAAGCTGTTCTCCCCGCAACCGGAGATCCTTGAGTACCTCAAGGGCGTCACCGAAAAGTACGGATTGCGCCGCTACATCCGATTCGGCTCGAAGGTGAACCGCGCGCACTGGGACGACAGCGAATACCGCTGGCACGTGTTCACCGAGTCCGGGCAAGAGTATGTGACCCAGTTTTTGATCTCGGGCGCCGGCGCGCTGCACATACCACGCCTACCGGACATCGAAGGGATGGATGAATTCCGCGGCGCCACTTTCCATTCCGCGCAGTGGGACCACAGCGTCGACTTGACCGGTAAGCGGGTCGCGGTGATCGGCACCGGGGCCAGCGCCATTCAGATCGTGCCGGAGCTGGTGCGGCGCGACGCCGGGGTGGCCGAGGTGCAGCTATATCAGCGCACGCCGCCGTGGGTGGTGCCGCGGCCGAACAGTCTGTTACCGGATGCGGTGCGCAAAGCCTTCGCGTATGTGCCCGGTCTGCGGCTGGCGGTGCGGTCGGGAATCTACTGGGGGCTCGAGGGTTTGGGCTACGCGATGACGCAACGCCCCGGCCTGTTGCGTGCGGTCGAATTGGTCGGCAAGTGGAACATCCGTCGCAATGTCCGCGACAAGGAACTGCGCCGCAGGCTCACACCGCGCTACCGGGCCGGCTGCAAGCGAATCCTCTACGCCGGCAATTACTACCAGGCGGTGGCCAACCCGAAGACGACGCTGATCACCGAGCGGATCACCCGCGTCACTCCGGACGGCATCGTCACCGGCGACGGCGTCGAGCACGCGGTCGACGTGATCGTGTACGCCACCGGATTTCACACCACCGACTCCTACACCTATGTCGACGTGAAGGGTCCGCGCGGCGAGGACCTTGTGGATCGGTGGAACCAGGAAGGGGTTGTGGCACACCGCGGCATCGCCGTGGCCGACATGCCCAACCTGTTCTTCCTGCTGGGGCCCAACACCGGATTAGGGCACACGTCAGTGGTTTTCATGATCGAGGCGCAGATCCACTACGTCGCTGAGGCGATCGCGGCGGTCGACAAGGCCGGCGCGCAGGCATTGGCGCCCAGCCGCTCCGCCCAGGAACGGGCCAACGCAGAGTTGCAGGACAAGCTCGCCGGCTCGGTGTGGAACACCGGCGGCTGCAGCAGCTGGTATCTCGACGAACACGGCGTCAACCGGACCCTGTGGAGCGGCATGACCTGGCAGTACTGGCGGGAGACTCGCTCGCTCAACCTCGCCGAATACAAATTCTTCGGGGTGGGCACGGGTTCGCTTACGGCGGCTCGAGCCTGACCCGTCGCGAACGTCAGCGGCTGAGCAGGTTTACGAAGGCGTCCGCGGCGGCATCAACGCCGGCGTCGTCGTCGGTGGCCACGAGATCCAACAGTAGGCCACGGACGACGGCCAGCCCAAGCCTTACTGTGGCACGGTCGATCGGGGCGCCGGCGATGGTCGCTACCTCATCGAGCCAGCCGTCAACAGCGCCGGGGACCATGCGGTCAAACGGCTTCTCGCCCTGCGCCGCGCGGGCGTAGCACTCGAAGAACAGGCGTTCCAATTGGCGTAGCTCGGGGCGTCGAACGTCGGACCACATGGCGGCGAAGTTATCGGCCGGATTCGTGGGCAAATCGGGGAGCACGGCCATCTGGCGGCGCTCGACCTCCTCGACGATCGCCACGAGCAGATCCTCCCGAGACCCGAAGTGGTGCAACAGCATCCGATGGCTGGTGCCGACCCCGGCGGCCACCTCGCGCAGGGATCGGTCGCCGACGCCGCCAGCTGCGAACTCCTCGACTAGTGCGTCGAGTAGCTGCCGGCGCCGTTCCAGGTTAGGAGTGCCGACCATTGGCGCGGCTGAGCTGTTCAGACCGGGCCTTGAGTCCTTGGGCCTCCAGTTCGAGGAAGCGCTTGGTCTTCTTGACCATCAGCCGCCCAACAAGGGCACCGAGTACGCCACGCTGGTCGAGTTGCTGGCGCACCAGGGTTCGGCCGCCGGGTTGGGGGATGACCCAGTGGCGAGCGCTCACTCGCACACCCGGCGATCGTTGCACCCACGTCCAGGACGATCCTGGGTCGATCTCGCTGACCTTCCAGACGAGCTTCGACATGCCGGGTTGCTTGATCGCAAACCGTTTGCCGATGGCCAGACCGGCTCCATCCCGCGCGACCAGAGAAGTCACCGACGCCGTCCACTCGGGCCAGCTCTCGACGTCGCTGAAGACCTCCCACACAAGCTGCGCCGGCGCGTCGATCTCGACACTGTCTTCGCAATGCATGTACCAAATGGTACATGCATTGGTGGGTTCTGCATAGGGGCTATGCCGCGCTCGGTTGAGAAGTTTTGACGTAGTGGGGCCGAAGGCCTAGCCGCAGGATGCGGTCGAGTAACCGGTCAGATATGACGCGGGCCAGCCGTACGAGGATTGCAGCGTCGCGCCCGATGGCGTACCGAGTGCGTGGTCGAGACGCGGTCGCGGCCTTTGCGATCACCTTCGCGGCGTGTTCGGCCGCTACGCCGGTTTTAATGAACGATCGAGCTTGTGCTGAGATCGCCGCGGTGAGATCGCCATAACGTTGGAGTTGGGCGGGGGTCATGCTGGCGTTCAATCGGTCGGCGTTAGCGATTCCACGCTCGGCCATCTCGGTCTTGACCGCGCCGGGTTCGATGACGACGACCTTGACCCCGAACTGCGCGACCTCACGGCGCAGGGAATCGCTGACGGCCTCGAGGGCGAACTTCGAACCCGCGTATGCGCCATAGGTCGACATCGCCACCTTGCCGCCGACGGAACTGATGTTCACGACGGTGCCCGTGCTGCGCAACAGAGCCGGCATCAGCGCTTGGGTCATCGCGACGTGACCGAACAGATTGACCTCGAACAGCCGGCGCCACTCGGCCATCGGCAGGGTTTCGACCGGCGCATTGATCGGGATGCCGGCGTTGTTGATCAGCGCGCGGACGGGCCGGCGCAGCGGGTCGCGAGCGACGCGGTCGGCGATGGCGACCACATCCGACTCAACGGTGATGTCGAGGATGTGCGGCTCGATCCCGTCGGTCCGCAAAGACTCGGCGTCGACGTCACGGCGGACACCGGCCAACACGTGAAAGCCCCTTTGGGCGAGTTCCCGCGCAGTGGCTGCGCCGATGCCAGTCGAGGCGCCGGTCACGACGACCAACTCTTGCCGGTGAGGATTCGAGGCGTCCATGACCATCTCCAAAAATTTAAGTTGGCTTCCATCGTTTAAGTTGACGGCGTCATCTGAAAGCTATCAGTTGAGTTGACGATGTCAACTTATTGCGCATTTGGCCTATGCTCCTGCGGATGGCGAGGCGATCGGAGACTGCCGCGGCGACCCGGCGGGCGCTGCTCGATGCCGCCGGGGCGTTGCTCGACATCGGCGGAGTCGACGCGGTGACGCTGCGCGAAGTGGGTGCCCGCGCTGGTGTGTCGCGCTCGGCGGCGTATCGCCACTTCGCGGATAAGGAAGCCCTGCTCACCGTCCTGGCTACCGATGCGTTGAGCGAATTGGGTGACGCGCTCGAAATTCTGGCCGCCAGCGACGACCCCCCCGAGCAGTCCCTGCGTTCCGCGCTGGTTTCGCTGGTCACCATCGGCCGCACCCGGCCTCATCTGTATCGCCTCATGTTCACCACCCCAGCGGGTGACCCGACTGCGGCGGTCCGGGCGGCCGGGCGCACGTGGGACCTGTACCTCGACATCATGGGCCGCATTGTTGGTCCGCAACGGGCGCGACATTACGGCGCACTACTGCTGACCAGCGTCCACGGCATCACGAGCTTCGAGACGAGTGGCCACCTCGTCTGGGACAAGTGGCAAACCACCGCCGAGCAACTCATCGACACCGTCATCAGCATGCTGCCGGCCGCGCCTGTGTGAGATGAGGTCAACCCTCCCGGTGGCTATGACACCCGCGCGTTGAGATGCTCGAGGGCCGCCTCGGCGCCGTTCCAGCCGGGGATGCCGGTGACTCCGGGACCCGGGTGCGTGCATTGACCACAGAGATACAGCCCGTCGACCGGCGTGGCGAACTTGTCGGCTCCCTCGACGACACGGCCGGTCCAGAGCTGGTTGGGTTGCAGCAGGCCGTGCGAGTAGTCGCCGGCGTGTGCGCTGAACGTGCTGCCGAAGTAGCGGTTGGAGAAAACAACGCGGTTGGTGACCGAGTCCGCGAACCCGGGTGCGAACGTGTCGAAGATGCGCACGCAGGTGTCGGCATATTGCTCTTTCCAGCTTCGGTTTTCGTCGGCGTCCAGGCCGGTCGGGAAGTATGGAGTGAAAATGGTTGCGCTGTGCTTACCTTCGGGCGCCAACGACGAGTCGACCATGCTGGGTATGTACAGATAGGTGGGCGGGGCGTCCGGAAGCTGCCCCTTGCGGTATTGCTCCCAGGCGTCGCTGATGTATTCCGGTGACGGCGCGTAGGCCACCGTGGGACACCATTGCCCTTGATCCTGCATGTAGGGCTGCAGCCGCTCGATCCATTGCGGGGCTTGGTCAATTGTCAGGTGGGCCTGGATGTAACCGAGGTTGAAGTTGATTTCCTTGACCTTGCGGATGTAGTCGGGCGGAAAATACTGCACGCCGGCCAGATTGACGAATGTCGTGTACGGATCAAGCGACGAGAGCACGACGTCGGCCGAAATCGTTGTGCCGTCGCGAAGTTCGACCCCGGTCGCGCGTCCGTCGGTGACGAGGATCTGCTTGACGTGCTGCTTCAGCCGCACCTCGGCGCCCAACGATTCGGCGCGCCGGCACAGCGCTGTGCTCAGCGAGCCAATCCCGCCGCGCGGCATGATGTATTCAACGTTGCCGCCGCCGATCAGATAGTGGTAGAGCGTCGACGCATTCGAGCCAGGGGTCCAGGGGCCGCCGTCGAAAGCATCGATGGACATCGCTGCCAGCGAGCCCTGAATGCAGCGGCCCTGGTCAGGCTCCAGGAAACGGCGGACCGTGTCCATGGTGCTGCCGTACCACATCTGAGCAAAGTCGTGACGGTCCTGCGGGGTGGGCTGCGAGGCGATCACCTCGATGATGTCCAGCGGCGGGCCAAACGCCGAATCGACGAAATACGGTGCGAACCGGCCGATGTGAGCGAACAAACCGCCGAGGCCCGCCGCGACGTCGGGCCCGTGATCCTCGAGAAGGTGACGCCCCATGCGTTCGAGGTCGTTGTACATCACGAACGGGGTGTCCTTGGCATCGCCGAACGTGCACGTCGATGTCCACTGATCCATCAACTCGAAGCCCCACTTGGTGAGCTCCAAGCGCTGGGTCATCTCCTGGCGCCAGATCAGCACCGCCCACGCCCCGACGCTGTGCTTGTATCCATCGAAGAGTTCCCGGGTCGCGGCCATCCCGCCCAGGAAGTGCGCTCGTTCCAGGACAAGCACTTTCGCGCCCTGCTTGGCCAGCACGTTCGCGGCAACCAGACCGTTGTGACCTGCCCCGATGACGATCGCGTCGTAGTCCGACATGCTGGCCGTCCTTCTTCAATCCGCTGCTAATAGGTCGCTGGACAGTACAATGTCATAACTGACATTTTGGCGTCAAGACTGACATTTAGTGGGTGGCACAGCGGTGAAATCGGCAATCCTGACTCGTAGCGAACGCACGCGTCAGGCGCTGCTGCAGGCGGCGATGCGGCGCTTTGTCGCAGACGGTGTGCACCAAACCAGCGTCGCCGAGATCGCCGCCGACGTCGGGGTCACCGAGCGAACGTTCTACCGGCACTTCCCGTCCAAGCACGCGGTGATCTTCGCCGACTACGACATCGGCTTCGAGTGGTTCGCCCGTGCATTGGCGCTGCGCCCGCACGGGGAACCGATCACGGTGTCGGTGCGAAAGGCCGTCGACGCCTTCCCATTCGATTTCGCCATGGTCCGTGAGGCCGCCACCATCCGCTCGCGCGATCTCGACCAAGACATCATCACCAGTCATATTCGGCGGCTTCGAGATCAGCTCGCCGACGAGGTCCAGCGCTTCGTCCATCAACGATCCACGCCGACTGCAGACGGAGCCATGATCGCCGACATCGCGGCACACAGCTTGGCCACCGCGGTGTTCGCCGCCCTGGAAGCCTGGATGAATACCGGCGAACATGACATTGATGAACTGAGCCGACTCACCGGCGTTGCGCTGAGCACCCTCGAAGACGGCCTCAGTCACACGCTGCGACACGCTGGCCTGGATTAGCGCGGCCCGGTGGCAGTCCCTCATTGCGACACGCAAACACAACCTCTGGTGTTACCGCGGCTTGTCGCCCCCCAGGGGTAGTGTCTGAAGCCTAGGCATGCTCGAGTATCCGTCCTGGTGAAGTGGGGTTCTGGTGACCGAAAGAGTGAAGCTGATCGACCGGGTCTCGGCGATCAACTGGAACCGTCTGCAAGACGAGAAGGACGCCGAGGTCTGGGAGCGGCTGACCGGAAACTTCTGGCTGCCCGAGAAGGTGCCGGTGTCCAATGACATCCCATCGTGGAGCACGCTGACGGCCAACGAGAAGCAGCTGACGATGCGGGTGTTCACCGGGCTGACATTGCTGGACACCATTCAGGGCACGGTCGGGGCGGTCAGCCTGATTCCCGACGCGCTGACGCCGCACGAGGAGGCGGTCTACACCAACATCGCGTTCATGGAGTCGGTGCACGCCAAGAGCTACAGCTCGATTTTCTCGACGCTGTGCTCGACCGCCGAGATCGACGACGCCTTCCGCTGGTCGGAGGAGAATCCGAACCTGCAGCGCAAGGCCGAGATCGTGATGGAGTACTACCGCGGCGACGAGCCGCTCAAGCGCAAGGTGGCCTCCACGCTGTTGGAAAGCTTCCTGTTCTACTCCGGGTTCTATCTGCCGATGTACTGGTCGAGCCGGGCCAAGTTGACCAACACCGCCGACATGATCCGGCTGATCATCCGCGACGAGGCCGTCCACGGCTACTACATCGGGTACAAGTTCCAGCGCGGGCTGGCCCTTGAGGACGCTGCCAGGCAGGCCGAGCTGAAGGACTACACCTACGAACTGCTTTTCGAGCTGTACGACAACGAGGTCGAGTACACCCAGGACCTCTACGACGAGGTCGGGCTGACCGAGGACGTCAAGAAGTTCTTGCGCTACAACGCCAACAAGGCGCTGATGAACCTTGGCTACGAGGCGCTGTTCCCTCGCGACGAAACCGACGTCAACCCGGCGATCCTGTCCGCCTTGTCACCGAACGCCGACGAGAACCACGACTTCTTCTCCGGGTCGGGCTCGTCGTATGTGATCGGCAAGGCCGTCGTCACCGAAGACGAGGACTGGGACTTCTAGACCCGTAGGTCAACTAATGCGTTTTTGGCTGATTCTGCAACCGGCCTGGCTGCGATTCGTGGTGTGGGCGTTCTTCCTCGCGGTGACGTGGGGTGCGCTTACCACCTTGGAATCGCGTGTTGAGATTGAAAGCAACATCCTTTCGGCCATCTTTTTCGGTGCCATCATTGCCGGATTCCTCACTGCCACAACCCAAGCTACGCATCGGGAAGCCCTGGAGGCGCTGTCTGGACTGGACCAGGCGGGACGTTCCCAGGCGATCGACGCCGTCTCGCGTGGCGTCGTACCCGCCGATCCTGACGTGCGAGCGCCAGCGATCCGGCTGGGCAGGGTCTGGCTGCGCAACAAGTCTGCCGACCAACTCAAGCGCGCGGAAATCTGGAACTGGATCACGTTCGGGCTATTGGTCGCAGCAGCCGTCGCGGCGGCGGCGGTGAACTTCAATGGCGACAGGCTGTTCTATGGGGTGCTTGCGTTGCTGAGCGCGATCTTGTTGCCCTTCACGTCACGCAATTCGCGGCGTATTCAACGAAATGTCGCGCTGCTCACCGAGAGGCCGATCTGATCGCCGCCTTCCACGAGACGGTGCTCACCCTTCTCGCTGTTGCTCGTTGCGCTTGAACTCCTTGTGCGGCGGCCACCAGCGACGAAAGCAGCTCGGGCCGACCTGACCCTCATACTGCTTCGCTCCGCGGGCGTCGACCATTCGAACTTCGATGAACTGCGGGTGACCTCGCCTACAGAACGTGCCGGTGGGTTGGCGCCAGCTCACGGGCTCCATGCGGCCTGATCGTAGCCGCGTTATTGACCGGCGGGCCCTCATCGGACAGCATCTACCACACGGTGCCCGAGCGGAAATCCGTTGGCTCCGAGCTGTTTGGGGACTGCTAAACCCGCAGGTCAGCCCGGTGTGGTGCCGCACGGCCGACGTATGTTCCGTGAACGGCGCATGAATTGTGCAATTACTGGGGTGCGAAAGTGGCGCCGCTGACTGCGCACCTATGACACTGGTGGGGTGGCGATAACCCCATCTTCTACAGCGGCTTTTTTCCGTTCAGTGATCCAATGGTTGCAGGTGGGCTATCCAGAAGGCGTTCCTGGCCCAGACCGCGTGCCGTTGCTTGCGCTGCTGCGCAGCACACCGCTGACCCAGGAGCAGATCACGGAAGTGGTCGACGCCATCGACGAGGAAGTCGAGAACGAGGTTAACCGCGACGTGATCGCCGATTTCATTTCCGACATGACGCAATACGACGCAGGTCCGGAGAATGTCGCGCGTGTGGCCGCCAGGCTTGCCGCCGCCGGCTGGCCGCTGGCGGGTCTGACGGACGCATCTAACGGCGAAGCTGCGAGCTCAGAAGCCGCCTCACAAGCTTGAGGTGTCGATCACGAAGCGGTAGCGCACGTCGCTGGCCAGCACACGTTCGTAGGCTTCGTTAACGTAATCCGGCTCGATCACTTCGATTTCGGGCGTCACGTTGTGCTCGGCGCAGAAATTCAGCATCTCCTGGGTTTCGGCGATGCCGCCGATGTTGGACCCGGACAAGCTGCGCCGCGCCAGCGCCAGCGGGAATGCCGGCACCTCCATCGGGTGCTCGGGGATGCCCAGCTCGACGAGCGTGCCGTCGACGTCAAGCAGGTTCAGGTAGTCGCCGAGGTTCAGGTTCGCCGAGACGGTGTTCAGGATGAGGTCGAAACTGCTGCGCAGGTTGCGGAAGGTGTCGCGGTCGGCGGTGGCGTAGTAGTGGCTGGCGCCAAGGCGCAGACCATCTTCCATCTTCTTCAGGGACTGCGAAAGCACCGTGACCTCGGCGCCCAGCGCGGCGCCGAGCTTGACGCCCATGTGGCCCAGCCCGCCCAAACCGACGATCGCGAGCCGAGTGTCCGGTCCGGCGTTCCAGTGCCGCAGCGGCGAGAAGAGCGTGATGCCCGCGCACAGTAGCGGTGCGGCAGCGTCCAGCGGAAGCTCGTCGGGGATGTGCACGACGAAGTTCTCGTTGACCACGATCGCTTGGCTGTAGCCGCCTTGCGTTGGCGTGCCGTCTTTGTCGATGGAGTTGTAGGTGAACGTCGCGCCCGGTTTGCAGTACTGCTCGAGCCCGGCCTTACAGCTGCTGCATTTGCCGCAGGAGTTCACCATGCAGCCCACACCAACGCGGTCGCCCACCTTGTGCTTGGTGACCTCGGAGCCCACGGCGGTCACCACGCCGGCGATCTCATGGCCGGGGACCACAGGGTAATTCGGTTCGCCCCACTCGGCTTTGACGGTGTGGATGTCCGAGTGGCAGATCCCTGCGAATTTGATGTCAAACGCCACGTCGTGCGGACCTGGGTCGCGACGGGTGATGGTGGTCTTGGTCAGCGGTTCGGTGGCCGACGTGGCGGCATACGCCGAAACAGTGCTCATTGGCAATCCTCTTGAGTGCGCTTGTTTCAGTATTGAATACTTCAGTATCGAATTCTATTGAACGTAATCAACATTAGCATAGGTAGACTATGTATTTCCGGGGGTGCGTCCGACGTCACAGGACCGGTCAGTTGATCGGGGCGTTGAGGAAGCGCAGGTCGTCGATGATGCCGCGGGCGGCCACCACGCCCTCGCCGGTCTGCCATATCTCGTTGTTGACCACAAAGATCCGGTTGTCGCGGTTGGCTGAGAGCTTGCGCCACGGGTCGCTGTCGAAGAGTGTGGGGGCGCGGTCTTTGGCGGCCGGCGAGTCGAAAGACACATACACGAGGTCAGCGTCGGCCGCAGAGAAGTCCGGGTTGTTCGCCAGGTCGGCATCTGTGCTGCCCAGCTCGATGTAGGGCTTGTCGGTAAACCGTTGCGACGCAGGGCGATCGACGCCGACCGTGGTCAGCACGCTGGCCGGAAAGTTGTCGGCCCCATACACCCGGATGGTGTTCTCGGTGAACTGCACGATCGACGCCTGGTAGTGGGCGGCGTCGTGCGCGGCGCCGTCGTCGTGGGCCTTCGTGGTGAAGTTGTCGATCAAGCCGCCCGCGGCGTCGGCCCGCGCGGTGGCCGTGCCCACCCCGCGCAGGTTGTCCTCCCAGGCCGCACCCGGTGTCCCGGTGAACACCGTCGGCGCTATCGCCGCCAATACCGAATACAACTTCGGCGTCACCGCTTGTGAGCCGAGAATCAGGTCCGGCTTGGCCGCCCTGATCGCGGCGAGGTCGGGGCTGCTGCGGGTGCCCACGCCCGGCAGCTGGTGCACGACCGTGCCCAGGTAGGACGGCTGACTGGAGGAGCCGTCCGGCAACGCGGCAGCGACGATCCGCGACTGCAGGCCCAGCGCACACAGGGCGTCGAGCTGGTCACCGGAAAGCACGACGATGCGCTGCGGATCGTCGGGCACCTGGGCCACATCGGGTTCCACCCCGGCCGCGTTGTGGGCCGTCCGAGTCGACGGCCCGGGATCCGGCCCAGCCGGTTGCGGTGCACACGACTCGTCTGGTCGGCGCTGGTTGCCCAAAACTCCGGCCCCGGCGATTTGGGTGGTGCTGGTGATTACCGACGCCGACGGCGACCCGCTGCGGCCGGGCGACCCCGATGTGCAACCACTGCACAGGGCGGCTGAAATCGCTGCCGCGGCGGCAGCGGCCAGCGCGGGTCGCATACCCCTGAGCAGCACGGTCCGACGTTAACATCCGGCCAGCTAACGCCGACCCCAGCAAGCGGGCGGCGCGGGCGCAAAAGTGTTCACCGACCTATTACGACAGTTTGTAGGACCAGTCCGTCGCCGGGCCCGCTCGAACGCTAAACTCAATTGCCACTGATCCCAGTAGCCCTGCCCGACGTTTGGAGGAGCTCTTGACCGCCGAAGCGCCCCCGCTGGGAGAACTCGAGGCCAGTCGTCCATACCCTGCCCGGACCGGGCCGAAAGGCAACCTGGTCTACCGGCTGATCACCACCACCGATCACAAGATGATCGGGATCATGTACGTGGTCACCTGCTTCATCTTTTTCTTCATCGGTGGCCTGCTGGCGCTGCTGATGCGGACCGAATTGGCCGCGCCGGGTCTGCAGTTCTTGTCTAACGAGCAGTTCAACCAGCTGTTCACCATGCACGGCACGATCATGCTGCTGTTCTATGCGACGCCGATCGTGTTCGGTTTCGCCAACCTGGTGCTGCCGCTGCAGATCGGCGCGCCCGACGTGGCGTTCCCACGACTCAACGCCTTGTCGTTCTGGCTGTTCCTGTTCGGCGCCTTGATCGGAATGGCCGGCTTCATCACCCCGGGCGGCGCCGCCGACTTCGGCTGGACCGCTTACACCCCGTTGACCGACGCCATCCACTCACCGGGCGCCGGCGCCGACCTGTGGATCATGGGGCTGATCGTTGCCGGTCTGGGCACCATCCTGGGCGGGGTCAACATGATCACCACGGTCGTGTGTATGCGCGCGCCGGGGATGACGATGTTCCGGATGCCGATCTTCACCTGGAACATCCTGGTGACGTCGATCCTGGTGTTGCTCGCGTTCCCGCTGCTGACCGCGGCTTTGTTCGGGCTGGCCGCCGACCGGCACCTGGGCGCCCACGTCTACGACTCGGCCAACGGCGGGGTTCTGTTGTGGCAGCACCTGTTCTGGTTCTTCGGTCACCCCGAGGTCTACATCGTGGCGTTGCCGTTCTTCGGCATCGTCAGCGAGATCATCCCGGTGTTCTCCCGCAAGCCGATTTTCGGATACACCACATTCGTCTACGCGACGCTCTCGATCGCCGCGTTGTCGGTGGCGGTATGGGCGCACCACATGTTCGCCACCGGTGCCGTGCTTCTTCCGTTCTTCTCGTTCATGACGTACCTGATCGCGGTGCCGACCGGAATCAAGTTCTTCAACTGGACCGGCACCATGTGGAGGGGTCAGTTGACGTTCGAGACGCCGATGCTGTTCTCGGTCGGCTTTCTGATCACCTTCCTGTTGGGTGGTCTGACCGGGGTGCTGCTGGCCAGCCCGCCGCTGGACTTCCACGTCACCGACAGCTATTTCGTGGTCGCGCACTTCCACTACGTGCTGTTCGGGACCATCGTGTTCGCCACCTTCGCCGGCACGTATTTCTGGTTCCCGAAGATGACCGGCCGGCTGCTCGACGAGCGGCTGGGCAAGCTGCATTTCTGGTTGACGTTCATCGGTTTTCACACGACGTTCCTGATTCAGCACTGGCTGGGCGACATCGGGATGCCGCGTCGTTACGCCGATTACCTGCCCACCGACGGATTCCAGCCCTACAACGTCGTTTCCACGGTCGGCGCGTTCATCCTTGGCGTGTCGATGATTCCGTTCGTGTGGAACGTCTTCAAGAGCTGGCGCTACGGCGAAGTGGTGACGGTCGACGACCCGTGGGGATACGGCAACTCGCTGGAGTGGGCCACCAGTTGCCCACCGCCGCGGCACAACTTCACCGAGCTGCCGCGAATCCGTTCCGAGCGACCGGCGTTCGAGCTGCACTACCCCCACATGGTGGAACGATTGCGCGCCGAGGCCCACGTGGGCCGGGCTCACAGCCCACGGGATGGTGACGTCACCAGAGCCGACGACGTGAGCGTTCGCACCTAATGGCTTGCCGCCGAGGCAATCTGGGGTGAGTGAGCCCCGCAAGGTGTCGGCGTTGATCACCGTCACCGGTCACGACAAGCCAGGCGTGACGTCAGCGCTCTTCGAAGTCCTTTCGGGCCACAAGGTCGAGTTGCTCAACGTCGAGCAGGTCGTGATCCGGGGCCGGCTGACGTTGGGTGTGCTGGTGTCGGCGCCGCTGGAAGTGGCCGAAGGCAGGGCGCTGCGCGACGAAGTCGAGGCGGCCATCCATGCGGTCGGCCTCGACGTCAGCATCGAGCGCAGCGACGATCTGCCGATCATCCGGGAACCGTCAACGCACACCATCGTGGTACTGGGCCGACCGATCACCGCCGAGGCGTTCGGGGCGGTGGCCCAGGAGGTGGCCGCACTCGGCGTCAACATCGACCTCATTCGCGGCGTCTCCGACTATCCGGTCACCGGCCTGGAGCTGCGGGTCTCGGTGCCGCCGGGGATCGGGGTCCAGCTACAGGCCGTGTTGACGCGGGTGGCGGCCGAGGCGGGCGTCGATATGGCATTGGAGGACTACAGCCTGTCCCGGCGCGCCAAACGACTCATCGTGTTCGACGTCGATTCGACGCTGATCCAGCAGGAAGTCATCGAGATGCTGGCCGCCCGGGTAGGCGCCCAGGACGCGGTCGCCGCCATCACCGAGGCCGCCATGCGCGGCGAACTGGACTTCGCGGAGTCGCTACACCAGCGGGTCGCCACCCTGGCCGGCCTGCCCGCCGAAGTGCTCGAGGAGGTCAGCGAAGAGTTGAAGCTGACCCCCGGCGCGCAGACCACGCTGCGCACGTTGCGGCGGCTGGGTTATTACGTCGGCGTGGTCTCCGGCGGGTTCCGACAGGTCATCGAACCGCTGGCCCATGAGTTGATGCTGGACTTCGTCGCCGCCAATCAATTGGAGATCGTCGACGGCAAAATCACCGGGCGGGTCATCGGCCCGATCATCGACCGCGCGGGTAAAGCCAAGGCGCTGCGGGACTTCGCGCAGCAGGTCGGCGTGCCGATGGCGCAGACGGTGGCGGTCGGTGACGGCGCCAACGACATCGACATGCTGGCCGCCGCGGGCCTGGGCGTGGCATTCAACGCCAAACCCGCGCTGCGCGAAGTCGCCGACGCGTCGCTGAGCCACCCATACCTGGACACCGTGCTGTTTTTGCTCGGCGTCACGCGCGGCGAGATCGAGGCCGCCGACGCGCTCGACGGCGTGGTGCGCCGGGTCGAGATCCCCCCGGAGTAGCGCGCGACCCGACAGTCGCCGCAGCGTCGCGGTACGGCACGATGGTCGAGTGGCCGAAACCGGAAGCGAGGCAGTCGACCCCGATCTGCTGATCGACTTCACCGACGTTTCGCTGCGTCGTGATGGCCACGTGCTGGTCGGGCCGGTGACCTGGTCGGTCGAGCTCGACGAACGCTGGGTGATCATCGGGGCCAACGGCGCCGGCAAGACATCGTTGTTGCGCATCGCCGCGGCCGCCGAGCACCCCTCGTCGGGGGTCGCCTACGTGCTGGGGGAGCGCCTCGGCCGGGTCGACATGTCCGAGCTGCGCTCCCGGGTGGGTTTGAGTTCCTCGGCGTTGGCGCAGCGAATACCCGGCAATGAAGTCGTGCGCGACCTGGTCGTCTCGGCCGGCTATGCAGTACTGGGCCGTTGGCGGGAGCGCTACGAGGACGTCGACTACAACCGGGCGCTCGACATGCTGGAAAGCCTGGGCGCCGAGCATCTCGCAGACCGCACGTACGAAACCCTGTCGGAGGGTGAGCGCAAGCGGGTGCTGATCGCGCGCGCGTTGATGACCGACCCCGAGCTGCTGTTGCTCGACGAACCCGCCGCCGGCCTCGACCTGGGCGGCCGCGAAGAGCTGGTGGCGCGGCTGACCGATTTGGCCGCCGATCCCGACGCGCCGGCGCTGGTCTTGGTCACCCACCATGTCGAGGAGATTCCGCCCGGCTTCAGCCACTGCATGCTGTTGTCGGAGGGACAGGTCGTCGCGGCGGGTTTGCTGTCCGACGTGCTGACCGGCGAGAATCTGTCCGCGGCGTTCGGCCAGTCGATCGCGGTGGACGTGATCGACGGGCGTTACTTCGCGCGGCGCGCTCGCACCCGCGCGGCCCACCGGAGGCGCCGATGACTTCATCGACTGACGATCCGCTTGTTCCGTTGACGCCGCGGCCGGCCGCGACCGTGATGCTGGTGCGCGACACTGCCGACGGTATCGCCGTCTTCCTGATGCGACGGCACGCCGCAATGGAATTCGCCGCCGGGGTGATGGTGTTTCCCGGCGGCGGCGTCGACGACCGCGACCGCAACGCTGAGATCGCCTGGACCGGGCCGCCGCCGTCATGGTGGGCGCAGCGGTTCGGCATCGAAACCGACCTGGCCGAAGCGCTGCTCTGCGCCGCCGCCCGCGAGACCTTCGAGGAATGCGGGGTGCTGTTCGCCGGCCCCGCCGACGACCCGGGCGCCATCGTCGGCGACGCATCGGTGTACCGCGAATCCCGGCTGGCGCTGGCCGACCGGACGCTGTCGTTCGCCGACTTCCTGCGCCGGGAGAACCTTGTCCTGCGAGCCGATTTGCTGCGGCCGTGGGCTAACTGGGTAACCCCCGAAGCCGAGCGCACCCGTCGTTACGACACCTACTTCTTCGTCGGGGCGCTACCGCAGGGTCAGCGCGCCGACGGCGACAACACCGAATCCGACCGTGCGGAGTGGACGACGGCGCAGGCCGCCATCGGCGACTTCGAGGCTGGCCGCTCCTTCCTGCTGCCGCCGACCTGGACGCAGCTGGACTCGCTGAATGGACGCACAGTCGCCAGCGTTTTGGCCGTCGACCGTCAGATCGTCACCGTGCAACCGCACTTGGAAATCGACGGCGACAACTGGATTTTCGAGTTCTTCGACTCCGACCGCTATCACCGGGCCCGCAAAGCCGGCGGACTGGGGTGGCGGCTTTGAGCGAGTTCGTCTTCGTCCACGTGGACGAAGACCATCCGGGCGTCGGCACCTTGGCGCTGTCGCGGCCGCCGACCAACGCCATGACCCGGCAGGTCTATCGGGAGATCGGGCAGGCCGCCGCCGAGGTCGCCCGCCGCGAGGACATCGCCGCCGTGATCGTCTTCGGCGGCCACGAGATCTTCTCCGCCGGCGACGACATGCCCCAACTGCGCACGCTGACCGCGTCGGAAGCCGAGAGCTGGATACGAGTGCGTCGCGATGCCGTCGACGCCGTCGCGGCGATTCCGAAACCGACCGTCGCCGCGATCACCGGATACGCGCTGGGCGCCGGCCTGGGCCTGGCGCTTGCCGCAGACTGGCGGGTGAGCGGCGACAACGTGCGGTTCGGCGCGACGGAGATCCTGGCCGGTTTGATTCCCGACGGCGGGGGCGTAGCGCGGCTGGCCCGGACCGTCGGGGCCAGCAGGGCCAAGGAGCTGGTGTATAGCGGGCGTTTCTTCGACGCCGAAGAGGCGCTGGCGTTGGGTCTGATTGACGACATGGTGGCTCCCGACGGTGTGTACGACGCCGCCGCGGCGTGGGCCGGCCGCTTCGTCGACGGACCTCAGTACGCGCTGGCCGCGGCCAAGGCCGGCATCGACGACATCTTCGAACTGACTCCGGCCGAACGACTGGCCGCCGAACGCCGCCGCTATCGGGAAGTCTTCGCCGCCAATCTGAGCGGCCAGCGGTAAGCGCGACTCAAAAAAATCTGAGAAAACCCTTTACCTAGGGTGAGAGAAGCTCGTTACTATGAGCCGGCATACATCGCTGCAGCGTGAAATGGAGGTCCCTCGCCGAGCCCCGCAGGCGATCTCCGGCACCCCGGATTCCTATTCGTTCGACAACGGCACCTTCCAGTTCAGCTACTCCACCGAGGAGGCCGACGGCCTGGGCAGCTTCCCGGCCGGCTCACAGACCACCATCTCCGTGCCGTCCGTCGAGTTTCCTGACGGCTACCAGGTGAGCGTCACCGGGGGAGAGGTCGTCTCAACCCCCAACGCCTCCGAACTGGTCATCGCGTCAAACGCCGGCGCAAGCACCGTCACCGTCACGGTGAGCTCCGCCGGAGCGTAGCCAGGATGGTCGCCAACCCGGGCGGCCGATAGGCTGGGCCACCATGACCAGTACCGACCCGGCGCCGCAGCCGCACGCCACCGCCGAGCAGGTTGAGGCCGCCCGACACGACAGCAAGCTGGCCCAGGTGCTCTACCACGACTGGGAGGCGGAGAGCTACGACGAGAAGTGGTCGATCTCCTACGACCAGCGCTGCATCGACTACGCGCGGGACTGCTTCGACGGCGTTGTCCCCGACGACGAGATCCACCGGCTGCCGTACGACCGTGCCCTCGAATTAGGCTGTGGCAGCGGCTTTTTCCTGCTGAACCTGATCCAGTCCGGGGTCGCGCGGCGCGGATCGGTCACCGATCTGTCGCCGGGCATGGTCAAAGTCGCCACCCGCAACGGGCAGTCGCTGGGGCTGGACATCGACGGTCGGGTCGCCGACGCCGAGCGCATCCCGTATGACGACGACACCTTCGACCTGGTGGTCGGACATGCTGTGCTGCACCACATTCCCGACGTCGAGCAGTCGCTGCGTGAGGTGCTGCGGGTGCTGCGGCCCGGCGGCCGCTTCGTATTTGCCGGCGAGCCGACGACCGTCGGCAATGGATACGCCCGTGCGCTGGCGGACCTGACCTGGAACGTCACCATCCGAGCCGTAAAGCTGCCCGGACTGGGCGGCTGGCGCCGTCCCCAGGCCGAGCTCGACGAGAACTCACGGGCGGCCGCCCTGGAGTGGGTGGTCGACCTGCATACCTTCGATCCGCACGACCTCGAGCGGATGGCCGCCAACGCCGGCGCCGTCGACGTCGAGACCGCCACCGTCGAGTTCACCGCGGCGATGTTGGGCTGGCCGGTCCGCACATTCGAAGCGACGGTACCCCCCGGCCGATTGGGCTTTGCCTGGGCGAAGTTCGCGTTCACCAGCTGGAAGACGTTGAGCTGGATTGATGAGAACCTGTGGCGCCGTGTGGTGCCGAAGGGCTGGTTCTACAACGTCATGATCACCGGGATCCAGCCGTCCTGAACCTCGGCCTCGACGACGTTGCTTACCTGACATCGGAGGAGGGCTCCGCTGCGCTGAGCGTGGTTGAAACTCTTCCGCTGACCGATCGCGTCAGCGAGATCGGTGCCCTACGAAAACAGTTCGGGGATCGGACACCGGCGCTGGTGGAAACGGTGTTGCTGCGACGGCGCGCCGCCACGAAGCTGTCCGGGTTGCCCGGTTCCGGCGACTGGCTGTTCACCGACGAAGCGCTTCAGCAGGCAAGCGCTGCACCGGTCGCTCTGCATCGGGCAAAGCGGCTGAGCGGCAACGTGATCCACGACGTGACCTGCTCGATCGGCACCGAGCTCGCGGCGCTGAGCGGCTCGGCCACCCGGGTCGTGGGCAGCGACATCGACCCGGTGCGGCTGGCGATGGCGCGGCACAACCTCGGCTCCGCCGCCGACCTGTGCCGCGCCGACGCGCTGCACCCGGTGACTCGCCACGCGGTCGTGCTGGCCGATCCGTCGCGACGCGGCGCCGGACGGCGGCGTTTCAACCCGCGCGACTACCAGCCCGCACTGGATCAACTATTTGACGTCTATCGCGGCCGGGAGTTGGTTGTAAAGTGCGCTCCCGGAATCGATTTCGATGCCGTGACGAGCCTCGGTTTCGACGGTGAGATCGAGGTGACCTCTTACCGCGGGTCGGTGCGGGAAGCCTGCTTGTGGTCGGCGGGTTTGGCCGAGCCCGGTGTGCGGCGTCGAGCCAGCATCTTGGACCGCGGCGAACAGATCACCGACGCCGAGCCGGACGACTGCCCGGTCCGGTCGGCGGGTCGGTGGATCGTCGACCCCGACGGCGCGGTGGTGCGGGCCTCTCTGGTGCGCCACTACGCCGCGCGGCACGGGCTGTGGCAGCTGGACCCACACATCGCCTACCTGTCCGGCGACGAGTTGCCGGCGGCGGTGCGGGGGTTCGAGGTTCTCCAGCAACTGGCCTTCGACGAGCGACGGCTACGTCAAGCGCTGCGGGCGCTCGACTGCGGCCCCTTGGAGATCCTGGTCCGCGGTGTGGACGTGGATCCCGATGCTCTGCGTCGGCGGCTGGGCCTGCGGGGCAGCCAATCGTTGACGGTGGTGATCACCCGGGTCGGCTTGGGTTTAGCCGCGCGGGCGACGGCGTTCGTCTGCCGGCCCTCGCGGTGAGGGCGCCGCGAAACCGGCGAAAATAGGGAGAATTCCCCAGCCGGAGAGCCCGTCTTCTTCGCGCGCAAGCCGAACGCGCCGGCGGACACGCGCCGGTCCAACCCGGGGCGAAGACCCATGGTGAACGTTCGTGGTATCGGTCGGCTGGGCATGCTGGCCTGTGCAGGTAATCATTTGCATCGGGCTGGGAGCAGCGCGACGGCGGGGGTTTGCCGTGCGTCGCGATAAGGGCCAGGTAGGCTGTCAAGGCGGCATTTCAGCCGTTCCCAGTCTGCGAGGACAAGTCGACCGATGCGCAACATCATGTCGGCCGCGCTGATCGCGGCCGGAGCCCTGCTGGGCTGGCCTGCCGGAGCGGTCGCGGCCGCGGACTCGGCGTGCACAAGCCTGGGTGGCGCACTCCAGGATGAGCAGACGTGCCATGTGCACGCCTCCACCTCCACCTACACGCTGGACATGACGTTTCCGGTCGACTATCCCGACGAGCAAGCACTGACCGATTACCTCAGTCAGAACCGGGATGGATTCGTCAACGTCGCGCAGACGTCGTCGCAGACATCCGGACCGCGCGATGTGCCTTACCAAATGGATGTGACCTCTGAGCAATACCATTCCGGCCAGCCACCTGGCGGCACCCGGAGCGTGGTGCTCAAGGTGTTCGAGGATCTCGGTGGTCCGCGCCCTTCGACCTTCTACAAAAGCTTCAACTACGACCTCGCAGCGCAGAAGGCGATCACCTTCGACACACTTTTCGCCCCCAACAGCAAACCGCTTGACTCGATCTATCCGATCGTGCAACGCGACATGGCACGCCAGACCGGGCTCGGTGCCGCGATTCTGCCCGGTTCCGGCCTCGACTCGTCGCACTACCAGAACTTCGCCATCACCGACGACGAGCTGATCTTCTACTTCGCGCCGGGTGAACTCCTGCCGTCGTTGGCCGGTGCCAGCCAGGTCCACGTGCCGCGCAACGCCATCCCACCTCTGACGGTAAAGGGCTAGGCCCCTAGACCGGGCCCGGCCAGCGATTCCATCGCCGCGCACCACCGGCGTCAGCTCGGCGCGAAGCTGTACACCTGGCCGTCGCTGGTGGCGGTGACCACCCGGCGGTCATGGCCGATCGAGACGCCGACGGGGTAGCCGGTCGCCTCGGGGAGCGAGTAGCTGTTGAGGCTGCGGCCGGTGCCGGGATCGAAGACCAGCAGTGACATGCCGCGTGCGCCCTCGCCGGGGCCGCCGGTCACCACGGCGTAGCCGACGCCGCGACCGGCCAGGCTCGACGTCGACAGCGGGCTGACGTCGTTGCGGCGCCACACCTGCTGGGCGTGGTCACCGGCGTCCTTGAAAGCGACCAGCCGGGTGTCCGGGCCGCCTCCCGACACGATCAAGCCACCCGGTGTCACCGACGGCGGCGTCTGCGCGACGAACTTCAGTGGAACCGACCATTTCGGCTTGCCGTCGGCGGCATGCAGCGCCCACAAACGCTCATCACGGCCGTTGACGTAGATCGTGGAGCCATCGCTGGACAGCACCGGGCTGGCCAGTACACCGGCGCTAACCGCGTTGCTGGTCCATTCCCGGGTCAGCAGCGGGTTTTGGCCCGGGTGAAACTTCAGCCCGACCAGCACCGCCGCGGGGGCGCCCGGCTCCCACAGGCCCAGCACCACCATCCCGCTCGCCGCTGCGAATGCCGGCGCCGCGGCGATTGGGCAGCCTGCTTGAGCCGGTCCGCAATCCGACAGCCCGCGGGTGAAGTCGCTCGGGTCGACGTTGTCCACCAGATCCATTGAATTGCCGACCACGGTGCCGCGATGGCCATCGAAAACCTGCACCTGTCCCAGGTGTGTGACCACCAGCAGTTGACCGTGCCCGAGAATCCTTGGGGTGGACGGCATTCCGATCACCGGTCGGCGCCAGCGGATCCACTGGGTGACGGGAAAGGACAGTATCGCGCCGGGCTGGCCGACGTAGAGGTTGTCGAAGCCGTCGAACAACGGGCCGGAAATGCCGCCGCCTTGGAATAGCCGGGTGCACCAGCGCTGCCTGCCGTTGTCGTCGTTTTCCCACTCCATCAGCGAACAGCCGCCCGGTGTCTGCGCGTTCGCGGCGAGCCAGTTGCGGGAGCTGAGCGCCACTGCCGCAGCCAGCGAGCCCTTGACCGAGCGGGTCCAGCGCAGGGTCAGGCCGGTAGCGGCGGGCGTCGCGCTGTAGCTGCTGTTGGCCGCGTCGCCGTACTGCGCGGGCCAACCCTGGGCGGGCACGGTGTCGACCCACGAGTCGGTGTTACCGCAACCCGCCACGGCGGCCGCCAGGAGAACCGTGGATACCTTGGATGACCAATGCCGCAATGCACGTCGGGCAACTGGCCAGGACACGGTGTGGGTTCCAAATCCTTCCCGGAACGCAAGCGGGGCTTGAGCAGCGATCGAGTACAGCCGAGGGTAACCCGTGGCGGCTCGCGTTCCGCATCGTCGTCGGGCTGTGTCTGATTGCGCTACTTCTCAGCCCGCCGTCCCGGCCCGCATCGTCGCCGAGCTAGGCTTTCCGGCCATGACGTCCATGTGGGGTGCGCCGCTGCATCGCCGCTGGCGTGGACAACGACTGCGCGACCCACGCCAGGCCAAGTTCCTCACGCTGGCCTCGCTGAAGTGGGTGCTGGCCAACCGCGCCTACACCCCTTGGTATTTGGTGCGTTACTGGCGACTGCTGAAGTTCAAGCTGACCAACCCGCACATCATTACCCGCGGCATGGTGTTTCTCGGTAAGGGTGTTGAGATCCACGCGACACCCGAACTGGCGCAGCTGGAGATCGGTCGCTGGGTGCACATCGGGGACAAGAACACCATCCGTGCGCACGAGGGCTCGCTGCGGTTCGGCGACAAGGTGGTGCTGGGCCGCGACAACGTCATCAACTGTTATCTCGACATCGAGCTCGGGGATTCGGCACTGATGTCCGACTGGTGCTACGTCTGCGATTTCGACCACCGGATGGACGACATCAATTTGCCGATCAAGGATCAGGGCATTGTCAAGTCCCCGGTCCGGATCGGTCCGGACACCTGGGTCGGAGTGAAGGTGACGGTGCTGCGTGGCACTACCATCGGACGCGGCTGCGTGCTGGGGTCGCACGCCGTCGTCAGGGGCGATGTGCCGGACTACTCGATCGCGGTCGGCGCGCCGGCCAAGGTGGTCAAAAACCGGCAGCTCGCATGGGATACCTCGGCCGCCCAACGCGCCGAACTGGCTGCGGCGCTGGCCGACATCGAACGCAAAAAAGCCACCCACTGAAAGGACCTCAGATAATCCCCTGATACCGGCGCAGCGCTTCGCTGCGTTCCGCGCTGTGATCGACGATCGGCTCGGGATAGTCCGACGGCCGGTCGGTTTTGGTCAGACGGACATCGTCGACGTCTGCGAGCTCGGGCACCCACCGCCGGACGTAGTCGCCTGAGCGATCGAACTTGTCGGCCTGCGTGGACGGGTTGAACACCCGGAAATACGGCGCGGCGTCGGTGCCGCATCCCGCGCACCACTGCCAGCCGTGCTGGTTGTTGGCCATGTCGCCGTCGACCAGCTGATCGAGGAACCAGCGGGCACCCCACTGCCAGGGCAGGTGCAGGTCCTTGACCAGAAACGACGCGACAATCATCCGCACCCGGTTGTGCATGAAACCGGTTTCGCGTAGTTGACGCATGCCGGCGTCGACGATCGGGAATCCTGTTTCGCCGGCTTTCCACGCGTCGAAGCGTTGCTCGGCCTTGGCGCCGGTATCGGTTTTGATGGCGTCGAAGTCGCGGTTCCAATTCCACCAGGCACTCTCCGGCCAGTGGTGCAGCACTGCGGCGTAGAAGTCGCGAAACGCCAACTGCCGCAAATACGCTCGCGCGCCGGCACGACGCTGGTCCAAGTCGGCGGCCATCGTCCGCGGGTGGATGGTGCCAAATTTCAGATGCGCCGACATCAGGCTGCTGCCATCGCGGTCTAGTCGATTTCGGTCGTCGCCATAGTGCTCTAACCCCCTATTGACGAACGCTTTCCATTGCCGCCTTGCGGCTGCCTCGCCCGCGGGCAGGTCAAGTTCGACGCCCGGGTCGGGTATCTCAGCCGGTTTGGCAGGCGTGCCCAGCTGGTTGGGATCGACCCAGTGCGCCGATTTGGTGCCGGATCGCGCAGCTGCCCGCCACCCCATTTCGCGCCATCGGCCGAAGAACGGGGTGAACACTTTGTACGGCTCGCCGTTGTCCTTGGTGACGCGGCCCGGCGACACCAGATACGGCGATCCCGTCGCCACCAGCGGCACGTCGCCCAACGCCGAGCGCACCCGATCGTCGCGTTGCCGGCCATACGGCGCGAAGTCCTCCGAGACATGCACCGACGGCGCGTCGACCTCCTTGGCGATGGCAGGAATCCGCTCTTCAGGCCGTCCCCGGGTCACCAGCAGTCGCCCATCCAGGTCTTCGTGCAGCTGCCGCAGCGAGTCGCACAGAAACTGCATGCGCCGGCCGCCCGACGACGCCTCCAGGCGCGGATCGAGCACAAAGCAGGCGAGCACCTCGTCGCTGTCGGCCGCGGCCCTCATCAGCGGAGGGAGATCACGCAGCCTCAGGTCGCGGCGGAACCACAACAACGCGGGCATCAGCGGGCTAACTGTCTCATCGTCGATTGAGTACCCAGATATGGCCCGACATTGCAGTGGCAAAGGCACACCACAGCGGATACGGCAACAGCGCGGCGCCGGCACGCGGATCGGCCGCGGCGGTCCGCCTGGTCAGGTCGGCGCTGCTGGCTGCCAGCACCGCCGCGCCAACCGCCGAAGCGCCGAGCCTCTGGTACCTGAAGAACAGCCAACTCCATCCGGCGTTGAGGGTCAGGTTGACGGCCAGCGCGACGACGTAGTTGCGGGCCTCGTCCTGACGCCCCGCTGCGCGCAGCCGGTCGATGGCCGTCGCGGAGGTAACCGCGATGTCGGTGTACAGCGAGGTCCAGGCAACCGGAAACACCCCGGCGGGCGGGACATAGCCGGGTTTGCGTAGCCGCGAGTACCACCGGGTTACCCGCGGCCTGCTGGCTACGCTTCCAATGCCTGCCGCCGCTCCGACAGCAAGCGTCGTTGCGGCCAGTGTCTGCTTATTCACCTGGTATCCCTTCGACTTGTCCAAGTATTTCAATAATTTAAGTATTAATCAACTGAAGTAATAGCCAAAATGCGGATATGCTGCAAAGTGTCATGGGCTCTGGTGAGACCGCAGGCGGCCGAGCCGCCCTTGAGTCGCAGATCTCGGCCGATCTGCGGGTATTGACGGCCGAATCCGAACAGATCGGCCGAGTTTTCGCTGTCGTAAATGACGTGCGGCCCACTGACTTTCGCGCTCTGCTGCACGTCATGGTCGCCGAGACCGCCGGGGCGCCGATCACTTCTGGTGAACTACGCCAGCGAATGGGCCTCTCGGGTGCAGCCATCACCTACCTGGTGGACCGGATGATGGCGTCCGGGCACATTACCCGGGAGTCTGACCCTGGCGACCGGCGCAAGGTGATCCTGCGCTATTCGGGATCCGGCCTCGCGACCGCCCGAGCGTTCTTCGCCCCGTTGGGAACGCATACGCATGACGCGATGGCAGACTTGCCCGACGCGGACCTGTCTGCGGCCAGCCGGGTGTTCACTGCGCTGATCGAGGCCATGCGGCGATATCAACACGAGCTCGCATCACCCAAACCACCCGATCAGCCAACGTGCCGAAGCCGGCACATGCCAGACGGAGAGGGGTGAGGTGCCGTGGCAGCTGATTCGAGCGGGATGACAACCCGCAAACGACGCCACATAGACGTATGTCTTGATGACCGAGTTGCGTATTCCGGTGTCACGACGGGGCTTGAACGCTACCGCCTGCCGTACAACGCGTTGACGCAGACCAGCCTCGCCCACGTCGACTTGTCCACCGAGTTCTTCGGCGCGCCTTTCCGAGCCCCGATATTGGTCGGCGCGATGACCGGCGGCGCCGAGCTGTCGGGGACGATCAACAGGAATCTGGCCGCAGCCGCCCAACGGCTGGGTATCGGAATGATGCTCGGGTCGCAACGGATCATGCTGGACACTGCGTTGGGAGAGCGGGCGGCGTCCAGCTTCACCGTCCGCGACGTGGCACCGGACGTGTTGTTGTTCGGCAATATTGGGCTCGCTCAGCTGACAACGGCTGCTGTCGAAGACATTTCGCATGCACTGAAACGGGTCGGAGCAGATGCCCTTGCGGTGCATACCAATCCGCTGCAGGAGGCGGTCCAGCGAAATGGTGACAGCGACTTTTCCGGGTCGGTGGACAGGTTGCGCGAAGTCGCTGGCGCACTGGAATATCCGGTGCTTCTCAAAGAGGTGGGCCACGGAATCGGTACCTCGGCGGTGACGGAGTTGATGGGTCCGTCGGGCGAGCCACCGGTGGCCGCGATCGACGTCGCAGGCGCCGGCGGCACGTCGTGGTCACGGGTGGAGCAACTCGTTCGCTACGGCGAGGTGCGCTACCCGGACTTGGCCGACTGGGGCATACCCACGGCGCAGGCCATCGTGGAGGTGCGCGAGGCGCTGCCTACCATCCCGCTGGTCGCCTCCGGTGGTATCCGTAGCGGCATGGATGCGGCCAAAGCGCTGGCATTGGGCGCCGACGTGGTGGCGATCGCCCGCCCACTGCTGGCAGCAGCGATCGAATCCACTGACGCCGTGCTGGATTGGCTACAGCGATTCATCGACGAGCTACGAATCTGCCTGCACGGCACCGGCGCCGCGGATCTACTGGCCCTGCGCCATATCGGCGTCACACCGATCCCTTAATCGCGGCTGGATGATCCGTAAATTAGCCATGCTCAGTATGTTTCGTTAGATTACCGAGCGATGTTTCAGACGCGATCGCTCGTTTCGGTCGCTGGCGCAGTTGACGAGTTCGGTTGGTGCGTACCGAGTTCACTTTCAAACGTCGACATCGCGGCGATCATCGCGGTGATCACCCGGTGCGCGGCAAGAAGGTCTTTATCGGGCAGGTCCGCGAGCGCGGCGCGGAGATGAATGCCCAGCGGGGTGAAGAACCCGCGTGCCAGTTCCATACCGCTGTTTTCATACCGGAGAAGTGCTTTCCGTCGATCGCCGGGATCCGATTCGCGCCGGACATGGCCGGCGTCGATCATCCGGTCGACGAGATACGTGATTGCAGCAGGCGAAACGTCCATCCGCTGTCGTAGTTGAGCCATGGTCAACGGCGTCCCGGCGCTTTCGGCAACCATGATGTGCAGCAAGGCGTGAAAATCATTGCCGCTCACATCGTGCTGGCGTGCGAAGTGGCGACCTATCCGATCAGACTGTGCCGTGACCGCCCGCATGTCGGCCGACATCAGCTTCTCAAGCTCTGGCCGGTTGGGAGGTGAACTCTGTGTGCCCCGCTTGGTCACCTAACCGCATCCTTCTAGGGATTCTTGCGCGCCAGCGTATCGGAAACCCGCTGGATCAGCGGCAATACGACAGCAACTGCCAAAAGTACCCGTGCCCGCGCTGTTGCGCGGTGCACGGTGGACGTCGGATTAGCGTATCGGCACGTTTTCGACAGCTACGATGGCCCGTCGGAGCCGCGCGCGGGGAATAGGATATCACGAGTGACAGTCAGCCCGCAGGCAACTGGACCTTCTGACTTCTACAGTCCTGGAACGGTATTGACGCTCAGCACGGGCACTGCACGGGCAGTGAATGATCGCCGGTGATGACCCGCTGGGCAATTTGTGCAATCGGGATGTTCGACTCTTGAGACACCCGCTTGAGCAATTCGAAGGCTTCGGCAGCCTCAATGTCGAGGCGTTCCATCAGCATGCCTTTTGCCTGGCCGATGATGTCGCGGGAGACAAGTGCACTGCGGAACTGCTGGTCACGTCGCATCATGTTCCACACCAGCGCGGTGTGGGTGGCGAAAATCAGCCCCAAATTGACTGAGCCGTCAGTGAATGCGTTGACCGGTTCGGCGTAAAAGTTGAGCGCAGCAGTGGTCCCGCCTTCTCTGAACATCCCGAACGAGAGGATCGATCGAATCGGTGTCTGTTTGAGCGCCGCTTGACGGTAGAGCGGCCAGCGGTCGTCAGCGTCGAGATCATCGATGCGGACGCTGTGTTGTTGCGCGGCGGCCGTCAAGCAAGGTCCCTGTTGATAGCGACTCTGGATCTCGTCCAGCATTACCGGGTAGCGATGAGTCGCTGCGACGGTTTCGCTACGGCGGCGCCTCTGGGTGACGGTGATGCCAGCATATTGGGCGCCGGGCACCGATTCGGCGGCACCTTCAATCAACTCGCGGAGCAATGCGGCTGTGTCGAACGACGCACGTTGGTGTAGGCCCGCCACCAGCTGCGCCGCCCGTAAGAACATCGCGCTTTGCGAACTCACCGTCAGCTTTTCCACGTCACTGCTGTTGGCATCGCAAAGCGTTTGGTTTGTGCTTGCTCCCATCAAGGGCCCTCCCGCACCGATTCGTTGGCGCTGCAGTGCTGCTTGCTGCAAACCCCGCCGCCACCCCGTCTTCATTTTACGCTATTATCTTAACTATTAATCTTTTGAAGTACATATGCCGGATGGATCGGAGCAACGGCGCACGCCTCCAACTGGCGCATAGCGTCTTACCACCCGACTCGGTATCCGAGCCAACGGAGGAGTAAGCGATGCGCTGCGTCGTATTTGGAGCAACGGGCTACCTAGGCGTCCGCCTGGTTGCCGAACTGCTGTCAGCCGGGCATGACGTCCGGGTGATGGCCCGACAGCCCGCCAAGCTCGATGACGTGCCATGGCGCCGGCACGTCGACGTGGTCGAGGGCGACGTCAGTGACGGCGAACAGGTGCGGCGAGCACTCGAGGGTCAGCAAGTTCTCTACTATCTGGTGCACTCGCTGCTGCGTTCGGATTTCGTCGACTTCGATGCGCGCGCGGCATCGATCGTCGCCGACGCGGCCGCCCCGGCGGGACTCTCGCGGATCGTTTATGTCGGCGGCATCATCCCCGATGGGCAGCAGTTGTCGGATCACCTGGCGTCGCGCGCCTTAGTGGGCAGGCTGCTCCAAGAGTCCGGAGTCCCCACCGCGGAGCTGCGGGCGGCGGCGATCATCGGAGCAGGATCAGCCAGTTTTGAGATACTGCGGTATCTGACCGAACGACTGCCGTTGATGGTCACGCCGCGGTGGCTGCGAACCCAGGTTCAGCCGATCTCCGTCGGCGACGTGTTGTACTACCTGGTGAACGCGGCGGAGCTGCCGGCCGAGGTGAACCGGGCCTTCGATATCGGCGGTCCCGACACTTTCACCTACACGGAAATGATCCGCAAATATGCCGCGATCGCAGGACTGCAGCGTCGTATCGCCATTCCGGTGCCAGTGCTGACTCCGTGGCTGTCGTCGCACTGGGTCAACCTGATCACCCCGCTGCCACGCGCCCTGGCTTCGTCGCTGATGAAGTCGCTGGAAAACGACGTGATCTGCACCGAGCACGACATCGCTTCCCAGATTGCGGACCCCGACGGTGGCCTCACCCACTTCGAAGACGCCGTTGGACTCGCCCTGGCCCGGGTGCGCGACGGCGAGCTGCACACGCGCTGGTCGCGTCCGGGAGCCGACGACTCACCTGCGCGCCCGCTGCCCACTGACCCAGTCTGGGCCGGCGGATCGCTGCACGAGCAGGTGTCTGAACGCCGAGTAGACGCTGATGCCGAAACGCTTTGGCAGGTTTTCGAGTCGATCGGCACCGAGCATGGCTGGTCGGCAGCCCCTCCGGCCTGGGCGCTGCGTGGGTGGATCGGAAGACTCGCCGGCGCCGTCAGGGTTGACCGCGGATCCCGACAGCCGCATCGCCTGCATTCTGGTGAGGCGCTGGACTGGTGGCGCGTCGAGCACATCGACCGGCCCCGCCTGCTGCGGCTGCGTGCCGATGTTCCACTGCCCGGCCGGCTGTGGCTTGAGCTGTCGGTGCACGAGGACAGCGAGGGCGGCTCCCGCTGTCGCCAGCGCACGCTGTTTCAACCGTATGGCCTTGCCGGTGAAGCTTTTTGGAAGGCGTCCGCGCTGTTTCGCAACGCGGTCCTCGGCGGTATCGCACGTGACATCGCCTCGAACGCCGCACAGCTGTCCGGCCGTGCGGTCGCCAGTTAGCCTTGGCTACGACCTCGACTGTGAACGGTTGCGCGCCCGCATTATATTGTACCGGCGCGCAGCTGATAGCGGCGTTCGGCGTAGGCGAGGTCGTCTTTCCAAAGCCGGGACGCGGCAACGCGCATCACCCCGGTGATCAGCGGGGCGGCGCGGCGTGCCAGCTTGAATCCGGTGCGGTCGGAGGTGGCGACGACGGCTTCGATCACCGCAGTTCGCGGTCGATTGTCAGGGCCTAAACCGATTGGTGTGGAATGGGTTTCGACCACACTGCCTGTTCCCTCACCGTCGACGATGCGCATCACGATGGTGCGTGCCTCGGGGCTGGTGAACTCCGCGACGGTGGGTACGCCGATGCGGCCGATTCGGAATGTCACCGCGACCAGGAAGCGGTCCGCCTCGTCGGTCGGAGTGGTCAGTACCTCGAGCCGGGTAAACGAGTAGGGGTGGTACCACGCGCCGTGCCACGGATCGAGGCGGTTGGCGATGATATCGGCGGGCTCGCACGTGCCGACCAGTCGGGTGACGGCGTGCAGCGTGTCGCCGGTTGGCCTGGCCGAAATCACCGGCTGATCCAGCGGCTCTTCGCCGCCGACACTGTCCAGACGCACCCACGCCAGCACACCGTCGTCGTGGCTGGGCAGTGGCCGCCACCCGAATTCGTCTGTGCTGCCGTCGAGGCATAGTCCGTGCCATCGGCAGATCAGGGCACCGCGATGCACGGCTGCGGTAGCAAGGTCGGCGCCGAGATGCGGACAACTGCGCGGGCCGACGTGTAGCCGGGACTGCTGATCGCGCCAGGCGACCAGTTCGACGCCGGCGACGCGGGTGCCGAACGGTCGGCCGGGCCGAACATCGCGGCTCGCGGCGAACGCATACCAGTTGCCCGTGGGTCGGCGCTGCGATCGGTCCAACGCGGCGTCGATGATCGCCGGCGAAGCATCGCGGTAGGTCGGACGCTGGCCGGCCCACACCACCGGCGGGATCGCCTGCAGCGGCCAATCCTTGGGCCAGCGGCGCCGCATGTTGTCGCCGATGTTCATCGTCGCGAAAGCCTTTCTCGGCCGGCAAGAAAGCGCAGCAGTGCCGAGCGGCCTTGGGTAGGAACCGTACACAGGGCATGGCCGGCAAGTCCCCATTGCGCCAATATCTGGTTGGCGGCCGCCCAGCCGGTCGTGGCGGCACGCTCCATCAGGGCCACCGGCAAGTCGATGCGGACTCCGTCACCGGCGAGCAGCAGCCCGGGCAGCGATGTTATTACCCCGGGTCGATGCGCATGGGTGCCAGGCGCGAACAGCGGACAGTCGCGGTGATGCAGCATTCGTTCGTAAACCACTCGCGCGCCGGCGGTTTCGGGGTAGAGCTCATGCAGCCGACTCAGCATGGCTTGCTGCGGCTGCGCGGATTGCACCGCGTACGAATGTAATTCGACAACAGAGCCATGGTGTTGCCGGGCCCAGTCGGCGGCTTGGCGTTCGTAGCGGTCAAGGACGCTGATGTTGTCGAGCGGTTCGTGACCGGCGGTGCCCAGAAACGCCGGCCGATGGGGGGCGACAGGGCGGTCGATCCACAGGCGATGCACCATGAACGGCGGCGCGGTGCGCAGCCGCCTGATCCGTGCCCGCCACACGTCGTCGCCAAGTCCCGGTGACGACGCCACAATTCGCTGCAGGCCGGCCACATCGGTGGCCAGCACGACGGCGTCCGCGTCCAGACGGTCATTGGTATCGGTGTGGATGCGGAATGTCTGTGTGTGTCCGCGGCCGATGCTTGCCACGGCGCTGCCCTGATGGAATCGCACTCCAAGGTCGGCCAAGTATTGCTGCAGCGGCTGCCACAACGCGGTGTTGTAGTTGGCGTTGGCGACGTCGAAGATAAGGCCCTCGCTGGAGCCGAGGAAGTAGATGTGGAACATCGTGGCCAGCTCCGCGGCCGACAGCTGCGTCGGACTGGCGAAAAAGCTGCGAGAGAACACCTCGAAGGCGAGGTGGCGTGCCGCCTCGGGGAAGTTGAGGCTCTTGAGGAAGGTCTCGGCGTCGATGTGGTCGAGGCGATTGTAAATGTCGGGCAGTGACACCGCGGCCAGCGGCGCGGCGGCGCGCGCGTCGATCCGGGCCAGGTCGCCAAGTCGAAAGGTGGGGCTGCGCAACGCGAATGCCAGCGCGTTCCACGGCGGGGTGCGGGGCAGACCACGGAAGCTGTCCCGCCGGCCGGCGCCGTCGATGAGCGGGTAATCGTCGACCGGTATCAGCATGGACAGCTTCGGGTCGACGCGGCGCAGCAACGCCCGCAAGTTGTAGTACTGCCGGAAGAAGGCGTGGAAGCCCCGGTTCATTCCGACCTCGATGTCGCGGTATTGCTCGGTCCAGGCGCCGACGCGCCCGCCCAGATACTCCTCGCGTTCGATGACGTCGACGCTGATTCCGCGTTCGGCCAGACCCGTGGCGGCGGCCAGACCGGCGATTCCGGCACCGACAACAACGGCGCGCGGTTGAGACGACAGTGCGTTGGCGCTGGGCAGGCCCCGCGGTGCCGGGTACGTCCGGCGACGCCGATCGGTCATCGCGGTGCGTCCCCGAGGAAGGTGTGCACGATGTTGGTCTCCCATCCCGGCATGGTTTCGCTGTGCACCGCGGTGAACCCCGCGTCGCGCAACCGCTGCCGGAATTGCGTTGCGCCGTCAAATGTCAGCACGCTGCGCCACAGATGCCGATACAACGTCGCGTCGCGGGTCTGCCGCCAGCCCGAGGGAATGATGATGCCCCAGCACACTGCGTGCCACGCCCAGGTGGCGGCCCGGGAGTCGCGCACCGAGTAGTCGTGCACCGCCAGCGTGGCGCCGGGCGCCAGCAGGTTGCGGAAGGCGCGCAATTGGGTGTCGGGATCCGACAAATTGCGGATCAAATAGGCGGCCAGGATCCCGTCGAACGTTCCGACGACGCCGTTTTCAGCAACGGCCTCGATGGGGGCATGCACGAACTGGACCGACGAGGGCCACGACTTGGCTTGCGCCTGCTCGAGCATTCCTCGTGACGCGTCGACGCCGACGATCTCGGCCTGCGGGGCGACGCTCAGCAGAGCGGCGGTCGACGCGCCGGTACCGCAGCCGGCGTCGAGCAGCCGCAGCCCTTGACCGCGGCCGGACAGTCGCAGCCGCCGTGCCGAGAGTCGCAGGTGGGCATGGTATCCGGGGCTGGCGCCGACGAGCCGATCGTAGGCAGGAGCGGCGACGTCGAAAGCCGCCGGCACGTCCGCGCGGGGCAGACCGGTGTTACCGACGCTCACGTTGTCGTTCCCATAGCAACAGCACGGCAGTCACCAACGCGAAGCCGAACAGGAAATCTTCGATCGGGATGTCGAACGGAAACCGGATACCGGTGGTCTGCCGATCGTCGTACACCACGATCGGGGCGCTCAGCTTGGTCAGCCAGCCGTCGACCAGGATTTGAAATCCGATCACGATCAGCATGGACACCCAATAGGCCGGGCGCCGAAAAAGCCCGGTGCGCAACGCCGTCACCTCGAGTGCGCCAACGGCCAGCACCGCCAGCACGGCCGGCACTGTGTAGCCGAGGCCGGTCATCGGCGGTTGAACCGCTCGAGAATGGCGCTCACCGCGTTATAGGTCAGCAGCCCACACACCGGAATCACGAGAAAGAACACGACCTCCTCGACCGGCAACTGAAACGGGATAGTCACGCCAGTGATGTACGTACGGTTATAGGTCCATACGTGCGCGCAGATCGCCACCTCATCCCAGAGCAAAAACACGGCGGCAACCGGTAACACCGCGCGCATCGCCCGCTGCGCTTGGCGGTAGACGCCGGGAGGAAAGATCTCCAACGGCAAGGTGATCGCCAGGCATGCCGCGAGAACGAGGAGGTATTGCCAGCGATCCATTACGCCACACCGGGTTTGCGATAAGGTGATGCGGCCCGGTCTGTCAGCCGTGCCCGCCACGAACGCAGCAGGCCGACGCCGGCGACCCGGAGTCGTCGCCCGGTCCCCACGGTGGCGCGCTGGTTGAACACCGCAAAATCAGAGTCTTCGATGCGGTCGAGAATTTCCGCGTACAGTGTCAGCGCGGTAGCGACGCACGGTCGTGACCGCGGCGCCAAGAGGGCGACACCGCCTGCGGCATACCGGTAGATCTGCCGGGCGACGTCGTGCTGATCGACCAGCGCGTTGCGTACCCGGTGATCGGTCCGGTGATTACTGTGACACCACATCAGCAGGTCGCGATCGACGCCGTAGGCGGCTAATTCGTCGGCGGGCAGATAAATCCGTTGGCGCATCAGGTCTTCGTCGATGTCCCGCAAGAAGTTGGTGAGTTGGAAGGCCCGGCCCAGCGCCGCCGCGTGCGGCGCAGCGTCCTCGGCCGGTCCTGTCGTGCCCAAGATCGGAAGCAGTTGCAGACCAATCGCTTCCGCCGAGCCCTTCATATACAGGTTGAGTGCAGCACGGTCGGGATAGTCGGTGATCGTGAGATCCATTCGCATGGACGTCAGAAAGTCGTCGAACAGTTCGTCGCGGATGCCGTAGCGGCGTGCGGTGTGCCGCACGGCCGCGAGCACGGGATTGCTCGGGTGCTCGTCGAGGGCGAAGAACTGGTCGGACAGCTGCCGCAGCCGCGCCGCCCGGATCGCGGTGTCCAGGGTCGGGTCGAAGTCGTCGAGGATGTCGTCTGCGTAGCGGGCGAAGCCATACAGCGCGTGGACCGGCGGACGTTGATCCGGTGCGAGCAACCTGGTGGCCAGAAAGAAGGTGCGGCCGTGGGCGGCGTTGATAGTGCGGCAGCGTTGATACGCGCCACGCAGGCGCGGGTCCTCGATACCGGCGGCGTCCAACTCGGTGCGGATCATGACAGGCCGGCTTTCGCCACGACGCTCTGCTTCGACCGCTCGATGATGCCGGTGATGCGGTCGGCGGCTAACCGCCCGGAGATCAACGCGGTGGGCACGCCGACGCCGGGTACGGTCGAGGATCCGGCCAGCACCGCGTTGTCGATGCCCCGCACGATGTTGGCGGGACGGAACGGTCCGGTCTGCGCGAACGTGTGGGCCAGCGCAAACGGTGTGCCGGCGACCATACCTTGGCGGGCCCAGTCGGCGGGGTTGACGACATGCAGCACCTCGGCGCTGTCATGCAGGTCCGGAACCAACCGCGTGCCAACGATATCGAGAAGCTGGTCGGTGTAGCTGTCGCCGACGCGCGACCAGTCGACGACACCGCGGGTGAGGTTCGGCGCCGGGGCGAGCACGTAGAACAGGTCGTGGCCGGCCGGGGCCAGGCTTGGGTCGCTGGCCGTCGGTCGGGTGACGAGCAGCGACGGATCCCGCATCAGCCGGCCGTCTCGGATGATGTCGGTGAATGTCTGCTCCCATGCCGCACCGAAGACGATGTTGTGATGTGCCAGCTGATGATTCGCCGACGGCGCGCGGGGGCAGCCGACGTGAACGACGACCGCCGATGGCGCCGGCCGCAGGGTGCCGAGGCGACGCGGTTCGCGGCCCAGCAGTGTGTAAGTCTGGGGCAGTTCAGTGGTCAAAACCACCGCATCGCAGGCGATGCGGTGCTCATGGTCGGTGTGCACCGCTGTCACACGGCTCCCGGCGCGTTCCAGGCCGGTGACCGTCGCGCCGTAGACGAAGCGCACTCCGGCATCTGTCGCGGCGGCGGCCAGCGCGTCGGGCAGTGCCCGCATCCCGCCGCGCGGAAACAACACTCCCGAGATGGTGTCCATGTAGGCGATGACCGCATAGACCGCCAGAGCCTGTCGCGGCGCCACCCCGGCATACAGCGACTGGAACGTGAAGACTCGTTGCAGCCGCGGGTCGCTGATGTGGCGATTGACCATGGCGTCCCATTTGCGGAATCCGCCGATTGCCGCCAGTCGCGCCAGCTGCAGATTCACCAGCGAAAGCGGGGAATCGAAGTTCTTGGCGATGAATCCGTCGAACTCGGCCTGGTACAAACGGGTCAGCCAGTCGCGCAGCTCGCGGTAGCCCGCCGCCTGCTTGGCATCGGCGAATTCCTCGATGGCGGTTGCCATTTGATCCGCGTCACTGTGCACATCGAGGCTGCTGCCGTCGGCGAACTGCGCACGGTAGGCCGGATCCACGGTCAGCAAATCCAGTCGGCCCGAGCTGGTTTCACCGACGGCGGCGAAAGTGTCGTCGATGATGTCGGGCATCGTCAGCACGGTCGGTCCGGTGTCGAGCCGATAGCCGCCGACGTCGAGCCGCCCCGCTCGTCCACCGGGCCAGCTCTCACGTTCGACCACCGTGACGTCACGGCCGCGACCGGCCAGATGCAGCGCCGCGGACAGGCCAGCCAGACCGGCGCCGACCACGACCACCCGATCGCTTGGACCCCGCACGGTCCGCATCAGCGAAGAACTTCTCTGCGTAACGGCGTCATTCGGCACGCTCCGTGCACACGGCGGCCATGTTCGCCAGCGCGGTCCGCACGTGTTCGTCAAGCCGAAGCTCGTCGAGTTCGTAGCGCGCCGACGCGACTCGGTCGCTGATGGTGTCTTCGATCCACTGCGCGGCGCCGGTCGTGACGATCAACGTCCGCCAACGGTCGATGGCGATGTCGTCCAGGTTACCGCCATTCATCAAGTCCGTCAGCTGCCTGCGGGTGGGGGGGTCGGCCAGGTGGTGTGCGGCGATGACCACGCTGGTGGCCTTGCGCTCGATGAGATCTTGGCCGCTGGGCTTGCCGGTCACCGCCTCGGCGCCGAATACCCCCAGCAAGTCGTCGCGCAGCTGAAACGCTTCGCCCACTGCTTCGCCGTAGCGGCCCAGCCCCGACAAGGTGCGTTCGCTGCAGCCGCTCATCGCCGCACCGATCTCCAACGGCCGGCGCACTGTGTAGTTGCCCGACTTGCGGCGTGCCACCCCCAGCACAGCGGCCATCGACGGCAGATCGCGGACATCGCTTGCGAGATCGGCAAACTGGCCCAACGCCAGCTCGGTGCGCATGGCGTCGTAACGCGGCCACGCCTGCTGCAGACGGCGATGCTCGATGCCGCTCCCGCGGAGCATCTGCTCGGCCCAGATCAGACACAGATCGCCGAGCAGGATGGCCGCCGATTCGCCGAACCTGTCCGGCGATCCGGATAACCCGCGCTTTCGATGCCACTGGCCGAATTGGACGTGCGCCGCAGGTCGGCCCCGGCGCGACGGCGAAGCGTCCATGACATCGTCTTGCAGCAGCGCGAAGGCGTGCAGCAGCTCCAAGCTGGCGGCCGCGAACAGCGCCTCGTCACTGTCCACCGCGCCGGACAGCCACCCCAGATACATGAAAGCCGAGCGCAGGCACTTGCCGCCGGTGACGAAATTCAACAGAATGTCGCCGGCGACCTCGACACCGGAGTCATCCAACTCGACGGCGGATCGCTCGGCTACGAATTCGGTGACGTGCGTCAGCACCTTGCGGCGCAACCCGATTCGCCATACGTCGAATTGCCCGGGATCTGACCACGATTCCTGATCCAAACCAACAGGCTGCGCGGGAGGTACCAACGACAATGCACGCACCTCGCCCACTGAAGCCCCTCTCGAAGGATCGGGTCGCCACCAGCCCGTACGGCTCAGACTCATGCGCCTATACCTCCCTGACGAGGAAGACAAACACGCCGTGCCGGCCGTACCAGATTAACTTCACAAGGTTAAAGTTTAACTTACTGAACATCTGGCGCGCTCGCCGGAGCGACAACTCGCCTATCGTGAGGCCATGACCGCAGCCCGGCGTGAACGAAGCGCACTGGTGGACACCCTGCGCGCCGTCGGTCCCGACGCGCCGACCCTCTGCGAAGGCTGGAAGACCCGCGACCTGGCCGCCCACCTGGTCGTTCGCGAACGGCGGCCGGACGCGACGGTGGGGATCGCCCTGGCCTTCCTTGCCGATTACACCGCCAAGGTGCAGAACAAGGTTGCGCAGTCAACCAGCTGGGACGACCTCGTCGAGATGATCTCGTCCGGCCCACCGGTGTACTCGCCGTTCAAGCTGTTTGACGCGGTGGCCAACCTCGGCGAGATGTTCATCCATCACGAGGACGTGCGCCGCGCCGTCGAGGGCTGGCAGCCGAGAGTGCTCGACCCATCGATCGCTACGCCGCTGCGCCGCCAGCTCGGGCTGATGAGCCGCATGATGCTGAGCAAGCTGCCCGCGCAGGTCGTCCTGCAGACGCCCGCGGGTGAACAGATCGCCCGCGTCGGCCGCGGCGATGCCGTCACAGTGACCGGCGAACCACAGGAGCTGTTGTTATTCGCCGCGGGCCGTGATGCCGTACTCCTCGAGTTCGACGGCGACCCAAAGACCGTTGCCGCCGTCCGGGCGGCGCCCCGCGGCCTGTGATCGCGGCCGCGACGCCGGCGTCATGCCGGGGCGTGTCCGAGCAGATGCCGCAGCGTCTGCTCGAGGTCGGGACGGCGAAACCGATGATCGGCCTGTTGTAGGCGCGCCGGCAGCACACGTTGACTGGCGCAGGCGAGTTCGCGCGCACCCTGCTCGCCGAGCAGCAGCCGCGGCCCGAGCGGCGGTACCGGCAGCAGCGCGGGCCGGCGCAGCACGTGGGCCAGCGTTCGGGTGTAGTCGACGTTGCGGACCGGTTCGGCGGCTACCGCGTTGACCGGCCCCGACAAGTCGGCGTCCCACAACCCGCGGTGGTAAACGTCGACCAGGTCGTCGATCCCGATCCAGGACAGCCACTGCTGACCGTTGCCGATTCGGCCGCCGAGTCCGGCGGCGAATAGCGGCCGCAGTAGCCGAAGGGTTCCGCCGCCGGGGGACTGCACGATCCCGGTGCGCACTCGCACCACGCGGACCCCGGCCTGTTCAGCCGGGGCGGTCGCGTTCTCCCACTCAGCGACCACGTCAGCCAGAAAGCCGTCACCGCGCTCGCTGTCTTCGGTCAGCGTCTCCTCGCCCCGGTCGTAGCCGTAATATCCGACCGCCGACGCGCTGATCAGCACCTTGGGCCCGTCGGCCGATTTCGCGATCAGTTCCGCCAACCGGCGAGTCGGACCGATCCGGCTGTCGCGGATCGCGGCTCGATGTTCCTCGGTGAACCGGCCCGCGATCGAAGCGCCCGCCAGGTGAATTACCGCATCCACGCCGGCCAGCAGACCGGGATCGGGGTCGTCCGAATTCCATTGCCGCTCATCAGATTTGGTGACCGCGTGACGCACCAGGCGGATTACCCGGTGGCCGCCGGTGGACAGGAAGGCGGTCAATTGCGAGCCGACTAGTCCGGAGGACCCGGTGACCGCGACCGTCGCCGGCGCCAACCCCTGCGCGGCCGCATGCCGGTGTACGCCGATGTCATCGGCCAACTGGCGATGTCGATAACCGAACATCGCTCGCAGCGCGCGCGCCGGGACCGGCGTGGCGACGCGGTCGGTCACCCGTGTCCGCTCACCGCTGAGCTCTTCGAAGTCGTGGGTGTGCCGCCACCGCACTGCCAGCCGTACCGGCAACGACGCCAGCCCTTCGGTGCCGATCGTGTCGACGAAACGTCGTGGTGGATCGTAGGAATCCGGTTGGTGATCAGCCACCCAGCGCAGACCGCCCGGCAGGCCGAGCTCAGCGCGCCCGCTCTGCAACGAATCCGCTTCTGCCACGACCCGCACCGGCTGCCACGGCGGCGACAGCCGGGTAATGGCGCCGGGCCGGGTGTGCCAGTCGAATACCTCGTAGATCGGCGCGTCGACCACGCTCGAATACACAAGTCCCATTAGCCCGACGGTACCTGCGAGGCGGCCGGGCCTGTCGACTACCGATCTGGCAGCGCGTGCTCGACGATGGGCAGCCGCGGCAGCGGCTGGCGTTCGCGGCGCTTGGCCGCCAGGTACACCTGCGCCGTCTCGTCGGCCACCGTCTGCCAGTCGAAGTCCGAGGTCAGGCGTTGCCGCGCGGCCTTGGCCCGGCGCTGCGCGGCGGCCGGATCGTCAAGCACCGCAATGACCGCTTTGGCCAGCCGGGTCACATCGCGAGGCGGACACGACATCCCGGTCTCGCCGTTGATCACCGCCTCGCCCAGGCCGCCGATGTTCGACGTCACCAACGGCGTGCCCGCCGCCGCGGCCTCCAACGCCACCAGCCCGAACGGCTCGTAGTGGCTGGGCAGCACCGCGGCGTCGGCGCGATGCAGCACGGCCAACAGCTCGTCGTGATCGAGCCGCCCGACGAACCGGGTTGCCTTGAGCACCCGACGTTTACGAGCCTGCTCGACGAGCCAGTCCTGCTGGGTGCCCTCACCGGCGATGGTCAGTGTGGCGCCAGGATGGGCCCGCCTGATCCGCGGCAACGCGGCGATCGCGTCGTGCACGCCCTTCTCGTACTCCAGCCGGCCCACGAACAGCAGTTCCGGCGGTCCGGTGCGGGCCTTGCGACGCGCGAACGGCCAGCGAGCGGCGTCGATGCCATTGCGGATCACTGTGGTCTCGGCCAGCCCGGGGCCGAACAGCTCGGTGATCTCCTCGCTCATCGACGCCGAACAGGTGATCAGGGAATCGGATTCGCGTACCAGCCACGACTCAACCGCGTGCACCTGTCTGCTCAACGATCCGGAGACCCATCCGGAATGCCGGCCGGCCTCGGTCGCGTGAATCGTTGAAACCATTGGCACGTCGTAGAATTCGGACAGCGCGATGGCCGGATGGGCTACCAGCCAGTCATGCGCGTGTACCACGTCGGGTCGCCAAGGGTGGTCGCTGCGCTGGTGTTTCAGCGACAATCCGGTGCGGACCATGGCGTGGCCCATCGCCAGCGTCCAAGCCATCATGTCGCTGCCGAAGGTGAACTCATGCGGGTCGTGCGCGGCGGCGACGACGCGGACGTCCTCGTTGACTTCATCGGACGACGGGTGCGTGCTCGGATCGGTGCCCGAAGGGCGGCGGGACAACACCACGACTTCGTGGCCGGCTGCTGCCAGTGCCGTCGACAGGTGATGGACGTGCCGGCCGAGTCCACCGATCACCACCGGCGGGTATTCCCACGACACCATCAGGATTTTCATCGCGACAGCCTCCGTGCATCCAGCGCACCGAACAGGCCGTCGGCCCGGTTCCAGCCGTCCGCCAGGCGCTGTGCCACTTCGCGACGGCCCGACGCCAGCGCGCCGGCGATCTCGCGGGTGGCGTGGGCGTGTAAATGCGCCCGGTAGCGAGCGTAGTCGGCCGCGGAGTCCTTGCTCACCATGAACGGCCAATCGCTGGACACGGTAAGAAGGGTCTCGCGCAGGATCTGATCGGCGATGTGGTCGCGGGGGATCGGCCCGTCCAGCGACGCGGTCTGGGCCAGCGCCTTGTCGACGGTGGACAGCGCGGTGTCGACAACCTCGGTGTTGAGCTGTACCAGGTCGGCCACCTTGTCACCGGCCCACACTTGCCAGTCCTTGCCGGAACCCCAAGAGCTGGGCGGTAATTCGACAGCACTGCCGACGAAACCCTCGGTAACGGCGTCGCTCAGCGTGCCGATCCGCACGCCGGCCTCCGGCAGTGCCCGCAGTACCCGTTCCAGCCACACCGGCCCCTCGTACCACCAGTGGCCGAACAACTCGGTGTCGAATGCGGCGACTACGTGCGCCGGCCGCCCGATGCGCTCGGATTCGGCCAGCAGCCGGCCGCGGACCACGTCAACGAAATCAGTGACATGGCCGTCGACTGCGCGATCGGCACGCTCGGGATCGTAGGGCGCCTTTTTCTCCGACGGCACATTGCGGCCGGTGACCCGGGCCGCCTTCAACCCGGTGCGGTGATCGTAGGTGTGGAAATCACGGTAGGCGGCGTGACCGGGATAGCCGGATTTCGGCGACCACACCCGGTAACTGACCTGCAGGTCGCGCCCGAAGGCGACGACGTCGGAGTCGCCGACCGGCCGGCCCAGCGCGGTGTCACCATGCAGCGACGGCCCGTCGACCATGAAATGACCGATCCCGGCGGCGGCATAGTCGTGCTCCATGCCTGGGGCGTAGGCGCATTCGGGTGCCCAGATCCCAATCGGTGTGTGCGCCAACCGCTGCCGGGCATCGGCCAGCCCTTCGCGCAGCGCGAACTCGCGCAGCCGCGGCGTCAGCAACGGCTGAAACGGATGCGCGAGAGGGCCGCCCAATAACTCGACCGTGCCAGCGTCGATCAGCCCGCGCAGCAGCGGGCTCGCGCCATGGCGCCACCAGGTGGTGAAATCCTCGAGTGCCCGCCCGGTTTCAGCGAATTCACGAATCCCGAACGCGCGCAATCCTTCCGGTGTAGAGGCCGGCGCGGTCTCTGACAGGTCGCCGGGACGCAGGCTGGCAGCCTCAGCGGCGCGCAGTTGCCAGTTGGCCAGCCAGTGATACATCCCGTCAAGGCAATAGGGGTCATCGAGCTGCGCGGTCACCACTGGCGTCACGCCCAGCGTGATCAGCCGATGCCGGTCCTCGCCGGCCAGTCTGCGCAGCACCCGCAGCAGCGGCAGGTAGGACGCCGACCACGACTGGTAGAGCCATTCCTCGCCTACCGGCCAGCGACCGTGGTGGGCCAACCACGGTAGGTGGGTGTGCAGCACCAGGGTGAACAGCCCGGGCACCTGGCTACCGGCCGCCGGTTTCACGCGCGCACCGCAATCGCAATGAGATCCAAGCTGTCGTCGATGTGATGCGCCTTGTCCGTTGCTGCCTCGACAATGTCGAAGTCCGCAGACGTGACCGCGGCGACATCGGCCAATAGCTCCGCCGGCCAGGGCGCATCGGCGACCGCGCGCGCGATCTGGGCGTCGATGATCGAGCCGCCGTGCCGGGCATCCATCTCGGCCAGCCGCGGTCCGTGGAACACGCCGCTCAGTGACACCGACGCGAACCCGGCGTCGACCAACAGCTGCGTCAGCTCGTCGGCGTTCAGCTCCCGGGTGTGAAACGGGTTGATCGGGGTGTCGCGGCCCGGCGAGAACGTGATCCGGTTGGGGGTCGACACCATCAGCAGCCCCGACGGGCGCAGCACCCTGGCGCATTCGCTGACGAATCGCGCCTGATCCCACAGGTGTTCGATGACCTGGAAGTTGACCACCACATCGACCGAGCCGTCGGCCAGCGGCAGCTCGGTCAAGTTGGCGTGCCTGACCTGCACCCGCGGGTAGCGGGCCCGCACGTGTGCGACGGTGGCCTCGTCGTAATCCAGCGCGGTCACCCAGCGGGCGACCCCGGCGATCAGGTTGGCACCGTAGCCTTCCCCGCAGCCCGCCTCGAGCACGTCGAGACCCGCGCAGCGCTGCGCCAACCGCTGATACACCACCTCGTGGCGGCGAAACCAGTAATTCTCCACGTCCAGGTCCGGGATGGTGCGTTCACCGGTCAACGTCAAGACGGCGTCGACAGGGGTGTGGGGAACATCGGGGACGAATGCGCTCATTGCATAGGGAGGCTAACCCCTAGCGCCGGGTTCGCGAATGGTTCACCGCGGGTAATCCCGCGCAAGCGACGGGGACCCCACCCGCTTGTGAAGGCACGCGGGGGCAGAACCTGCAGGACGACCCGCTATGGTGTGAGAGCAAACCGCACAAAGTTACCGGTCAGTAACATGCGGGTGCGGGGTGCATAAGACGCGACCTAAGTTTTGCAGCTGGCGGCTGCAGGACTCATTCGAGGAGGACGAGCCACACTCATGACGAACATCGTGGTCCTGATCAAACAGGTCCCGGACACCTGGTCAGAGCGCAAACTCACCGACGGCGATTGGACGCTGGACCGCGACGCCGCCGACGCCGTGTTGGACGAGATCAACGAGCGCGCTGTCGAGGAGGCGTTGCTGATCCGGGAGAAAGAGGCCGCCGACGGCACCGAGGGATCGGTGACCGTGCTGACCGCCGGTCCGGAGCGGGCCGCCGAGGCCATCCGCAAGGCGTTGTCGATGGGCGCCGACAAGGCCGTCCACCTGCTCGACGACGGGATGCACGGCTCGGACGTGATCCAGACCGGGTGGGCGCTGGCGCGTGCGCTGGGCACCATCGAGGGCACCGACCTGGTCATCGCTGGTAACGAAGCCACCGACGGCGTGGGCGGCGCGGTGCCGGCCATCATCGCCGAGTACCTTGGCCTGCCACAGTTGACCCACCTGCGGAAGCTGTCGCTCGAAGGCGACAAGATCACCGGCGAGCGGGAAACCGACGATGGCGTGTTCACCATCGAGGCCTCGCTGCCAGCCGTGGTGAGCGTCAACGAGAAGATCAACGAGCCGCGGTTCCCCTCCTTCAAGGGCATCATGGCCGCGAAGAAGAAGGAAGTCACCAAGCTGACGCTGGCCGAGATCGGCGTCGAGAGCGACGAGGTCGGACTGGAGAACGCCGGCTCGACGGTGCTGGCGGCCACCCCCAAGCCGCCCAAGACTGCCGGTGAGAAAGTCACCGACGAGGGCGAGGGCGGCACCAAGATCGCCGAGTACCTGGTTTCCCAGAAGATCATCTAAGACTTAATCCCGAACCGAAAGACACGGACCAACCCATGGCTGAAGTACTGGTGCTCGCCGAGCACGCTGATGGCGCTTTGAAGAAAGTCACCTCCGAATTGATCACCGCTGCACGCGTTTTGGGTGAGCCAGCCGCCGTCGTGGTGGGTAAGCCCGGCACCGCCGACCCGCTCGTTGACGGGTTGAAGGCCGCCGGTGCCGCCAAGATCTACGTCGCCGAATCCGACGCGGCGGAGAACTACCTCATCACGCCGTCCGTCGACGTGCTTGCCGGTCTGGCCGAATCCGCCAGTCCGGCAGCCGTTTTGCTGGCCGCCAGCGCCGACGGCAAGGAAATCGGGGGCCGGCTCGCCGCCCGGATCGGTTCGGGTCTGCTGGTCGACGTGGTGGATGTGCAGGCCGGGCCCAAAGGCGTGCACTCCATCTTCGGTGGTGCGTTCACCGTCGAAGCGCAGGCCAACGGCGACACCCCGGTAATCACCGTGCGCGCGGGCGCGATCGACGCCGAGCCGGCCGACGGCGCGGGCGAAAAGGTCACCGTGGAGGTACCGGAGCCCGCCGAGAACGCCGCCAAAGTCACTTTGCGTGAGGCCGCTGCCGCCGGCGACCGCCCGGAGCTCACCGAAGCGACGATCGTGGTGTCCGGTGGCCGTGGTGTGGGTAGTGCCGACAACTTCCATGTGGTCGAGGAATTGGCTGACTCGCTGGGCGCCGCGGTCGGCGCGTCCCGCGCCGCAGTGGACTCGGGCTACTACCCGGGTCAGTTCCAGGTGGGCCAGACCGGTAAGACGGTCTCGCCGCAGCTCTACATCGCACTGGGCATCTCCGGGGCGATCCAGCACCGCGCCGGCATGCAGACCTCGAAGACGATCGTCGCGGTCAACAAGGACGAAGAGGCGCCGATCTTCGAGATCGCCGACTACGGCATCGTGGGCGACTTGTTCAAGGTCGCGCCGCAGCTCACCGAGGCGGTCAAGGCCCGCAAGGGCTGACCCGTCGGAGCACGGCCAACCGGCGGTTAGTCACGAACCCGGGAAGTTCACGTCTCGGGAGGTCGAAGGCGTTCGCAGTTTCCACGCGGTCAGAACTTCAGGTGATAGCTGACGTCGCCGACCTGGTCGACGAACATGGTGCGGCTGTCGAACCACCACACGCCATCCAACCGGTGAAACGTGTCCTTGTAATGCCCGGTCACGATTACCTGCAGCGGCAGATCCGGGGTGGCCTGCGTGACGCAGTAGTAGGACTTACTGCGTGCGGTCCCCCCAGCCTCGTCGATGGTGAGCTGCACATTGCTGGTGTTGTGCTTGGTCTTCGGGGTGCCGTCGTCGTAGATGCGGGTGGCCATTTCGTACAACTTCCGCACCCCGGCGGCCCCGTCGAACACGGTCTCGGGCGGACCGTTCTCCACGCCGCAGATACGTCCGTGTGCGAAGAGCCCGGCCACCGCGTCCAGGTCCCCGGCGTCCAGGAGTTCAGCGTAGGTGTAGATCAGGTTGGTGATTTCCAGTGCACTGTCACTCATGTCGAATCACCCTGAATGAACTCCGCTTACCTTCACTTATTCATGGCGGCGCCGGTACGCCGCAGACAATGGTGGCAGAACTGACCCGACTTACGGTCATTTTGGGTCGAATAGGCCACTAGTCTGATCGCCGTGACATCACCTTGGTCGCCGAGCGGGCTCCCAGACTTGTCCGGCAAGCGAGTGATCGTGACCGGCAACGAACGGCGTCGGTGTAGCCGTGGGTGAACTCGACAACACCGTGGCCGTCATCACCGGCGCCGCGCGCGGCCAGGGTCGCAGTCATGCCGTCGCACTCGCGGAGCAGGGCACCGACATCATCGCCGTAGACCTGTGTGCCGATATCGACGGAGTCCCCTACCCCCTGGCAACCAAATCCGATCTCGATGAGACCGTGCAGTTGGTGAAAGCCACCGGCCGCAGGGTGGTTCCCGTCATCGCCGATGTCCGCGACCTCGCACAGTTGGAAGCCGGAGTGCAGGCCGGTATCGCCGATCTCGGCGATATCGACATCGTCATCGCCAACGCCGGAGTGGTGGCGATCGGCGACACGGAGCCCCACGCCGAACCGGTGTTCAACGCAATCGTCGACACCAACCTGAAGGGTGTGTGGCACACGATCGTTGCGACGATCCCGTCGATCATCCGTAAAGACCGCGGCGGATCCATCGTCTTGGTCAGTTCATCGCAGGGCCTTACCGGCCGCGGTGGTGACGGCAGCGCCGCGATGTTCGCGTACGCCTCGGCGAAGCACGGCGTGGTGGGGTTGATGCGATCAGCAGCCAACGCATATGCGCCGCAGAGGATACGGGTCAACTCGGTACATCCGAGCGGTGTCGCGACCCCGATGATTCTCAACGATTACGTCGTGAACCGGATGATGGAGAACCCGAACCCGGCCGTCTCGGCGACCCTGCTGCCCGACGTGCAGTTGGTCGAGTCGCAGGACGTCACAGAAGCGGTGCTGTGGCTTGTCAGCCCCCGGGCCCGGTACGTGACGGGCGTGACGCTCCCCGTCGACGCCGGCCACGTCGTCATGTAACCGCACAACATCCCAATTCAGCGTTTGGAATCCGACGCGGCGGTGTACAACAGTTGCTACTCCGATCCAGGGAAGGTCCGACGATGAAGGCAACGGCGCCAGTCGCGATGGTGATCGCCGCGCTCCTATTCAGTGGATGCTCGGCGTCACAGCTGATCAACACCGGTGGTGACACCAAGTGCAAGGACTTCACCTCGCAAGACGAGAAGAAGCAGAACGACGAGGTCAGCAAGATGCTCAAGGACAAGAGCGGCGCTGACCCGGCGACTTTTGAGATCACCGCTACCCGTATTTCGGCTGCGACCTACTGCCAAACGGTCGGCAAGCCGGACAGCAAGATTTCCGAGGCGCCACACGGCTGACCGAGGATCGGTTGCGCCGACGGTTTACTCACCGTCAGCTTGTAGCACCAGCACCGTGCGTGCAGCTACCAGAACAGCGCGGCCCGCCCGAATCGATTCCTGATCTTCTGAATTCGCCGTCGAGGCGGAAGTGTCGACGACAGGCGCCCAGGCTCGGCCGAACTCTTCTGGTGGCAGGGTGAACTCGATCGACTCGTGGTGGGCGTTGAAGCACAAGAAAAACGAATCGTCGGTGACTCGCTGTCCGCGGGCGTCGAGGTCAGGGACGCCCAAGCCGTTCAAATAGACGGCTACCGATTTGCCGAAACCCGAATCCCAATCGTCGTCCGTCATTTCCGAGCCATCCGGTTGGAACCATGAGATATCGGGTTGTCCGACGGCACCTCGTCGGCGCACCGGCACCCCTTTGAAGAACCGGCGACGCCGAAACACCGGATGCGCGGTCCGCAGGGCGGACACCGATCGGGTGAACTCCAAAAGCTCGGTGTCCGCCTTGTCCCAGTGCGTCCAAGTGATCTCATTGTCCTGGCAGAAGCCGTTGTTGTTCCCGTTCTGGGTGCGGCCGAGCTCATCGCCGTGGGAAATCATCGGAACCCCCTGCGACAGCAGCGTCGTCGCGAGAAAGTTCCGCTGTTGACGAGCGCGTAACGCATTGACCTCTGGATCGTCGGTCGGACCTTCCACGCCGCAGTTCCAGGATTGGTTGTTGCTCTCGCCGTCGTTGTTGCCTTCTTCGTTGGCCTCGTTGTGTTTTTCGTTATACGAAACGAGGTCGCGCAGCGTGAAACCGTCGTGTGCGGTGACGAAATTGATGGAAGCCACCGGGCGCCGCGCAGTGGACTCGTAGAGGTCTGCCGAGCCGGTCAGCCGGGAGGCGAACTCGCCGAGCGTCGCAGGCTCGCCGCGCCAGTAGTCGCGAACGGTGTCGCGGAACTTGCCATTCCACTCCGTCCACTGCGGCGGGAAGTTGCCGACTTGGTAGCCGCCCGGGCCCACGTCCCAGGGCTCAGCGATCAGCTTGACCTGGCTGACCGTCGGATCCTGTTGCACCAGTTCGAAAAACGCCGACAGCCGGTCGACGTCGTAAAATTCGCGGGCGAGTGTTGCGGCGAGGTCGAAGCGAAAGCCGTCGACATGCATTTCGGTCACCCAGTAGCGCAACGAATCCATGATCAGCTGCAACGTGTGCGGATGGCCGACGTTGAGGCTGTTGCCGGTTCCGGTGTAGTCCATGTAATACTGCCGATCGTCCTCGACCAGCCGGTAATACGCGGCGTTGTCGATCCCGCGCATCGATAACGTGGGGCCCATGTGGTTGCCCTCGGCGGTGTGGTTGTACACCACATCGAGGATGACTTCGATGTCTTCTTCATGCAGTGCGCGGACCATGGTCTTGAACTCCTGCACCTGACCGCCGGGTGTGGTGCTGGAGGTGTACTTGAAGTCGGGGGCGAAGAAGCCGATTGTGTTGTAACCCCAGTAGTTTGATAGTCCCTTGTCCACCAGCGTGGAATCGTTCGCGAAGTGATGCACCGGCATCAGCTCAATCGCGTTGACGCCCAGACTCTTCAGGTGCTCGATGATGATCGGATGGGCGATACCGGCGTACGTGCCCCGCATCCGCTTCGGAATGTCCGGATGTAGTTGGGTCAGCCCCTTGACGTGCGCCTCGTAAATTACGGTGTCGGCATACTCATGGCCCGGCGGGCGGTCGTTGCCCCAGTCGAAGAACGGGTTGATCACTACCGATTTCGGCATGCGCGGCGCGGAGTCGTCATCATTGCGGCTGTCGGGGTCGCCGAAGTCGTAGCTGAACAGCGCCTGGTGCCACTCGAAGTTGCCGTCTACCGCTTTCGCATACGGATCGATCAGCAGCTTGTTCGGGTTACACCGCTGCCCGGCGGCCGGGTCATAGGGCCCGTGCACCCGGTACCCATAGCGCTGACCCGAATCGACTGCCGGCAGAAAGCCGTGCCAGATGAATCCATCAACCTCATTCAACGGCACCCTGGACTCGGCGCCGTCGGCGTCGAAGAGGCAGAGCTCCACCTTCTCGGCGACCTCACTGAACAACGCAAAGTTGGTACCCGAGCCGTCGTAGGTAGCGCCCAGTGGGTAGGCCTTTCCGGGCCACTGCTCCGCGGGTGCCGCCCGCGGCGAGTCGACCGAATCGACAGTTTCCGTCACAGCGCCCTACTTTCGCCCGCTGGCCGCATGGCCACAGCCAGAGTCCACATGCACGCTGTGGGATACCCGCCGCGCGACGGGTCACACATGTGCGAATCCAGGCAGAATGACGCTGATCTAGTGATGGAGGTCACGTAGCCGTGAAACCTTGGCCGAAGCCCGATACTCCCGGCCCCGGACAGGAGTCGGTGTGGGACTATCCCCGCCCGCCCCGGTTGGAAGGGTTCACCGGTTCGATCACAGTCGAGTTGGGTGGCCACACGATCGCGTCGACAACTCGTGCATGGAGGGTGCTGGAGACCAGTCACCCGCCGACCTACTACCTGCCCCACACCGCCTTCACCGGGGGAGTCCTGCGTCCGGCCGCGGGTGCTTCCTGGTGCGAATGGAAAGGGCAGGCCAGCTATTACGACCTGGTGACCGAAAGGCGTGACGCGCCCAGGGCAGCGTGGACCTACCGACAGCCCAGCCCTGACTTCGCACCCATCACGGGTGCCATTGCGGTGATGGCTGCAGCGGTGGACCGCTGCACGGTCAACGGCGAGGAGGTGATCCCGCAGCCGGGAGGTTTCTACGGCGGCTGGATCACCAGCTGGATTGTCGGGCCTTTCAAGGGAATTCCGGGATCCATGGGTTGGTGATGCCCGGGTGGCCGACGGGCTATGCTACGCGTCGCTGGTGAGCCGGTGTCAACGGAGACCGACCGGTGGGTTCAGTCCGGTCGCGCCGGTGCCAACGCCGACGACCGGACGTCGAGCCCGTCGAGTGTGCCCGTGGCCCGCCACGCGTCGAGGATGTCGGTGTATTCGGTTGGGCTGCCGAAGAAGAAGCTGTCCTGGTTAAGTTTTGCCTCGGCGCGGCCTTCGCGGTTGTAGTAGCCGGGAGTGCATGATTCCCGTCGGCCTGCGATGACGCTGGAGCGCTGCACGACCGTGTCGACCCAGGCGGCTTCGGCATCCACGGTGGCTTCCACCTCGGCGGCGCCGTGCTGCAACGCCCAGGCGATCACCCAGGCGATGTGGCGGGATTGGGTGTCGATGAGGTACGGGAAGTTCACAGTGAAACCGGACTGGGCGATGCTTTCGATGAAGCAGTTCGGAAAGCCGTTGACGTGCAAGCCATGCAATGTGCGCACGCCGTCGGCCCACTTGTCGGTGAGGGTCAGCCCGTCGCGACCGATGATCTCGAAGCCGGTGCGTTGCGAGTAGCTGGTGCCGACCTCGAATCCGGTGGCGAAAATCAAGCAGTCCAGCGGGTACTCGACGCCGTCCACGACCACGCCGTTAGCGGTGATCTGCTCCACTCCCAGACCATGCGTGTCGACGAGGGTGACGTTGTCACGGTTGAACGCCTGCAAGTACTCGTCGTGGAAGCACGGCCGCTTGCAGAAGTATCCGTACCACGGCTTGAGCGCCTCGGCGGTGGCTGCGTCGGCCACGATCGCGTCGACGCGCGCCCGGATCTCTTCCATCTTGGCGAAGTCGGCGAGTTCAGCGGCGTTCGGCCCGTCGTCGTTCACGATCGGCAGTTTTTTGGTGAGGCTGGTCCACGCGTCGTCGACCAGGTCCTCGTCGGATGCGCCGCCGGCAGTGAGGATTTGGAAGTTCTCCATGCGCCGCTGTTGCCAACCGTGCTCCAACGATGCTGCCCACTCCGGTTCGGTCGGCTGGTTGGCCCGTACATCAACCGTTGACGGGGTGCGCTGAAAAACGAACAGGCGATGCACAGATTCGGCCAGCCGCGGCACACACTGTATAGCCGTCGCGCCGGTTCCGATGATCCCGACGCGCTTGTCGGGCAGCTCGCTCAGGTCGGTGCCGGTGTATTCGTAGTCCCAACGGCTGGTATGAAAGGCATGCCCGCTGAAATTTGTAATGCCGGATATTCCCGGCAGTTTCGGTTTTTGCAGATAGCCATTTGCCATCGCCACGAACCGGGCGCGAATCTCGTCGCCCCGGTCGGTGGAGATTACCCACCGGGAACTGCCCGGCTCCCAACGGATTTCCTGCACCTCGGTCTGCAGACAGGCATCACGGTACAAGTCGTAGTGCTCGGCGATGCGGCGGCAGTGGGCCAGGATCTCGCCACCCTTGGCGTACTTCTCGGTCGGAACGTAGCCGAGCTCTTCGAGCAACGGCATATAGACGTAGGACTCAACGTCGCAGGCGATTCCGGGGTAGCGATTCCAATACCAGGTTCCACCGACGTCGGCAGCCTTCTCGATCAACCGCACATTGTCGACGCCGAGTTGCCTGCACCGCGCCCCGATGAGTAACCCGCCGAAGCCGGCACCGACGACCGCGACGTCGACCGCGTCGGCGATGGGGTCGCGGGTGAAGTCAGGGTTGGCCCACGGGTCGTCGCCGAACCGACGGAATGCGCCGGCGATTTCCACATACTGGGAGATGCCGTCGGGGCGCAGGCGCCGCTGGCGTTCCCGCGCGTATTTGTCGCGCAGCGCGTCGGGGTCAAATGTCGTGCCGCCGACCTCAGCCACGATCGACCGGGCCTGCGCTGTTGCCATACGCCACGGCAGAATACTGGACCAATTTTGCGAACCAGGCAACGTCGACTGCGGGCAATTGTTCGGATTTTCGCTGCGACATCGTCATCTGCCGTGCACGGACACGTTACGGCTGCGATGCCAGTTAGCTGATCAATACCGCAACTGTGGTGGCATGAGCATTGAGTCGGTCCTCATACCCGCTGACAAACCGGCCCCGGGGACACGTTCGTCCACCGAGCCACGTTATTCGCTGTTGCTGTCCACCGATCCCGTCCATGTCGAGGCCGCGCAACGGCTCCGCTACGACGTGTTCAGCAGCGAGCCCGGCTTCGCGCTGACCGGGCAGGACACCGGCCTCGACGTTGACCGCTTCGACGAGCATTGTGACCACCTGCTGGTTCGCGAAGACAACTCCGGCGAGTTGGTGGGCTGCTACCGCATGCTCTCGCCGGCCGGGGCCGTCGCGGCCGGCGGGCTATACACCGCAACGGAATTCGACATCCAGGCGCTGGATTCGCTACGGCCGTCATTGGTGGAGATGGGACGCGCGGTGGTCCATAATGATCATCGCAATGGCGCTGTCGTGCTTCTGATGTGGGCCGGCATCCTGGCCTACCTCGACCGATGCGGCTATGACTATGTCACCGGGTGCGTGTCGGTGCCGGTAGCCGGGGACGGCGAACCGCCGGGCGCCCACATTCGCGGCGTGCGCGACTTCGTGCTGCGACGCCACGCCGCCCCGCCCAGTTACCGGGTGCATCCGCACCGACCGGTGATCATCGACGGACGTCCACTCGACGAGATTTCGCCGCCTGCGCGGCCGGTGATACCGCCGCTGATGCGCGGCTACCTGCGGTTGGGTGCGCGGATATGCGGTGAGCCGGCCTACGACGCCGACTTCGGTGTGGGTGATTTCCCCGCACTGCTGGACAAGCGTCAGGCCGACACGCGCTACCTGCGGCGACTCCGGTCGATATCGGCGGCCACCGAGGCCGCGAGCAGGGTGGCTTGATGAGCAGTCCACAGTCTCGCGACCACGCGTGGCTGCCGCGGGCTTCCTGCGATGCGGAATGTCTGCGCGCCAGCGGCTTGGAAACGTCCCGACGCGTGATCGTGGCGCTGCGGGTCGCGCGACGGATCACCTTGGCGCTGCTACTGGCGCCGGCGCTGACCGTGCTCGCGGTTGTCTTACCGGGCTGGTCGAAGGCCAGGCAGGTTTACTGCCGGCTGCTGTTGTGGTGCCTCGGCGTCCGGATCACATTGTCGGGTGGGCCGATTCGCAATCTGCCCGGTGTGCTGGTGGTCAGCGACCACATGTCGTGGCTGGACGTCGTGACGATCGGCGCGGTGCTTCCGGCAGGCCGGTGGCGGCCGGTGCCCCTGTCGTTTGTCGCCCGCGCAGACGTGGCCGGCAATCTCGCGGTGCGGATGATGGCGCGCATCGTCAAGGCCATCCCGATCGAGCGCAGCAGCCTGCGCCAGCTGCCCGAAGTGGTGGCTGCCGTCGCCGCTCGGCTGTATGCCGGTCACACGGTGGTGGCGTTCCCGGAGGGCACCACCTGGTGTGGCATGCCCGGCGACCTGCCCGGCGACGATGCGGGCCGTGCAGCGGCCCGAGGAGGAGCCGGGCAATCGGGCCATGCGGGCCAGGAAGCCCGCCAATCGCACCGCGGGTCCGGGCCGTTCTATCCGGCGATGTTTCAGGCCGCCGTCGACACCGGCCGACCGGTCCAGCCGTTGCGGCTGCGTTATCACCATCGGGACGGCCGCGTCTCGACAGTCCCGGCCTATATCGGCGACGACACGTTGTTGCGTTCGATCGGTCGGCTGCTGGTCGCACGCCGCACCGTGGCGAGGATTTACGTCGAATCACTGCAGCTGCCCGGCGACGATCGGCGGGAGCTGGCCCGTCGCTGCCAGGCCGCGATACGCGTCACAGCGGCCTCGCACCCAGGTCATGGGCAGCGTCCGTCCGTGCTGGCGTCCTGACCGCTCCAGGGGCGTCGGTATCCTGGGCAGGTCATGGTCTACCTGGATCACGCCGCTACCTCCCCGATGCACCCTGCTGCCGTCGAGGCGATGACGGCCGTGCTGCGCACCGTGGGCAATGCCTCGTCGCTGCATACCACCGGTCGGGCCGCTCGGCGTCGGATGGAGGAATCCCGCGAGCTGATCGCGGCCAAGCTCGGTGCGCGCCCGTCTGAGGTGATCTTCACCGCGGGCGGCACCGAGAGCGACAACCTGGCCGTCAAAGGCATCTACTGGGCGCGCCGCGACGCCGAGCCACGCAACCGGCGCATCATCACCACGGCGGTGGAGCACCACGCCGTACTGGATTCGGTGAACTGGCTGGTCGAACACGAAGACGCCGAGGTGACCTGGTTGCCCACGGCCGCGGACGGGTCGGTGTCCGGTGCCGCGTTGCGCGACGCGCTGCAGCGCCACGACGACGTCGCGCTGGTGTCGGTGATGTGGGCCAACAACGAGGTCGGCACCATCATGCCGATCGCCGAACTCGCTTCCATCGCAGCCGAATTCGACGTGCCCATGCACAGCGACGCAGTGCAGGTGGTGGGGCAGTTGCCGGTCGCTTTCGCGGCCAGCCAGTTATCCGCGATGAGTGTGGCCGCCCACAAGTTCGGCGGCCCGCCCGCTGCGGGCGCGCTGCTGCTTCGCCGCGACGTCGGTTGTGTGCCGCTGTCGCACGGCGGTGGACAGGAGCGCGACATTCGCTCCGGCACACCCGATGTCGCCGGCGCGGTCGGCATGGCGACAGCGATGCAGCTTGCCGTGGACGGGCTCGAGGCCAAAGGCGCGCGGCTACGAGTGCTGCGCGATCGTCTCATCGACGGTGTGCTGAGCAGCGTCGAGGACACCCGCCTCAATGGCGCCACAGGCTCCCGGCGGCTGCCGGGTAACGCGCACTTCACCTTCGATGGATGCGAAGGCGACGCGCTACTGATGTTGTTGGACGCCAACGCAATCGAATGCTCCACCGGATCGGCGTGCACTGCAGGAGTCGCGCAGCCGTCACACGTGCTGCTCGCGATGGGCGCCGATGCCGCCAGCGCCCGGGGATCGCTGCGATTGTCGTTGGGGCACACCAGTGTCGAGTCGGATGTGGACGCGGCACTGCGGGTGCTGCCAGGCGCGGTGGCCCGCGCGCGGCAAGCGGCCCTTGCCGCCGCAGGGGTTTCACGATGAAGGTCCTCGCCGCGATGAGCGGCGGCGTCGACTCGTCGGTTGCCGCCGCCCGCATGGTCGACGCCGGGCACGACGTGGTTGGCGTGCACCTGGCCCTCTCGCAAGCCCCTGGCACGTTGCGCACCGGCTCGCGGGGCTGTTGCTCCAAAGAGGACGCCGGCGATGCTCGGCGGGTCGCCGATGTGCTCGGAATACCTTTCTATGTTTGGGATTTCGCGGACAAGTTCAAAGAAGACGTGATCGACGACTTCGTGTCGTCCTACGCCCGCGGCGAAACCCCGAATCCGTGTGTGCGGTGCAACGAGCGGATCAAGTTCTCCGCGCTGGCGGTGCGTGCGCTGGCATTGGGATTCGACGCGGTAGCCACTGGCCACTACGCCCGGCTGTCCGGCGGGCGGCTGCGTCGAGCCGTCGACAAGGACAAGGACCAGTCCTACGTGCTCGCGGTGCTGACCTCCGGTCAACTGCGCCACGCCGCCTTCCCGATCGGGGACACCCCTAAGTCGCAGATCCGCGCCGAGGCGGCCCGCCGAGGTCTGGCGGTCGCGGACAAGCCGGACAGCCACGACATCTGCTTCATCCCGTCCGGCGATACCCGGGCCTTCTTGGGTGAACGCATCGGGGTGCGCCGCGGCTCGGTGATCGACCAGGGGGGCACCGTACTGGCCACCCATGATGGGGTGCACGGTTTCACCGTCGGCCAGCGCAAGGGACTGGGCATCGCCGGGCCAGGCCCGGACGGCCGGCCGCGCTACGTCACCGCGATCGACGCCGACAGCGGCACCGTTCAGGTCGGCTCGGCGGCTGAGCTGGATGTGTGGCAGCTGACTGGTCACCAGCCGGTTTTCACCGCGGGTACCGCGCCAGCAGGCCCCGTCGAGTGCGCGGTGCAGGTGCGGGCGCACGGCGAGGCCGTCGACGCGGTCGCCGAGCTGGCCGGCGATGCGCTGGTGGTGCGGCTGCGCACCCCGCTGCGCGGTGTGGCGGCGGGGCAGACGCTGGTGCTGTATTGCCCCGACCCGGTCGGCGACGAGGTGATCGGCAGCGCCACCATCGCCGCATCGTCGTCGTAACCCGCGACTAGCAACCAACCAACGTCAAGAGATGAGCGGTGGGTACTGGCGAAACGCCTGACGGAGCATCGCAGGTGGCGCAATCCCGAGCGGGGCCGTCGCGCATGACGGTGGGGGTCCTGCTTCGGCTCGGATTGGTCACCCTGATCGGAAATGCGGGCGGCGCCGCGGTCGTGACGGGTTTCGCGCTTTACCTAGCGCCTACCGTGCTGTCGGCCGACGAATACCGGGAATTGCAGCGGCATAGCGTTCCGGCCCTGGTCGTTTTCACCGTGTCGGCGCTGGTATTCGGGGGGTGGTGGGTGTTCTGGCGTCCGTTTGCCCCGATCGCGCGATGGCTCGCCGAAGAACGTGCGCCGACGGAGTCTGAGCGCAAGCGCGTCCTGCGATACCCGCGCGAGTGGGCGATCAGGGTGTTCGTCATCTGGATGTTCGCCGCTGCCGTCGGAACGGCAGCGGGCCTGAGTGTTTCAACCAGTGCGATCCCAGCGAGCGTTCTTCCCACTGTGCTGGGCGCGAGCATGACCTGTGCGGTGCAGTACTTGATGGTGGAGCGCGCGATGCGTCCGATCACCGCGCTGGTGCTCGCTGGTAGCGAGCCCCCGCGATCGGGTAGTCCCGGAGTGGGTGTGCGGTTGAGCGCCTTCTGGGCGCTGGGTACGGGAGTGCCGCTACTAGGCATCGCGATCTTCGCAGGCCTCGATCTCGCGGGGGTTGGGTTCGATAGGGCACGTGTTGTCGCTGCGGCGCTTTTCCTGGCGGTGCTGGGTCTGATCGTGGGATTCGCGGCGACGCGTTTCGCCGCTCGATCGGTGGCCGAACCACTCGCATCGTTACGGATGGCCCAGGAGCACGTCCGTAAGGGTGACTTCGACGCGCGGGTGGCGGTCGAGGACGGCAGCGAGGTGGGCATGCTGCAAGCGGGGTTCAACCATATGGCGAGCGGTCTTGCTGAACGAGAACGTTTACGCCACGCGTTCGGCGCTTACGTGGATCCCGAACTCACCGAACGTGTCCTGCGCGAGGGCACCGATCTGGCGGGCGAGGACGTCGAGGTTTCAGTGCTGTTCACCGACGTGCGGAATTTCACGGTATACGCCGAGACCGCTGACGCCCGCGAGGTCGTGGCGCACTTGAACGCGCTCTACAGCGAGATCGTTCCGATCGTTCGTCGCCAGGGAGGACACGCGAACAAGTTCATCGGTGATGGTCTGCTCGCAGTGTTCGGTGCTCCGGACCGCCAACCCGACCATGCACGTCGTGCGGTCGCGGCAGGCCGCGACATCGTCGAAACGATGCAACGCCATGGCGGTGAGTTTCGCATCGGCGTCGGCATCAACTCGGGAAGAGTCATCGCGGGGACAATCGGCGGTGGCGGCCGACTTGACTTCACCGTTATCGGCGACACGGTGAATACCGCGGCTCGCGTCGAGTCGGCCACCCGAGACACCGGAGACGACCTGCTGATTACTCACGCGACAAGGAGTCTGATCGACGACGATGATGCCTGGATCGAGCGTCCTACAGTCCAGTTGAAAGGGAAATCGCAACCCGTCCGTATCTACGCCTTGCGTGCGTCTGATCTCGAAGGCGTGCCTCACTAACGTTATGGACCGCGGCCGCGATCGATTGGGGCCGACCATCGCTGGCACCTCGGCCTAACCCGGCACGTTGGCGGCGATGTTGGTGATCACGATCGTGGACACCGACTCCGGGAATTCGCAGTAGGTGACCTCCATCAGCACCACGGACTTGACCAGGTAATCCCGCCCGCAGTCGCCGGGCCGAGTGTGCAGCGACCGTTCGTCGGAGTTCCAGGCGCCGACGAACCCCAGCCCGGCCGAGCTGTCCGCGCAGTTGCGGACGGTCGTCACCAGAGCGCCGAACGCGCGACGCGCGGTGTCGGCATCGCGGTAGGCGGCGGCGCCCTCCGAGATCAGCCCCCCGCGAGGCGGGTACTGGAATGTGGTCTTGTGGAACGTTTCGACGTCCGGTCCGAAGGTGGCTGTGTCGGCGTAGACGAACCGGCATTGCGGTGGCGCGGTCTTGGCAAGGGTGTCGATATCCACGGGGGACTTGCCGTCCATCGACGGAATGATCGTGAGGTTCTGGTCGGCGCCGGTTATCGCCTGCATTCGGGACTGATCGAGCAGGACCTGATCGACGTCGACGCCGGAAGGATTGGGCTCGGCGCCGAATGCCGGCAACGCCGTGCCGTCCAGCACGCGGGTGCATGCCGCGGCCAACAGGGCCGCACAACACAGCACCAGCGTGCGCGCCGCTACCGCCATCCGTGACATCGTTTTTCCAGGTCGCTGAGGGCCTTGCTCTTCATTCGAGGGTAGTCGCGCCGTCGGAGTGAGGAGAACCCCTGGTCGGCCGGATCCACGTCCGGTCGAATACGGTTGGCCGGTGAGCGTTTTCGCAACCGCCAGTGGCACCGGATCATGGCCGGGCAGCGCCGCGCGGCAGGCCGCCGAGGTCGTGGTCGGAGAGCTGGGCGCTGCGCTGGCCCACCTCGTCGAGCTACCCGCCAGGGGAGTAGGGGCCGACATCGTCGGGCGGGCCGGTGCGTTGCTGATCGACGTGGCCATTGACACGGTGCCCCGTGGCTACCGGGTGGCGGCCCGGCCCGGCGCGGTGACGCGGCGCGCCGCCAGCCTGCTCGACGAAGACATCGATGCGCTGGAAGAGGCTTGGGAGACCGCGGGTTTGCGGGGGAGCGGACGACCAATCAAGGTCCAGGCACCCGGGCCGATCACGCTGGCCGCCGAGTTGGAACTGGCCAACGGGCACCGCGCGATCACCGACCTCCGCGCCGTCCACGACATCGCCGCCTCGCTGGCCGAAGGGGTCGCCGCACATCGGGCTTCGGTGTCTCGTCGACTCGACACACCCGTGGTGGTGCAATTCGATGAGCCGTCGCTGCCGGCGGCGGTGGCCGGCCGACTGACCGGGGTGACCGCGCTGAGCCCGGTGGCCCCGATCGACGAGACGCTGGCCACCACCATGCTCGACATCTGTGCGGCGGCCGCAGGCGCCGAGGTGTCAGTGCACTGCTGTGGTACCGCTCTGCCGTGGAAAGCATTGCAGCACAGCAATATTGGAGCAGTATCGGTCGATGTCGGCACGCTGGAGGCCGCCGATCTGGACGCCATCGCCGAATTCGTCGAATCGGGCCGTGCCATCGTGTTGGGCGTCGTCTCGTCCAGCACGCCCCCGCGGCTTCCGGCGGTGGAGGAGGTCGCCGCCGCCGTCGTGGCGGTCACCGATCGGCTCGGCTTCACCCGCTCGGCGCTGCGCGATCGCATCGGCATCACGCCGGCGTGCGGACTGGCCGCCGCGACCCCGCAGTGGGCTCGCACGGCCATCGGACTGGCCCGGCGAGCGGCTGAGGCTTTCGCCGACGACCCCGACGCCATCTAGCTTCGCGTCGCAGGTATGTGTGCTGACGTTCAGCGCGACGCCGTTCATGCAGGAACGTAGGCCAGTCGGTAGGCTGGGCGTGCTGTCGCCAGTGCTTCGAAATTTCGCCATCGTGCGGTGGTGACCGGCATTGCGACATTCGGACGGCCGCCGCGCTGAACTGGCATCGACGGTCGCTGGGCGAGAGGACGACGGCGTGCAACCGAATGCGGAGGCTGGTGTGAACGCCGCGACTTCGCGCTGGCGAGCGATCCTGGCGGCCGGGCTGGCAGTGTTGGGACTCGCCGCGACGGTGTTTCTCGTCCGAGGTCCCGTGACGCCGTCCGCGAGCGGGACGACGTCGACCGCAATTCCGGCACCTGCGGTCGACGAACCGGCGACGGGACGCCCCAAGGCTGAGACCGCGGTCCTGGCCGGTGGCTGCTTCTGGGGTGTGCAGGGTGTTTACCAGCACGTCAAAGGGGTAACAGCGGCCGAGTCCGGGTACGCGGGAGGCGACGCGGCGACAGCTAATTACGAGGCAGTCACCACCGAGACCACCGGGCACGCCGAGTCGGTGCGCATCACCTATGACCCGACTCAGGTTAGCTACGGCCAGCTGTTGCGGATCTTTTTCGCCGTCGTGCAAGATCCGACCGAACTCAACCGTCAGGGGCCCGACGTGGGCCCCTCGTACCGTTCGGTGATCTTTGCTCAGAACGAGACCCAACGGAACATTGCGGATGCCTACATCGCCCAACTGAACCAGGCGGGCGCCTTCCCCGCGCCGATCGTCACTGTCGTGTCGCCGGGAACCCAGTTCTTCCCCGCGGAGGCCTACCACCAGGACTTCCTCAGCTTGCATCCGAATAACCCGTACATCGTTGCTAACGACTTGCCCAAGCTGGACGCGCTCAGGTCGACGTTCCCGGACCTCTACCGCGACTAGCCGGCGCTGATGCTCGGCGCAACCTGCTCACAGGTGGTCTGCGGCCGGGCGGCGGGCCAAGTGTGTTTCACGTCCGCCTGAAAAACGCAATCAAAAGGTTGCGTATAGGCGTGAGAGCGTGCTGTACTGACGAGCAACCAGGAGGTTGCATATGAGCACGGATCGAATCGAAAAGCAGGTGGTGTTGCGCGCGCCGATGGACCGGGTGTGGCGGGCGATCAGCGACTCGCAGGAGTTCGGGCGCTGGTTCGGAGTCCGCATCGACGGGCCGTTCGTGGCCGGGACGTCGGTCACCGCGACGATCACCCCGACAACCGTCGACGAGGAGGTCGCGGAGATGCAGCGGCCGCATACCGGGGCGAAGGCGACCTGGCAGATCGTCGCCGTCGAACCGCCGCGGCGATTCGCCTACCGCTGGCACCCGTTCGCGGTCGAGCCGGACGTCGACTGCGACCAGGAGCCCACCACGCTGGTTGAGTTCACCCTGTCGGAATCGGCTGACGGCGTGTTGCTCACCATCGTCGAGTCCGGGTTCGACGCTATCCCCGAGGCGCGCCGGTCGGCCGCGTTCGAGGCCAACAGCGGCGGCTGGGCCAAGCAGGCCGAACTGGTGCGGAAGTACCTGGCCCTGGGGCAGCGGGTGTGACCGCGACGCTTGCGGCGGCACCGCTGTCCCCCATTTTCAGCGCGTTAGGGGACCGCAACCGTTTGCGTATCGTGGTCCGGCTGTGCGACGGCGGACCGAGCTCGACTTCCCAAGTGACCCAAGCGGTTCCGGTCACCCGTCAGGCCGCTACCAAGCACCTGGAGCTGCTGCAGGCCGCAGGGCTGGTCACCAGCAGCCGGCGCGGTCGCGAGCGTGTCTGGACACTGCAGACTCAGCCGCTGATTAATGCCAGCGACTACCTCAACCAGTTGTCTCGTCGGTGGGACGCGGCCATCGACCGGTTGCGCGCCTACGTTGAGGACTGAGCTGTCGGCGTCCTCCGATAGCCTGCCAAGGTGAGCTCAGCAGAGGCTGATCCTGTCCCGCCCGAGGTTCGCCGTCTTTGGCGTGAACTGGCCGACGAGGTTCGCGGACACCAGTTTCGCTACTACGTCCGCGACGCGCCGATCATCTCCGACGCGGACTTCGACAAACTGCTGCGTCGCCTTGCCGCACTCGAGGACGAGCATCCGGAGTTGCGCACACCCGACTCGCCGACCCAGCTCGTCGGCGGCGCCGGCTTCGCCACCGATTTCACGTCCGCTGACCATCTGGAGCGGATGCTGTCTCTGGACAACGTGTTCAGCGCCGAAGAATTCGACCTCTGGGCGGCCCGCATTCGCGCCGAAGTCGGCACGGACGTGCCCTATCTGTGTGAGCTCAAAATCGACGGCGTCGCATTGGCTTTGGTGTACCGCAACGGCCGGCTGGTCCGCGCCGCGACCCGCGGTGACGGCCGCACCGGCGAAGACGTCACGCTCAACGCGCGCACCATCGACGATGTGCCGGAGCGGCTGACCCCCAGCGACGACCATCCGGTACCCGACGTCCTGGAGGTGCGTGGCGAAGTCTTCTTCCGGCTCGCCGATTTCGAAGCGCTCAACGCGGCGCTGGTGGAAGACGGCAAGGCGCCATTCGCCAACCCGCGCAACAGCGCCGCAGGGTCGCTGCGGCAGAAGGATCCCGCCGTCACCGCCCGCCGCAAGCTTCGGATGATCTGCCACGGGCTGGGGCATATCGAGGGGTATCGTCCGGCCACCCTGCACGACGCGTATCTGGCGCTGGGCGCCTGGGGGCTGCCGGTCTCCGACCACACCACCCGGGTGGAAAATGCGGCCGGCGCCCTGGAGCGCATCGCCTACTGGGGCGAACACCGTCACGACGTCGACCACGAAATCGACGGTGTCGTAGTCAAAATCGACGACGTGGCGCTGCAACGCAGGCTGGGGTCCACCTCGCGCGCACCCCGTTGGGCAATCGCCTACAAATACCCGCCCCAGGAAGTTCAGACCAAGCTGCTCGACATCCGGGTCAACGTCGGCCGGACCGGACGGGTGACCCCGTTCGCCTTCATGACGCCGGTCACCGTGGCCGGGTCGACGGTGGGGCTGGCCACCTTGCACAATGCCGCCGAAGTCAAGCGCAAGGGCGTGTTGATCGGTGACACGGTGGTGATCCGCAAGGCCGGCGATGTGATCCCCGAAGTGCTGGGCCCCGTCGTCGACCTGCGGGACGGCTCCGAGCGCGAATTCGTCATGCCCACAACGTGTCCCGAGTGCGGAACCACGCTGGCTCCGGCCAAGGAGGGCGACGCTGACATCCGCTGCCCCAATGCGCAGTCCTGCCCGGCGCAATTGCGTGAGCGAGTGTTTCACGTCGCCGGTCGCGGTGCTTTGGACATCGAGGGGCTCGGTTACGAGGCGGCCATCGCGCTATTGAAGGCGCAGGTGATCAGCGATGAGGGTGACCTGTTCGGCCTCACCGAAGATGACCTGTTGCGCACCGAGTTGTTCACCACCAAAAGCGGCGCTATGTCGGCCAACGGCAAGCGGTTGCTGGCCAACCTCGACACGGCCAAGAAGCAGCCGCTGTGGCGGGTGTTGGTGGCGTTGTCGATTCGCCATGTAGGGCCGACGGCTGCCCGGGCACTGGCCACCGAGTTCGGCAGTCTGGATGCGATCACGTCGGCGTCGACGGAGCAACTCGCCGCGGTCGAGGGGGTCGGTCCGACCATCGCCGCCGCGCTTACCGAGTGGTTCACCATCGACTGGCATCGCGACATCGTCGACAAATGGCGATCGGCTGGGGTGCGGATGGCCGACGAGCGCGACGCCAATGTGCCGCGCACACTGGACGGCCTGACGATCGTGGTCACCGGTTCGTTGGCCGGCTTCTCTCGCGATGACGCCAAGGAGGCCATTGTGGCGCGTGGCGGCAAAGCCGCCGGTTCGGTGTCGAAGAAGACCGCCTATGTCGTTGCCGGCGATTCCCCCGGATCGAAATACGACAAGGCCGTTGAGCTCGGCGTGCCCGTCCTCGACGAGGACGGATTCCGAAACCTGTTGGCGCAGGGGCCTTCCGAATCGGTGGAGTGATGTTCGGCCGGCGGCCGTTGATTTACGGCAGCAGAGGCAGCCGCCACAGCGGAGTCCTCGGTTCCAGCAGCCACACCCGGATCGCAGTAAACCGGATCAATCGCAACGTGCCGGTGATGAGCACAGCGGCCAGCGGCAGGTCTCCCAGTGCGGCGGTCAGCACCGCCACCCAAAAGTCGCCGGACCCGGCGGTCATCAGGTCGAACCAGGCATCGCAGACCAGCAAGATGCCGGTTGCGAACGCGGTCAACAGCATGACCTGTCGCCGCAGCATGCCGAAGACAACGGTCGCTGCCATCAAGGCGAGCAGCAGCAGGTCGAAGCCGACCCAGGTCGCCGTCCAGTCGTGCACCAGGTAGTCGTCGGGCAGCGCGAACGAGAGATACACGACCCAGGGAATCAGCACCAGCGTCCCGCCGATCATGATCCCCAGCCAGCCCCACCGGATTCGGCGTGCGTGGGCGATCGGCACCAGCTCGGACAGCGGCCGTTCAAGTCGTTGTATCAGCTGATGCCGCTCGGCTGGGGACAGCGCGGCGATCTGCGCATCGGATAGCACATTCACACGTGGTGAATACCCCGTTTGGCGGTGCGCTCAGTGCAGCAGGGTCCCGACGATTCCGGCCAGATATCCCAGCCGGGCGACCTCTGACGGCCGGAATGCCGGGCCACCCGGCCGGCCGAGCATCACCGCGGTGTCGGAGGAGCCCAGTGGCGCGGCGATCAACGTGGTGTCCAGCTCGCGCCACACCTGCGGTACCCAGTCGTCAGCAGCGTCCAGGGCAGTGGCGTGCTCGATCGGCATCCACGGCACGGCGCTCAGTCCGGTTTCCGGGGCGCCGGGGCTGCCCACGACGGGCTGAATCCCGTTGTCGGAGTTGCCCAGCACCGCGCACCAGCTCACCCGCAGCACCTGCGGGGCCTCGTCGACCAGCACCTTCAGCTTGGCCGCGGTGTCGCCTGCGGCGGCGACGTGGTCGATAAGCGCCAGCTCCCGGTGCGCGTCGAGTAGACCAGTGTGCGGTCGCAGGCTGTCCACCCGTACGCCGTTGAGCGCTTCGGCCGCCGTGATCAGCGTGTCGGGCATGGCCCGCGCCGGCAGTTCGACCACGAGATCGTCGATCGCGTAGCCGGACCCGCGTTCCACGACGTCCAGCGACAAGATGTCGGCCCCTACCGAGCCCAGGGCCACGGCCAGCGAGCCAAGGCTGCCCGGTCGGTCGGCCAGCTGAACTCGCAGCAGATACGAGGACACGCGCACACTGTCGCACAGCAGCGCGCCCTCGGCATGCCGAGCGTGAGGGCAGCTAGGTGTGATTGCCCGGCTCGCCCCCTCGCCGCTTCGCGGCTGGGAGGTAGCCCCACCTCCCGCCGCTCCGCCGCGAGCAGCACCCCCATTAGGCTTCTCGGTCGTGTCCCAGATCTCCCGTGACGAGGTGGCCCATCTGGCCCGACTGGCCCGGCTGGCGTTGACCGACGCGGAGCTGGACAGCTATGCCGGCCAGCTCGACGCCATCCTGACCCACGTCGGCCAGATCCAAGCCGTCGATGTCACCGGCGTCGAACCGACCGACAACCCACTCAAAGACGTCAACGTCACCCGCCCGGACCAAACCACACCGTGCCTGACCCAGCAGGAAGCGCTCGCCGAGGCGCCCGCAACCCTCGACGGTCGCTTCGCCGTGCCGCAGATCCTCGGGGAACCGCAGTGACGGACATCATCCGGCTGGACGCCGCGACGCTGGCCGCGAAAATCGCGGCCAAAGAGCTGTCGTCGACCGAGATCACCCAGGCTTACCTGGACCAGATCGCGGCCACCGATCAGCGGTATAGCGCATTCCTGCACGTGGCGGCCGATGCGGCGCTGTCGGCCGCGGCCGCCGTCGACAAGGCGCTGGCCGCCGGCGAGCAGCCGGCGTCGCCGCTGGCCGGGGTGCCCCTGGCCCTCAAAGACGTGTTCACCAGCGTCGACATGCCCACCACGTGCGGGTCGAAGATCCTCGAGGGCTGGCGTTCTCCCTATGACGCCACCGTGACCGCGCTGCTGCGGGCGGCCGGCATCCCGATCCTGGGCAAGACCAACATGGACGAGTTCGCGATGGGCTCGTCGACGGAAAACTCGGCCTACGGCCCGACCCGCAACCCGTGGAACACCGATCGGGTGCCGGGTGGCTCGGGCGGCGGCAGCGCCGCCGCGCTGGCCGCGTTCCAGGCGCCGCTGGCCATCGGGTCCGACACCGGCGGCTCGATCCGCCAGCCTGCCGCGCTGACCGCCACCGTCGGGGTTAAACCCACCTACGGCACGGTGTCGCGGTACGGCCTGGTGGCCTGCGCGTCGTCGCTGGATCAAGGCGGTCCGTGCGCGCGCAGCGTCCTCGACACCGCGCTGCTGCATCAGGTGATCGCCGGACACGACCCGAAGGACTCCACTTCCGTCAACGCCGCCGTGCCCGACGTCGTCGGCGCCGCGAAGGCAGGAGCCGCAGGCGACCTGAGCGGTGTGCGCATCGGCGTGGTCCGGCAGCTGCGTGGCGAGGGTTATCAGCCCGGCGTGTTGACGTCGTTCAACAGTGCCGTCGAGCAGTTGACCGCGATCGGCGCCGACGTGTCCGAAGTCGACTGTCCCCATTTCGATCATGCGCTGGCCGCCTACTACCTGATCCTGCCGTCGGAGGTGTCGAGCAACCTGGCCCGCTTCGACGCGATGCGCTACGGGCTGCGGGTCGGCGACGACGGCACACACAGCGCTGAGGAAGTGATGGCGCTCACCCGGGCGGCCGGATTCGGGCCGGAAGTCAAGCGGCGCATCATGATTGGCACCTACGCGCTGTCGGCCGGCTACTACGACGCCTATTACAACCAGGCTCAGAAGGTGCGCACGCTGATCGCCCGCGATCTCGACGAGGCCTACAAATCCGTTGACGTGCTGGTGTCGCCCACCACGCCGACCACCGCGTTCCCGTTGGGAGAGAAGGTCGACGATCCGCTGGCGATGTATCTGTTTGACCTGTGCACCCTGCCGCTCAACCTGGCCGGCCACTGCGGGATGTCGGTGCCGTCAGGCTTGTCCCCGGACGACAACCTGCCGGTCGGACTGCAGATCATGGCGCCGGCACTGGCCGACGACCGGATCTACCGGGTCGGAGCTGCCTACGAGGCCGCTCGGGGACTCCTGCCGTCGGCCGTGTGAGATGAGATCCGGCTGCTCCGACGGCGGTTACGGGGCAAGATGTTGGTATGCGGATCGGAATTCTCACCGGAGGTGGTGACTGTCCCGGGCTCAACGCCGTCATCCGGGCCGTGGTGCGTACCTGCGACGCGCGTTATGGGTCTTCGGTGGTCGGCTTCCAGGACGGCTGGCGTGGCCTGCTGGAGAACCGGCGCATGCAACTGCACAACGACGACCGCAACGACCGCCTGCTGGCCAAGGGCGGAACGATGCTGGGCACCGCCCGAGTGCATCCGGACAAACTGCGGGCCGGGCTGGATCAGGTCAAGCAGACGCTGGACGACAACGGCATCGACGTGCTCATCCCCATCGGCGGTGAGGGCACGCTGACCGCCGCGCACTGGCTGTCGGAGGAGAACGTTCCCGTCGTCGGGGTGCCGAAGACCATCGATAACGACATCGACTGCACCGACGTGACTTTCGGGCACGACACGGCGTTAATGGTGGCCACCGACGCCATCGATCGGCTGCACAGCACCGCCGAATCGCACCAGCGGGTGATGCTGGTGGAGGTCATGGGCCGGCACGCGGGCTGGATCGCGCTCAACGCCGGGCTGGCTTCCGGCGCGCACATGACGCTGATCCCCGAACAGCCCTTCGACATCGACGAGGTGTGCCGATTGGTCAAGCGGCGATTCCAGCGCGGCGACGCACATTTCATCTGCGTAGTCGCCGAGGGCGCCAAACCGGCCGAAGGCTCGATGATGCTACGCGAAGGCGGCATGGACGAATTCGGTCATGAGCGGTTCACCGGGGTGGCCGACCAGCTGGCCGGCGAGGTGGAGAAGCGCATCAACAAGGAAGTTCGGGTGACCGTGCTCGGCCACGTACAGCGGGGTGGTACGCCGACCGCCTACGACCGGGTGTTGGCTACCCGATTCGGGGTCAATGCCGCCGACGCCGCGCACGCCGGCGAATACGGCCAGATGGTGTCGTTGCGGGGCCAGGACATCGGCCGGGTGCCGTTGGCCGACGCGGTGCGCCAACTCAAATTGGTTCCGCAGAGCCGCTACGACGACGCCGCCGCCTTCTTCGGCTAGGGGTAGCTCAACGAATCCACATGCGCCAAAACATGCTGTTAAGCAGCGAATATCTGTAGCGTAACGGCTGTGGCGGAACGATTGGCCTGTCGTGTGTGCGGCATCGGCTTCGGTGCCCGCTCCGACGCGAGCTATTGCTCGTCAGCGTGTCGGCAGAAGGCACACCGAGTCCACACAGCTCGGCGAATTGCTGGACTGGTCGGCTAGTGTCTGCCGAACTCGATGGTCCTGCAGGTGAAGCCGAGCAGGCGTTGGCGGGCGCGCCGCAGCGCGTCGGATGGTTCCGCTTCCACTTCGAGGATCAGCGGTGGGAATGGTCGGAGCAGGTGCAGCGTATGCACGGCTACGAACCGGGAACGGTGATACCGACCACCGAGTTGGTGTTGGCGCACAAGCATCCCGACGATCGGGGTCAGGTGGCCGCGACCATCGACGACATGCTGCACACCCACCGTGCTTTCAGCACACGGCACCGCATCCTGGACACCAGCGGCACCGTTCACCATGTCGTGGTGCTGGGTGATCAGCTCACCGACCATCATGATGTGGTCATCGGCACCCACGGCTACTACGTCGACATCACCGCGACTTCCGACAGGGCGCGTGATGAGCTCATCACCGCCAGGGTTGCCGAGATCAGCGAGCATCGCGCCGTGATCGAGCAGGCCAAGGGGATGTTGATGCTGGTCTACGGTCTCGACGCCCCGGCCGCGTTCGACCTGCTCAAGTGGCGATCGCAAGAAAGCAACATCAAGCTGCGGCGGCTTGCCCAACAGCTCGTCGAAGACTTCCGTGATGTCCGCGACAAAGCCATCGGCTCTCAGTCGGCCTTCGATCATGTGCTGCTGACCGGCGAAGTGCGTGTTGTCGGCGACGGCGATGAGGCGGTGGCTCCGGCCGCCAATTAGGATCGAGCGCATGACTTCTGCTGCGAGCGCCGCAAGGGCGCCCGGGGCGGAACTGCTCGACTACGACGATGTCATCGCGCGCTACGATCCGGTGCTCGGTCTAGAGGTGCACGTCGAGCTGTCCACCGCCACCAAGATGTTCTGCGGCTGCGCCACCGCGTTCGGCGCTGAACCCAACACCCAGGTCTGCCCGGTGTGTCTGGGCCTGCCCGGTTCGCTGCCGGTGCTCAATGAGGCCGCGGTCGAATCGGCGATCCGCATCGGGCTGGCGTTGAACTGCGAGATCGTGTCGTGGTGCCGGTTCGCGCGGAAGAATTACTTCTACCCCGACATGCCGAAGAACTATCAGATCTCGCAGTACGACGAGCCGATCGCCATCAACGGCTATCTGGACGTGCCCATTGAGGACGGCAGCAGCTGGCGAGTCGAGATAGAACGTGCGCACATGGAGGAAGACACCGGCAAGCTGACTCACCTTGGTAGCGAGACCGGCCGCATTCACGGCGCAACGACGTCGCTTATCGACTACAACCGCGCGGGTGTGCCGCTGATCGAGATCGTCACCAAACCGATCGAGGGGGCCGGCGAACGGGCGCCTGAGATCGCCCGCGCCTATGTGACCGCATTGCGAGACCTGTTGCGCGCGTTGGGCGTTTCCGATGTCCGAATGGACCAGGGTTCGATGCGCTGTGACTCCAACGTGTCATTGAAACCCATCGGCGTTACCGAGTTCGGCACCCGCAGCGAGACCAAGAACGTCAACTCGCTCAAAAGCGTCGAGGTCGCCGTCCGCTTCGAGATGCGACGGCAGGGCGCTGTTCTGGAGTCTGGCGGACGGGTCATCCAGGAGACCAGGCACTTTCACGAGGACGGCTACACCAGCCCGGGCCGCACCAAGGAAACCGCTGAGGACTATCGCTACTTCCCCGAACCCGACTTGGAGCCGGTCGCGCCCAGCCCCGACCTCGTTGAGCGGTTACGTCATACGATTCCCGAACTACCGTGGTTGCGCCGCAATCGGATTCAGCAGGACTGGGGTCTTTCCGACGAGGTGATGCGCGATCTGGTCAACGCCGGCGCCGTCGACCTGGTCATCGCGACCGTCGAGCAAGGTGCGTCCAGCGATCAAGCGCGGGCCTGGTGGGGCAACTTCCTGGTGCAAAAGGCCAACGAGGCCGGCGTAGAACTCGACGAACTGCCCATCACCCCAGCCCAAGTTGCCGCGGTCGTGGCGCTGGTGGACGAAGGCAAGCTGACCACCAAGCTTGCCCGCCAAGTGGTCGAGGGCGTGCTGGCAGGCGACGGCGAGCCAGAACAGGTGATGACCGCACGCGGACTTGCCGTGGTGCGCGATGAGTCGCTGATCCAGGCCGCGGTCGACGAAGCCCTGGCCGCCAATCCTGATGTGGCGGAGAAGATCCGCGGCGGCAAGGTGCAGGCGGCAGGCGCGATCGTCGGGGCCGTGATGAAGGCCACCAAGGGCCAGGCCGACGCGGCCCGGGTGCGCGAACTGGTGCTCAAAGCCTGTAGCTAGCGGCCTCATCGCGCAAAGCGATGGGGCCTCCTTCGTGGTGAAGGAGGCCCCACGGCTAATGCACGTGCGGCTCAGAACAAGCTGGTCAACAGGGTGCTGAGGTCGGTAGGTTTTCGAAGGAAATTTTCAGCCACTTTGCGACGGCGTTCGAGCCCTAACCGCCGTCCAGCCGAAGCGGGTGTAAGCCGACGGCGAACCGCGGCATAACGCGAGCCGTGGCGACGCTGAGGCAATCATGCCCGAAAATCGCCCGGACGGCGACGCGTTGGATGCCTACTCGGCCGTGGTCACGGCGGTGGCGCAGACGGTGATGCCCAGCGTCGCCAGCGTTGCGGTGCGCAGCCGGCGCGGCAATGGCGGCGGCAGCGCAAGCGTCATCACGTCCGACGGCTACTTATTGACCAGCGCGCACGTCGTGGCCGGAACTCGCTCCGCACAGGCGACGTTCGCTGATGGCACCACGGTGGCCGCCGACATCGCCGGTCGCGACGAGCTCTCCGACCTCGCTGTGCTGAAGGCCCGCGGTGCCGTCCCCGCGCCGGTGACGATGGGCCGTGCCGAGGATCTACAGGTCGGGCAACTCGTCGTGGCGATCGGCAATCCGCTGGGCCTGGCCGGTAGCGTCACCGCCGGCATCGTTTCCGGACTCGGACGTTCGTTGCCTACCCGAGCCGGCCGCGTTGTCGACGAAGTGATCCAAACCGACGCCGCGCTCAATCCGGGCAACAGCGGCGGCGTGCTGGCCGACGGGCGCGGACGGATGGTCGGGGTCAACACCGCCGTCGCGGGCGTCGGCCTCGGGCTGGCGGTTCCCATCAACGCCTCCACCCACAAGATCATCGCGGCGCTGATGCACACCGGCCGAGTGCGTCGCGCATGGCTGGGTATCGCCGGCGCGCACATCCCGGTGCCACCGGCCGCCGCCGCGAAACTGGGCACCACGCACGGGCTGCAGATCGCCAGCGTGGTTGCCGGCAGCCCGGCGGCCGAAGCAGGTCTGCGGCGCGGCGACATCGTGCTCAGCGTCGACGGCAAGAACGTCGTGACCGCCACCGCGATTCAGCAACTGATGGTCGAGGATGCCATCGCACGCCGGATCGAGGTGACGGTGTGGCGCAACGGCGCCTTGGTCGACGTCTTCGTGATACCCCGCGAACTTGCCGACCGCTGACCGTATCGTGGTGCTCGATGACCGGCATTGGCGATCAGCTTCGTGAGCGGACGGTGGACACCGCGCTCGGAACAGTGCGGGTGCAAGTCGGGGGAAGTGGCGCGCCGATCATGTTCTGGCCGAGCCTGTTGATGACCGGTGACATGTGGCATGGGGTGGCCGATGGTCTCGTCGCACGCTCGCAGGTAGTCCTGGTCGACCCGCCGGGCCAGGGCGGAAGTCAGCCCCTGACAGACATGTTCACCTTCGGCGACTGCGCTCGTTGCATCGTCGACATACTCGACGGCCTCGGCATCGACCGGGCCCACTTCGTCGGCAACTCGTGGGGCGGCATGATCGGCGCGACATTCGCCGCGACCTATCGGGAGCGGATCGGCAGGGCGGTGCTGATGAACTGCACCGCGGGCCGGGCCAGCGTCCGTCAGAAGGTTCAATTCGCCATGTTGCTTCGGCTGGCGCAATGGCACGGAGAGATCGGACCGCTGCTGACCCGACCGGTGCTCAAGGCATTTTTGGGGCCGACGACCTTTCGGGAGCGTCCCGACGTTGTGGCGCAAGTTCGTTCAGCGGTCAAATCGGTCAATATCGCTTCTGCCTCGTGGGCGGTGAAGAGCGTGGTTCCGGCCCGACCCGACCAGCGGGCGTTGTTGGCCGGCATCACGACACCGGTGCTCGTTGTCGCGGGCGCTGAAGACGCCACGTTCCCACCACGAGAAGCGATCGCAATGGCCGATGCCATCCCCAACTCGTCGATCCGGGTGCTCGACGGCGTGGCTCACCTTGCCGGACTGGAGGACCCCGCTCTGGTCAGCTGTCTCGTCGAGGAGTTCCTGAGCGAGGGTGAACGCGATTCCCAAAGCAGCTCTGACGCACTGTAATTCGCTTGATGTGGCGGCGGGCTGAAAACGCCGCCCGAGTCCTCATGTCGTCGTGGCGGTTTCGTCCCACCATTGGGTGACCAGTGATGCGTACACATCGGGCTTCTCCTCCCAGCAGAAGTGGCCCGCGCCTGCGATGAAGTCGACACGGCTGCGGGGGAGGCGATCGTTCAGGTACTCGGCATTGACCGGCGGCACAACCTGATCGTCGCTTCCCTGAACGATACGAACCGGAGTTTGGATGCCGGGCAACAGATCACCCAGTAGCGGCTGCTGCTCGCGGTAGGCCTGGGCATAGGGAATGGTGTCGGCGAACCGATCTCCGTCATAGCACACCATGTAGTCCTCGCGGATCTCGTCGGACGGTGTGTATCCGTCGATGGTGCTGAGTGCGATCTCGACGATCTTGCGACCGCCGATGCGGCGATAAGGCTCGAGGTCGGTGGACTCGACCCAGTCCTTCAGCACTCCGGTTACGGTGATCGGCACGGCGGCACCGCCGCTGCCGATGACAAGACTGCGGAAGCGGCCGGGATGTGCCGATGCCGCGAACAACGTCGACGATGTACCGATATCCGGCGCGACGACGTGCGGGCGGTCCAGGCCGAAGGCGTCCGCAATACGCACGATGAAGTCGCCCATCGCCCTGGGGTTCATCAGTTCATCGCGGCGCTCGGACCCGCCGAACCCCGGAGGGTCAACCGCGATCAGATGCGCATTCTCGGCCAGCTGCGCCCACACCTGCTCGAATGCAAACACACTTTCCGGCCACGGGCTCAGTAGGATCGCGTCGCGGCCGGCCTTCCCGCCCTCGGCGAATCGGATCGACAAGCCGTCGATCGTGGCGAACTGCGGATGGATGAGTTGGCTCACGGGCAGATGAACATCACTCCCGACTAAAGCATTCCGCACGCCTGACGCTGGGCCATGATGGCGGTGTGGGCGATGACTCTTTCGACCGGCTGGTCGGGATGCTGGAGTACACGATGTTCGTGGTGACTACCCAAGCCGACGGTCATCCGGCGGGCTGCCTGGTCGGCTTCGCCACGCAAACCAGCATGAGCCCGCCACGGTTTTTGGTCGGGCTGTCCAGGAACAACCACACCTGCCGGGCGGCGGCGCGATCCCAGCACCTGGCGGTGCATGTGTTGGCGCGCCGCCACATCGGCTTGACCCACCTTTTCGGCGGCCAAACCGGTGACCGAGTCAACAAGTTCGATCACTGCTCGTGGCGCACCGGTCCGGAGGGCATGCCGATCCTCGACGACGCGGTGGCATGGTTCGTCGGCAAGACGTTGAAGCGCATCGACCTCGGCGACCACATCGGCTACCTGTTGGAACCGGTCACCGGAGCTGCGGCTGAGCGTTCCGACGATCTGGTCAGCTTCTCCGACGTCGCCGACCTCGAACCGGGTCACGAGGCCTGAGCCCGCTCCCGTTTAGGTCTTGTCCTCGTTGGCCCGCGGGAAACCGCCGCCCTGCGGGAACAGCGGGAACACCACATCGTCGAGCTTCATGGCGTCGCCGTCGGTTTTGTTGACCGTCGCCCCCCACACGTTCCCGTCCGGCGACATCCGCAGCGCCCACGCGTGGCCGTGGGTGTCCTGACGAACAACGTCGGGTTGGCCGGTGACCGCGCCGGTGCCCTGCGCCAGATGGACAGCCACGGTCTGCTTGGTGTTGACCAGGTTGACCAGGACGGTGCCGTCCAAGGCCGCGCAGCCGGCCACCCCCGGCCGGTCCGGCCACGTCCACACCGTGGAAACCTTCGAGTCCTTGGTGATTCGCTGCAACCGATCAGCGGTGGGAGCGCGGTCGAGGATATAGAGCGAGCCGTCGACAGGGTCGGTGCACAGGCCGCCGCCGGCGCCGATGCCGCTCAGCGCCGTGGTCGGTGGTGCCTGGTGGAGCGTGGTCGGCTGCTCCAGACGGATGACCTTTCCGGCCAACGATGCGGGATCGGCCGCCATCCCCGGGTTGCCCGCGTCGCCGGTGAGCACGACCAGCGTGGTCGGGCTGGTGAAGAGCAGTGCGCCGGCATTCCCGTTGGCGCCCTTCGGGATTCCGGTCAAGATGTCCTTGGGGATATCGTCGTCGGCGACACGGATAACCCGGTTGTCGGTGGGCGTGCTGATGTAGGCGTACATCAGCCGGTCTTGTGAATAGGTCGGGGAGAGAACGATGTCCATCAGCCCGCCATCGCCGGACGGGTCGACCGGGATGACGGTCTTCACCTTCGGCTCGGCGCTGACGGACACCTCTTTGACCGCGCCGGTGGTCCGCTCGGCGACAAGCGCCGATTTGCTGTCGGGCTGCATGAGCAGGCCGCTGGTGCTCTCCAGGCAGCCCTGCATCACCCCTGGTGCCGGGCATACCTTCGGGAATGGTTTGTCGGGCAGCGGCGGCGGCGGGGGAGGTGTGGAGCTCGGCGGCGGATGGCGTTCGGGCTCGGTGGTGAACGGCTGCGACTGGGCATCGTTGAACTGGGCGCAACCAGCCAAAACCAGCACTGCCGAGCAGAGCACAGCCAGGCTGCGCCGGGCCGACCACCACAACTGCATAGCTGCCAGATTACGGATAGGTCGGGTCCGGCGCCCGTGACGGGTGCCGCGCGCCTTTTGCACTTGCCCGCAAACTCCGGAGCGGCGCAGGACAATGCTCGAATCAGAACTGCGAAAGCGCCGCTCAAATCCCCAATTCGCACCGATTTGCCCTTACCCTGACACGAGTGACCAGTCAATCGCATGACTCACATTGGCGACGGCCGGACGATTCCGCGGTGCCTACGCCGGTGCGGCCGGGTTCAGCAAGCGTGGTCGACCCCGAGGACGACCTGCCGTCAGATACGTATGCAGGCGATTTCGAGACGACCCTCATTCCACACTACGACTCCAGCGACTCTGGCAGTGTCCGCTCGTCCAGCTCGGGATTCGGGCTGATCGGCAAGCACGAGCCGTTGCCCTACCAACCCCAATCCACCGGCAGGCACTCGGTGTTCGCGACTGAGGAGGTGGACGAGCACGGGCACCACGACGACGAGCGGGTACGCGCGGCCAGCCGCCGCGGCACTCAGCATCTGGGTCTGCTGATCCTGCGAGTCGGCCTCGGTGCGGTGCTCGTCGCGCATGGGCTTCAGAAACTGTTCGGCTGGTGGGGCGGGCAGGGATTGAACGGATTCAAGAGCGCACTCTCCGACATCGGCTACCAGCACGCCGGCATCCTTACCTACTGCGCCGCCGGCGGCGAGATCGCCGCCGGGGTACTGCTGGTGCTCGGGCTGTTCACCCCGTTGGCCGCTGCGGGCGCGCTGGCCTACCTGATCAACAGCCTGCTCGCCGGCATGTCGGCCCAGCACAGTTCAAGGTCCTTCCCGTACTTTCTGCCGGATGGACACGAATACGAGATCACCCTGATCGTCATGGCCGCCGCCATCATCCTGGTCGGGCCCGGACGCTACGGCTTCGACGCCGGTCGCGGCTGGGCGCGGCGCCCGTTCATCGGGTCGTTTGCCGCAATGGTGGTCGGCATCGGCGCCGGCGTCGCGCTATGGATGCTGCTCAACGGCGCCAACCCGGTGAGCTAATCCGCATACGGATTGGGCACTCGGCCGCCGCTGGCCTGGGTCAGCAGCGGCAGCGTTGCGAAGGTGACCGCGGGCAACCGCAACTCGCGGCCGCTTTTGAGCTGGGCGCGCGCCCAAGAGCTTCTGCGGAACCGTAGCCCGTCGATTTCCTCCCAGCGCACCGACTGACTGCCGAGCAGCGTGCGCGCGGTAACGCTGTTTCGGTCGGCCTGCGTGCGCAGCCGAATGATCAACGCCGACAACACCACCGGGATGATCAGCAGCGGCGCTGTCGGCGGCCAGGTCAGGACCGGCACAAGCAGCCCGAGGGCGAAGAAACCCACCGCGAAGTGCGCCATCGGTGAAATGTTGATCACCACCGGCGGCGCGGGTGCCGCATCCTCTGTTGGATCGGTGGCCATGCTTGCATCATGGCATCGATCGCCGACGGTGACGACAAGAACTGACCCGGGCCGGCAAGGGCCGCCTCGACAGCGAGGCAGCCACGGGGATTTGACGTTTGACCAGTACGGAGGCTACCGTCGGGGGCGATGAACATTTCTGGAATGCTGGTAGTACTTGGTCGGCGCGTTGGTGCCTGACTGATTCAGCACACCAACGCGCAACCCTCGTGCAGCCGATGAGCTGACGGGGGTTTTTTCTTGCGCACCAACGAAACTTCCACAGCGAATGAGAATTAAGAGGACGATGACACCGTGAGCGCACCCACTAGGCCAGACACCGGGCCACAAACGCCGGCTTCCAAGCCGGGGTCGCAAGAGGCGGCCAACGGCGCGTCGGACCCAACGAAACCCACCGCAAAAGCTCCGGCGGTCCAACCGAAACGCGTTGCGCCGCAACAACTCACCGGTGCACAGTCGGTGATCAGGTCGTTGGAGGAACTCGACGTCGAGGTCATTTTCGGGATTCCGGGTGGCGCCGTATTGCCCCTGTACGACCCGCTATTCGACTCGCAGAAGCTGCGCCACGTGCTGGTTCGTCACGAGCAGGGCGCCGGCCACGCGGCCAGCGGCTACGCGCACGCCACCGGCAAGGTCGGGGTGTGCATGGCCACCTCCGGTCCCGGGGCCACCAATCTGGTGACCCCGCTGGCCGATGCGCAGATGGACTCGGTGCCGGTGGTCGCCATCACCGGTCAGGTCGGGCGTTCAGTGATCGGCACGGACGCCTTCCAGGAGGCCGACATCTCCGGCATCACCATGCCGATCACCAAACACAACTTCCTGGTCCGCAGCGGCGACGACATTCCACGGGTGCTGGCCGAGGCGTTCCACATCGCGTCCACCGGACGCCCCGGGGCCGTGCTCGTCGATGTCCCGAAAGACGTCCTGCAGGGCCAGTGCACCTTCAGCTGGCCGCCGCGGATGGATCTGCCGGGCTACAAGCCCAACACCAAACCGCACAACCGGCAGATCCGTGAGGCCGCCAAGCTGATCGCGGCCGCGCGCAAACCGGTGCTCTACGTCGGCGGCGGCGTCATCCGCGGCAACGCCACCGAGCAGCTCCGGCAGCTGGCCGAGCTGACGGGCATCCCGGTGGTCACCACGCTGATGGCCCGCGGCGCCTTCCCGGACAGCCACCGCCAGCACCTGGGCATGCCGGGCATGCACGGCACGGTGGCGGCGGTGGCGGCGCTACAGCGCAGCGACCTGCTGATTGCGCTGGGCACCCGCTTCGACGACCGGGTGACCGGAAAGCTCGACTCCTTCGCTCCGGAGGCCAAGGTCATCCACGCCGATATCGACCCGGCCGAGATCGGCAAGAACCGGAACGCCGACGTCCCGATCGTCGGTGACGTCAAAGCCGTCATCACCGAGCTCATCGCGGCCCTGCGCCACGATGGCACACCCGGCACCATCGACATCGGCGACTGGTGGGAGTATCTGCACGGCGTGCAGTCCACGTATCCGCTGAGCTACGGGCCGCAGAGCGACGGCAGCCTGAGTCCGGAGTACGTCATCGAGAAGTTGGGTGAGATCGCCGGTCCGGGCGCGGTGTACGTCGCCGGTGTCGGCCAGCACCAGATGTGGGCGGCGCAGTTCATCTCCTTCGAAAACCCGCGCACCTGGATAAACTCGGGCGGCCTGGGCACCATGGGTTTCGCCATCCCGGCGGCCATGGGCGCCAAGATTGCCCGCCCGGAGGCCGAGGTGTGGGCGGTCGACGGTGATGGCTGCTTCCAGATGACCAACCAGGAGCTGGCGACCTGCGCGATCGAAGGCGCGCCGATCAAGGTCGCGCTGATCAACAACGGCAGCCTGGGTATGGTGCGGCAATGGCAGAGCCTGTTCTACCAGGGGCGCTATTCACAGACCGACCTGGCCACGCACTCGCGCCGCATCCCGGACTTCGTGAAGCTGGCCGACGCTTTGGGCTGCGTCGGATTGCGTTGCGAGCGTGAAGAGGACGTCGTCGACGTGATCAACCAGGCGCGCGCGATCAACGACCGTCCGGTGGTGATCGACTTCGTCGTCGGCGCCGACGCGCAGGTGTGGCCGATGGTGGCCGCCGGGACCAGCAATGACGAGATCCAGGCCGCCCGCGGCATTCGCCCCCTGTTCGATCACGAAAGCGAAGGGCACGACTGATGTACGCGAAGACGCACACGTTGTCGGTGCTGGTCGAAGATAAACCCGGTGTGCTCGCGCGGGTAGCGGCGTTGTTCTCCCGGCGCGGTTTCAACATCGAGTCGTTGGCGGTCGGTGCCACTGAGCAGAAAGACATGTCGCGGATGACCATCGTGGTCTCCGCCGAGCAAACTCCGCTCGAGCAGGTCACCAAGCAGCTCAACAAGCTGATCAACGTCATCAAGATCATCGAGCAGGACGAGGACAACTCGGTGGCCCGGGAGTTGGCGCTGATCAAAGTACGGGCCGACGCCGGTACCCGCAGCCAGGTGATCGAAGCAGTAAATCTGTTCCGCGCCAAGGTGATTGACGTATCACCGGAATCGCTGACCATCGAGGCCACCGGTGACCGCGGCAAGCTCGAGGCACTGCTGCGGGTGCTGGAACCTTTCGGTATTCGCGAAATCGCCCAATCGGGACTGGTGTCGTTGTCCCGCGGTCCGCGCGGCATCGGCGCCGCCAAGTAAGTTCGCACGCTTCGAGAAGCCCAACCAAGAAGGAGATATTGAAGTGCCATCCGAGGCATTAAAGATGTTCTACGACGACGATGCGGACCTGTCGATCATCCAGGGCCGCAAGGTCGGCGTCATCGGATACGGCAGTCAGGGACACGCGCACTCACTGAGCCTGCGCGACTCCGGAGTTCAGGTGCGCGTCGGCCTGAAGGAGGGCTCGAAGTCCCGGGCCAAAGTCGAGGAGCAGGGCCTGGACGTCGACACCCCTGCCGAGGTCGCCAAGTGGGCCGACGTGATCATGCTGCTGGCGCCCGACACCGCCCAGGCCGACATCTTCAAGAACGAGATCGAGCCGAATCTGAAGCCCGGCGACGCGTTGTTCTTCGGTCATGGACTCAACATCCACTTCGACTTGATCAAGCCGCCTGCCGAGGTCACCGTCGCGATGGTCGCGCCGAAAGGTCCGGGGCACTTGGTGCGTCGCCAGTTCGTCGACGGCAAGGGTGTGCCCTGTCTGATCGCCGTCGACCAAGACCCGACCGGTAACGGCGAGGCGCTGGCGCTGTCCTACGCCAAGGGCATCGGTGGCACCCGGGCCGGTGTCATCAAGACGACCTTCAAAGACGAAACGGAAACTGACCTGTTCGGCGAACAGGCCGTATTGTGCGGTGGCACCGAGGAATTGGTGAAAGCCGGTTTCGACGTGATGGTCGAGGCGGGCTACCCGCCGGAGATGGCCTACTTCGAGGTGCTGCACGAGCTCAAGCTGATCGTCGATCTGATGTACGAGGGCGGCATCGCGCGGATGAACTACTCGGTGTCCGACACCGCCGAGTTCGGCGGGTATCTGTCGGGGCCGCGAGTCATCGACGCCGACGCCAAGGAGCGGATGCGCGGAATCCTGCGCGACATTCAGGACGGCAGCTTCGTCAAAAAGCTCGTCGCCAACGTCGAGGGCGGCAACAAGCAGCTCGAGGCGCTGCGCAAGGAAAACGCTGAGCATCCCATCGAGGTCGTCGGCAAGAAGCTGCGCGACCTGATGAGCTGGGTCGACCGCCCGATCACCGAGACCGCGTAGCCGCTCGCTACGAGGTGAGGCGGTCGGCGGTCGACACCACCCGGCGGGCCAAGTGGTCGAGGGCGTTGGAGGTTGCGTCATCGAACTCGTGGATGTTGTCGTGGGTGGCGACCAGGCTCGCCCCGTACGGATTGCCGTCGACGAACTTGCACGGGTCGGTGTATCCCGGCGGCACGATGATGCCGCCCCAATGGATCAGGGTGATGTACAGCGAAAGCAGGGTTGTCTCGTGGCCGCCGTGCAGTGTGTTAGAGGACGTGTAGCCGGCGTACACCTTGTCGGCCAGCTTGCCTTCGGCCCACAGCCCGCCCAGCGAATCGATGAAGGTGCGCAATTGAGCTGCGGGCGAGCCGAACCGGGTCGGTGAGCCGAAGATCGCCGCGTCGGCCCACACGATGTCGTCGGCGGTGGCCGCGGGAAGATCCTTGCTGGCTTCATAGTTGGCCGTCCAGGCAGGGTTATGGGCGAACGATTCCGGGTCGTGGGTTTCGGTAACGTGTCGCACCCGGACTTCGGCGCCCGCCGACTCGGCTGCTGCAGCGACGTGTTTGGCCATCGTCGTTCCGTGGCCGGTTGCTGAGTAATAGATGATCGCGAGCTTCGTCACGGCGTCATCCTAAGCATCCCTAAGCGTCGTGGGTGATGCCGAGTGCGCGTTTGAGCCCGGTGCGTGATGTCGCGGGGGTCCGGAGCGAACCGCTCGAAAACGCGTCAACCAACACCATTAGGCTGGCCGCGTGAGCCTGCCTGTCGTTCTGATCGCTGACAAACTTGCCGAATCAACCGTCGCCGCGCTGGGTGACGACATCGAAGTGCGCTGGGTCGACGGCCCGGACCGAGAGAAACTGCTGGCGGCGGTGCCTGAGGCCGACGCGCTGCTGGTGCGCTCGGCCACCACCGTCGACGCGGAGGTGTTGGGCGCGGCGCCCAAGCTCAAGATCGTCGCGCGCGCCGGGGTCGGTTTGGATAACGTCGACGTCGACGCGGCCACCGAACGCGGTGTGCTGGTCGTCAACGCCCCGACATCGAACATCCACAGCGCCGCCGAGCACGCCTTGGCGCTGCTGCTGGCCGCGGCCCGCCAGATCACCGCGGCTGACGCCTCATTGCGCGCCCACACCTGGAAGCGCTCGTCTTTCTCCGGCACCGAGATCTTCGGCAAGACCGTCGGAGTCGTCGGGCTGGGCCGCATCGGTCAGCTGGTCGCCCAGCGGCTGGCCGCGTTCGGCGCCCATATCGTGGCTTACGACCCGTATGTGTCGGCGGCGCGGGCAGCGCAGCTGGGCATCGAGCTGCTGAGCCTCGAAGAGCTGCTAGGCCGGGCCGACTTCATCTCGGTGCATCTGCCCAAGACGCCTGAGACCGCGGGTTTGATCGACAAAGAAGCACTGGCCAAGACCAAGCCGGGCGTGATCATCGTCAACGCCGCGCGCGGCGGGCTGGTCGACGAGGCGGCGCTGGCCGAGGCGGTCACCAGCGGACATGTCCGGGCCGCGGGCATCGACGTGTTCAGCACCGAGCCGTGCACCGACAGCCCGCTGTTCGACCTGCCGCAAGTTGTCGTCACTCCCCACCTCGGGGCGTCGACCGAGGAGGCCCAGGACCGCGCCGGCACTGACGTGGCGGCCAGCGTCAAGCTGGCGCTAGCCGGTGAGTTCGTTCCCGACGCAGTCAACGTCGGCGGCGGGGTGGTCAGCGAGGAGGTGTCGCCCTGGCTGGACTTGGTACGCAAGCTCGGCGTACTGGCCGCCGTGCTCTCCGAGGAACTGCCGACTTCACTGTCGGTGCAGGTGCGCGGTGAGCTCGCCGCGGAAGACGTTGAGGTGCTGCGGCTTTCGGCGCTGCGCGGCCTGTTCTCCGCGGTCATCGAGGACCAGGTGACATTCGTCAACGCCCCGGCGATAGCCGAAGAACGCGGCGTTGCCGCCGACATCAGCACCGCCACCGAAAGCCCCAACCACCGCAGCGTCGTCGACGTCCGCGCCGTCGCTTCCGACGGCTCGGTGGTCAACGTGGCCGGAGCGTTGTCTGGTCCGCAGCAGGTGGAAAAGATCGTGCAGATCAACGGTCGCAACTTCGACCTGCGCGCCCAGGGCATCAACCTCGTCATCAACTACGCCGACCAGCCCGGAGCGCTGGGCAAGATCGGCACCCTGCTCGGCACCGCGGGCGTGAACATCCAGGCCGCGCAACTGTCCGAGGACGCCGAGGGCCCCGCCGCGACGATCCTGCTGCGCTTGGACCGCGACGTCCCCGCCGATGTCCGCTCGGAGATCAGGTCCGCCGTGGCTGCCAACAAGCTCGAAGTGGTTGACCTGTCGTGAAGTTGGCCGTGATTGCCGGCGACGGGATCGGGCCGGAGGTAATCGGGGAGGCGGTCAAGATTCTCGACGCGGTGCTGCCGGGGGTCGAGAAGACCGATTACGACCTGGGGGCCAGGCGATTCCACGCCACCGGTGAAGTGCTGCCCGATTCGGTGCTTCCCGAATTGCGGGTCCACGACGCAATCCTGTTGGGTGCGATCGGCGATCCGTCGGTGCCCAGTGGTCTGCTGGAGCGGGGTCTGCTGCTACGGCTGCGCTTCGAGCTGGACCACCACGTCAACCTGCGGCCGGCGCGGCTGTATCCGGGCGTGCGTAGCCCTCTGAGCGGTGACCCTGACATCGATTTCGTGGTGATCCGCGAGGGTACGGAGGGTCCCTACACCGGGACCGGCGGCGTGATCCGGGGCGGCACTGCCCATGAAGTGGCCACCGAGGTCAGTATCAACACGGCGTTCGGTGTCCGCCGTGTTGTGGAAGACGCGTTCGAGCGCGCTCGGCAGCGTCGCAAGCACCTGACCCTGGTGCACAAGACCAACGTGTTGACGTTCGCCGGGTCACTGTGGTCACGAACCGTGCAGGAGATCGGCGAGAAGTATCCGGAGGTCGAGGTGGCCTATCAGCACGTCGACGCTGCGACCATCCACCTGGTGACCGATCCGGGCCGCTTCGACGTCATCGTCACCGACAACCTGTTCGGCGACATCATCACCGACTTGGCCGCCGCCGTGTGCGGCGGTATTGGGCTCGCGGCCAGCGGCAACATCGACGCAACCCGGACCAACCCGTCGATGTTCGAGCCGGTGCACGGCAGCGCACCCGACATCGCCGGTAAGGGGATCGCCGATCCGACCGCCGCGATCATGTCGGTGGCGCTGCTGCTTTCCCACGTCGGCGAAGACGCTGCCGCCGCGCGAGTGGACCGGGCCGTGGCGTCCCATCTGGCCAGTCGCCCGACCGGACAGCAATCCACCGCCGAAGTCGGCGAACGGATAGCGTCCGCGCTCTAGTCTCCAGCCCGGGCGGCAGTGTCTTGACCGGCACGATCGGCACCGCCAGCAGCGGGAAAAGACCGCAGCCCAGGAATGCCAACGGGTAACCGTGGGAGGCGATCAGCTGACCGAACACCGGCGGCGCTCCGGCTGCCATCACCCGCTGATAGGTGTTCTGCAGGCCCAGCGCGCGTCCGCTCCAGAACGGTCCGGCGTATTCGGTGATCGCGGTGGATTCCAGCCCGTTGTCGAGCACCGCGACCACCGACGCCACGACCATCAGCGGTACGGCCAAGGACGAGCGCAGCTGATCGGCCCACGCCAACCCGGCCAACACCAGGACACCCGCCACGGCCATGATGCGCACCGGACGTAGCCGGGAGCCGACCCGATCCGACCACCGCCCGACCGCAACCCGGCCCGCGGCCCCGAGCAGCTGTGACAGCGTGACCACTGCTCCCGCCGATGTGATCGACCACCGGTAATTCGTGATCAGCCAGATCAGCATGAATGTCACGGTCACCGTTTGCGGCACCATCAGCAGCGCTGAGACCGCGTGAATCCGCCGCAGCACCCACGATCCGCGGTAGGGGTTGGCCAGCTCCTTTTCGGTGGCCTCGTCCCATTCCTTGCGCGGCGGATCGGTGATGGCCACAACGCTGAGCACCGCCGACACCGCGCACAGCACGGCCGGAAATATCAGGGCAGAGGTCGCCGACCGGCTGCGCTCAGCGAGCTCGGGAATGACCAGCGCGCCGAGTGCAATTCCCAGCGGCTGCGCGGTCTGGCGAACACCCATCGCCAGACCGCGTTGCTCGGGCGGAAACCACCCGGAGACCAGCCGACCACCGGCCGAGTTGCAGCTGGCGGCCGCCATGCCGCCGACGAACAGCAGCGCAGCGAACGACACCATGGTGTGAACCGTCGTGGCCGCGTAGGCCGCTGCCGCGGTCAGTGCCGAGCCGATCGTCAGCACGATGCGTTCGCCCACCCTGTCGAGCAGATAGCCCCACAGAATCAGCGTCGCGACCATGCCGAAGCTCGGCATCGACGACAGCAAGCCGGCCTCGGCCAGCGGCGTGCCCCGATCCTCCTCTAGGGCGGGGATCATGAACGCGACGCCGTTGATGAAGACGAAGACGCTCGCCGTCACCACCAGCGAGACGACGACGATCGACCAGCGTCGGCCCGCACTGAGTCCGGCCGTGCCAGTCGGGTCCGTCGGCATCAATCCATGCTCGCACAGCGATGTGAATGCTGGGGCTAAAGCGAAACCCGGCCCGGCTGCGTAGATCCCGCCGGTACCTCACTAGGCTCGGGCAAATGCGCCTTGGCCGAATTGCCAGTCCTGATGGCGTCGCGTTCGTCAGCATCGAAGGCGAGCCGGACGAGACCGGCGGGATGACTGCCCGCGAGATCGCCGAGCACCCGTTTGGCACCCCGACTTTCACCGGCCGCTCCTGGCCGCTGGCCGACGTGCGACTGCTGGCCCCGATGCTGGCCAGCAAGGTGGTCTGTATCGGCAAGAACTACGCCGATCACATCGCCGAGATGGGCGGTGCCGCGCCGGCCGACCCGGTGATTTTCCTGAAACCCAATACCGCGATCATCGGGCCGAATGTGCCGATTCGATTGCCGGCCAACGCATCGCCCGTGCATTTCGAGGGCGAGTTGGCGGCCGTTATCAGTCGGCCCTGCAAGGACGTCGCGGCTGCGGATGCGGCCGAGAGCATCCTCGGCTACACGATCGCCAACGACGTGTCGGCCCGCGACCAGCAGCAGGCCGATGGCCAATGGACACGGGCGAAGGGCCACGACACGTTCTGCCCGGTCGGGCCGTGGATCGTCAGCGACATCGACCCAGCCGATCTGGAACTGCGCACCGAAGTCAACGGCGAGGTCAAACAGCACAGCCGTACCTCGTTGATGATCCACGACGTTGGTGCGATCGTGGAATGGGTCTCGGCGGTCATGACATTGCTGCCGGGCGATCTCATATTGACCGGTACACCCGCAGGCGTTGGACCCATCGAGGACGGCGACAGCGTCGGCATCACCGTCACGGGAATCGGAACATTATCGAATCCCGTTGTGCGAAAAGGAAAGTCGTAATCATAGCGGCCGACGAGCGGGTCGGGTTCTGACTGTCACCCACCGGTATCGCGGATGTCGGCCGCATTCGCTCTGCTCGATAACGCTGGACAACGATGCCGCCGCAGTCGCAGTGGCCGCGGGAAGGCCGCGACCGGGTCGGGCGCACGTGAGATGCGAGGAGTTTGTTTGGTAGTCTGCACGTCGGCCCACAACGGTTGGCAGCAGTGCCGCACCACCGCGTAGCGTCCGCGGGAAAGCCTCTGACCAGCCGTTTTAGGCAGCCAATGGGGTATGGTGTAATTGGCAACACAGCTGATTCTGGTTCAGCCATTCTAGGTTCGAGTCCTGGTACCCCAGCAAAGTTTGTCCACCGCAAGCGATTAGGTGGGCGTACCTCAGTGAGCTATGCTGGCTGCTCGGATCGGTTCTGGCCCCGTCGTCTAGCGGCCTAGGACGCCGCCCTCTCACGGCGGTAGCGTGGGTTCGAATCCCATCGGGGCTACTTATCCAGACGCGAGCTGTTCGCGCTGGCCGGCGGCAGGCGCGGTTGAGCCACCCACCGGCATGTGGGGTATTCCAAGCTTGCGGTGGTCCCATGAGCGAGTGCGACGGCTGACGATGCGCACGGCGACCCGCTTATTCATCATCATGTCCACCGCGGGTTTCATCTCGTCGCTGTACGGGCCGGTGTAGCGCTCCCACACACTGACTCCGACTCGGAATATCGCGTCCGGATCGTCCACGATCTCGGCGACGCCCTCGAAGGACACACCGCGCAGGGTGTCGTAGGTTTGGCCGTCCTCGAGCAGAAAGCTCACTCGCGGATCGCGCTTGAGGTTGACGGCCTTCTGCGACTTGGCCTTGGTCTCCAACCAGATCTCGCCGTCGACCACCCCGTACCACATCGCGGTCAAATGCGGCTGCCCGTCCGGACCGATGGTGGCCAGCGTGCCGGTGCGGCTACTGGTGACGAAGTCCGCGATCTCCGTCTCGGACATGAGGATCTGCGCACGCTGGTTGGTTCCCATGGCGACAGTGTCTCAGGTCGCGGATGCAGGCCCGAACGGCGGGCAATGCGGTGCGAATCACAGCCGGCGAGTCAGGGCGTCGGCAGCTGCCAGCAGATCGGCCGCCCAGCGCTCGCCCGGGCGGCGGCCCATGCGGTCAATCGGACCCGACACCGAGATGGCAGCGATCACCGCGCCGTGGGCGTCGCGCACCGGGGCCGACACGCTGGCAACTCCGGGCTCGCGCTCGGCTGCGCTCTGCGCCCAACCGCGGCGCCGGACTTCGGTCAGCGCGCGGTCGCTGAATTTCGCGGCGGGCAGTACCGCTGCCCGGGTGGCGTCGTCGCTGTAGGCCAGCAGCACCTTGGCGCCAGAACCCGCCGTCATCGGCAGGCGCGCCCCGACCGGAACGGTATCGCGAAGGCCTGCAGGCGGTTCCATCGCGGCGATGCAAATCCGCGAGCTGCCCTCGCGGCGGTACAGCTGCACGCTCTCGCCGGTGATCTCGCGCAGCCGCGGCAGCACCGCCGCGCTGGCCGCCAGTAGAGGGTCGTTGACCTGGGCGGCCAGCTCGCTGACCGCCGGACCCAGACGCCAACGACCCTCGCCGTCGCGAGCCAGCAGGCGATGAACTTCCAAGCCGGCGGCCAATCGGTGTGCGGTGGCCCTGGGCAGACCCGTGCGATCGCATAATTCGGCCAACCCGCATGGTGATTCCGCGATCGTGTGCAGCACCCCCACAGCTTTGTCGAGGACGCCGATACCGCTATCCTGTCTCACAGAGAGATACTAACGTCTCGCATAGTGAGATCAAGGAATTGGGATGACCTCGTGACGAAAACTTCAGCCCATGACGATGCCGGGCGCCCGCGCACGCTGGCGGAGAAGGTTTGGGACGACCATGTGGTGGCCTCCGGCGGTGGCACCGAGCCCGACCTGATTTACATCGATCTGCACCTGGTACATGAGGTGACCAGTCCGCAGGCCTTTGACGGTCTGCGCCTGGCCGGCCGCCCGGTGCGCCGTCCCGAATTGACGCTCGCCACCGAAGATCACAACGTGCCGACGATCGACATTGACAAGCCGATCGCTGATCCCGTTTCTCGCAACCAGGTCGAGACGCTGCGGCGCAACTGCGCGGAATTCGGAATCCGCCTGTACCCGATGGGCGATATCGATCAGGGCATCGTGCACGTCGTCGGCCCGCAGTTGGGTCTGACGCAGCCGGGAATGACGATCGTGTGCGGTGACAGCCACACGTCAACGCACGGCGCATTCGGCGCATTGGCAATGGGCATCGGAACTTCCGAGGTCGAACATGTGCTGGCCACCCAGACACTTCCACTGCGACCGTTCAAGACCATGGCGGTCAACGTCGACGGGCAATTGCCGGCCGGGGTGACGGCCAAGGACATCATCCTTGCGGTGATCGCCAAGATCGGCACCGGCGGTGGCCAAGGCCATGTCATCGAATATCGCGGCAGCGCCATCGAATCGCTCTCGATGGAGGCCAGGATGACGGTCTGCAACATGAGTATCGAGGCCGGAGCCCGGGCCGGAATGGTGGCACCCGATGCCACCACGTACGAGTACTTGCGCGGCCGTCCGCATTGCCCGACCGGCGCGCAGTGGGATGCGGCGCTGTCCTATTGGGACCAGCTGCGAACCGACGACGGCGCCGAGTTCGACACCGAGGTCTATGTGGACGCCGCCTCGTTGACCCCGTTTGTGACCTGGGGGACCAATCCAGGGCAAGGAGTGCCGTTGGGGGCCGCGGTACCTGACCCCGAGCTGATGACCGATGACAACGAGCGACAGACCGCCGAGAAAGCGCTGGCGTACATGGACCTTCGGCCCGGACTCCCGATGCGCGAGATAGCTGTTGACGCGGTGTTCGTCGGATCCTGCACCAACGGCCGCATCGAGGATTTGCGTGCGGTGGCCGACATATTGCGGGGCCGAAAAGTTGCCGACGGAGTACGGATGCTGATCGTGCCGGGGTCGATGCGGGTCCGCGCGGAGGCCGAAAGCGAAGGGCTGGGCGAGATCTTCACGGCCGCCGGCGCCGAATGGCGTCAGGCCGGCTGCTCGATGTGTTTGGGCATGAATCCAGACCAGCTCGCGCCGGGGGAGCGCTGCGCGGCAACGTCAAACCGCAACTTCGAAGGGCGCCAGGGCAAAGGCGGCCGTACACATTTGGTGTCACCGGCGGTCGCCGCCGCCACCGCGGTGCGCGGGAAACTCTCCGCCCCGGCCGACTTGAACTGACGAAGGGAGAAATCCAATGGACGCCTTTCACACCCACACGGGTATCGGAGTGCCGCTGCGGCGGTCCAATGTCGACACTGATCAGATCATTCCCGCGGTCTATTTGAAGCGGGTGACCCGAACGGGTTTCGAGGACGGGTTGTTCGCGACGTGGCGGAGCGATCCGTCCTTTGTGCTCAATCTCAGCCCGTTCGACAGGGGTTCAGTACTGGTCGCCGGACCCGATTTCGGCACCGGATCCTCCCGCGAGCACGCGGTGTGGGCGCTTATGGACTACGGATTCCGGGTAGTGATCTCGTCGCGGTTCGGCGACATTTTTCGGGGCAATGCGGGGAAGTCGGGGCTGCTGGCTGCCGAAGTTGCTCAAGACGATGTGGAACTGCTCTGGAAGCTCATCGAGGGCAGCCCCGGGTTGGAAATCACTGTCAATCTTCAAGATCGGAATGTGGCCGCGGGAACGGTGGTGGTGCCGTTCAAGATTGACGATTACACCGCCTGGCGTCTACTGGAAGGTCTCGACGATATAGCCCTTACGCTGCGGAAACGCGATCAGATCGAGGTTTTCGAGGCAGCTCGGCCGGCCTGGAAACCGAAGACGCTGCCCACTTCCTAACGGCTCGATCGGGCCCGAATTTCGGCCGTCGCACGGGCTTATTTGACGGGTTTGCCACCGGCCAAGCGCGGCAAGCGGATTCCTAAAAAGTTCGCCAGGAACCATTGAAATTGCGCGTGGCTCTTGGAAATCAGGCACCTGAGGGTTTACCGTGTCTTCTAGTCGGTCCAACGAGGGCCACTAGCTTCGGAGGGTTTTGGATGAACAAAGCAGAGCTCATTGATGTGCTCACAGATAAATTGGGCTCGGACCGTCGGTCGGCAACCGCCGCCGTCGAGAATGTCGTCGACACGATTGTGCGCGCAGTACACAAGGGCGACAGCGTCACCATTACCGGGTTCGGTGTATTCGAGCAGCGGCGTCGCGCGGCGCGCGTGGCCCGCAATCCCCGCACCGGCGAGACGGTAAAGGTGAAGCCAACCTCCGTGCCGGCGTTTCGGCCCGGCGCACAATTCAAAGCGGTTGTTTCTGGCGCGCAGCGTCTCCCAGCGGAAGGACCAGCAGTGAAGCGAGGTGTTGTCGCGAGCGGGGCCGTGAAGAAGGCCGTGGTGAAGAAGGCCGCCAAGAAGGCTGTGGCCCGCAAGGCCGTGAAGAAGGCCGCGGTGAAGAAAGCCGCCACGAGGGCTGTGGCCCGCAAGGCCGTGAAGAAGGCCGTGGTGAAGAAGGCCGCCACGAGGGCTGTGGCCCGCAAGGCAGTGAAGAAGGCCGCGGTGAAGAAAGCCGTGAAACGGTCCGCTGCTAAGAAGGCCGTTAGGAAGGCTGTCGTCAAGAAGGCTGCCGCCAAGGCGCCGGCCAAGAAGGCCGCGGCCCGCCGCGGCCGCCGGTAGGCGCTAACCGCATCAAAACGCAGATTCGCCGCGGAGGCGGCTCCATCGAGACGCTCCGCGGCGAATCTGTGTGCTAGGTCAACACGTTGGTGGCCAGTGCACTGCCGATGTGATCGGCTGCTACTAGACGGCCGTCCGCCAGCGACAGCACCCACGTGCTGCCTTTGCGGTTGCGGGACTTGTCCGGGCGGACCCCGTCGCGTTCGCACCACCACTCGATCAGGTCCGGAATCACCTTGCCCTGCGTGCAGATCACTGGCGTGCGGTGCAAGTCGGCAATCTGCAGAACTCGCCGTCGACCGCGTTTAGGGTTCTCGGCGTAAGCCTCTTCGGTCAGTGTCGGCTCATTGCAGATCGTCACACCCAGCTCCTCGGCGAGCGGCTCCACAGTCTGATGGCATCGCACGCGATCGGCGGCGTACACATCGGTGGGACCGAAGGTCGACAGCTGTCCGACGAGTGCCTCGGCCTGCGCACGGCCCTTCTTGTCCAATGGTCGTATTTTGTCGTCACCGGAGAATCGGGACTTGCTGCCCGCAGTGCCGTGCCGGACGACTAGCACCGTTTGGGTGTCTGCCGGTTGTTTGGCCCACCGACGCAATACTTTTCGATCGTATGCGTAAGACACCTTTTTGATCGCGGCGGGGGCCGATAGCCAGACCAAGTCGTCGACTTCGTTGCTTGGGACGAAACTGCCGCCGAGGCTTCGTGCTGACCAGTACCGCACCTTCTTGGTGCGTTGTTCGATCGGATAGGTCACCGTTGCGATCCGACGGCCGAGGTGCACATGGTGCCCGGTCTCTTCGAACACCTCACGCACCGCAGTGACCGGTTCGGTCTCGCCGGGATCGACTTTGCCTTTGGGCAGCGACCAGTCGTCATATCGCGGGCGGTGGATCACCGCAATTTCTGCCGCGGATTCGCGGTGCCCGGGTCGCCAAAGCACCGCACCGGCGGCATGAACGATCTTGCTCGCCGAGGATTGTGTCGACACCTAAACTCCTGCAGGTCAATTCGGGCCCGCGGGACCCTGTGGCCATAAGGTCAAGGGTGGAGCTTCAGTCAGGAACTGCGGTGCCGTTCCATCAGCGACACCTGGTGGTCGCGAACTGTGTGGCCGGCTCGCGGCAATGCCGTCCATTGTCCTTCCGATCCCAGTTCCCAGCAGCGCGTGGCGGGGTCCAGCGCGGACTCGAAGATGTCGTTCAGTTGTGCGGTCAGTCGGGGGTCTTTGACTTGAGCCAGCACTTCGACCCGCCGATCGAGGTTACGGTGCATCATGTCGGCGCTGCCGATCCAGAATTCGTCGATGGAGCGGAAGTGGATGATCCGTGAGTGCTCCAGAAAACGGCCGAGAATCGAGCGCACGGTGATGTTTTCGGAGAATCCCGGTACGCCGGGGCGCAGTGCACAAATTCCGCGCACCACGACTTCGACGGGCACCCCGGCTTGCGATGCGCGGTAGAGCGCATCGATGACCTGTTCGTCGACAAGGGCATTCATCTTGAGCCGGATGTGCCCGTTCCCGGTCTCCTGCTGGGCGGCAATCTCCCGATTGACGCGTTCGATGATGCCCGCGCGGATCCCGTGCGGGGCGACCAAAAGGTTGCGGTAGGACAGCTTGCGCGAATATCCGGTCAGCGAGTTGAACAGGTCGGTCAGGTCGGCGCCGATCTCGGGGCTGGCGGTCAGCAGGCCGATGTCCTCGTAGAGCCGCGCGGTCTTGCTGTTGTAGTTGCCGGTCCCGATGTGGCAGTACCGCCGGATCGTCGAGCCTTCGCGGCGCACCACCAGACAAGTTTTGCAATGCGTTTTCAAGCCGACCATGCCGTAGGCCACATGGACTCCCGCCTGCTCGAGTGCTCGTGCCCACCTGATGTTGGCTTGCTCGTCGAACCGCGCCTTGATTTCCACCAGCGCCACTACTTGCTTTCCGGCTGCCGCGGCTTCGATGAGGGACCGCACGATCGGTGAATCACCGGAGGTGCGATACAGCGTCTGTTTGATCGCCAGCACGTTGGGGTCGGCGGCGGCCAGCTCGATGAACCGTTGCGTGCTAGTGGAGAACGAGTCATAGGGATGGTGAACCAACACGTCACCCTCGCGCAGCGTCGCGAAGATGCTCTTCGGCGTTTCCCGGTCGGCGAATGCGGGGTTGGTGGCCGGAACAAATGCGGGATCCTTCAGTGCCGGCCGGTCGACGTCGTAGATCTGCCACAGCGACGAGAGATCAAGCAGCCCCGGCACTTGGATGACGTCGCCGGGATGGACGTCGAGTTCCCGCAGCAGCAGCTCCAACATGCGCTCGGTCATGTCGTCGGCGACCTCGAGGCGCACCGGTGAGCCGAATCGTCGACGGGCCAGTTCCCGCTCGAGTGCCTGCAGTAGATCCTCGTCGCGATCTTCGTCGACCTCGAAATCGGCGTTGCGGGTAATGCGGAACGCGTGATGCTCGACGATCTCCAAACCGGGGAACAACGTCGGCAGGAAGGCCGCGATCAGCTCTTCCATCGGCAAAAAGCGGACTTCTCGTTTACCGGCTGACGCTTGCGCGCCCTCCCTGTCGCCGAGCTCGACGAAGCGATCGACGTTGTCGGGCACCTTGACCCGAGCGAAGTGCTGACCGCCGTCCTCCGGCTGTTTGACGGTGACTGCCAGGTTCAGGCTCAGGCCGCTGACGAACGGGAACGGGTGAGCGGGATCCACGGCCAGCGGAGTAAGGACGGGGAAAACCTGCTCGTTGAAGTACGTCGACAGCTGGTCGCGTTCAGCTTGGTCCAGATCGGCCCACGTGACGATGTGGATACCTTCCTCGGCCAACCCGGGCCGCACCGAGTCGAGGAAGACACGTGCGTGCCGGCTGGCGATCTGCTGGGTCTGCTCGCCGATCCGGCGCAGCTGCTCGCGTGGTGTCAGACCGTCCGCGGAGCGCACCGATAGACCCATCTCGTCGCGCCGCTTCAGGCCGGCGACGCGAACCATATAGAACTCGTCGAGGTTGGAGGCGAAGATCGCCAGGAACTTCGCCCGTTCCAGCAATGGCAGCGAGGTGTCCTCGGCAAGTGCCAGGACGCGCGCGTTGAAGTCCAGCCAGCTCAGTTCCCGGTTGAGGTAGCGGTTCTCTGGAAGTGTGCCCTCGACTGCGGCGGCTGTGGCGGCGGGCGGCGCACCCGGTGCTGAGTCACCCTGTCGCCACGCGAGCGTCTCGGCAGCGGTGGCGGCGATTGCTGTGTCCGGAGCTTCAATATCGGTCACCCTTGTGATCATTCCTCATCACCGGGGGGTGCTGCCACCGACTAGCTGCCGTCCATTTGCCGTTGAGGAGCTGTTTACCCGTCGTTACCTGCGCTGGTGTGACGGCGCTCCGACCGCCCTGCTGGTCGCAGGCCCTATGCCGAGACGGCGCGCGACCGCCAAATCATCCGGCGTGTCGATGTCGCAGCGCAGTCCCGGCCACGCCCCGGTGAGCTCGATCGCGCCCGAACGTCGATGCCGGGCCGAGGAGTCCGACCCGAACCGCGGGTCGAGCGTGGTTCCGAATGCACACAGCGCCGCGGTACCCGTGCCGAGTCGGTCGGCGACGAAACTACGCTCATGGTGACGTGCCGCAGCAATCGCCTCGGCGAGTTCCTGCGTCTGCAGTGCCGGTAGATCTCCTTGCAGCACAACGATATTCGAGACTGATTCGGACACCACCCGCTCGGCGGCGGCGATCGCGTTATTCAGCGGGTCCGAGTGGCCGTCCGGGGTGGGATCGGAAAGCACGTCAGCGCCGAGTTCGGCCGCCGCGGCGGCCGCGACGTCGTCGGGCGTGATGACGGTCATGCGGCTGACGGAGCCGACCCTTGCCGCGGCGGTGAGGGTGTCGACCAGCATGGCCAGCACCACTTTCTCCCGCGTCGCTGCCGAGAACACCGGCGCCAGCCGGGTCTTGGCGGCGGCCAGCCGCTTGACGGCGACGATCAAGCCGACATCACCCCCGGCGTCGGCTCGGCTGCCGCTCATGTGTACATCCTGCCAGTGTCGATCGCCGGGCGATCTGCATCGTCGCTGGGCTACGGTGAAACGCCGGCAGTTAGCGGATATCGACGGACAGGAACCAATGCAGACCATGGCCAGCACGACAGCGGTAATGGGGGCCGGCGCATGGGGGACGGCGCTCGCCAAGCTGCTCGCCGACGCGGGCGGTGAGGTCACGTTGTGGGCGCGGCGATCCGACGTCGCCGCGGAAATCAACGCCAGCCGGCATAACCCCGACTACCTGCCTGGTGTGCAGTTGCCGGCGGGAATCCGGGCCACCGGAGATGCGGATGAAGCACTTCGCGGGGCGACGACGGTGCTACTGGCCGTACCCGCGCAGACGATGCGGACCAACGTTCAACAGTGGGCCGGGCTGTTCGCCCAGCGCGCGACCCTGGTCAGCGCGGCCAAGGGCATCGAGTTGGGCACGCTGATGCGGATGAGCCAGGTCATTGTTTCCGTGACCGGTGTCGACCCGTCGCAAGTCGCGGTCATTTCCGGGCCGAACTTGGCCAGCGAGATCGCCGACGAGCAACCCACCGCCACCGTCGTCGCATGCAGCGACTCCGGTCGAGCGGTTGCCCTGCAGCGCATGCTTAACACCGGATACTTCCGGCCGTACACCAATGCCGACGTCATCGGCACCGAGGTCGGCGGTGCCTGCAAGAACGTCATCGCGCTGGCCTGCGGGATGGCGGCCGGGGTGGGTCTGGGTGAAAACACCGCGGCGGCGATCGTCACCCGTGGCCTCGCGGAGATCATGCGGTTCGGGATCGCAGTCGGAGCCAAAGGGGCGACGCTGGCGGGTCTGGCCGGGGTGGGCGATCTGGTGGCAACCTGCAGCTCGCCCCGCTCGCGCAACCGCACCTTCGGTGAATGTCTGGGACGTGGCGGGACGATGGAGTCTGCGCTGCGGGCGCGGGGCGGCCATGTCGTCGAAGGGGTGACGTCGTGCGAGTCGGTGCTGGCACTGGCTTCAAGCTATGACGTCGAGATGCCCCTTACCGACGCAGTGCACCGGGTCTGCCATAAGGGATTGTCGGTGGATCAGGCGATGGCTCTGCTGCTGGGACGCAGCACCAAGCCGGAATGACCTTGTAACCAGCACCGCGGCGCCAGGCGGTAGCCTCTCTAGGTTGTGAACGCCCGCTTCCCGTCCAGAACGACCGATCACCGCCGTGTGCGGGTCGCCGTCGTTTTCGGCGGACGCAGCAACGAGCACGCCATCTCCTGCGTCTCGGCGGGCAGCATTTTGCGCAACTTGGATCCGGAGCGGTTCGAGGTGGTCGCGGTCGGCATCACCCCGGACGGCTCGTGGGTGCTCACCGACGGTGATCCCGACGCGCTGGCGATCACCAATCGGCAGTTGCCGGGTGTGAGTTCCGAATCGGGCACCGAGCTGGCTCTGACGGCTGATCCGCAGCGGGCCGGTCAGCTGGTGTCCCTGTCGCCCGGTGGGGCTGAGGTGTTGGCTTCGGTCGACCTGGTCTTCCCGATCTTGCACGGACCGTACGGGGAAGACGGCACCATCCAGGGTCTGCTCGAACTCGCAGGCGTGCCCTACGTCGGCGCCGGGGTACTGGCCAGCGCGGCGGGGATGGACAAGGAGTTCACCAAGAAGCTGCTGGTTGCCGAAGGGCTCCCGATCGGCGACTACGCGGTGTTGCGGCCGTCGCAGCCGGCGCTGGACGCCGAACAGCTTGAACGACTGGGGCTTCCGGCTTTCGTCAAACCCGCGCGCGGCGGCTCGTCGATCGGAGTCAGCCGGGTGACCAGCTGGCAGGAGCTGCCCGCGGCCATCGCCCACGCCCGCCAGCACGACCCGAAGGTGATCGTCGAGTCCGCGGTCGTCGGCCGTGAATTGGAGTGTGGCGTACTCGAATTCCCCGACGGCACAGTGCAGGCCAGCACCGTCGGCGAGATCCGGGTGGCCGGGGTCCGCGGCCGCGAGGAATCTTTTTACGACTTCGCGACCAAATACCTTGACGACGCCGCCGAACTCGACGTGCCCGCCAAGATCGACGACGACGTGAGCGACGCGGTGCGTGAGTTGGCGATTCGGGCGTTCAAGGCGATCGACTGCCAGGGCTTGGCGCGGGTGGACTTTTTCCTCACCGAAGACGGCCCGTTGATCAATGAGGTCAACACGATGCCCGGATTCACCACGATCTCGATGTACCCGCGGATGTGGGCAGCCAGCGGCGTGGACTATCAGAGCTTGTTGTCGACCATGGTCGACACCGCGCTGGCGCGCGGGATGGGGCTGCGCTAACCGGCCGGCGATGGGCTGATCGGCCGCGCTGGCATGGTTCGGTCGATCAGCTCGGAGAGCTGCTGGATCGGCGTCGGTCCGGAGCCCGCTGGCAGCGTGAGCGCCACGTAGACCGGTCGGTCGACCGCGTACCAGGTGCTGCGGCCGGCGTCGTCAACACCTTGGGCGGCGACCTCTTTGAACCACTGGACGCGGTCGACGAGCTGGATCGGCGAGCCGACCACGAAATCCGCCGGACGATCGATTCCACACCGCAGCACCACCGGTTGGCTGTCGCTTGCCGCCCGCCACGCGGCGGTGCCGGCCGGCGTCGGCTGCACGGTGGCGGCGCGCTGATAGTCGCTGAGTTGCGCTGGCAGCCCGGCGAGCAGCGTCCGGCACGCGGGATCGTCGGCGTGGGGCGCGGGAACGGCGGGGATGGCCACCGGTTGCAGCGGGGAGTGGCGGGTCGCGGCGATCGCCAGAATGACGCCGAGAGCACCGATCGCCACGACCAATGCGGCGATCAGCACCGCCCGTGGCGGGCCCTCGGAGTCAGCCATTGCCTCACCTTCTACTCTGCCTGTCGCACGAGTCGCATCGTCGTCGAAGATGCTTACACTCCCCGAAGTCGGCGGAGAAGAACCTACCGTTGTTCGCGTACCGCCGATCGGCGAGGAGGTGATGTGGGCAACGGCGGATCCGATCGCACGCTGGGCGAGATCGGCGAGTTCGGGGTGATCGACCGGCTGACTCGGGGTCGGTCCCAGTCGGGCGATGTCGTTCTCGGACCCGGTGACGACGCCGCGGTGGTGTTGGCCGCTGACGGTCGTGTGCTGGTGTCGACGGACATGCTCGTCGAGGGCAGGCACTTTCGGCTGGACTGGTCGACACCGCACGATGTCGGCCGTAAGGCCGTCGCGCAAAACGCCGCCGATATCGAGGCGATGGGCGGACGGGTTACCGCGTTCGTCGTCGGCTTCGGCGCACCGCCCGAAACGCCGACGGCACAGGTCAGCGCGCTGGCAGACGGGATGTGGGACGAGGCCGGACGGATTGGCGCCGTGATCGTCGGGGGAGATCTGGTCAGCAGCCCGCAGTGGGTGGTGTCGATGACCGTGCTCGGCGATATGGCAGGCCGGCCGCCGGTGTTGCGGTCCGGAGCGCGACCCGGGTCGCGGATCGCCGTCGCCGGCCAGCTGGGATACTCTGCTGCTGGATATGCCTTGTGGCACAACGGTATTGATCGATTCGATGACTTGCGGCAGCGCCACCTCGTACCGCAACCGCCTTACCGGCAGGGTCGCGTGGCGGCCGAGGCCGGCGCCCAGGCGATGATCGACGTGTCTGATGGCTTGGTCGGCGACCTGAGGCACATGGCCGAGGCGTCCGGCGTGAGCGTGGACTTGAGCACCGAAGCGATGAGCGCCGATCGCCAGGCACTGCTGGCTGCTGCCGAAGCGGTGGGTGTCGACCCGTGGACCTGGGTGCTCGGCGGGGGAGAGGACCATGCCCTGGTCGCGGCATTCTCCGGTTCGGTACCCGCGGGATGGCGCATGATCGGCCAAGTGCTCGACGGGCCGGCGAGGGTGCTCGTCGACGGCGCGGAGTGGCGCGGATACGCGGGCTGGCAGTCGTTTGGGTCTGCCCAGTGACGATGTGCGCCGCTCAGTTAGCCGAGAAGGAGCCGGGCAATTGGGCGTTAGGGTGACCCGGTGACCGTCTGCCAAGAGGTTTCGAAGCACAATCGTTCCGGCACGGACACGGTGGTGCTGTTGGCGAAGGGGCTGGCGTGACCGCCCGGCCGCTAAGTGAACTCGTCGAGGATGGTTGGGCCAGCGCACTGGAGCCCGTCGGCGAACAGGTAGCCAAGATGGGGCAATTTCTCCGCGCGGAGATCGCCGACGGCCGGGGTTACCTGCCGGCTGGAGAAAATGTGTTGCGCGCCTTTAGCTTTCCGTTCGACCAGGTGCGCGTGCTGATCGTCGGCCAGGACCCATATCCGACGCCCGGACACGCTGTCGGCCTGAGCTTCTCGGTGGCCGCGGGTGTGCGGCCGCTGCCCCGAAGCCTGGAGAATATTTTCGCCGAATATGCCAGCGACTTGGGCTTTCCGGCACCTTCCTGCGGCGACCTCACGCCGTGGGCGCAACGCGGGGTGCTGCTGCTCAACCGCGTACTCACCGTTACGCCGGGCAACCCGGCATCCCATCGTGGGAAGGGTTGGGAGGCCGTCACCGAGTGCGCGATCCGCGCCTTGGTGGGTCGCCGGCAGCCGATGGTGGCCATTCTGTGGGGCCGCGACGCCTCGACGCTGAAGCCCATGCTGGCCGGCAGCGACTGTGTCTCGATCGAATCGCCGCATCCCTCGCCGCTGTCGGCGTCGCGGGGATTCTTCGGCTCGCGCCCGTTCAGCCGTGCCAACGAATTGCTCGCTCAGATGGGTAGCGACCCGATCGACTGGCGGCTGCCCTGAGCGCTATTCGCCTTTCGGCGGTGGGCTGCTCGAACGCTTAACCGCGGGCGACCTTACCGGCCTTGATGCACGACGTGCAGACGTTGATGCGGTGCTTGTTGCCGCCGGGGCGGCTGGCAACGCGCACGCTCTGAATGTTGGGGTCCCAGCGACGGCTGGTCCGGCGGTGGGAGTGCGACACGGACTTGCCGAACCCGGGGGCCTTCCCGCAGATATCGCAGACGGCAGCCATACGTGAAACTCCTCCAAAGCTCTGGGGCCAGCAACCTCACGGGTGGCCCGGCGACCTGGCCAGGATAGCCGCCGCAAGGCCGAACCGCCAAAACGATCAACACTCGCGAGGTGCCTTGTGACCTGTGTTGTCGGCTTCACTGGATAGGCTGGCGCCCACCGATAGCGGCGCGAGGAGGTGGGTTGGTGGGGTCGGGGTCGGGTAGGCCGGATCGCCCATTGGACGCGTCCGCGCTGCGTGACTGGGCGCATACGGCTGTTGGTGACCTGATCACCCACATCGACGAGATCAATCAGCTCAACGTGTTCCCGGTCGCCGATTCCGACACCGGCATCAACATGCTGTTCACCATGCGCTCGGCGCTTGCCGAGGCCAACACTGTCGTTAATTCCAAGGGCCGTCCTGCTGACGTCGTCCGGGTGGCAGCCGCCCTGTCGGCCGGCGCGCTGAACGGCGCGCGCGGCAACTCGGGGGTGATTCTGTCCCAGATCCTGCGCGGCATTGCCGACGTCACCGCCGGTGCCGCCGCCGAATCCGGCGGCGAACTGCTTGTCATCGATGCAGCGCTGCTCGGCGCGGCATTGCATCGCGGGGTTGATCTGGTGGTGGCCTCGATGGGCGGCCAGGAGGTCCCCGGGACGATCGTTTCGGTACTGCAGGCCGCCGGTGATGCCGTCGAACAGTGCGCGACTACCGGGGAGGGGCTGGCCTTGGCGGTCACCGCCGCCGGTGACGCCGCGGTGGTTGCGTTGGAGAAGACCCCCGAGCAACTTGACGTGCTGGGTGACGCCGGGGTGGTCGACGCCGGTGGGCGCGGTCTGGTGGTGCTCCTCGACGCGTTGCGCTCGACGATCACCGGGCAGGCGCCGAATCGAAGGGTGTATCAGCGGTCACCGCGCCGGCAAACGGCGGAGCCCGCGGCCCAACCCCCCGCGCCGCAATTCGAGGTGATGTACCTACTGGGCGGGTGCGACACCGAGGGAGCCGACTTGCTGCGCGAGCGGCTGGATGAGCTCGGCGAGTCGGTGGCGATCGCGACGTCCGGCGTCGTCGGCGGTTACTCGGTTCATGTCCACACCGACGACGCCGGGGCGGCGGTCGAAGCCGGTCTGGCGTTCGGCAATCCGCGGCGGATCCAGATCTCGGCGCTGACCGGCGGCGTCAGCGGGCTACCGCCGGGCAGCTGGACGCGGGAACGGGCCGTGCTCGCCGTCGTGGACGGCGACGGCGCGGCCGAGTTGTTCGGCGGGGAAGGCGCCTGCCTACTGCGGCCCGACCCACTCGCCGAGGACCCGACGACGGTGATCACCGCTCAGCAGCTGTTGCGCGCCGTCGTCGACACCGGGGCCGCGCAGGTGATGGTGCTGCCCAACGGCTACGTGGCCGCCGAGGAACTGGTGGCAGGCTGCACCGCGGCGGTCGGCTGGGGCATCGATGTCGTGCCACTGCCGACCGGATCGATGGTGCAGGGACTGGCTGCGCTCGCGGTACACGAACCGGGCCGGCAAGTCGTCGACGACGGCTACACGATGGCCCGCGCCGCGGGCGGTGCCCGGCACGGCGCGGTGCGCATCGCGACCGAAACGGCGTTGACCTGGGCCGGCGCCTGCGAGCCCGGCAACGGGCTGGGCATCGCCGGCGACGAGGTGCTGATCGTGGCCCCTGATGTCGCCTCAGCCGCGACCGGCCTCATCGATCTGCTGCTGGCCGCCGGCGGTGAGCTGGTGACGGTGCTCGTCGGTGACTGCATCGAGGCGGCCCCCGTCGAGTCCCGGTTGCTAGCCCATGTGCACGACCGCCACCCCGGCAGCGAACTGGTGAGCTATCGCACCGGGCACCGCGGCGACGCGCTGCTGATCGGGGTCGAGTAGCCATGGTGGCGCTGAGCGACCGCCTGGATTACATCGTCGGCGCCAAAGCGGCGAACCCGCTCGATGAGGTGTTCGGCATCCGCACTGTCGATGACCTGCTGCGCCACTATCCCCGCAGCTACGTCGAGGGCACTAGCGTGCGTGGCGTCGACGACGACCGGCCGCCGGAAGGCGAGCACGTCACACTCGTCGACGAGATCACCAGTGCGATGTCGCGGCCGATGCGGAATCGCCCCAGAGACGAGTACCTGATCATCACCATCGGCTCTGGGCGCAACAAGGTCACCGCCACGTTCTTCCATGCCAAGAAGTGGATCAAGGACCGGCTCACCAAGGGAGCCCGCGTCATGTTGTCCGGGGAGGTGGGGTATTTCCGTGGCACCATGCAGCTCACCCATCCCGACTTCCTGGTGCTGGACTCTGCGGACGGAAAGAACCGCGGCAGTAGGTCGCTGCGCATGATCGCCGACGCCTCGCAGGCGGTCAGTGGCGAGGTATTGCAGGAGGCGTTCGAGCGTCGCTTCTACCCGATCTATCCGGCCAGCACGAAACTGCAGAGCTGGGACATCTTCGCCTGCGTGCGGCAGGTGCTCGAGGTGCTCGACCCGGTCCCTGACCCGTTACCCGAAACGCTGTGCGCTAAGCACAGTCTGGTCTCCGAGGACGAGGCTTTGCGCGCCATCCACCTCGCCGAAAGTGACGCCGACCGGCGGCGTGCCCGCGAGCGGTTGGCGTTCGACGAAGCGGTCGGATTGCAGTGGGCGTTGGTGAGTCGTCGCCACGGCGAGCTCGCCCAATCCGGGCCGGCGGCGCCACCGAGTTCGGACGGTCTCAAGCAAGAGCTACTGCAGCGCTTGCCATTCGAGCTGACTGTCGGCCAGCGTGAGGTGCTGGAGGTGCTTACTTCCGAAATCGCGGCGACCCGGCCGATGAATCGGCTGCTGCAAGGCGAGGTGGGGTCTGGCAAGACGATCATCGCGGTGCTGGCGATGCTGCAAATGGTCGATTCCGGCTACCAGTGTGCACTGTTAGCACCGACGGAAGTCCTTGCTGCACAACATCTTCAATCGATCAACGATGTGCTGGGGCCGTTGGCGATGGGCGGCCAGCTGGGCGGTGCCGATAAGGCCACCCGGGTGGCGTTGCTCACCGGCTCGATGTCGCAGGCCCAGAAGAAACAAGTCCGCGGCGAGATCGCCAGCGGCCAGGTTGGCATCGTGGTCGGTACGCACGCGCTACTGCAAGACGCGGTCGAGTTCCACCAGCTCGGCATGGTGGTCGTCGACGAGCAGCATCGATTCGGTGTCGAGCAGCGAGATCAGTTGCGGGCCAAGGCTCCTGCCGGGATCACGCCGCACCTGCTGGTGATGACCGCGACGCCGATACCGCGGACGGTGGCCTTGACAGTTTACGGCGACCTGGAGACTTCGACTCTGCGTGAACTTCCCCGTGGGCGCCAGCCGATCACCACCACCGCCATCTTCGTCAAGGACAAACCGGCATGGCTGGACCGGGCCTGGCGGCGCATCATCGAAGAAGTTGCCGACGGGCGCCAGGCGTATGTGGTGGCGCCGCGGATCGACGATGCCGACAGCAGCGGCCAGACCGAGAAAGATGAAAGGCCCTCGGCGACGGTCGAAGAGCTGTTTTCGCGTCTACGCCGCGACCAGCTCGCCGGTCTCAGGATGGGACTTATGCACGGGCGGCTGAGCGCCGAGGAGAAGGATGCCGTGATGACGGCGTTTCGCGCCCGCGACATCGACGTGCTGGTGTGCACCACCGTGATTGAAGTCGGCGTCGACGTTCCCAACGCGACTGTGATGCTGGTTATGGACGCCGACCGCTTCGGCATCAGTCAGCTGCACCAGTTGCGTGGCCGCATCGGCAGGGGCGCGCATGCGAGCGTTTGTCTGTTGGTCAGCTGGGTTGCACCGCATTCCCGGGCAGGCCGGCGACTGAGTGCCGTCGCCGGGACCCTCGACGGGTTCGAGTTGGCTGATTTGGATCTGCGGGAACGCCGTGAAGGAGATGTGCTGGGCCGCAGCCAGTCCGGCCGTGCGATCACGCTACGGCTGTTGTCGCTGATCGATCACCAACACGTCATCGAGGCGGCCCGGGACTTCTGCGAGCAGGCTTACGACGACGAGACCTCGCATTCCGGATTGGCGCAACTGGCAGCACCGTTCACCGGCAGTGAACGCATCGAGTTCCTGGACAAGTCATGACCGCCGGCGACGATGCAGTGGGGGCACCACCCGCTTGCGGGGGACGAAGCGATGAGGTGGGGGCACGCCCCCTCGCCGCTGTGCGGCTGGGGGTAACTCCCACCCGCTTGCGGGGGAGAGCGGCGCATATGAGCCGCAGGACCCTGCTGTGGGTATCGGCGATCGCGATGCTCGCCGTGCTGGTCGCCTATCAGGTGGTGGCCACGTCGGCGGGAGATCGCGACAGGGAGTTCGCGGCGCGAGCCGATGTTCCGACCGTGCAACCCGGTGTCGACGTCCTGGGCGGCATCGTGGTGGCGCCGATCAGGGTTCATCGCTACGACTACCGCCGGGCGGCATTCGGCGACGCCTGGACCGATGACACCGACGCGCCCGGTGGCCACAATGGATGTGACACCCGCGACGATATTCTCAATCGCGATCTCGCCGACAAGACGAATGTGTGGACCAAACGCTGCCCCGACGCCGTCGAGACCGGCACCCTGCACGACCCATACACCAACGCCACCATCAGCTTTCACCGTGGCGCAAGGATCGGCGAGTCGGTGCAGATCGACCACATCGTGCCGTTGGCGCTGGCCTGGGACATGGGAGCCTACGACTGGCCTGTTGCCGAACGGATCCGCTTCGCCAACGACCCGGCCAACCTGCTTGCGGTGTCGGGCCAGGCCAACGAGGACAAAAGCGACTCCCAGCCTGGTCTATGGATGCCGCCGAACAACGCGTTCTGGTGCCAGTACGCCATGCAATACATCGCGGTGTCACGCGGATATGCGCTTCCCATCGACCTCGTTTCGGCCAACGTCCTGCGTCAGGCCGCAGCCACCTGCCCGACCGGGTAGGGCAACATCGCGCGGCGAGCTAGATCCCGGTGTAGGTCAGCGGATCCTCGCGGACCCGGGTGCCGTCGTTGAGCCCGTTGAGCGCTTCCATGTGCTCGTCGGCCAACTCGAAATCCAAGACGTCGAAGTTGCTGGCGATGCGCTCGGGATTGGCTGACCGCGGGATGACCACGTTGCCCAGCTGCAGGCTCCACCGGATCAGCACCTGCGCAGGCGTGCGGCCGTACTCGCCGGCGATCGACGTTACCGTGGGGTTGTCCAGCAGCCTGCCGACCGCCAGCGGGCTGTAAGCCTCGGTCACGACGTCGTGTGCGGCGTTGGCCGCGCGCAGCTCGGCCTGGTTGAGCAGCGGGTGCAGCTCGATCTGGTTGACCGCGGGGGTGACGAAGGTCAGATCGATGACCGTCGTCAGGTGTTCCTCGGTGAAGTTGCACACCCCGATCGAGCGGACGTAGTCGTCGCCGCGCAACTGGATCAGCCCGCCGAAGCTGTCCACGTATTTGCCCAGCTGCGCTGCCGGCCAGTGGATCAGGTAGAGGTCGAGGTAGTCCAGGCCCAGCCGCTCCAGGCTGACCTTGCAGGCCTCCTGGCTGCTGGTTATACCTTGGTCGGCGTTGGCCAGTTTGGAGGTGACGAACAGCTCCGCACGGGGAATCCCGGAGGCCGCGATAGCGCGGCCGACGGCGGCTTCGTTGCCGTATACCGCGGCGGTATCGATCAGCCGATACCCGATCTCGAGTGCCGCCGAGACCGCGCGCTCAGTTTCGTCGTCCGACAATTCGGCGACGCCGAGGCCAATCACCGGCATCGTGTTCTCGTCATTGAGTGCTATCGAAGGAACGTAGGCGCCCGACTCGCCGGTCACGTCATTTACCTGCCTGTGAAGTCGAAGGTTCGTGGATTGGGACCCATCCGGTTTCCGTCGTCGAGCGAAGAGATTGACGCCATGTCGTTCTTGCTGAGTTCGAAATCGAACACGTCGAAGTTGCTCGCAATCCGCTTAGGGGTCACCGACTTGGGGATGACGATATTACCGAGCTGAATATGCCATCGAATCAGAACCTGGGCGGGTGTTCGGCCACAGCCATCGGCGACCGCCGTGATGGTCGGATGGCTCAGCAACGACCCCTGCCCCAGCGGTCCCCACGCTTCGGTCGCGATGCCCAGCCGGGCGTGCGCCTCCCGCAACTCGGTTTGCGGCAGACGCGGATGCAGCTCGACCTGGTTGACGGCCGGCACGATCCCGGTGGCATCGATGAGGACGTTGAGGTGCTCGGGTTCGAAATTGCTGACCCCGATGGACCGGATTCGGCCCTGGTCGCGCAGGTGGGCGAACGCCTTGAAGGTGTCGACGTACTTGTTCAGCCCGGACACCGGCCAATGCACCAGGTATAGGTCCAGACAGTCGATCCCCAGCCGCTGCATGCTGGCGTCGAACGCTGCCAGCGTGCTCTCGTAGCCCTGGTCGGCGTTCCACAGTTTGGTAACCAAGTAAAGTTCGTCTCTGGGCATGCCGGACTCGGCGACCGCGCGGCCAGTCTGGCGCTCGTTGCCGTACACCGCCGCGGTGTCGATATGGCGGTAACCGATTTGCAGTGCGGTGCCCACCGCACGCTCGGTGTGTGCGGGTGGAATCTGGAAAACGCCGAATCCGACGGCGGGGATGGAATTACCGTCGTTCAGTGGGACCCACGGACTCGAGGAACTAGCCATGACACGAAGTCTGCCAGGCACGCCGGACCTGCAGCTCAAAGCGCCGAGCGGGTGGGCCGGTCGGCTGCAGAGCGTCGCCACCAAGGTCGGTGTCAAGGTGATTCCGTGGGTGCCGACCCGCGCCGTGCGACTACTGGCCGGTGGCCGCTCGGTCACGATCGACGGCAATACATTGGATCCGACGTTGCAGCTGATGTTGTCGGGGCAGCGGGCGGTGGGCGTCGATGGTTTGGCAGTAGGCGACGACGTCGCCGCGTCTCGAGCTTTGATGCGGGAGACGTGCCTTGGGTTCGCCGGTCCGCAGGTGCACGTCGGCGTCAGCGACCTGTCGATACCCGGACCTGCCGGCCACATCCCGGCTCGGCACTACCGCCCGGCTACCGCCGAGCCGACGCCGTTGCTGGTCTTCTATCACGGCGGCGGCTGGACGATCGGCGACTTGGACACCCACGATGCGCTATGCCGGCTGACCTGCCGCGACGCCGACGTCCATGTGCTGTCGGTCGATTACCGGCTGGCCCCTGAACACCCGGCGCCTGCTGCGGTCGACGACGCCTATGCGGCGTTTCGGTGGGCCCACGAACACGCCGGCGACCTGGGGGCGATCCCTGACAAGCTGGCAATCGGCGGAGACAGCGCCGGCGGCAACCTGGCGGCCATCGTTTCGCAGCTGGCGCGCGACGACGGCGGCCCCACGCCGGTGCTGCAGTGGCTGATCTACCCGCGGACCGATTTCACCGCCAAGACCAGGTCGTTGAGCCTGTTCGCCGAGGGGTTTTTGCTGACCAAGCGCGATATGGACTGGTTCGAGACCCAATATCTGGGCGACTCGGACCTCGAGCCGACAGATCCGCGGATATCGCCGCTGCTCGCCGAGTCGCTGTCAGGTTTACCGCCCGCGCTGATCGCGACCGCGGGCTTCGACCCGCTGCGCGACGAGGGTGATCGTTACGCAGCGGCGCTGCGCGCTGCCGGGACCCCCGTCGACTTGCGCTCGATGGGATCGCTGACCCACGGCTTTGCCAACTTGTTCCCGCTCGGTGGCGGCAGCGCCGTGGCCACCACCGAGTTGATTTCGGCCCTGCGCGCTCACCTCAGCCGCGTCTGAGTTCGATTGCCCGCCCCACCTCGGGCCGTACCGGCTCGCGTCCTCGCCGGGCTGGCCTGGAGCTACTACGCCGGTACGCTTAGACGCTATCGCCGGCCGCGCCGCGGTCGGACAGCAAAGCCGACTATCACATAACGGAGTGTGAGCAAGCCCGTGGCCGCCAAATCGAAACGCCCAGCCAGCTACGACCTGAACGCCGCCGGGCGCAAACGCGACCTGCTGGTCAGGATCGGGCTCACCGCGATCGTGGTGCTGTTCGCCGTCGTCCTCGTCGGCTACATCGTGATCTCGCACAACAAGAAAACTTCCGGCGCCGAGCAGGCGGTACGGGTGACGTCGAGCAAGCTGATCACCAAAGACGGCAGCCACGACCCGAAGGCGGTCGTGACGTTCTACGAGGACTTCCTCTGCCCGGCCTGCGGGAATTTCGAGCGAGGATTCGGTCCGACGGTGTCGAAGCTGATCGACAGCGGCGCCATCGCCGCCGACTACTACATGATGGGGCTGCTCAGCAGACCGCAGAACGACGACTACTCGTCGCGAGCCGGCAACGCGGCCTATTGCGTCGCCGACGAGTCGATCGACGCCTTCCGGCGATTCCACACCGCGCTGTACACCAAGGACATCCAGCCCTCCGAGACCGGCACGACGTTCCCCGACAATGCGAAGTTGATCGAGCTTGCCCGCGAGGCCGGTGTGGTGGGCAAGGTCCCGAACTGCGTCAGGGACGGCAAGTACACCCCGATGGTCGACCGCTTGCCATCTGCCGCCGGCATTCACGCGACGCCGACGGTCCGCATCAACGGCCAGGACTACCAATGGTCGACGCCTGATGCGCTGGTTGCCAAGATCAAAGAAATCGTCGGGGATGTGCCGGGCCTTGACTCGGCTGCGACCCCTGCGGCGTCGTGACCACCACGGCCTCAGCCAAACCTGGTGGGCCGGTTGAGGATTCGACGCCGCCGTCAGAGCTCCCGGCACCGGTACCGCTGGCCAGCGCATGGTGGGTGCTGATCGCGGGGGTGATCGGGCTGATCGCCTCGGCCACGCTGACCGTGGAGAAGATCGAGATCCTGCTCAACCCGTCGTATGTGCCGTCGTGCAACCTCAACCCGATCGTGTCGTGCGGCTCGGTGATGACAACGCCGCAAGCATCGGCACTGGGTTTCCCCAACTCGCTCATCGGCATCGGCGCGTTCACCGTTGTCACCGTCACCGGTGTGTTGGCGGTGACGAAAGTGCGGCTGCCGCAGTGGTATTGGGTGGGGATGACCGTCGGTACACTGGTCGGCGCTGCGTTCGTGCATTGGCTGATATTCCAGAGCCTCTACCGCATCGGGGCGTTGTGCCCGTACTGCATGGTGGTGTGGGTGGCGACCATCTCGCTGCTGGTGGTGGTCGCCTCGATAGCATTCCGGCCTTCCGGTGAAAGCCACGGCGGCGCAATAACCCGTGAGCTCTACCGTTGGCGGTGGTCGATCGCCACGATCTGGTTCACCGCGGTCTTTCTGCTGATTCTGGCTAGGTTCTGGGACTACTGGTCGACGCTCATCTGACCAACCGAAGTAAGGTACGCAAGTGATTTCCAAAGTGCTGGTTGCCAATCGCGGCGAGATTGCCATCCGCGCGTTCCGGGCCGCCTACGAACTCGGTGTCGGCACCGTCGCTGTCTACCCCTACGAAGACCGGAATTCACTGCACCGCCTCAAGGCCGACGAGTCCTACCAGATCGGCGAGATCGGCCACCCGGTGCGCGCCTACCTGTCGGTCGACGAAATCGTCGACACCGCCCGCAGTTCCGGCGCCGACGCGGTGTACCCCGGATACGGGTTCTTGTCGGAGAATCCCGAGCTGGCGGCCGCCTGCGCGAACGCGGGTATCACATTCGTCGGCCCCAGCGCCGAAGTGCTTGAGCTGACCGGTAATAAGTCCCGTGCGATCGCGGCCGCGCGCGAAGCCGGTCTGCCGGTCCTCACGTCGTCGGCGCCGTCGGCATCCGTCGACGAGCTGGTATCCGCCGCGGCAGACATGCAGTTCCCGCTGTTCGTCAAGGCGGTTGCCGGGGGCGGCGGCCGCGGGATGCGTCGGGTCAGCGACGTCGCCGCGCTGCCCGAGGCCATCGAGGCCGCCAGCCGAGAAGCCGAGTCGGCGTTCGGGGATTCGACGGTCTACCTCGAGCAGGCCGTGATCAACCCGCGCCACATCGAGGTCCAGATCCTGGCCGACACGCAGGGCAACGTGATCCATCTCTACGAGCGGGACTGCAGTGTGCAGCGGCGCCACCAGAAAGTCGTCGAGCTGGCACCCGCCCCGAACCTGGCCGAGGAGTTGCGGGCCAAGATCTGTGCCGATGCGGTGGCGTTCGCCTGCCACATCGGTTACAGCTGCGCGGGCACCGTGGAGTTCTTGCTCGACCAGCGAGGGCATCACGTCTTCATCGAGATGAATCCGCGCATCCAAGTTGAGCACACCGTCACCGAGGAGATCACCGACGTCGACCTGGTCTCCAGCCAGCTGCGCATCGCCGCCGGCGAGTCCCTCGACGATTTGGGCTTGCGGCAAGAGCTCATCCAGCCGCATGGCGCGGCGCTGCAGTGCCGGATCACCACCGAAGACCCGGCCAACGGGTTCAGGCCCGACACCGGGCGGATCAGTGCCTACCGCAGCCCGGGCGGGGCGGGCATTCGGCTGGATGGTGGCACGAATCTGGGCGCAGAGATCAGCGCCCACTTCGATTCCATGCTGGTCAAGCTGACCTGCCGGGGGCGTGACTTCCCGGCGGCGGTGAACCGGGCGCGGCGTGCGATCGCCGAGTTCCGGATCCGTGGTGTGTCGACGAATATCCCGTTCTTGCAAGCGGTCCTGGACGATCCGGACTTCCAAGCCGGCCGCGTCACCACGTCGTTCATCGATGAGCGCCCGCAGCTGCTGACGGCGCGATCGTCGGCCGACCGCGGCACCAAGATCCTCAACTACCTGGCCGACGTCACCGTCAACAAACCACATGGCTCACGACCCTCGACGGTGTATCCGCACGACAAGCTGCCCGAGGTCGATCTGGAAGCTGCGCCGCCACCCGGTTCCAAGCAGCGCTTGGTTGAGCTAGGGCCTGAGGGTTTCGCGCGCTGGCTGCGGGAGTCGCCTGCCGTGGGCGTCACCGACACGACGTTCCGCGACGCCCACCAGTCGCTGCTGGCGACGCGAGTACGCACCAGCGGGCTCATGATGGTGGCGCCGTATCTCGCCCGGACCATGCCGCAGCTGCTGTCCGTGGAGTGTTGGGGCGGCGCGACATACGATGTGGCGCTGCGGTTCCTCAAGGAGGATCCCTGGGAACGGCTGGCAACGCTGCGCCAGACGATACCCAACATCTGCCTGCAGATGCTGCTGCGGGGCCGCAATACCGTTGGCTACACCCCGTATCCGGAGTTGGTCACATCGGCATTCGTCGAGGAGGCTACGGCCACCGGCATCGACATCTTCCGGATTTTCGACGCGCTGAACAATCTTGAGTCGATGCTCCCGGCGATCGACGCGGTACGCGAAACAGGTTCTGCGATAGCCGAAGTCGCGATGTGCTACACCGGGGACCTGTCCGATCCGGGTGAGCACCTCTACACGCTGGACTACTACCTGAAATTGGCCGAGCAGATCGTGGATGCTGGAGCGCACGTGCTGGCCATCAAGGACATGGCCGGACTGCTGCGGCCGCAGGCCGCAAAGCAATTGGTCAGTGCGTTGCGCAGTCGCTTCGACCTGCCCGTGCACGTGCACACTCACGACACACCGGGGGGCCAGCTGGCCAGCTACGTCGCCGCCTGGCATGCGGGTGCCGACGCAGTCGACGGCGCCGCCGCGCCGATGGCGGGAACCACCAGCCAGCCCGCGCTGAGCTCGATCGTCGCGGCCGCCGCGCACACCGAGTACGACACCGGTTTGTCGCTGTCGGCGGTCTGCGCGCTGGAGCCATACTGGGAGGCGCTGCGAAAGGTATACGCGCCCTTCGAATCCGGGCTACCCGGTCCTACGGGACGGGTCTATCACCATGAGATTCCCGGCGGCCAGTTGTCGAATTTGCACCAGCAGGCCATCGCGCTGGGGTTGGGGGACCGGTTCGAGGAGGTTGAAGAGGCCTACGCCGGCGCTGATCGGGTGCTGGGCAGGCTGATCAAGGTCACGCCGTCGTCGAAGGTGGTCGGCGATCTGGCGCTGGCACTGGTCGGTGCGGGTCTCAGTGCAGACGAATTCGCGTCAGATCCAGGGCATTTCGACATCCCAGAGTCGGTGCTTGGGTTCCTGCGCGGTGAGCTGGGTGACCCGGCGGGCGGGTGGCCCGAGCCACTGCGCTCCAAGGCCCTGGCCGGCCGGGGCGAAGCCAAGCCCGTCCAGCAATTGACGCCGGAGGACGAGGCCACGCTGGCGCTGGTCGGGCAAAAACGACAGGCCACCCTCAATCGGCTGTTATTTCCCGGCCCGACAAAGGAATTCGAGGCGCATCGGGAGATCTACGGCGACACGTCGCGGCTGTCGGCCAACCAGTTCTTCTATGGCCTGCGGCAAAACGAAGAACACCGGGTGCAGCTGGAGCCCGGCGTGGAGCTGCTGATCGGCTTGGAGGCGATTTCCGAACCAGACGAGCGCGGCATGCGCACGGTGATGTGCATCATCAACGGTCAGCTGCGGCCGGTGGAAGTGCGTGACCGCAGCATCGCCAGCTCAGTTCCGACCGCTGAGAAGGCTGACCGGGCCAATCCGAACCACGTCGCGGCACCCTTCGCCGGTGTCGTCACCGTCGGTGTTTCTGAGGGCGACAAGGTGAGCGCCGGCCAGACCATCGCCACCATAGAGGCAATGAAGATGGAAGCCCCGATCACCGCGCCCGCCGACGCCACTGTGGAGCGGGTGGCGGTGTCTGCCACCGCCCAGGTGGAGGGCGGGGACTTGCTGGTGGTGCTCGACTGACGCGGATCATCGGCGGCGTTGCCGGGGGGCGGCGTATCGCGGTCCCGCCGCGGAAAACCCGGCCGACCACCGATCGGGTGCGCGAGTCGCTGTTCAACATCGTGACCGCGCGGCGGGACCTGACCGGGCTGTCGGTGCTGGACCTTTATGCAGGCTCGGGAGCACTGGGCCTGGAGGCGCTCTCGCGCGGCGCGGCGTCGGCGCTGTTTGTGGAGTCCGACCACCGCGCGGCGACCGTGCTCGCACGCAACATCGCGACCCTCGGCCTGACTGGCGCGACGCTGCGTCGCGGGCTCGTGGCAGCCGTGCTGGCTACCGGAGCCGCAGCGCCGGTCGACCTGGTGCTGGCCGACCCGCCCTACGAAGTCGAGACCACCGAGGTGCACGCCGTTTTGGCGGCGCTGACCACACACGGCTGGACGCATGAGGGCACTCTCGCGGTCGTGGAGCGCGCGGCCGCCGGCGCCCCGCTGAGCTGGCCGTCGGGCTGGCAGCCCTGGCAGCAGCGGGTTTACGGCGACACCCGTTTGGAGCTGGCCGAACGGCTCTGAGTCAGCGTGTACCGTCATCGGTCATGACCGCTGGCGACGATGCAGTGGGGGCACGCCCCCTCGCCGCTGTGCGGCTGGGGGGAGCCCCACCCGCTTGCGGGGGACGGAGCGATGCTATGGAGCGGCGCCTATGAGCGGCGCGGTATGCCCGGGGTCATTCGATCCGGTGACGCTGGGCCACATCGACGTTTTCGAACGCGCCTCGGCTCAGTTCGACGAAGTGGTGGCGGCGATCCTTTTCAACCCCGCCAAGAACGGCATGTTCGACCTCGACGAGCGGATCGCGATGATCGAGGAGTCGACGACGCATCTGCCTAACTTGCGGGTGGAGGCTGGAGAAGGTCTGGTGGTCGACTTCGTCAGGTCCCGGGGGATGACGGCCATCGTGAAGGGCCTGCGCACCGGCACCGACTTCGAATACGAACTGCAGATGGCGCAGATGAACAAACACGTGGCCGGCGTCGACACATTCTTTGTGGCAACCACGCCGCGGTATTCATTCGTGTCGTCGTCGCTGGCCAAAGAGGTCGCGCTGCTCGGCGGCGATGTATCCGAATTGCTGCCCGATCCGGTGAACCGCCGGCTGGCCGAAAAACTGCGCTCGGCTAACCGGCACTAAAAGCCACCAGCGCAGCCGGGCGGAAGCCACGACCGCGCTGGTGGTTTGGTTACGTCAGCTCTCGGCGAGCGCGCTGTGCAGTGACTGCTTCGCTTCGGTGATTGCCGCCAAAACCTTTGTTCGGGCTTCGGCGAGTTTCTCCTTCTGCGCATCAGTGCCCGACCAGACGATGGTTCGCGCCAGTCCGCCGAGCTCGAACAGTCCCCGACGGATCTTGATGAAGTCGCCGAACTTCGCGACCCGCGCCAGCTTCGCGTGAATGGTTTCGCTGCTGATGCCCTTCCAGGCCAACACATTCGTGCCTAGCTCGGTCAACGTGGCTACCCCGTCGCTGACCGTCACGAAGCCGCGACCCGCCAGTAGTCCAATAGCGAACTCGACGACCCCCTCCGGGGGAGTGAGAGCACCGTCGGTCGCTTCCGAAACGCGCTGCACGATCTGTTCGGCGTTCGCGGGCCCGTCGAGCAGCAGGGCGGCGGTGCCAACCACCACTCGCTTGCGACGCCCGCCGAAGCCATGTCCACCGAAGCCGGGTCCGCCCCAGCCATGTCCACCGGAGCCGGGTCCGCCCCAGCCGTGCTCGCCCCAGCCATGTCCACCGGAGCCGGGTCCGCCCCAGCCGTGCTCGCCGAAGCCGGGCCCACCGAAGCCGGGTCCGCCCCAGCCATGTCCGCCGAAACCTGGCCCGCCAAAGCCCGGTCCGCCAAAGAATCCTCTACCGGACACTGTTGTTCTCCTTTAACTGTGAGGCGACCAGTCAACTGACACGGCCGCTGCTGTTAGATCTACTTAGTTGATACGCGGCCCCATCGATCGTGTCAAGTAACTTGATACAGGTGAGTTGATCGGCATGTCGATTGCCGGGCGCTCGGACCGAGTTCGTTGTACGAAGATCATCGATCGCTGACCAATCGGCGCGTCGGAACAGGTGATTCGTGCCAGCATGGATGAGATGAGCGAATTCGAGGATCAACCGCTGGGCTTTTTGGTGCGCCGGTTGATGGCGCGACTGCGGCCCCACGCGGCCAAGGCGTTGCGACCGCTCGGGCTGGGATTGCCCGAGTTCGTCTGCATGCGCATCCTCGATGGGGACCCGGGCCGGACCAGCGCCGAGCTTGCCCGGCACAACCACGTCACGGCGCAAGCAATGAACCAGGTTCTGCAGGGGTTGCAAGACATCGGCGTCGTGACTCGTCCCGCGACCGCGCCCTTGGGCCGTGCACTTCCGGCTCAGCTCACCCGCAAGGGCAGGGCACTGCTGAAGCGGGCAGAAGCGGCCGTCAGCGCTGCCGACGAACAGATGCTCGCCCACCTCAGCCCCGCCGAACAGCGCCAACTCAAACTGCTTCTCTACCGCGCCGGAAATCAGCCAACTGAAGACGCCGCAGCATGTGCGCCCCCCGGCGCCGTGCGGGTTGACCAGAAGTAGGACCTCCGACTCCTTCCGCACGCTCTAGCGCCGCGGGCCGTCGACGGGTTCGAGCGCACAACCCTGAGCCCGGGCGACCGCGAAAGATCGCCCACGCCAACGCCGAACGCATCCTGAAGATCTGACCTCGGGTCTTGCTGGGGGAGTTAATCCATGCCTACGGGTCGTCCTGGTCGACGGCGCGCAGCAGCTCTTCGGGATGATGGAAGTCGTTCGTTCGCGGCTGGCCGTGGTCAAGATGAGGCGGGGGAATCCATTCGGTGTTGCCGTCGCTGCGTTTTCGCGTGATCCAGCCGCCGGGTTTGACCAGCGGGTGGTCGCATCCGCAGGCCAGGGTCAGCTTGTTGATGTCGGTGTAGCGGGTGTTGGCCCACTCCTCGACGTGGTGGACCTCGCAGTAGTACCCGGACACGTCGCAGCCCGGCCGCGTACAACCACGGTCCTTCGCGTAGAGCACTATTCGCTGTCCGGGTGAGGCGAGTCGCTTGGTGTGGTACAGCCCGATCGCTTTGCCGTTGTCGAAGATTGCCAAATAGTGATGGGCATGGCGGGCCAGCCGGATGACATCGGACATGGGCAGCAGGGTGCCCCCTCCGGTCAGTCCTCGACCGGCAGCGGCCTCCAGGTCTTTGAGTGTGGTACTGACGATGATGCTGGCAGGTAATCCGTTGTGCTGGCACAATTTTCCGCTGGCAAGCACGGCGCGGAGAGCCGCGTTGAGGCCGTCATGGTTGCGTTGGGCCGGGCTGCGGGTGTCGCGCTGAATCTCTTCGTCGCCGGGCGTGGCATCCAGCGCTGGAGTTCGGTCGTCGGGGTTCGCCATGCCGGGGGCGGCCAGCTTGGCCAACACGGCTTCCAGGGTGGCGCGGGCTTCTGGGGTCAACCAGCCACGCAGCGGCGACATCCCGTCGCTGTCTTGGTTGCCCAGGGTTAGGCCGCGGCGCCGGGCCCGATCCGCGTCGCTGAATTTCCCGTCCGGGTTGAGACAACAGGTGAGCCGGTCGGCAAGCTTCTGCAGTTGATCCGGGCGATATTCGGTGGCCAGCCTGGCCAGATGCGCCTCAGCGCATTCCAAGGTCTCGACATCTACCCAGTTGGGCAACTCGTCGAAAAACCGGCGAATCACCGCCACATGGCCGGCGCCGGCCTTGCCGTCGCGTTGTGCGGCCGCGGTGGCGGGCAGCCGCGGCGCCAACCGCTCACCAGTCAGGGCCCTGCGCGGCCCCAGGTCGGCAGCCTCGCCCACCCGCCGCTTAGCTTCGGCGCGGGTGATGCGTAGCCGATCGGCCAGGGCATGCGACAGCTTGCCGCCGAGTTCATCATCGGTAGCTTGCTGGACGAGCTGATTGATCAACGCATGACCAGGCACCGGCAGCCGGCGTGCCATCTTCTCCAGGCGCCCCGCCATGCGCAGCAGTTCGGGAGTGGTCAGTACGTCAAACGACAGCTCGCATGCGCGGTCCAAGTTGGCGTCGAGTGCGTCGAAGACCGTCTGGATGTCGTCTCGACTGCTCGAACACATGTTCGAATAATATCGCGACCCACCGACATCCCCCGAAAGTTATCCACAGGGTCATGCCTTCAGTGGCAGTGCTGGCCGTGATCGTGGTGGCCCCCTTCATCGGCGGGGGAGCCGCCCATCATGCGCATCATCGGCATGCCGCCCGTCCTGACAAACCCGGCGACCAGCACCGCCGCCAGCGTGAGGAAGACGATATTGAGCCAGCTGGTGTAGTTCCACGAAATCCCTGCCTGCATCACTGTTGCGTTCCGCTGCGACGGGATGAGACTTGCTGCGCCGAAAATCAATTCGACGAGATAGCCGGCTGCGACCATCGCGGCATAGAAGGTGCCCAGCAGCGTCAGCATCATCGCCGTGCCGTAATACTTCCGATAGATGTTCAGGATCGGCAGGATTATCAGGTCGGCGAAGATGAACGCGACGACGCCACCGAAGCTGATGCCGCCGTTCCACAGCACGGCGGCCAGCGGCACGTTGCCGATCGAGCAGACGAACGAGGCGATCGCCACGATGGGCCCCACGATCGGTCCCCACAGCGTCGACAGCACGGGGTGGTCAGCGAAAAAGAAGCGCTGCCAAAATGATTCGGGTACCCATGCCGCGATCGCGCCCGCGATCAACAGCCCCAGCACCAGGTCACGAAGGATCGCGGCCCATTCCATGACGAACACGTGTGAGACCGAGGTAAAACCCTCCCGCGACAACAGCCGCCGCCAAAACGAGCCCTCACGTTGAACCGACATATCCATGGCCGCATGGCCTTCCATCGAACCCGCCAGCCCGCGATCGGCCTGGCTACGGGCCGCGTCGACCAGTCGCGATCGCACGAATAGCCGGAACAACACCGCCAGTGCCACGATCATCAGCGGGCCGCCGACGAACTCCGCTACGGTGAACTGCCAGCCCATCAGCAGGGCCAGGATGATGCCCAACTCCACCACGAGATTCGTAGAGCCGATCTCGAAGGCCATGGCGGCGGTGAAGTTGGCGCCCTTGCGGAACAGCGACCGGGCCAGGGCCACCGCGGCATACGAGCACGACGAGGACGCGGCGCCCAGTCCGGCCGCGATGGCCAGGGTGCGGGGCCGTTCGTCACCCAGCAACGTCACGATGGTCGATCGGCGCACGACGGCTTGAATCACTGCCGACAGGGCGAAGCCAAGGATCAGCGCCCACAGGATCTCCCACGTCATGGACCCGGCCAGCGACAATGCATGTCCGACCGCTCGCGCCACTTCGTTTGCCACCAGACCCTCCAATTCGGTCCGATCAGTACACCCCTAGGGGGTATCCGCCGTCCCGTATTGTCGCGCGTGCCTGCGGGCAGTGCCCGTCCGGGATTGCCGCAAATCCGCCAAAACCTACATACTTAGGTCAAGTGTGCAGGTAAGTGGCGCAGTTCCGAGCCGTTAAAAGCCCGACACACCGGGCGTGGCAACCTAGTCACAGGAGCAACACCAGGCACACTGGTAACAACAACGATGCCGGGAGGGTGTTGCCGTGTACCGAGTTTTTGAGGCGCTCGACGAGCTGGGCGCCATTGTCGAGGAAGCTCGTGGCGTGCCGATGACCGCGGGCTGCGTAGTGCCTCGCGGCGACGTGCTCGAGCTGATCGATGACATCAAGGACGCGATCCCGGGCGAGCTGGATGATGCCCAGGACGTGCTCGACGCCCGCGACTCGTTGCTGCACGAGGCCAAGGCGCACGCGGACTCCGTGGTGTCCTCGGCGACCACCGAGTCGGACTCGCTGCTCAACCACGCCCGCTCGGAGGCCGACCGGATCTTGGCCGACGCGAAGGCGCAGGCCGACCGGATGGTGGGTGAAGCGCGCCAGCACAGCGAACGAATGGTCTCCGAAGCGCGTGAGGAAGCGATTCGCATCGCCGCGGCGGCAAAACGCGAGTACGAGGCGACCACGGGCCGCGCGAAGGCGGAGTGCGACCGGCTAATCGAAAACGGCAACATTTCCTACGAGAAAGCCGTGCAAGAAGGCATCAAGGAACAGCAGCGCCTGGTCTCGCAGACCGAGGTCGTGCAATCGGCCAACGGCGAGTCGACTCGGCTCATCGACGCGGCGCACGCCGAGGCCGACCGGCTACGCGGCGAATGCGACATCTACGTCGACAGCAAGCTCGCCGAGTTCGAGGAGTACCTCAACACCACCCTGCGCTCGGTCAACCGCGGCCGCCATCAGCTGCGCACCGCGGCGGGCGTGCACGACTACGCCCAGCGGTAGCCGTCGTACCGGCAACACGAGCCGGCTCAAGGCCCGCCCGTAGGATTGCGGCTATGGCCCGGCAGCGCAGCCAAACTGCACAGCCGCATCCGGGCTCGCCGCTAGCCCTCGACATCGCACGGCTGGGACGACGCCCGGGAGCGATGTTCCCCCTGCACGACACCGTGCCCAGCCCGGCGCGCATCGGCCTGGAGTTGATCGGAATCGCACCTGGCGCGCCATTGGACCTCGATCTGCGGGTCGAGTCAGTCTCCGAAGGCGTCTTGGTGAGCGGGACGCTGTCCGCGCCCACCACCGGCGAATGTGCCCGCTGCCTGACGCCATTCAGCGGGCGCATAGAAGTCGCCCTCACCGAGCTGTTCGCCTACCCGGACAGCATCACCGAAGCGACGACCGAGGAAGACGAGGTCGGTCGCGTCGTCGACAACATCGTCGATTTGGAGCAGCCGATCATCGACGCCGTGGGCCTGGAACTGCCGTTCTCGCCGGTGTGCCGGGCCGATTGCCCGGGGTTGTGTCCGCACTGCGGCGTCCCGCTGGCAACCGCCGAGCCCGGTCATCACCATGACGAGATCGACCCGCGCTGGGCCAAGCTGGCGGCCATGCTGCCCCCCGACGACGACGGGGCCGGCGATGAGTGAGCTGCTCGACGCGCTCGGCGTCGACCTACCCGACGAGCTGTTGACCCTGTCGCTGACCCACCGCAGCTACGCCTACGAGCACGGCGGCCTACCCACCAACGAGCGTTTGGAGTTCCTGGGTGATGCCGTGCTGGGTCTGACGGTCACCGATGAGCTTTTCCGCCGTCACCCCGACCGCTCGGAGGGCGATCTGGCCAAACTGCGGGCCAGCGTGGTCAACACCCAGGCGCTGGCCGAAGTCGCGCGGAACCTGACTGAGCAAGGCCTGGGGGCTCACGTGCTGTTGGGACGGGGCGAGATCAACACCGGCGGGGCGGACAAATCCAGCATCCTGGCAGACACCATGGAATCGCTGCTGGGAGCGATCTATCTGCACCACGGCATAGACACATCCCGAGAGGTGATCCTGCGGCTGTTCGGTCCGCTGCTCGACGCCGCGCCGACTCTGGGCGCCGGGCTGGACTGGAAGACCAGCCTGCAGGAGCTGACCGCGGCCCGCGGCCTGGGTGCGCCGTCGTATCAGGTCACCTCGACGGGACCCGACCACCACAAAGAGTTCACCGCTGTCGTGATCGTGACGGATACCGAATACGGATCGGGTGTGGGGCGATCAAAAAAAGAAGCCGAACAGCACGCCGCGGCAGCGGCCTGGAAAGCACTGAGCGTGCTCGACAGCGCGTGACATAAATGCCCGAGCTACCCGAGGTTGAGGTGGTGCGGCGCGGATTGCAGGCCCACGTGGTGGGCAGAACCATCACCGCCGTCCGAGTGCATCACCCCCGCGCCGTTCGCCGCCACGAGGCAGGCCCCGCCGACCTGACCGCGCGGCTGCTGGACGCCCGGATCACCGGCAGCGATCGGCGCGGGAAATATCTGTGGCTCACGCTGGATGGGCCGAGCGGCGACGAACAGGCGCTCGTCGTTCACCTCGGCATGAGCGGACAGATGCTGCTCGGGGCGGTTCCCAACGCCGGTCACCTGCGCATCGCCGCGATCCTCGACGACGGGACCACGTTGAGCTTCGTCGACCAGCGGACGTTCGGCGGATGGCTGCTGGCCGACTTGGTCACCGTGGACGGCAGCGTGATTCCGGCACCCGTCGCCCACCTGGCGCGTGATCCGCTTGACCCGCGCTTCGACATCGACGCGGTGGTCAAGGTGTTGCGGGGCAAGCATTCCGAGATCAAACGTCAGCTGCTCGATCAGACCGTGGTGTCGGGGATCGGCAACATCTACGCCGACGAGGCACTGTGGCGGGCCAAGGTGAACGGCGCACGCCTGGCCGACGCGCTGACCCGCCGGCAGCTGACGGCGGTGTTGGAGGCGGCCGCCGAGGTGATGCGCGACGCGCTGGCGCAGGGCGGCACGTCGTTCGACTCGTTGTACGTCAATGTCAACGGCCAGTCGGGATACTTCGACCGATCGCTGAACGTCTACGGCCGCGAAGGCAAACCCTGCCGGCGCTGCGGTGCGGTGATCCGCCGGGAGAAGTTCATGAACCGCTCGTCGTTCTACTGCCCGCGCTGCCAGCCGCGGCCTCGGGGTTGAGCACGCTCGGCGCACGGTAGAAAGAAACCCATGACGGAACTGTGGGTGGGACGCACCGGCACGCGCCGCTATACCGGCCACAGCTCGCGGGGCGCGGAGGTGCTCATCGGCTCCGAGGACGTCGACGGCGTCTTCACTCCCGGTGAGCTGCTGAAGATCGCGCTCGCCGCGTGCAGCGGGATGTCCAGCGACCATCCGCTGGCCCGTCGCCTCGGCGACGACTACCAGGCCACCATCCGGGTTTCTGGGGACGCCGACCGAGACCGGGAGATCTACCCGCTGCTGCAGGAAACTCTCGAAGTCGACCTGTCGGGCCTGGACGACGCCGAGAAGACGCGCGTGCTGACGGTCGTCGAGCGCGCGATCGACCAGGTGTGTACGGTCGGGCGCACCCTGAAATCGGGCACCAAGATCACCTTAGAAGTAACCGATGTCGGGGCCTGACATCCGGCTGACCGCATGGGTACACGGACGAGTGCAGGGCGTCGGTTTCCGCTGGTGGACCCGCTCGCGTGCGTTGGAGCTGGGTCTGACCGGGTACGCCGCCAACCGCCCGGACGGGCGGGTGCAGGTCGTCGCGCAGGGATCCCGCGACGCGTGTGAACAGCTGTTGCAGCTGCTGCAAACCGGGAAAACACCAGGCCACGTCGATAATGTTGTCGCTGATTGGTCGCAGCTCGGCGAAGCCATCAACGGCTTCACCGAGCGCTAGTCCGGCGACGATGCACGCCGCGGAGCGGCGCGGGGAGTGGCCGGACCATCGGCGGTAGTCTGGCACGTCGTGTACCTCAAGAGCCTGACGCTGAAGGGCTTCAAATCCTTCGCCTCACCAACGACTCTGCGGTTTGAGCCCGGTATCACCGCAGTGGTCGGGCCCAATGGGTCGGGCAAATCGAACGTGGTCGATGCGCTGGCGTGGGTGATGGGGGAGCAGGGCGCCAAAACGTTGCGCGGCGGCAAGATGGAGGACGTCATCTTCGCCGGCACCTCGTCCCGCGCTCCGCTGGGCCGCGCCGAGGTCACCGTTACCATCGACAACTCCGACAACGCGTTGCCGATCGAGTACTCCGAGGTGTCGATTACCCGGCGAATGTTCCGCGACGGAGCCAGTGAATACGAAATCAACGGCAGCAGTTGCCGTTTGATGGATGTCCAAGAGCTGTTGAGCGACTCCGGGATCGGCCGGGAGATGCACGTCATCGTCGGACAGGGCAAGCTCAACGAAATCCTCGAATCCCGACCTGAAGATCGTCGGGCATTCATCGAGGAAGCCGCCGGCGTGCTCAAACACCGCAAGCGCAAGGAAAAGGCCGTCCGCAAGATCGAGGCGATGTCGGCGAATCTGGCCCGGCTCACCGATCTGACCACCGAACTGCGCCGCCAGCTCAAACCGCTTGGCCGCCAAGCCGAGGTGGCCCGGCGGGCCCAAACTATCCAGGCGGATCTGCGCGACGCCCGGCTGCGGCTGGCTGCCGACGACGTGGTCACCCGACAGTCCGAGCTCAACGACACCAACGAGGCCGAGACGGCGTTGCGTCGCGAGCACGACGAGGCCTCGGCCCGGTTGGCGGTTGCGTCCGAGGAGCTGGCCGCCCACGAGGCGGCGTTGACGGCGTTGTCGGAGCGAGCGGAATCGGCGCAGCAGAACTGGTTTCGGTTGTCCGCGTTGGCCGAACGAGTGAGCGCCACCGTGCGCATCGCCAGCGAGCGTGCTCAGCATCTCGACATCGAGCCCGCCAGGACCGGCGGCCCGGACCCCGACGAGTTGGACGCCGAGGCCGCGCAGGTGGCCGCCGCCGAGCAGCAGCTGCTCGGCGAGCTGGCCGCTACCCGCACCCGGCTCGATGCCGCCCGCGCGGAGCTGGCTGACCGTGAGCGTGACGCCGCCGAAGCCGAACAGGCTCACCTGGCGGCGGTACAGGCAGAGGCCGACCGCCGAGAGGGCCTGGCCCGGCTGGCCGGCCAGGTGGAGACGATGCGAGCGCGCGTCGAGTCGATCGACGACGGCGTCGCGAAGTTGTCGGAGCGCATCGAGGAAGCCGCCGCCCGCTCCCATCAAGCTCAGGTCGAGTTCGAAACCGTGCAGGGCCGAGTCGGTGAGCTCGACCAAGGCGAAGTCGGTCTCGACGAGCACCACGACCGGACGGTGGCGGCGGTGCGGTTGGCCGACGAGCGGGTCGCCGAACTGCAATCAGCCGAGCGTGGCGCCGAACGTCAAGTGGCTTCGCTGCGGGCCAGGATCGACGCGCTGTCGGTAGGGCTCGAGCGTAAGGACGGCGCCGCCTGGCTCACCCAAAACCGCGGTGGCGCTGGACTTTTCGGCTCGGTTGCAAAGCTGGTTACGGTGCACTCGGGTTATGAGGCTGCGCTTGCTGCAGTCCTTGGCGCGGCCGCCGACGCGCTGGCCGCCGACAGCTTCAGCGCGGCCGCGTCCGCGGTGAGTGCTTTGAAGCAGGCCGACGGCGGGCGTGCGGCCATCGTGCTCGGCGACTGGCCCGCCGCAGAAGACCCCGCGCGCGCACCGACGGGCGTATTGCCCGACGGTGCGCGGTGGGCCCTCGATCTTGTCGAGGTGCCGGCGCGGTTGCGCGGCGCGATGGTCGCCATGCTCTCCGGCGTCGCGGTGGTCGGCGGGCTGACGGAGGCGATGAATCTGGTCGCCGCCCGCCCGCAGTTGCGCGCGGTCACCCGCGACGGCGATCTGGTGGGTGCCGGCTGGGTCAGCGGCGGTTCGGACCGTAAACCGTCCACGCTGGAGATCACATCCGAAATCGCCAAGGCGCGTACCGAACTCGCCGCAGTCGAGGCGCAGGCCAGCCAGCTCGGCGCGGCGTTGTCCGGGGCGTTGAGCGAGCAGGCCACTCGTCAGGATTCCGCCGAGCAGGCTTTGGCCGCGCTCAACGAGTCCGATGCCGCCATTTCGGCGATCTACGAGCAACTCGGGCGGTTGGGCCAGGACGCGCGCACCGCCGACGAGGATTGGCGCAGGCTGCTGCGCCAACGGGAGGACTTAGAGGCCGGGCGCGCGGAAACCCTCGGCGAGCTCGGTGAACTCGAGACCCGGCTGCGCAACGTTGAAGAGACCCAACACGTCGCGGCCGAGCCCGTCGACCGGCAGCAAATCGCCGCGGCGGCCGAGGCCGCGCGCGGCGTCGAAGTGGAAGCCCGGTTGGCAGTGCGGACCGCCGAAGAGCGTGCCAATGCCGTTCGCGGACGGGCGGATTCGCTGCGTCGCGCGGCCGCCGCGGAACGTGAGGCGAGGCTGCGCGCCCAGCAGGCCCGCGCCGCACGCGAGCACGCGGCCGCGGTGGCCGCCGCGGTCGCCGACGCCGGGCGGCGGTTAGCCGGACGGCTGGGTCAAGTGGTGGGGGCAGCGTCGCGCACCCGCGACGTGCTCGCCGCCGAACGCCAGCAGCGGTCTGCGGCCATGGCGGCGGTCCGCGACGAGGCGAACGCGCTGGGCGCCCGCATCGGCACGCTCACCGAGTCGCTGCACCGCGACGAGGTGGCCAAGGCGCAGGCCGCGCTGCGGATCGAGCAGCTCGAGCAGATGGTGCTCGAGCAGTTCGGCATGGCCCCAGACGATCTCGTCGCCGAATACGGCCCGCAGGTCGCGCTGCCGCCGACCGAGCTCGAGCTCGCCGAATACCAGCAGGCCCGCGAGCGCGGCGAGCAGGTGACCGCGCCGGCCCCTATGCCGTTCGACCGGCCCACCCAGGAGCGTCGCGCCAAACGCGCCGAACGCGAGCTGGCCGAGCTGGGCCGGGTCAACCCATTGGCGCTCGAGGAGTTCGCCGCGCTGGAGGAGCGCTACAACTTCCTGTCCACCCAGCTCGAGGACGTCAAGGCCGCCCGCAAAGACCTGCTCGACGTGGTGGCCGACGTCGACGCCCGCATCCTGCAGGTGTTCGCCGACGCGTACGCCGATGTGGAACGCGAGTTCCACGGTGTGTTTGCCGCCCTGTTCCCCGGCGGGGAGGGTCGGCTGCGGCTCACCGACCCCGACGACATGCTGACCACCGGCATCGAGGTCGAGGCCCGTCCGCCCGGCAAGAAGATCAAGCGGCTATCGCTGCTGTCCGGTGGGGAGAAGGCGCTGACCGCAGTCGCGATGTTGGTGGCGATTTTCCGGGCCCGTCCGTCGCCGTTCTACATCATGGACGAGGTAGAGGCGGCGCTCGACGACATGAACCTGCACCGGCTGCTCGGCCTGTTCGAACAGTTGCGAGCACAGTCGCAGCTGATCATCATCACGCACCAGAAGCCGACGATGGAGGTTGCCGACGCGCTCTACGGCGTGACGATGCGCGACGACGGCATCACCGCGGTGATCTCCCAGCGGATGCGTGGCCAGCAGGTCGACCAGCTGGTCACGACTACATAAGCGAGGAACACGTTGCCGCAAGGTCTTTGGATCGCGATCGCGGTCGCCGCGACACTGATCGTCATCGCCGTCCTGGTGCTGGGTCTGGTCCGTTACCGCCGGCGGCAGATCAGCTTGTCGGCCCGCGAGCAGACCGGCACCCTTGACCGCTCGGGCGGCTACACCGCATCCTCGGGAATCACGTTCAGCCGCACCGAGACTGGCGATCGGATCGACACCTCCGGGCTGCCCGCAGTGGGCGACGACGCGACCATTCCGCGCGATGCGCCCAAGCGTCCGATCTCCGATGTCCAACTGCCCGAACCGGATACCGTTGCACCTCGAGCGGCGGAGCCTTCGCCGGCACCTCCAGCGGTGGAGGCGCCTTCACCGCCTCCACCCGGCGCGCCCGAGGTGGAGGACATCACACCGCCCGAAGGCCGGTTGGAGCAACTGCGCGGCCGGCTCGCCAGGTCGCAGAATGCATTGGGCCGCAGCCTGTTAGGGCTGCTGGGCGGTGGCGATCTCGACGAAGACTCCTGGGAGCAAGTGGAGGACACCCTGCTGATCGCCGACCTGGGCCCGGCGGTCACCACCTCGGTGGTGGAGCAGCTGCGCAGCCGTATGGCCAGCAAAGACGTACACACCGAGGCCGATGCCCGCGCGGTGCTTCGAGAGGTATTGATCACCGAGCTGCAACCCGACCTGGACCGCTCCGTGCGCGCCCTGCCGCATGACGGCCACCCGTCGGTGCTGCTGGTCGTCGGCGTCAACGGCACCGGCAAAACAACTACCGTCGGCAAACTCGCGCGGGTGTTGGTCGCCGACGGCCGACGCGTCGTGCTGGGTGCCGCCGACACCTTTCGGGCCGCCGCCGCCGACCAATTGCAGACCTGGGCTGCGCGGGTGGGTGCCGAAGTGGTGCGCGGAGCCGAAGGCGCCGACCCGGCCTCGGTCGCCTTCGACGCCGTCGACAAGGGCATCGCGGCGGGCGCCGACGTCGTCGTGATCGACACCGCAGGCCGGCTGCATACCAAAACCGGGCTGATGGACGAGCTCGGCAAGCTCAAACGCGTGGTGATGCGGCGTGCCGCGGTCGACGAGGTGCTGCTGGTGCTCGACGCCACCATCGGGCAGAACGGGCTGGCGCAGGCGCGGGTGTTCGCCGATGTGGTCGACATCACCGGAGCGGTACTTACCAAGCTGGACGGCACCGCCAAAGGCGGCATCGTTTTCCGGGTCCAGCAGGAACTTGGGGTGCCGGTGAAGCTGGTCGGGCTCGGGGAGGGACCTGACGACCTTGCGCCGTTCGAACCCGCCGCCTTCGTCGACGCACTGCTGGGCTGATGGCGGCGACCCGCTGCGCCCGGCTCCGCCGCGCTTGCGATCGCCGCCAGGCTGAATTGACGTGTGAGCATGATGTAACACTGGCGAAACCTGTCAGCGTCGCTTTTAGAAACAACCACTGCGCAAGGTTCTGGTTCAGGCCACAGGCACCTGTCTGACGGCCATTTACGGCCGACCGGAGGTGATAGCGAGTGAATTTCCCGATACTGGGCCAACCCAATACCGGCGATACCGCCTGGATGCTGGCAAGTTCTGCGCTGGTGCTGTTGATGACCCCGGGACTGGCGTTCTTCTACGGCGGGATGGTCCGCGCCAGAAGCGTGCTCAACATGCTCATGATGAGCATCAGTGCGATGGGCGTGGTGACGGTGCTGTGGGTGCTCTACGGCTACTCGATGGCATTCGGCAACGACACACACCACGTCATCGGTGACCCGACCGAATACTGGGGTCTGAAGGGTCTCATCGGTGGCAACTCTGTGGCCGCGGATCCCAGCAAGGGCGTTGCGGCGACTGATATCCCGCTGGCCGGTACGTTGCCGGCCACCGTGTTCGTGGCGTTCCAGCTGATGTTCGCGATCATCACGGTCGCGTTGATCTCGGGGGCGGTGTCCGACCGGCTGAAGTTCAGCGCCTGGCTGGTGTTCGCCGGACTGTGGGCGACGTTGGTCTACTTCCCGGTCGCGCACTGGGTCTTCGCGTTTGACGGGTTCGCGTCTGAGCACGGCGGCTGGATCGCCAACAAGCTGCATGCGATCGACTTCGCCGGCGGTACTGCGGTCCATATCAACTCCGGTACGGCCGGCTTGGTCCTGGCGATCGTGTTGGGCAAGCGCAAGGGCTGGCCCACCACGCTGTTCCGCCCGCACAATGTGCCCTTCGTGATGCTCGGTGCGGGCTTGCTGTGGTTCGGCTGGTACGGGTTCAACGCCGGTTCGGCCACCAGCTCCAATGGCGCCGCGGGGGCGACGTTCATGACCACCACGATCGCGACGGCCACGGCCATGCTCTTCTGGCTGCTCACCGAGCGGATCCGCGATGGCCATGCAACGACACTGGGAGCGGCCTCGGGCATCGTCGCCGGATTGGTCGCCATCACACCGTCCTGCTCGTCAGTCAACGCGTTGGGCGCCTTGGCGATCGGCGCGGTGGCTGGGGTGCTCTGTGCGCTGGCGGTCGGGCTGAAATTCAGGCTCGGCTTCGATGACTCGCTGGACGTGGTCGGTGTGCACCTGGTCGGTGGTCTGGCGGGCACGCTGCTGGTGGGTCTGCTGGCCGCCCCGGAGAGCGTGGCGATCAACGGCGTCGCCGGCGTGTCCAAGGGCTTGTTCTACGGCGGCGGTTTCGATCAGCTGGAACGGCAGGCGGTCGGCGCGTTCAGTGTTCTCTTCTACTCTGCCACCGTCACCCTTATCCTGGCTCTGATACTGAAATACACGATCGGGCTGCGTCTGAGTCCTGAGGCAGAAGAAGCTGGTATCGACGAGTCTCAGCACGCGGAGAGCGGTTACGATTTCGCAACAGCGACCGGCTCTGTTCTTCCTCATGCGAGTCTGCCGGACGGCGCTAACGGCCTGGAAGAGCGAGTGGACGACAAAGTAGAGGCGGAGCAGAGATGAAGCTGATCACCGCGATCGTCAAGCCGTTCACTCTCGAGGACATCAAAGCCAGCCTTGAACAGGTCGGAGTCCTGGGGATGACGGTCAGCGAAGTCCAGGGGTACGGGCGGCAGAAGGGCCACACTGAGGTCTACCGCGGCGCTGAGTACTCGGTCGACTTCGTGCCGAAGGTACGGGTCGAGGTCTTAGTCGAAGACTTTGACACGGACAAAGTGGTCGACAGCATCGTGCGGGCCGCGCGCACCGGTAAGATCGGCGACGGCAAAGTGTGGGTGACCGCGGTAGAAACGGTGGTGCGGGTACGCACCGGTGAGCGCGGAGCCGACGCCGTCTGATACACGCCGTGTCAATACTCCTTCGGGGTAGCCGATCCGACCTGGACGGGAATGAAACAGCGCGGGCCAGAATCACCCGATCCGCTATGGCCGGAGGCCGCAGCGGGTAAAAGCGCCGGCCCGGCCAGCGATTTGGTCGCTGCCCGGGAGAAGCTGCTTGCTCGGGGACCGAGTGAACTTGATTCAGCCGCCCTGCGAGAAGCGTGGGGCGAGCTGCATGAATTCTGGTTGACCACGAAGGCCACCGAGATCGGTATCACGGCCGGCAGCGGCTTTGCGATCGTCGCGACCGGTTCGCTGGGCCGCCGCGAGCTGGTGCCTTACTCGGACCTGGACCTGTTGCTGTTGCACGACGACGTGGCTGCCGACGATATCCGGGAGGTCGCCGATCAGCTGTGGTATCCGTTGTGGGACACCAACATTCGTCTTGACCACAGCGTGCGCACCGTGGCCCAGACACTGCAGGTCGCCGGTGCGGACGTGTCCGCTTGCCTGGCCATGCTGGATGCCCGGCACATCGCCGGCGACCATGAGCTGTCGGCCCGGCTCATCGAGGCGATCCGGCGGCAGTGGCGGGCCGGAATCCAGTCTCTGTTCGGCGAACTCGTCGACGAGACGCATGCGCGGTGGCGCCGCAACGGCGAGATCGCACACCGTGCCGAACCCGATCTGAAATTGGGCCGCGGCGGCCTGCGCGATGTTCAGTTGCTCGACGCCTTGGCCATTGCCCACCTCGCCGACCGACTCGGCGTGGGTCAACCAGACGACCCGCTGGGTTCGCTGACCGGCGCCCACCTCATCCTGCTCAACGTCCGCACCGAACTTCACCGGGTCTCCGGTCGCGGCCATGACCTGGTGTTGGCCCAGTTTGCCGACGAGATCAGCGCCGCCCTGCATATCGGCGACAGATTCGACCTTTCGCGGGCACTGTCCGACGTGGGCCGCACCATCAGCTACCGCGTCGACGCCGGGCTGCGGACCGCCGCCAACGCTCTGCCGCGGCGCGGGATGTCGGCGATCCGACGGCGTCCGCGTCGACCGTTGGACGAGGGAGTGGTCGAGTACGCCGGTGAGATCGTGCTGGCCCGCGATGCCCGACCGCAAAGCGACCCCGCGCTATTGCTGCGAGTGGCGGCGGCATCGGCGGTCACCGGGCTGCCGATCGCGGTGTCCACGCTGAGCCGGCTGGCCGATAGCGCGCCGGAACTCCCGACACCATGGCCGCGCGACGCGTTGGACAATCTACTGGTCCTGTTGGCGGCCGGCCCGGACACGATCGCGGTAATCGAAACGCTCGACCGTACCGGGTTGTGGGGCCGGCTTTTCCCGGAGTGGGGCGCAGTCCGCGACCTGCCACCCCGCGACGTCGTCCATATCTGGACGGTGGATCGTCACCTGGCCGAAACCGTCTCGCGGGCAAGAATTTTCACGACTCGGGTAGCCCGTTCCGACCTGCTGATCCTCGCTGCGCTGCTGCATGACCTCGGGAAAGGTCGCGATGTCGACCACTGCGTGCTCGGGGCACAGTTGGCCACCCAGATCGGCACCCGGCTGGGCATGTGGCCGTCCGACGTCGAGATGCTTTCCAAGCTGGTGTACCACCACTTGTTGCTGGCGAAGGTCGCGATCCGGCAGGACCTCAACGACCCGCAGACCATTGCGGACGTCTGCCAGGCGCTGGACGGGGACCCGGTGCTGCTGGATGTGTTGCATGCGCTGACCGAGGCCGATTCGCTGGCCACCGGGCCGGGGGTGTGGAGCGACTGGAAGGCATCGCTGGTCGGCGATTTGGTGCGCCGCAGCCGCATGGCGATGAACGGCGAGGCGCTGCCGCAAGCCGACCCGCTCGACCCCGAGTACCTTTTGCTGGCAGCCGACCGCAAGGTGCATGTTGAGCTGCGGCCCGGCAACGATCAGCGCCTTTACCATGCGGTGGTGATCGCTCCGGACCAGCGCGGGCTGCTTTCCAAAGCGGCAGGGGTGTTGACCCTGAACTCGCTGCGCGTGCACTCGGCGTCGGTCAACATGCAAGACGGTGTCGCGATCAGCGAATTCGTTGTCTCGCCGCACTTCGGTAGCCCGCCGGCCGCCGGCTTGTTGCGTCAGCAGCTCATCCGCGCGCTTGGCGGCGAGGTCGACGTCCTGGGCACGCTGGAGCAGCGGGCAGACGCCGCTCACCCCAAACCTGTCGGCGAGGCGCCGACAGCGGTTCCGGTTCATCATTCGACCGCGCCACCGCGGATTCTGTGGTTCGACGGCACGCCTGGTCGATTGATCATCGAAATCCGCGCGAACGACCGCCCCGGCCTGCTCGCACTGCTCACCGGGGCCCTGGAGCGTGCCGGAGTGAACATCGATTGGGCGAAGGTCACCACGCGGGGATCGATGGTGGACGACGTGTTCTCTATTGCATTGCCGGCTCGAAGCGCCGCCGCCAAGGCGGCTGGTGAGCCCGGCTCCGGCACGCGAGCGACGATCGAGCAACATCTGTTAGCCGTGTTGGCAGCGCCCGAGGATGCCGCCGCGGTCTAACCGAGGTCGCGAGCCTGCAGCCACGCGTGAATTCGTTTCGCGACGCCGGCCCATCCGGGTTCGAGCATCATGTTGTGTCCCATGCCGGGGAAGAATTCTGCTTCGGTCGCATACGCCCGCGCGGTAGCGCGCACCTCAGCGTTGGTGACCATGCCGTCGTCCGCGGCGCCAAGAACCAGCATTGGGGTGTTGACGCGCTTGGACCGGACGCGGCGGATCAGCGGGTCGATCAGGGAGGCGCGCACCGCCTCGGATTGCACACTCGCCGCGCACGATTCCACGATGTCGTCGGGCGTGTGTGCGCTGAAAAGGTGCTCACGAACCAAGGGCGTGGTACCGATGAACCCGGCTAAGTTGCCGACCGGCAGCGACCGCATCGAGATCCACGGATGGCGGCTCCAGATACGCATTGCCAGCCCGAGCACGCCCTGCGGCGGCACGGACGCCACCAGAACAGCGGCCGGGGCATCGTGGTTTTCGAGGTATTGCTGCACGACGAAGCCGCCCAGGGAATGAGCGATGAGCACCGGTTGGCCGCCGAGGCTGGCGGCCGTGGCATGAACGTCGTCGATGTAGTCGGCGATCGAGCACGCGTGGAAACGCTTCGCGGTGGGACTGCCGCCGTGCCCGCGCAGACTCAGTGCAACCGCGCGATAGCCGGCGTCGGCAAAGAAGTCCAGGAAGTTGCCCCAGCACGACGCGGAATGCCAACCGCCGTGGACGAAGAGCAGCGGCACCGGATGGGCTTCGCTGCGGGATCCTTTGTCGATCACCTCGAGCATGCGTCCATCCTCAGCCACTAGGCTGGGCGGCGTGTTTGAATCGCTGTCCGATCGGCTGACCGGTGCCCTGCAAGGACTTCGCGGCAAGGGCCGGCTGACCGACGCCGACATCGACGCCACCACTCGCGAAATCCGGTTGGCGCTGCTCGAGGCCGACGTCTCGCTGCCGGTGGTCCGGGCGTTCGTCGGCCGAATCAAAGACCGCGCCAAGGGCGCGGAGGTGTCCGGGGCGCTCAACCCGGCTCAGCAGGTCGTCAAGATCGTCAACGACGAACTGGTCGGCATCCTGGGCGGGCAGACCCGCCAGCCGGCGTTCGCGAAGACGCCGCCGACCGTGGTGATGCTGGCCGGCCTGCAGGGCTCGGGTAAGACCACGCTGGCCGGCAAGCTGGCGCTGTGGCTGCGCGGCCAGGGCCATACTCCGCTGCTGGTGGCCTGCGACTTGCAGCGGCCGGGCGCGGTCAACCAGCTGCGAATCGTGGGGGAGCGGGCCGGTGTCGCGGTGTTCGCCCCGCACCCCGGCGCGTCGGCGGAGGCGGATGCCGGCCAACAGGCCGGTCCGGGTGATCCGGTCGCGGTCGCGTCGGCCGGACTCGCCGAGGCTCGGGCCAAACATTTCGACGTCGTGATCGTCGACACCGCCGGGCGGTTGGGTATCGACGAGGAGATGATGGCCCAGGCCGCCGCCATCCGCGCCGCTGTCGAGCCCGACGAGGTGCTGTTCGTCCTGGACGCGATGGTCGGTCAGGACGCGGTGGCCACCGCGCAGGCGTTCGGCGAGGGTGTCGGCTTCACCGGCGTGGTGCTGACCAAGCTGGACGGCGACGCCCGCGGCGGCGCCGCGTTGTCGGTCCGCGAAATAGCCGGTGTGCCAATACTTTTCGCGTCGGCTGGCGAGAAGCTTGAGGACTTCGACGTCTTCCATCCGGACCGGATGGCCAGCCGGATCCTGGGCATGGGCGACGTGCTTACCCTAATCGAACAGGCCGAGCAGGTCTTCGACGCCGAGCAGGCCGAAGCCACCGCCGCCAAGATCGGGTCCGGCGAGCTGACGCTGGAGGATTTCCTCGAGCAGATGCTGGCTATCCGCAAAATGGGCCCGATCGGCAACCTGCTGGGGATGCTGCCCGGCGCCGGCCAGATGAAGGACGCCCTGGCCGCCGTCGACGACACACAACTCGACCGGCTGCAGGCCATCATCCGCGGAATGACGCCGCAAGAGCGCGCCGATCCGAAGATCATCAACGCCTCGCGACGCCTGCGCATCGCCAACGGATCCGGCGTGGCGGTATCGGACGTCAATAATCTGGTCGACCGCTTCTTTGAGGCCCGCAAGATGATGTCGTCGATGGTCGGCAGCATGGGCATACCCGGTCTGGGGCGAAAGTCGGCGACCCGAAAGAGCGCGAAAGCCAAGGGCGGCAAGGGCAAGAAGGGCAAGAAGCGCGGCCCGACGCCGCCCAAGGTCCGCGGCCCGCTCGGCGCGGGCATGCCGGCCGGGTTCCCCGACCTGTCGAACATGCCGCAGGGTCTTGACGAGCTGCCGCCTGGGCTGGCCGATTTCGATTTATCCAAGCTGAACTTCCCGGGCAAGAAGTAGTCGCACCCGTGCGTCTGCACGTCCGCGGGGTGGCGCTGCCCGACGAAGAAGCCATCGAGCTGTGGATCGTCGACGGCCGGATCAGCCGCGAACCGGTCAGCGGCGCTGACACGGTTTTCGATGGTGGATGGGTTCTGCCCGGGCTGGTCGATGCCCATTGCCATGTCGGGCTGGGCTTGCATGGGGCCATCGAGCTCGATGAAGCGGTCGCGCAGGCCGAAACCGAGCGCGAGGCCGGCGCGCTGTTGCTGCGCGACTGCGGCTCACCGACCGACACCCGCAGCCTCGACGACCGTGACGATCTGCCGCGAATCATCCGGGCCGGACGGCATCTGGCCAGACCCAAGCGCTACTCGCCGGGCTTGGCGATCGATATCGAAGACGAGTCGCAACTGCCGGACTTGGTGGCCGAGCAGGCACGTCGTGGTGACGGCTGGGTGAAGCTGGTAGGCGACTGGATCGACCGCGAACAGGGCGACTTGACGCCGCTGTGGTCCGACGAAGCGCTCAAGGCGGCGATCGAGGTTGCCCACGAGCACGGCGCACGGGTCACCGCGCATGTCTTCGGCGAGGATGCGCTGCCCGGACTGATCAATGCGGGGATCGATTGCATCGAACACGGCACCGGGCTGACCGACGAGGCCATCGAGTTGATGATCGAGCACGGCACCGCCTTGGTGCCCACGCTCATCAACGTCGAAAACTTCCCCGGCATCGCCGATTCCGCGACCCGCTACCCGACATACGCCGCACACATGCGTGACCTGTACGCCAAGTGTTATCAGCGGATGGCCGCAGCCCGGGATGCCGGCGTGCCGGTGTACGCCGGTACCGACGCCGGCAGCATGGTCGCGCACGGGCGGATTGCCGACGAGGTCGAAGCGCTCAAGGGCATCGGGATGAGTCCCACCGACGCGCTGGGCGCGGCGTGCTGGGACGCTCGCCGGTGGCTGGGCCGGCCGGGCCTGGACGACGGAGCTTCGGCAGACCTGTTGTGCTACAACGACGATCCGCGCCACGGGCCGGCAGTGCTGAACGGGCCTGACGTAGTAATCCTGCGCGGGCAGGTGTTCTGATCGATTGTGCCCATTCCCGAATTCATCGTCGAGCTTCGTCGGCACGTCGGACATGCGCCACTGTGGCTGCCAGGTGTGACCGCTGTGGTCGTTCGCGATCAGCAGGTGCTTCTGGTCAAACGCTCCGACAACCTCGCGTGGACCCCGGTCACCGGCATCGTCGAACCCGGCGAGAACCCCGCGGACTGCGCGGTCCGAGAAGTGCTTGAGGAGAGCGGCATCCACGTGGTTGCTCGACGATTGGCCTGGGTGCACGTAACCCGCCCGATGGTTCATGCCAACGGTGATCATGCTCAATACCTCGATCACGTGTTTCGCATGGACTGGGTTGACGGAGAACCGTTCCCCGCAGACGATGAAAGCCTCGACGCTTGCTGGTGTGATCTCGCGGAGGTGCCGGATATGTCTGCTGATGTGCGTCGGCGCATCGAGCTGGCGAGTGATGACAGCCTCAGTGCTCCCACGGTCTTCGACACCTGCTAAGTGAATTGGCTATGACACACGAAACCCCGACACACGCTGTAGACGAGTTGGCCGACTTCGTGGTCAGCGCCAAGCACTCCGATGTGAGCGGGCATGTGCTCGCGACGTTGAAGCGTAACGTTCTGGACAGCATTGCCTGTGCGATCGGCGCCCTCGACGGAGAACTCATCCCCGCGATCCGCGCGCACGCCGAACAGTTCAGCAGCCGCCCGACAGCGACGTTCGTCGGCGGTGGACGTGCGTCGGTGGATCAGGCGGCCTTCTTCAACGCGGTGCTGGTGCGCTATCCGGATCTGCTCGATACCTATCTGACCCCCGGTGGTCTGTGCCATCCCGCGGACAACTTCGGCGCGGTGTTCGCGGTTGCCGAACACGTCGACGCGCGCGGAGCAGACTTTCTGCTGGCTCTCGCGATCGCCTACGAAATCCAATGTCGTTTCAGCGCAGTGGTTCCCGTCATGGCCCACGGCCTCAACCACGCGCTGCAACTGGCCATCTCGGCGGCTGCCGGCTCGGCCAAGCTACTCGGGCTCGACATCGCACACACCGCCGATGCGATCGCCGCCTCCGCCGTGGACAACGTGTCGCTTGCCGCTGTGCACGCCGAACCCGTGTCGACGTGGAAGGGCATCTCGCCGGCTATCACCGGGATGCGCGCGGTGTACGCCACCATGCTCGCTAGTCGTGGAATCACCGGCCCGCGTGGACTTTTCGAGGGCCCCAATGGCTTAGAGCAGTTGTTCGGCCAGCCAATCGACTTGCGTACATCCGACCGGTCGCTGACCGCTGTCGAGCAGACCTACCTCAAGCAGTACTGCTCACTGATTCACGGTCAGGTGGTCATCGACGCGACACTGACGCTTCGCGACGAGCATGGCATCGCCGGTGCCGATGTCGCGGCGGTGACACTCGAGGTCTTCCAAGGTGCGTTCGACATTGCCGGCGGCGGCCGTTACGGCGACAAGGACCATCCGTGGACCAAGGAGCAGGCGGACTACAACCTCAAATACCTTGTGAGCGTCGCACTGCTGGACGGTCAGGTGGGCCCCGAACAGCTCGAGACCGAACGCGTCCGCCGCGACGATGTCCAGGACCTGGTGGCGCGGGTGGACGTCAAAGCCGCACCCGACCTGACCGAGGCCTATCCCGAGCGCACGGAGGCTCGCGTGCGCATCGCCCTGAAAGACGGCCGGGAATTGCACCGCGCACAATCCGACTTCGAAGGATCACCCACTCGACCCATGTCGTGGGACCGTGTCGTGGAGAAGTTCCACTGGCTTGGCGAACCGTTCGCCGACGCCGCGCTTCGCGCCGAGATCATCGACGCCGTGCAGCGCCTCGACGAGATCTCGATCGCCGAGCTCGCCCAGCTTCTCGGCGCGGTGAGTCCAGTGGCGCGGCGTCCGCGAACCAGGGGCCGGCTATGAGGGCACGTGATGGTCGATCGACCGGCGCCGGCACGACAACCACAAAATCTGAGGAGTAAAGAGGAGTAAAGATGCGGCTGCCGTTGCTGCCACCAGCCAGCCTGAGCTCGGATCAAAAGGATCTGTATGACGACATGGTGGGTGTCATCGAAAAGAACTTCGGTGAACTCGTCGCCCGCCGGAAAGACGGTGCGCTGATTGGCCCGTTCAACGGCTGGCTGCACTTTCCGCAGTTCGGCAAGCCCGCCTGGGCCTTCAACCGAGCGATGTGGGAGCACAGCGTGTTGCCCGCTGCGATTCACCAGCTCGTCATCCTGGTCACCGCAGCCAAGTTCGGCGCCCGCTACGAAATATATGGGCACGAGTACTTCGCTCAGCGGGCCGGCCTCGCCGACCAGAAGATCGCCACCATCGCCGCTGGGGAGCGCCCGAGTGATCTCACCGACGACGAACGCGTCGCCTACGACATGGCGGCTGCGCTGAATCGGGGCGGACCACTCCCGGAGACCACCTACCGCGCGGTGCAAACGACGTTCGGAGATGCGGCCCTTGCCGAGATCGTCTTCCTGGTCGGATGTTTCTCGATGGTCGGTGTCACGCTCAACGCGTTCGATGCCTCGGTGCCGGGACGTGAGGAAGGCCTCGACTAGGTGAGTGATGTGCAGCTGTGAGCTGGGATTACTCGCGCGGACCGACTCAGGCGATAAAAGATTGCGAGCGCTCACTATCTATGATACGTTCGCTCCACCCCAACGATGCGGAGGAAGACAGTGACCTACGACGTGATCATTCGCGACGGATTATGGTTCGACGGCGCCGGCAGCGCGCCGCAGATCCGCACGCTGGGCATCCGCGACGGCGTCGTTTCCGACGTCTCCGCCACTCCGCTGGACGAGACCGGATGCCCTGAGGTGATCGATGCGAAGGGCAAGTGGGTCGTCCCCGGTTTCGTCGACGTGCACACCCACTACGACGCCGAAGTGTTGCTGGATCCCGGACTGCGGGAGTCGGTTCGCCACGGTGTCACCACGGTGCTGCTGGGCATGTGCTCGCTCTCGACGGTCTACGCGAACTCCGATGACGCCGCTGATCTCTTCAGCCGAGTCGAGGCGGTACCGCGCAAGTTCGTCTTGGGCGCGCTGGAAGCCAACAAGACGTGGTCGACGCCTGCGGAATACGTCGAGGCGATCGACAGCCTGCCACTGGGCCCGAATGTCAGCTCGTTGCTGGGGCATTCGGATCTACGGACCTCCGTGCTGGGCCTTGATCGCGCCACCGACGACAACGTGCGACCCACCGACGCCGAACTCGACAGGATGGCGACACTGCTCGACGATGCGCTCGACGCCGGAATGCTCGGCATGTCCGGGATGGACGCGGCGATCGACAAGCTCGACGGCGACCGCTTCCGTTCCCGGGCGCTACCGTCCACGTTCGCGACCTGGCGTGAGCGGCGCAAGCTGATCAAAGTGCTGCGCAAGCGCGGACGTATCCTGCAAAGCGCACCCAATGTGGCCAAAGCGGAGTCAGGGCTGTTGTTCTTCCTGGCCAGCAGCCCAATGTTCGGGCTGCGCAAGCGGGTTCGCATGAGCCTATTGGTGTCTGCCGACGCGAAGTCGATGCCGCTGGCCGTGCACGTCTTGGGCCTGGGCACCCGGCTGCTCAACTTCTTGCTGGGCTCTCAGGTGCGCTTTCAGCATCTGCCGGTGCCTTTCGAGCTGTACTCCGACGGGATCGACTTGCCGGTCTTCGAAGAGTTCGGCGCGGGCACAGCGGCGCTGCACCTGCGTGATCAGCTGGAGCGCAACACATTACTGGCCGACAAGGAATACCGCCGCAAGTTCCGCCGCCAGTTCGACCGCATCAAACTCGGGCCGTCGCTGTGGCACCGCGACTTTCACGATGCGGTCATCGTCGAATGCCCCGACCAGACGTTGATCGGAAAGAGTTTCGGGAAGATCGCCGACGAGCGGGGGCTACACCCGCTGGACGCGTTCCTCGATGTCCTCGTCGAAAACGGTGAGCGCAACGTGCGCTGGACCACGGTCGTCGGCAACCACCGGCCCAAGCAGCTCAACAAGTTGGCCGCCGAGCCGAGCATCCACTTGGGCTTCTCCGACGCCGGGGCGCACCTGCGCAACATGGCGTTCTACAACTTCTCGCTGCGGCTGCTCAAGCGGGTGTTGGACGCCAGCCGGGACGGCAAGCCGTTCCTGTCCATCGAACGCGCGGTGTATCGCCTGACCGGCGAAGTCGCCGAATGGTTCGGCCTGGATGCGGGCACGCTGCGGCAAGGCGATCGCGCGGACTTCGTCGTGATCGATCCCGCCGGCCTGGACGACTCGGTGGATGCCTATCACGAGGAGAAGGTTCCGTTCTACGGCGGCCTGAGCCGGATGGTCAACCGTAACGACGCGGCAGTGGTGGCAACGGGTGTGGGTGGCGCAATCGTGTTCCGCGACGGCCAATTCCGCGACGGCTACGGAAAGACCGTGAAGTCGGGTCGTTACCTACGGGCCGGCGCGGGGCAACCACGGCTCGCAAAGGTCTGAGATGGCAAGGACACAGCAGCAGCGCCGAGAAGAGACGGTGGCGCGACTGCTCGAGGCCAGCATCGCGACGATCATCGAAGTCGGATACGCCCGGGCGTCCGCGGCCGTGATCACCAAACGCGCCGGGGTATCGGTCGGGGCCCTGTTCCGGCACTTCGACACCATGGGCGATTTCATGGCGGCCACGGCGTACGAAGTGCTACGGCGTCAACTCGACTCGTTCACCAAGCAGGTCGCCGCAATACCCTCTGACCGGCCGGCGATGGAGGCGGGGCTGACAATCCTGCGCGACATCACCAGCAGTTCCACCAACGCGGTCCTCTACGAACTGATGATCGCCGCGCGCACCGACGAAAAGCTCAACGCCACTTTGCAAAACGTCCTCGAGCAATACACCACGAAGATCTGCGACGCCGCGCGGGCCTTACCCGGTGCCGAGAGCTTCCCGCAGGAAACGTTCCCGGTCCTGGTGGCGTTGTTGACCAACACCTTTGACGGAGCCGCGATCCTGCGCGCGGTGCTGCCACAACCGGACATCGAGAACCGGCGGATTGCTCTGCTGATGTCGCTGCTGAGCGGAGTCGGCCTACCAGCCTGAGAGTTAGCGGTCAGTGAGTTTGCTGACAGCGTCGTCCAGCGTCCGGCACAGGCACATCAGCTCGTTGATCCCCAGCAAGGTGAGCGGCCGGTGCGTGGCCGGCCCGTCGGCGACCACGCAGAACGGGGTGGCGTCGCCGATGGTGTCGCGGGTTTTCATCAGCACGCTGATCCCGGCCGAGCCGAGGAACTCGACCTTGGACAGGTCAACGATCAGGCCGTTCGGTTTTTTGGCAAGCGCGGAGTCGAGAGCGTCAGCCAGCCCGGGGGCGGTGAGCATGTCCACGCTTCCGCTGACAAACACCACGGCCAGCCCCTCGACCGACGACTCGTGGGCGTTGAAGTCGTCCCTGTCATATTGAGGAGGCGAACCAGATGCAGCGTGGTTTTCGGCCATCATCGATCCCTCGTTCCTAACCGGCACCTGCGTCGGCTGCTTGTGACGCAGGCATCGTTGGCAATGGCTGTCGACTCAACCCATGGACAGTGTCGACGCTTGTCGACAGGATGCCGTGGCTGCTCATATTGGGCTACTGCGCAGTAGAGTGTCACGGCATTGGAAGACTAGCCCAAACCCCGGCAAGTGTCGTCGTAGACCTACAGAGCACCGATCGCCGACTGCGGATTCAGGGCGAAACCCCAGTCGAGCAGGCTGGCGGCCTGATCCCAGTAGGTTGGTCCGCCCTCGTGCACCAGGCCGTACATCATGGCGACCACCAGGCGCCGGCCGCCGCGGGCTGCTGCGCCGACGAACGTCTTGCGCGCGGCGTCGGTGAAGCCGGTCTTGCCGCCGATCGCGCCCGGGTAGCGCTGCAGCAGCTCGTCCTGGTTGGCGATCGGGTGATCACCGTTATCGCCGGGGAACGTCGCCGACGGCTCGGCGGTGATCTGGGCGAACACCGGATTGGCCATCGCTGCACGGAAGATGGCGGACAGGTCGTGGGCCGTCGACCAACCCGAGCCGCCGGGTCCATCCAGGCCCGACGGGGTCGACGCGTGGGTGTTCACCGCCCCCAGCGACGCGGCCTTGGCGTCCATCTTGGCCACGGTGGCCTCCTGGCCGCCCAGCATGTGCGCCAACGTGTTGGCGGCGTCGTTACCCGACACCAGCAGCAGGCCATCCAGCAGTTGGCGCGCCGTGTAGGTGCGACCGGCTTTCACGCCCACACAGTTGCATTCGACGTGGCTGTCGGCCTCGTCGGCGACAACGGTGGAGTCCAGGTTCAGCTCGTCGAGGGCCGTCAGCGCCAACAGCACCTTGATCGTGCTGGCGGGTGGGTGGCGCAGGTTTTCGTCCCGCGTGGCCAGCACTTGACCGGAGTCGAGATCAGCGACCAACCAGGTCTGCGCAGGGCCGTCGGGAATGGGTACCGAGCCGGCCGGCTGCACGTCAGCGTCGGCCCAGGCGGTTGCGCTGGCGCCGACGAGGGAAAAAACAGCCGCGACTGCGGCGAGAAGCATCCGCATGGCCGGTTAGCTTACCGGCCCGCTTACCGGCCCGCCGCCCGTCGTCGCGGCCCGGGGTGTTCAATCGACCCATGTTGAGCCTGGCCGAAATCTCTGACCGGTTGGAAATCCAGCAGCTACTCGTCGATTACTCCAGCGCGATCGATAACCGTCGCTTCGACGACCTGGATGCGGTATTCACCCAGGACGCGTACATCGATTACACGGCGCTGGGCGGCATCGAGGGCCGCTATCCGCAGGTGAAGGCCTGGTTGGCGGAGGTGCTGCCAAACTTTCCGATGTACTCGCACATGCTGGGCAATTTCTCGGTTCGCATCGACGGGGATACCGCCGCGTCGCGGACGATCTGCTTCAACCCGATGGTGCTCGGTGGCGACAAAGAGCAGGTGATGTTCTGCGGGCTGTGGTACGACGATGAGTTCGTCCGCACCCCTGAAGGCTGGCGGATGACCCGCCGGGTGGAAACCAAGTGCTTCCAGAAAATTCTGTAGAAGCCCCGCTTCGGCGAATTTCTGCCTTAGGGCCTGGTTCTGGCACAATGGGCGGCTGTCCGCCGCGCGACCCACCTTTAGCGGGGTGCTTGTTCGGCGGTCACACACGCGAGGCAAAACCGGATCCTGGCATCCCGCCCGAGTCGCTGAATTGCAGCGTGTCACCCCTAGGAGAAGTTGCTTAACCATGGCTGTAAAGATCAAGCTCACCCGGCTCGGCAAGATCCGCAATCCGCAGTACCGCATCGCTGTCGCCGACTCGCGGACCCGGCGCGAGGGTCGCGCAATCGAGGTCATCGGCAGATATCACCCCAAGCAGGAGCCGAGCCTCATCGAGATCGACTCAGAGCGCGCCCAGTACTGGCTGTCAGTGGGTGCTCAGCCCACCGAACCCGTCCTCAAGCTGCTCAAGATCACCGGTGACTGGCAGAAGTTCAAAGGGCTGCCCGGTTCTGAGGGCAGGTTGAAGGTCGCCGCGGCCAAGCCGAGCAAACTCGAGCTGTTCAACGCCGCCCTGGCCGCCGCCGACGGTGCTCCCGACACTGAGGCCGCGGCGCCGAAGAAGAAGAAAGCTCCGGCGAAGAAGGCCGCCGCCAAGGCCGAGAAGGTCGACGAGGCCGAAAAGCCATCCGCTGCCGCTGAGCCCGCCGCTGCCACTGAGCCGGCTGAAAGCGGCGAGCAGGCCGCACCGGCGACCGAGAGCTGACCGCCGTCATGAGTACCGTCGTCGTCGACGCCGTCGAACATCTGGTCCGCGGGATCGTCGACAACCCCGACGATGTGCGTGTTGACCTGGTGACCAGCAGGCGTGGCAGGACCGTCGAAGTGCACGTCCATCCCGACGATCTCGGCAAGGTGATCGGTCGCGGTGGGCGCACCGCGACCGCGTTGCGCACACTGGTTGCCGGAATCGGTGGTCGCGGCATCCGCGTCGACGTGGTGGACACCGACCAGTAGCGGAGCCCAGCTGATGGAACTCCCTTGGAGTTGACAGTCGGGCGCGTGGTCAAGGCGCACGGCCTCACCGGCGAGGTCGTCGTCCAGGTTCGCACCGATGACCCAGAGCTGCGGTTCGCGCCGGGCGCGGTGTTGCGCGCCAAGGGATCTGATCAGCCTGAGCGCAATTACACCGTGGCGGCGGCACGTGCTCACGGCAGCCACCTTCTGGTGCGGTTGGCGGGGGTGGGCGATCGTGATGCCGCCGACGCGCTGCGCGGCAGCGTGTTCGTCATCGATTCCGCGGACTTGCCGCCCATCGATGAGCCGGACACCTACTACGACCACCAGCTGGAAGGTCTTCGGGTGCGAACGACGGCCGGCCGCGATATCGGCACCGTCGCCGAAGTTCTGCACACCCAGGCCGGCGAACTGCTGGCGGTCAAACGCGAACAGGCCGGTGAGTTGCTGGTGCCGTTCGTCAGCGTGATCGTCACCTCGGTGTCGTTGGAGGATCGCATCGTCGAAATCGATCCGCCCGAGGGTTTGCTGGAACTGGAGAGCTGAGGGCGCATCGTTATGAAAATCGATGTCGTGACGATCTTCCCGTCCTACTTGGATCCGCTGCGACAATCGTTGCCGGGCAAGGCGATAGAGGCCGGCGTCGTCCAGCTCGACGTGCACGACCTGCGGAGGTGGACTCACGACGTGCACCGCTCGGTGGACGACGCGCCGTACGGTGGCGGTCCGGGAATGGTTATGAGGGCGCCGGTGTGGGGCGAGGCGCTTGACGAGATCTGTTCGCAGGAAACGCTTCTCGTTGTCCCGACACCCGCGGGTAGATTGTTCACCCAGGCGACCGCGCAGCGTTGGAGCAGGGAAGCGCATCTGGTGTTCGCCTGCGGTCGTTATGAGGGGATTGACCAACGGGTCATCGAGGATGCCGGTAGGCGGATGCGAGTCGAAGAGGTGTCGATCGGAGATTACGTGTTGCCGGGGGGAGAGTCGGCGGCCCTGGTAATCATCGAGGCGGTGCTGCGGCTACTGCCGAACGTATTGGGCAATCCTCTTTCGCACCAAGACGATTCACATTCCTACGGCGTCCTGGAAGGTCCTTCTTACACCAGGCCACCGAGCTGGCGTGGACTGGACGTTCCAGAGGTTCTGTTGTCCGGCGACCACGCTCGCGTCGAGGCTTGGCGCCGGCAGACCTCCGAACAGCGCACCCGCGAACGCCGTCCCGACCTGTGGTATCGAGATCGACGCTAAGGGTCAGATCCGCCCAGACGGAAACATCGTCTTGACCGCCTGGGTGATCGTTGCCCGCGCGGTGGCGTCGTCGGAGGGTTGCAGCGACTCGACCACCATGACGTAGCGGCGGTCGGAGCCGATGATGCCGGTGGACAGGTGCATCCAGCTGTCCCCGATGCAGCACATCCACCCCTGTTTGACGGCGACTGGTTCGGCGTACAGCCCGTCGGGAATGCCGAACCGCTGCGGGTAGCCGTCGACTCCGGTAGCCGTGGACCCGGCGAGGTCGTTGACGATGATCTGCGCGCGTTGACCAGACAGGCTGCCGGATCCGTTAAGCAGCATGTCGTAGTAGTGAACCAAATCGGATGCCGAGCTCATCGTGTTCCACCACCGCCCGTCGCTGGGCGGCGTGGTCGACGTCAGACCGTACCGGCCGGCGACGTCGGTGATGATGGTCTCACCGCCACGCTCGCCCCAGAGCGTCTCCGCGGCGCCATCGTCGGAGGAGCGCAGCATGCTGTCCAGTGCCTGGCGGTCTGCCGACGAGAGCTCGCCATCGCTGCTTGATTCTTGCGACAGCAGTTCGTCGGCGATAAACAGCTTCGCCACCGAGGCGATCGCGATGAGTTGGTCGTTGCCGTTGGACAGCATGTGATTGTTGGCCCGGTCGAGGACGGCGATCGAGATGGTGGCGCCGTTGACGGCGGCGTCTTCGGTGGCCTGGGCGATGCGGGCGGGCAATCCGTCGAACGCGGCGCCGGGCACTCCGTGCGGCGATTGGGCTGGCGCGGGGACATTGGCCCCAGGTGTTGGAGCAGCCGGCGCGCCGTACACCTTTGCTTCACAGCCCGTCAGCGACACCGTCAGCACCGCCGCGGTGGCGATCAGCAGCATCGGTGGCCGCGCTCGCATGGCCCTCCTCAGACGGTGACCGACAAACTGGTACCGGGTTCGCCACATCCGCCGTCCACCCGACGCGCCAGGCTAACGTGTGGCCTCCGCTTCACGTCGTTGGATCTTGGTCATTTCTCGGTCATGTGTACCATTCGCCCACGTCACGGCTGGGCAGGCAGCAGCGGCGATTCGCCGTGATTTCGCAGCGTGGTCCCGATCTGGCACAATTGACCAGTTGTCTCCAGCGGTTGTCGGGCCCGGCCCGCTTCCGTCTGCTGCGAGACGCGCCCAGATGCCCGAATCCATCGGCTAGGTTGACTGTCCACCCGCCTGCAGGGGTGAGCAGCAGCACGCAGCCGCGACCGCAAGGAAGTGTCTCGGAAATGAACACGCTGGACTTCGTCGACAAGGGGTCGCTGCGCGACGACCTCCCGGCCTTCAGCCCCGGCGACACGATCAATGTGCACGTGAAGGTGATCGAGGGCGCCAAAGAACGCATCCAGGTGTTCAAGGGCGTGGTGCTGCGCCGGCAAGGCGGTGGGGTCCGAGAGACCTTCACCGTCCGCAAGGAGAGCTACGGCGTGGGCGTCGAACGGACCTTCCCGGTGCATTCGCCGAACATCGACCACATCGACGTCGTGACCCGCGGTGATGTCCGTCGCGCCAAGCTCTACTACTTGCGCGATCTGCGCGGCAAGAAGGCCAAGATCAAGGAGAAGCGCTGAATTGCAGCGGCCGGTCGGCGATTCTGCATCGCCCCTGCCGAATTGCGCGGCGACGCTGGCTACGCTGAAGCCGTGACTGAAACGACCGACTCGTCCGAGGGTCAACCCGAATCTGATCCGGCCGTGCCACAAGTCGCGACCAGCCCTCCGGACCCGGACTCGGCCGCCGCCGACGCCGATGACGAACCCGCCGGCAACAAGCGAGCCGCGCTGCGGGAAACCCTGATCCTGGCAGTGATCGCTCTGTTGCTCTACTACGTCATGTTGACGTTCGTGGCCCGGCCCTACCTCATCCCATCTGAGTCCATGGAACCCACGCTGCATGGATGTTCGGGTTGTGTCGGCGACCGGATCATGGTGGACAAGCTCACCTACCATTTCAGTTCACCGCACCCCGGCGACGTCATCGTGTTCAAGGGGCCACCCCCGTGGGACATCGGCTACAAGTCGATCCGCTCGCACGACGCTGCGGTACGCCTGCTGCAGAACACGTTGTCGTTTGTCGGCTTCGTGCCTCCCGACGAGAACGACCTGGTGAAGCGCGTCATCGCGGTGGGCGGACAGACCGTGCAGTGCCGGAACAACACCGGGCTGACGGTTAACGGCGCGCGGCTGAAGGAGCCGTATCTGGATCCGGCCACGATGAACGCCGACCCATCGGTCTACCCATGCCTGGGGCCCGAGTTCGGGCCGGTCAGCGTCCCGCAGGGACGGCTATGGGTGATGGGGGACAACCGCACCCATTCGGCGGACTCGCGGGCCCACTGCACCAGCACCCCCACCGACGCGATGAACGGACTGCTGTGCACCGGTGATCCGATGGCCGGCACCGTGCCGGTGGGCAACGTCATCGGTAAGGCGAGGTTCATTGTGTGGCCGCCGTCGCGATGGGGTGGCGTGCGTTCGGTGAATCCGCAGCAGAATCATTAGGCATGGCCACCACCTGGCCGCCACGGACGGTGATCCGTAAATCTTCGGGCTTGCGCACCCTGGAGTCTGCGCTGTACCGCAGCGGTCTTGGGCCGGTGGCCGGGGTGGACGAGGTTGGCCGCGGGGCCTGCGCCGGGCCGCTGGTCGTCGCCGCCTGCGTGCTAGGGACAGGGCGATTAGAAAGTCTTGCCGCTCTTGATGATTCGAAAAAACTCACCGAGAAGGTACGGGAGAAGCTGTACCCGCTGATTTGCCGCTACGCGCTGGCCTACCACGTGGTGTTCATCCCGTCGGTCGAGGTCGACCGACGCGGCGTGCACGTGGCCAACATCGAAGGTATGCGGCGGGCGGTGGCGGGGCTCTCGATGCGTCCCGGCTATGTGCTCAGCGACGGTTTCCGGGTGCCGGGGCTGCCGATGCCGTCACTGCCGGTGATCGGGGGCGACGCGGCGGCGGCGTGTATCGCCGCAGCCAGCGTGCTGGCCAAGGTCCGCCGGGACCGGTTGATGGTGGCGATGGACGCCGATCATCCGGGTTATGGCTTCGCCGACCACAAGGGCTACAGCACTGCTGCACACTCCGCGGCGCTCAACCAGCTGGGCCCGTGCTCGGAGCATCGATACTCCTTCATTAACGTGCGGCGGGTGGCATCCGGGTCGGGCACCCGAATGGTGGCCGAATGCCTGCCGGGCGACGATGCGGGCTTGCCGGACGCACCGGATCAACGCGCCGAAAATGGGTGGGGAAAGATGGAACCACACAACCGGGGATGGGACGGAGAAGGACGGCTGAGCAGATGAGTGCCGAAGATCTCGAAAAGTACGAAACCGAGATGGAACTCTCGCTGTACCGCGAATACAAGGACATCGTGGGCCAGTTCAGCTTCGTGGTGGAAACCGAGCGCCGGTTCTATTTGGCAAACAGTGTGGAGATGGTGCCACGCAACGCCGACGGCGAGGTCTACTTCGAGCTGCGGCTGTCTGATGCATGGGTGTGGGACATGTACCGGCCGGCCCGGTTCGTCAAGCAGGTGCGGGTGGTCACCTTCAAAGACGTCAACATCGAAGAGGTTGAAAAACCCGAGTTACGGCTGCCCGAATAGGCCGCCGGCCGGCGCTAGCGCTCGCCGGACGGCCGGTCACCCTCGCCGAATATCGGCTTGCCGCGGTTTTCGATGACTGCCCGGGCCACGTCGGCGAGCTTGATGTTCAGATCCTGCGAATACCGGCGCAGTACGTCGAAGGCCTCGTGCTCGTCCACGCCGTTCAGCATCATCAGCATGCCGATGGCCTTACCGATCTCGCGGTTGGACAGCAGCCCGCGCCGCAGGGTGGAGACGTCCTCACCCTGAGCGACGGCGTTGATGGCCACGCTGGCGAACGACGCCAGCACGATGGCTTGGCCGGCGGCCTCGGCGTCGAAGACGTTGGGCTTGTCGCTGAACAGGTTGAGCGCACCGGTCTTGCGGCGATCGACCAGGATGCGAAAGCCCATCGCCCCGCGGACCGGGGTTTCGGCGACGAGGCGGGCGGCCAGCTGGGGCCATTGATTCGGCGTGGTCAGGTCTGTTTCGATCTGCGGTGTCTCTTCCTCGATAGCGTCGACGCACGGTCCGTCGCCGACGATGCGTTCCATGTCGTCGATTCGCTGCGCGATGCGGTCGCTGGCACCGACGGTGATGTAACGACCCCCGTGGCGCACCAGCAGGCTGGCGTGATCGCATCCGTTGACGACCAACGTCGCGGCGACGCAGATGGCCGCGTAGACCTCGCTCGATTCCGAGCCTTGATAGATGATCTCGGCCAGTGCGCCAAAAACCGTGGATGGGTCTGCTGCCGCCGGTGATCCCCCGGAACCGGTGTTCGCCTCGTCTGCCACGTCGTCCATCATTTCAAGCGGTTTCCCCTGCTGACCACTGTATCGACGTCTCGTTTCCAGTAGCGGTAAACCCGTGCAATCTGGCCGCGATCTGTCCGGATGGCGGCGACACGGGGGCGTCAAGATCCCGTAAGGAAGACGGCGGCGAGCGTCATGATCCGTTAGGAATAGCTCGTGACAGGATTGCCTGCCGAGTACAAGGTCGCGCCGTCATTTGTTGACGGCTGGAAGCGAGTCTTCCTCGGTAAGCCGATGATCACCGACGAGCTTCAGCACGAGAAATTGTCGAATACTGTTGCGCTGGGCGCGCTTTCGCCGGATGCGATTTCGTCGACTGCGTACGGTCCTGAGCAGATCATGGTCGAGTTGTTGCCGGCTGCGGGGATGGCGGCGTTTGTGTTGTTGCTTCCGCTGATCGGTGTGATCCTGTTGATCTTGGCGCTGGTCGCCGCGTCGTATCGCCAGGTTGTGATGGCCTACACGCGGGCCGGGGGCTCCTACATCGTGGCCAGGGAGAACTTCGGGCCCCGAGTGGCGCAGATCGCGGCGGCGGCGCTGTTGATCGACTACGTGGTCACCGTGGCAATCCAGTGCGCGGCCGGCACGGTGGCGGTGGCCTCGGCCATCCCCATGCTGGGCCCTTACAGCCTGGAAATCACCGTGGCTGCGGTGTTCGTGTTTTGTTTTGCCAACCTGCGCGGGCTGCGGGAGGCGGGCCGGACATTCGCGGTGCCGACGTACTGGTTTATCGGCATGCTCGTGCTGATGATCGTGGTTGGGGTCGTACGTGAGGTGTTTGGGGGTCTGCCGACGTATGACCCCGCCCACCTTGACGGGGCGGTCGCGGTGCATCAGGGCAATGGCCTGGTGATGGGCGCGACCGTCTTGGTGATCCTGCGGGCCTTCGCCAACGGGGGCTCGTCGCTAACCGGGGTGGAGGCGATTTCGAACACCGTCAACCTGTTTCGGAAGCCCGAGGGTATCAACGCGCGTCGGGTGCTGACGATCATGGCCTGGATCCTGGGGTTGTTGTTGGCCGGTGTGGCGTGGTTGGCGTTCGTGACCCACGCGACTCCTTACGTCGCGGGATATCCGTCGATGCTTTCTGAAATTGGCCGCGCGGTTTTCGGTAACGGGTTGATCGGCAACGTCCTGTATTTCTTGTTGCAGGCTGCCAGTGCGGCGATTTTGTACAACGGCGCCAACACCAGTTTCAACGGCTTTCCCGCGTTGGCTCACTTCGTCGCCGAGGACAGTTTTCTGCCGCGGCCGCTGATGAAACGCGGTCATCGGCTGGTGTTCTCCAACGCCATCATCATGTTGACCGTGCTGGCCGTGGTGCTCTTGCTGGCCACCGGCGGGTCGGTCAACGCGCTGGTGCCGCTGTTTGCGATGGGTGTGTTCAGCGCGTTCTCGATGGCCGGTTATGGCATGACCAAACACCATCTGACCCACCGCGGCAGCGGATGGCGCTACAAGCTGGTGATCAACCTGTCGGCGGGGATCTTGTCGACGATCGTGGTGTTGATCTTCGCGATCGCGAAGTTCACCGGGGGCGCCTGGCTGATTGTGGTGGTTTTTCCCGCGCTGGTGTTCGTTTTGATACATCTCAACCGGCAGTATCGTGCCGAGGCCTCGGTGTTGGAGATGTCGCGCAGCGAGCTTCCCGACCTGGCCAAGCATGCGCGTCACCGGGTGTTGGTCTTTGTTGACTCGGTCGACCTGGCCGAGGTCGAGGCGATGCGCTACGCCAAGGGGCTGCACGCCGACGACCTGACCGCGGTGCATTTCGTGTTGGACGACGCTCATGCCACGCGGTTACAGCAGCGCTGGCAGCACTTCGGCTACGACACCGAGTTGCGCACGTTCGCGTGCCTGGATCGGCAACTCAGCCGGTCCGCCCAGGACTTGGTTGAACAGGTCAAGCACGACCATCCCGACACTACCGTGACCGTGCTGTTGCCCCGTCGAATGTATTCGCCGCTAATGGGCCGGCTGCTGCATGACCGCACCGCCGACATGATCGCCCGGGTGATCAGCCGGATCCCCGGCGCGAGCGCCCAGATTGTGGCCTACGACGTGGGATCCCGGGTCGCGCGAGCGCTCCGGGGTGAAGACGAGCGTGCCCCTCGCGATGGGGACGGTAACCAGCCTGATGAAGCGCTGGAGTCCGCCGGAAGGGCCCAGGCGATAACGCCAGTCATCTGAACCCCGGGGCCCGCCGCAGTCGGCCGGGGTACTAATGCCGGCGCCCAGCTAAAACCGCACGTCGACCAGGTCGGCGGACGCCGTCACCCGGCAGTCCGGGCGTGTTATCGGTAAGCTGCGCCTGGGCAGACCACTATAGGTTGGCTGCGAATCGGTGTAGGGCCACCCATGAAGGTCGGCCATTCACGAGCAGAGCCGCTAACCTACACGATCGTGTGTTTCCGGGGCTTTAACGGCGGGCAAGGACGTGACGGTGACAGATTTGGCTGACGAACATAAGGTCCCGTCGACTTTCATCGACGCGTGGAAGCGGTTCTTTCTGGGGAAGCCACTGATCAGCGAGCATCTGGAACACGAGAGCTTGTCGAATACCGTTGCGCTGGGCGCGCTTTCGCCGGATGCGATCTCATCGACGGTTTACGGTCCAGAGCAGATTATGGTCGAGTTGCTGCCTGCGGCCGGGATGGCCGCGTTCGTGCTGGTGCTTCCGATCGCCGGCGTCATCTTGGTGATCTTGGCGTTGGTCACCGCGTCATATCGGCAGGTTGTCATGGCTTACACCCAACGAGGTGGATCCTACGTGGTGGCGCGGGCCAATTTCGGGCCGCGGATTGCGCAGATCTCGGCGGCCGCGCTGTTGATCGATTATGTGGTGACCGTGGCGGTGCAGTGCGCGTCGGGCACGTTTGCGGTGGTGTCCGCGGTACCGGCACTGGGCCCCTACCACTTGGAAATCACCGTAGGCGCGTTGCTGCTCATGTCTTACGCCAACCTGCGCGGAATGCGGGAGGCGGGCCGGATATTCGCCGTGCCGGTCTACGCGTTCATCGTCATGCTCACGGTGTTGATCGTGACCGGTGTGGTTCGCAAAATCTTCTTCAGTTTGCCGCAATACGATCCGGCGCACATTGCCGGGGCGGTGCCGGTCCATCAGGGCAACGGGCTGGTGATGGGTGCGACGATTCTGGTGTTGCTGCGGGCATTCGCCAACGGCGGCACGTCGCTGACCGGGGTCGAGGCGATCACCGACGCGGTCAATGTATTTCGTCAGCCGCAAGGCCCCAACGCACGTCGGGTCCTCACCCGAATGGCCTGCATCCTCGGGTTCTTGTTGGTTGGTGTCATCTACCTGGTGCATGCCACCCACGCCACTCCGTTTATCGCTGAATATCCGTCGATGCTGTCCGAGGTTGGCCGGGCGGTCTTCGGCAACGGGGTGATCGGGAACATCACGTACTGGCTGCTGCAGACGGCCAGCGCGGCGATCTTGTTCTTCGGTGCGAATACCAGTTTCAACGGTTTTCCCGCGCTGACGAGTTTCATTGCCGAGGACAGCTTTCTGCCGCGGCCGATGATGAAACGTGGTCATCGTTTGGTGTTTTCCAACGCCATCATCGTGCTGACTGCACTGGCGGTGACACTGGTGATCGTGACCGGCGGCTCGGTCGACGCGGTGGTACCGCTGTTTGCGATGGGCGTATTCACCGGTTTCTCGATGGCCGGCTATGGCATGACCAAACACTGGCTGACCCATCGTGGGCCCGGTTGGCGACGCAAGTTGGTGATCAACCTGTCGGCGGGGATCTTGTCGACGATCGTGGTGGGCATCTTCGCGGTGGCCAAGTTTACCGAGGGAGCCTGGCTGGTCGTCGTTGTCATGCCGGTGCTGGTGTTCGCCTTGATGCGGCTCAACCGGCAGTACCGCGCCGAGGCGTCGGTTTTGGATAATTTGGTGACCGAGCGTCAGGACGTGGTCGGGCACCCGCGGAATCGGGTGTTCGTCTTTGTGGATCACTTCGACCTCGCGGTGATTGAGGCACTGCACTACGCAAGCGGGTTGCAGGCCGACAAGTTGACGGCGGTGCACTTCGTGATCGATACGCTTCATGCGGCCCGGCTGCAGCAGCGCTGGGAGCACTTCGAGGACGAGGCTCCGCTGCGGATGGTCGAATGCCCCGACCGTCACCTGAGCCGGGCGGCACAAGAGCTGGTCATGCAGGAGATAAACGACCATCCAGGCATCAAGGTGACGGTGTTGTTGCCGCGTCGAACGTATGCGCCGCTGGTGGGCAGGCTGCTGCATGACCGCACCGCCGACAAGATGGCTGCGGCCATCAGCCGGGTCCCGGGCGCGACCGCGCAGATCGTGGCCTACGACGTGGGATCTCGGATCACACAGGCAACCGCGGCCCGCTCAGCAGGAAGCGACGCTTCTGACGCGTTGACCAAGCCAGTCCACGGGTGATCAGCGTGCGTGAGCGCTCCGTCGCGGCCGTGCCTGAGCGCCAAGGCTTTTCGGACCGGATGTTCAGGAACCGCTGAGCCTTGCCTCCTCGAGGTCGAGGTCTCGTTCGATGGTGCGCAACAGTGTCGCGTTGATGCGGCCGTCGCGCCTCAAGCCCAGCACCACTGACCGCTCGACGCCGAGCAATTTCAGCCGCAATGTCCGATACCGTTCCATCTCCTGGGCATCGTCGGACTCCTCGTCGCTCGGGGGGCTGAGCTGCAGGCGCCGCACCTTGGCCTCGTACAGGGAGCGTGCAGATTTGGTGGCCTCATCGGCAGCGTCAGCGTGGGTGTGATCGTCCAGCCACTCCAACGCGGCACGGGCCGCCTTCAGCCGGGCTTTGTTCTCCTCAGTTCCGAAATCTTCAGCCCTCAGCCCGAGTCGGCGCAACAGCCAAGGCAGGCTCGTGCCCTGGATGAGCAGGCTTGCCACGATCACCGCGGCCGCCACCACGATCACCAAGTCCCGGTCGGGAAACGGCTTGCCGTCGGCAAGCCGCAGTGGGATGGCCAGCGCCGCTGCCAGCGACAAACCGCCTCTCATTCCGGCCCACGCCACGACCATGCGTTCCCGCCACACGGGCGCGCCCGTTGCGCGCCCGAATAGCCTCGCGGTGATAGGCCCAGACAGCATCCATACCAGCCGCGATGCGATCACCACGACAACCACGGCCGATATCACCACCACGACCCGAGCCGCGGGCATACCTGGCACCCAGTGCACCGAGCGCACAAGTTCCATGCCAACCAGTGTGAACAGCACAGCGTTCAGCAAGAACACCAAAACATCGAGAAATGCAAAGGCCTGCAATCGCGCGCCCGGGGCGAAGATAGCGCTGAGGTGCGAGCCCACATAGACGCCGGCGGTAACCGTGGCCAAGACCCCCGAGAGATGGGCGGCCTCTGCGAGCACATAGGTGAGGTACGGCGTCGCCAGCGAGATAGTGATCTCCAACAACGGTTGGTCGATTCGCCGCCGGACCTCCACGATCACCCAAGCGACGGCGAGGCCCAGCGCAGCACCGCCCACCGGAGCGGCAAGGAGTGTCACCGCAAGCGGGCCGGGCCGCACGGCCCCGACCAATGCTGCGCTCACGGCGCCTGTGTAGAGCACCAAAGCGGTGCCGTCGTTTGTGAGTCCCTCCCCTTCGACGATTGTTGCAAGCCGCTCCGGCACGTCCAGTCGTTTGAAGACGGACGTCGCCGCAATCGCATCTGTCGGTGCCACAACCACTCCGGCTATCACGGCCACCACCAGTGGCACACCCGCTACGCCCACCAATACCCCGGCGACCGCGGCCGTGGTGACGATCACCAGTCCCACCGACAGCAGACCGATCGGACGGGCATTGGCACGAAGGTCGTCTGGTGCAATGAAATACGCCGCGTAATACAGCAATGGCGGCAGAAACACATAGAAGACGACATCGGGCGACAGCTGCGGCACGCTGACCCCCGGCAACCAGGCAAGCGCTGCACCGACCGCTACCAGCAGGACGGGATACGGTACGCCGACCCGGTCAGCCAGCCATACCGCCGCCACGGCCAATAGCGGTCCGCAAAGCAGCAATATCCCGTAGCCTGCCGGATTCACAACCGCACCTCCCAATGCCGCGGCCGCGTATTGATGAGCCGCCCGGCCGCTGCGGTGACCGGCTAAATCAGACTAGTGGCCGCTGAATGTCCGACTTACAGTTCGCGGACCGCGGCATCACCCGAGAAAGCGTCGCTTCTGCTGCGTGACCTCCTCGGCGGTCATCAGTCCGGACTCTGCCAGCTTGGCCAGCAGCGATTGCGCCCGTGTGGCAAGCTCGCGCAACTCGGTGGCGATCTCGGTTACCGCCTCGCTCGGCGGCTGCTGCGGCGGCTTCGGGTTCTCCCGGGGTGTCACCCTGATCCGCTGCTCGCCGCGTCCCAGGGAAGCACTGCTGCCGACGGCGCCGCCGGCCGCACCGGCCAGCGCCCATGTTGCTGAACAAGTTGCCGGAACTACCCGCAGCCATTTCGGGAGCGGCCTGCGCGGCGGTGATGGGCAGTGTGTAGGCGACCCGGCGAATTTCGGGGGCCGCCACCGTCCACGCCGACGGCACCGACAGTCTGCCGACCGTGTTTGCCTGGCCCAGGCCGGCGGATACGGATGCCGGCGCCGCGTTCGACGGTGCACCGACGCTGCCCTGGCCGCCCCAGAACCATTCCGGCAGCTTGGCGGCGCCCGGCCCATAGCCCGTGTAGGGCCCCCTGCCCTGAGCGAAGTCACGGTCGGCATTGATCTCAAAGCCGCGGAAGTTGGTCCCGACCCCCGTGAACGCTGCCGCGATGCCCGTCGACGTGGAGCCGATAGAAGTCGTGCCTATGGGGATTTCCAGGAGCGTCAGGGCGACCGAGATCGGGCTCAGCAGATCAGACAGCGCGCTCGCCGATGGCGGATGCCGCCGCCGCGGACGACGCGAGCCCCTGCAGCGCCTGGGGGACCGCGTTGATCACCCGCGAGCCGCTCGATCATGGACGACTGCGCGACCGCGGTAGCCTGGCTGCCCGCCCCAGCCGGATTCGTGGTCGGCGGCGGCGAGGTGAACGGCGTCAACGTCGATGCCGCCGCCGCGGAGCCGGCGTAGCCGTACATCGCCGTGGCGTCCTGGGCCCACATCTCGGCGTAGTCGGTTTCGGTGGCCGCGATCGCCGCGGTGTTCTGCCCCAGGACGTTGGTCGCAATCAGGGTCATCAGAAGGCTGCGGTTGGCCGCGATCAGCGGTGGCGGCACCGTCATTGCGAAGGCCGCCTCGTAGGCCGCTGCTGCAGCTTTGGCCTGTGTGGCAGTCTGTTCAGCTTGCGCCGCGGTCGTCGTCATCCACTCCATGTACGGTGCGGCCGCTGCCGCCATCGTGGCCGACGACGGACCGAGCCAAGGCCCGCCGCTCAACTCGGAGATCGCCGAACCGTAGGAAGCTGCCGTGGATTGAAGCTCGGCGGCCAGCCCATCCCATGCGGCCGCCGCCGCCAGCATCGGCCCCGAGCCGGGGCCGGCATACATTCTGCCGGAGTTGACCTCCGGCGGTAACATCGTGAAATCCATTGCCGTATCCCGTCTTAACCGGTCGCTACGGCATTAGCGGCTTCGGTGGCCGCATATGACGTCGCGCTCGTCCCGAGCGTGCTGACGAACAACTGATGAATCGCCTCTGCCTGGGCGCTGACCGCCTGGTACATCTGCGCGTGGACGGCGAATTGGGTGGCCGTCAGCGCCGACACCTCGTCGGCAGCGGCGGGTACCACACCCGTCGTCGGCGCCGCGGCAGCGGAGTTCTGTGCGCTCATCGTGGTGCCGATACCCGCCAGGTTGGCGGCGGCGGCGCCCAACGCCTCAGGTTGTGTCGTGACGAATGACATCGGTCTTCCTCTCATTAGGTGTCAATTGCGGTTGACGATCTCTGTAGAACAGCATGCTGCTGCGCGATGGCGCGTGAAAACCGCGGCTTCAGGTGAACTACATTGAATCCGCCGCGCAATAAGGGGATCTCGACTCACTGGTCCCACCCCGCCTTCTAACCCAGTGCACTACGGGCAGAAGCCATCAGCCGGTACGGCGGTTAAAGGCGAGCTTCATCGCCTGAACGCGATGTTAACGGTGGTTTAACTCCGGATGCAATGCGGCGCACTTGCCGGCTGTGGATTGCCGCACAACTGGGGATAACCGGTCGCCATCTCGCAACGATGGCCGCGCGGCGGATATCGGCGTCGGTGCCCTGCCGCAGTGTGGCGGCATGACGATGTTGACGCGAGCCGAAATCGGGGCGCTCGGCGAGCGGTTGGCCGCCGATCACCTGACCGGACTGGGGCTGCGGATCCTGACCCGCAACTGGCGCTGCCGATACGGCGAGTTGGATGTGATCGCCGTCGACCCGATCACCAACACGGTGGTGTTCGTCGAGGTCAAGACCCGCACCGGCGACGGTTTCGGTGGTCTAGCGCAAGCGGTGACCGCACAGAAGGCGCGTCGGCTGCGTCGGCTGGCGGCGATCTGGCTGGCCACCCAGGAAGAGCGCTGGGCGGTGGTCCGCATCGACGTGATCGGCGTGCGGATCGGCCGACGCCGCACCCCGGAGATCACTCACCTGCAGGGCATCGGCTGATGGCGCTCGGGCGCGCGTTCTCGGTCGCGGTGCTGGGATTGGACGGCCAGATCGTGGAGATCGAAGCCGATATCACTTCGGGTCTGCCGGGCGTGCACCTGGTGGGTCTGCCCGACGCCGCGTTGCAGGAGTCAAGAGATCGGGTGCGCGCAGCGATCACCAACTGCAACAACCGCTGGCCGATGTCTCGTCTGACGCTGGCGCTCTCACCGGCAACGTTGCCGAAAGTGGGCTCGGTGTATGACCTGGCACTAGCGGCCGCGGTGTTGTCGGCACAGCGGAAGGCCCCGTGGCGACAGCTGGAAACCGTAGTGGTGCTGGGCGAGTTGGCTCTAGACGGACGGGTCCGGCCGGTGCGCGGGGTGCTGCCGGCCGTGCTGGCGGCCAAGCTTGCGGGCTGGCGGGCCGCGGTGGTTCCGGTCGAGAACCTTCCTGAAGCCAGCCTGGTCGACGGCATCGAGGTCTGGGGTGTGCGCACCCTGGCCCAGCTGCAGGGCTGGCTCAGCGGGTCGGTGCGGCTCGACGATCGAATGAGCGAGACGGTTCCCGCAGCTGAGCCGTCGGCGGATCTGGCAGACGTGGTGGGGCAGGCGCAGGCCCGCTTCGCTGTCGAGGTGGCCGCTGCCGGAGCGCATCACCTGATGCTTACCGGCCCACCGGGCGTGGGTAAAACCATGCTGGCACAACGTCTTCCGGGTCTACTTCCATTACTGTCAGACAGCGAGTCGTTGGAGGTCACCGCGATTCACTCGGTGGCCGGCCTGTTGTCGGATGCCACGCCGCTGATCACCCGGCCGCCGTTCGTGGCGCCGCATCACAGTTCCAGTGTCGCGGCACTGGTCGGCGGCGGTTCGGGAATGGCCCGGCCCGGTGCCATCAGCCGGGCGCACCGCGGGGTGCTCTTCCTCGACGAATGCGCCGAGATCGGCGTCAGCGTATTGGAGGCGTTGCGAACACCGTTGGAGGACGGCGAGATTCGCCTCGCTCGCCGAGATGGGGTGGCGCGTTATCCCGCCCGCTTCCAACTTGTTCTGGCCGCCAACCCGTGTCCATGCGCGCCGGCCGACCCGCGCGACTGCATCTGCGCGGCAGCGGTCAAACGCCGCTATCTCGGCCGGCTGTCCGGGCCACTGCTGGACCGAGTCGACTTGCGAGTGGAGATGCATCCGGTGCGGATGAGCGCGTTCGCGACTACCGACGCCGAGTCGACGGCCCAGGTCCGTCACCGGGTGAGGTTGGCCCGTGATGCGGCGTCGCAGCGTTGGCGCGGGCACGGATTCCGCACCAACGCTGAGGTCAGCGGAACGCTGCTGCGGCGTCGATTTCGGCCCGGCAATGCGGCGATGCAGCCGCTGCGGACCGCGCTGGATCGCGGGCTGCTGAGCATTCGCGGCCTCGACCGCACATTGCGCGTCGCGTGGACGCTTACCGACCTGGCCGGTCGCACATCACCCGGACGCGACGAGGTAGCCGTCGCACTGAGCTTCCGCCAGCCGGGAGCCGCACGATGACCGATCCGACACTGCGAGCTTGGGCCTACCTGTCCCGGGTTGTCGAACCACCCTGCGCTGAGCTCGCCGCCCTGGTGCACCGGGTTGGTCCGGTCGACGCCGCCGAACGGGTGCGACGAGGCAAGGTCGACGACGTCCTGGCTCGACACACCGAAGCCAGGCGTGAAATCGACCTGGCCGCAGAAGATCTCGAGCTGCTCGCGCGTCGCGGTGGTCGCCTGATCACACCCGACCAGGACGAGTGGCCGACGTTGGCGTTCGCCGCGTTTGGTAGTGGCGCAGCCGTGTCCAAGCCGCAGGGCAGAGCACCGCTGGTGTTGTGGGCGTTGGGGCCGGCGCGGCTCGACGATACGGCCGAGCGGGCGGCCGCCGTCGTCGGAACCCGGGCGGCGACAAGCTATGGCGAGCAGGTGGCGGCGGACCTGGCGGCCGGGCTGGCCGAGCACGACGTCGCGGTGGTTTCCGGCGGGGCTTACGGCATCGACGGCGCGGCCCACCGCGCGGCACTGGCAGCCGACGGCGTCACCGTCGGAGTCCTGGCCGGAGGGCTTGATATTCCCTATCCCGCAGGCCATTCCGCGTTGCTGCATCGCATCGGCGCCGACGGGATGTTGGTCACCGAATACCCGCCGGGGGTGCGGCCGGCCCGGCACCGGTTCCTGACGCGCAACCGGTTGGTGGCCGCGTGTGCCGGGGCAGCGGTGGTGGTGGAGGCCGGTTTGCGCAGCGGCGCAGCGAACACCGCCGCCTGGGCGCGGGTGTTGGGCAGGGTTGTCGGTGCGGTGCCCGGGCCGGTGACCTCGTCGGCGTCGACAGGCTGCCACGCCCTGCTGCGCGCCGGCGCCGAGGTAATCACCCGCGCCGAGGACATCATCGAGGTGGTCGGCCGCATCGGTGAGTTGGCTCCTGACGAACCCCGCCCGGCGACCGCGCTCGACGGGCTAGGCGACGAGGAGCGACGGGTGTATGAGGCGCTGCCGGGGCGCGGGGCTGCCACCGTCGATGAGATCGCGGTGGCTGCCGCAGTGGAGCCCGCGCGAATATTGGCGCCGCTGGCGATGCTGGAAGTTGCCGGTCTGGCCGAGCGTCACGACGGTCGCTGGCGAATCGTCCGGAATCGCACACGAACAGCCTGACCGCGGCGACTCGTATAGTCGACAGGGTCAACTCTAAAAGGGGAGGAACCAGGTGCCCGGTCGACCAGTGCACACTTTCGAAGTGGTGGGCAGCGAAGAACTCACGTCGCACATGGTCCGAATTGTCCTCGGCGGCAGCGGTTTCGACGCGTTTGTGCCCAGCGAGTTCACCGACTCCTACGTGAAGCTGGTCTTCGTCGCCGACGACGTCGATATGGCCGCGCTGCCCCGACCGCTGACGCTGGACAGCTTCGGCGACCTACCCGCCGCCAAGCAGCCAGTGGTCCGGACGATGACTGTGCGGCGCGCCGACCCGGCCGCCCGCGAGATCGCCATCGACGTCGCGGTACACGGTGAGCACGGGGCCGCCGGACTGTGGGCCGCCGCAGCCGAGCCCGGCCAGCCGGTGTACCTGATGGGGCCCGCTGGCGCGTACGCCCCCGATCCGGCCGCCGACTGGCACTTACTGGCCGGCGACGAGACCGCCCTGCCGGCCATCAGCGTTGCGCTGGAAGCGTTGCCCGCCAGCGCAATCGGCCAGGTGTTCATCGAGACCGCCGAGCCCGAGGACGAAATCCCGCTGACTGCCCCGGAGGGTGTCCAGATCAATTGGATTTACCGCGGCGGTCGAGCCGATCTGGTCGGAGAGGACCGAGCCGGCGACCATGCGCCGCTGATCGAGGCGGTCAAATCCGCCCGGTGGCTTCCCGGACAGGTGCACGCCTTCGTCCACGGTGAAGCGCAGGCCGTCATGCACAACCTTCGGCCCTATATCCGCAAAGAACGCGAAGTCGACGCGAAGTGGGCGTCGATATCGGGTTACTGGCGGCGCGGTCGCACCGAGGAGACGTTCCGGCAGTGGAAGAAAGAACTCGCGGCCGCCGAGGCCGGGGCTCAGTAAGGCCTCGTCAGCCCGACTGCCGGCTGGCATGCTCATCGCATGACATTCGGCGACTATCAGAACGAGATCTACTTCCAAGGCTTGGCCGGAGTCGCGCCATCGCTGCCGATGGTCTTCGTGGAACTGGAAGCCAAGGCCGAGAAGGCATTGCCGCCGTCGGTGTGGTCATACGTTGCGGGCGGGGCGGGCGACGAGCGCACCCAGCGGGCCAATTGCGAAGCTTTCCAGCGATGGGGACTGATCCCGCGCATGTTCGTCGGCGCCGCGCAACGCGATCTATCCGTTGAATTGTTCGGACTGACCCTGCCGACCCCGCTGTTCATGGCGCCGATCGGTGTGATCGGGTTGTGCGCCCAGGACGGCCACGGCGACCTGGCCACCGCGCGCGCTGCCGCGCGCACCGGAGTTCCCATGGTGATGTCGACGTTGACGGCCGACCCGCTCGAAGATGTCGCCGCCGAGTTCGGCGAAACCCCCGGGTTCTTCCAGCTGTATACCCCGACCGACCGTGAGCTGGCCGCCAGCCTGGTGCATCGCGCCGAGGCGGCCGGCTTCAAGGGCATCGTCGTCACCCTCGACACCTGGGTTACCGGCTGGCGCCCGCGCGACTTGAGCACCTCGAACTTCCCGCAGTTGCGCGGACACTGCCTGACCAACTACAGCAGCGACCCGGTGTTCCGCGCGAGCCTGGCGCAGACCCCGGAAGAGAACCCGCAGGGCGTCGTGCTGCGCTGGGTGCAGATCTTCGGCAACCCGTTGACGTGGGACGACCTGCCGTGGCTGCGCTCGCTGACAAAGCTGCCGCTGATCGTCAAGGGCATCTGTCACCCTGACGATGCGCGTCGCGCCAAGGATGGCGGTGTCGACGGCATCTACTGCTCCACCCACGGTGGCCGGCAGGCCAACGGCGGGCTGCCCGCGCTGGACTGCCTGCCGGGCGTGGTCGAGGCCGCCGACGGGTTGCCGGTGCTATTCGACTCCGGGATCCGCAGCGGCGCCGACGTCGTCAAAGCGCTGGCGCTCGGCGCGACCGCGGTGGGCGTCGGGCGCCCCTACGCCTACGGCCTGGCGCTGGGCGGTGCCGACGGCATCGTGCACGTGCTGCGCTCGTTGTTGGCCGAAGCCGACCTGACCATGGCCGTCGACGGATATCCATCGCTGGCTGATCTCACTCCGGACACCCTGCGGCGCGTCACCTGAGCCAGGCCGCGGATCTCTGCGACCGTGGGGTAGTGGAGGCGATCCTCGACGAGTTCGACAACTATCTGGCGCTGCAACGCGGTCGCTCGACCCATACCCGCCGCGCATACCTGGGCGATCTGCGGGCGTTGTTCGCCTTCCTCGACGATCGCGCGCCCGGGACCGACCTGCAGGGATTGAGCTTGCCGGTGCTGCGGTCGTGGCTCGCCGCGGGGGCAGGGGCCGGTGCGGCCCGCACTACGTTGGCGCGCCGCACCTCGGCGGTCAAGGCGTTCACCGCGTGGGCGGTGCGGCGAGGGCTGCTGACCGGCGACCCGGCTGCCCGGCTGCAGACGCCCAAGACGCGTCGCACGTTGCCGTCGGTGTTGCGACAAGACCAGGCCCTTGCCGCCATGTCAGCCGCGAAATCCGGTTCCCGGCAAGGTGATCCGCTCGCGCTACGGGATCGGTTGATCGTCGAGTTGCTGTATGCCACCGGCATCCGGGTCAGCGAGCTGTGCGGCCTGGACATCGACGACGTCGACAACGGGCACCGGCTGTTGCGCGTACTCGGTAAAGGCAACAAGCAGCGCAGCGCCCCGTTCGGGGGACCGGCCGCCGATGCGTTGCGTGACTGGCTGGCCGACGGGCGTCCGGCGCTGGTCACCGCGGAGTCCGGGCCGGCATTGCTGCTGGGCGCCCGTGGTGGGCGGCTCGACGTGCGCCAAGCACGCACCGTCGTGCACCAGACCGTCGCCGCAGTCGACGGCGCACCCGACATGGGGCCGCATGGTCTGCGCCACAGCGCGGCCACCCACCTGCTCGAGGGCGGGGCTGACTTGCGCGTCGTACAGGAATTGCTCGGCCATTCCAGCCTGGCCACCACCCAGCTCTACACCCATGTCACGGTCGCCCGATTACGGGCGGTGCACGACCAAGCCCATCCGCGGGCCTAACCCGCGCCATCAGCCCCGCAGTGGTTTGAGCCGGATGGGTGTGGACGCCAGCAACCCCAGCGGATCGACATAGTCGGCGCGGGCGGCCGGACCCCACATCGCTCCCCAGTGCAGGCACGCTGCGACCGGACAGCCCGGGTGTCCTGCCAACAATTCACCGATCACCGCGCCGGCGGCCAACAGTTGCCCGATCCGCACGCTGGCCCGCACCGGCTCGTAGCTGGTGTGCAAGCCGCCCGGGTGGGCCAGCGACACCAGCTGACGGCCGGCCAGCGTCCCGGCATACACGACAGTCGCGGCAGCCGCGGCGTAAACCGGCTGGCCGGGGGTGCCCGCCAGGTCCACCCCGCGATGGCCGCGGTTCCAGTTCGGTGACGGCGCATCGAAGGTTCGCAGCACCGCCGGGTGTGGCCGCAGCGGCCACTCCAGCCGGGCGTCTTCGCCGTGAGCCGGGAACGCACAGACCAACGCCGCGGCCAAGATCGTCGCCACCCATCGCATATCTTCAGTTCACCGCGGCATCCGCAACGCGGCCAGCCAGCGCTGTGGACAAAGCACCTGGCCGAACCGTGTAAACTCCTTCCCGCAGCCCGTATCTACGAGCTGACTTCGCGCGTCTGCACCGCGTCTCTGAGTTCCACCAGGAGTTCGCACCGCATGCCGGGCGGTCCCGTCCACGACGGGTCCGGCATCGCCGCAGCCGCCAGGGCCCGGCTTCACCCGACGCCGGGCGACAACCGACACAAAGGAATGGCCAACAATGGCTGTTGTAACCATGAAGCAGCTGCTCGACAGCGGCACCCACTTCGGGCATCAGACCCGTCGCTGGAACCCCAAGATGAAGCGGTTCATCTTCACCGACCGCAACGGCATCTACATCATCGACCTGCAGCAGACGCTGACCTTCATCGACAAGGCGTACGAGTTCGTCAAAGAAACCGTCGCCCACGGTGGCAGCGTCATGTTCGTAGGTACCAAGAAGCAGGCGCAGGAGTCCATCGCCGCCGAAGCGACCCGCGTCGGCATGCCGTACGTGAACCAGCGCTGGCTGGGCGGCATGCTCACCAACTTCTCCACCGTGCACAAGCGGTTGCAGCGGCTCAAGGAGCTCGAGGCGATGGAGCAGACCGGTGGCTTCGAGGGCCGCACGAAGAAAGAAATCTTGATGCTGACCCGCGAGAAGAACAAGCTCGAGCGCAGCCTCGGCGGTATCCGCGATATGGCGAAGGTGCCGTCGGCGGTCTGGATCGTCGACACCAACAAGGAACACATCGCCGTCGGCGAGGCCCGCAAGTTGGGTATCCCGGTGATCGCGATCCTGGACACCAACTGCGACCCCGACCTGGTCGACTATCCGATCCCGGGCAATGACGACGCGATTCGCTCGGCGGCCCTGCTGACCAAGGTGATCGCCTCCGCGGTGGCCGAGGGCCTGCAGGCGCGTGCCGGCCTGGGCCGCGGTGACGGCAAGCCCGAGGCGGAAGCCGCCGAACCGCTCGCCGAATGGGAGCAGGAGCTGCTGGCCTCTGCAACAGCCACGGCGTCGGTGACGACTGCTCCAACGGAACCGGCCCCAGGCGCAACCGAATCAACCCCCACGGAAGGCTGATATGGCCAACTTCACCGCTGCCGACGTCAAGCGGCTTCGCGAGCTGACCGGCGCCGGCATGCTCGACTGTAAGAACGCACTGGCCGAAACCGACGGCGACTTCGACCAGGCCGTCGAGGCGCTGCGGATCAAGGGCGCCAAGGACGTCGGCAAGCGCGCCGAGCGGGCCACCGCCGAGGGCTTGGTCGCCGCCAAGGGCGGCGCGTTGATCGAGCTGAACAGCGAGACCGACTTCGTCGCCAAAAACGCAGAATTCCAGAAGCTCGCCGAGGAAATCGTCGCCGCGGCGGCCAAGTCCAAGGCCGCCGACGTCGATGCCCTCAAAGCGGCTTCGATTTCTGGGGGCCAGGCGACAACTACCGTCGAGCAGGCAATTGCCGAGCTCTCCGCCAGGATCGGGGAGAAGCTCGAACTGCGCCGGGTGGCATTTTTCGACGGCACTGTCGAAACCTACTTGCACAAGCGCGCGGCCGATCTGCCGCCGGGCGTCGGTGTCCTGGTCGAATACGGTCCGGGTAACGACCCGGACACCAGCACAGCCGCTGCGCACGCCGTCGCGCTGCAGATCGCCGCGCTCAAGGCCCGCTACCTGAGCCGCGACGATGTCCCTGAGGACGTGGTGGCCAGCGAACGACGTATCGCCGAAGAGACCTCGCGCGCGGAAGGCAAGCCCGAACAGGCGCTACCCAAGATCGTCGAGGGCCGACTGGGCGGATTCTTCAAAGACGTCGTGTTGCTCGAGCAGCCGTCGGTGTCGGACAACAAGAAGACGGTCAAGGCGCTGCTCGACGAGGCCGGCGTCACGGTGACGCGGTTCGTCCGGTTCGAGGTCGGCCAGCAGTAGCATCAGCCGGATGCGACACGTGCACGCATTCGGCGACGACGCGCTCGGCGACTTCGACGCGGTCGGTCTGGTCGATGCCATCAAGTCCGGTCGGGTAGGCAGAGGCGAGGTCGTCGAGGCGGCCATCGCCCGCACCGAAGCCGTCAACCCCGAGCTGAATGGCTTGGCGCATCAGGCATTCGACCGAGCCCGGGCCGAGGCCGCGAAGGCGGCTGAATCGTCCGCGCCGGCCAGGGATGGCTTTTTCAGCGGCGTGCCCACGTTTGTCAAGGACAACGTCGACGTCGCCGGACTGCCGACGATGCTGGGCACCGACGCGTGGCCACCGCGGCCGGCCGAGATCGACGGCGAGTTCACCCGCCTGTACCTGGCCACCGGGGTGACGTCGCTGGGCAAAACCCAGATGTCGGAGTACGGCTTCAGCGCCTCGGCCGAACACCCCCGGCTCGGACCGGTGCGCAATCCGTGGAACACCGACTACACCGCGGGCGCGTCGTCGTCGGGCTCCGGCGCCTTTGTTGCCGCCGGCGCGGTGCCGATCGCACATGCCAACGACGGCGGCGGCTCGATCCGAATCCCCGCGTCCTGCAACGGACTCGTGGGGTTGAAGCCCTCCCGTGGCCGGCTGCCTCTGGACAAGGAGGTGAGTCGGATGCCGATTCGCCTCGTCGCCAATGGGATGCTCAGCCGATCGGTGCGCGACACCGCGGCGTTCTACCGGGAAGCCGAGCGCATCTGGCGTGCGCCGAAGCTGCCGCCGATCGGGGACGTGAAGCACGCTGGCAAGCAGCGGCTGAGGATCGCCGTCACCACCCACTCGGTGCTGCGGGAGTGCAGCCCCGAACTGCGTGAGCTGACGCTCAAATCCGCCGGGCTGTTAGAAGAGCTCGGACACCAGGTCGACCACCTCGAAAAGCCTCCGCTGCCTGCTAGCTTCGCCTCCGACTTCGTCTTGTACTGGGGGCTGCTGGCGATGGGCCAGATTCGGCTCAACCGGCGCGCCATCGGCGACGCGTTCGATGTCACCCGATTGGACAACCTGTCACGGGGCCTGGACCGGCACGCGCGCCGCAATATGCATCGCCTTCCGCTGGCGCTCATGCGTTTGGCCGGCGCGCGGCGCCACACTGCGCGACTCGCCCGAATCTATGACGTGGTGCTGACACCGACGGTGGCCGGCGAGACGCCGCAGATCGGCTACCTCGACCCGACAGCCGACTATCAGCAAATCATTGACCGGCTGGAGGAATGGGTCGCGTTCACGCCGCTGCAGAACGTCACCGGAGAGCCCGCTATCTCGTTGCCGCTGGCCCTATCCGCGAACGGGTTGCCGGTGGGGATGATGTTCGCCGCGCCGATGGGACAGGAAGTCCGGCTGCTGGAATTGGCCTACGAACTCGAACAGGCCCGGCCCTGGGCCCGTATCGACCAGACCTAGTCAGGTCCCAGAGCGTCCAACATCCGTTTGAACTCACGCTGGTCTGCTGCGGACAGCTTGGCCAGCACGCGGGCGTCGGCCTCCCGAACGGCGACCTCGGCATGCTTCAACAGCGCGCGGCCATCTCCGGTGAGCGAGGCCGGCAGCGCACGACCGGACGCCACCGACGCGGGCCGGGTTACCATGCGCGCGTTTTCCAACCTGTGCAACACCGTGTTCATCGCCTGCGGTGAGACGTTGCCCAGCCGGGACAGTTCGGCGCTGGACAGCCCGGGAGTCATGGAAAGCATTCGCATGCAGACAAATTCGGGCAGCGTGAGGCTGAGCGGGCTCAGCGCCGCCGCCACTTCCGGCCGCAGCGCGGCGACCACCTGGTGCAGCAGGTACCCAAGTGGTGCGTCTTCGGTTGTGCTCATATCAACCATATTGACATATATCAGCTGGGTTGATATACCTGGGCTATGACTGAAGCGCAGAATTTCGATTTCGATTTCGATCCGGCCTACCGTGGCGAGACCGCCGAGTTCGGGGCGGGCGCTCGACCGCCATGGAGTCTGGGTGAGCCGCAACCGGAGATCGCCGCGCTCATCGACCAGGGCAAAATCAAGGGTGTTGTGCTCGACGCCGGCTGTGGCGAGGCGGCGTTGTCGATGCACATGGCGGCGTTGGGGCACAACACCGTCGGGCTGGATGCTTCGCCCACCGCGATCAAGTTGGCCAAGGCCGAGGCTGCCAGGCGGGGGTTGACGACCGCCTCGTTCGAGGTCGCCGACATCACTGACTTCACCAGCTATCCGACCGGTTCCGAAGGCCGGTTCGATGCGATCGTGGACAGCACGCTGTTCCATTCCATGCCCGTCGAACTGCGACACGGATACCAGCGGTCGATCGTCCGGGCTGCCGCGCCAGGCGCGTCGTACTACGTGCTGGTCTTCGACCGCACCGGGATGCCCGACGGTCCGGCCAACCCGGTCACTGAAGACGAGTTGCGCGACGTTGTGTCGCAGTACTGGGTCGTCGACGAGATCCGGCCGGCCAGGATCCACGCCAACTTCGCCGACGACGGTCGGCCCGAGTTTCCCTTTACAGACGTCCGCGACGAGGGCAACGGGCGCAAATCTGTGCCGGCATGGCTGCTGTCTGCACACTTGGCCTGACCGCCAAGCCGCGAAAGTCGTTATCGCCGAGGGAGTTGGCCGGGCGCGCGATGCCGCAGCTGAGCACGGCCGCCGTCGGCACATCGGTGCGTCGGCCGGCCTGCACGTCCCAGACGGTGTCGCCGAGAAAGATCGCCCCGGTCGGATCGGCCTTGATGCGATTGCCCGGCGCGGACATGGGGTAATCCCGGAGAAACCCTGAGAGCTCGCCTTTGTCATGGCGCAGCAGTCAGCCGAGGGATAACACCACGAGGATCGCGAGAACACCCATGCCGAAGACAACCAAGGGCGGCGAGCCCAAGAAGAACGAGTTGCCGAGCACGCTGCAACGTTCCGGCGCCAAAGCGCAGCGCACGTTCGCCAAAGCGCATGACGCTGGCGCTGAACAGTACGGCAGCGAGGAGCGCGCCCACCGAGTCGCCTACGCGGCCCTCAAACACAGCTTCGAGAAAGTCGGCGATCGTTGGGAACTCAAGAGGCGGAAGGGCCCCTCGGACGCACGCGCCGAGCGGGGCGGCTTGGACAACCCCATCCCGTCGGCTGAGGGCGTCGACGCCAACGCGAGCAAGAGACATCTGCTCGACGTCGCCCGCCGACTCGACGTCCGCGGAAGGTCGACGATGGACAAATCTGAATTGGTCGACGCGATCAAGAAGCACAATCGTCGGGCCCGGGGCCGGTAAGCGCCCCCGGTCCGTCGGGCGCCGTCGGCCGAAGATTTCGCATCTGCGCTGGCCAAGCACCGTGCATGGGAGCGGGAGACCGACTCGGTCCCGGCCTGATCGCCCTGCGACGTCAAGCCCGTCAGGGCCGTATTGAGCAAACTTGCGCAGAGGCTGACAGAATTGATCATCCCCGGTGACAGCCACGCTCCTCGCTGTAGGTTGCGCATCGGGGCCACGAGCACCTATGAACTGAAGTTGGTTGGTGGAACAATGAGTTCTCCGCTGCGACGCCCCGTGGATGAAGAGTGGACCATGGCAGGCCGACCTAGCGACCTACGCATCAGCACCACTGGTGTGGCGGACGCATGCGTGCTCAGCATCGGTGGCGTGCTCGACGACAAGACATACGTTCCGTTGCGCGACGCCATCGTCAAAACCGCCCTGGATGAACCCCGTGCGCTCATCATCGATGTCACCGGGTTGACGGTTCGGAACGACCCGGCGTGGGCAGTGTTCACCAGTGCCCGTTGGCAGATCGCCGAGTGGCCGGACATCCCCATCGGCCTGGTCTGCGGCCACGAGCAAGGCCGGAATGCCCTGCGCCGCAACGGCATAAGTCGTTATGTGCCCGTCTACACGACGCTGGAGTCCGCATTCACTGAGCTGTCCGCCGATGGACAGCGCCGATACCGGCGGCGCGCCCGCGCCTCGCTGCCGGCAACGAGAAGCAGCATTCGCCGCTGCCGAGAATTAACCGCACAGTGGTTGACGGCGTGGACGAGAACCGACTTCATCCACGTAGTGTCCGTCGTCGCGACCGAGCTGGTCGAAACCGCCCTTGCTGATACCGACAGCGATTTCTCGCTTCGCGTGGGAACCGACGGGTCGACCGTGTCGGTAGCGGTACAACACCTGGGCATGGCGAACCCTATGCGTCGGAAGTTCCTCGGCGGCGAAGTCTCTGGTCTCGACCTAGTCGCCGCAACCTCTCGGTCTTGGGGCAGCTACTCTACCGCGGCCGGCAACACCGTTTGGGCTGTGGTGGGCCCGGAAAACCGCTTCTGAACGCTCGAATTAATTATTCTCCCTGCCTCAAACAATCGTCTCCCTCAGCCCTGGTCGCCACCGTGCGATCACCACCGAAGTGCGTGGCCCGAGTGTCTTTACAATTTTCTCTTTTTCCTCTTTGGGTAACAGTGGTCGCGCTTTTATGGGCGCTCAGACCAAATATGGGCGTTTGTATGCATTCGTGTTTCAGGCCAGCGCGAATGGGTATCGCAAATCAGGTGCGGTGATCTTCCGTGGCGCAAATCGGGAGCAAACCGCTCGAACAAAAGGAACGAACATCACGGAACGAGAGGAGTTAGCGTGAAGTTCACCTCGACAAAGGTAACGAGCGCCATCGGAGCTACCGGAATAGCAGCGGCCAGCATCTTTGCTGCGGCTACCGCTGTTGCTGCTCCGCCGACCATGGGCGGATTTGGCACCAGCGAGCAACTCGTGGACGGGCCGCTGATCACTGACTACACGGTGAGCAACCTGCAGCCGGCCAGCGTCACTATTCCTGGCTATACGCCGCGGGGGCAGCTCTACCAGGCGAACGTCACCGCGCAGGCGAACAGCGGTGCGGTTACGCCGGTGGTTGCGGACTTCAATGCCCGCGCTGCCAGTGGCCAGCAGTACCGGGTGATCGACACGGTTCCGGTTCCCAACGGGCTCAGCCCCGCCCCGATTCTCCAGGGCAACCAGTCGACCGGAACGCTCTACTTCGACGTCACCGGCGCGCAGCCTAACCAGGTCGTGTACAACGACGGCACGCAGGACGTTCTCCTGTGGACCGCCTAACGCGCTGAGCGGCTAGGCATTTCGATCTCCCCGCGTCACGGCTGGTGGCGCGGGGAGCGTCGTGTGGACCGGTGAATGTCCAACGGCCACCGGTATTTCGACCCGCTGATTGCCCGGCGCTCGATTGGGTATTCGAGCCAGTATGAGTGATAGCGATCACAGGCCTGCTGAGGTGCGCCTGCAGGCGCGACAACAGGCCGACCAGGCGCGTACCGCAATGGAGGACCAGCGTGAGGGCAAAGCCGGCGGGCTGAGCGGTTGGGTGGCCGAGCGAGCGGGCGAGTGGGATCTCAGCGGTCCAGATGAGACAACGCTGCAGCGCCAGAAGTTCTTCTGGAACCTGTTGGTAGATTACTGGTTCCGGATGGAGATCGACGGCTGGGAAAATATCGGAAAGCCGCCGGCGTTGTTGGTGGGCATCCACTCCGGCGCGCCCTTTGTGTGGGACGCCTGGACTGTCGGCCTGCAATGGTGGCGGCGGTTCGGTTCGGAGCGCCCCCTGCACGGCACCGCTCACGACGCGCTGATGGCCATTCCAGGCTTCGGCCGTTACTTCCGTTCGATGGGAGTGTTGCCCGCGGCCCCGGATGCCATCGCGACAGCGCTGGCCGAAGGGCACGACGTGGCGCTGTGGCCCGGCGGCGAGGTGGACTCGCTGCGGCCGTGGACTGAGCGCGACCAGGCAAACCTGGCAGGGCGAAAAGGCTTCGTGAAGATGGCGATCCGCGCTGGAGTTCCGATCGTGCCGATCGCGACAGTCGGGGGCGCCGACGCCATGCCGGTCCTGATTCGCGGCGACCGGCTATCGCGCGCCTTGCGACTGGACCGGCTGTTGCGGCTCAAGGTCTTTCCACTGGCCATCTCGCTGCCCTGGGGAATCGCCCCTGCCGCCCTGCCCCAGCTGCCGCTGCCGGCCAAGATCCGGACGCGCTTCATGCCCGCGGTCGAGCTCGATCACGACCCGGCGCGTGCCGAGGATGACGATTACGTCGAGCGCAAGTATCACGAGGTTCAGGACAGCATTCAGCACGGGATGGATGCGCTGGCCCGCAAGCGGGCATTGCCGGTGTTCGGCTGAGCAACGGCCCAAGACAGAACAGGGCCCGGTCCCGTTACGGACCGGGCCCTGTCGTCGAGCTATCTAGTGCTGGTGGGACTGCTGGCGCTTTTCGGCCGTTGCGGCGCCGGCCCGAGCAGCTTCAGCTTCGGCTTCCTTCTTGGCGGCATCACGCTGCGCGTGCGCCTTGTCCTGCTGAGCCTCGCCCTCTTGCTCGAGGTCTTTGTTACCGAGCACGCCGCCGACGGCTTCTTTGGCCAGTCCCTTGGCACCCTCAACGACGCCCTTTATAGCTTCTTCAGGCCCACTCTTCTTGTCGTCCGACATAGAGTCCTCCTCTTGGCTTATGCGATATCCGGTTCCGTTGCCGGCCGATGGCTGGACCGGTCCGAGCGCGGCCGAAGGCGAGTAAATTCCTTGCTTATTCGCGCCGCGAGTTGGCGGATTCCCGTGGCGCTGGGCGCTGAAACCTGGCGACGTGCTTAGAGCCGGCTGTGACGCGGCGCAGAGTCATCTCACCGCTGGTAGAGGGCCTGAAGGGGGTCGCTGTGATGCCACCCACGTTGCTTACCGTCCCGCTGTCCTGCGATGGGGCCGCGCTGCGGCGCCCGAAATATCCTCGACCGCAACGTCGTACGTTGTCTCGGCCGGCACGCAGGGGAGTGGGACCGGATTTCACCAATACTCGATTCGCGGGTTTGCTGATGAACTTTCGTGCGTTTTAGCGATCAGCACCCGCTGGCCAGGCGACAATCGAAGGCAAACACGATTCTGAGGTCAACACCGCCGCGTCTACCATGCACCTCGGCAACCCTGGGCGAGTGGAGGGCGATCATAAGGCAGGATGAGACATGCTGTCGTGGGGGATAGCTGGATGGCGCCCTCCCATGCGAGGAGTCTGATGACGGAGCAGGAGCCGACGAGCCCCAACGGCGCCGATGCATTTCTTCCGGACAGCCGTTATCCCGCCGGCCAGCCGGTGAGTCGGCCCAAGTACACCCGAGTGTTACTCAAACTCGGAGGCGAGATGTTCGGCGGCGGACAGGTAGGACTGGATCCCGATGTAGTGGCGTTGGTCGCCCGCCAAATCGCCGAGGTGGTCCGCACCGGCGTGCAGGTTGCCGTGGTAATCGGCGGCGGCAACTTTTTTCGCGGCGCGCAGCTTCAGCAGCGCGGCATGGAGCGCACCCGGTCAGACTATATGGGGATGCTCGGCACGGTCATGAATAGCCTTGCGTTGCAAGACTTTCTTGAAAAAGAGGGCATCGCAACCCGGGTCCAGACTGCGATCACGATGGGCCAGGTTGCCGAGCCTTACATTCCACTGCGAGCGCGGCGTCACTTGGAGAAAGGACGTGTGGTGATCTTCGGCGCCGGCATGGGGCTGCCGTACTTCTCGACTGACACAACCGCCGCACAGCGCGCATTGGAGATCGGCGCCGACGTGGTCTTGATGGCCAAGGCGGTCGACGGCGTGTTCGCCGAGGATCCGCGAGTGAACCCGCGGGCCGAACTGCTCACCGCTATCACTCACCGGGAAGTCATCGACCGTGGGCTGCGGGTGGCCGACGCCACCGCATTCAGCTTGTGCATGGACAATGGCATGCCGATTCTGGTGTTCAACCTGCTTACCGATGGCAATATCGCTCGGGCGGTTGCGGGTGAGAAGATCGGAACGCTGGTCACCACCTAGAAGGGAGGAGCGGCGCAGATGATCGACGAGACTCTCTTCGACGCCGAAGAGAAGATGGAAAAAGCCGTGTCGGTGGGCCGAGACGACCTATCCACCATCCGGACCGGCCGGGCGAATCCGAGCATGTTCTCCCGCATCGTCATCGACTACTACGGTTCGGCCACCCCGATCACCCAGCTGGCCAGCATCAATGTCCCCGAAGCGCGCCTGGTCGTCATCAAGCCGTACGAGGCGAGCCAGGTCGGGCCCATTGAGACCGCGATTCGCAACTCTGACCTGGGGGTTAATCCGACCAACGACGGCACCCTGATCCGGGTGGCGGTACCGCAGCTGACCGAGGAGCGTCGCCGCGAACTCGTCAAGCAAGCCAAAGCCAAGGGTGAGGACGCCAGGGTCTCGGTGCGAAACATCCGTCGTAAGGCGATGGAGGAATTGCACCGCATCCGGAAGGAAGGCGAAGCCGGTGAGGACGACGTCGCCCGCGCGGAGAAGGACCTCGACAAGGCCACGCATCAGTACGTGACTCAGATCGATGAGCTGGTCAAGCACAAAGAAGGCGAGCTGCTGGAGGTCTAGCGGCCGCTCAGCAAATGACGCCCGTGGCAGACACTGATACCGGCGCAGACACCCCGGCCGAAGGCTCGGTGCACGGGCCCTTGGAGAAGAAGGCGAAGAAGTCGCGGGCCGGCCGGAATCTGCCTGCGGCGATCGCCGTCGGTGCAGCCATCGGCTTCACCATCATCGCGATCTTGATATTCGACAAATTCCTGTGGCTCCCCATGGTCGCCGCTGCTATCGCGATTGCCACCTATGAGGTAGTGCGGCGGCTGCGCGAGGCGGGCTTTGTCATCCCGGTCGTGCCGCTGCTGCTCGGCGGGCAGGCCACAGCGTGGCTGACGTGGCCGTATCACGCGGCCGGCGCGCTCGCCGGCTTCGGCGCCACGGCCGTGATCTGCATGTTCTGGCGGCTGGCGCTCCGCGGCACGCCCGCACCGCACGGCCCGGCCGGCGCCGATGCGCCGCCGCCCAATTACCTGCGCGACGTTGCGGCCACGGTTTTCCTCGCGGCCTGGGTGCCGCTGTTCGCATCCTTCGGCGTACTGCTGGTCTATCCGGCCGACGGCTCCTGGCGGGTGTTCTGCCTGATGATCGGCGTGGTCGGCTCTGACGTCGGGGGCTATGCGGTCGGTGTGTTGTTCGGCAAACATCCGATGGTTCCGTCCATCAGCCCGAACAAGTCCTGGGAGGGATTGGCCGGTTCGCTGCTGTTCGGGGTCACCGCGCCCGCTCTGACTGCCACCCTGCTGGGCCACAAACCGGTCTGGATCGGCCTGCTGCTGGGCCTGACGATCGTGGCCACCGCCACCCTGGGTGACCTGGTGGAATCCCAGATCAAGCGTGACCTGGGCATCAAGGACATGGGCCGCATTCTGCCCGGCCATGGCGGCCTGATGGACCGACTGGATGGAACCCTGCCGTCGGCGGTGGCGACCTGGACCATCCTGACGTTGTTGGGCTGAGGTCGGCCGCGGATGAAGCAACAGCTGGTATTCGAGGCACCCCGCCGGGCGCTGCCGCCGCGGCATCTGGCCGACCTCGACGAGGCCGAATGCGTCGAGGCCGTCGCGGCGCTGGGCCTGCCGCCGTTTCGCGCCAAACAACTCGCGCACCAGTACTACGGACGACTGATCGCCGACCCGCAGCAGATGACCGACCTGCCCGCCGCGGTCCGCGGTCAGGTGGCCGATGCGTTGTTCCCGAACCTGCTGACGGCAACCCGCGAAATCACCTGCGACGCCGGCCAGACCCGCAAGGCGCTGTGGCGGGCGATCGACGGCACCAGCTTCGAGTCGGTGCTGATGCGTTACCCGCAGCGCAACACCGTTTGCATTTCGTCGCAGGCGGGCTGCGGCATGGCGTGCCCGTTCTGTGCAACCGGACAGGGCGGCCTGACGCGAAACCTGTCGACCGCCGAGATCGTCGAACAGGTGCGCGCCGCGGCCGTGGCGCTGCGTGACGACTGGGGTGACCGGTTGTCCAATGTGGTTTTCATGGGCATGGGGGAGCCGCTGGCGAACTACTCCAGGGTGCTGGCGGCGGTGCGCCGCATTACGGCGTCCTCTGAAAAAGCCGCCGGTTTCGGCATCTCGGCGCGGTCGGTGACGGTGTCGACGGTCGGGTTGGCCCCGGCCATCCACAAACTCGCCGACGAGCGTCTCGGGGTCACGCTCGCGCTGTCGCTGCACGCTCCTGACGACGAACTACGCGACACGCTGGTGCCGGTCAACAACCGGTGGAAGATCAGCGAAGCGCTCGATGCCGCCCGCTACTACGCCGAGCAGACCGGTCGGCGGGTTTCGGTGGAATACGCGCTAATCCGCGATGTCAACGACCAGCCGTGGCGCGCGGACCTGCTGGGCAAGCGGCTGCACCGTGCGCTGGGCCCGCTGGTGCATGTGAACCTCATTCCGCTGAACCCGACGCCTGGCAGCGACTGGGACGCCAGCCCGAAGGCCGCGCAGCGCGAGTTCGTTCGACGGGTCCGCGCCAACGGCGTGCCCTGCACCGTGCGGGACACCCGCGGCCGCGAGATCGCTGCCGCCTGCGGCCAGCTCGCCGCTGACGGCTGAGCGCGCCCCTTCCATGTTTCGAATCTGCGCCCCTCGGCCTCGGCGTGAACCAGACTGGATCTGATTTACGTCATCACTATGTGCGGTTTGCAAAGAAGGTGAGCACATGAGGAACTGGTTCTTGGTTGCGATCGGAAGGCTGGCGCTCGGCGCGGGCGCCGCAGCTCTGGTTTTCGGGCTGCTCACTGCGCCACGTGTGCTGGCAGCCGACGATCGTCTGCAGTTCTCCGCGACCACTCTGTCGGGTGCGCCCTTCAATGGCGCGACTTTGCAGGGCAAGCCCTCGGTGCTGTGGTTCTGGACGCCGTGGTGCCCGTTTTGCAATGCAGAAGCCCCCGGTGTCAGCCAGGTGGCCGCGGCCAATCGGGCGGTCACCTTCGTCGGTGTCGCGGCCCACTCCGACGTGGGGGCGATGCAGGATTTCGTGTCGAAGTACAACCTGAATTTCACGAATCTCAATGACACCGACGGGTCGATCTGGGCTCGCTACAACGTGCCGTGGCAGCCGGCGTATGTGTTCTATCGGGCGGACGGCACGTCCACCTTTGTGAACAACCCCACCTCGGCGATGTCCCAGCAGGAGCTCGCCGGCCGGGTCGCCGCGCTCACGTCCTAGCCTGAGCATTCGTGAACCAGGGCCTGATCAGCTTGGCGTTCGCCGCCGGATTGGTCGCGGCGCTGAATCCATGCGGTTTTGCCATGCTGCCCGCCTACCTCGTTCTGGTGGTACGCGGAGAGGGGACCGGTGACCCCGAGACTGGCACCAGCACGTCGACGGGATTCGCCGCGGTCGGGCGGGCTCTAGCCGCCACCGGCGGGATGGGGCTTGGGTTTTTGACGGTGTTCGGGTTGTTCGGAGCGCTCACCATATCGGCGGGCAACACCGTGCAGCGGTATTTGCCGTATCTGACCGCAGCGATCGGCATTGTGCTTGTCGCCCTGGGGATTTGGCTGCTGCTCGGCCGTGAGCTGACGCTGTTGACACCCCGGCATCCGGGTCGGCGATGGGCTCCGACGGCTCGGCTGGGGTCCATGTATGGCTACGGCGTGAGCTACGCGATCGCCTCGCTGTCGTGCACCATCGGCCCGTTTTTGGCGGTCACCGCCGCCGGGCTGCGCCGCGGCTCGCTGATTGGCAGCGCCTCGATCTATCTCGGCTATATCGCGGGCCTCACCCTGGTCGTCGGCGTGCTGGCGGTCGCCGCCGCGGCCGCGAGTTCGGCGGTGGTGAATCGCCTGCGGCGAATCCTGCCCTACGTCAATCGGATTAGCGGCGCATTGCTGGTGGTCGTCGGGCTGTATGTGGGCTGTTACGCCTTCTACGAGATCGGAATGCATACCGGCCACGGCCACCACTCCGATGCGTTGATCGCAGCGGCCGGCCATGTCCAAGGTGTGCTGGCCGGCTGGGTGTACCGACACGGTGGATGGCCGTGGGTCCTGGCATTGGCTGTGCTCATGGTCGGCGCATTGGTCGCCGCGGGGTATCGACGGGCGCGGCGTAGCAGCTAATCCCAAAGCCCAAAACAGTGGCAGAGGATGTGCCACAGCCGCTGCGCACCAAAGTGACGTTTGTGCTTGCCTACCTGAGCCAGCCGCGGCGGCGGCCCCACCAGTCACGCACGACGAAGAAGAGGACCACCGCGGCGAAGCCGATCACATACAAGTTTTCGACGTGGCCGACGTGATTGCCGTCCAGAAACATCAGCAGCAGGCCGAACACCAACAGGCCCACGACGCGCCAGTTGCGGTGGTTGATTTTGCTCCAGCCCCAGTTCGCGGACGGCACGTCAGCGACGTCGACCCCGCTGGCGCGCTCCACCTCGGTACTGGCCACGGCAACTCCTCGGGTTGGAATCGGGATGCCACGACATTCTGGCATATCCGGGTAGGGGCAGCAGCGCAGCAGGCGCCGATATTCGTCGGGCGCATTGGCGGCGCGGCACAATGAATAGGTGACCAACCGCCGCCTCAAGACCTTGGTGCTGGGCAGTACCGGCTCCATCGGCACCCAGGCGCTCGAGGTCATCGCCGCCAACCCGGATCGCTTCGAGCTGGTTGGGCTGGCCGCTGGGGGTGCACATCCGGCCCTGCTCGCCCGGCAGCGCGCCGAGACCGGGGTGACCAATGTCGCCGTCGCCGACGAGCGCGCCGTGCAGGCCCTCGGCGACGTCACCTACCACGGGCCCGACGCGGTCATCCGGCTGATTGAGAACACCGAGGCCGACGTCGTGCTCAATGCGCTGGTCGGCGCACTGGGGCTGCGGCCGACGCTAACTGTGCTGGCTTCGGGAGCCCGCCTCGCCCTGGCCAACAAGGAATCGCTGATCGCCGGCGGTCCGCTGGTGCTGGCGGCGGCCCGGCCCGGCCAGATCGTGCCGGTGGACTCCGAGCACTCCGCGCTGGCCCAATGCCTGCGCGGCGGCAGCGCCGACGAGGTCGCCAAGCTGGTGCTCACCGCCTCCGGCGGGCCGTTCCGCGGCTGGTCGGCCGCCGAGCTCCAGCACGTCACGCCCGAGCAGGCCGGCGCGCACCCGACCTGGTCGATGGGGCCGATGAACACCTTGAACTCAGCGTCGCTGGTCAACAAGGGGCTCGAGCTCATCGAAACCCATCTGCTGTTCGGCATCTCGTACCGGCGCATCGAGGTCGTCGTGCACCCGCAGTCGATCGTGCATTCCATGGTGACGTTCACCGACGGTTCGACGATCGCGCAGGCCAGTCCGCCGGACATGAAACTGCCCATCGCGCTGGCGCTGGGCTGGCCGGCCAGAGTGCCCGGTGTGGCCGCGGCCTGCGATTTCTCCACCGCGTCGAGCTGGGAATTCGAACCGCTGGACGAGCAGATCTTCCCGGCCGTCCAGCTTGCCCGACAGGCCGGTGAGACGGGCGGCTGCATGACCGCCGTCTACAACGCCGCCAACGAAGAAGCAGCCGAGGCCTTCCTGGCCGGCCGGATTGGCTTCCCGGCGATCGTGCGCACAATCGCCGACGTCCTGAGCGCCGCCGACCAGTTCGCCGCTGAACCCGCTACCGTGGAAGACGTACTCGACGCGCAGCGCTGGGCCCGGGAACGGGCGCGCCGCGCGGTCACACAGGAGGTTCTGCCAACTCGATGATGTTTGTTATCGGCATCGTGCTGTTCGCGCTCGCCATCTTGATATCGGTGGCGTTGCATGAGTGCGGCCACATGTGGGTCGCGCAGGCCACCGGGATGAAGGTGCGCCGCTATTTCGTGGGCTTCGGCCCGACGCTGTGGTCGACCCGCCGCGGCGAGACCGAGTACGGCGTCAAGGCCATCCCGGCCGGCGGGTTCTGCGACATCGCCGGTATGACGTCGGTCGAAGAACTGCAGCCCGACGAGCACGACCGTGCGATGTACAAGCAGAAGACCTGGAAACGCGTCGCGGTGTTGTTCGCTGGGCCGGGCATGAACTTCGTCATTGGCTTGGTGCTGATCTACGCCATCGCGGTGATCTGGGGGCTGCCCAACCTGCATCCCTCTGCGGTTATCGGTCAAACAGCTTGTGCGGCTTCGGAAACCAAGCAAGGCCAGTTTGACAGGTGCACGGGAGTGGGGCCGGCGGCCGCCGCCGGGATCCGAGCCGGCGACGTTGTGCTCAAGGTCGGCGACACCCCGGTGTCCGACTTCTCCGATATGGCCGCCGCGGTGCAGAAACTGCACGGCACCGTTCCGGTCGTGATCAAGCGCGACGGCCAAACGATGACCAAATACGTCGACATCACCCAGCGGCAGCGCTGGGTCACCGACGGCACCGGCGGCGCGAAGCCGTCGACCATCGGCGTGATGGGGGTGATGGGAACCTCGACCGGGCCCACCCACTACAACCTGGCCACCGCGGTGCCGGGCACCTTTGCCTTCACCGGCAATCTGTCGGTGCTGCTGGGCAACTCGCTAGTCGCCATCCCGACCAAAGTCGGCGCGCTGATCCACGCGATCGGTGGCGGGCAGCGGTCACTCGATACCCCGATCAGCGTCGTCGGCGCGAGCATCATCGGCGGAGACACCGTGGACCACGGCGTCTGGATGGCGTTCTGGTTGTTCCTGGCGCAGCTGAACTTCATCCTGGGCGCCATCAACCTGGTGCCGTTGCTGCCGTTCGACGGCGGACACATCGCCATCGCGGTATTTGAAAAGCTGCGCAACATGATCCGGTCGGCCCGCGGGAAGGTCGCGGCCGCGCCGGTGAACTATCTCAAACTGATGCCCGCAACCTACGTAGTCTTGGTGCTGGTGGTCGGCTACATGCTGTTGACGGTGACCGCCGATGTGGTCAACCCGATCCGACTGTTCCGGTAGGGCCGACTGTTCCAGTACGGCCGAAAAGGAAGCGAGAGAAGGCAAAGAGTGACCACAGGTCTGGGTATGCCGGCGGCGCCGGCGCCCACGCTGGCGCCACGTCGCAAGACGCGACAGCTGATGGTCCAAGATGTCGGGGTGGGTAGCGATTACCCGATTTCGGTGCAGTCGATGTGCACCACCAAAACCCACGACATCAACGCGACGCTGCAGCAGATCGCCGAGCTGACCGCCACCGGCTGCGACATCGTCCGAGTGGCGTGCCCGCGCCAGGAAGACGCCGACGCCTTACCGGCGATCGCCAAGAAGAGCAAGATCCCGGTCATCGCCGACATCCACTTCCAGCCGAAATACATCTTCGCCGCCATCGACGCCGGCTGTGCTGCGGTGCGGGTAAACCCCGGCAACATCAAGGAATTCGACGGACGGGTCGGCGAGGTCGCCAAGGCCGCCGGCGCCGCGGGTATCCCGATTCGCATCGGCGTCAACGCCGGTTCGCTGGACAAGCGGTTCATGGAGAAGTACGGCAAGGCGACGCCCGAAGCGCTGGTCGAGTCGGCGCTGTGGGAGGCCTCGCTGTTCGAGGAACATGGCTTCGGCAACATCAAGATCAGCGTCAAACACAACGACCCGGTGGTGATGGTGGCGGCCTACGAGCAGCTGGCCGCGCAGTGTGACTATCCGCTGCACCTCGGCGTCACCGAGGCCGGTCCCGCCTTCCAGGGCACCATCAAGTCCGCGGTCGCCTTCGGCGCGCTGCTGTCGCGGGGCATCGGCGACACCATCCGGGTGTCGCTGTCGGCGCCACCGGTCGAGGAAGTCAAGGTCGGCAATCAGATTCTCGAATCCCTGAACTTGCGACCCCGTGGGCTCGAAATCGTGTCCTGCCCGTCGTGCGGTCGCGCCCAGGTCGACGTCTACACCTTGGCCAACGAAGTCACCGCGGGCCTGGAAGGGCTCGATGTGCCGCTGCGGGTGGCCGTGATGGGCTGCGTGGTCAACGGCCCCGGTGAGGCGCGTGAAGCCGACCTCGGCGTCGCGTCGGGCAACGGCAAGGGCCAGATCTTCGTGCGCGGCCAAGTGATCAAGACCGTGCCCGAAGCGCAGATCGTCGAGACGCTTATCGAAGAAGCCATGCGGCTGGCCGGAGAAACGGGCGCCACGGACGCAACGGCGAGCGGTTCCCCGGTTGTGACCGTAAGCTGATGGCTCAAACCGGCCAACTGTCAGTCGCAGAAAGAATCAGTATGTCGGCTCCGCCCATCCGCCGCTTGGTCAGCGAGCGACGGGTGTCGGTAGTGCGCGACGGCGCAGCAGTGCGCCGTGTTTTCGACGACGATCCGGTCGGGTCATGCATGGTTGCCGCCCGGGTCGCCGATCACGGTCTCGACCCCAACTCGATCGGCGGCGAGCTGTGGACGCGCCGCGGCCCCGACGAGTCGCTGTGCTACGCCGGTGCGAACCTGATTCCGCTGCGCGGCCGACCCAGCGATCTGCACGCGTTCGCCGATGCGGCGATGACCGCGTCGCGGCGGTGTTCGTCGCTTGTCGGCCGGGCACAGTTGGTGATGCCGATGTGGCAGCGACTCGAGCCGGCCTGGGGTCCGGCACGCGATGTGCGTGAGGACCAGCCGTTGATGTCGCTGACCACGATGCCGACCTGTGCGATCGACCCCGGTGTGCGCCAGGTCAAGCCCGACGAACTCGACACCTACCTGGTGGCGGCCATCGACATGTTCATCGGCGAGGTGGGCGTCGACCCCCGGCTCGGCGATGGCGGCCGCGGCTACCGGCGCCGGGTCGCCAGTTTGATCGCGGCCGGGCGCGCGTGGGCCCGCTTCGAGAACGGCCAGGTGGTCTTCAAGGCCGAAGTCGGATCCCAGTCACCGACGGTCAGCCAGATCCAAGGGGTATGGGTGCATCCCGAGTGGCGCGGTAAAGGCCTGGGCACGGCCGGTACCGCGACGCTGTCGGCGGTGATCGTCGGCACCGGGCGCATCGCCAGCCTGTACGTGAACGGTTTCAACACGGTCGCCCGGGCCACCTACGACCGAATCGGCTTTGTCGAGGTCGGCACTTTCGCCACGGTGCTGCTGGACTGAACCGCGCGGCCAATCGGATAACAGTTCTGTTGCGGTGCGCCTCCGCCGCTACCGCCGTCACAGCTTTAACATCAGCCTCAATGGCAACAAAAATCACACTGGCATCAGCCGCGAACTTCGCTTTGGCGGTGCTTGTCACGACGGCAGCGGTCTCGGCTTGCACGCCGCGTCCGGACGGCCCCGCGCCGGCGGGCGAGCGGTTCTTCGCGGCGTTGTCCACCGGCGACACCGCGGCGGCCGCCGAGCTCAGCGACGATCCCAGTGATGCACGCGAAGCACTCAACGGGGCGTGGGCCGGGCTGCAAGCCACTCACCTGGACACCCAGATTCTCAGCTCGAAGTACACCGAGGACATCGGCACGATCAGCTTCCGCTACACCTGGCACTTGCCGAAGAACCGGACATGGACCTACGACGGCAAACTGAAAATGGCGCGCTACGAAGGCCATTGGCAGGTCCGCTGGAATAGCACCGACTTGCATCCACGGCTTGGTGAGCATCAGACGTTCGCGTTGCGGGCCGACCCGCCACGGCGTGCCGCGGTCAACGAAGTCGGCGGCACCGATGTGCTGGCGCCCGGCTACCTCTACCACTACACGCTGGACGCTTCCCGGGCCGGCGCCTACCTGATCACCACGGCCCGGGCGGTAGTCGACGCGCTGCACCCGTTCGACGACACGCTCAACGACCCGCAGCGACTGGCCGAGCAGGCCAGCGGCTTGGGCAAGCCGCTGGATCTGATCACGCTGCGCACCGACGACAACAACAACGTCGCCCCGGCGATCGGCAGCCTGCCCGGCGTGGTGATCACCCCGCAGGCCGAGCTGCTGCCGACCGACGATCACTTCGCCCCGGCGCTGGTCAATCAGGTGAAGAAGGCGGTGATCGACGAACTCGACGGCCAGGCGGGCTGGCGGGTGGTCAGCGTCAACCAGAACAATGTCGACCTCGCGGTGCTGCACGAGGTCGAGCCGCAGGCGGCCCCGTCGGTGTCGATCAGCCTGGACCGGGCCGTGCAGAACGCCGCGCAGCACGCGGTGGACAACCAGAGTCGCCAGGCGATGATCGTCGTGATCAAACCTTCGACGGGCGAGATTCTCGCCGTCGCACAAAACGCCGCCGCCGACGCGCTCGGCCCGCTTGCCACTACCGGCCTTTACCCTCCGGGGTCGACGTTCAAGATGGTCACTGCGGGCGCCGCGCTCGAGCGCGACATGGCAAGTCCGAACACGCTTTTGGGCTGTCCCGGAGAGGTCGACATCGGGCATCGCACCATCCCCAACTACGGGGGATTCGATTTGGGTGTGGTACCGATGTCGCGGGCATTCGCCAGTTCGTGCAACACCACGTTCGCCGAATTGGCCAGCCGGATGCCGCCGCGCGGTTTGACCCAGGCCGCCAACCGGTACGGCATCGGGCTGGACTACCAGGTCGACGGCATCAGCACGGTCACCGGATCGGTGCCGCCGACGGTCGACATGGCCGAGCGCACCGAAGACGGCTTCGGTCAGGGCAAGGTGTTGACCTCCCCGTTCGGCATGGCGCTGGTCGCGGCCACCGTGGCCGCCGGAAAGACGCCGGTGCCGAAGCTGATCGAGGGACGGCCGACGACGATCACCGGCGACACCACGCCGATCAGCGACAAAATGCTCGAAGGCCTGCGTCCGATGATGCGGTTGGTGGTGACCAACGGCACCGGCAAGGAGATCGCCGGCTGCGGCGCGGTGTTCGCAAAGACCGGTGAAGCCGAGTTCCCCGGCGGGTCGCATTCCTGGTTCGCCGGCTACCGCGGCGATCTGGCGTTCGCTTCGTTGATCGTTGCGGGTGGCAGTTCGGAGTACGCGGTGCGGATGACGAAGTTCATGTTCGAGTCGATGCCGGCAGACTATCTGGCCTGAAACCCACTCTGCCGCAACGATTTACACGCAGAAATAACCTGTTGCCCGGCCGCGAGGGAGCGACCGGGCGACAGGCTTTTATCCGCCGAGCAGGCGCTAGACCCAGGGGCTCCTGGGTGTACCGCTGCTGGCCCGACGTTTGGCGTCTGAACCGGTGGGGACCCGCCCCCTTCCCCCACCGGTCCAGACGACGACCTTCTAGCGGTGGATTAACGGACGCTGAGATCAGACTCACACCCCCGGCGTCGACCCCACCAAAATGTCGATGAGCGGGGTCAACACGAAGTCGAGGCCGGTCGGGGTCAGCAGGCCGTAGTCCAGTCCGGTGGCGAGGTAGCCCAGGGCGTCATCGGGAGCAAGGTAGTCGCAAACGATGTCGGCCGAGCTCTGCAGGTAGAAAGCGCTGGTTTTGACCTTATTTTCGTACCATTGGGATCACTCAATTGCTCCCGCGAGGGTGCTCGTGCTGCGGGCTTGTTCGTCGATGCGCGCGCACTCGGTGACGGTAGATTGGAACGGCCATGACACGACCTGACGAACTGACCCAGCTGCGGGTGTCAGATGCCGACCGCAACGGCACGTTGCGCCGACTGCACAATGCGGTTGCGCTCGGGCTGATCGATATCACCGAGTTCGAGGAACGCTCCTCGCGGGTGTCCTACGCCCGGACCCGCAATGAGCTGGACAGCCTCGTTGGTGATCTGCCCGGGCCGGGGGCCATCGTCACGTGCGCGGCCGACCGGGTCGAGTTGCGCGGTTGGGCCGGGTCGCTCAAGCGTCACGGGGAATGGACGGTCCCGACTCGGCTGGCATTGGTGCGCCGGATGGGCTCGGTCGAGCTGGATCTGGTCAAGGCGCGATTCGCCGGGCCGGTGGTCGTCATCGAGCTCGACATGAGGTGCGGGTCGGTGGACATCCGGTTGCCCGACGGCGCCAGCGCTTCGATCGACGACGTCCAGGTGTTTGTCGGCAGCGCCAGCGACCGCCGGAAGAACGCGCCGGCCGACGGCACACCGCATGTGGTGTTGACCGGTCGGGTGGTGTGCGGCTCGGTGCATATCAAAGGGCCGCGCCGGTCGTTGCTGCGCCGCCATGGCCGTGCTTGACCCCGCGCTTTACCGATACCCTGGCAGCATGCCTGTTCGTTCCGCGCTCTCCGCCGGCGTGCTGTCGCCGACACTTCCGGTGCCCAGGTCGATCCCGCGCCCGGAATATGTCGGCAAGCCGACGGCGCGAGAGGGCACCGAGCCGTGGGTGCAAACGCCCGAAGTGATCGAGAAGATGCGGATCGCCGGCCGAGTTGCCGCCGGCGCGCTCGCGGAGGCGGGCAAGGCCGTCGCACCGGGCGTGACGACCGACACGCTGGACCGCATCGCGCACGACTACATGGTCGACCACGGCTCCTATCCATCGACACTGGGCTACAAAGGTTTCCCCAAGTCGTGCTGCACATCGCTGAACGAGGTCATCTGCCACGGCATCCCCGACTCGACGGTGATCGAAGACGGCGACATCGTCAACATCGACGTCACCGCCTATATCGACGGCGTCCACGGTGACACCAACGCCACGTTCCTGGCCGGCGACGTCTCCGAAGAGCACCGCCTGCTCGTCGAGCGCACCCACGAGGCGACGATGCGGGCGATCAAAGCCGTCAAACCAGGCCGTTCACTGTCGGTTGTCGGCCGCGTCATCGAATCCTACGCAAATCGATTCGGCTACAATGTCGTTCGCGACTTCACCGGTCACGGCATCGGTACTACCTTCCACAATGGGCTGGTCGTGTTGCATTACGACCAGCCCTCCGTCACCACAATCCTCGAGCCCGGCATGACGTTCACCATCGAACCGATGATCAACCTCGGCGCGCTGGACTACGAAATCTGGGACGACAGCTGGACGGTGGTCACCAAAGACCGCAAATGGACCGCGCAATTCGAGCACACCTTGCTGGTCACCGAGTCCGGCGCGGAAATACTCACCCTGCCGTGACCGCTGCCCGCAGACCGTGAGCGGTGCGCTGCTGGTGGCCGGCACCAGCTCCGATGCGGGGAAGTCGATGGTGGTCGCCGGACTCTGCCGGTTGCTGGTGCGCAAGGGCATTCGGGTCGCGCCGTTCAAGGCGCAGAACATGTCGAACAATTCCGCGGTCACGGTCGAGGGCGGTGAGATCGGCCGGGCACAGGCGATGCAGGCCCGCGCGGCCGGCCTGGCACCCAGCGTGCGGTTCAACCCGATTCTGCTCAAACCCGGCAGCGACACGACCTCGCAGCTGGTGATGGGCGGACAGGTCGCGGGCTCGGTCACCGCGGCCGAGTACTGGTCGGATCGCAATCGGCTAGCCGCTGTTGTGCAAGACGAATTGGCAAGATTGCGAGCCGAATTCGACGCGGTGATCTGCGAGGGCGCCGGATCGCCGGCCGAAATCAACCTGCGCGCAACGGACTTGGTGAATATGGGCTTGGCCCGGGCCGCGACTCTGCCGGTGATTGTGGTCGGCGACATCGACCGAGGTGGGCTGCTCGCGCATCTGTTCGGAACGGTGGCGGTGCTCGAACGCGATGACCAGGCGCTGATCGCCGGGTTCATCGTGAACAAATTCCGCGGCGACGTCGCGCTGCTGGAGCCCGGGTTGCGCCAGCTCGCCGATCTCACCGGCCGTCCCACCTACGGAGTGCTGCCCTACACCGACGATCTCTGGCTCGACACCGAGGATGCGGTTCCGGTACTGGCTCACCGCGTCCTGGGCACACCGCAACCGCCCCGCGGGTCCCAGTGGCTTCGGGTCGCGGTGTTGCGGTTGCCGCGGATCTCCAACTCCACCGATGTCGAAGCGCTGGCCTGCGAACCCGGTGTGCTGGTGCGCTGGGTCAGAGAGCCCGCCGACTTGGCCGACACCGACGTGATCGTGGTGCCGGGTACTAAGTCCACCGTGGCGGACTTGGGCTGGCTGCGCGAGCGGGGGCTGGATCAGGCCATCCTCACGCATGCCGCCTCGGGCCGGGCCGTGCTGGGCATCTGCGGTGGCTTCCAGATGCTGTGCCGCTCGATCGACGACCCCGTTGAAAGTCGCTCGGGGCGCGTCGACGCGATGGGGGTGCTCGACGCCGAGATCGTGTTCGCACCCGACAAGGTGCTGCGCCGCTGGCAGGGATCGCTGCACGGCTACGAGATCCATCACGGGCGCCTGTCCCGCTGCGCGGAGGCCTGCTGGTTCGAGGTGGACGGATGCCCGCAGGGGTACCGGCGCGGCCAGGTATTCGGGACGCACTGGCACGGCCTGTTCGACAACGACGACTTCCGCCGGCAGTGGTTGACCTCGGCGGCGGCCGCCGCCGGCCGGGACGGATTCGTGGTGGCTGACGGCGTCGACGTGACCGCGCGGCGGGATGCCCAGCTGGATCTAATGGCCGATCTGTTGGACGCCCACCTCGATGTCGATGCCATCACCGGCCTGTTGGACGATGGCCCGCCGCGGCGTCCGACCATCGTTGCCGCACTGCGCTGACACTGGTCAGCGGCCGATCTAAAATACCGCCCAATCAAAGGTTTTCGTAAAACCCGTTCCTTATTGTCGCTGTCGTCGTCGCAAGCGCGACGCGTCAGTTCGATGTTGCGAGAACGTTTCCAATTGCAACTTGGCTAACGAACCACACGAAAACAGCCCGCGCGCGGGCCAATTGGCGGTAATTTGCTGTGGTGCCTTCGACGATGATGACTACCGTCGACGGGTTTCCCATCCAGGTCTGCGACACCGGTCCGGAGAAGGGCTCCGTCGTGGTGGTGCTTTGTGCGGCCCAGCGGGCACTCGCCGCGTACGACGCGGTGTGTGAGCGTCTGCATACCGCGTCGCTGCGCACGATCGTGGTCGGCCCAGACCCACGCATGACGCCCAAGTCGGTCGTGGGCATTCTCGATGTGCTTGACATCGATTGGAGCGTGCTGGTCGGCGACCGTGTCGGCGCCGAGCTGGCCTGGGAACTGGCGGCGACCAGGCTCGACCGCTTCACCGGTCTGGTGGCCGTCGACCGCGGGCATCCACGGGTGGCCGATCTCGCCGGAGTGATCCGGGACCACCATTGCCCGCCGGTCGAGATCAACACAACTGCGCTGGTCAGCACCCCGGCTGCGCTGGCTGTGGCTCGTGCCAGCCAGCGGTACGTCTACGGCGATTACCGCGTCGTGGAGTTGCTTGGACGGCGAAATGCGCACGAGTCGACCGCGCAGCTGGCGGCCGAGATCGTCCTGCGAACCAGCACCTGGTGACTGACAACGATCGCTCCGGCGGCGTTGCCAACTTGTCGCGAGACGAACTCGAGCGACTCGTCGCCGCCGGTGAAGTCGACACGGTCATCGTCGCGTTCAGCGACATGCTGGGCCGGCTGATGGGCAAGCGGGTGTCGGCGCGGTTCTTCATCGACGAGGTGGTCGAGTCCGGCGCCGAGTGCTGCAATTACTTGTTTGCCGTCGACGTCGAGATGAACACCGTCGCGGGTTACGCCATGGCGGGCTGGGATTCCGGATACGGCGACATGGTGATGCGGCCGGACCTGTCGACGCTGCGGCGGGCGCCGTGGCTGCCAGGCACGGCGCTGGTGCTCGCCGATTTGATGCGGCACGACGGAAGCCCTATCGAACCCTCGCCGCGCCAGGTCTTGCGCCGCCAGCTGGACCGCTTGAACCAGCGCGGTCTGCGGGCCTACGTCGCCACTGAACTGGAATTTATGGTCTTCGATGACACCTACCGCCAGGCCTGGGCGAGCGGATATCGCGAGCTGACACCGGCCAGCGACTACAACCTGGACTACGCGGTGATGGCCTCGAGCCGCCTCGAGCCGTTGTTGCGGGATATCCGCCAACACATGCAAGGCGCGGGACTGCATTGGGAGGCCGTCAAGGGGGAGTGCAACAAGGGACAGCAAGAGCTCGGGTTCCGCTACGACGAGGCGCTGGTCAGCTGTGACAACCACGGCGTCTACAAGAACGGCGCCAAGGAAATCGCCGACCAGCACGGCAAATCGCTGACGTTCATGGCGAAATACGATGAGCACGAAGGCAACAGCTGCCACATTCACATGTCGCTGAGGTCGGTCGATGGATCCGCGGTGGCCGCCGAGGATGGTCAACCGTTCGGTATTTCGCCGACGTTCCGCAGCTTTATCGCGGGCCAGTTGGCCACGTTGCGGGAGCTGACACTGCAGTATGCGCCGAACATCAACTCCTACAAGCGGTTCGCCGATCGCAGCTTCGCGCCCACGGTGGTGGCGTGGGGCTTGGACAACCGGACCTGCGCACTGCGCGTCGTCGGTCACGGCGACAACTTGCGGGTGGAATGCCGGGTGCCCGGCGGTGACGTCAACCAGTACCTGGCCGTTGCGGCGCTGATCGCCGGCGGACTGCACGGTATCGAAAACGGCCTGGAGTTGCCGGAACCGTGCTCCGGCAATGCGTACGAGACGGCAGGCGACGTCGAGCGGCTGCCCGGTACGCTGGCCGAAGCGATGACGCTGTTCGATGCGTCGGCAATCGCCCGAGAGGCATTCGGGGATGCGGTGGTTAGCCACTACGTCAACTACGCCCGCGTCGAGGTGGACGCGTTCAACGCGGCGGTCACCGATTGGGAGCGGGTGCGTGGTTTTGAGCGGTTCTAGACCGGTGATTGGCCTGACCACGTATCTGGCTCAGGCGCAGACGGGAGTCTGGGATGTTCTCGCCGGCTTCCTGCCCGCGGTCTACTTCCAGGGCGTCACCGCGGCCGGCGGTGTGGCCACGTTGCTGCCGCCGCAGCCGGTGGATTCCGACATCGCCGAAGGGGCGCTCGACGGCCTGGACGGGCTGTTGATCACCGGCGGCACGGACGTCGACCCCGCCGCCTACGGCCAACAGCCGCATCCGTCAACCGACCAGCCCGGCCACCAGCGCGACGCTTGGGAGTTCGCGCTGCTGGACGCCGCGCTCAAGCGCGACCTGCCGGTGCTCGGCATCTGCCGCGGCGCGCAGGTGCTCAACGTCGCACTCGGCGGAACGCTGCATCAACACCTGCCCGACGTCATCGGGCACAGCGGGCACCGGGCCGGCAACGCGGTGTTCACCACGCTGCCGGTGCGCACCGTGCCGGGTACCCGGCTGGCCGCGCTGGTTGGTGAATCCGTCGACGCCCGGTGCTATCACCATCAGGGGATCGCCGAGCTCGGCGAGGGCCTGGTCGTCAGCGGGTGGGATGCCGATGGTGTGATCGAGGCGTTGGAGCTGCCCGGGCACGGCTTCGTGCTCGCAGTGCAGTGGCATCCGGAGGAAAGTCTGGACGACCTGCGGCTGTTCTCGGCGATCGTGGAGGCAGCGCGGTCCTATGCGAGCGGACGGGTGAGCTGACGAGCCGCGCCGGCGACGATGCAGTGGGGGCACGCCCCCTCGCCGCCGTGCGGCTGGGGGTACCCCCACCCGCTTGCGGAGGAGAGGAGCGGCGCTGATGAGCGTGGACCTGAGTCGGCGGCTGGCCGGCAAGATCGCAGTGGTGACCGGCGGCGGCGGCGGTATCGGGCTGGCCTCGGCGCGACGCCTGCAGGCCGAGGGCGCCACCGTGGTCATCGGCGACATCGACGAGCGGACCGGTACCGCGGCCGCCGACGAACTGGGCGGTCTGTTTGTGCAAGTGGACGTTGCAGATGAAGCTGCGGTCAACGGGCTCTTCGACACCACGGCCGCCAGCTATGGATCGGTCGACATCGCGGTCAACAACGCCGGCATTTCGCCGCCGGACGACGAGCTGATCGAGAACACCGAGCTGCCGGTATGGCAGCAGGTACAAGACGTCAACCTGAAATCGGTGTACCTGTGCTGCCGGGCGGCCTTGCGGCACATGGCGCCCGCAAGGCACGGTTCGATCGTCAACATCGCGTCGTTCGTCGCGGTGATGGGATCGGCCACCTCGCAGATCTCCTACACCGCGTCCAAGGGCGGGGTGCTGGCGATGTCGCGAGAACTCGGTGTGCAGTTCGCCCGACAGGGTATCCGGGTCAACGCGCTGTGCCCCGGGCCGGTGAATACCCCACTGCTGCAGGAACTTTTCGCCAAGGACCCCGAACGCGCGGCGCGGCGGCTGGTGCACGTGCCGATAGGCCGGTTCGCCGAAGCCGACGAAATCGCCGCTGCCGTAGCATTTTTGGCCAGCGACGACGCATCGTTCATCACCGCGGCAACGTTTTTGGTCGACGGCGGTATCAGCGCCGCCTACACCACCCCGCTGTAGCTCCTGGTCATCCCGCCGCCGGTGGGTGTGCCACCACCATCGGGCGGAACCCGTATTTGGGAGTGGCGCCGTTGACGTGGTTTCCGGCCGCATTGGCAAACGGCATCCCGGGCATGCCTGCCGCGACTGCAGGCGGAGGGGCTAGCGGCATCCCTCCCAACGCCGCGGGCAGTGGGCTTACCGTAGGGGCGACCGCATTCCAGCTGGGCGGCACCGCCAGCGCTCCGATCGCCGCACCACGACCCATGGCCGCCGACACTCCGCCGCCAAGGCCGCCGAGCTCGCTCAGTCCCGCAGCCGGGGCCGCCACCGCACCGCCGAGTCCGTCTGCCGCCGCCGCCGCGTCCCCGGCCGCAGCCGCCCCTGCATCGGCCCCCGCGGCACTCTGGAGGCCGATGAAATCCGTCATAGTGCCCAGAAAGTTGCCGGGCATGTAGAAGCCGGACGAGAAAATGGTATTCCACAGGTTGTCGTTGAGCCCCAAGCCACTTGAGCTGAACAGGTCATTGAAGAGCCCCGACAGTCCGCTGGTGGAGGTGGAATTCCCGGACAGAAAATCCAAAAGCCCATCGAGTCCGGATCCCGACGACGTCGACGTCGCGGGGGAGGCCAGCCCCTGTAGCGCGGCGGGGACCGAAGTCACCAGCTGCGACAGCGTCGCCTGTGTCCCCGTGCCGGTGGCCTGACCTACCGTGGTTGTCGCCGGCGGCTGGGCGAACGGCGTCAATGTCGTCGCGGCCGCTGAGGATCCGGCGTAGCCGTACATCGCCGCGGCGTCTTGGGCCCACATCTCGGCGTAGTGGGCTTCGGTGGTCGCGATCGCCGGGGTGTTCTGCCCGAGGATGTTGGTGGCGACCAGCGATGCCAACAACGTACGGTTGGCGACGATGACCGGTGGGGGCACCGTCGCCGCGAACGCGGTTTCGTAAGCACTGGCCGCCGCTTTGGCTTGGTTGGCGGCCTGTTCGGCTTGCGCGGCGGTGGCATTCATCCACGACACATATGGTGCGGCGGCGGCGACCATCGACGTCGATGCCGGGCCCCGCCATGGACCACTGGTGAGGTCGGAGATCACCGACCCGTAATCACCTGCCGCCGAGGACACCTCGGTGGCCACGCTGTCCCAGGACGCCGCCGCCGTGATCATGGGCCCGGAACCTGGACCGGCGTACATCCGCCCGGAGTTGACTTCCGGCGGTAATGCTGCGAAATCCATTGCGAATACTCCTTAACCTGTAGCAACCGCGTTGGCGGCCTCGGTAGCGGCGTACGAACCGGCGCCGGCCGCCAACATCGTCACGAACATCTGGTGAATAGCTGCGGCCTGTGCGCTAACCGTCTGATATGCGTGTGCGTGCGCAGCGAATTGCATTGCTGTCAACGCCGATACCTCGTCGGAGGCGGCAGGGGCCAGACCTGTCGTCGGGCCCAGCGCTGCGGTGTTCTGCGCCTGAATTCTCGAGCCGACGGACTGGAGGTTGTCCGCTGCGGCGGACAGGATTTCCGGTACGATGGATACGAACGACATGGAATACTCCTTCTGGTGAATCGACCGATCTCGGCGGGTGCGTCTGGATCAGAGCGCACGCCGACAGCGCAAGTCCCAGGTGCGCGGACATGCGTGAAAAATGTTTTGGCGCAGGCTGATTGAAGACAGCAAGCACCACACCGTGGACCAGGCGGAAAGCTGCGGTCATTGATTTGTGTCAGTGGCGAAAGCCACCACCAGCTCAACTCACGTATAGCGCAGAGCTGTAACAATCTCGGGTTTCTCTGAGATGGTCGGTGTTGCTATCGAACCGGCCCCGCGTCAACCCCGAATCCGGCGCGGTGGTGATCGCGACCTGGGGTGAACCCAGGCCGACTCCTCGACGCGTTTCAGCCGACGCGTTCGGCCTGCATCGTCCACTTCTCCTCGATGCGCGCGTAGCGCCAGATCAACAAGGCGCCGGCCCACGTGACGACGAACAGGCCGACGATGACAAAACCGATCGCGTTGAGGTCGACACCGCCCAGCCAGCTCCAGAATCCGCCGGTCCAGCCGAACTGTTCGGCGAGCAGACCGAGCAACTCGACGCTGCCGATGAGCAGCGCGACGACCACCGAAAGTCCGGTGATGGTGATGTTGTAGTAGACCTTGCGAACAGGTTTGGAAAACGCCCAGCCGTAAGCGAAATTCATGAACGAGCCGTCGATGGTGTCCAGCAGGCACATGCCCGCGGTGAACAGCACCGGCAGGCACAAGATGGCGTACCACGGCAGGCCGGCCGCGGCGCTGGTGCCGGCCAGTACCAGCAGCGCGACTTCGGTTGCGGTGTCAAAGCCCAGGCCGAACAACACCCCGATCGGATACATGTGCCACGACGCGGTAACCGATCTGGTGAAGCGGCCGAGCACCCGATTGAGCAATCCGCGGTTATTCAACTGCGCTTCGAGTTCGTCTTCGTCGTAGTGGCCGCGGCGCATCCCCGCGAACACCCGCAGGATGCCCACCAGGATCACCACATTGATGATCGCGATCAAATACAAGAACACGCCCGAGACGCTGGTGCCGATCAAGCTCGTGTAGTGATGCAGGGCCGAAGAGTCCTGCTCGACCGGCCCGATTATTGCCTTGAGCCCGATTGCGATGAGCAGAGACAGCCCGAAAACGACCGAAGAGTGACCGAGTGAGAAGAAGAACCCGACGCTGAGCGGTCGCTGCCCGTCGTTCATCAGCTTGCGGGTGGTGTTGTCGATCGCGGCGATGTGGTCGGCGTCGAATGCGTGGCGCAGCCCCAGCGTGTAGGCGGTCAGGCCGATGCCGATACCGAACGCTTTGTCTCCGATGCTCAAATGGGCCGGCTCGACGATGAGTATCAGTGTGCCCCAACCGATCACATGCAGAGCGACAATAATCGCGAACATCGATCCCAGGCGCAGCCACTCGTCGGGCGTCAAAGCGTCCCGTAGCCGAGAAGACCGCGACGAAGGTTGCCGGCTGAGTGTGTCAGCGGCCATGTCGCGTCCCATCTGGAAAGAAAAGCCCGACCGTCACGACGCTAAACCACGGGTAAACGTCCTGCAGACGATTCGCAGGAATTCTGCGAGTATTTTGCAGGTGGAATATTGGGCAATCCGGTGCGGTGCAGCGCTCCCTTCGATCAGCCCCGAAAGGTGATCAGCGGAATCGCCATCTCGACCGGGTTGCCTGCTCCATGGAAGCCGATCAGCTGAGCCACTTCCGGTGGCTCGTGGGCGCTCGCCAGCACCGCCGTGTCACCGAGGCAGCTGACGACGACATCGCCGATCCGGGGCAGGTGGTCGGGACGCACGTTTCCGAACAGCCCGGCCGCGACGGCGTCGTCGCGGCTGCGCACCTCGGCCCGCCCATTCAGCAGCTCGCTCCAGGCGGCGACCACGTCGGAAGCCGCGCCCGGCTCGGTGTGCAGGTAGCGCACCCGTGGATCGCCCGCGACCACTCGCACTCCCGCGCTCAATCGCGAATCGGCGTCAAGGTCGATCCGCCTGTGTCTCGGCACGTTCAACCCGCCATGGTCCGCGGTGATCAGCAGCGCGGCATCCGGGGGCAACGTCTCGACCAGTCGGGTCAGCAGCGCATCCACGTAGGCCCCGGCGGCGTGCCACTCAGCGGAGCTGATGCCGAACACGTGTGCCGCGTTGTCGAGCACGGCGGTATAGGCGTAGATCAGTCCGGGCGCCGCGCGCAACTGGTCGATCACGAGCTGGGCGTAGTCGTCGTCGGTTTTCGCGGCGACGAATTGGGCGCCCCGGTAGGCCGCCTCGGTCAGGCCGCTGCCGATGAAGGCCGCAGGCAGCACGGCCCGGGCGCCGATGCCGGCCTGATGCAGTCGCTCGAACCACGTTGGGACGGGCTGCCATTGAGTCGGTGAGGGATCGTCACGCCACCCGATGTGGTTGAGCACCCGGTCGCTGTCGGGCAGCTTGACGGTAAAGCCCAGGATTCCGTGCTGGCCCGGTGCGACCCCGGTGCCCAACGACGCCAGGCTCGTCGGTGTGGTGGAGGGGAAGGTGCAGGCGAGTTCGTCGAGCCGTCCGGCGTCACCGGCCAGCACCGACGCCAGCAGCGGTGCATCGGCGGCCAATTCCGGTAGCAGGTGCCGGCCCATCCCGTCGACGAGCACGACAGCAACGCGGCGCACGTCGCCAACCCACTCGGTCACCCCCGGCGCGTCGACCGCCCCGGAAACCGAAAGCAGCGCAGCCGCGGCGGGCAGCACATCGCAGATCGAACCGGGCACGACGTCAGTCTGACAGCCGCACCGGATCAGGCGCCGGTGCGCCCGATCCAGTCAATGGCTGCGATTCGACGATCGGCTGCGTGATACTGGATGGGTGGCCAGGCCCTCGGCTTTGGATCCGGTCGTCACCGAGCGGATCGGCGAGCTGCTGCGTGCGCATGGTCTGCGACGGATGGCGTCCCGGATCGCTGTCTTGGCAGTGCTCGAGCCGGTCCACGGTCATCTGTCGGTTGCCGAGCTCGACCAGCGGCTGCGCGAGTGCCTGCCGGCCGAGGACCAGCCGCCGGACTTGGCGACGATCTACCGCACGGTGACCACACTGGTCGACCAGGGTGTGTTGCATGCGCTGACGCTGGATGGCGGGGTCACCACCTATGGCCTGGCTGCCGACCCGCACCATCACGCGGTGTGCACACGATGCGGCTCGATCATCGAAGTGCCCGCGGGACGACTGGCCTCTGCGCTGGAACATGCGATGGCGGGCAGTTCGTTCGCGCTGTCCGAGCGGGCCGGCCTCACCCTGCACGGACTATGCCCGCAGTGCCAGGGAGACGGACCGGGGAACGCCGGCCAGGCACGATCGCCGCGAGGCTAGACGTGCGCCAGCCGCTGATTTGTCACGTGCAGCTGGCGGCTGGTGCTGTCGGCCAACGCGTGGATCTGGTCGGGTTGCAACCGGCCGCATAGCCGGCCCCAGTGGATCGCAATCTCGTCACCGACAGCCACGTCGGGCACCGCGCTGTACCCATCGGCCCACACATCGAGTCGGCGCGCCGACGGCTCGGACAGCGTGAGTGCTTGACCATCCCAGGCCAGCCCCTGACACATCACCTCGACATCGTCGCCATCGCGGGAAACAACTGTTCCCCAAGTGATCCGGCAATTGTCCAACACACTCAGCGGCTGCTCGTCCATGCCCCGGCCAAGAAACCGCGTCCACGGATAAACGCCGAATACATGAAAGCAGTGATTGCCGGCCGCCTCGCACGCCAGGTCCGGCGTGAGATGCGACCAGTATCGGCCCGCCTGCGGGCCGATGATGGCCAGCAACGCGTCGAAAAATTCGCCCGCGTCAAGGTTGGCGCCGACGCCGCCGCCCAGCCAATACGATTCGACAAGCCGGTGGTCCAGCGGGTCGGCGATACCGGTCAGCACGGACAGAACGCGCAAGTATGGCCAGGCCCCGGAAAACTTCGTCGCGGCCAGCCGCACATCCTCGACCGAGCCGTCCCGCAAGGTGGCTCCCAGTGGGGGACCGCAATAGCCCAGCGCGTTGGGCGCGTGGGCGTACCGAGCGAACATCTCGGCGCCGCGGCTCTCCGGGTCCAATTGTCACGCCCGCCCGGATTGCCCCACCAGCTTGGCGGCGTCGCGATGCATGCGGCCAAAGTTGTAGTAGGCCGCGCATGCTCCCTCGGGGGACACCATGCAGGTGCCGATCGGGGTCTCCGGCGTGCACGCGGTGCCGAAAACCTTGCATTCCCAGGGCTTGAGCACACCCTTGAGCACCTCGCCGCACTGGCACGCCTTCGGGTCGGCGACCCGCACGCCGGGCATCGAGTACCGCAGCTCGGCGTCGAACTCCGCGAAGTCGTCGTGCAGCCGTAGCGCGCTCTGCGAGATGAACCCCAGCCCACGCCATTCGAAGTGCGGACGCAGTGCGAACACCTTGCCCATCAGCGCCAGCGCCGCCGGGTTGCCGTGCTCGGGCACCACCCGCTTGTATTGATTTTCCACCTCGCATCGGCCTTCGCGGATCTGGCGCAGCAGCATGGTGACCGCCGCCAGAATGTCCAGCGGCTCGAATCCGGCCACCACCAACGGCTTTCGGTATACCTCGGTCACGAACCGGTACGGCCGGTTGCCCACCACGGTTGACACGTGCCCGGGGCCGATGAAGCCGGACAGCCGCAGATCCGGTGATTCCAGGATGGCCTTGATCGGCGGCACGATCGTGACGTGATTGCAGAACACACTGAAATTGCGCAGGCCAAGGTCGCGGGCCCGCACCAGCGTCACAGCAGTTGACGGCGCGGTGGTCTCGAACCCGATGGCGAAGAACACCACTTGCTTGTCGGGGTTGTCGATCGCGACCTTGAGTGCGTCCAGCGGCGAGTAGACGAACCGCACGTCGGCGCCCCGCGCCTTGGCGTCCAGCAAGCTGCCTGCCGACCCAGGCACCCGCATCATGTCGCCGAAACAGGTGAAGATCACGTCGGGTTGGCCGGCCAGCCACATCGCGTCGTCGATACGGCCCATCGGGATTACGCAGACCGGGCACCCGGGGCCGTGTACCAGTTCGACGTTGTCGGGCAGCAGGTGCTCGATGCCGTGCCGGTAAATGGTGTGGGTGTGCCCGCCGCACACCTCCATGAACTTGAAGTGGTCGGGGCCGCTACCCGCCAAGTGCTCAATGGCAGCCAGCAGCTTGCGCGCCGCCGCCGGATCGCGGAATTCGTCAACGAATTTCATTTCGTCCCCTTAGACAATCGCCGACGAGTCGAAGGCTTCGATTTCGGTGGTGTAGGCCTCGCCCAGCTTCTTGACAGCGGCCAGGGTGAGCAACGCCTCCGTCTCGTCGATCTTGGCCATCGCGAACCCGACATGGACCAGCACCCAGTCGTCGGGCTCAGGCATGTCGCTTTCCAGCAGCCGCACGCTGATCGTGCGTTGCACACCGCTGACGTCTACCTTCGCCAAATAGTTGGCGGGATCGGTGATCTCAACGATCCGACCCGGAATCCCAAGACACATCGACGGTCACTCCTTTCTCTCTATCGAGCCCGCAGCTCAGCAGATTCGCGGCAGCGGGTCGCCGACGAGCATGTCGACGATCCGGGTGCCGCCGAATCCGGTACGCAGCACCACGCTTTCCGCCGGTTCGGTGACGATTTCTCCGACCTCGGTCGCATCGGCGCCCAGCGGATGTGACCGCAACGCGGCCAGCCCGGCGTCGGCCTCTTCGGGTGCGACGACGGCGACGAACTTGCCCTCGTTGGCCACGTAGAGGGGATCGATGCCGAGCAACTCGCACGCGCCATTGACCATGGGCCGCACTGGTAGTCGCTCCTCTTCGAGCAGCACTCCGAGGCCGCAGGCCTGAGCCAATTCGTTGCAGACGGTCCCGACCCCGCCCCGGGTTGCGTCGCGCAGCCAGCGGGTGGATGGCGCGGCCGCCATCAGCAGTTCCACCAGCGGGCTGACCGACGCCGTGTCGGAATGGATGTCGGCCTCGATGGCCAGGTCGCCCCGGGCGAGCATCACCGCCATGCCGTGATCGCCCATCGAGCCAGACAAGAGCACCTTGTCGCCGGCGCGTACCGACGCGGCCGAAAGTTTGCGCCCCGAGGGAATGACACCGGCCCCCGTTGTGGTGATGAATAGGCCGTCGGCGGCGCCCTTGGGTACCACCTTGGTGTCGCCGGTGACGATCTGCACGCCCGCTTTGGCTGCGGCGGCGGCCATGTCGGCGACGGTCTCCTTCAGCTCGGCGATCGGGAGGCCCTCTTCCAGAACGAACGCCGCCGCGATCCAGGACGGCACCGCGCCGGTCATCGCGAGGTCGTTGCATGTGCCGTGCACGGCAAGCTCACCGATGGAGCCACCGGGGAAACGCCTGGGCTGCACCACGAATGAATCGGTGGACATTGCCAGCCGCTCACCGCCGGGCAAGGTGAGGACCGCCCCGTCGCCGAGTGACTCCAGCAGCGGGTTGCGAAACGCCTCCATGAACACCGCGTCGACCAGCGCGGCCGAGGCCTTGCCGCCCGCTCCGTGCGCCAGATTCACGTGGTCGTCGAGCAACCGGGGCCGGCGCCTGCGGAACGATTCGATCCGCTCGATCACCTCGCCTTCGGCGAACCGCGGCCCCGACGACAGGTATTCGCCTGCTGGCTTGCTCATGCGGCCCCCAAACCTTGATCGTCGGCACGTTGTTGGGTGGCCAACCACAGCTGATAACCCAGCAGCGCTTGGGATTCCTGAATACGGTGCACACTTTGCGAGCGAACGATGAAGCAGGTATCCACATTTGGATTGTTCGCGAAAGCGCCGCCGTCATAGCCGGCGAAACCGATGGTGTACAAGCCGCGCTGGCGCGCCTCGGCCAGCGCGGTGAGCAGGTTGGGCGAATTGCCGCTGGTCGACATAGCGATCGCGATGTCACCGGCCTTGGCGCGGGCGATCAACTGCCGGGCGAACACCAGCTCGAACCCGACGTCGTTGCCCAGCGCGGTGACGATCGCCTGATCGGCGGTCAACGACCAAGCGGGTAACGGCTTGCCGTCTGGCGGGCGGGAGAACAGGGCGGCCAAGGTGGTGGAATCGGTGCAGCTGCCGCCGTTTCCGAAGGTGAACATCCGGCCGTCGGCCGCGAAGCGGCGTGCCATCTCGGTAGCAGCCTGGTCCAGCAGGTCGGCGTTGGCTTCCAGTGTGGTGCGCCGCAGTTCCAGGCTCTCGGCGGCCTTTGCCTGCGCTGACGCGGCGAGATCGGCAAGCAGCGATTTCGGGTTGTCTTCCTGTGCGTCGATGAACGGATAGAGGAAGTTAGTGGGTTCTTCTTCAGCCATCAGGCGTCCTCCTCGATGCGACTGATCGCGGTCCCCGCGTGCACCAGCACCAGCTCACCGGCGGCGACCGGGTCGATCAGCGCCGTCACCACGTCCTCGACGCCCCGCGCGGTGCGCACCGCGGCCATCCCCTCGGCCGACGCCGTCACCACCTCACCCAAGCGTCCCTCGTCACTGCACGTGACGCAAACTTCTTCGGCACATTCGGGTTTGAGCAATCCCGAGTGCTCGAAACACACGTGGGTGAGCTCCCACAACAGGTGATAGAACAGCACAAAGCCACCTGTCGCGGGGATCGTGGGATCGGGGTCGTCGAGCCACAGAACATGTTCCGCCATACCGGCTTTGGGCCGCTCGCCGCTGCCGATCCAAATCGTGGTGGCGCCCCATGCCGGGCCGCGGCGCATCACCGAACGCACTTGCGCGTCATCGGCGCCAGCGACCGCGACGACGATGTCGCCGGGCCGTACCGACACCCGCACCAGATCGACCAGGTCCGGTCCGGTCAGGGCAACCGCCGGCAGTGCGCGCTTTCCCATGATCACCGGATGCACGAACTCGACCGCGATGTGCAGCGCATGCGGCTCCCACGACGGCGCGATCGACCACATGGTGGCGCCCGTCGCGAACCGCTTGGCCAGCGTGAAGGCGGTCGCGGCCAGATCAGCGGCCAGCTCGGCATCAAGCCCGCGATCGATCGCAGTGGTGGTCACCACGGCTCAGCCCTCTTCCAGCGCGGTCAGTACGGAAATCGCGGCCTGACCCAGTGCCAGCCCGCCATCGTTGGGCGGCACCGTGCGATGAGTCAGCACCTCGAATCCCGCCTGCTGCAACCGTTGTCGGCATCCCCGCAGCAACAACACATTCTGGAACACCCCGCCGGTAAGGCCCACCAACCGCACCGGCCCGGCGACCATTTCCACCACCTCGGTGACGGCGACCGCGACCGCCTGGTGGAACGCTGCGGCCAGCACCGCCGGTTGCACACCTGCGCGCAGGGCCGACACCATCGCGTGCAGCATGTCAGCGGGATCGATCACCCCGTCGGGGCGTACCGCCAGTCGCAGCTTCGGTCCCGCGGTGTCGCCAATCGAGTCGGCCAGCGCCTCGAGCTCGATGGCGGCCTGGCCTTCGTAGTCGATCCGGTGCCGCACCCCCAGCAGCGACGCGACCGCATCGAACAGCCGGCCCATGCTGGAACACGGCACACAACCCACATTGCTCTCCAATTGTGAACGGGTGAGTCGCAGTTCAGCGGGGTTCGCCGCGGTGACCGGGGGCAAATCCGGTGTCCAGTCGATGTCGGCCATCCACAACTGAGACAGCGCCATCCGCCACGGATTGCGCACGGCCGCATCACCGCCGGGCAGCGGTACCGGCAACAGGTGGCCGACCCGGACGAAGCGGTGACTGTCGTGCCCGAGCTTGAGAATCTCGCCGCCCCAGATCGTTTGATCGCAGCCGTAGCCGGTGCCGTCGAACGAAACCCCGATGACGGGTTCGCCGATGCGCCCGTGCTCGGCCAGCAGCGACACCACGTGTGCATGGTGGTGCTGAACCAGATCCAGTGGTCGATCGCCCGCGCGGCGCTCCGCCCAACTGCGGGTGTGATATCCGGGATGCAGGTCGGCGGCCAATCGCACCGGCTGGTGCCGGATTTCGCTGAGTTGGCCCACCGCGCGCTCGAACGCCCGCAGGGTCTCCAGCGTCTCCATGTCGCCGATGTGCCCGGACAGGTATGCGCGTGCACCGTCGGTCAGGCAGAAGGTGTTCTTCAGCTCGCCGCCGACGGCCAGCACCGGCGGGCCATCGAGGCCGAGGTCCACGGGCAGCGGCGCGTATCCGCGGGACCGGCGGATCGGCAGTTCCCGGTCGTCGACCACGCGCACCACCGAGTCATCGCAGGGCACATGGATCGGCCGGTCGTGGTCGAGCACCGCGTCGCACAGGGCGGCGGAAGGCCGCAAAAGCCTGAGCGCGGCATCGTCGTCGGTGAAGCAGATGGGATCGTCGGAGCGGTTGGCGCTGGTCAACACCAGGGCATCGGGTACCGGTGCTTCGACACCCGGGACGGGCGCGAGCAGTAAGTGATGGATGGGCGAGTAGGGCAGCATCAGCCCGACCAGCGGGCTGCCGGGTGCGACGGCGTCGGCGAACGGCGCATCCCGACGACGCCGCAGCAGCACGATCGGCCGGGCCGCGCTTGAGAGCACCGCGGCTTCGGTCTCGTCGATGTGCGCGTAGCGGCGCGCGACCTCGAGATCCCGCACCAGCATGGCCAATGGCTTGGCGCCCCGCGCTTTCCGGGTCCGCAGCGCAGCGACCACCGCCTCGTCGTCGACCCGGCAGGCCAGGTGATAGCCGCCGATGCCCTTGATCGCGACCACGGCGCCCGCGGCCAGTGCCTGCTGGGTGGCCCCCAGCGCGGCATCGGATCCGTCGACCCGGTCGGCGTGCGCGGCGAACCACAGCGACGGCCCGCAGTTCGGGCAAGCGATCGGCTGCGCGTGGAAGCGGCGATTGGCTTGGTCGTGGTATTCGGCGGCGCAACGCTCACACATGGCGAACGCCGACATGGTGGTGGCCGGACGGTCGTAGGGCAGGGCACGGATGATGGTGAACCGGGGACCGCAGTTAGTGCACGTCACGAAGGGGTGCCGGTAACGGCGGTCGTTCGGGTCGAACAACTCGGCGATGCAGTCGTCGCACACGGCGATGTCGGGCGGGATCGGGGTAGTGGCACCGGCGACCGCCAGGCTTTTGACGATGCGAAAGGTGCTGTCGCACATGCTGTCGGGGCTGACATCGATGACGTGGATAGCACTGATCGCTGCCAGCGGTGGCGCCTCAGCGCGCAGGCGGCAATGGAATTCGTCAATGCGCGCGGTAGGTCCCTGCACTTCGAGGAAGACCGCACCCGAATCGTTGCCGACGAATCCGGTAAGTCCAAGCTCGCTGGCGATCCGGTGGACGAACGGCCGGAACCCCACCCCCTGGACGACACCGGTCACGGTGAACCGTTGGCGGACGTCGACGGATTGCACCAGCGTGTCAGTCATATCGACCACCCGCCGTCTGCTCGAAGGCAGCGGTTTCCGCCGGATCGTCGCGGCCCCGGCCCATCAACTCCAGACCGGCCATCGCCTGCTCGGCGCCGGCCCGGTCGGTCTTCTCGACGACGAAACCCATGTGAATGATCACCCAGTCACCGGGTGCAAACGTTTCCTCGGGCAGCATGCCGACATTGACCTTGCGTTGCTTTCCGGCGACGTCGACCAATGCGAGTTGCCCCTCATAATCGTCCAGCATCCTGACTAGCTGGCCCGGTATGCCCAGACACATCGCTCAGCCCTGCCCTTCTACCGATGCCGCCGGTGATCGAGCCCGCAAACCCGCGACGACCTCCGCAACGGTGTGGATGGCCCGTGGCACAGCGCCTGCGACGGCCTCGGTAAGGCCGATGCCTTCGTCGACGCTCCCGGCCTCGCAGCCGACGACGACCGTGTAGGGCGGTCTGCCGCCGAGTGCCTTCAGGCTGGTGAACACTGCCGCGGGATCCATGCTGTGAGCGTCCAGAGCGGCTGTGGCCGACAGTGATTCATGGTCGGCCTCGAAGACGTGTAGGGCGCCGGGGCTGCCGCGGCTCGGTATCGCGTCGACAAGGACCAGCGCATCCCAGTCTTCAAGCAAGTCGTAGGCCAAGTGCATGCCCCCGATGCCGTAGTCGACGATCCGCACGCCCGAATTGTCCTGCTGGACTGGGACGTGCCGGACTACCTCGGAGCCGAACCCGTCGTCGCCGAGGAAGATATTGCCGATGCCGGCCACCAGGATGCGCACTGGAATCGGACGGTCCGTCGACCCTACATGTGCCGGATCTTGAGGTACCGCCGGGCGTCTGGCACGGATATCAGCCCTATCACGACTCCGGCCAGCGCGAACAACGCCAGCAGGCCAACAAACACCCATCCTACGATCGCCATGTCGAATTCCTTTCTGTAGTGGTGGTTTCGAGTGGTTCGACTTCGTCGGGGGAGAAGTACAGGTAGCGGCCGTACCACTCGTGCAGATCGGCCGCCGGGTCGTCCTCGACGACGACACCGACGTGCTGGTTGCCGTCGACGTCTTCGTGCACCGACGTGACGCGAGCCGTCTTCCCTGCAAAGAACAGGTCTTGCGCGTCGGCTCGGCGTGCCGGATGCAAAAGCACTCGACTGCCCCGTGCTACTTGCACACCGTTCACCAAGACCGCGTCGAGGTCGGGTTGTACCGCGTTGTCGGCCAGCGGATCCCACCAATCGACGCCGTCGGGCACCTCCGGAATCAGACCTACGGCCTCCCGTGGATCCCGCAGGGCTCCATGCAGGCGCGCCATGGCCTCGGGCGACATGGAGTCACAGCGGTCGATGATCTCCGCGGCCAGCGGGTCGGTGGCCCGGGCCTGTGCCTTCTCCTGGTCGGTCATCGTCATCACGCGCAGGGTCAGGATCTCGTCGATCTCGGTGCAGTCATATAACGCGGTTTCGCTCTGTTCGGCGATCTCGGGGTGGTCGTAGAGGATGATCGGGGAGATCAGCAGCAGATCCCCGGCGCCGGGCGGGCCGGCCAGCACCGGGAAACAGCGGTGCCGGCTGCATCGGGCCGCCGCGTCGGCGGCGGGTAGCGGCGGCTCGAGGAGCGAGACGAACTCGCCGCCAATGGCTTCTGCGATGACGTGGGTGCCGATCAGGGATCGAGCGATCGCGTCGTCCTTGTCAGCAGCAGGGGCGCCGGTGTTTGCGACGCGTACCGAGACCCGTTGCAGCGCACCGTCCGGCTCGACGCGCACGGTCAACGCGGCGCTCACCTCTTGCCGGTGCCGGACCAGCCGACCGCCTTCGACCGGTTCGATGTCGGTTGCCGCCGGGGCGGTCAGCGGCAGCGTCCATGGCTGGGCCGGATCGTCGAAAGCAAGAGGGCCGAAGGACGTTTCACACTCGATCGCTTCGTCCCACGTCAGCCATGAACTGGTTGGTGTGATGAGTTCGTCGACGGGTTCGAAGCGTCCCCAACCGGTGTCGCGCTCGGTGCGGCGGTGCTGCAGTTGCAGGAAGCGCACCACCAGGGTAATTGCGTGGGCTCCATCGACGAGAAACTCCGCCGCGATGGTGTCGTCCTCGCCGATTCCGGCGTCGGCCGCGCCGACAGGGCCCAAAACGCCCCACTGCCAGCGTGATCGGTTCCTGCTCGACGTCGCGCGGTACGGGTAGAGCAGGTAGCCCTCGTACAGGACGGCGTCGGCGACGGCGCGGGCCCGGTCCCAATCCGCGGTCATCGCGCCTCCTGGTGTGCCGCGTCCAGCAGCGCGGTGACCGCGTCCTCGATGCTCAACAGGCCGCGCGTCGACTTGTAGGCGGCCAACGCAGCGACCGTGTCGTGAGACAGGCGCACCCATCCGGTGTTCGGGTAGTGCTGCCGGATCAGCTCCCGCCACACCGGCACCGGCATGTCGTAGCGGTCCTCGCAGTCCCACGACACCTGCTGAACGGAAAAGCCCCGCTGACTCGCCATGAATAAGGTTCCGCTGAACAGGAATTGGAGTGGCACGGCACCGTCGCGCAGCGCGTGCAGGTACTTGGCGGCGGCGATCTCGAAATCGTAGGTGCACTCCAGAGACAGCGTCGTCTCGGTGGCGTCGACGAACGCCGGCACCATCGCCGTGCAATGCTGCCACAGGAATGTGCGTTGGGTGGTGGCCCAGCGTTCCCGCGGCCCGAACAAATCAGTCAGCCCCACGGCTTCCTCGTCGGAGTAGCCGCGTCGCAATGGTTCGATGCGGACCTGGCAGCGCAGAGCGATCGCGTGCACCGGTTCGTCGTCGGGCGCCGAAACACTCACGTGCGCGGTCAGTACCGGGACCGCCGCGTAGGGCTCGGGGACCACGTCGATGACTGTGAACGCCAAGCCGGTCGCCTGGGCGGCGGGCCCGGTCATCGGCGCTGCTCCGTACTGCGGGTGGCCAGCTGATCGAAGAAGGCGTCGATGAACTCGCGGGCCTGCTGCCCACCGTCGAAGCCGCGCCACAACATCCGCAGCCCGCCGATGAACTCGTAGCACGCGTCGATGGGGACCAGATAGCAATCGGGTTGTTCGTCCTCGCGCACTCGTACCAGCAGCGCCTCGACGTCGTCGGCGAGCAGGCCCACCCGGGGGTCGGCCGAGTTGATCGCGGTCCAAGCCTTGAGGTCGAGGTCGGATTCGGTTGCACCAGCCGGTCCCGGGTAGAACGCGACGGTGCGATCCAGCGCCGAGTTGCGGAAGAAGAACGCCAGGCCGACCGGGATCTGCAGCGCTTCCCAGGTGCGGCGATCAAGCGCGAAGTCGGGAAATGACAGGTACCGGTCCGGCACCGAGCGGTAGCGCAGCTGCGCGTGGCTGTCGGTGAACAGCAGATAGCAGCCGCGGCATACGCACATCATTTGCCGCCCAGTCACATTCACCACATGCTGGTGCTCATCGGAGATGGCCTCCGAGCACATTTCGCACCGCTCCCCGGCCGGCTGCGGTGCCCGCCGGTTGCTGGTGATTCGGGTCAGGACGTCGTAGGGGGTCGTCATGCCGGCGCGCCCATCGGCTCGGCCGGTACCGCGATGGACAGCACACCGTCGCGCAGTAGCAATGGGATGGGATCGAGGTGTCGCGCGGCTTGGTTTTCTAGGTCATCTAGCCCTGCCCCGGCGTGCACGACGTCGAAATGCGCGTGACAGCGGGGACATCGCAACACTGGCTCGGCGGTCGTGGCCCGTCGGTGCAGTGCCGCGCCGGCCAAGGATCCATCGCAGGCCGGGCAGTGGTCACGATAGGCGTACAACTGGTCGCCAACCCGGCAGGCCAGCACCACGGCGCCGGCAACCGAGAAGCCGCCGACTTCGCCGGGAGCCAGGTCGGCCAGGTCGGGCACCGGATGCCAGGCCGCCGAGCTGCCGCCGTTGGCGTGGACCCTGGAATGGACCTGAGCCAGCAGCGATTCCGCCGGGATAACCGCCGTTGGCTCGGCTGCCGCGGCTTCGGGGGCCACCACCTCAATCGACGAAACCTCCGGTGCGGCAGCCCGAATCGCATCCTCCACAGCTAGCTCCAGCGTCACTGCCGATGACGGGCAACTCTTGCAGCTTCCGGCGAACTGAAGCTGCACGGTGTCGCCGTCGATGTCGAGCAGATGCACATCGCCGCCGTGCGAGCCCAGATACGGCCGGACCCGGTCGAGCGCGTCGGAAACCCGGCGACGCACGTCGTGCGGGTGTAGGCCGTGCACGAGCAGCAGGCTGGCCACCAAGTCGTCGGCGACCAGGCGGTTCAGCATGCCGGGGTCCGCTTGATCGCCTACTGCGGCCACAATCCGCGACAAGCCCGCGCCGTAGAGGTCGACTACCTCGCCAACCAACTGCTCGGCGCGCTCACGCGCGACCACCCCACCGGCCGACGTCGCATCCAACAGCGTCTGGATCCGATCGCCCGCCGAGCGCCACTGCGCGTCCCCCTCCAACTCCTCGGGGCGATCAGCCATGCATCACTCCCCGGTCGCTGCTTGCGTCGGTGAGTGCAACCGCTCCAGTGTCTTGCCCTTGCCGAGGTACATGTGCACCCCACAGGGCAGGCACGGGTCGAAACTGCGCACCGTGCGCATGATGTCGATGCCCTTGAAGTGTTCCCGGTCGTTCTCCTCGAAGATCGGCTGTCCTTGCACCGCGTCCTCGTAGGGCCCCGGCGTGCCGAAGCTGTCGCGCGGGCTCGCATTCCACGGGGTGGGCGGGTACGGGTGATAGTTGGCGATCTTGCCGTCCCGAATCACCATGTGGTGGCTCAACACCCCGCGCACCGCCTCGGTGAAGCCGCAGCCGATGCCCTCCTTGGGCACGTCGAACTTCTCCCACGTCTTGGTGCGGCCGGCCCGGATTTCGCCGAGTGCCTTTTCGGCGAAGTGCAACGCGCACGCCGCCGCATAGGCCTGGAAGTAGGTCCGCGCCCGGTCCCGCTCGATGGTGTTGGACCCGTGCTGGGGGATCTTCCACTCGAACTCGACCGGCCCCTTCAGCGCGGTCTTCGGCAGGTTGATCTGCACGGAATGTCCGGTGGATTTGACGTAGCCGATGTCGACCAGGCCGGCCAGCGCCGTCGCCCACAGCCGGGCCAGCGGACCGCCGCCGGTGTCGAGAGCCAGGTGGTCCTTGCCGTCGAACCAGCGCGGCGACATCACCCAGCTGTAGCTGCCGCCGTCCATGTCCCGTTTCTGCGGATGCGGGTTGGTGTGCTGGTTCCATGGGTGGCGCCGGTCGACCGGATTGCCCAACGGATCGGTCTTGACGAACATCTCCTGTTCGTTCCAGTCGTCGTAATACGAACTGCCCAAAAGGATCCGGAGGCCCAGGTTGATGTCGACCAGCGAGTGGGTCACCAGCTTGCCGTCGACGACCACACCGGGCGTGACGAACATGGCGTTGCCCCACCGCTCCATGTCCTTGTACTCGAAGTTGCACACGTCGGGGTCCTGGAAGGAGCCCCAGCAGCCCAGCAGCGTGCGTCGCAGCCCGACCTTCTCGTAACCGGGTATCGCCTCGTAGAAGAAGTCGAACAGGTCGTCGTGCATGGGCACGACCTTCTTCATGAACTCGACGTAGCGCATCAGCCGGCTCATGTAGTCGGTCATCAATTGGATGGTCGCCACCGTGCCGACGCCGCCGGGGTACAGCGTGGACGGGTGCACATGCCTGCCCTCCATGAGGCAGAACATCTCCCGTGTGTACCGGCTGACCTGTAACGCCTCGCGGTAGAACTCGCCACTGAACGGGTTGAGCGACCGCATGATGTCGGCGATGGTCTTGTACCCGTGTGCGTCTGCATGCGGAGCCGCGGTGTTCTCGGCCTTGGCCAGCACACCCGGATTGGTCTCCGAGACCATCTTCTCGCAGAAGTCCACGCCGACCAGGTTTTCCTGGAAGATGTTGTGGTCGAACATGTATTCCGCGGCTTCGCCGAGGTTGACGATCCACTCACCCAGATGCGGCGGCTTGACGCCGTACGCCATTTGTTGGGTGTAACACGAACAGGTGCAGTGGTTGTCACCGCAGATGCCGCAGATTCGGCTGGTGATGAAGTGTGCGTCGCGAGGGTCCTTGCCTTTCATGAAAATCGAGTAGCCGCGGAAGATGGACGACGTGCTGTGACACTCGACCACTTCGCGGTTCTCGAAGTCGATCTTGGTGTAAATACCGAGGCTGCCGACGATCCGAGTGATCGGATCCCACGCCATCTCGACAAGTTGGCCGGGCTCGCGCTTCGCGTGGGACGGCTCGGGGATGATCGTTGTCATCGAACTTTGCTCCCTACCTTCAAGGTGAGATCGTGCGCACTACCAGGTACGGCGTGCGCCGGTCGTGAGTTTGTCGCCCTTGTGTCGCCAGCGCGGTTCCTTGTCGAGGGTGCGGTTGGTGACACCGCGCAGGTTGCGGATCACCGAGCCGTACAGGCCCGATGCGGTGGTGGATACCTTGCCGCCCGGCGGCTCGTCCATGAACGGCATGAATTTGTCCGGGAACCCGGGCATGGTGCACCCGATGCAGATTCCGCCGACGTTCGGGCACCCACCGATGCCGTTGATCCAGCCTCGCTTGGGCACGTTGCATTTGACCACCGGGCCCCAGCAGCCCAGCTTCACAATGCATTTCGGTGATCCATACTCGGTGGCGAAGTCACCCTGCTCGTAGTAGCCGGCCCGGTCGCAGCCCTCGTGCACGGTGTTGCCGAACAGCCACTGTGGCCGCAGCGCCTCATCAAGCGGGATCATCGGTGCCTGCCCGGTGGCCATGTAGAGCAGGTAGGTCAGCGTCTCCGACAGGTTGTCCGGGTGGATCGGGCAGCCCGGGACGCAGACGATCGGGATTCCGGCCTTGCTCTTCCAATCCCAGCCCAGATAGTCGGGTACGCCCATCGCCCCGGTCGGGTTGCCGGCCATCGCGTGGATGCCGCCGTAGGTGGCGCATGTCCCCACCGCAACTACCGCGGTTGCCTTGGGTGTCAATCGGTCGAGCCACTCACTGGTGGTCATCGGCTGCCCGGTGGCAGGGTTGTTGCCGAACCCACACCAGTACCCCTCGTCCTTGATCGCCTCGTTGGGAATCGAACCTTCCACGACGAGCACGAACGGTTCGAGCTCACCGCGGTCGGCCTTGAAGAACCACTCGAGGAAATCGTCCGCGCCACCGGTGGGGCCGCATTCGAAATCGATGAGCGGCCAGTGCACGGCGATCTTGGGCAGACCGGGGAGCGCGCCCAGCGCGATCTCCTCGATACTGGGTTGAGTGGCGGCAGTCAGCGCCACCGAATCGCCGTCACAACTCAGACCCGCGTTGATCCATAGAACGTGGATCAATGTTTCTTCCGCTTTGACTGCTGCTTCCGTTGGCATACCGCAGCTTTCCGGGGCCCGGGCTAAGGCCCCTGACACCGCGGGAGTCGACTGTCGGCCCGCTTACGCGGCGCTATTTCCTGGGTCTACTCTCGCCGAACTACCTTGTCAACGATGTTCTGGCAAATTCGGAGGCCTGGTACGGGTTTCCGGATTTTCTCCTGATTTCGTCAGCGGCGGCGTATTGTCGGCCCTCGATCGCCGTCGGGGGCCATCAATGGTGCGTGTCGATCAGCAACAGGGTGACCATCTTGCGAATCAGTTGCATGTGTTGGTATTCAAGTCATTACCGCCCGACATTCAACCGGGCTCTCAAGACGCCATCACGGTGCACTCAGGTCGCTGAGCCTGCCATGAACTGTCGTAGCCAGCCGAACCAGTCGGCCATGCCGACACCGGTGCGGGCGCTGACTGGCAAAATCGTCGCCGTCGAATTGACCTCGCGGACACGGGCGATATACGAGTCGACGTCGACCTCCAAATACGGCACCAGATCGATCTTGTTGAGGAGCACCACGTCGACGGCGCGGAACATCACCGGGTACTTCAGTGGTTTGTCGTCACCTTCGGTGACCGAATAAACCATCGCCTTGGCGTGTTCGCCGACGTCAAACTCGGCCGGGCAAACCAGATTTCCGACGTTTTCGATGATCACCAGGTCCAGGCGGGTCAGATCAAGTCCCTGCAGCGCGCGGTTGACCATCGGCGCGTCAAGGTGGCATTCGCCGCCGAACCCGTTGCCGGTGTTCAGTAGGGATATCTGGGCGCCCCGGCCACCGAGCTTGGCGGCGTCCAGGTCGGTGGCGATGTCGCCCTCGATCACCCCGACGGCGATGTCGCCGGCGAGTTCGTCGAGGGTGGCTTGTAGTACGGTCGTCTTCCCGGAACCGGGCGAGCTCATCAGGTTGATGGCACGAACTCTGTTGTCCTCAAACGCTTGTCGATTATAGTCGGCTCGGATGTCGTTCTCGGCGAAGATCGCCTCCAGCACGTCGATCCGCTGGGAGCCGGTGTGATAGCCACTGTGATCGCCGTGGTCGCCGGCGTGGGTGTGCGGGTGATCGTCGTGCTCGTGGGTATGCACGGTTCCGTCGTCGTGCCGATGAAATCTACCCATCGTCAATATCTTTCACGAGACAACCTTTCACGAGACATCCAATGACGTCACCAAGAACTCGTCGCCGCGCAGCACCTTGACGTCAGCGCTCTCGCAACGCGGGCATAACAATGACCACCGTGACTCGATCGACGACTGATGGCCGCAAGAGCGGCAGCTCACCTCAGCGGTGACCAACTCGAGTTCCAACTCGGCGTCGGGCATATCCTCGTAGTCCCGGAGGAGCGTCCAGCAAAATGACAGCGACTCGGGAACCACCTGACGAAGCGCGCCGATCCTGACGCGCACGACGTCGACGTGGCGACCGTCGGCGTACGGTTTGACCACGTCGGCGATCGCCTCGCACAGCGACAGCTCATGCACGGCTAATCACCGCCGTGTCCTTCGAGCCCTGGCACCTGACAGGCCCATGAGCACCGTTCTACACCGCGCGGGCCGCCGAGGGAGCAGAGCGGACAGGACTGACGAACAGTCGCTGCGACCGCGCAGGTGAGCTCGCGACTGCGCGCTCTGGGTTTGGCCGGGCGGCAGGTCTACCCTGAAGCGGCGGGGCGAACGATGAACTGTGACGAGCTCTTAGCCTCGATCGAGGCGATGCGCCTCGGTCGCGATGACATCGTGTATCTCCAGGACCTTGATCACATTCTCACTGAGCGGCGGGTCCCCTGATGGACTATCGGATTACCGAGAATGACCGGATCCAATTCAAAAGGTGCCGCCGGCAGTGGGATTTCGCGTCGCCGCATCGCCGTGGTCTTGCGCCCGTCGGCGCCGTCGATGCCGCCTTCACGGCGTCACTCAAGGACGCGCTCGCCGTCTACTACTACCCGGGCACGTGGGACTGGCCACATGAACTGAAGCAATCGCTGGTACATAAGGCCCTCAAACGTGCGCTCGACGATGGTGGCGAGACGCATGCGCTGGACACCGCGACGGCGCTGCTCGACTCCTACGACGCGTGGGCGAGCACGGTCGATCAGTTCGCCCCGGTGAGGATCGACCACGACGTCCAAGCGCTGGTGCCCGACCCGCGCGACCCTGAACGAGGGTTGACGACTCCAGATGGATCCGCGGTGATCTACACGTGCCGGATCGACCTGCTGGCGATCGACGCCGCCGACGAGTACTGGGTAGTTCGTCACAGGATCGTCGACGACTGGCAGGAATCGGATGCATTGATCCGCGACGAGCCGGCGGTCGCCGGCTGTTGGGCCTGGGAGCAGGAATACCTGGGTATGGAGATCTCGGGCACGATCCACAACGAGGTCCGCATCAACGGCCCGCTTGATCTGCCCGCTCCCGATCGCACCGCAAACGGTGCGTCGTACCGGGTCGCGCAAAGCGAGCCCAGCGGTGGTGGTCGAGCAATCCCGCAGCACAGACGGTTGTTGGCGCGCACGGCGCGAACGGACGACCCGACCCGCGTCGAGCAATACACCGCGGGCCTACTGCGGCGGACCCACATCCGCCGCAGCCGCGCCGAAATCAGTCTGATTCCCATGTTGATCGGTGCTGAGGCGATCGACATGATCGGCAATCCGGCGATCTATCCGACATTCGCCCACCACTGCCAGACGTGTGAATTCAGCAGCCCGTGCCTGGCGCTCATCGAGGGAACCGACGCCGAGACAATTCTGGCGCAAGGTTTTCGCCGTCAACCGACCGAGTGCTCACCCAAACCAAGACTGGGACAGTCGACGTGGGGCTTCGGCAGAGGGGCTGCGCCGCCTCAGTGGTGAACACGGATCGCGCCGCGAACTGCGCTTGCGACGAGCTATAACCAGCGTTTCTCGGCTGGCGAAGAATGTGATCAATCTCAACTGCCGAATGTGACGGAGGTCATTGTCGGCCGGGGCCGGAACCGCCGACTCTGATACCCCAATCGACATTTTGGTATAGGGAGAACCGGGATGGGTGTTGAGCCTGGTCATGTGGCGCTCGCATACGACCTGACCCTTGATGAGGCGCGCCGGCGGTCCGCCATCCTCGAGGCGATCGGGGAGGACTGGGACCCGCTTGAAGTGCTGGCCGAGGAGGATCGCGCCTACGCGATGCTGTACTCCGGCCTGGATGACGAACAACAGCGAATCTACGACGATCTGGTGGCCGCTGGAGTGCTTCCGGATCGGGTGGCCGGCCGTGTTTCCGATTGATCCCACCGCTGAGCGGGGTCGCCGCGCCTGGTTCGGCTGCCCCCAGTGCAACCACGGCGTCGGCTGCGCCGAGTGCCAGAGCAGGCAGAATTGCCGTGTCCACTGGCAGTTCCTGCTGAGCAACCAGGCATGGCTGCTACACCTGCAATGCCCTGAGTGTGGTCATCTGTGGTCGGTCGACAGCCGGCGTCGCGGTCAGTCGTCAACCAGCGCCGCCTGACCTCAACCCAACGATGGGACTCAGAACAGTCCCAACAACGCGTTCTCGACGGCCTCCGGCAGCGCCGGGTGAATCCAGTACTGACCACGCGCCATATGCTGCGCGGTCAGGCCGAAGCTCATCGCCTGAATTAACGGCTGGATGATCGACGAGGCCTGGTGTCCCATGATGTGCGCACCGAGCAGCCGGCCGGTCGCGGAGTCCCCGACGAGTTTGACAATGCCGGTGGTGTCCTCCATCGCCCAGCCGTAGGCGACGTCGGCGTAGTCTTGGATCTTGCACGACACGTCGAAACCCTTTGCGACGGCTTCGTTCTCGCTCAGCCCAACGCTGGCGATCTGCGGATCGGTGAACACGGCGGCGGGGACGTAGCGGTGGTCGGTGGCGACCATCGCATCGGTGTCGTCCCAGTCGCAGAGCAGGTTGTGCTGCACGACGCGCGCTTCGTGGTTGGCCACGTGCTTGAGCTCATAGGGCGACGACACATCGCCGAGTGCGAAAACGCCACGCGCGGACGTCCGTTGGTATTCGTCGACGACAATCCGGCGGTCGTCGATCTCGATGCCGGCCTGCTCGGCGTCCAGCTGATCGCCGTTGGGGCGCCGGCCGGTGGCCACCAACACGGCGTCGGTGTGCAGCGTCGAACCGTCGTCGAGTTCCAGCGCGATGCCCGAGCGATCTTGGTGGGAACCGACAACATTGCGGTGGCTGCGCAATTCCCATTTGGACGACGCGATGCGGGTGAATCGTCTGCTCAGCGTGTCATCCAGGTGCCGAAGCAGTGCGCCGCCGCGGATCAACAAGGTGATCCGGACACCGAGCGCGGAGAAGATATGCGCGAATTCAGCTGCCACGAAGCCGCCTCCGACGATGACCAGGTGTCGGGGCAGCTCCGGTATCCGCATGATGTCGTCGCTGGTGTGATAGCGGACCCCGCAGTCCAGGATGGCCTGCGGGACCACCGGTCGCGATCCCGCGGCGATCACCACCCGCTCGGCGATGAACTGCTCGTCGTCGTCGGTGCGCAGCAGGTAGCGACCGTCGGACTGAACCGCCCCGAAACGGGTGTGCCGGTCGTAGACGTCCACATTGGGCTCCGACCGGCGGTAGTCCTCACCGCCGATCGCGATCGGGTCGATGCGCCCGAAGACGCGCGAGACGATGTCGTCCCACCGCACCCGGTCGATGTGCGCGTCGACGCCGTAACGCGCTGCTGCACGGATCGTTTCGGCGACCTCTGCGACGTAGACGAACATCTTGGTCGGTATGCATCCGACGTTGAGGCAGGTTCCGCCGAACGTTCCCTGCTCGCAGATCGCGACGCGTTTGTTCGCATAGTGCTCGTCGAGAATGCTGTTTCCTGAACCGGTTCCGATGATCGCGAGGTCGTAGGTTTCCATCCGGTAGCCCTTCAGCCGTTTTGGGATGCGACGTTGGAGGCGGCACCGAGGTAGTCATCCAGCCAGATGTCCAGCTGCTGGTAAGCCACTTGCCGGGGCTGCGGCATCGACAAGAACACATCGTGCTTGGCGTCGCTCACCGGAACGATGGTGCTGCGGTTGCCGATGCAGCCGGCCCAGCGCGCGATATGTCTCACCTCGAGGACCGCATCGCCGCATTGCAGGGCGATTTCGTCCGCGGTCTCCGGCACGCTGTGATCTGAGCGCAGGATCAGGTTGGGCACGCCGACGTCGAGCCCGCGATGCAGCTGCGCCTGACCACGTCGGACGGCGGACAGCCAGCCGAAGGTAACAGGGAAGCCGCCCAACGGTTTCCACAGCAGGTTGTAGTCGAACTCTCCGTGGTAGTCGCGGTGCAAGCTGGCGCCGTAACCACCACCACCTTCATTGGGGGCCCGGGCCACCCGCTTATCGCCGACTCGGGCAATCGCGGCGATCAGCGCCGTCGTCGTCGGCCAGCGAAGCACCATCGGACCGGGCAGGTCCAGAAATGGGCTGTTGAGTACCAGGCCGGCCACGCCCGCCCGCGTGGTCGCGCCGCGCCGTCGCATCCGGTCCAGCCACAGCGAGACGATCAGCCCGCCCGCGGAATGGCCGTACACCAGCACCCGCGCCGAACCAGTCTCCTCGCCGATGACACCCAGCGCACGATCGAGCTCGCCGTCGTAACAAGCCAAGTCGGTGGTGAAGTGCGGGGTTTGGCCACCACGCGACGACCGACCACATTTGCGCAGGTCCAGCGCGTAGAAGGCGAACCCGCGGGCGACGAAGTGATCGGCCAGTGCGGTGTGGAAGAAGTAGTCGGTGTATCCGTGTACGGCCAGGACGGCATCGGTGCCCGGCGCGGCGTCGCCACGACGCAGCAGTGTCGCGTCGATGTCGCCCTCGCCGTCGGGATCGTCACCCAGGGGGATGGTGAGCTGCCAGTAGCCGGGCAGGACGTCGGGCTGCCAGCCAGTCACGCACGCCAGCTTAAAGCGTTGTCGCGGGGCTAGGTCCGATTGCTCGGCTCTCCCCCGCAAGCGGGAGGTACCCCCACCTCAGCCGTTCCGGCTGCATCGTCGCGGGGCTAGCGCTGGCCCGGGTAGGGCACCGCAGCGATCACGCCGCCACCGTTGACCGGCGGCCCCAGCAGCACAGTCGATGTATTGGTGCTGGGGTTGTAGTCGATGAGTGATTGGCCGCCCCCGCAGGAAGCCGTGGCTTTCAGGTCCAGATCGCTCCCGTTGACGCCTGCCACGATGACGCTGTGGCCAGGGTCCACGCCGGACACTGAGACCGGTGAGGTCGTGCCGTCGGCGGTGAGCTTGGCGAGGTACTGATAGCCACATGCGCCTTCGGCCTGCACGAACGTGCCTGCTGGGAGCTGCCAAGCGCTTGCGTCGCGAAGGTCGGGTCCCTTTTGCCCATCGTTGACTGCGGTGAGAGCGGTAGGCGGGCCGCTGTCGATCGGCGCCAACCACAGGCGCGACGTAAATCCGGGAGCGTCGCACGCCGAGAGAACGGTCGTGTGGGATTCGTCCCACCACCGCAATGGGCTGCAGTTGATCTGACCCGGGATCGGCAAAGTGGACGCAGGAGTCCCGTCGTTGCCCATCAGCACCAGGCCCGCCGACGTGCCGAGGACGAGCTGCGTCCCGTCAGGCGTCGAGAGATAGTTTCCGTTGAACGGGCTACCGAGCTTGTCGGTCGGGTAGGTGAGCTGGTGGTTGCCGGCGAGGTCGACTCGATCGAGAGCCGCGAGTCGCGAGCCGGGGCCGGGCGGCGTGGACAACAGCAGCGCCTTGCCCTCGGGGCGGCTGTAGCGAGGTGAGCCTTGCAGAGTCAAGGTCGTCTGCCTGCCCGTGTGCAGGTCGACCATGATGGCCATCGGCGGTTTCGCGTACTGCGCGTCGAATAAGGCGTGGCTGCCGTCGCCCGACCAGTCGACCAACTCCGGACTGGCCTGCTCACCCGGCGGCCCGAAGGTGGTGATCGCGTAGCGACCACCTGCCGGGTCGACGAGGTACAGCGTCGTGGTCGCCGTCTGGGATGTTGGCTGGCCCGGCGGCGGTGGCCCGCCGGCCGACCGGCCGGCAACCGGGCTCCAGGTGGCGAGCATCCATCCGGGACCGACCTGCGTCCACGGGACGGCGCTGATTGCGGCCTCCACACCGCGAGCCGCCGCCTGTGCAACCGTCGTCGATGGTGACGTAGCGGGGCTGCCCGATACACCGTGCGCCGCATGCGAGCTTTTCGATGAGGAACATCCGGCCACCAGCACCGCCGCCAGCGCGACGGCCGCAGCCCGATTTCGCCAGGTCATGGCGCACAGCGTGTCAGATCGCGCCGGAATCCGTGACACAAACATCGCAGATCAGCGGGTCAGATCCGGTCGGGATAACCTGGCGATCGATACAGCCGCGACGGTCGCTCGATTGCAAAGGACGAACAGCCCGGTGTCAGGCCCGAAGGTAAGGACAACCGCGAAGGTCGACGCCGTGCTGGTCGGGACCGGGATCATGAGCGCCACGCTGGGTGCGCTGTTGCGTCGGTTGGAGCCAGACTGGTCGATCACCGTGGTCGAGCGGCTCGACGCCGCCGCAGCCGAAAGCAGCGACCCTTGGAACAACGCCGGTACCGGGCACGCCGGGCTCTGCGAGCTGTTTTACACGCCGCAGCAGCCGGACGGCTCGATCGATGTCACCAAAGCGGTGCGCGTCAACGAGCAATTCCAGATCACCCGCCAGTTCTGGGCCTACGCGGCCGAAAACGGCATGTTGTCCGATGTGCGCGGCTTTCTCAACCCAGTTCCGCATGTCAGCTTTGGGCAGGGCGCCGAACGCGTCGACTATCTGCGACGCCGGCGCCAGGCGCTGGCCGGCAATCCGCTGTTTGGCCGCACCGAGTGGATCGAGGACCCCGACGAATTCGCCCGCCGACTGCCCTACATGGCCGCCAAACGCGACTTTTCCGAACCCGTCGCGCTCAATTGGGCCGCTGACGGCACCGACGTCGACTTCGGTGCGCTGTCCAGACAACTCATCGGCTACGGCGTACGCAACGGCACAACCGTGTTGTTCGGTCACGAGGTCCGCAACCTGTCCCGTCAGCGCGACGGCAGTTGGACCCTGACAATTCTCAACCGCCGAACCGGTGAAAACCGCAGGCTCAATGCCAAATTCGTCTTTGTCGGCGCCGGTGGGCAAGCGCTGCTGTTGCTGCAGAAGTCAGGCATCAAGGAAGCGAAGGGCTTTGGCGGCTTTCCGATCGGCGGGAAGTTCCTGCGCGCTTGCAATCCGGCGATCACCGCCGCGCACCGCGCCAAGGTGTACGGCCTACCCGCGCCGGGTGCACCGGCGATGACGGCGGCACACCTGGACGCGCGAATCGTCAACGGCAAGCCATGGCTGCTGTTCGGGCCGTTCGCCGGGTGGTCGCCGAAATTCCTTAAACACGGCCATATCAGCGATCTGCCGCGGTCTGTCACGCCGGGCAACCTGGCGACCATGATCGGGGCCGGCGTCAGTCAGGTGAAACTGGTCAACTATTTGATCGGCCAGCTGCGGCTGTCGCAGCCCACCCGGGTCGACGCGCTGCGGGAATTCGCGCCCAGCGCAGTGGATTCCGACTGGCAGCTGACGACGGCCGGTCAACGGGTGCAGGTGATCCGGCCAGCCTTGCGCAGAGGTGGAGTGCTCGAATTCGACACCACGGCGCTCGCCGCCGCCGACGGCAGCATCGCCGGCCTGCTCGGTGCATCGCCGGGGGCCTCGACCGCAGCATCGGCGATGCTCGACGTGCTGCAGCGCTGCTTTCCCGACCGCTATCAGGCGTGGCTGCCTACGCTCAAGGACATGGTGCCGTCGTTGGGGACCACCTTGTCCGGTGAGCCGGTGCTGTTCGAGGAGTTGTGGTCATGGGGCACCAAGGCGCTGGGGCTTAAGCCCGATTGCCCGGCTTCTCCTCAGGCCGCTTCGCGGCCTGCATCGTCACCGGGCGAATCGGCGGGGGCGTCATGACTGTCGCATTGCGCCGCTCGTGGGCCAAAGACCTCGATGTCCCAACGCTTTACGCGCTACTCAAGCTGCGGGTAGAGGTCTTCGTGGTCGAACAGGCCTGCCCATATCCCGAGCTCGACGGGCGCGACCTGTTGGCCGAAACCCGGCACTTCTGGCTGGAAGCCCCCGACGGCGAGGTGATCTGCACGCTGCGGCTGATGGAGGAGCATGCGGGCGGGCAGAAGGCATTTCGGCTCGGCCGGTTGTGCACCAAACGCAGCGCGCGCGGCGAGGGCCACACCACCCGGCTGTTGCGCGCGGCGCTGGCCGAAGTCGGCGACTACCCGTGCCGGATCAACGCTCAGGTGTATCTGGCGGACATGTACGCCCAGCACGGATTCGTCCGCGACGGCGACGACTTCGTCGACGACGGTGTTCCGCACGTTCCGATGCTTCGACCGGGAAGCGTGCAGACGTGATGCATGCGGCTAGCCGGACACGAATTTCAATGCACTGCGGTCACGTTCACGGTCACTGATGGTGACGACTCCGGAGAATCCTTATCTGGCCGGCTTGCGGCTGACCGGCAAGAAGGTTGTTGTGGTCGGCGGTGGCAACGTTGCTCAGCGGCGACTTCCGCTACTCGTCGCCAGTGGAGCAGACGTACACGTCATCGCGCGTAGGGCCACCCCCGCGGTCGAGGCGATGAGCCGAATTACCTTGTCGCTGCGCGCCTATCGCGATGGCGACTTGTCAGGTGCGTGGTATGCGATCGCGGCCACCGACGATCCCGAGGTGAACGCGGCGGTGGTCGCCGAGGCCGACCGGCACCGGATCTTCTGTGTCCGCGCCGACATCGCCGTCGAGGGCAGCGCGGTGACACCGGCGTCGTTCGACTACGCCGGGCTGTCGGTGGGAGTCCTGGCGGGCGGCGAGCATCGTCGCTCGGCGGCTATCCGCTCGGCGATCCACGAGGCACTGCAGCAGGGGCTAATCAGCCTGGAAAGCTTCGCGAGCACCGACGTGGTGCGCGGCGGGGTGGCGCTGGTCGGCGGCGGACCCGGAGATCCGGAACTGATCACGGTGCGCGGCCGGCGTCTACTCGCCCAGGCCGACGTCGTCGTCGCCGACCGGCTGGCGCCACCGGAACTCCTCGCCGAGCTGTCCCCGCACGTCGAGGTGATCGACGCGGCCAAGATCCCGTACGGACGGGCGATGGCCCAGGAAGCCATCAACGCGGTCATGATCGAGCGGGCCCGGGCCGGACGGTTTGTCGTGCGCCTGAAGGGGGGCGACCCGTTCGTCTTCGCCCGCGGCTATGAGGAGCTGCTGGCCTGTGTCGACGCCGGTATCCCGGTGACCGTGGTGCCCGGTGTGACGAGTGCCATAGCGGTGCCCGCTTCGGTGGGTGTCCCGGTCACCCATCGTTCGGTAACTCACGAGTTTGTGGTGGTCAGCGGCCATGTAGCGCCGGGGCACCCCGAATCGTTAGTGAATTGGGATGCATTGGCAGCGATGTCAGGGACAATTATTTTGCTGATGGCGGTGGAACGCATCGAACTTTTCACCGAAGTGTTGCAAAAAGGCGGTCGACCTGCGGATACGCCGGTATTGATCGTCCAACAAGGTACAACGTCGGCCGAATACACTTTGCGGGCCACGCTCGCTGACGCACCGGAAAAGATTCGTTCGGAAGGCATCCGACCTCCCGCGATCATCGTGATCGGTGCGGTGGCGGCATTCGGCATTTAAAAGATTCTTAAGAATACTGTAGGGTAGCTTCTTATGACGGCTCTCAACGATGCAGAGCGGGCTGTCCACAAATGGACGACTGAACACTCGAAGCGAGCAGTTCACATGCCCCCAGCGCACCCAGCAAAGACCGCCGTGACCCCTGCAAGCAAGAGTTCTCCGACGTGGCTACCGTCGCGGCGGTTCTTCGCCGCGGTCATCGCTATCGCCGGCATGCAGCTGATGGCGACCATGGACGGCACCATCGCGATCGTCGCGCTTCCCAAGATCCAGAACGAGCTGAGCCTGTCTGACGCCGGCCGGAGCTGGGTGATCACCGCCTACGTGCTGACCTTCGGCGGTCTGATGCTGCTCGGCGGTCGCCTCGGCGACACCATCGGTCGCAAGCGGACCTTCATCGTCGGCGTCGCTCTGTTCGCCATCGCCTCGGCGCTGTGCGGTATCGCGTGGGACGACGTCACCCTGGTGACCGCCCGGTTGCTGCAGGGCGTGGGCGCCGCGATCGCCTCGCCGACCGGCTTTGCGCTGGTAGCCACGACGTTCGCCAAGGGGCCGGCGCGCAACGCCGCCACTGCGGTGTTCGGAGCGATGACCGGCGTCGGCTCGGTGATGGGCTTGGTGATTGGTGGAGCGCTCACCGAGGTGTCCTGGCGGCTGGCGTTCTTGGTGAACGTGCCGATCGGGCTGGCGATGATCTACCTGGCCCGCACGACGCTGCGGGAAACCCTCCGCGAGCGGATGAAACTCGACGCGGCCGGCGCTGTGCTGGCCACGTTGATCTGTACGGCCGCGGTGTTCGCCTTCTCGATGGGCCCGGAGAAGGGTTGGATATCGGTCACCACAATCGGTTCAGGTGTGGTGGGCCTCGTCGCCTTCGTCGCGTTCGCTGTGGTGGAACGCACGGCCGAGAACCCCGTCGTGCCGTTCGACCTGTTCTTCGATCGCAACCGGCTGGCCACGTTCGCGGCGATCTTCATGGCCGGCGGGGTGCTGTTCACCGTGACGGTGCTGGTCGCCATATACGTGCAGGACATCATGGGGTACAGCGCGCTGCGCGCGGGCGTCGGCTTCATCCCGTTCGCGATCGCGATGGGCATCGGGCTGGGCGGGTCGTCGCAGCTGGTGTCGCGGTTCCCACCACGGGTAGTGGTCATCGCCGGCGGAACGCTGGTGGTGGGCGCGATGGTCTACGGGTCGACTTTCAACGGGAGCATGCCGTACTTCCCGAATCTGATCGTGCCGGTCGTCATCGCCGGTATCGGCATCGGCATGATCGTCGTGCCGGTGGCGCTGTCGGCGATCGCGGGCGTCGGCTTCGACCAGATCGGACCGACCTCTGCGATCGCACTGATGCTGCAGAACCTGGGCGGCCCGGTGGTACTCGCCGTCATCCAGGCCGTCATCACGTCGCGCACGCTGTATCTGGGCGGCACCAACGGCCCGGTGAAGTACATGAACAAGGCTCAGCTGCATGCACTCGACCAGGGCTACACCTACGGGCTGCTATGGGTGGCCGGTGTGGCCGTCCTGGTCGGTGGGGTATCGCTGCTGATCGGCTACAGCTCCGCGCAGGTGGCCCACGCGCAGGAAGTCAAAGACGCGATCGACGCCGGCGACCTCTAGCTCCTAACGCCCGACCGCGTCGCCCGGCCTTCAGCCGCGCTCGCGATCGCCGCTAGGCCGATGGCGGCGACCCGCGTCGCCCGGCCTTCAGCCGCGCTCGCGATCGCCGCTAGGCTTGCGCGCTGTGATCACCCGGATGTCCGAACTGTTCGTGCGCACGCTGCGCGACGACCCCGCCGAAGCCGAAGTCGCCAGCCACAAGCTGTTGATACGCGCCGGCTACATCCGACCGATCGCGCCCGGCCTATACAGCTGGCTGCCGCTCGGGCTGCGGGTGCTGCGGAAGATCGAGCGCGTCGTGCGCGAAGAGATGAACGCCATCGGCGGGCAGGAGATCCTGTTCCCGGCATTGCTGCCGCGCGCGCCCTACGAGACCACGAACCGGTGGACCGAGTACGGCGATGGGGTCTTTCGGCTCAAAGACCGCCGTGGCAACGACTACCTGCTCGGCCCGACCCACGAAGAGCTTTTCACCTTGACGGTCAAAGGGGAGTACAGCTCCTACAAGGACTTTCCGCTGGTGCTTTACCAGATCCAGAACAAGTACCGCGACGAGGCGCGGCCGCGGGCCGGCATCCTGCGCGTACGCGAGTTCGTGATGAAGGACTCCTATTCCTTCGACATCGACGACGCCGGGCTCAAGAGCGCCTACCACGCACACCGCGAGGCCTACCAACGCATTTTCGGCCGGCTCCAGGTCCGCTACGTCATCGTGTCCGCCGTATCCGGCGCAATGGGTGGCTCGGCCTCCGAAGAGTTCCTGGCCGAGAGCCCGGTCGGCGAGGACACCTTTGTCAGGTGCCTCGCATCCGGTTATGCGGCCAACGTCGAGGCCGTCGTCACCGCGCGACCCGGGACCCTGCCCGTCGACGGACTGCCCGAGGCGGTGGTCTACGACACCGGCGACACCCCAACCATCGCGACCTTGGTCGAGTGGGCCAACGGCGCCGACCTGGGTCGCAACGTCACGGCCGCCGACACCCTGAAGAACGTTTTGCTCAAGGTGCGCGAACCCGGTGGTGACTGGGAGCTACTGGGAATCGGCGTGCCTGGCGACCGGGAGGTCGACGACAAGCGGCTGGGCGCTGCGCTCGAACCGGCCGAGTACGCGCTGCTCGACGACACCGACTTCGCCAAGCACTCCTTTCTGGTCAAGGGGTATATCGGTCCGAAATCGTTGCGCGACAACGGTGTTCGCTACCGCGTCGACCCGCGGGTGGTAGACGGCACCAGCTGGATCACCGGCGCCGACCAACCCGGCAAGCACGTCGTGGGCCTGGTTGCCGGTCGCGACTTCACCGCTGACGGCACCATTGAGGCCGCCGAAGTGCGCGACGGCGACCCGTCCCCCGACGGCGCCGGGCCGCTGGTCTCCGCCCGCGGGATCGAGATCGGCCACATCTTCCAGCTCGGCCGCAAATACACCGACGCGTTCACCGCGGACGTGCTCGGCGAGGACGGCAAACCGGTGCGGTTGACCATGGGCTCCTACGGTCTCGGGGTGTCGCGGCTGGTGGCGGTTATCGCCGAACAGCAGCACGACGAGTTGGGGCTGCGTTGGCCGTCCGAGGTCGCGCCGTTCGACGTGCACGTGGTGATCGCCAACAAGGATGCCGAGGTGCGCAGCGGGGCCACCGCGCTGGCCACCGATCTGGATCGGCTGGGCATCGAGGTGCTGCTCGACGACCGGCAGGCATCGCCGGGGGTGAAGTTCAAGGATGCCGAGCTGCTCGGTGTGCCGTGGATCGTCGTGGTGGGGCGCGGCTGGGCGGACGGGGCGGTCGAGTTGCGTGATCGGTTCAGCGGACAGACCCGTGAGCTTGCGGTCGGCGCAGCGCTTGCTACCGACATCACGGCCGCTATCTCGAGCAATCGGGCCTAGCCCCGGCCGCTAGTCGCCGCCGGGGAAGGCCGAGGTGATCGGCCAGTCACCCAGCGCCTGCTTCCAGCGGGCAGCCAACACAGCGCTTTGGGTCAGCGCGGTCACGCTGAACTCGCGGTCTTGCGGGCTCTGAGCCTGCTCGATGACCGCACGCCAGGCCACCTCGGAGTCCTTCTCCATTCGCACGGCCAGGCGCACCGCATCGGTTGGGTTGTTGATCGGCATGGGCAGTTGGTAACCCGCGGCGGCAACCGGAGCGCTGACCGAGCGGCCGGCCAGCATCGCGATGACCTGGTCGCGACGCAGGCGGTGCTGATTCAGCGCGGAAGACACCAGGCCGTTCACATCTGGCTGGCAGTGGGCCGACACCATGCCGTAGCCGTAGATGACGGCGTGTTCGGTGGTCAGCGCGGCGCATAGCGCGTTGTCGTACGGCGTGGCGGCCGATGACGGTTCGGCGGAGGTCACGACGCGGGTGCTCCGAACACCAGCGCGACCGTGTAGGACGCCGTGCAGGCTGCGGCGATGGAGCCGAGCAGCCCGGCCCGATAGCCCGAAGACGTGCCCGCCAGCTGACTGGCGCTGGCCGCGGACGCCCGCAAGGACTTGACCACGTCGGCCAGCGACGGTGGGGGAGCCGCGGCGGCCGAACTGGTGGTTGTGGGACTGGTGGTCTCACTCGAGGTAGATGTCGGGTTGACGGCAAGGCGCGCGATCTCGGTCGTCAGGGCTTGCGCATGTTGGGCGCGTTCGGCGGCGACCTCGGTTAGCGCCGTGCTGACCGGCTTCTCCGCGGCGGCGGCCGCCGCCGCGGCCAGCTCGCTGTCGCGCCGGGCCAGTGTCAATTGGGATTTGAGTTCGTCGACGGCCGGCGGCGCGGGCGGCGAACTGCACGCGGGCACCGCCATTCCGAGCACGGCGAGAGCGGCGCCACCGGCCAGCACACGTCGCCTGCTGACGACCGGCCTGAAACCAGGCTCTGTGCTTGGCACAGCAACATCCTGCCATTGCCGCCGCAGCGCGATTGAACGCCGGCTGTAACGCCAGGTAACCTCGCCGCGATCACCGCTTATAACGGACTTCCTGGCGTATCGTTGATGGCTGGTTCCTCGCAAGTGCCGATTGATGCGGACCGCAGGGCTGACTGACCGGACAACTCAAGATGAGGAGCTCGCCGTGGCCACCGGGCTACCGTCGCAGACGCAGCTGATCGAGCTACTCGATGGTGAGTTCGCGCGCGCAGGCTACGAAATTGAGGACGTCGTCATCGATGCGCGGGCCCGGCCGCCCCGGATAACGGTGATCGCCGACGGCGACACCGCACTCGACATGGACACCATCGCAGCCCTGTCCCGTTCGGCGTCGAGCTTGCTGGATGCGGTGAAAAGCATTGAGGGCCGCTACGTCCTGGAAGTCAGCTCGCCTGGCGTGGACCGCCCGCTGACCAACGAGAAGCACTTCCGCCGCGCGCGCGGTCGCAAGATCGAGCTGGCATTGTCGGACGGAACGCAGGTCACCGGTCGGGTCGGTGAGATGCGCGACGACACGCTGAGTCTGGTGGTTCATGACGACCGGGCCCGCGACTGGACGGTACGTCCGGTTTCGCTCGATGAAATTCTGAAAGCTGTTGTCCAGGTTGATTTTTCGCCTCCATCCGAACGAGAGCTGGAATTGGCGACTGTCGATCGGAGTGCGGAGACGGAGGGCAGAACATGAATATCGACATGGCCGCTCTGCACGCTATCGTCGTAGAACGAGGCATCTCATTCGACGACTTACTCGAGGACGTCAAGGCCGCGGTGCTTAGCGCCTACCGGCACACCGAAGGCCATCAGCCGGATGCGCACATCGACATCGACCGCAAAACGGGGTCGGTCCGCGTGGTGGCCCGCCAGCTCGACGAGGACGGCAACGTGCTCAGCGAATGGGAGGACACTCCGGAGGGTTTCGGCCGGATTGCCGCCACCACCGCAAGGCAGGTGATGCTGCAGCGGCTCCGCGACGCGGAGAACGAGCGCAATTACGGCGAGTTCTCCACCCATGAGGGCGAGATCGTCGCCGGTGTGATCCAACGCGATAGCCGGGCCAACTCGCGTGGTCTGATTGTCGTCCGGCTGGGCAGCGAGACCAAAGGGTCTGAGGGTGTGATCCCGGCGGCAGAACAGGTTCCGGGTGAGGCTTACGAGCACGGCGACCGGGTGCGCTGCTACGTGGTGGGAGTGAGCCGCGGTGTCCGCGAGCCGGTGATCACGTTGTCCCGCACGCATCCCAACCTGGTGCGCAAGCTGTTCTCGTTGGAAGTCCCCGAGATTGCCGACGGGTCGGTGGAGATTATCGCGGTGGCACGCGAAGCCGGTCACCGCTCGAAGATCGCGGTTGCTTCACGGGTTCCCGGCCTGAATGCCAAGGGCGCCTGCATCGGCCCGATGGGCCAGCGTGTGCGCAACGTGATGAGCGAGCTGTCCGGGGAGAAGATCGACATCATCGACTACGACGAGGACCCGGCTCGCTTCGTCGCCAACGCGCTGTCGCCGGCCAAGGTGGTTTCGGTGGCCGTGATCGACCAGAACGCCCGGGCCGCTCGGGTCGTGGTGCCTGACTTCCAGCTGTCGCTGGCCATCGGCAAGGAGGGCCAGAATGCACGGCTGGCGGCCCGGCTCACCGGATGGCGGATCGACATCCGCGGGGATTCGCCCGATCAGCCGACGGACCACCCCGAGCACGGCGCCACCCACGGGCTTGCGCACGACCGTTAGCTTGTGGTCGGCCGGCGACGATGCAGAGCGCAGCGATGAGGAGGAGCGGCGGTTGTGGTCGGCCGGCGACGATGCAGAGCGCAGCGATGAGGAGGAGCGGCGGTTGTGATCGACCTTCGTTCGCTGGCCCGCTTGAGCAGTGCGCAATCCCGGTCGATCAGCCCGGAAAACTTCGACGGCGCCAAGGGCGGCGGCGCCCGCGCTGTTGAAGGCACCGGCGCGGCCTCGGCGGCACACCTCGGGACTGGGTGGAAGATCTCGCCAAGCGTCGACATCGGTGGGCACACCACGTTCGAGTTGGCCGCCATCGACGGCCCGGCGCTCATCACACACCTCTGGCTGACCACACACTGCGGCAACTGGCGCAGCCTCATCCTGCGCGCCTACTGGGACGGCGCCGACGAGGCCGCAATCGAAGTACCACTCGGCGACTTCTTCGGCCAGGGCTGGTGTGAGTTTGCCCAGCTGTCCTCCCTGCCGATCGCGGCCAATCCGCACGGCGGTTTAAACAGCTACTGGCCGATGCCGGTGCCCCGGCACGCCTGGCTCACCTTGCAGAACCGCGCGCCGCAGACCGCAACCGTCTACTACCAGATCAGCTACGAAATCGATGTGGACGTCGCAGATAGCGGCTACCTGCACTGCCAGTTCCACCGCAGCAACCCGCTCGCCCCCGGCGCGCTGCACCCGATCCTGGATCGCGTGCACGGCGCCGGAAAATACGTCGGCACCTATCTCGCCTGGGGCGCTAACCACCCCGGCTGGTGGGGCGAGGGCGAGGTGAAGTTCTACCTCGACGGCGACGAGGAGTTCCCCACGATCTGCGGCACCGGGACCGAGGACTACTTCGGCGGCGCCTGGAACTTCGACGTGCCCGCGCAGGGTTACACGACCTACTCGACGCCGTTTCTCGGGCTGCATCAAGTCATCCGCCCGGACGGGCTGTATCGCAGCCAACAACGGTTCGGGATGTACCGCTGGCATCTCCTCGACCCGATCCACTTCCACGCCGACCTGCGAGTGGACATCCAGGCCCTCGGCTGGATGTCGCGGCGCCGTTACCGACCACTGCACGACGACATCGCGTCTACCGCGGTCTTCTACCTGGATCGCCCCTCGGTGCCGGGCCCGTCGCTGCCCAGCGCCGACGATCTGGAGGTGAGCGGCGAGCCTGCCGAGCCGCCCAGGTGACGTCCGGTCGGCGGACAATGCGGGTGGTTCTGACCACCGGTTGGGTGCAGGTAAGCTGAACCGTGATCCAGCGCGAGATTTCGGCCTCGGCGCATCGACGTACCTACGGACCGGTTCGGACATGTGTTGGTTGCCGAAAGCGAGAGTTGGCCGTCGAACTGCTTCGAGTGGTGGCTGTGTCGACCGGGAACGGTAAATACGCCGTGGCCGTTGACCCAGCGGGTACTCTTCCGGGGCGGGGTGCATGGCTGCATCCCATTCCGCAGTGCGCCAAAGAAGCGATCCGGCGGCGAGCTTTTGCTCGAGCGCTGCGCATCGCAGGCGTACCGGACACGTCAGCGATGGTCGAGCACATTAATGCGCTCGACCACCCGCCAACAGAACAGGCAGCAAAGAACATGAGCACACCGTGAAGTCCCGATGACCATGCGTCATAGCTAAACCCGAGGCGCGGCCTACCACCGCTGTCGCCTCATAGACAGGAGATGTAGTGGCAGGCAAGGCCCGCGTACACGAGTTGGCTAAGGAACTCGGTGTTACCAGCAAGGAAGTTCTCGCCCGGCTGAGCGATCAGGGCGAATTCGTCAAATCCGCATCGTCGACGGTAGAAGCGCCCGTCGCGCGCCGGCTGCGTGAGTCGTTCGGCGGTGGCAAGCCCGCGCAGGACAAGACCGCCGGCAACGGCGCGGGGGCTGCCAAAGCCGCCGTCAAAGATGCCCCGGCGGCGCAAAAACCCGCCGCTCCCAAACTGTCCGCGCCGCCGGCGCCTGAGCCGCCGGCGCCTGAGCCGACTGCGCCGCCGGCCCCGGCTCCCGAACAGCCGCAGGCCGGGTCGACACCCGACGCGGCCCGCCCAGGACCAACGCCCGGCCCGCGCCCGGCCCCGAAGCCGGCAGCTCGCACGCCGCGCGTCGGCAACAACCCATTCTCGACCGCACAGCCGGTGGACCGGCCTATTCCGCGTCCGCAAGCACCGCGTCCCGGTGCCGCCCGTCCTGGCGCTCCGCGCCCAGGCGCCTCACCAGGCAGCATGCCGCCCCGTCCCGCCGGCGGGCCCGGTGGACAAGGCAGGCCACCACGTCCTGGCGGCGCATCGCGACCCGGGCCCGGTGGTCGGCCAGGTGCCCCGACGGGTGGCCGCCCCGGCGGCGGCGGTGGGAACTATCGCGGCGGAGGCGCCGGCGGCGGTGCGGTCGGCGCCCCGCCCGGCGGCGGTGGTGGTTTCCGCGGCCGTCCAGGGGGCGGTGGCGGCGGTGGCCGTCCCGGCCAGCGCGGCGGTGCTGCCGGCGCGTTCGGCCGGCCCGGCGGGGCACCCCGGCGCGGTCGCAAGTCGAAGCGGGCGAAACGCGCCGAGTACGAGAACATGCAGGCGCCGGTGGTCGGCGGCGTGCGGTTGCCGCACGGCAACGGCGAGACCATCCGGTTGGCCCGTGGCGCGTCGCTGAGCGACTTCGCCGACAAGATCGACGCCAACCCGGCCGCGCTGGTGCAGGCGCTGTTCAACCTCGGTGAGATGGTGACGGCCACCCAGTCGGTCGGCGACGAGACGCTCGAGCTGCTGGGCGACGAGATGAACTATGTCGTCCAGGTCGTCAGCCCCGAGGACGAAGACCGCGAGCTACTGGAGTCCTTCGACCTGACCTACGGCGAAGACGAAGGGACCGAGGAGGACCTGCAGATCCGTCCGCCGGTGGTGACCGTGATGGGTCACGTCGACCACGGTAAAACCCGACTGCTGGACACCATCCGTAAGGCCAACGTCCGCGAGGCCGAGGCCGGGGGCATCACCCAGCACATCGGCGCTTACCAGGTGTCCGTCGAACTCGACGGCTACGAGCGGCCGATCACCTTCATCGACACCCCGGGCCACGAGGCGTTCACCGCCATGCGTGCCCGCGGCGCCAAGGCCACCGACATTGCGATCCTGGTGGTTGCCGCCGACGACGGCGTCATGCCGCAGACGGTGGAGGCCATCAACCACGCGCAGGCGGCCGACGTGCCGATTGTGGTCGCGGTGAACAAGATCGATAAGGAGGGCGCCGACCCGGCCAAGATCCGGTCTCAGCTCACCGAGTATGGACTCGTGGCCGAGGATTTCGGTGGCGACACGATGTTCGTCGACATCTCGGCCAAGCAGGGCACCAACATCGAGGCGTTGGAGGAGGCGGTGCTGTTGACCGCCGACGCAGCGCTAGATCTGCGGGCCAACCCCGACATGGAAGCTCAGGGTGTGGCGATCGAGGCGCACCTGGACCGCGGTCGCGGCCCGGTGGCGACCGTGCTTATCCAGCGCGGCACGCTGCGCGTCGGCGACTCGATCGTCGCGGGGGACGCCTACGGGCGCGTCCGCCGCATGGTCGACGAGCACGGCGAGGACATCCACGAGGCTCTGCCGTCGCGGCCGGTCCAGGTCATCGGCTTCACGTCGGTGCCCGGCGCCGGTGACAACCTGCTGGTGGTCGACGAGGACCGGATTGCCCGCCAGATCGCCGATCGCCGCAGCGCACGCAAGCGCAACGCGCTGGCAGCACGCTCCCGTAAGCGCATCAGCCTGGACGATCTGGATGCCGCGCTGAAGGAGACGTCGCAGCTCAACTTGATCCTGAAGGGCGACAACTCCGGCACCGTCGAGGCGCTGGAGGAAGCTCTGCTGGGCATCGAGATCGATGACGAGGTGGAACTGCGCGTCATCGACCGCGGCGTCGGCGGTGTGACCGAGACCAACGTCAACCTGGCGTCGGCATCGGACGCGATCATCATCGGGTTCAACGTGCGCGCTGAGGGCAAGGCCACTGAGCTGGCCAACCGCGAAGGCGTGGACATTCGCTACTACTCGGTGATCTACCAGGCCATCGACGAGATCCAGAGTGCGCTCAAGGGCATGCTCAAGCCGATCTACGAAGAGAACCAGCTGGGCCGTGCCGAGATCCGCGCGCTGTTCCGGTCGTCGAAGGTCGGTATCATCGCCGGCTGCCTGGTTACCTCCGGTGTGATGCGCCGCAACGCCAAGGCCCGGCTGCTGCGGGACAACATCGTGGTGGCCGAAAACCTCACGGTCTCCTCGCTGCGACGGGAGAAGGACGACGTCACCGAGGTCCGCGACGGATACGAATGTGGTCTGACGCTGACCTACTCCGACCTCAAGGAGGGCGACATCGTCGAGACCTACGAGCTGGTTGAGAAGGAACGCACCTGAAGATGATTCCCGACAAGCTGAACCCGCGGCATGGCTGACCCGGCCCGGGGCCGCCGACTGGCTAAGCGGATCTCCGAGATCGTCGCATCGGCCATCGAGTACGAGATCAAGGACCCGGGACTGGCCGGGGTGACCATCCTCGAGGCCAAGTTGTCCGGTGACCTACACGACGCGACGCTGTACTACACGGTGATGGGCTCGACACTGGACGCCGAGCCCGATTACGTCGGCGCCGCGGAAGCGCTCGAACGTGCAAAGGGTATGCTACGCACCAAAGTTGGGGCTGGCACAGGCGTGCGGTTCACTCCTACACTGACATTCACCCGGGACACGGTGTCCGACTCCGTGCAGCGGATGGAGGAGTTGCTGGCACAAGCGCGTGCCGCCGACGCCGATGTGGCTCGAGTCCGCGAGGGAGCCAAACCGGCCGGCGACGCCGATCCCTACCGGGCGTCCGGCGATGACGTGGGGGCACCACCTGCTAGCGGGGAAGGCTCCGGTGACGACGATCAACTCGAAGACTGAATCAACCAAGACAGCGGGACGCGTCGACGCCGTCGGCGCCGCCGAGGTGGTAGCCGCCGCCGCGACGGTCGGAGTGGTCTGCCATGTCCATCCCGATGCCGACACGATCGGGGCCGGGCTGGCGCTGGCGTTGGTGCTGGACCGGTGCGGCAAGGCCGTCCAGGTAAGCTTCGCTGCGCCGGCAGCGCTTCCGGAGTCGTTGCGGTCGCTGCCCGGCGGCCGGCTTCTGGTTGATCCCGTTACCATGCGTCGTGATGTCGATCTGGTTGTGACCGTTGACATTCCGAGCATCAACCGGCTCGGAGACCTGCGTGATATGGCTGGCGCCGGTCAGGACGTGCTGGTGATCGACCATCACGCGTCGAATCAGCTATTCGGCACAGCCAATTTCGTCGAGCCGTCGGCGGATTCCACCACGATGCTGGTCGCCGAGCTGCTCGACGCTTGGGGCAAGCCGATCGACGCCGACGTGGCGTACTGCCTGTACGCGGGGCTGACCACCGATACCGGGTCATTCCGGTGGGCCAGCGCGCGCGCATATCGGTTGGCCGCGCGGCTGGTCGAACTCGGCATCGACAACGCCGCGATCACCAGGTCGCTGATGGACACCCATCCCTTCGCCTGGCTGGCGTTGCTGTCTAGGGTGTTGGGTTCGGCGCAGCTGTTGCCCGACGCCGTTGGCGGTCGGGGTCTGGTGTATGCCGTTGTCAGAAACCAGGAGTGGACCAGCGCGCGCCCGGAAGAAGTGGAGAGCATCGTCGACATCGTCCGCACCACCCAGCAAGCCGAGGTGGCAGCGGTGTTCAAAGAGATCGAGCCGCAGCAGTGGTCGGTGTCGATGCGGGCGAAGGCCGCAGTGGATCTCGCTGCTGTGGCCTCGACGTTCGGTGGCGGCGGTCACAAGCTGGCCGCGGGTTATTCGACCACCGGTCCGTTCGACGACGTGGTGGCGACGCTGCGCGCCGCTCTGGGGTGAGCAAACCGGGCCAACTGCAGCCGGGTGGCCGCTCCCCCGCAAGCGGGTGGGGTCCCCGCGGAGCTGGGGAGTACCGCCAGATCGCGCAGCTGGCTCTGCCGGCACTGGGTGTGCTCGCGGCCGAGCCGCTCTACTTGCTGTTCGACACCGCGATTGTCGGCAGGCTGGGCGCGTTGAGCCTGGCCGGGCTGGCTATCGGGGGATTGGTCCTCGGCATGGTCGGTTCCGACCTGACGTTCCTGTCCTACGGCACGACGGCACGCTCGGCGCGGTATTTCGGTGCCGGCGATCGGAATTCGGCGGTGGCCGAGGGCGTGCAGGCGACCTGGCTGGCGTTGGGGCTGGGTGCGCTGATCGTCGTCGTGGTGCAGACCGCGGCGGTGCCGGTGGTGTCGGTGATCGCGGGTTCGGCCGATATCGGCAATGCGGCGCTGTCCTGGCTGCGCATTGCGATCCTGGGCGCGCCGGCGATCCTCGTGTCGCTGGCCGGCAATGGGTGGCTGCGCGGCGTGCAGGACACCGTTCGCCCGCTGCGCTATGTGGTTGTCGGCTTCGGGCTGTCGGCGCTGCTCTGCCCGGTGCTGGTGTACGGCTGGCTCGGGTTGCCTCGTTTGGGATTGGCCGGGTCGGCCGTGGCCAACCTGGCCGGTCAATGGCTGGCCGCCCTGCTGTTCGGGCGCGCGTTGCTGGCCGAACGGGTTCCGCTGCGCCTCGACCGTACTGCGCTGCGAGCCCAAGTCGTACTGGGCCGCGACCTGTTGGTGCGAACTCTGGCTTTTCAGGCCTGCTTCGTTTCGGCCGCCGCGGTGGCCGCCCGGTTCGGTGCGGCCGCGCTGGGCGCGCACCAGGTGGTACTGCAGTTGTGGGAGTTCCTTGCGCTGGTTCTTGATTCGCTGGCCATCGCCGCGCAGGCGCTGGTCGGTGCGGCGCTGGGCGCCGGTGATGCCTCACTCGCGAAAACGGTCGCCCGGCGGGTGACGGTGTCTTCGACGATCGCGGCCGGTGCGCTGGCTGTCGTGTTTGCCGCTGGTGCCTCCGTGCTGCCCGAACTGTTTACCGACGACAGTTCGGTGCTGGCCGCGATCGGGGTGCCATGGTGGTTTCTGGTGGCCCAATTGCCTTTTGCAGGAATCGTTTTCGCGCTCGACGGCGTACTGCTGGGCGCCGGCGACGCCGCGTTCATGCGCACCGCCACCGTGGTCAGCGCACTGGTCGGCTTTCTGCCGTTGACCTGGCTGTCGCTGGTGTTCGGCTGGGGGCTGGCCGGGATCTGGTCGGGGCTGAGCATGTTCATTGTGCTGCGACTGGTCTTCGTCGGCTGGCGGGCAGTATCTGGCCGGTGGGCAGTGACGGGGGCTTAGCGGTTGCACTGCAACTGAGCCGGATGCGGTCACAATAGTGATCTGACGGCCACGTTGACCCGAAAGGCTGACAGTGCGATGTGGAACGCAGGTCTCGAGTTTGGTGTGCTGGGACCACTGCAGATGATCGCCGACCGCGGCCCGGTGCCGTTGGGCCCCCCGAAGCAGCGGGCGGTGTTGGCCATGCTGGTGCTCAACCGCAACCGGCCGGTGTCGGTCGACTCGTTGATCAATGCGGTGTGGGACCAGCTGCCCGTGCCGGCGGCACGCACAAGCATCCATTCCTACGTGTCCCGGCTGCGCGGACTGATCGGCGCTGCCGGGCTTGACGCCAACCAGATGCTGGCCAGCGCGCCGCCGGGGTATCAACTCAGCGTCGACGACTCCGACTGCGATCTTGGGCGTTTCATCACCGAGAAGACCGCGGGGGTCCACGCCGCCGCCGCGGGGCGATTCGAACAAGCCAGCAGCCACCTGTCGGCAGCGTTGGCCGAATGGCGCGGACCGGTCCTCGATGACCTTCGCGACTTCGCCTTCGTCGACACGTTTGCCACCGCGCTGTTGGAGGTCAAAGTGGTGGCCCACACCGCGCTCGCTGAAGCCGAGATCGCGTGCGGACGGGCCGACGTCGTGATCGGTGACCTCGAGGCGCTTACCGCCGAACATCCCTATCGGGAACGGCTGTGGGCCCAGCTGATCACCGCCTACTACGTCGCCGAGCGCCAGTCCGACGCCCTCGACGCCTACCGGCGACTGAAGGCGAACCTGGCCGAGAATCTCGGCATCGATCCCGGACCCACCGTGAGTGCCCTATACGAGCGAATCCTGCGCCAGGAGCCGCTGGACACCCAACGCACTGCCCAGACCACCGCCCAGCACAGCGCCGTCGATCTCGGCCCGCACACCGGCACGCTGGCCAGCCGATCGGCCGTCGCCGAGCTGCGGGGAAAGGACGGACAGCGCTATCAGCTGGACGCGTCGACCCGGATCGGCCGCCGACCTGACAACGACATCGTTCTCGACGATGACGACGTCAGTCGGTATCACGCCGTCATCATCGACACCGGAGGCAGTTTCGTGATCAGCGACCTGAAGTCGACAAACGGCATCTTGGTGCACGGCCGGCGAATCCGAACCAGCGCCACGCTGACCGACGGCGACCACATCCGCATCGGCGGCCACGAGTTCATCTTCGAAATCGTCCCGCGCTGAGCCCGGCATCGGCGGGCCAACAGCGGACGCAAGAATTCGGCAAGAATCTGTCCAGATTCCGCCAAGGCGTCGCCTGCAAGCTTGTGTTGTCGGGAAAACGCAACCGACCCCAGCGAAGGATCCACATTCGGACCTGGGACACAACTGCCAGGTAAGGAACCACAGCCATGAATGCCAACATCGCCCAGGCAGACACGAAGACCAAGAAAGCTTCCAAGCTGCGCGTCACAGCAGCTGCCGTATTGGGCGCCGTCGGTCTGTCCATTCTTGCGTCGCTGGCGCCGGCTGTGGCGTCCGCTGACCCGTGGGTGCCGTTCACCGGACCCTTCCACCCGATGCGCCATTACGCCGCGGACGTGCTGCACCCCGTTTGGGCGGTCACACACCCCATCCGCGCCACCATGCCCTGACCTGGCGGACCAGCCAACAACGCGTTCTGCCCCGTTTCTTCCTCCTCGGAGAAACGGGGCAGAATGCCGTCGCCGGGCTGTTAGCGCACCTGGGCTCGCCCGCGCTGGAGCACGGCCTCCCGGTTGGCGGCGATGTCGTCGCCGGAGGTCCGGAATTGCCTGGCTGCCATCGCCTCTAGCCACAGCCCCGCGTTGGTCTGCGACTCGTCGATGCGGTGGTAGGAAGCCAGCAGCGCCCGCACCGCGTTCTGGTTGTTGCCGACGATGGCCGACGCCACTGCGCGGGCAGCGGCCAGCAGCCGTTCGTGCGGCACCACCTCGGTGACCAGGCCGGCCCGCAGCGCGTCGTCGGCGGACAGGTAGTCACCGGTCAAGCTCATGCGGCGGGCCAGGCCGATGCCCACTTTCTGTGGCAGCCGCACGCTGAGCCCCCACGTCGGCAGCAGACCCACCCGCGCATGGGTGTCGGCGAATCGCGCGTGCTCCGAGGCGATCAGGATGTCGCAGTACAACGCCAGCTCGAGGCCGCCGGTGACGGCGGCGCCGTTGATTGCGCCGATCACCGGCTTGCTCATCGGTGGCCAGCGCGGCGAGATGTCCGGTAGCGCCGACTGCCCGCCCAGCTCTTTGAGATCGAGCCCCGCGCAGAACACCGGATCGCTGCCGGTGAGGATGACGACGTCGACGGCGTCGTCGGCTTCGGCCTCGGCCAGGGCCGCGAAAAACTGATCCCGCAGTGCGGTCGACAACGCGTTGCGGGATTCCGGTCGGTTCAGGGTCAGGGTGCGTACCCGCTCATCGGTGTGGGTCAGCAGGATGTCGTCGCTGGTCATTGCATCACCGTAACCAGCCCGATTCTCCGCGGCGCGACCGCCTTATCGTTGAGGGATGTGCCGGAACATCACCGAATTGCGCGGACTCGAGCCGCCGGCGACCGCCGAGGAGATTGCGGCGGCGGCGCGTCAATATGTGCGCAAGATCAGTGGCATCACCCACCCGTCGTTGGCCAACGTCGCTGCCTTCGAGCAGGCGGTAGCCGAGGTCGCGGCGACTACGACACGGCTGTTGGACGCCCTGCCGCCGCGCCGCCAGCCCCCGAAGACCTCCCCGCCGTTGCGTCGGCCGGCGACGGCCCGATGACACAGGGCCCGATGACGCGAGCCGCCACGATGCCCGCGCTCAAGGAGTGGAGCGCGGCGGTGCACGCGCTGCTGGACGGCCGGCAGTGGGTGCTGTTGCGTAAAGGCGGAATTGGCGAAAAGCGTTTCGACGTTGCCGCCCGCGAGTTCATGTTGTTTCCGACGGTCGAGCACAGTCACACCGATCGGGTGCGACCCGAGTTTCGGGACCTACTCACTGCTGCGGCTCCAGATAGCGTCGAGGATCACCTTGTGGTACGGGCAGCGGCGAAAGTCGTTGCGGCGCTGCCGGTCAACCGGCCGGGCAACATCGACGCGATCGAGGACTTGCATATCTGGACAGCCGAGTCGGTGCGCCGCGACCGGCTGGACTTTCGCCCGAAGCATCGGTTGGCTGTGCTGGTCGTGCAGGCCATCCCCTTGGTCGCGCCGGTGGAACTGCCCCGGACTCCCGACTACGCCGGCTGCACTAGCTGGGTGCACCTGCCCGTGACGGTCCCGCCGTCGCTGGGCGCACCGGTGCACGACGAAGCGTCACTGCGCGAGGTCGTGGCGCGCGTCCGTGACGCGGTTGAATGAATTTGGGCTGAAGCGGTTTCACGGAGTCTGGTCGACGAGCACCGCGCTGTCGGGCCGGTCGTCGAGGGTGCGCAGCGACGTCGGCTCGGCGGCCGCCGTGAGTCGCACAACTTGCGCCAGCTGTGCTGGAGCATCGCATTGCAGATAGTGATCGGCGGTTGGCAGTATCCAGTAGCGGTTTCGTCCGGGCTTGTCCCTGAGGAATTCTTGCCACACGTAGTTTGCGACCCGGACGGGGGAGACGTCGTCATGCAGGCCCCAGACTATGGTTGTGTTCACCTCGTTGGCCGAAAGCGCTTGAAGCCAATTGGTTTCGTCGGCGGCGCGTTCATTGAGGTACTGAATCGTGTCCGGCAACACCGCGATCCCGTTGTTGTGTGCGAAGCATTTTGCTAGAGCGGCGATCTCGGGATCAGTAGCATCTCGCCGCGGCATAAAGGTCGTCGCGCCCATCCCCGCGGCCAGCAACTCCGGCGTGGTTGCGCGCGCGGTGCTTCGTGCCACGGTCGGGTCGAGAAGTGCTTTCTGAAACCCCGTCAGGTTGGCTAGCGGCAAATAGATGTTGGCATTCGTCAAGATGACTTCGGTTGGCGGGCTTGCCTCATGTTGCGTGGCGAACATGGACAGCGCGATCATGCCGACGCTGGTGCCACGGTCATGGGTCAGCATTGTGTATCGGTCGAGCTGCCACACGTCCGTGATCGCGTGGATCAGCAGGCGCGCATCGTCGTAGAGCGAATATACGTAAGGCGCGGGCGGCTTATCGGAGAGTCCGTAGCCGGGGAAGTCCAGCAGGAAAATGTCGAACTCGGCGCCGAGCTCGCGGGTCAGCGCGAAGTAGTCAACGCTCGCCGTCGGGAAACCGTGCACGCAGACCAACGCCGGTGCCTCCGGTGTGCCGCACCGGCGGGTGAAGACTTTGACTTCCGCCCCGTTGTTGGCGGCGGTCGATGACTGCCAGCGGATTGCTGTTCCGCCGCTTCGCCATTCATCGAAGATATCCATTAGGAGCCCACCGGAAGCAGCACCCGGGAGGCGCCGAAGTGCACCTCGTGGGTGGACGGCGTGAGCTGGCTGCCTGTCACCGTCGCCTCGCCGGTCCCAAGATTGCGGGCGTAGCGGGGATGACTGCCCCCGGCGATCAGCACGCGGATACGTGAACCGGCGCGGAACCGGTGAGCGATCGCGTCGAGCTCGAGGCTGACCGTGTTGCCGTCCTGGGGAGTGCCATCCAGCCGCCGGTAGCCGTCGCTGACGTTTCGGGAGCGGCCCTTGGGGTCGACCTCGCTGATCCGGACGAACACGTCGACGTGCGGGTTGTCGGAGCTGTGGGCCAATTGGGCGACCGGGTTGCCGTGCACGTACAGATCGTCGGTGAGTACGTCGCTGGTAAAGCTGAGCACGTCACGGCGGGCCGCCAGCGCGGTGTCGTCACGGTAGCCACCATCGGGGGATAGCAATCGGCCCCCGATGGTCGGTGTCGGATCGGCCGGGTCATAGCGAAAGCTCGCCGAGGAGGACACCGCCGGTGACGGCGGCGTCTCGACCAGGCCACCGCCGGGCTGAAGGTAGAGCGCTCGCTCGGTGGTCGTGGGTGGCCAATCGGGCAGTTCGCGCCAGCCCTCACCCTTGACGAAGATCCGGACCCTGCCAGAGCGCGCCTGGGTCGGGCGACCGCCGAGGTGGGTGTCCAGCCAGTCCTGGGTTTCGGTGGCGATGGTGCGCAGACCTCCGAAGAGCAGCTGGGTATGGTTCCACGGCCCCATGGTCAGCGCGACGTCGACGCCCCGGTCGCTAAGACGCCGATACTGCTGGAGCGTCTGCGGCAGGAACAGGTCTTGCCAGCCGCTGAGCAGCAGCACCGGGACGCCTACCCGCTCGAGCGCGTCGCCGAACCGCAGCGACTCCCAGAACGGATCGCCGTTATCGGGAGGTTCCAGCCACGATTCCCACCACGGCGCGCGGTTGCCCAGCAGCGCCCGGCCCGCCGCACCCAGCGGCACTTCACCGGCCGTGCGTGCCACGCTCTTCTGTGCCCGCAGCTGCCGGATGCCGGCACGGAGCCGTCCCGGATCTTCCTGGTGGGCAACCAGATGGCTCCAGCCGAGGAAGTCGTTGACGGTGAACGAGCCGGTGCCCCAGGCCGACGCGCTGAAATCGTGAGGACCGGCGGTGATCACGGCCGCGGCCAATTCCGGTGGCGGATCCTGCAGCAGTGCCCACTGGGTGAACCCCAGATAGGAGATCCCGATGGTGGCAAAGCGACCCGTGAACCACGGCTGCTGCCGCAGCCACGCGACCGTGTCGGCGCCGTCGGCTGCTTCGTGGATCATCGGCGTGAAAACCCCGCCCGAGCCGAATGTGCCGCGCACACTCTGCATCAGCACGCGGTAGCCGCGGGCGGCGTACAGCGCGCCGAACAGCAGCGAGAACGGAAACCCGCGGCCGTAGGGTCCGCGCAGCAGCAGGGTACCGACGGGTTCGGTGTCTCCGGTGGGCTCGTAGTGGTCGGCCACCAGTTCGACACCATCGCGCATGGGGATCTGGACGGTGCTGACCGTGTAACCGGTGGTCGGCGCGGGCAGCCGCAGCATCCGGCCGAGGGCGCGGCCGGCGAATCGTCCGGGAAGTGTGCGCAGCGTAGAACCTGCGGGCCCGGCGGATGTGGTTGTCACGGCATCAGGTTATGCCGCGACCTGAACACGCAGACCGAAAGGACAGACCCAGAACACGTAGTAAGGCGAAAGCTCGTTAGCCCGCTGCAGGTTGGTGGACGGGCAGTCGACCTCCGGGCTGGAGTAGACCGTCGAGTAGTACAGCGACTGCTGGATAACCCCATAGGTTGTCTTGAAGGCAACCATGCAGGAGAAGTACCAATAGCTCAATAGCTGTTGTGATAGGTGGGCTTGAGGTTCCACCACTGTGCGGCGCGGTGGCCGTTGATCGTGGTCTCGACGGCGTCGGCCGGCAGCGATTGCTCGTAATTACGCCAGATGATCGGCTCGACGGCGAACTGGTAGTTGCCCGCGTCGTAGTGGCAGCGCAGCCCTTCCTCGTGTGCCGGCGGAGTGAAGGACAGGCCCAGCCGAGAAATGACGTCGAACGGAATCTGCTGACAAGGGTCGAAAGGGCTCGGGTCGGTGGTCGCCACGATCGGGCTTTTCATCGTCGTGGGCGGGTCCATCGGTGCGGCGGTGGACCGCAGTTGCACATTCGGGACGCCGACGCTGACCGGCGGTGCACTCGGCCACACCAGGACCACCGCCGTGACCAGGGCACCCAGCGCCGCGAACAGACGGAGCTTGGTGACCATCAAACCCCGTTGACGCAGCGGCCTTTGCGGGGAGTCTACAAGTCCTATCTGGGCCGTCACAGCGGAAACGAGAACCTGTTCTAGTCCCGCGGCGAGTCGTGCACTGACGGACTCGTTAGGCTGGGGAGCCGTGGCTTGGCAGGAACATGGGCATGAGCCCACGAGTGCCCGGCAGCCGACGCTGTGGGCGGTTTCCGATATGCACACCGGTCACGTGGGCAATAAGCCGGTCGCCGAATCGCTGCACCCGTCGTCGCCGGACGACTGGCTGATCGTCGCCGGTGACGTCGCCGAGCGCACCGACGAGATTCGGTGGGCGCTGGATCTGCTGCGACGCCGGTTCGCCAAGGTGATCTGGGTGCCCGGCAACCACGAGCTGTGGACCACCAACAAGGACCCGATGCAGATCTTCGGGCGGGCGCGCTATGACTACTTGGTCAACATGTGCGACGAACTGGGCGTCGTGACCCCGGAGCACCCGTTTCCGGTGTGGACCGAGCGGGGCGGCCCGGCCACCATCGTGCCGTTGTTTCTGCTCTACGACTACACGTTCTTGCCGCAGGGCGCGGCCACCAAAGCCGAGGGCCTGGCGATTGCGCGGGAACGCAACGTCGTGTGCACCGACGAGTTCCTGCTCTCACCCGAGCCGTACCCCACGCGCGAGGCGTGGTGCCGCGATCGCGTCGCCGCCACTCGCAAGCGACTTGAAGATCTCGACTGGATGACGCCGACGGTGCTGGTCAATCATTTCCCGATGGTGCGTGAGCCCTGCGATGCGCTGTTTCTCCCGGAGTTCTCGTTGTGGTGCGGAACCACCGAGACCGCCGACTGGCACACCCGCTACAACGCGATCTGCTCGGTTTACGGTCATCTGCACATTCCCCGCACCACCTGGTACGACGAGGTCCGCTTCGAAGAGGTGTCGGTGGGCTACCCGCGGGAGTGGCGTCGCCGCAAACCGTATAGCTGGCTGCGCCAAGTGCTGCCCGATCCGCAGTACGCTCCCGGCTATCTCAACGACTTCGGCGGTCATTTCGTCATCACCCCGGAGATGCGGGCGCAGGTACAACGGTTCCGCGAGCGGCTGCGCCAGCGGCAGCGGTGATGACGGTGACCCCACTGATGTCGTGGGTGCTGCCCAGCACCGGACCGGCCGGCGGGAACCTGGCGTGTTCGGAGCTCTACTCCGACCCACCCGGGCTGGCGCCGATGCCCGAAGAAGAGCCGTTGATCGCGCGGTCGGTGGCCAAGCGCCGCAGCGAATTCATCACCGTCCGCCACTGCGCTCGTATCGCGCTGGGCGAACTCGGGTTTCCGCCGGTACCGATCCTCAAAGGGGACAAGGGCGAACCATGTTGGCCCGACGGTGTGGTGGGCAGCCTCACCCACTGCGCGGGCTACCGCGGTGCGGTGGTCGGTCGCGACGGCGTTGTGCGCTCGGTGGGTGTGGACGCCGAACCGCACGATGTGTTGCCGGACGGTGTGCTTGACGCGATCAGCCTAGCAGCGGAGCGCCGTGAAATAGAAGCGTTAGCCTCCCTGGCCGCCGGCGTGCACTGGGACCGAATCCTGTTCTGCGCCAAAGAAGCAACGTACAAGGCGTGGTTTCCGCTGACAAAGCGCTGGCTTGGGTTCGAAGACGCCCACATCACCTTCGACGTCGAGAGTTCCGGCTTCACCGGCTCTTTCGAATCGACGATTCTGGTGGACGGCGCCGCGCTCTCCGGTCCGCCGCTGAGCTCACTGGCCGGACGGTGGTCGGTGCAACGGGAGTTGGTGCTGACGGCGATCACGCTATGAACGCGGGCCTCGTCATCGTCGACAAGCCGGCCGGAATGACGAGCCACGACGTGGTCGGACGTTGCCGACGCATCTTCGGCACCCGGCGGGTGGGTCATGCCGGGACGCTGGATCCGATGGCCACCGGCGTCCTGGTGATCGGGATCGACCGCGCCACCAAGATTTTGGGCCTGCTGACCGAGACCTCAAAGTCCTACGCCGCCACAATCCGGCTGGGCCAATCCACGTCCAGCGAAGACGCTGAAGGGCAACTGCTGCAAAAGGTCTCGGCGGAGCACCTGACCGAGGCAGCCATTGCTACGGCGATCGCCGGGTTCTGCGGGGCCATCATGCAGGTCCCGTCGGCGGTCAGCGCGATCAAGGTCGACGGCCAGCGGGCCTATCGCCTGGCTCGCGAGGGGTACACCGTCGAACTGGCCGCCCGACCGGTGCGCATCGACCGGTTCGAAATGCTCGCTGTACACCGCCACGGCCAGCTGACCGACGTCGACGTTGAGGTGGATTGTTCCTCGGGGACCTACATCCGCGCCCTGGCCCGCGATCTCGGCGACGTGCTGGCGGTCGGCGGTCACCTGACCGCGCTGCGGCGCACCCGGGTCGGCCGGTTCGGCTTGGACCAAGCACGCTCGCTCGACGAGCTGGCCGACCGGCCGGAGCTGAGCTTCACTCTCGACGCGGCCTGTCTGCAGCTGTTTCCGCGCCGCCATCTCAGCGCCGAGGAGGCCGACGCGGCCGCCAATGGCCGCGCGCTCACGCCGGCCGGCGTCGACGGCGTGTATGCCGCGCAGGACGCGGCGGGCCGGGTCATCGCGCTGCTACGCGACGACGGCCCGCGGACGAAGTCGGTCGTCGTAATCCGGCCGGCCACACTGTAATCCGACGGGGCGTCAGGAACGTCTACGCGTCGGTTTGATGCCGTCCAGCGCCTGCTCCCGGTTGCCGGAGGACCTGGGACAGGCGCCGGCCCGACGATGCGGAGGTGAACTTCAGGCCGCGCGATCTCGGGCCGCCATGTGATCGGTGGGCGTAGCCGTCGGCGCCGCGACTCAACTCCGCGTCTGATGGGGTAACATTGCGTTCCGAGCAGAACGTATCTTTTCTTCGCGAGAGGTAAACGGTACGCTGCGCCCGCAGGTCGAGTTTGACTCCGAAAGGTGAGTGCGGTCGGAATGGCGGCGGAAGTCAACGGACAGCGTGTCCGGCGCACCCAGGCGCAGCGCACTGCTGCCATGCGGACCCGGCTGCTCGACGCCACCATCGAGTGCCTGGTGACTTACGGCTACGCGGGAACCACCACGCCGCGAGTAGCCCAACTTGCCGGCGTCACCCGTGGCGCGCAGATCCACCACTTCCGGTCGAAGGAAGATCTGGTGGTCGCGGCCATCGAGCACCTCGCTCAACAACGGACCCAAGCCGCGATTCGCGAGTTCGGCCGCGTCGAGGCCAGCGCCGACCCGGCGTCGGCGGTGCTGGACTTCTTGTGGCAGGCGCACCAGGGCCCGACTTTCACTGCAGCCCTGGAGCTTTGGGTTGCAGGCCGTACCGATCCAGTGCTGGCCCGACAAGTCGAGCGAGTAGAACCGGTCGTGAACAGCACGCTGATCGCCGTGATTGCGCAGCTGGTACCGGACCATCCGGCGCAAAAGCAGATTCGCAACGTCGTCTACACGGCGATGGACGCGCTGCGCGGCATCCTGATGGCCAGCTTCGTCGACCGCGACGCCGAGCGCGCGCGCCGCCGCTGGGACCGGGCCTGCGAGCATCTGCACGTGCTGCTCGCCGAAGTTTTGCCCGCCGGCTCAGATACTCAGCGGAACCCCGTCGATCAGGTCCTTCAAACCTAAACGGGCAGCAGCTCGTCGGAGTTGTCGACGGCATATAGCGCCGGCACACCGGGCCAATCTCGCGCAAATCTTGCTCTTCAAACGGGCGATTAGTAAAGATACAATCAGCCATGTATGTTATGTACCGAGTGCGATCGCTCGTTGTCTACCTCGACGGAGGAGTGCGATGTCAAACAAGGTCTACGTCATCGGTGTCGGTATGACGAAGTTCGAGAAGCCGGGGCGCCGCGAGGGCTGGGATTACCCCGACATGGCCCGCGAGTCCGGCACCAAGGCACTCGAGGACGCCGGCATCGACTACACCGCGGTCGAGCAGGGCTACGTCGGGTACGTCTACGGCGAGTCGACGTCCGGCCAGCGGGCTCTGTATGAGTTGGGCATTACCGGGATTCCGATCGTCAACGTCAACAACAACTGCTCGACCGGATCCACCGCGTTGTACCTTGCCGCCCAAGCGATTCGCGGCGGCCTCGCCGACTGCACGATTGCCCTCGGTTTCGAAAAAATGAAGCCCGGTTCGCTGGCGTCTACCTACGACGACCGCACCCAACCGATGGACAAACACATCATGGCGATGGCCGAGATCTCCGAGGTGCTCTTTCCTCCGGCGCCGTGGATGTTCGGGGCGGCCGGCCGCGAGCACATGAAGCAATACGGCACCACCGCAGAGCATTTCGCCAAGATCGGCTTTAAGAATCACAAGCATTCGGTCAACAATCCGTATGCGCAGTTCCAGGAGTCCTACACGCTCGAGGACATCCTGGGGTCACGGATGATCTACGACCCGTTGACCAAGCTGCAGTGTTCGCCAACGTCCGACGGATCAGGCGCGGCGATTCTGGCCTCTGAGTCATTCGCCGACAAGCACGGCCTGGGCGGCCAGGCGGTGGAGATCGTCGGGCAGGCCATGACCACCGACTTCGCGAACAGCTTTGACGGCACCTGCAAAGGGCTTATTGGCTACTACATGAATGTTCAAGCCGCTCAACGTGTCTACGACCAGTCCGGCCTGGGGCCCGCGGACTTCCAGGTGATCGAGCTGCACGACTGCTTCTCGGCCAACGAGTTGCTGCTCTACGAGGCGTTGGGGCTTTGCGCCGAAGGCGAGGCGCCCAAGCTGATCGACAATGGCGACACCACCTACGGAGGGCGTTGGGTGGTCAACCCGTCCGGCGGCCTGATCTCCAAGGGGCATCCGCTGGGGGCCACCGGTTTGGCGCAATGCGCCGAGCTGACCTGGCAGCTGCGCGGCGCCGCTGACAAGCGGCAAGTCGACGACGTGACCGCGGCACTGCAGCACAACATCGGACTCGGCGGCGCCGCCGTCATCACCGCATATCAGCGGGCCGAACGCTAAACGCCAACGATGGACCAAGGAGCCAACACCCATGGGACACATCGAAGCCACCCGAGAATTGTCAGCCAGCCCGGAAGCGCTGTGGGCGACCGTCAGCGACCTCGCCAACTGGGACAAGTGGTTCACGGTCCACGAAAAGTGGCTGGAGGGACCACCTGCCACCCTCGCCGAGGGGGAGAAACTAACCGCGAAAATCGTCATGCTCGGCATGGCCAACAAGATCGAGTGGACACTCGAGTCGGTAGACGCGCCGCGCAGCCTGGTGCTGGCGGGCACCGGAATGGCCGGTGTCAAAGCGCAGTTCACCTTCAACATCGAACCAGCGGCCAGCGGCTCCAAGTTCACTGTTTTCGGGGATTTCGACGGTGCGCTGATCAAGGGTGCGCTGGGCAAGGCGGTGGAGAAGGACGGCGTCAAGCAGCTCGACAAGACGCTCGACCAGCTCGACGCGCTGGCCTCGGCGTCGGCCTGAAAGCGGCTCGATGACCGAGGAGCTTGAGTTCGACGACAGCGGCTTGAACCGCTGGACCGAGGACGAGCGGTTCGACGTAACGCGGGAGCGCCTCGCGGAGTACACGGCGGCCACCAACGACCCGATCGAGGCGCACCGCAGAGGGGATGTCGCGCCGCCGGTGTTCGCGATCGTCCCCGTATTCGAGGCGCTGCTCACCCCGGCCGTCGATGTGATGCCCGTTGAGGCGATCCCACGAATCGTGCACGGGGAACAGGATTTCCACTTCCACCGTCCGATCCACCCGGGAGACAAACTAGTCTCGCGCGGCAAGATGATCGGATACCAGGGGCTGGAGAAGGGCACTCGCGCCGCCATCCTGCTCGAATGCCGCACCGAGGACGGTGAGCTGGTCAACGAACAGTACGTCACCACGTTCGTGCGGGGCTTGTCCGTCGGCAAGGCGGTCGGCGAACTGAGCCCCAATCACAAGTTCGACGACAAGCTGCGCGAAAAAGCGCCGGTGGCCAAGGTCGTCCAACACATCGACACCGACCAAACGTTCCGCTACGCCCCGGCGGCGGGTGATCCGATGCCGATCCATCTCGATGAGGAGGTGGCCAAAGACGCTGGGCTGCCCGGCATCATCGCGCATGGCTTGTGCACCATGGCGTTCACCTCGTGGGCGGTGCTCACCGAGCTCGCCGGCTCGGATGTCAGCCGGCTCAAACGCTTCGCGGTCCGCTTCTCGAAGCCGGTGTTGCCGGGCGACGACCTCGAGACTCGGATCTGGACCAAAGCTCAGGGAAACGGCAGCACGACCTACGCGTTCGAGACAGCGCGCGGCCAAGATTTCGTCATCACCGACGGCCTGGCCGAGATCACCGACAGATAGGAGACCTACATGGGGGCTTTAGAGGGCCGAGTTGCGGTGATCACCGGCGCAGGCCGGGGCATCGGGCGCGAACACGCATTGCTGTTCGCCAAAGAAGGCGCCAAGGTCGTCGTCAACGACCTGGGCGGCAGTAATGCCGGCGAGGGCGCGGACAGCGGCCCGGCTCGCGACGTGGTGGAAGAGATCACCGCGGCCGGTGGCACCGCCGTCGCCAGCACCGAGAATATCGCCACCTGGAGCGGCGCGGAAAGCGTTGTGCTACAAGCCATCGCCGAGTTCGGCCGCTTCGACGTATTGGTCAACAATGCCGGAATTCTGCGGGATTCATTCATCGCCGGCATGGAGGAATCGCATTGGGACGCCGTGATCGCCGTGCACTTGAAGGGCCACTTCGCGATGTTGCGGCACGCCGCCGCCTACTGGAAGGCGCAATCAAAGGCCGGTGACCAGCCCAACGCTGCGGTGATCAACACCGCATCGGGCTCCGGGGTGACACTGCCGAATGCCGGCCAAGCCAACTACGGCTCGGCCAAAGCGGCCATTGCGGCCTTAACGCTGATTGCCGCCGAGGAGTTAGAGCGGTACGGCGTGCGGGTCAACGCGATCGCCCCGATCGCCCGTACCCGGCTTACGCTGGCCACCCCCGGCATGGGCTCGCTGATGGCCGAACCAGAGGAGGGCGAGCTCGACTTGTTCAGTCCGGCCAACATCTCGCCGCTGGTGGCCTACCTGGCGACCGAGAAGTGCCCGATCAACGGCAAAGTGTATGCCGTTCAGGGCGGGGCGATTTCGGCGCTTTCCGGTTGGCACGATGTCGAGACCATCGAGACCGACGATGCGTGGGTTATCGACGACATCGCCAGTCGCCTACCGCATTAACAACTTCGCTCAGGAGTCGATGATGTTCGAATGGTCTGACACCGACCTGATCATGCGCGACGCGGTGCGGGGGTTCATCGACAAGGAGATCCGGCCGCATCTCGACACATTGGAAACGGGAGAGATTTCGCCATACCCGATTGCGCGCAAGCTCTTCAGTGAGTTCGGCCTCGACGTGCTGGCCGCCGAAGCGGTCAAGACGATGCTCGATAAGGAACGGGCCCGCCAAGCGGAACCCGAGAAGCGGTCCTCAGCGGGGCTGGGTGGTCTGGGCCCGCAGGCGTCGATGGCCGCCGTGCTGGTGTCCGAACTCGCCGGTGTGAGTATCGGATTGCTCAGCACGATCGGTGTCAGCCTCGGTCTTGGCGCGGCGACGATCATGGGGCGCGGCACACTGGCCCAGAAAGAGCGCTGGCTACCGGAATTGATGACGCTCGAAAAGATCGCGGCGTGGGCGATCACCGAGCCCGACTCCGGCTCGGATGCCTTCGGCGGCATGAAGACTACGGTTCGGCGCTCCGGCGACGAAGATGGGGCCTACCTTCTCAACGGCCAGAAGACGTTCATCACCAACGGCCCGTATGCCGATGTTCTGATCGTCTACGCCAAGCTCGACGACGGCTCCGTCGACCGGCGCAGCCGACCGGTGTTGCCGTTCGTGCTCGACTCCGGCATGCCGGGCCTGACCCAGGGCAAGCCGTTCAAGAAAATGGGCATGATGTCGTCGCCGACCGGCGAATTGTTCTTCGACAACGTCCGGCTGACACCCGACCGGCTGCTCGGCGAGACCGAGCAGCACACCGGCGGCGACGGGCGCGAGAGCGCGCGGGCGAACTTCGCCGCCGAACGGCTTGGGGTTGCACTGATGGCGTTGGGAATCATCGACGAATGTCACCGGCTCTGCGTCGATTACGCCAAAACCCGCACCTTGTGGGGCCAAAACATCGGCCAGTTTCAGCTCATTCAGCTCAAGCTGGCCAAGATGGAAGTCGCCCGGATCAACGTGCAGAACATGGTGTTTCAAACGCTGGAGAAGATTCAGGCCGGCCAGGTGCCGTCGCTAGCCGAGGCATCGGCGATCAAGTTGTACTCGTCGGAGGCCGCCACTGACATCGCGATGGAGGCCGTGCAACTGTTCGGCGGTAACGGCTACATGGCCGAATACCGGGTCGAACAGTTGGCCCGCGACGCCAAGTCGTTGATGATCTACGCGGGCAGCAACGAGGTTCAGGTAACCCAGATCGCCAAGGGCCTGCTCGCGGGATGAACGCCCGGACGACGGCAAAGGTACTGCGGCGCAGATCGCTCGCCGTGGTCGAACAGCTGAGCTACGTTCCGATCGCGCGGCTGAGCTTCAACATCATGCTCAACGTGCTGGTGTCGCAACAGTGGTTGTTCGCAGGCGTGCGCCCGGCGGCCGACTATCTGATCGCCCGCACCACCCCGGTGGTTCCCGGCGTCCGGGTAAAGCGGGTCTCCGCACCGGTGCGAGGGGAGTGGGTGCGGGCGCCGGAAGCTGACGATGCTGCGGGGGTGGTGCTGGTACTGCACGGCAGTGGTTACCTGATCTGCTCGGCGCGCACACATCGCGGGTTCGCCTCGCATCTGTCCGAATACTCCGGCATGCCGGCTTTTGCCATCGATTACCGGCTCGCGCCAGAGCATCCGTTTCCAGCGGCCGAGGACGATGCGTTCGCCGCATATCGTTGGCTGCTTGCGCAGGGACATGACCCGGCGAAGATCGTCGTCGCGGGGGACTCGGCCGGTGGGCACCTCGCGGTAGCGCTTGCCTTGCGGCTCCGCAGCGAAGGGCTGCCCGCTCCGGCGGCGCTCGCGCTGTTCGGCCCGCTGATCGATCCGTCATACCGGGCCTGCATCGCCGACTCACGTACCCGGCGTCAGCCGCTGGATCCGCGCGCGGCCGCGCGCGCTGTCGCGCTATATGTCGGTGATCACGACGCCGAGGACCCCCGGCTGTGTCTGTTGAATGCCGACTTATCCAGTCTACCGCCGATCCAAATACATTACGGTTCAAGGGAAGTCATGCGTGCGGATGCTGAGGCGTTCGCCGCGCAAGTGCTCGCATCTGGTGGACGCTGCGATGAACTGATGTGGCCGCGTCTGATGCACGGCTATTGGCTCTGGCCGCGCGACGGGGGGCTCACCAGTTTGCAGGTAGCCGGGCACTTTCTCCGGACGACGGTTGCCGAAGCGGACACCGCGTCATGAACGTGCAGCGAAACCTACCACCGCTGTATCACCGTGATCTAGCCTGCCACCATCCAAATCGCCTGAGCAGCAGGACTTCCCAGGTCGACTGTGGTGGGCGCGCCGTCAGCCGATTCGACGGCGACTGAGATCATCCCGGCGAATTCGCGGCGGGTCAGTACCCGCAACCGCGAGTCGAGGCTGATACCGATGCTGTCGAAGTAACGCAGCATCTCCGGGTCGGCGTCGGATATCCGCGCCACCGTGCCGGCGTCGCCATCGTGGCATGCCCACAGCTGGCGAGCCGGTGGGGTGGGCACTCGCCCGTCGGAGCCCGGGATCGGGTCACCGTGTGGGTCGCGCTGAGGGAAACCCAGCTTGGCGTCGATGCGTGCCACCAGCCGGTCGGAAACCGCGTGCTCGAGCACCTCGGCCTCGTCGTGCACCTCGTCCCAGCTGTAACCAAGCTCCTTGACCAGGAAAGCCTCGATCAGGCGGTGGCGCCGGACCATCGCGAGCGCCGCCCGGCGCCCCGACTCGGTCAGCGTGACCGCGCCGTACTTCTCGTGGTCGACCAGACCCTGCTCGGCGAGTTTGCGGATGGATTCAGAGGCGGTGCTGGCCGACACCCCGATCTTCTCGGCCAGCATCTTGGTGCTGACCTTCTCCAACGACCACTCCTGGGCGTTCCAGATGACTTTCAGATAATCCTGGGCAACCGCACTGAGCCCAGCGGGCTCCTCGGCAGGTATGTCAGGGCGCACAACGGAAGTTTAAGCAATCCTCGCCTGATCTGCGGCTCGCGCACGACCAGGCGCTACCTTGCGCCGTAGGCTGACAGTTGTGCAACGGTGGCGGGGGCAAGACGAGATACCCACGGACTGGGGCCGATGTGTGCTGACCATCGGGGTGTTCGATGGTCTCCACCGCGGGCACGCCGAGCTGATCGCGCATGCGGTGAAGTCGGGCAGCGCACGGGGAGTGCCGACGGTGTTGATGACGTTCGACCCGCACCCGATGGAAGTGGTCTTCCCCGGCAGCCACCCCGCTCAGTTGACGACGCTGACCCGGCGTGCCGAGCTGGCCGAGGAGTTCGGCATCGACGTGTTTCTGGTGATGCCCTTCACCACGGATTTCATGAAGCTCACGCCGGAGCGCTACGTCCACGAATTGCTTGTCGAGAACCTGCACGTGGTGGAGGTCGTGGTGGGTGAGAACTTCACCTTCGGCAAAAAGGCTGGAGGCACCGTCGACACGCTGCGTCGCGCCGGCGCTCGGTTCGGGTTCGCGGTGGAATCGATGTCGCTGGTGTCCGAGCACCACGACACCGAGACCGTGACCTTCTCGTCGACCTACATCCGGTCCTGCGTCGACGCCGGGGACGTGGTCGCGGCCGCCGAGGCGTTGGGCCGTCCACACCGTGTGGAAGGTGTGGTGGTCCGCGGCGACGGCCGGGGCATGGAGATGGGCTTTCCCACAGCCAACGTGGCCCCTCCGATGTACTCGGCCATCCCGGCCGACGGGGTTTACGCGGCCTGGTTCACCGTCCTCGGCCACGGGCCGGTGACCGGGACGGTAGTGCCCGGCGAGCGTTACCAGGCCGCGGTTTCGGTGGGCACCAACCCGACCTTCTCCGGACGCACCCGCACTGTCGAGGCGTTTGTGCTCGACACCGCCGCCGACCTGTACGGGCAGCATGTGGCGCTGGACTTCGTCGCCCGTATCCGCGGACAGGAGAAGTTCGGATCGGTGCGCGATCTCGTCACCGCGATGGACACCGACACCGAGCGTGCCCGCGCCTTGCTGGGCGCGGGCTGACCTGCACGTTTCGGGTCGGCTGGGTCGCCGCTGTTAGACTGCCCGACGACATGGCGCGTGCTGCAGTTCGCGGCGGCCGCACCCTAGATCGATGATCGCGGACCGATTGATGGAGATATTTCGTGGCGCTTACCGCCGAGCAGAAAAAGGAAATCCTGGGCTCTTACGGCCTGCACGAGACGGACACCGGATCCCCTGAGGCGCAGGTCGCGCTGCTGACCAGGCGGATCGCCGACTTGACCGAGCACCTCAAGATGCACAAGCACGATCACCACTCGCGGCGCGGGCTGCTGTTGTTGGTCGGAAGGCGGCGCCGGCTGCTCAAATATGTCGCGCAGATCGACGTGGAGCGCTACCGCTCGCTGATCGAGCGGCTGGGTCTGCGCCGCTGACTCTGGCCTGCATCGTTGCCGAGGAACGGCAGGTCGGCGTGTAGAGTCGAGCACGTTCTGGGCCAGTCGGCCCGAGCAAGGTGCGGCGCGCGCGATCCGCGCGCACCGTTCCAGCGAGTCACAACAGGGCCAAGAATAGGTAGGCAGGTCTGTATCGCGCGGTCTTCGGTAGTGGCTGCCGGGCTCCCCGGATCGGGGCAGGTCGGCCGCTTCGATCGACGGCCGTAGCCGCATCCAGGCTCTCGAACCTACAGGTTGTCCTGGAACCTCCGGGTTTGGCGTGACGACGCGAAACAGCTGAATAAATCCAGAGAGGCTGTACGGACTCCGATGTCTGTAGCTGAAATTGACGAAGGCGTGTTCGAGGCGACCGCCGTTATCGACAACGGGAGCTTCGGCACCCGTACCATCCGTTTCGAGACCGGCCGGTTGGCCCAGCAGGCCGCCGGCGCAGTGGTCGCGTATCTCGACGACGAGAACATGCTGCTGTCGGCGACCACCGCCAGCAAGCACCCCAAAGAGCATTTCGACTTCTTCCCGCTGACGGTTGACGTCGAAGAGCGGATGTATGCCGCCGGCCGCATCCCCGGTTCGTTCTTCCGTCGCGAAGGCCGGCCGTCCACCGACGCGATCCTGACCTGCCGGCTCATCGACCGCCCGCTGCGCCCGTCGTTCATCGACGGCCTGCGCAACGAGATCCAGGTCGTGGTGACCATCATGAGCCTGGATCCCAACGACCTTTACGACGTGCTGGCAATCAATGCCGCATCCGCTTCCACCCAGCTGAGCGGCCTGCCATTCTCCGGCCCCATCGGCGGCGTGCGGGTGGCGCTCATCGACGGCACTTGGATCGCATTCCCCACGGTTGAGCAGCTCGAGCGGGCGGTGTTCGACATGGTGGTGGCCGGCCGCATCGTCGGCGACGACAGGGGCAAGCCCGATGTAGCGATCATGATGGTCGAAGCCGAGGCCACCGATAACGTCATCGAACTCATCGACGGTGGCGCCCAGGCGCCAACGGAAGGCGTTGTGGCCGAAGGCCTGGAGGCCGCCAAACCGTTCATCGCCGCGCTGTGCACCGCGCAGCAGGAACTTGCCGATGCGACTGGCAAATCAGGCAAGCCGGCGGCCGACTTCCCGGTGTTCCCCGATTACGGCGACGACGTGTACTACTCGGTCGCCTCGGTGGCCACCGACGAGTTGGCCGCCGCGCTGACCATCGGCGGCAAGGCCGAACGCGATCAGCGCACCGACGAAATCAAAACCCAGGTTCTCGAGCGGCTCGCCGACACCTACGAGGGTCGTGAAAAACAGGTCGGCGCCGCGTTCCGCTCGCTGACCAAGAAGCTGGTCCGCCAGCGCATCCTGACCGACCATTTCCGCATCGACGGCCGGGGCATCACCGACATCCGCGCGTTGTCGGCCGAGGTCGCGATTGTTCCGCGGGCGCACGGCAGCGCGCTGTTCGAGCGCGGTGAAACCCAGATCCTCGGTGTGACCACGCTCGACATGGTCAAGATGGCCCAGCAGATCGACTCGCTGGGGCCCGAGAAGTCCAAGCGGTACATGCACCACTACAACTTCCCGCCGTTCTCCACCGGCGAGACCGGCCGCGTCGGCTCGCCGAAGCGGCGCGAGATCGGGCACGGCGCGCTCGCCGAGCGCGCCCTGGTCCCCGTGCTGCCGAGCGTCGAGGAGTTCCCGTACGCCATTCGCCAGGTCTCTGAGGCGCTGAGCTCCAACGGCTCGACGTCGATGGGCTCGGTCTGTGCGTCCACGCTGGCGCTGCTGAACGCCGGCGTGCCGCTCAAGGCTCCGGTCGCCGGCATCGCGATGGGCCTGGTCTCCGACGACGTCGAAACCGAGGGTGGCGGCACCGAGCGGCGATTTGTCACCCTGACCGACATCCTGGGTGCCGAGGACGCGTTCGGCGACATGGACTTCAAGTGCGCCGGCACGAAGGACTTTGTTACCGCGCTGCAGCTGGACACCAAGCTCGACGGGATCCCGTCGCAGGTGCTCGCGGGTGCGCTCGCGCAGGCCAAGGAGGCCCGACTGACGATCCTCGAGGTCATGGCCGAGGCCATCGACGCGCCCGATGAGATGAGCCCTTATGCGCCTCGGGTCACCACCATCAAGGTGCCGGTGGACAAGATCGGCGAGGTCATCGGCCCCAAGGGCAAGATCATCAACGCGATCACCGAGGAGACCGGCGCGCAGATCTCCATCGAGGACGACGGCACCGTGTTCGTCGGCGCCATCGATGGGCCGTCGGCGCAGGCCGCGATCGACAGGATCAATGCGATAGCCAACCCGCAGTTGCCCAAGACCGGTGAGCGATTCCTCGGGACGGTGGTCAAGACCACCGATTTCGGTGCGTTCGTGTCGCTGCTGCCCGGCCGCGACGGGCTGGTGCACATCTCCAAACTCGGCAAGGGCAAGCGCATCGCCAAGGTCGAGGACGTGGTCAACGTCGGCGACAAGCTCCGGGTGGAAATCGCGGACATCGACAAGCGGGGCAAGATCTCCCTGGTGCTCGTGGACGAAGAAGCCGGAGCATCCGGCGACGGGGAAGCAACCGTCAGCCCGGAGACCGCGCCTGCCGATGCCGCGACGGCCAGCAGTTAGCGCGGGGACGCAGCCACTGCGCCGCGGCCGGCACAGCGCCGAGCCGTCTGCTGCGTTCCGCCGCACCACCCTGCCGGGCGGATTGCGGGTGGTCACCGAATACCTTCCGGCGGTGCATTCCGCCTCGGTCGGCGTTTGGGTGGGCGTCGGATCGCGCGACGAGGGTGCCACCGTGGCCGGCGCCGCGCACTTCCTGGAGCATCTGCTGTTCAAGTCCACCCCGACCCGCACAGCCGTCGACATCGCGCAGGCGGTGGACGCGGTCGGCGGTGAGCTGAACGCGTTCACCGCCAAGGAGCACACCTGCTACTACGCGCACGTGCTTGACAGCGATCTGGAGTTGGCCGTCGACCTGGTGAGTGACGTGGTGCTCAATGGACGCTGCGCCACCGACGATGTCGAGCTGGAACGCGACGTCGTCCTCGAGGAGATCGCGATGCGCGACGACGACCCCGAGGACGCGCTGGCCGACTTGTTCCTGGCCGCGCTGTTCGGTGATCACCCGGTGGGCCGTCCGGTGATCGGCAGCGTGCAATCGGTGTCGGCAATGACGCGCGCTCAGCTGCATTCATTTCACGTGCGGCGCTACACACCCGAGCGAATGGTCGTCGCGGTGGCCGGCAACGTCGACCACGACAACGTGGTGGGGCTGGTGCGAGAGCACTTCGGGCCGCAGTTGATCCGGGGCCGGCGCGCGGTGCCGCCGCGCAAGGGCACCAGTCGGGTCACTGGTAGCCCGCAGTTGACGGTGGCCAGCCGGGACGCCGAGCAGACCCATGTCTGTCTGGGGGTGCGCACGCCGGGTCGGCATTGGAAGCATCGCTGGGCGCTGACGGTACTAAACACCGCACTCGGCGGCGGCTTGAGTTCCCGGTTGTTCCAACAGGTTCGGGAATCCCGCGGGCTGGCGTACTCGGTCTACTCGTCGGTGGACATGTTTTCCGACACCGGCGCGCTGTCGGTGTACGCCGCGTGCCTGCCCGAGCGTTTCGCCGAAGTGGCGCGGGTGACCACCGACGTGCTCGAAGCGGTGGCACGCGACGGCATCACCGAGGCGGAGTGCCGGATCGCCAAGGGTTCGCTGCGCGGCGGGCTAGTGCTTGGCTTGGAGGACTCCAGTTCGCGGATGAACCGCATCGGTCGAAGCGAACTCAACTACGCTGAGCACCGAAGTATCGACCGGACGCTGCAGGAGCTCGATGAGGTCACCCTGGACGAGGTTAATGCGACGGCGCGCCGACTGCTCGGCAAGCCGTATGGCGCGGCCGTTCTCGGTCCGGATCAGTCGAAAAAGTCCCTGCCGCAACAACTTCGAGCGATAACAGGGTAGCGTCATGGTACTGGGATTCTGGGATCTCGACGTGCCGATCGTGGGCGCGCCGATGGCGGGCGGTCCCGGTACGCCCGCCCTGGCGGCGGCGGTGTCCAACGCGGGCGGCCTCGGCTTTCTGGCCGCCGGCTATGTGAGTCCGGAGCGCTTGGCCAACGACATCGCGGCCGCGCGGGCCGCGACGACCGGCCCGATCGGTGTGAACTTGTTTGTGCCGCAACCCAGCGTCGCTGACATCTACCAGCTGGACTACTACGCGGAGGCGCTCGATGAGCTTGCCGAGCACTACGACGTAGAGGTGGGTCACCCGAATTTCGGTGACGACGACGGTTGGCAGCAGAAGCTCGAGGTGGTGGCCGACCTACGGCCCGAGTTGGTGTCGTTCACGTTCGGCGCGCCGTCGCCGGATGTGTTGCGCTGGTTCGGTGCGTTGGGAATGCTGCTCTTCATCACGGTGACGTCGACTTACGAGGCCGGCGTGGCACTTGCCGCCGGCGCGGACGGCCTGGTCGTCCAGGGCCCCGACGCCGGTGGGCACCGCGGCACGTTCGCGCCGGACATGAGGCCCGGAACCGAGTCGCTGATCGAACTGCTGGACCGCATCGGCAGCGCCCATGAGGTTCCGCTGATCGCGGCCGGCGGCCTGGGCAGCACCGACGACGTCGCCGCCGTATTGCGCAGGGGAGCGGTGGCCGCCCAGATCGGTACCGCGCTGCTGCTGTCCGACGAGGCCGGCACCAACGCCGCACACCGCTCGGCTCTGGGGCATCCGCAATTCGACGCCACCATTGTCACTCGGGCATTCTCGGGCCGGTATGCGCGCGGTCTGGCGAACGACTTCACCCGGATGCTCGACGAACTGGCGCCGCTGGGCTATCCCGAGGTCAACCAGATGACCTCGCCGATCCGTAAGGCCGCGGTCGAGTTGGAAGACCCGCACGGCACCAACCTCTGGGCGGGAACGGCATACCGGGAGGCCCGCACCGGGCCTGCGAAGGACATCGTCACAACGCTAGGCCACGTCTAAGGCGGCGGTCTTACGCGCCGCTCCTTCGCATCGCTTCGCTCTGCATCGTCGTCGGCGCGGGTCACACCTCGGGCCTGCGCTGCGCCCACGGTTTGGCGGCCTCCAGTTGGCTGGCGACCCGGAGCAAAACGTCTTCGCGCCCATAGGCGGCCACTAGCTGGATACCGACCGGCAGCCCAGCGTCGGTCCACTCGACCGGCACGTTGATCGCGGGCTGGCCGCTCATGTTGAACGGCGGCGTGAATGGAATGAACTGGTACGCGCGCTCCGTGGCATCCATCGGGTGATCGGGATTGTTGGCGATCGCGCCGAGCGGCAGCGGAAGTTCGGCCACCGTCGGTGTGAGCAGCAGGTCCCAGCCTTCGGTCCACCAGGCCTGCAGCGAGCGCCGGAAGTGGGTGGCGGCCGAGAACGCCAGCGCATAGTCGACGGCGGTGAAATGCGCGGCGATCTCGGCCTGCACGCGGTTCATCGGTTCGAACTCGTCCTCGGCGAGGGGTCGTCCGAGCTGTTCTTCGAACCGTCGAAGGCCAACGCCCATGTTCGTGCTCCACAGGGTGCCGAAGTGCAACGTCAACGTCGTGTCCTTGAGCGCTGCGGGCCATGCTTGTTCGACGGCGTGGCCGAGCGATTCGAGCAAGGAGGCGACCGAGCGGACCGCGGCTGCGCATTCGGGTGCCACGGCTCCGCCTTGCGGATGATGGTCGAGCAGGCCGATGCGTAACCGGCCGGGTTCGGCACCGACCTCGTCGACATAACGGCGAGAAGGAGCGGGCGCGATCACCGTGTCGCCGGTGCCTGGTCCGCGAACAGCGTCGAGCAGCTTCGCGGTGTCGCGCACCGTACGGCTCACGCAAAGCTCGACCGACATGGCGGTTTCGTCGCGGAGCGGGCCGAGCGAGATCCTGCCCTGGCTGGGCTTCAGGCCGACCAGCCCACAGCACGAAGCGGGAATGCGAATGGAGCCGCCGCCGTCGCTGGCATGCGCGAACGGGACCATGCCGCTGGCGACCGCGGCCGCCGAGCCACCGCTAGATCCGCCCGGCGAGCGGCTGGTGTCCCATGGGTTATGGGTCGCACCCCAGGCGAGCGGTTCGGTGGTCGGCACGCTTCCGAGTTCGGGGCTGTTGGTCCGGCCGGCGATCACCAAGCCGGCATCGCGGAAGCGGCTCACCAACGTGGTGTCTGCGTCGGATATCGCCTTCTCGTTCTTGAGCGCGAGGTTGCCGTTGCTGATGCGCTGGCCGGCGTAGCCGGCGAACAGGTCCTTGATGAGGAACGGCACGCCGCGGAACGGCCCGTCGGGCAGATCGGTACGGGCGGTGTCGCGGGCGTGGTCGAACCAGCGGATTACCACCGCGTTGAGGACGGGATCGATGCGCTCGATCCGCTCGATGGCCGCTTCGAGCAACTCGAGCGGCGTCACCTCAGCTTTTTCCACCAAGGCGGCCTGGTCGACCGCATCCATCCAGCGGGTGTCATCGGCAAGTGAACTCACGCGGCTTGTGTAGCACGAAACCGCGCACCTTAGGCCAAGATGGCCGCCGGGTCGGTGAACGGTAGCGCCAGGTCGGCGGCCACCCGCTGGCACAGCAGCGCGCCGTCGTGCGTCGAAAGTCCCTTGGCAAGTGCAGGATTCGACCGGCAGGCCGCCTGCCAGCCGTTGTCGGCGAGTTCGATCGCATACGGCATGGTGGCGTTTGTCAATGCGAACGTCGACGTTTTCGGCACCGAAGCGGGCATGTTCGCCACGCAGTAGAACAGCGTGTCGTGCACGGCGAACGTCGGGTCGTCATGGGTGGTCGGGTGCGAGTCCTCGAAGCAACCGCCCTGGTCGATGGCGATGTCCACCAACACCGCGCCCGGCTTCATATTCGCGACAAGGGAATTCGACACCAACGTCGGCGCCTTGGCGCCCGGCAACAGCACCGCGCCGATGACCAGGTCAGCATGCTTCACGGCTTCCTCGAGCTCCAAGGCGGTCGAGTAGCGGGTCTGTACACGGCCGGCGAACACGGTGTCGAGCTCGCGCAGCTTGTTGATGTTCACGTCGAGCACCGTGACCGCCGCGCCCATTCCATCGGCGACACGGGCGGCGTTGTACCCGGCGGTCCCACCGCCGATGACGACGACCTTGGCCGGCTCCACACCCGGCACGCCGCCCATCAGCACACCGCGGCCGCCGTGGGTGCGCATCAGGTGATAGGCACCGACCTGGGCGGACAGTCGCCCGGCGACTTCGCTCATCGGGGCCAGCAGCGGCAACGCCCCGTCGGCGGTCTGCACGGTCTCGTAGGCGATCGACGTGGTACCCGACGCCAGCAAGGCCTCGGTGCAGGCCTGCGAGGCGGCCAGGTGCAGGTAGGTGAACAGCGTCTGGTTGCGCCGCATGCGCGAGTACTCGATCGGCGTGGGCTCCTTGACCTTGAGCACCAGGTCGGCCTCGGCCCACACGTCCTCTGCGGTCGCGATCAGTTCCGCGCCCGCGGCCTTGAAATCGCTGTCGGCGATCGCCGAGCCCTCGCCGGCGCCCGCCTGGATCAAAACCTCGTGGCCGCGGCGGGTCAGCTCCGTGACGCCAGACGGGCTGATCGCCACTCGGAACTCGTTGTTCTTGGTTTCGGTCGGAATGCCGATGTGCATACACCCAATTGTGAAGAAAGTTCGGCTGCTAAGCAAAGATCGCGAAGACACATCTGTAGAATTCGGCAATGCCCGAAGAAAAGACGGAAGGTCCGGTCAACGTTGGGGTGCCGCCGAAGGATCTTCGGCCGGCTGACCTAGACGACGTGGACCGCAGAATTCTGAGCCTGCTGCACGCCGACGCCCGCATCACCAACAGCGCGCTGGCCGAGGAACTCGACATCGCCGCATCGACGTGTCACGGTCGGGTCCGGCGACTGCTGGAGTCGGGCGTTATTCGTGGCTTCTACGCCGATATCGACCCGATCGCAGTCGGATTGCCGCTGCAGGCGATGATCTCGGTAAGCCTGCAGTCCAACGCCCGAGGCAAAATCCGCGACTTCATCGCCCAGATTCGCCGCAGGCCCCAGGTGATGGATGTCTACTTCCTGGCCGGTGCCGACGATTTCATCCTGCACGTCGCTGCCCGCGATACCGAGGACCTGCGCTCATTCGTCGTCGAAAACCTCAACGCCGACGCCGACGTCGCAGGCACCCAGACGTCGCTGATCTTCGAACACCTCCGGGGAGCGGCGCCCATCTGACGACCGGGATTCCCGATACCGGGGGTACCGGGTATGCTGCTGCTCAATGGTCAACGACGCGGCTGTCGGTCCGCACCTGCCAGGTCGCGGGGCTGGGTCCCATCATGAGGGGCGCGATCACGAACGACTGGTCCTCGAGGCGCGCGACGTCGAGTTCGACTGGGCGAAGCTGCCGTTCCATTACGTGCCGGGCGAGCCGTTCACCACTCATGTCCTCAACGTGCTGCACATGCTGCTGCCGGCCGGTGAAGAGTTCTTCGTCGACGTGTTCAAGCAGACTTTGCCGCTGATCAAGGACGACCAACTGCGGCTTGATGTGCAGGGATTCATCGGCCAGGAGGCGATGCATTCCCAAGCGCATTCCGGTGTGCTGGATTACTTCGCCGCCAATGACGTCGACCTGACACCGTTCACCGACCAGATCGGCTGGTTGTTCGGAAAGCTGATGGGCGCACGGCTCCGGTGGAGTCTGCGACGACGGCACAGTTGGCTGCTCGAGCAGGTGTCGGTCGTGGCGGCAATCGAGCATTACACCGCGATCCTGGGGGAATGGATTCTCGACAGTCCGCAGCATGACGTGATCGGTACCAACCCGGTGATGCTGGACATGATTCGCTGGCACGGTGCCGAAGAGGTCGAGCACAAGGCCGTCGCCTTCGACGTGATGAAGCATCTGCGTGCCGGCTACTGGCGGCAGGTGCGAACGCAGTTGGTGGTGACGCCGATGATGCTGCTGATGTGGGTGCGCGGGGTCCGGTTCATGTACTCGGTGGACCCGCAGCTGCCGGCGGGCGCCAAACCGCGCTGGCGGGACTACTTCAACGCGGCGCGGCGGGGCTTGGTACCCGGGCCGCTGCGGTTCGTGCGGGTCATCGGCGCGTACTACTTGCCGCGTTTCCATCCGTCGCAGCTGGGCGGGGTAGAGCGGGCGGTCGACTATCTCGCCGTCTCACCCGCCGCGCGCGCCTCGCACTGAGCCGAGAGGATCCGATGACCACCGTTTCGGCCAGCACTTCTGCCAAGCCCGCCCGCACTACCGTGACCGCCTCGGACGGCGTCACTCTGGCCGTGCACGCCTACACCGAGATCGACCGGCAGCGGCCGACCGTCTTGGCGATTCACGGCTACCCGGACAACCACCACGTGTGGGACGGAGTGGCGGGGCAGCTCAGTGAGAACCACAACGGCCAATACAACTTTGTCGCCTACGACGTGCGTGGGGCCGGCGAATCGGGACGCCCGGACAGCCGTTCCGACTACCGGTTTCCGCAGTTGATCTCTGATGTGGCGGCCGTGATCGACAGCCTCGGTGTCGACAAGGTTCACCTGCTGGCCCACGACTGGGGTTCGATTCAGGCCTGGGCAGTTGTCACCGACGAGACAGTGACGGGCAAAGTCGCATCGCTGACCTCGATTTCGGGGCCGCACCTCAATTACGCGGGCAAGTTTTTGCGGTCAGCGCGTACCCCGCGCGGCGCGCTGGACGTGGCCAGGCAGTTTCTGGCATCCGGCTACGTCTGGTATTTCTTGTGCCCCGGTTTGCCCGAGCTGATGTTCCGTACTGGGCTGGGTGTGAAAGTTGTTAAGGCCTTTGAGCATATCGGCCGGTCGAGTACCCGCACCCAAACCCGCAGCGTGGCGCGGTCCACCGCCGATTACGTCAACGGGCTCAACCTGTATCGGGCCAACATGCCTGCGCCCTTTCTGGCGCCGGGCGCGGAGCTGCCCGAGACCACCGTTGCGGTCCAGGTTCTGGTGCCGCGCAAGGACATCTTCGTCACGCCGGCGCTGCAGCGGTTCACCGGTTCAATCCCGTTGGGCGGCAGGGTCGTTCCGATCGAGGGCGGCCACTGGGTGGTGACCTCGCGTCCTGACGTCATCGCGCGGCTGACCCGCGAGTGGATCGACCGAGTCGTCGACGGTGCCGCTTCGCCAAGTGCAAGCGCTGTGCGAACCGGGCCGCGTGACGTGCGGGGCAAACTCGCTTTGATCACCGGGGCGGGTGCCGGGATCGGCCGCGCCACCGCCGTAGAGCTGGCCCGCCAAGGTGCCGGCACCGTCGTGATCGTCGACCGCGATCTCGCCGCAGCAGAGGAAACCGCTGCGGCCGTCCGGGATGCCGGTGCCGGTGCCGCGGTCTACCAGGCCGATGTCAGCGACGATACAGCGATCAATGAGCTTGCCGCACAAGTCAACAACGAGCATGGCGTGGTCGACATCCTGGTGAACAACGCCGGCATTGGGATGGCGGGCCGTTTCCTGGAGACGACGCCGGCACATTGGGACAACATCTTGGCGATCAACCTGCGCGGCGTGCTCAACGGAAGCCGGGCATTCGCGACGCAGATGGTCGACCGCGGCGAAGGCGGCACCATCATCAACGTGTCGTCGGCCGCGGCGTTTCTCCCGTCGAAGTCGATGATCGCCTACGGCACGACCAAGGCCGCGGTGCTGGCGTTCAGCGAATCACTGCGTGCCGACCTGGCTGACGACGGCATCACCGTCACGGCGGTATGCCCGGGGTTTGTCAACACGAACATCGCCAAAAGCACTGTCTATGCGGGGATGACGGCCGACGAACAGGAACGCGCCCGGCACAGGGCCGACTCCGCCTACCGGCGTCGCAACTACACGCCGGAAGCCACCGCCAGGGCGATCGTCAAGGCCGTCAAGAGTGGCCCACCGGTGGTACCGATCGCGGCCGAATCCAGGGTCGGCTATGCGATGCGCCGCATCAGCCCCTCACTAATCCGGCTATTGGCCCGCTACGACATCCGGCAATCGTAAGGTTGTTGTGACGCAAAGCATCTGGGCTAGTAGGCCCACCGACATCTACGGTCGCCGTAAGCGAGACCGGCTCTACACGGCGTTGTGGGGCCTGGGTGTGGTCCTCGGCGGGTTCGCCTCGGCGACCCGATGGAGACCGTCCCGGGTTGTGCCAGTGGGGCGGACGCACACCGCGATCGTTACAAAACGCAAGCTCCTCACCCCCGACGTCGTCGCGCTGACGTTCGCCGACGCGGATGGCGGCCTGCTTCCATCGTGGACGCCCGGGTGCCACATCGACGTTCGGCTGCCGTCCGGCCGTCGTCGTCAATACTCGCTGTGTGGGCCGCCCGGGCGGCGGACCGACTACCGGATCGCGATCCGCCGGATCGCCGACGGCGGCGGCGGTTCGATCGAGATGCACGACGCGTTCGATGTCGGCGACTCGCTGGTGTTCGAAGGTCCACGCAACGCGTTCTATCTCGGCAGCCACGAGCACGACGTGTTGTTCGTGATCGGCGGAATTGGTGTGACGCCCATGCTGCCGATGATGCGGGCAGCGCAGCAACGCGAAATGAATTGGCGGGCAATCTATGCCGGCAGCAGTCGCGAATACATGCCGCTGCTGGACGAGGTGGTGTCGCTGGCCGCTGACCGGGTCAGCGTATGGGCCGACGACGAGCGTGGTCGATTCGCCACAGCCGACGATTTGCTCGTCGGCGCCGGACCTGCAACGGCGGTGTACGTGTGCGGGCCGACCGCGATGCTGGAATCGGTGCGCACCGCCCGCGATGAGCATGCGAACGCGCCGCTGCACTACGAGCGGTTCAGCCCACCCCCGGTCGTCGATGGCATCCCGTTCGAGCTGGAACTCGCGCGTTCCCAGCGGGTGCTCGACGTTCCCGCCAACCGGTCAGCGCTCGACGTCATGCTCGACGATGATCCGACGACCGCACATTCCTGCCGACAAGGTTTCTGCGGGACATGCAAGGTCAAGGTGCTTGGCGGGCACATCGACCGTCGCGGTCGCACCGCAGAAACCGACGTCGAGATGCTGGTGTGTGTCTCCCGCGCAACTGGCGGCCGTGTGGTGATTGACGCCTAAAGCCGGTTCAGCTCCCGACTTAGGGCGCTAGCGCTAGTTGCAAATTGTTGGTCTCCTGGTACCCCTGCGGGTTGCCGCAGGCTTGCACGTTGTTGGTGATCTTGACCGTGCCGGCCAGGGTGTTCGGGTCCCACGAATAGTGGAAACCGATGGCGTGCGGAACGTCGCCACCCTCCTCACAGCTCACGCCGCCGGTGCCGTCGAGCGTCCATTGTCCGTTCACCAGGTTCGCCTGCCCCAAATCCGCTATCGAAGCGCACCCGTCACCGCAGGAAGTGATGTACCAATCGCTGTTTACCTGATGACCGTCTGGGTAGGTCTCGGTCTCGATGTAGTGGCCGTTCAGCGGGTCCGCGGCGGACACGGGAGCCGCTACTACGAGAGCGAGACCGGCAAACATCGCGCCGGCAGCCAAGCTCCGTGTGAAGGTCATATCCGGTTCCTTTCGTAAAGCTGATCATTGCGTCGGGCACTGTTGGTGGTTATCACAGGACGCTCTCAGTTCGCGCGCGTTTGGCAAACATCGACTTGGTGAACGCACGATTACGAATAGGTGAGTGGGCCCCGTGCCTGGGCCGATAGCGGTTAGCCGCCCGACTGCTCGTCGTCGAAAAACCGTTCCGGATGGTGATAATCGTTTGTTCTGGCTTGACCGTAGTCGAGATGTGGTGGCGGGATCCACTGGGTTTCGCCGTTCCCGAGTTTAATTGTCCGCCAGCCTTTATCGGCTAGCTTGTGGTCGGGTTTGCAGGCCAGCGTCAACTTGTCGATGTTTGTCAGGCCGCCGTGGGCCCAGTCGTCGATGTGATGGACTTCGGCCCAGTATCCCGGGACGTCGCAGCCTGGGGCTGTGCAGCCGCGATCCTTCGCGTAGAGGACCACGCGCTGAGCCGCTGAGGCTATTCGACGGGAACGGCCCAAATACAATGGACGACTTTGGTGCTCGTCGAACACTGCCAGGTAGTGGTAAGCATGGCCGGCCATGCGGATGAGGTCGCGCATGGGCAGCAGTGTCCCGCCGCCGGTCACGGCATGCCCGGCCGCTGCGCTGAGTTCCTGCAGCGTGGTAGAGACGATGACAGTCACCGGTAGTCCGTTGTGCACGCCGAGTTTCGGGTCACCCAACTGGCCGCGAACCAACGCATTGAGGGCGTCGTGTTGGCGCTGGGCGTGGCTGCGGACATCCTTGCTCGCAAGATCTTGGTCGGGTTCGCCGGTGACGCAAGGGTTTTGGTCATCGGGATTGCACACACCCGGCGCGGCGAACCGGGCCAGCCAGGCGTCGAGATTGGCGCGAAGTTCCGGCGAGGCGATCAGCTTGCCGACGCTCATACCGTCGGGCCGCTGCGCCGACCAGGTGAAGCCGCGATGACGGGCGCGGTCGACGTCGGAGAACTTGCCGTCGGGATTGATCATCACCGCACACCGGTTCGCCACCTTCTCCAGCTGGTCGGGGCGCAGCTCGGCCGCCTGCTGGGCCAGGAAAGACTCCGCACGCTCAACGGTGCCGACCGGGGTGTCGACCGGCAGGTCACGCACGAACGTCTGGATCACCCGCAGGTGTTGCTGATCGAGCACTCCGGTTCGCCACATTTGCGCGGTCGCCGGCAGTTCCGGCGGCAACGTGTCGCCGGTCATCGTGACCCGCGGCGCGAGCTGCTCAGCGTCGCGCATCCGGCGGCGTGCCTCGGCGCAGCTGATCCGCAACCAGTCGGCGATCACCTTCTGGACCGGGCCGCCGACGTCGGCCGGATCCTCTTTAGCCAGGCAAGCGATCAAATCGTGGCTCGGCACCATCTGCCGGCGTCGGGCGGTTTCCAGCCGTTCGAGTGCATGCAGCCGGACTCCAGGCTGGTAGTTGTCGAGGTTCAACTCGCCGATCGTCGCCACGGCCGCGTCGAGCGCATCGAAGGCGGCGGCCACCTCGGGCGGCGCTGCGACACACATCGAACTCATGTTCGAAACAGTACTGCCGGTCACCCTCCATAGACCATCGCCGAGTCCTCAACTGTGGATAAACGACGGACTGTGGACAACTCGGGGCCGCGATAGCCCGGTCTAGGGTGAGAGCATGCGGGTAGCGGTGCTGGGATCGAAAGGCAAAGTCGGCGCGACGATGGTGCAGGCCGTCGAGGCCGCCGAGGATCTGAGCCTCTCGGCCGAAGTCGACGCCGGTGATCCGCTGAGCCTGTTGACCGACAACAACACCGAGGTCGTCATCGACTTCACCCACCCCGACGTCGTGATGGAGAACCTCAAGTTTCTGATCGACAACGGGATTCACGCCGTCGTGGGGACCACCGGCTTCAACGATGAACGGCTGCAACAGGTGCGGGCGTGGCTGGCCGCCAAACCGGGCGTCTCGGTGCTCATCGCCCCCAACTTCGCGATCGGGGCGGTATTGTCCATGCATTTCGCCAGGCAAGCCGCGCCGTTCTACGAATCGGTGGAGGTCATCGAACTGCATCATCCGCACAAGGCCGATGCCCCATCGGGAACCGCCGCCCGGACCGCCGCGCTCATCGCCGAGGCGCGAAAAGACTTGCCGCCCAACCCAGATGCCACAACTGAGAGCCTGCCGGGCGCCCGCGGCGCCGATGTCGACGGTGTGCCGGTGCACTCGGTGCGGTTGGCCGGGCTGGTGGCGCATCAGGAAGTGTTGTTCGGCACCGCGGGGGAGACCCTGACGATCCGGCACGACAGCATCGACCGCACGTCATTCGTGCCTGGCGTGCTGTTGGCGGTTCGCCAGGTCGCCGAACATCCAGGCCTGACAACAGGAATCGAATCCCTGCTCAACCTGCAATGACCGACATGACCGGAGCCGGCACACCTGGGCGCAATGTGCGCCTTCAGCTGATGATCGCGTTCATGTGCCTGGCGATGCTGGTCTACCTGGTGCTGCTGGGCCGGGCCGCCGTTGTGATGATCGGCTCCGGGCGTGCTGTGGCAATCGTCCTGGGTGTGGCGCTGTTGATCCTGCCCGCCATCGGCTTGTGGGCGATGATCGCCACTCTGCGTGCCGGCTTCGTGCATCAAAAGCTGGCCCGGCTCGCCGCCGAAGACGGGATGGAGCTCGACGTCAGCGCACTGCCGCGACGGCCTTCCGGGCGTATCGAGCGCGACGCGGCCGACGCCCTGTTCGACACGGTCCGTGCTGAACTGCGCAACGATCCGGGCGACTGGCGGCGTTGGTATCGGCTGGCCCGCGCCTACGACTACGCCGGGGATCGCGGCCGCGCGCGAGAAGCCATGAAGAAAGCCGTCGAACTGCAGGGCCGCCAATGAGCAAGAGGCGGGGATGGACCGACGGAGCCTCCCGGATGAACATTGACGCAACGGTGGTCGCCTGATCGAATGGCCGCCGACGAAATGGTCCAGGGAGCGTGACCGGGGCGTAGTGTTCCCACGCATAACACAGGAGGAGTCCGAGGATGCCGATGAGCGATCATGACTGGAGCAAGCCGGCGGCGATGGCCATTCCTAAGGAGGGGTATTTCGAGCTCGAGCGGGGCAGGTACGGTCCGATCTATCCGAGAACTCCTGCCTGCTATGGCTTTTCGATCATCGCGAAGGTCAAAGAGGGGCGCGAAGAGGCCGTCCGCGCGTACGGCAAGCAGATCGAGGAAGCTATCGCGGGGAGTCCCGACGTGCTCGCGCCGCTGCGGCTGCACTACTTGCGGTGGGTATTGTTCGACGTCGGTTCGGGGCTGCATTTTCAGTACCAGGGCATCTTCGACACCGATTTCGACAAGTACACCGAGGATGCGGTGGCGCTGTTCAGCGCGACCGGGATCACCACGGTGTTCACCAACCTCGAGGGATTCCCAGAGGACTGGAAAGAGAATCCAGACGCCTTCGTGAAGTTCGTTCGTGAGCACCAGTGCTCTAGTTTCCTGGAGTATGGGGAGTACCCCTACGTCACCGCCGACGAGATCAAGAAGGCCCTGCGGCTCAAAGCGGCGTTCTCCGACATGCTCGACCAGATGCAGTGATCCGCACCGAAACATGCACCGATGCTTGAGTTGGCCGACATTCAGCACATTCTGCTGACCCGCACGCCGGCGATGACCGGGCGCTACGAGTTCCTGTCATTCGACGACCCGGCCGGCGGCCGGGCGTGGCTGTCCGAGCTGATCGACAGGGTCGACTCGGCGGCGACGGCGCAAGCCTCGATGGACAGCACGAAGCGGTGGATCACGCTGGCGTTCACGTGGAGCGGCCTGCGAGCACTCGGATTGCCCGAGGAATCCCTGGCAACTTTCCCGGAGGCGTTTCGCCAGGGCATGGCGGCTCGGGCAGACATCTTGGGCGATACCGGGGCTAACCACCCTGACAACTGGGTCGGCGGTCTGGCAGGCGGTGACTTGCACGCGATCGCGATCCTGTTCGCGCGCGATGACGCCGAACATGCGCGGGCCACGGGAGAACACGACAAGCTTGTGGCCCGGTGCGATGGTGTGCGCAGTCTGTCGGTGCTGGATTTGAACGCGACGCCGCCGTTCAATTACGCACATGATCACTTCGGGTTCCGGGACAGGTTGTCGCAGCCGGTGATCGAGGGCTCGGGTGAAGAGCCGACACCGGGGTCGGGCGCGCCGCTCAAGCCGGGCGAGTTCATCCTGGGTTACCCCGACGAGCACGGGTCGCCCGATCTGCCGCAGCCAGAAGTCCTGTGCCGCAATGGAAGCTACATGGCCTACCGGCGGTTGCAGGAGCACGTTGGACTGTTCCGCGACTATCTGCAGGAGCACGCCGACACGCCGGACGATCAGGAATTGCTCGCCGCGAAATTCATGGGCCGCTGGCGCAGCGGTGCCCCGCTGGTGTTGGCACCGGATAAGGACGATCCCGAGCTGGGCGCGGACCCTATGCGCAACAACGACTTCAACTATAAGGAGATGGATCCACTCGGGTATGCTTGCCCGCTGGGATCGCACGCGCGACGCCTCAACCCGCGCGACACTGCGCACAACATGAACCGGCACAGGATAATTCGCCGCGGTGCTACCTACGGTCCTGCATTGCCCGGGGGGGCGCCCGACGACGGTGTGGATCGCGGCATCGCCGCGTTCATCATCTGCGCCAGCCTGGTCCGTCAGTTCGAGTTCGCCCAGAACGTGTGGATCAACGACCGCGCCTTCCACGAGCTCGGCAACGAGCACGACCCCATCTGTGGAACGCAGGACGGGACACTGGAGTTCACGATTCCCAACCGACCGATCCGCAAAACCCTCAAAGGGTTGCCGGCATTCACCACCCTCAAGGGTGGGGCGTACTTCTTCCTGCCCGGCATCAACGCCATGCGATACCTCGCGGCGCTCGACTGATCACACTAAGGAACCACCATGGGCGCACTTTCCGCGGCGCGGACCTACAACCAAAGCCACATCCCGCGTCCGCACACCGGCGGACGGCGCATCAGCATCTACTGGACCTGGAGTTACCCGTGGGAAGCCCAACGCGACCCCGCCGCGATGTACAACCGCTTCTCCACCATGACCGAAGTCCGCAACGCCTTGTGGCCGAGCTACGAGACACCGGAATACGACGAGGCGCACTTCCTCCAGGGCATCGCCGGCACCCTGGAACTGTTCCACCGCTCGGCGCTGGCTTTCCAGGACCTGGCTGGCGAAGCCACCGGCCACCAGGTCGCCGTTTTCCAGCGCATAGACCAGGCCGGCTACAAACTCCCGATCGACGAGCGGATCCTCGCCGATACCGACACCCTCATGGTCTTCGGGCTGGACCACATCCTGTCTGAGCAGGAAGCCCTCCCGGAGGAAATCAGCGCCATCCGGGAATGGCTGCAACGAGAAGGCACGTGTCTGCTGCTGGCCCCGCATCACGACGTGGGCTTCACCGATGATTTCGCCCAGCGTCAGGTCGAATACCAGCACCACGGCGACCCGCTGGTGCCGCGCCAACAACGGTTCGGGCAGTACACCCGCTCCCTGATGACGGCCCTCGAGGTCCCGGTACACAACACCTGGGGGCTGCGTCCCGCGGTTGTCGAGGGCACCACGCAGATCGCACCCCTGACCGCGGTCCGCGACCTGGACGCCGCGAGGCTGCTGGACAATGTCACCACGTTCAACTTCCATCCCCACCTGCCGCACTACGAACTCACCGCGCCGGAGGGCGACTCTCTGCGCGTGCTAGGTCGTCAACGGATCGATCCCAAGAGGCCCCATCCCTTTACTGCGGCAGGCAACACCGAATTCAACGCGCTGATCTGGATGCCGCCGTCGGGCTGGCGTGCCGGCGACATCGTCCTCGTCGACTCCACGAACTTCACCACGCTTTTCGGCGGCACCGACAGCCTCAAGAATTTTTGGCACAACCTCGCCACCATGAAATGATGTTCCGGCGGTTTCGTAGTCGGTAACCAACCCGACCCCACCGGCACCGAGCTGAAACGCCGATCGCAACGTCTCCGTAGGGTCGATGCCCAGGATTACGAAGCGAGAGGAAGGTGGAGGTCACAATGCCCGGTATGGCAGCGATGGCCATGGGCGCAGCTCCCGTCGTCGGTGGTGCACTGCTCGGCGCTGCGGTGGGGCAACTCAGGGGTCCCGACATGCGAGAGGGGATCAAACAAGACCTGGAGCTGCTCGAGCAGATGCCTGAAATGGAGGCGGCCCGGCGGGAGGCGCTGCGGCGCAGCATCAACGACCGCATCGATGAATTGATCGTGGCGGAGGACAAGGCACGCGAGCTGCGCGCCACCGCCAGTTCCTATGAAGGAAGCTGGCGTGACATCGTCCTATTTCTCTGCACGCTGCTCTTCTCGATTGTCTGGTGGTCTGTCGACCACGACCGGGACAGCTGGCTGCCCGTGTTCATTACCACGATTGCGGCGTCGGTCGTGGCGGGCGGCTACGCAGTCCGGGGTCTGCGCCGAAGCGTGCGCAGGGTGGCACGTCGCGACGCTCGTCGTGGTCAGCAGTCGTAAGCGGCGTCCGCCCGGTCGCACGCGCGAGGCAACACAGGTTGCGAGCGTCGTCTCGTCGGCTAACGGGATTGTCACTCATCCGTCCGACATGCCCGTAGCGGTGCAGCGCAGTGCGGTGCTTACATCATCGGTGGTCGTGCTCATTGGTCAGTTGGAGTAGTAGACCGGAGGTTGTCAATGCCGCGCTTGCTGATCGTCCACCACACGCCGTCGCCGCACTGCCAGGAGATGTTCGAGGCGGTGGTGGCGGGGGCGACCGATCCCGAGATCGAGGGTGTGGACGTCGTGCGGCGACCCGCGCTCACTGTGTCATCGAGCGATGTGCTTGAGGCCGACGGCTACCTACTCGGGACCCCGGCCAACTTGGGTTATATGAGCGGCGCCCTCAAACACGCCTTCGACGTTTTCTACTACCCGTGCCTGGACGCCACGCGTGGGCGACCGTTCGGGCTGTACCTGCACGGCAACGAGGGAACGGAGGGGGCGCAGCGCGGCGTCGACTCCATTACGACCGGCCTGGGCTGGGTGAAGGCGGCTGACTACGTGGTGGTGATGGGCAAACCGACCAAGGCCGACGTCGAGGCGTGTTGGAATCTCGGCGCGACGGTCGCGGCTCAGTTGATGGTCTGAGCCGCATCAGAAAATTGCTGACGGGAGAGTCTGACGTGGCGGTGATGGTCAATGTCGATAACTTCGCCCGGGCGGAGACGCACAGGATGTTCGCCGACCTCCAACGCGACGCGGGTGGGGTCGGCGTGTTTCGGCACAATCGGCAGCCGGCATCGATCGACGAGCAGACCGTCATCCGCATGAACCGGGATACGTTGTACAGCTTCGCAATCCTCGACCTCGCCGAGCCGGCCTGGCTCTCGCTCCCTGAGGCCGACGGGCGGTACATGTCGGCGATGGCCGTGAATGAGGACCACTACATCAACGTGCTCCTGCACGCGCCCGGACGGCACCAATTGACCTGTGACCGCTGTGGGTCGCGGTACGTAATGGTCGGTGTCCGCACCCTGGTCGATCCGCTCGACCCCGATGACGTCGCCGCTGTTGGTGCCCTTCAAGACCGCATGACGCTTGAGACGAGCTCTTCGAAAGTGTTCACCTCCCCGGAATACGACAGAGAAAGTCTGGACAAGACACGCCAAGCCCTACTCAGCCTTGCGAGTGGTTTGACCGACTTCGGGCGGACATTCGGAACTCGGGACGAGGTAGATCCGATCCACCATCTGATCGGCACTGCGGCTGGATGGGGAGGGTTGCCGACGTCGGAGGCTTCTTATGTCGGTGTCGACCCAGCGGTGCCGCCAGGCGAGTACGAGTTGACGTTCAAGGACGTTCCGGTGGACGCATTCTGGTCGGTCTCGGTGTACAACTCTGCTGGGTTCTTCGAGCCGAATTCACGGCGCCTCTACTCGGTCAACAGCATCACCGGGGTGCCGAATGAGGACGGCTCGATCACCGTACGGTTCACGGCTGACGCCGGCGAAGATGCTCCACCCAATTGCATCGTCACACCGCAGGGTTGGAATTACCTGGTTCGGCTGTACCGCCCCCGCGCGGAGTTCTTCGACGGGATCTGGACGGTACCTTCGCTTACGTCGATCAGTGGGTCGAAGGGCGCGTAGGCGGGCATCCTGGCGGGCGAACAACTCCGCGCAAACGGTGCCGATATCTCAGCTGGTTCACAGTTGTGCGGAGAATGCTGAAGCCCATGCACCCATCTGGCGGGATTGGCGGATCGGGTCGGCTTTCTGACCGTGGGACTACCAGCGGCCCGGGTGCGATGGCCGGATCTGGACTGAATTGGATGGGACGTCAACCCGATCCGTGCCCGGCGGCAAATCTGTTGCCGCCAGTGCGACGACACTCGGATTCACCACCGGCTGGCTCTGACTCGCGGCGCGGCCGGCGCGCGGCGGCGTTGTTGCTGCTGCTGCACGGGATCGAGCTGATTGGGCTCGTCATCGCCGCGGGGGTCACCACGCGTCTGGCACGTTCGCATCCGGGTCATGGCGCCGGGCTACCGACGCTGATGGTGCTCGCGGCGATGGCGCTGGTCGGATGGCAGGGCTACCGGCTGCTCCGCGGGCGGTGGTCGCTGAACGTGTCCGGACTCGCCGTGCAGTCGGCGATAGTGATGGCTGCGATCGCGGTGGCCACCCAGCACGTAGCTGCCGGTGGGATTGGGATCTTGGTGGCGTGCGCGGTCTTGGCCGGATGGGGTCGACTCGCCAAAATTCGAGCCATCAGCGGGGCCGTCAGCAGCCAGACAGCGGCGCCGGCCCCATCCAGTGCGGCACTACCGCAGAGCGTGCAGATTGAGGCTTCCCGGCGAGCGTCCCAGATCGGGATCAGTGGAGCAGTGCTGGCGCTGCTGACGACGTTGGTGGTGCTGGCCGCGCTGAGCGTGCGCAGCGGCATCGTCTTCGGGCTGGTGGTTTTAGCGATCATCTTCATCCCGCTCGAGCGAATGTTCGCGTTGCATCCGCGGCGGGTGCTTCGTCAGGGGTGGCGCACCGACCTGGTGCACTATCTGGTCAACGGTGCCGCGTTGAAGATCAGCCTGGTGGTCGCGGTGGTAGCAGTTGGCGGAGCGCTGCGGGTGTTCGTGCCTGCACCGCTGCGGATGGCCGTCGGGGCGAGCCCTGGTTGGGTGCAGATCGTCGCGGGGTTGGCGATCGCCATGGTCGGCGGCTACGCCGGACACCGCGCTGCCCATGAGGTTCCGCTGCTCTGGCGATTCCATCGGGTGCATCACAGCGTGCGGGAGATGGACTGGCTTGCCGCCAATCATCTGCATCCGCTGGATGAGACCTTTGTTCGCTCTGCCGCGGTTCTACCGCTCTACGCGCTGGGTTTCGGCCGGCTCAGTTTGGGTGCCTTCATCGTCCTGATCACGCTGCAGGCCATCTTCATCCACGCCAACGTGCGGATGACCTTCGGCCCGCTGCGCTGGGTGATCGCCACCCCGCAGTTCCACCACTGGCATCACGCTCGAGAACCGCAGGCCTACAACGCCAACTACGCCGGCGAGTTCCCGGTCCTGGACGCATTGTTCGGGACCTTGTACCTTCCCGCGGACCGCTGGCCCGCGCAGTACGGTATCGACGACACGGAGCCGGCTGGCTATTTGCGTCAGCTTGCCTGGCCGCTCCGTGCCCGGTGCGCGGCCGACTCTGAGGCGGTGCGTCCAAAGTTGGTTGGGTACGAGACATTCGCGCCAGCGGCGCCCTCAAGTACGCCTTCGACGTAGGCCTTCTACGAGTCGATGTGCGTCGGTGGCGTGCCCAATATGGGGTCACCAGGAGGTGGATTGCCGGCGCTCATCGTGTAGCAGTCGGTCTCGGCGGGGTTCCGAGCCCCGTTGGGGTAGTACGTCAGGCAGCGTTCCCACATGCCGTCAGGATCGACGGGACTGTCGCACATCTGCGCAAGCGAGTGCTCCGCCCATCCAGGATCCAGGCATCCTGCACTCGCCGGGGGTGCCGCGGTTATCAGCCCGCCCGCCATCAGCGCGGCAGCCAGTCCTGCGACGATGTATTGCTTGATGGACCGAAGCTACCGCTTGTCCAGGCGGGGTTTGCTGCCGTTGACGTGACCATCCGGTGAAAGTGACAAAAGGCAGTCGCGGCATGATGTGATCCGGATGGGAAATGGCCGATCTTACGAAGGACGGGACGTGACGCGCCTGCTGATCGCGAACCGTGGTGAGATCGCGCTTCGGATCATCCGCACCGCAATCGAGTTGGGGCTCGGCACGGTCGCCGTTTACGCCGAGGACGATGCCGACAGCCCGCACGTGCATGCGGCTGACGAAGCGATCGGTCTGCCCGGCTCCGGGCCGGCCGCTTACCTGGATCACGCCGCGATCCTGGCGGCAGCCAAGGAGTCGGGTGCGGAGCTGATCCATCCCGGCTACGGGTTCCTCAGCGAACAACCCGAATTCGCGCGCGCTTGTACTGCAGCTGGGTATAAATTCGTCGGGCCGGACGCCGCGGCGCTGGAGCTTTTCGGCAACAAGTCGTCAGCCCGTCGTGCCGCAGCCGCGGCCGATGTGCCGGTGCTGCCGGCCACCGACGGGCCCAGCAGCGTCGAGGACATTCACGCGTTCGCCGCCGCGCAATACGGCGGCATCGTGATCAAGGCGCTGGCCGGCGGCGGCGGCCGCGGCATGCGAATAATCCGCGGCGTCGATCAAATTGACGATGCCTACCGGCAGTGCGCCGCCGAAGCCGAGCTTGGATTCGGCGACCGTGCGGTGTTCGCCGAGGCGCATCTGGCCGACGCGCGACACATCGAGGTGCAGATCGTCGCGGCACCGGCGGGCCCCGCGACGCGTGCGCTGGCGCTCGGTGACCGTGACTGCAGCATCCAGCGGCGCCACCAGAAGCTCATCGAAATCGCGCCCGCTCAAGGCCTTTCCGAGACGCTGCGGCGTGAACTGCACGAGGCCGCGGCGAGGCTGTGCGCACGCGCTGACTACCGCGGGCTGGCAACCGTTGAATTCCTGGTTTCCGGCCGTCAATTCGTCTTCCTTGAAGTCAACCCACGAATCCAGGTAGAACACACCATCACCGAGGAAACCACCGGACTCGACCTGATTTCACTGCAACTCGCCATAGCCCGCGGCGCCACTTTCGACAAGCTCGGACTACCCGATGGAATCACCGCCGACGGCACCGAAGTCACCGGCGAACCGGCGGTAGCACACGGTATTGCGATCCAGACCCGCATCAACATGGAGACTCTCGCCGCTGACGGGTCCGTGTCGCCGACGACGGGAACTCTGACCGTGTTCTCACCGCCGACCGGACCCGGCGTGCGCGTCGACACCCATGGCTGCCCCGGACTGACGCCGAGCCCCCGGTACGACTCGTTGCTGGCCAAGGTGATCACTCACGTACGCGATTCGTCGTTTCCTGCAGCGGTGCGCAAGGCGCAGACAGCGCTGACGGAATTCCGCATCGAGGGCATCCGCACCAACATCGGGCTGCTGCGCGAAGTGTTGTCCGGCAGCCAGCTGCAATCAGGCTTGGTGACAACGGGTTTCGTCGACGAAAACGTTGCTGCCCTGGTTGGCGCAGCGCAGTCTCGACGCCAAGAGAGCCGAGTCACACCGCTCGAGCTGCATCCGGGTGAGGAGGTGCTCCGCGCACAGTTGGCCGGCACCGTGGTCGAGGTTGCGACGGAAGGGACCGAGGTCGGCGCGGGCGCGCAGTTGGTGATGCTCGAAGCGATGAAAATGCAGCATGTGCTGACCGCGCCGGACGCAGTGTGCACGGTACGGACTCTGGTCACACCGGGACAGGTCGTCGGGACCGGAGACCCGTTAGTGATCTTCACCCGCACCGGTGCAAGTGCGCACGCCGAGGCCGTCGCCAACCTCGACCCGGACCGGGCTCGCGCTGACCTCGACGAGGTCCGGCGCCGACACCTGCTCACTCTCGACGAGGGCCGGCCAGCAGCGATTACCAAGCGGCACAACCAGAATCGGCGCACCGCCAGGGAGAACATCGCCGACCTGGTCGACCCGGGCAGCTTCGTCGAGTACGGCGCGCTGACGGTGGCAGCACAGCGCAGCCGGCGCTCCGAGGACGACCTGATCGCCAACACTCCGGCCGATGGCCTGGTCGCCGGGATGGCGACGATCGGCGCGGACCGCTTCGGGCGCGCCGCCGCCGAGGCGGTCGTGCTTTCCTACGACTACACCGTGCTCGCGGGCACGCAGGGCATGCGCAACCATGCCAAAACCGATCGGGTCCTCGACCTGGCGGCCCGCAGAAAGCTGCCGGTGGTGCTGTTCGCCGAAGGCGGCGGCGGCCGGCCCGGCGACACCGACGTCGCCAATGTCGCCGGCCTCGATGTGCCGACCTTCCGCGCGCTCGGCGCACTGAGTGGCCGAGTCCCGTTGGTGTCGATCGTCTCCGGGCGGTGCTTCGCCGGCAATGCCGCGCTGGCCGGCGCGTGCGACGTGATCATCGCAACCCCCGACGCCAACATCGGCATGGGCGGTCCGGCCATGATCGAAGGCGGCGGACTCGGCGAGTACCGGCCGGAGGACGTCGGGCCCATCGACGTCCAGCGGCGCAATGGCGTCGTCGGCCTGGTCGCGCGCGACGAGGCGCACGCGGTGTCGCTGGCCAAGCAGTACCTGTCGTATTTCCAGGGCAAGCTCGACGACTGGGCGGCCCCGGATCCACGACGCGCGCGACATGTGGTGCCGGAGAATCGGTTACGCGCCTACGACGTACACCACGCGATCGAGTCGGTCGCCGATGTCGGATCGGTGCTGGAGTTGCGAGCCGACTACGGAGTCGGCGTGGTGACCGCGCTGGTCCGCGTCGAAGGCGCGGCATTCGGATTGCTGGCCAACAGCAGTCATCATCTCGGCGGTGCCATCGACGCCGAGGCCGCGGATAAGATCGCCGACTTCCTCATGCTGTGCGAATCGTTTGGGCTGCCGATCATTTCGTTGTGCGACACACCCGGTTTCATGGTCGGACCGGATGCCGAAGTCCACGGCGCGGTCCGGCGGATGAGTCGGCTCTTCATCGTCGGCGCTCGACTGACCGTGCCGCTGGGGATGATCATCCTGCGCAAGGGTTACGGGTTGGGAGCGATGGGCATGGCCGGCGGCTCCTTCCACGCCCCGGAGTTCACGGTCGCTTGGCCGACGGGGGAGATCGGCGGGATGGGCCTCGAAGGTGCGGTGCGCCTGGGATTCAGCAAGGAGTTGGCCGCCGTCACCGATCCGATCGAACGCCAGAATCTGTTCGACAAGTTGGTCGAGGCGGCTTATCAGCACGGCAAGGCGCTCACCTCGGCCACTACCTTCGAGCTCGACGACGTGATCGACCCGGCGGACTCTCGGGCGTGGATCAGTAGCCTCTCGCACGGCTGAACCGTGCTCATTTCTCGAATCTGAGGCCGGATTCAACTATATTGACTTGATGGATTTGATTGCTTTCGGTGCGCACGAGAATGTGCCGTCGATGGAGCTCGCAGCGCCAGCGCGACCACGACCGGCGACGGTACGCGGAGCCCGGACCCGGGCCGCGTTGATCGCCGCAGCGCGGAAAGTGTTCGAGCGGGACGGCTACGTCGACTGCAAGCTCACCGACATCACCAAGGCGGCCAAATGCGCGACCGGGTCGTTCTACACCTACTTCGCCAACAAGGCGGAGATCTTTGCTGCCGTCCTCGAGGAGGCACAGCAGGACATGATGCATCCGGGCATGGGCCGGGTGGCTGACGAGGATGACCCGTACGCGGTGCTGGAGGCCAGCAACCGGGCGTATCTCGAGGCATATCGACGCAATGCCAAGCTAATGGGTCTGCTCGAACAGGTCGCGCAGGTGGATCCGGAGTTCCGCGATTTCCGCAGGCGCCGCGCAGAGGCGTTCATCCAGCGCAACGCGCGCGGGATCGCCGACCTGCAGGCCCGGGGGATCGCTGACCCCGACGTCGATCCGTTGCTCGCCTCAAGCGCGCTATCGGGCATGGTCAGTCGGCTCGCGTACAGCGTGTTCACGCTCGGTGAGAGCGATGAAGCCGACGGCGAGCAACCCGAGTTCGACGCGCTGGTGTCCACCCTGACCCGGCTGTGGGCGAACGCGCTTCGGTTTCCCGGCCACCGCTGACCGCGCCTGCGCCATCCGGGCCTACCCTTGGAATCGAAGTTGAATTTGGCTCCAGATTCAACTAGAGTTCAGCCGACCGGACGGAGTTCGTTTCGGCCGTTTTCTTTGCCCGCGACTACGAGGATTCTCTTGTGAAGGTTGCCCAAAAGGTCGCCATTGTCACCGGCGGTGGGGGCGGCATCGGCGGCGCGCTGGCCGCGAAACTGGCTCAGCAGGGCGCCCGGGTAGTCGTTGCCGACCTGGACGCGGACGCCGCGCTCGCAGTGGCGGAAAGTGTGAACGCCGACCAGCCCGGCACGGCCGTTGGCATCGGCGCCGACGCATCCGACACCTCCCAAATCCAACGGCTGATCGATCTCGCGGACAGCGAATTCGGCCCGGTGGACCTGTATTTCGCGAACGCGGGCATCACCGGCGTCGCGGGACTCGACATCAGCGAGCACGAGTGGGACCGGTCCATCGATGTCAACCTGCGCGCTCACCTCCGTGCCGCACAATTGCTGGTGCCCACCTGGGTTGAGCGGGGCGAGGGCTATTTCGTGAGCACCGCCTCGGCGGCGGGACTGCTCACCCAGCTCGGCTCCGCCACCTATTCGGTCACCAAGCACGCGGCGGTCGGCTTCGCCGAGTGGCTCAACATCACCTACGGCGACCAAGGGGTGCGGGTGAGCTGTCTGTGCCCGATGGGGGTGAACACCAAGCTGCTGTACTCCGGCGAGGAGTCCGGCGGCGTGCTGGGCAGCCTCGCCACCCGGGCGGTCACCGCCGCGGGTGATGTGCTGGAGCCAACCGCGGTCGCCGACATCGTCCTTCAGGCCATCGACGAGGAGCGGTTCCTGATCCTGCCACATCCGAGCGTGCTGGACATGTACCGGCAGAAGGCCGCCGACTACGACCGTTGGCTGCGCGGCATGCGCCGTTACCAGCGCAGCCTGCTGGACCCAGATCCGTCTTAGACCCGCTGATTTCAGCGAGTACCGTGAGGAGTTCGCATGTCTCTGTTCGAAATATCCGATCGAGCCAGGAAGTATCGCGCGGATCTGCTGGAGTTCATGGATTCGCACGTCTACCCGGCCGAGGCCGTCTACGACAAGCAGATGCGCGAATCCGGCGACCCGAACTTTCAGCCGCCGATCCTCGAGGAGCTCAAAGCGGAGGCGCGACGACGGGGATTGTGGAACCTCTTCCACCCGCACTCCGAGTGGGGACCCGGGCTTACCAACTTCGAGTACGCACCGCTCGCCGAGATCATGGGCCGCAGCCACCTCGCCCCCGAGGCGTGCAACTGTAACGCGCCGGATACCGGCAACATGGAGGTACTGACGCTCTTCGGTACCGACGAGCACAAGGAGAAGTACCTCAAGCCGCTGCTGGACGGGACCATGGCCTCGGCGTTCGCGATGACTGAGCCTCAGGTGGCCAGCTCGGATGCCACGAATGTCCAGCTGTCGATGGTGCGCGACGGTGACGAGTACGTCCTCAACGGACGAAAGTGGTTCGCCTCCAACGCCTTACACAAGAATTGCAAGGTCATGATCGTGATGGGTAAGACGGATCCGACGGCCGCCCCGCACCGGCAGCAGTCGATGATGGTCGTGCCCATCGACGCCCCCGGTGTCACCGTGCTGCGCGGGTTGCCCGTATTCGGGTATCAGGATCGGGAGGGCCACGCCGAAATCGACTTCAAGGACGTGCGGGTCCCACGCAAAGACGTGCTCAAGGGCGAAGGTGAGGGCTTCGCGATCAGCCAGGCACGCCTCGGGCCCGGCCGCATCCACCACTGCATGCGTGCAATCGGCATGGCCGAGCGGGCGCTGGAATTGATGTGCAAGCGGGCGCAGTCCCGCGTCACCTTCGGCAAACCGATCAGCGAGAACGCCAACATCCAAGACTGGATCGCCGAGGCACGCATTGAGATCGAGATGATCCGACTGCTCACGCTCAAGGCCGCCTACCTGATGGACACGGTCGGCAACAAGGCGGCGCAAACGGAGATCGCGGCGATCAAGGTGGCGGCTCCGAAGATCGCGCTGAAGGTCGTCGACCGGGCGATCCAGGTGCACGGCGGCGGCGGGGTGACCGACGACTTCCCGCTTGCCCTGGCCTGGGCGCATCTGCGTACACTGCGCCTCGCCGACGGCCCGGATGAGGTGCACAAGCGTGCCATTGCCCGTCAGGAACTACGCAAGTACTCGGACCGGCCTTCCGCCGTCAAGGTCGCCAAGGTGAGCTGAAATGTCACTGGACCTGACCGGCCGCACCGCGGTCATCACCGGAGCCTCGCGGGGAATCGGGCTGGCTATCGCGCAGCAACTCGCTGACGCTGGGGCGAATGTGGTGCTCACCTCACGCAAGCAGGAGAGCGCCGACGCGGCAGCGGCGCAGATCGGTGGCAACGCTCTCGGCGTCGCCGCTCACGCCGTCGAAGAGGATGCGGCGCAACGCTGTATCGACCTCACGCTCAACCGCTTTGGCAGCGTGGACATCCTGGTCAATAACGCGGGAACGAACCCGGCGTTCGGCCCGCTGATCGATCAGGACCACAGACGCTTCGCCAAAATCTTCGACGTCAACCTCTGGGCGCCGCTGTTGTGGACCTCGTTGGCGGTCAAGGGATGGATGGGTGAGCACGGCGGTGCTGTGGTCAACACTGCCTCGATCGGCGGTATGGCATTCGAGGCAAACCTTGGGCTGTACAACACGACGAAGGCCGCCCTGATCCATGTCACCAAGCAACTGGCGCTGGAACTTTCACCGCGAGTTCGGGTCAACGCAATCTGCCCGGGTGTGGTGCGCACCCGGCTTGCCGAGGCGCTGTGGAAGGAACACGAGCAGGCGCTGTCGGCGTCCACGGCGCTGGGCCGAATCGGTGAGCCGGCCGATGTGGCGGCCGCGGTCGCCTTCCTGGTCTCCGACGCGGCCAGTTGGATAACCGGCGAGACCCTGGTGATCGACGGCGGTCAGCTGCTCGGCAATGCGCTAATGTTCCGCGCCGGAGCCGGTCTCGGTGGCTAGCGCGACGCTCGTCGGAACCAATCCGACCGCGGTTGCCGACTGGATCGAGCAGCTCGGGATCCCGTTCACCGGGCCACTGAGCTTCGAGCGCATCGGGCTGGGGCAGTCGAACCTGACCTACTTGGTGCGCGACGCCCAAGAGCGAAGGTGGGTGTTGCGCCGTCCGCCGCTGGGAGAGTTGTTGGCGTCCGCGCACGATGTCGCACGAGAGGCGCGCATCCTGTCGGCGCTCGAGGACACCCCTGTGCCCACGCCCCGGGTGTACGGGCTGACCCGGGATGCCGCCGGTGTCCCACTGTTGCTGATGGGATTCGTCGACGGCCTGGTAGTGGACCGGATGCCGATCGCGGAGTCATTGACGCCGCAGCGCCGCAGGGAAATCGGACTCTCGCTGCCCACCACCTTGGCCAAGATTCATGCGGTCGACCTGGAAGAGTCTGGCCTCGACGACCTGGCCAGCCACAAGCCGTACGCGCACCGCCAGCTAAAACGTTGGGCCGGGCAATGGGAACAGTCGAAGACCCGGGAACTGCCCGATCTCGACGACTTGACCCGCCGGCTGATCGCCGCGGCGCCGCAGCGTCAGGAACTGACGTTGGTGCATGGCGACTTTCACCTGCGCAACGTCATAACCTCGCACGCGACCGGGGAGGTGATCGGCGTCTTGGACTGGGAGTTGTCCACCCTCGGTGACCCATTGGCCGATATGGGCAGTCTGCTGGCGTACTGGCCGGAGCCCGGCGAGGAGGACACTGCGGGAGGCTTCGCGGCCGCTGCACTTGACGGTTTTCCGGACCGCGCCGAGATGGCGCGGGTATACCTGTCGCAGACCGGGCGTGATGCGGCGACGCTGAAGTACTGGCATGCGTTGGGGCTGTGGAAGGTCGCCGTCATCGCTGAGGGCGTGATGCGCCGCGCGATCGACGAACCGCAGAACAAGGCCGCTGCCGGTACGCCGACCGCCCGATGGATCGACGCACTGGTTCGCAAGGCGCGCGAAGTGGCGGAGGATGCTGGTATCTGAGCTGACGGGAGACGTCCATGGGCATTGACGAACAAGCGATCGCCGAGGACCTGGGCGCGCGGGTGCGGGCGCTGCTCGACGAGCACGATCCGACGAGCAGTGACCCACGGGATTTCCTCGCGGCGCGGTTCGACGCCGGACTGGCGTGGGTGCACTTCCCACGCGGTTCCGGCGGGCTGGAGCTGCCGCGAAGCTTTCAGTCGCAGGTCGAGGCCGACCTGGCCGCGGCGGGCGCGCCGCCCGGCGGCGGGGGACGAAACGGCATCGGGATGGGAATGGCGGCGCCGACGATCGCCGCGTTCGGTAGCGCAGAGCAGCAGCGAAAGTTCTTGCGGCCGTTGTTCACCGGCGAGCACATCTACTGCCAGTTGTTCAGTGAGCCGGGCGCCGGATCCGACCTGGCGGGCGTTGCCACCCGTGCAGTGCGCGACGGCGACGACTGGATCGTCAACGGACAGAAGGTGTGGACGTCGGGCGCGCAGAACGCCCAGATGGCGATCCTGGTCGCGCGGACCGACCCGACGGTTCCCAAACATCAAGGGCTGACCTATTTCGTGTGTGATATGACCGTCGGCGGCGTCGACGTCCGTCCGCTGCGCCAGATCACCGGCGAAGCCGAATTCAACGAGGTGTTCCTGACCGACGTCCGGGTGCCCGACGCGAACCGGCTCGGCGCCGTGGGTGGTGGCTGGAAGGTCGCGACCACCACGCTGAACAACGAACGGGTTGCCATCGGCTCCATGCTCGGCGTCACGCGGGAAACCGGGATGATCGGCAAAGTCACCGAGGCCTGGCGGGCCGAACCGCAGCTGCGCAATCCCGCCATGCACGACGAGCTGATGCGGCTGTGGGTGGAAGCGGAGGTCGCCCGGCTCACCGGCCTGCGACTGCGCCAGCGGCTCACCGCCGGTCAGCCCGGGCCTGAGGGCGCCGGAATGAAGGTGACGTTCGCCCGTCTGGCCCAGGCGATCTCGGGTTTCGAAATCGAGCTGCACCCCGAATCCGGGCTGCGCTACGACGATTGGACCATGCGCCAACCCGAAGTGGTCGATTTCACCGGGCGCGAGCCGGGGTATCGCTACCTGCGGGCCAGGGGCAACTCGATTGAGGGCGGCACATCGGAGATCCTGCGCAACACCATCGCCGAGCGCATCCTCGGCCTGCCTCCGGAACATCGAGTCGACAAGGACATCGCATACAAGGATTTAGATAAAGGAGCAGCTCGATGACCGATCTGCTGTATTCGGACACCGAGGAAGCATTGCGGGACAGCGTACGCCGCCTGTTCGCCGACAAGTGCCCGCCGGAGTCGGTGATGCGCGCCTACGGCCCTGCGCCGCATGACTTTTCCGAAGTCTGGCACGCACTGGCCGCCGATCTGGGCATGGCCGGCTTGCTGGTGCCCGAGCAACTCGGCGGCGCCGGTGCGGGTGCCCGTGAGGCCGCCGTCGTGATGGAGGAGATCGGCCGAGCCGTCGCACCGGTGCCGTTCCTGTCCAGCGCGGTGCTGGCCACCGTCGCGCTGCTGGAGTCCGGCGAGACCGAGACGGTCAAGGGATTAGCGGCGGGTTCGCTCACCGCCGCGCTGGCCCTGCCACTGTCCAGCGCGCCCGACGACGCGGTCGCCGGCGTTGCCGTCGGCGCCGACGGGCTGACCGGACGGGTCACCAGCGTGGCCGGCGCGAGCGAGGCCGACGTGCTGGTGGTCCCGGTGACAGGACGCGACGGGCTGGAGTTGCACACCGTGTCCCGCGACGCCGCGGGTGTCGACGTGTCGCCGGTGCTCACCCTGGATATGACGAGACCGCTTGGAAATGTTGAGTTTTCCGGGGCTGCGTCGTCGCGCGTCGACGCTGCGCCTGCCGAGGCCGCGGTGAGGACGGCGCTGGAGACGGGTGCGGCCCTGCTCGCGTCCGAGCAACTGGGCATCGCGCAGTGGTGTTTCGACACGACACTGGCATATGTCAAGCAGCGCAAGCAGTTCGGCCGGGCCATCGGGTCCTACCAGGCCATCAAGCACCGGCTGGCGGATCTGTGGATCGAAGTCAACTCCGCCGCGGCCGCCGCCCGATACGCCGCCGACACCGCTGCTCGCCGAGACGGAGCGGCGATCGGCGCAGCCGTCGCGCAGGCCTACTGCAGCGGCGCCGCCGTGCACGCCGCCGAGGAATGCGTTCAGCTGCACGGCGGCATCGGGATGACCTGGGAGTACCCGGCGCATCTTTATCTAAAGCGGGCTAAGAGCGATCAGTTGGCCTTCGGCACCGCCTACCGCCACCGCACCCGGTTGGCGGATTTGGTTGGCCTGCCGGTGTCCTGACGAACGACAGGAGCACAAAGTGGACAAGCGCATCCTCGGTGACAACCTCGAGGTCTCGGCGATCGGATTGGGCTGCATGGGCATGAGCCGCGGCTTCGGGCCGTCGGGGTCCAAAGCCGAGATGATCGCGGTGATCCGCGCCGCCGTCGAGCGCGGCGTCACCTTTTTCGACACCGCGGAAGCCTATGGGGACAACGAAGAACTGGTCGGCGAAGCGTTGGCGCCATTCGCGGGGCAGGTGGTGATCGCGACCAAGTTCGGCTTCGCCTTCGGCGCCGACGGCAACATCGTCGGACTAGACAGCCGGCCCGAGCACATCAAAGAGGTTGCCGACAACTCGCTGCGGCGGCTCGGCGTTGAGACCATCGACCTGCTTTACCAGCACCGGGTCGACCCAGAGGTGCCCATCGAGGACGTGGCCGGGAGGGTCAGGGAGTTAATTCAAAGCGGCAAGGTGAAGCATTTCGGGATGTCAGAGGCGTCGGCGGAGACCATTCGTCGCGCCCACGCCGTGCAACCGGTCACCGCTGTGCAAAGCGAGTACTCGCTGTGGTGGCGGGAACCCGAAGAGAAAATACTGCCGACGTTGGCAGAACTCTGCATCGGCTTCGTGCCGTACAGCCCGCTGGGCAAAGGCTTCCTGACCGGAAGCATCAGCGAGAACACGCACTTCGACAGCTCCGACATCCGCAGCAGCATTCCGCGCTTTGCCGCCGACGTCCGCGAGGCCAACCGCGCCGTGGTTGAGCTACTCCAGACGATCGCAGCCCGCAAGGGCGCGACGCCCGGCCAGATCGCTTTGGCCTGGCTGCTCGCGCAGCGTCCCTGGATCGTGCCGATCCCCGGCACTCGGCGCCTGGACCGCCTCGAGGAAAACCTCGGCGCGGCCGATGTCGAGCTGAGCGCCGACGACCTGCGCGAGATCGACGACGCCGCGGCGGGCATCGAGGTGCAGGGCGCGCGCTATCCCGACTTCATGCAGCGGTTGATTGGACGGTGACCTGACGCGCCACCTCGCCATACCGCTCGATGCGCTCTTGATCGCTCAGGGCGTTGTACAGCACGAGCCGAGTCGCGACGTCGGCGTACTTTTCGGTTAGTGCGTCGGCTAACCCGTCCCAGGTCGATTCGGTGGCAAAGGCCGCGATGTGCTCGTCGGTAATCTGGGCCGCCATCCCGGCGAAGTCGCCGGCCTTTTGCTTTTCGCGAATTCGGGCGGTCGTTCCCTCGAAGCCGGCCTCGTCCCAAATGAACGCGTAGTTGGGTGTGCTTCCGTAGAAGCTCATGCTCACCCGCACGAGTTCTCGTTCTCTGTCGCGGTCTTCGTCGCTGTCGCCGACAATCGTCATCACCGGGACGATCACGGCGATATCCGACATCGTGCGCCCCGCCTTCGTCGCTCCTTCTGCGACGTTCGGTACAGCGCGACGCCTGAGGTAGCCGGGCTCGCCGAGCGGATGGATGTGCACCCCGTCGGCCACTTCGCCCGCCATCCGCAGCATCCACGGATTCACCGCTGCGATATCGACTTTGGGGTCAGGAGCGTCGATAGGCCCGGCACTCCACTGCGGCGTAATGAAATCGAGGTCGTAGAACTCGCCGTGGTGATCGAGCTTGCCGCTGCGAAACGCGGAGAAGCACGCCTTTACGGCGAGCAGGTAGTCGCGCAGCCGTGGACCGGGTCGTTCGAAGTCCACGCCGTAGCGCCGCACGACGTGAGTGCGCACCTGCGTGCCCAGACCAAGCCGGAATTTTCCGCAGGTTGCTTCCTGAAGCTCCCATGCGGCGGCCGCCGTGACGAAAGGACTGCGCGGAAAAGCCACCGCGACGCCCGTGGATAGCTCGAGGGCGGGCGCGGCCTGCGAGGCGACGGCGGCGTTGAGGTAGGCCGTGCGGCCCGTCTCGGTGAACAACAGACCGGAGAACCCGGCGGACTGTATTCGTCGGGCGAGGTCACCGATCTGGCCCAGCGGCGCCGGAGTCGTCATCGCGTCTATGCGCATGGTGGGACGCGGATCAACCCGCCAGGTTCGCCCCGAAGAACTCGCGCATTGCCGTCCAATGCCGGTCGGCGGCGGCTGCGTCATAGGACGCGTTGTCTGGGACGGCGTACCCGTGGGCAGCCGGATAGGTCTCGATCTTGTGGTCGACGCCGGCCGCCGTAAGCGCTTTTTCCAGCTGTTCGGCATGGTCGGCTGTGAACGATCCGTCGTTCTCCGCGCCGGCCACGTACACCACGCCCTGAATTTGGTCGGCCCGCAGATGCGGGCTGTCCTCGCTGTCGGTCACCAGCCCGCCCCCGTGGAACGATGCCGCGGCCGCGACCCGGTCCGGAAGACGTCCGGCAACCACCACCGCCGTGCGTCCGCCCATGCAGTAGCCGGTCAGGCCGAATCTGTCCCCGCTCACCTCCGGGCGAGCGGCGAGGTAGTCGAAAAACGCCGCGGCGTCGGTGGCCATCGTGTCCGGGGTGATGCTGCCGATCATCGACATCAGTCGTTTGCGCTGCTCGGGATCACTGAATGCGGTCTTCATGTCGATGGGCTCCCAGTCGCCCATCCGGTAGTAGACGTCGGGCAGCAGCACCGCATAACCGAAGTCGGCCAGCTTGGCGGCCATCTCGTCGAAGGTGTCGCGCACGCCGCCGGCGTCGGGGTACATGACCACCCCGGGCCAGGGACCCTCTCCCTCAGGGGTGAACAGGCGGACGGGACAGGTGCCGTCGGGAGTGGTGACGGTGTCGGTGATGTTCGGCATGCCATCCGTTCTACTCCCCGGAGTTGGACGTAAGCTGACCGCGTGCCGATCGCCACGCCGTACGAGGATCTACTGCGCCTGGTACTCGAGCGGGGCACGCCCAAGGCCGATCGCACCGGCACCGGAACTCGCAGCCTGTTCGGCCACCAGATGCGGTACGACCTGTCGGCCGGCTTCCCGCTGATCACCACCAAGAAGGTGCACCTGAAGTCGGTGGTGTACGAGCTGCTGTGGTTTTTGCGCGGCGACTCCAACGTCGCCTGGTTGCAGCAGCACGGAGTCACGATCTGGGACGAATGGGCCAGCGACACCGGCGATCTCGGCCCGGTCTACGGCAAGCAGTGGCGCTCCTGGCCGACGCCTTCCGGTGAACAAGTCGACCAGATCAGCGCGGCGCTCAAGCTGCTGCGGACCGACCCGGATTCGCGACGCAACATCGTGTCGGCCTGGAACGTCGGCGAAATCCCGCAGATGGCGTTGGCGCCGTGTCACGTGCTGTTCCAGTTCTATGTGGCCGACGGCCGGCTCAGCTGCCAGCTCTACCAGCGCAGCGCAGACCTGTTCCTCGGTGTGCCGTTCAACATCGCCAGCTATGCGCTGCTGACCCATATGATGGCCGCGCAGTCCGGTTTGGCGGTCGGCGAGTTCATCTGGACCGGCGGCGACTGCCACATCTACGACAACCACGTCGAGCAGGTCACCCAACAGCTGAGCCGCGACCCGCGGCCGTATCCGAAACTTGTTCTGGCGCATAGAGATTCAATATTCGACTACACCTACGACGATATCGTCGTGGAGAACTATCACCCGCACCCGGCGATCAAAGCCCCCGTCGCGGTATGAGCTGCGCCGACGACGATGATGCCGGCGTAGCCGGGATCAAGGAGTGGCGCGTGTGACGCGAGTGGGCCTGATCTGGGCGCAGTCGACCTCAGGCGTGATCGGCCGCGGTGGTGATATCCCGTGGCAGCTACCGGAGGACTTGGCCCACTTCAAAGAGCTGACCATGGGCCACACCGTGGTGATGGGCCGTCGCACCTGGGAATCGCTGCCGGCCAAGTTCCGGCCGCTGCCGGGCCGCCGAAACGTCGTACTGACCCGCCAAACTGACTTCATGGCCGACGGCGCAACTGTGGTGCAAAGTCTTGACGACGCCCTGACCGACCCCGACACTTGGGTGGTCGGCGGCGAACAGATCTATACCCTGGCGATGCCACGAGCTAGCCGGTGCGAGGTCACCGAGATCGACATCGACCTGCCTCGCGACGACGGTGACGCCGTCGCCCCGGTACTCGATGAGGAGTGGGTCGGCACGCCCGGGGAGTGGCAGACCAGCCGCGCGGGTCTGCGGTACCGGTGGCACAGCTACTGTCGGGAGTGAGCGCTCATGTCCATGCCAACGGCATGACCGTGACATATTCGACCTGGAGGTCAGATCCACCGGGTTCACCAGGCGTTTTCGGAAGGGGAATTGGCAGTGGAACCTGAATCCGCAAAAACGTTTTCTCGCATGTTCAGGGGCTACGATCCGGCTGCGGTTGACGCCTACATCGAGATGTTGGCCACCAAGCAGCAGTTGGTGCTCGACGACGTCGAGAGCCTAAGAGCCCGGCTGAAGGACCTCGGCGATGAGGCAGCCGCGCTGCGGAAGGAGGTCGCCGTCCTCACGGACACCTCACCGTCGCCCCACGCGATGCAACAGCGGATGGCACAGATGCTGCGGCGTGCGGTCGACGAGGTTTCCGATATGCAGGCCGAGGCGCGAGCCGAAGCCGAGGCGCTGATTGCCGCGGCCGAGGCCGAGGTCGAGGCTGAGCAGCGAAAGCACAAAGAGCAGTTGGCGGACCTGGTCGCACAGCAAGAAGCCCTAGAAGCCGACTACAAGCAATCCCAGAAGAAGCTCGACGGCGAACTGGCCATTATGCGCGCTGACGCACAGCAGGAGCGTGAGCAGCTGCTCGCCGACGCAAAGCAGGAGGCTGATGAATATCGTGAGCAGGCCCGCCGGGCGGTGGACGAGGCGAGTCAGCAGCGCATCAAGATCCTCGAGCAATTGATGGGGGTATACCGCGACCTGGAAGCGGTTCCGGCCGCTCTTGAGTCGGCATACCAAGAGGTCAAGAATCCGCCGGAGGGCACTGGGTAAGCCTCGCGGCTGAGGGTGTCCCCACGGACCGGTATTCTCGTCGCCGTGTCGATCCGGCCTCTTAGGGTGACCGCCGCGCAGGCCCGGCGGATAGCCGTTGCGGCCCAAGGATTTAGCGAGCCGCGGCCCGGCGGGCCGGTCACCCGCGCGCACCTGCGGCGGCTGATCTCGCGCATCCAGGTGCTGCAGCTCGATTCGGTTTCGGTCGCGGTGCGAGCCCACTATGCACCGGTTTTCAGCCGACTCGGGCCCTACGACCGTGGCATTCTGGACCGCGCGGCGTGGGACCACACGGCGCGGTCGCCTCGGCTGCTGGTGGAGTACTGGGCGCACGAGGCGGCGCTGATGGCTGTCGACGACTGGCCGCTGCTGCGCTGGCGGATGCGCAAATACCGGCACGGCCGGTGGGGCAGCCACATCGTCAAGGCCAACCCACGGTTGGCCGACGACATCGTCGCCGCCGTAAACGAACTGGGGCCGTCTACCGCCGGGCAGATCGAGAACCATCTGGCCGCTGCGCCACGAAGCGCCAAGGGCGCCTGGTGGAACCGCACCGACACCAAGTGGGTCGCCGAGGCGTTGTTCGCTGCCGGCGTGCTCACCACCGCCACCCGGGTCGGGTTCGCCCGGCATTACGACCTGACGGAGAGGGTGCTGCCCGCCGATGTTCTGTCGCGAGACGTCGACGAGGATGACGCCGTCCGGCAGCTCACGCTGCGGGCGGCCACCGCGCTGGGGGTGGGCACCGAGGCCGACATCCGCGACTACTTCCGGTTGGCCGCCGGGCAGGCCAAGCCGGCGATCGCCAAGCTGGTAGCCGACGGCGAGCTGAACCGCGTCGAGGTCGACGGCTGGTCGGCGCCTGCGTATCTGGTTGCGGAGCAGACGATTCCGCGGCATGACCGTGGTACGGCGTTGCTGTGCCCATTCGACCCGCTGATCTTTTTCCGTCCGCGGGTACAGCGGCTGTTCGAATTCCACTACCGCATCGAGATCTACACGCCTGCGAGCAAGCGTCAGTACGGCTACTACGTGTGGCCGTTTCTGCTGGACGGTGAGTTGGTTGGGCGGGTCGACCTCAAAGCCGATCGTTCCGCGGACGCGCTGCACGTCGTGGGCGCGTTCGTCGAACCGGATCGTTCGCCGTCGAGGGTGGCTGCAGCACTGGCCGGCGAGCTGGACACGATGGCCGGCTGGCTCGGATTGGGTGGTGTGACGGTCGGCCGTCGCGGTGATCTGGCCGGCGAGCTGCGGTCGGTGGTCGCGCACCGCTGAAAATCCGTTTCGGGTCGGCTGTCTGGTCGACGAGAATGTCGAGATGACATCGGGCAAACGTGTGCAGCTGCCGGCGGCTCCCGAGCTGACCGACGGGCCGGATCTGATGTTGCGGCTGCCGCTTCCCGGCGACGTGGACGACATCGTTGCACAGTGCCGTGACCCGGAGTTTCAGCGCTGGACGACTGTTCCGGTGCCATACAACGAGTCGGACGCGCATGACTTTGTGAAACGGGTCGCCGAGGGCTGGCGGGGCAATGTGGCGCGGTTCGCGATCGAGTACGAGGGACGCTTCGCCGGGACCGTGGATTTGCGGTTCGACGGTATCGTCGGCGCTGAGGTGGGCTTCGGGCTGGCACCGTGGGCGCGGGGCAGGGGCGTGATGACCCGCGCGCTGCGGCTGTTGCTGGCTTGGGGTTTCGGGCTGCAGGGCATCCAGGTGGTGTACTGGCGTGCGCAAGTTGGCAACGGGGCGTCGCGGCGGGTTGCCCAACGGTGCGGGTTCCGAATGGAGGGGACGGTGCGGGGTCTGCTCGAACAGCGCGGCGAGCGGCGCGACGGCTGGATCGGCTCACTGCGTCGCGGCGAGCCGCTTACCGGGGAACCGGATGGGCTGCCTCACGGCGACTAGGCGTTGATGTTGACCTTCAAGCCGCGGGGATAGATTTTCCATACCGCATGCGGTTGGCTGTCCATCTTTAGCTGAAGCACGGCGAGGTCGGTCTGGAACTGCAACATTGCCGCCTTGGCGCGGTAATCAAGCGCGAGGTCACCGAAATTGTGCATCAGCGCGCGCCGGTGCACGTTCAGAATGTAGTTCGCGTTGACCAGCCGCTGGTAGACGTCCAGTGGCTCGGGCCGGAAGTCCGGATAAATCCGCGCCGGCTGGCGGTGTGTCCACAGCTGGTAGTTCCACATAAAGCTGCCCAGGATCTCGTGCTGTGCGGTCACCAAGTACAGCTGGCCGGCCAGCATCCGCGCCAACTCGTCCCACGTGAATCGTGTGGGGTCCACGCCGACTCCGTTGGGAAGGAGACCGTTAAGTTCCCTGAGCCAGGCCAGCGTCTCGGGGTCGCGGCGCACGTCCTTGGCGCCCGTGGCATTCCGCGGCCAGTAGATCTCGAGATAGTTGCGCACGAAACGGTGCATGACGTCGAACAGCTCCTCCATGTTCTGCTGCGTCGGTGTGTCGAACTTCACGCCGCGCACCTGTCGCGAATCTCCGTCTTTCACAGGGTCATTCACGCTGTGCCGATATTCGCCGTAGGTGTCGTCGAATAACTCGCACATCCCCTTGAAAGTGAAGCTGAAGGTCGTCTCGAAGTCGCCGCCACGTGCCATCTGCCCGCGGGTGACGATGTCGTTGCTCTGCAGGGTGCCGACGATGTATGGCCACAGCAGCCTGAACAGCGGGTGGTTGCGGGTAAGGCGGTTGCGCGTCGCAATGGCCAACTGCGCGCCGCCTGCCAAGTGCACCCAGTTGAAATGGCGCACTAGCGAGAGGTGCGTCGTGGCGGCACACAACGCGATCTTGCATGCCTGATCCCACTCTGGGTCGGTCGGCTCGATTTTGCCCAGGGCGCATTCGATGCGGTAGGCCCGCAACGAACGTCGCACGGGATCCTCGCGGAACAACACCCGCGAACCGATCTTTACCAGCCCGGAGTGGTGCTCGTACTTGTCGAGCATGCGAAGGTCCCACTGCCACGGAGCGTTCTTTCTTGGGCGTCGCGTGTAGCAGGCATACGGACCGCGCACTGCCAGCGAGCCGAGGTCCGGGCTGCCCAGATACTCGGCCGGCAGTTCGGGGTCGTGGAATCGCTTGCGGCGCAGACCGTTGAACGCTCGCCTCAACGCCACGTGCGGGTTGGTGCTGATCGATGGCAGGCCCCGCTGCATGGGTGAACAGATGCTATAGAATCGAACCTGAAAGTCGTAGAATCCTGTATTCCGTGGGTTGCGTTCATCTGGCGGGATCTGGGCGCGCGGGCATACCATCACTTTGGTCAGTGGCACGTCGGGTATCGCTTTGCCCATCGGCGTCGGTGTGATGAGGTCCCACTTTGTTTTTGGCAGCTGGATGTTCTCCGGCTTCGCAAAGAAGAATTTCAACCACGTGATGAAGTCCCAGATACCGCGTCGCAGATACCATCTCAGCATTCGCACTCCCGATGATACTTAGGCATGGCGGTGCGCGTCGCCGCGCCACGGGTCGTGCTTCAATTCGCAGTCCCACTCGCGCAGTGGATGACGATCGGGATCCAGCTCCGGCGTTTCGTCCCACGGTTCGAAAGCGTTCTTGATGTTGGCCAGGCCGGTGTCGGCGAGCTCAGGGTAGTGGCGCAGGATCACGGTCTTCAGGTCGGTCTGGTCGATCCAGCGCAGGCCTTCCGGGGTGTAGACGTCTTCGTTGTAGCAGTCGGTGTAGAAACGATCAGCCTGCAGGCGTCGGCTCGCGCTCACGATGAAGATCTGGAACACCGTCTCGCCGAAAGCAAAGCCGGTGGGCCGGCGGTCTTTGGCTTCGGCCAGGGTGCCGATCAGCAGGTCGAGGTCCTCGACGTCGTCGTACACGGACTGCAGCTTTGTCAGGACTTGCGGGTCGTCGGTGAGGTCGCCAAAGCTGTTGATCGGATTCAGCCCGAGTTGACGGCGGAACTCGTTGTAACGCGGCACCCCGCGTTCGCGTGCGCGCACAATATCCACCGTGCCGATGTCCAGGAACGGATTGCCCGGGACGCTGAGCTCCTGCATGAAGCGCGGAAAGTTGTTGAGCACCAGCGCTCCCGGGTGCTGGTTGCCGAACGAGTAAAACAGGTCAGACATCGCGTACTTCGACGTCATGTCCACCGAGCCGTGCTGACGCGTGGCGGGCAGCGGCTTTTTCTCCACGATGATGTCCCTCTGGCCACGGAGCCGAATCTGCAGTGTCTCGGGTAGCAGCGAGTGCAGACGGTAGACCTCGACAAATTCCTCGGTCAGCCCAAACGGGCTGTCGTGCTGGTTGATTGGGTTGCCGACGATGCCGCCGAGTTCGGGGTTGCGAATGTTCACCTCGGACAGTGTCTTGCGCGCCTTGCTTTTACGCAGCTTGTAGGTCAGCAAGCCGTACCAGTTCGAGTTCAGCCCTGTTTCGAGCGTCTCGTTGGGCAGAATCGCCGGAGTCCATTCGACGGAATGGATCTTGGCCATCACCCCGGCGTTGATCAGCCGCGCGACATTGAAGAGGCGGTTGTCGTCCCAGGCGGGGTAGGCGTCGTACAACATGTCGCAGATGGCGTTGTGTTCACGCACGAAAAGGGTGTGCAACATCGTGAGGCCTATCCACCAGTTGCGCCTGAAGCCGGCGTCCTCCACGTCGGTGGCGCCCTCGACCGGCAGCAAGCCGTCGTCGCTCAACTTCATCTTGCCCATTCGATGGCTGCGCAGGCGATCCTGGGTGTCCTGGTCGCTGCCGTAGATCTGCGAGCCGTCCCACCAATGGGTGACCTCGTTGATCGAACTCGTGCAGGCCGGCTCAGGCTGGGGTCCGTACGTCGGGTCGGGCTGGGTCGCGCCTATCGCGAGTTCGGTCTTCCCGTAGCGAAGGCGTGCCGGGTCGTCAATCTCCAGCGGCACCCTGATGAAGTGGTCAGGGTAGGTCTCCCCGTGGTTGACCCAGTCGTGGTTCATGAACTGGATCCACGATGCGGCCAGCAGATTGAGGAATTCAACGGGTATCACCTTGGGTCGGCCATCGTCATCGTCCGGGCGGGTGAGCAGCTCGCGGCTGATCTCGCGCGGGTTTGGCTCGAGCACTCGCGGGTCGGGGCAGGTGACCGAGAGATCAACGTTGCGCAAGAAGCGAGTGCCGGCAGCGCCCTCCTTTGGATCCGCGAGGTTGTTCCAGCTTCCGTCGGCAGTGCGGAAATGAGTGACGCCCAGCGGCGGCCGCTGACCCGGCTTCTGGAAGCCGACCAGCTCCCCGTGCGGGTAAGTGCTTATCAAGTTGTGCGCGTTCAGCTGTTCCCGCATGTAGGCCAATATCAGCACTCCCACCTCCCAGCAGTGGTGGTACCAGTCGGTCCATACTTTTGCGGGGTGGCCGAATTTCCGGCCCACACGTTCGATGAGCCAATCCATGCCCACCGTCGCTAGTGAGCCGAGCGCATCGCCCAGGAAGAGACGCAGTCGCTTGAAGCAGCAGCGGTCCCGGCGGCGACGCGGCGGCCTGGGCAGGTCGCCGTCGCGAACCGAAGGAGGGTCCAGCAGCTTTTTGCGATTGAAGTACTCCGGCTTGGGCACTTCGACGTTGATTTCGGCGGCGGCATTGGCCTCCGCGAGGGCTTGCATTTTGCGCCAGTCGTCGATGTTCGTGCCGCCGGCTTGCACCGCCTTGGCATAGTGCTTTGCGGCGTCCTTATAACGCTCCCGCATGAAGCAATCCAGCCCTGCCCGCGCGTGCGCATTGCCGTTTGGCGCTGCCGACGCCTTCTTAGGCGGCATAAGAGCTCCTTGCGTGGCAATCCCCGGACCAAAACTTACTCGAAGCGGATGCGAACTCGGGCATAAAACCCGCAATTCACCAGCGGGAAAGTCGATTAGCTTCAATTTGCTTAAGCATTTCGGGGAAAAGCATAGAACAGTCACCCGGACACTGCTGGCCAAAAGTGTTGCCCGCGTGTCGTGTTATCCAAACGGCTTCCCGGGCAGCCCCAGCGGTCGATAATTACTCTGGTGCATCAGGCGGTTCGCACCAGTGATCAGCGGCGGGAGAGGCGAATGGGACCAGCAGGCGCGGTGTGCCGAGCGTGCGGCACCGAACTGCGCCACGGTGCCCGGTTCTGCGACGCATGCGGGGCGCCTGCGCCAGAAGCGAGCGAGCAGCCGGAGTTCAAGCAGGTCACGGTGTTGTTCGCCGATGTGGTGAATTCCTTGACGATCGCCTCGGCGGTAGGCGCAGAGCGGTTGCGCGAGATCATGGCCGACGTCTTCGGCTGCGCGGCAACGATTACTCGGCGCTATGGCGGCACGGTCGACAAGTTCACCGGCGACGGCATCATGGCGTTGTTCGGGGCGCCAGTCGCGTTGGAGGATCACGCTTTTCGGGCCTGTTTGGCGGCCCTGGACATCCAAGCGCAAATCGTACAGCTGGCCGACGACGTGCAGCGCCGCGATGGCGTCGTGCTGCGGCTACGGGTCGGGCTGAACTCGGGCCGGGTGATCGCCGGGGAAATCAGTTCTGATGCAAGGGCGTACACCGCGGTCGGGGAGCAGGTTGGGTTGGCGCAACGGATGGAATCGGTCGCCCCGCCCGGCGGGGTGATGCTCAGTGAGTCCACCGCGCGGCTGGTCGAATACGCCACGGTGCTGGGGGCGCCCGAGTGGGTAGATGTCAAAGGTGCCGAGGAGCCGTTGCTCGCGCGTCGGCTACTCGGTGCCGCAGCTGAGCGCGTGAGGATCGGCCGACGCGAGCCGACCCTGGTCGGGCGCACCTGGGAGATGAACACCGTCGCAGGCATCCTCGATCAGGCGATCAGCGGTGCCGGGTGTGTGGTTGGGGTGGTCGGGCCACCTGGTATCGGCAAGAGCCGCATCATGCGCGAGGCCGTGACGCTGGCCACCGGCCGCGGGGTCGAGGTGTTCACCGTCGCCTGCGAATCCCATACCCGCGAGGTCCCGTTCCATCTGGTGGCGCGACTGCTGCGCACGGTGTTCGGCGTCAGCGACCTCGACGAGCACGCGGGCCGCGCGCAGGTGCGGGCCCGCATTCCCGACGCCAACCCCGAGGACCTCCTGCTACTGGACGACCTGCTCGGCATCGGCGACCCTGACGCCGCGCCGCCCGCCATCACCGCCGATGCCCGTGGCCGCCGGGTGGTGGCCTTGTTGAACGCCGTCGCCCTGACCAGGACCACTCCGGCGCAATATGTGATCGAGGATCTGCACTGGATCGACGAAGTCAGCGAGGCCATGCTCGCGGAGTTCGTCACGGTTGTGCCGCAACGCCCCGCATTGGTACTGGTCACCTACCGGCCCGAATACCGGGGCGCGTTGTCGCGGACACCGGGCGGCCAGACGATCTCCCTGGCACCGCTAAACGCGGCGCAAAGCGCGACATTGACCACCGAGCTGCTGGGAACCGACCCTTCGGTGCGTGCTCTGGCCGCGCGGATCGCCGAGCGGGCCGCCGGGAATCCGTTCTTCGCCGAGGAGATGGTGCGTGATCTGGCTCAGCGTGGTGTGCTCGACGGCGATCGCGGCGCCTACCTCTGCCGTGATGACGCCGCCGACATCAGTGTGCCGGACACTCTGCAGGCCACCATCGCCGCCCGCGTCGACCGCCTCGGTAGGCCGGCCAAACAGTTCCTGTATGCCGCCGCGGTCAGCGGTGCGCGGTTCAGGGCTGAGCTGGTGGCCGCCTTATTGGATGACATCGAGGTGACGGACGCGATCGCCGAGTTGCTGCAGGTGGAATTGATCGATCAGGTGATGTTCACCCCGCGCGCGCAGTATGCGTTTCGGCACCCGTTGATCCGGGCGGTGGCCTACGAGGCACAGCTGAAGTCTGGGCGCACCGAGCTGCACCGGCGCTTGGCCGTCGCGATCGAGCAGCAGGACCCCGGGGCGGCCGACGAGAACGCAGCCCTGATCGCCGAAAACCTCGAGGCTGCCGGGGATCTGCGTGCGGCGTTCGACTGGCATATGCGCGCCGGCGCCTGGTCTGCCTTCCGCGACATTCGGGCGGCCCGCACCAACTGGCAGCGGGCTCGTCAGGTCGCCGACCGGCTACCGGCCGACGCCCCAGATCGGACGTCGTTGCAGATCGCGCCCCGCAACCTGCTATGCGGCACCCTTTGGCGAACCGGTGGCAGCATCGCCGACACGGGTTTCGACGAATTGCGGGATCTGTGCACAGCGGCTGACGACAAAGGTTCGCTGGCGATCGGCATGACCGGATTCATCATGGCCTTGACTTTTCATAACCGCTTCCGCGAGGCGGCCCAAGTGGCTTCGGAGCAGAGTGAGCTGCTCGAATCGATCGGAGATCCGACGCTGACCGTGGCTCTGTTGTTCGCGGCCATCTACGCCAAATGCCAGGCTGGCGAGATGATCGAGGCGCTGCGATTGGCGGATCGACTCATCGACTTGGCCGACGGCGACGTCACCAAGGGCAACTTGATCTTCGGCTCACCGCTGAGTACGGCGATCGCGATGCGCGGCCACGTCAGAATGTGCCTGGGAATCCGGGGATGGCAAGACGACGCCGCCACTTCGATCGCGATGGCTGCTCCTCTGGACCCGACGAGCTACGTTTTCGCCCTGCTGTGGAAGTACGTTGCGTCCATTCCATTCGGGGCGCTGCCGCCCGATGCGACCGCCATGCGCGAGACTGCCGAGGCGCTACGCATCGCCGAAAGTTCCAGCGACGACTTCGTTCTTGGAATGGGCCGACTCAGCCGGGGCCTCGTCCTGGTTAGTCACGACAGCCCGCAACGCGAGGCGGGCCTCGACCTGTTCACCCAAGCCCACGACGCCGTCCTGACGAAGGGGTTCTCCCTGAGCGCACTGACGATCGTCGAACCCGAGTTGGCGATGGAGAAGGCCCGCACCGGTGATCTCGATGGTGCCATCGACATGGTGCGGGCAGTCGTGGACGGTGCGTACGAAAGCGGCGACATGATCTGGCGCGGAAGGGCTACCGAAGTTCTGGTGCAACTGCTGGTCCGACGCGGGTCCGTTGGTGACCACGACGAAGCGCAGGCGGCGATCGACCGACTGGCCGCCGTACCCACCGATCCCGGCTTCGTGCTCCACGAATTCCCGCTGCTGCGTTCGCGCGCGCTGCTCGCGCTCGCACGCGGCGACGAAAACGACTATCGAAACTTCTTGGAACAACACGGCGCCAAGGCAGCAGCCGCCGGCTTCGACGCCCTGATAGCCACTGCAGACACGACTATCACTGCGCCCCAACATGACTCGGCGGCCCATTAAGTTCTGAAACCCACGGTGGCACACGAAAGAGCTTCGTTTCAGCCAATTTTGTGAAACTGCTGTAGGTCGGTTGGTACCTTGTGGGGAGTGGTTCGGCCGACGATGACGAACGTTCGACTTCCACACAGGAGGTCCGCCATGGCAGGACTGGGTGAGCGCGCGGTCGTTCTCGGGGCAAGCATGGGCGGACTGCTTGCCGCAAGGGTCCTGGCTGATTTCTTTGAAACCGTCACTGTTGTCGAGCGGGATGTGCTACCAGACGACCCCGCTGTCCGACGCGGGGTACCGCAGGGCCGGCATGTTCATGTTCTGCTGGCCCGCGGCGCGCAGACCTTCGATGAGCTCTTCCCCGGGTTTCTCGATGAACTGGTAGCCGACGGTGCTCCCGTTTGGGACGACGGAGAGCTGTCCAAACTGCACCTGTCTTTCGGTGGCCACGACATACTCCGCTCGGGCAAGGTCGCGAAGGAGCCCAAGGCGCTGGCGATCCACATGCCGAGCAGGCCGTTTCTGGAATGCCATGTGCGGCGGCGCCTACAGGCGATGAGCAACGTGACGATTCTCAGCGGCCACGAGGTAGTCGAGTTGGCGGCGACACCGGATCGTCGGCGCGTCACCGGAGTGCGGGTGGTCAGCCCCAACGACGGTGTCGAACGGGAGCTGACGGCCGATGTCGTCATGGATGCGATGGGCCGCGGTGCGCACACGCCGGCTCTGCTGGAGAGCCTCGGGTATGGCCGACCGGTCGAGGACCACATCGTCATGCATACGAACTACGTAAGCCAACTGCTGCGAATCCCCGCGGGCACGCTGAAGGAGATGCTGGTCGACATCGGCCCCGCGCCGGACAGGCCGGCCGGAATGTTCCTGAGCGGCTATGAGAACGACACGTGGATGTTCACGGTCTTCGGGATGGTGGGGCACCAGCCGCCCCGCGATCTGGCAGGCATGCTGTCATTCGCCCAGGAGTACTGTCCCGCCCATCTGATTGCGGCGATGCGGGCCGCCGAACCGATTGGCGAGGTGGCACATCACCACATGCCGTCCAGCCAGTGGCGACGCTACGACAAGATGTCCCGACTACCGGATGGTCTGCTGGTTTGCGGCGACGCAATCTGCAGCTTCAACCCCATCTACGGCCAGGGAATGACGGTGGCCGCGTTGGAGGCCGTCGCGCTGCGGGCGTGTTTGCGTAACGGCGACGCCGCTCTGCCCCGGCGATATTTTCGTGCCTCGGCGAAACCGATTGGCGTGGCCTGGCAGATGGTAGCGAGCTTGGACCTGGCCTTCCCGGCAGTGGCGGGGCGACGGTCGAGATGGTTGCGTGTTGCCACCCGGCTGGTGGATTGGGCGCTGACAGCCTCTGAGTCCGATCCGGTTGTCGCCGTGCGCTTCTTCAGAGTCAACAGCCTCATCGACCACCCGATTCGCCTGCTGCACCCCGCATTTGTCTGCCGGGCGGCGGTGGTGAACCTGCGCCGTCGCCGAGGCGATGGACAACCTCGGCACCCCGAAGTGGCCGGCAGAGCCGGTAGCCGTAAGACGTGACCTGACGACTTGTCGAGATGATCCGCAAACCGTGACCCGGAGTTTCAGCGCTGGACGACTGTTCCGGTGCCATACAACGAGTCGGACGCACAGGACTTTGTGAAACGGGTCGCCGAGGGCTGGCAGGGCAATGTGGCGGTGTTCGCGATCGACTACGAGGGACGCTTTTCCGGCAGCGTGGATTTGCGGTTCGACGGTGTCGGCGGCGCTGCGGGGTCTGCTCGAACAGCGCGGCGAGCGGCGCGACGGCTGGATCGGCTCACTGCGCCCCGGCAAGCCGCTCACCGGTCAACCGGATGGGCCGGCTCACGGCATGTAGAACCCGCGAATGCGGTGGAAACGGCCGCGCCCCAGCAGTGCATTGGCCGCCTGCAGCCCCGACATCACAGCTGCTTCGATGCAGCCCGCGTTCATCCCGCAGTCTGTCCAGTCGCCGGCCAGAACCAAGTTGTCGTAACCACTTTCGTCCGGCCGCAACCGGTATTGGTCGCTGCCGGGCACCGACTGCACGTAGCGGTCCGACGGGTCGATGTTCACGCTGACGTGCTGGGTCGCCAAGGCCTCGCGCCCTCGTTGACCGTTCACTCCGCAGAGCAGATGCCAGGCGAAGCCCTGTTCGGTGATGGCGTTCGGAAAGTAAAGCCCCACATGCCGATCGAGGAACCTCACGGCCGCGGTATGGACTTGGTCGGTGTATCGATTTAGGTAAACCACATGGTCATCCGTTGTGGGCCAGGGTGCGTCGAGGCTGCCGCAGAAGTATGCGACGGTGCCGGGTCGTTCGGCATGCGGCCAATCCTCGGCCCATAGCGTCTGAGGCATTGAGGCCCACGTGTCGAAGGGAGGCATATAGGCACTGACCGTCGTTCCGGGCATGTTCCAACCGAGTGATGCCTCGTCCGGCCTCAGCCAGATCTGGAAGGCCTGGGTCGCCACGGTGCGGACATGTGCTGTCATGTCGCGCCATTCCGGGCGATCATCGATGAGCTCACCGGCCACGATTGGCAGCATCCCGATCGACGCGGCGAGCACTACGTGATCGAAATCGACAGCACGTCGCAGTGTTCGTATTTCGGCGTCGTCGGTCGCACCGAAATACGATTCCGTCGCATCCAGTGCAGCGGTCGTTCGAAGCTGTCCGGTCAGGGGGTGCTTCGGGAACACCGGAAGGCCGCCGACGCTGATCAGTGGTTCGTAGCGTTGGAGACCGTCCGCGAGTCGGGCTTGGCGGGCCATGGTTATCGTGGCCACCGACTGACGCGAGGTATCCAAATGCAGCCCGTCGAGACGATGGAAGAATTCGAATTCCACGCCGCGCCTGCGCAGTGCCTGATACAGGGGTGCGACCACGACGTCGCCCATCCCGGCCGTCATCTTCCAGAAAATCGCTCCCCGGTAGCCGAAAAGAACTTGGCCGATAAGGAATGTCATCACCCCCGCACCAACCGCGGGGCGCCGCGGATCACCATCGCGGTAACCGAATACCAAGTCATATACGCCGCGCACCATTGCGGAATCGAGAACGTCGCGATGTGCGCCGTGACGAAGGATCCAGTCGCAGAAGTCCTCGTCGTTGATGGCACCGAAGCCGCGGGCATCGGTGATCAGCTTGTCGGCGATGATGCCGCGCACGGCAGCGACCACAAGGGAAATCAACACCCAACTGCGCCTGCGATCGGCTCGATTGTCAGCGTCGATCGCGTCGCGGACCGCATGAAGCGCGTGTTCGAGGATGTCGGACGGCGGGGCTTGGCTGAATTGCGGATCCACCACTGCCAGTAGTGTTGCCAACGTCGCCCGCATTGCCGCGTCCGACGGTGCTGACGGCGGCGGCGCTGGGGGATTGGGCGACGTGCTGAGCATCAGATGCCCCGGGGCCGCATCCCGGAGCGAGTTGGCGAAGGCAAGTACGAGTCGTAGGGCGCGCTCGACGAACGCGACCGCGGTAAGTTCGCGGCCCGTACTGTCCGGGTCGCCGGGCAGCTTGTCGTCGCGTGGGTGCGTGCCATGCCACGTCACCCAGTCGCCGTTCCACCTGTCGGCCAGCCCGGGGTTGTCGGCTGGTGCGATCGCCTCCTCCCAGGTTCGTATCGGGGCCATGGGATCAGTTGCAGCTCTGTCCAATTCGGAATAGCACTCCCGCAGCAGGGTGAACGCGTTCTCATACGATCCCAGCCAGATGTGCAGCCCGTGCTCCTCGATGCGTCCATTGGGACCGCGGCTGGATGCCGCCTTGCCGCCGAGTCGCCAGCCGCGCTGATACACCGTTATGGAGTCGAAGCGGTCTCGCGAACCGGGCTCACTCAGTCGCCAGGCGGCACTCAACGCGGCCATGCCGCCACCAATGATGGCGACCTTCCCCCCGGGCCGTCTCACTCGAGCATTGCCCGGGCGGGCGCGACTTCCGGCCAACTGCTCCCTTCGGAAAACCCATTCAGCGCGCCCGATACCGCGTGCCGGGCGGGTGCACCGTCGAGCGCGAAAAGATCTGTCGCGGCGCGTAGCTGGAAGATCGGCGCATCCTGACGCCGGGCCAACTCCCAGGCCGCCTCGAGATCCTCGCGGCGTGCCCCGATGTCGTCCGTGGTGTGGGCTCGCAGCCGCAACAACTCCGCGTCGTAGAAGTGCATCCTGGTTCGTTCGGCCAACTCCAGCCCGATTTGCAAGCGCTCGCGTGCCTTCGGCAATTCGCCGCTGGCAATGAGCAGGCGTGCCAAGATGGCGTCGTAGAAGGTGACGAGCGAGATCGTGTCCATCGCTCGCGACACTTCGACGAATGCGGTCAGCGCTGCTACGTGTGGCTGCAACATCACCCGGTCGGCATTGTCCGCCAAGGCTGATACGGCTGCCACTGTGGCCTGCTGGGCCGTCCCGACCAGCGCCCAAAAATCGAAGCCGTGCTGCTCGCCCAGGGTAATCAGCTCGACCGCGATCTCTGCGGCACGGTGCAGCTGCCCGGCTTCCACCCGGATCAACAACTCCATTTGTCGCGCATAGGCCAAACTGAAAGCGCCTTTGGGAAAGGGTATTTCGGCACACCGCTGTTCGGCTCGATCCAGCTCGGCGGCCACGCCGGCGAGGTCACCGTCGACGTAGCGGGCCAGTGCCAGATGGGTGTACAGCCCTGCGGTGGCGTCGTTGGGCATGAACAACATCGCTTCGAGGTCGCGGGTGCATGCCTCGGTCAGCGTATTGGCTGCCACCTCAAGTTTCTTGTTGGCGTACCCGAATTCGCCTCGGTACCATGCCAACATCCCAAGCCCGAATTCGTTGATGGGCAGGAAGCACTCCCGCGGACCGGTGAGCTGCGCGCGCACCGACCTGACCAGCCGTTCGGCACGGTCGAGGTCGGCCCGCATCGTGTAGTACGGGTAGAGCGACATTACGGTCGAAAAGAGGTCGTCGTCGGCTAAGTCGCTGCTGCACAGGGCTAGACAACGTTCGAAGTCGGCGGCGGCGTTCTGGCTCGCCACACCCTCGGCCGCCTGCGCTAGGAATGCGCGCCCGAGTCGAAGCGCGATTTCAAGGCGGTCGCGTTCGCCTCCGGACGGGCTGCGCTCGGCCTGTGAAATGGCATGCGCCAAGTAGGTCAGTGCCTCCCGGAGTGCGCCGCGCAGCCGGGCATTGGCCGCCGCCGCGGCGTAGGCCGATGCCGCCTCGGAAAAGCGCTCGGCACGCTCGTAGTGACGCGCGATCAACGGCCAGTCGGGATTGCCCTGCGTCGATGCCAGGCCGTCTGCGATGCGGCTGTGCAAACTACGGCGAAGCGTGGGCGGCGACAGTTCCTCGGCTACTTCGCGGAGTAGCTCATGGCGAAAGCGGAAACTCTCTTGGCTCAATGATTCCAGCACACGAGCACTCACCAGTTCGTCGATCACCGCATCGACTTCACCCTGGGGCAAGTCCAGCACTGATAGCAACAATCCACGCTCGATACGGCTGCCGATAATGGCGGCCGCCTCGACCACCTGCACCGCGCTTTGCCTGGACCGAAGACGCGCGAACAACGCCTCGTAGAGAGTGTCGGGCACAACGTGCGAGTTAGACGCGTCGGAAGGTTGCTCCTTGAGCTTTGCGACCACTTCTTCGATGTAGAGCGGAATCCCAACGCAGCGTTGGCGTATCGCACGTTGTTCCTCAGCGCTTACCCCTGGGTGCAAGGCGGTGATCAACTGGTCGGCCTCGTCGTCGCCGAGCGGCTGGAGTTCGAACAATTGCGCTTTCGCGACGTCGGGCGCAGACATTCGGTTGCGGTTGGTCATCACGACAAGGACGTGCCCGCCGAGGTCGGCGTCCAAGAGTGAACCAACCACGTCGAAGGTGTCCTCATCGAACCAGTGCATGTCCTCGACGAGAATGAGGGTGGGCGCATCTCGGCTGCATGCCATTAAGTATTCGTGGACCGCGCCGGTAATTTGCTGATAGAGCTTGCGTCCCTCGGCGGGTACAGCGCTATAGCCGGTTTCCGGACCGATGCCCAGCACAGGAGCCAAAAGCGGGACGCTGGTAGCCGGGTCAAGTGAACGTTCCTCGAGCTCGCGGCGCAGATGCCGCAGTCGTTCCTCCGGTTGGGAAGTGCGGCCGATGCCACAGCGGCGTTCCAACAGCCGACGGACCGGGCGTAGCCCGACGTCGGTATAGAACGGCGAGCCGATCAGCTGAAGAACGACGCCGTGCGACCGCTCCGCCATTTCGACGGCCGACCACGCCAGTCGGCTCTTGCCGATCCCGGCCTCGCCCACAAAGACGACTCCGGTGGTCCGCAACTCTCCGACGCTCGCCTGAGCCCACGCTTGTTGTAAGTAGGCGAATTCGGATTCTCGTCCGACGAGCGGGCCTGCCGGAGTCCGGGTCAGGTCGCGCTCGGCCACAACCAGGAAATGGCGGACCGGTTGGTCAACGCCCTTGACGGCCTTGGGAAGCTGTGCCTTGAGTTCGAATCGGCTACGGGTGAGTTGCTCGACGGCCTGAGAAACGGCGACGGTGCCGGGTTCGGCGAGGCTGCACATCCGAGCGGCGAGGTTGGCGGCGAAGCCGTAAACGTCATCCTGGGCGGTATCCAAATACGCGATTCCACGGTGGATTCCGACCCGCACGTCGATATCGAAACCGAAGCGGCGCCGCACACGGGCGCTGAGTACGGCGACCTCGCGCGTAATGTCAAGTCCGGCCTGCACGGCACGCTGGACATCGTCCTCATGTGCTTCCGGATGGCCGAAGACGGCGAGCAGCCCGTCGCCCTTGGTGTTGCCGAGGTGGCCACCATAATGCTGGACGACGCGTACCACCTCGTCGCGGTAGCGTCCAACCACAGTGCGATATGTCTCGGGCTCGATTCGGGTCGACAGCGCAGTTGAATCAACGAGGTCCGCGAAAAGGATTGTTATCCTTCGGATTTCGCCTGGATCGGCCGGGGCGGCAAGCAGATCCTCGGCATCAACGTTGTGACGGTCGACGGCCAGGACCTGCTCGGCGAGACGGTTGGCGGTCGCCCGATGCCCCTCGGCGAGCGCGCGCAGGGCGCGATCGAGCAGTTCGTCAACGCCGGGCGGTTGGTCGGGTCGGCTCACAGGTTGACAATGACCTGCTGAGCCAGGTTCGGCTGTTCAACACCGCTTTTGAAAACGCTGACGTCGGCCTGGAACATGCCGCTGGCAATCCCTGCGGAGTTGATCGTCAGCGAGAATTCCTTCTTAGCACCCGCCTTCAACACCCCCCCGGCAGGCGTGAAGCTGGCCAGGCCGGCGATGTTTTCATCAACGCCGGGGCGGGCCAGCTTTTCCATCTTGAGCACAAGCTCGTCTCCAAGTATTGGCGCCGGCGATCGGATACGGCCCAAACGTCATCACCGGATCGGCCAACACGCCCGGTCCCGCGCCGATGGCTTCGGCGGCCTCGGCCGCGCGAAGCACGGCGATACTGGTCAACTTGACCGCCGAGTCGACCCATTTGGTTTTGAACGTGCCCGCATTGACCTCTTTAGCGACGTCACCGGCGACCGCCGCCGCGTCGGTCAGGGCGCGTTGGACGACCGACGCAACCTCGTCGGCGACCAGCATCGGGCCGTTGTCCGGCTGGATCTGCAACGGTATCCGGGCAAGCGCTGACCCCCCGGTGATGGCGATGTCGGCAAGTTTGGTCATCGATTTGATCGCGTCTTTCCCCTTGTATTTGCCGGGGCTGCCGTTGATCTTGTTGAAAGCATCGATCGCGACCTGTGTCGCGTCGTTGACCATCTTGCGGGTGATCGTCGCGTAACGGGTCGCGATCGCCCTCGGGTCATCCATCGGCGCCGCCCTTCTTCTTTCTGGCGTCACTTGGGGTTTCACGTTGCTTTCCGCGGTCTTGTATGCCTCCACCGCGAACTTCTCCAGATGCTTGCCAAACTCTTTAGTGATTTCCTTGACATCATCGCGCGTCATGCCGTCCAACCACCGCTCGCCTGCCTTGGCCGCGAGCTTTCGCGACCGCTCGATGTGATGGGTCAGCAAATTGCGGACATCGCCCATCGCGTGGCCGAAATCCGGTGGCAGCTGGGCAGGTCCGCGGACCGGTTTCCCAACGCCGGACAGCTTCTCGTCCCCCGCCAACACCGTGAGCACGAACGGCTGCGTAGGGATGGAAGGATCACTGAGCACCATGCTGGCCGTACCGGACAGCACGTCGTTGGCATAGGTTCCCCAACCCAGCAGGCAGCCGAGCGCAGCTGTGGCAGTCGGGCTCAGTCCCTGCACGCGTTCCTGTTTGCTGGTGCGGATCCGCACGCCCGGCTTTGAAGGGTCGGTGCCGTTCAGCGGTGTGATCCAGATATAGCCGTTATCGACCTCGACCATGCCCGAGTCGCGCTCGCGATCCGGGTCGAGGTCGTAGTTGAGGAAGATACCGCCGTTGCTTGTCGTCTCCGTAATAGAAGAGCAACGCCGTTTTCATGCGCCACTCAGCGCATTCCGGGCCGATCGTTTCCAGAATCCGTGCCCATCCGTGTGCTGTGTACGGCTTGGGCTGGGCAACGACATCGCAGAAAAACTTGGCGTACAGCTTCCAGTTTCTGGGATCGAGGATTTTCTTCGATGTCCATCGACCGTCAGGTCGTCATCTGTCGTGTTGGTGTAGAGCGTGCTGCAATACTGCTCGCCGAACAACTCGAGTGTGCCGAAGCACGGCAGGGACTGATCGGCGAATTGTTGATTGATCTTCTTCGCCGCGAAGCTGTGCCACTGTTGCCGTGACTCGACTCGCTTCGCCTCGTCGAGCAGCTCGCGCACGGTCTGTTCCGACGTCGGGTTGCCGGGGTTGAATTGGTCGGGGGTGCCGCCCCAGAAGTTGACCGCCGCCACCCATGATTTGCGCAGGCAAATCCGGTATCACGGTGAGCCGGGGCGGCATGCCGCCCAGGTCGTCGATTCTCGCCAGCACCATTGCCGCGTAGGCAGAACGCGCCAGCACAGGATCGTGGTACGAGGTGTATTGACTACCGGCAACACGCTCCGGCAACGCGGCGGGAGTCCTTGGGGGTTCGGGAGGGGGCTCGGTCGTGCCCTTGGGAGTGGGCTCGGACGGGGGCTCGGTCCTGGGCTGCGGAGTGGGCTCCGGAGTTGGCTCGGCGCGCAGCGCATCGGTGGCGAGCCGCATCCGCTCCTCCGCCGTCTCGGCCTGCAGATACTCGAGTGACTGTTCGACACTGGGAAACGCCACGGGCCCGCGCCAACCGCGATTACGTACTCCGGGCCGGTTAGCGAAATCGTGGAGTTCGTGGTACCAGCCGGCCTGCCCGAAACCGGTAGTGCCCGGCAGCAGGGTTCCCACGGTGCGCAGCACCTCATCCGGTTTCGCCCCGTGGCCCTCCTTGGCGTAGAGGACCGCCTCATCAATTGCGCCAAAGAACGCTAACTGGGATTGCAAGAGATTTAGCAAGGCCCGTCCTCCGGAGGTTAATGCCGTTAGCATACCGATGAGCAGGCCAAATGTTTGGCTATCCAGGGGAGTCCACGGGAGCTGATGTGACCGAGCGGGACAATGACGCCAGTGTCTCCGATATTCCGTGGGCGGCGGTGTTCGACCCGGCCCTGAACATACGGGCACTAGGTGAGATTCAGGCTCGTGGGTTTCGGGCCGCTACCGAGGTCGTCAATCGGTTCGTACGAATGGCCGACACCAATTCCGTCGCCGACAAGACGGATAGCAAGCAGGTGCCTTCTCCCGACCCGGCGGCCGACCCGCGGGGCGACCAGGCCACACCGCCGCCGGACGTCGATCAAGTGTTGCAGCTATGGCGGCGGTTGGCCGCCCAGCTGACCGAATCGCTGCGGGGGGCGGCGCGACCGCACGGTGGGGTCGCGACGCTCGATGTTCGAACACGCCACGGCGACCGGAGCGGTTTCGTTGGTGGCCAGCGAACCCGGCGCGGTATCGACGGAAGTCTGGCTGCACAACGCCGGCGCCGACGATCTCGGCAAGGTGCGGTTGCGGTGCAGCGATTTGTTGGCTCACGACGGCGCGGTGATCGGGTCGGCGATGGTGCGTTTCGAGCCGGACACCGTGCCGATGGTGGCGCGATGCAGCCGTGGCGTGACGGTGCAGATCGACGTGCCCGACGACATCGGTCCCGGCCACTACCGCGGCACGTTGCTTGCCGATGGCTATCCCGACATCTGGTTGCCGGTCGTGTTGAGCGTGCAGCCGCGGGGCTCATGACCAGTACGGCCGAGGAGTCCGAACTCATTTCCACCGTCGAAGACCGGCTGCGGCAGGTCGGCAAGGTGGTGCGGCGCTCGATGCTGGACGCGATGCCCGACGGGGAACCGAGCCAATGGCTCTACGCGCCGATGCGGGAGTACCCGTCGCGGCCGGGCAAGGCGTTACGGCCGGCGCTGTGCCTGTCCGCAGGCTGCGCCTTCGGGGCAGACCCGAACGACCTGCTTGGCATCGCTGTGGCAATCGAGTTGATGCACAACGCTTTTCTCGTCCACGACGATGTCGCCGACGGCAGCGAGATGCGCCGTGGCCGGCCGACATTGGCGACGACGTACGGGATAGCCGCGGCGCTAAATGCTGGTGACGGCTTGGCGATCGTGGCCAGCCAGGTGCTGCGTCGGGCCACCCGCCGCCTCGACCGCGATCTGGCCGACCTGGTTTGGGCCGAGTTCGACACTATGGCAATGCGCACACTCGAGGGGCAGGCGACCGAGGTCGGTTGGCAGCGTGATGAAGTGGAGGATCTGAGCCCGGAGGATTACCTGCACCTCATCATGCACAAGACGTGTTGGTACACCACCATCCACCCGCTGCGCGTCGGCGCAATCGTCGGTTCACGCGGCAAGGTGGAGCTAGGTCCATTGGTGCGGTTCGGTTTTCACTTCGGCGCGGCATTTCAGATCCGCGACGACCTGCTCAATCTCGTCGGTGATGAGCGCATGTACGGCAAGGAAATTTTGGGCGACCTCTATGAGGGCAAACGCACGCTGCCGCTCATGCACCTGCTCTCTGTCGCGCAGGGCTCCGACCACTCACTCGTCCGCGGATACCTGCACCTGACGCGACCGGAGCGCTCGCCCGAACTGGTCCACAGGGTTCGCCGCCTGATGGACGATTACGGCAGCATCACGTTCACCAGTGAGTACGCCGAAGGCATTCTGCTGGTGGCGGAGGAGTATTTCGAGCACGCCTTTGCGGGCGCCGAGCCTGGCCCCGACCTCGATTTCCTGCGTGCACTGGTGCCCTACGTCTGGGCGCGGTGGCGCTGAGGGTCTGCATCGTCGCCAGGTTAGGGTGATCGCCGTGGCCGAGACCGCGCCGTTGCACGTGCAACTGATCGCCAAGACCGAGTTCTTCGCGCCGCCGGACGTGCCGTGGAGCACCGACGCCGACGGCGGCCAGGCGCTGGTCGAGTTCGCCGGGCGGGCGTGCTACCAGAGCTGGTCCAAGCCCAATCCCAAGACCGCGACCAATGCCGGCTATCTGCGGCACATCATCGACGTCGGGCATTTCTCGGTGCTCGAGCATGCGAGTGTGTCGTTCTACATCACCGGAATCTCGCGATCCTGCACGCACGAGCTGATCCGGCACCGGCACTTCTCGTACTCGCAGCTGTCGCAGCGTTACGTGCCGGAGAAAGATTCCCAGGTCGTCGTGCCGCCGGGCATCGAAGACGACGCCGAATTGCGGCAGATCCTCGCCGAGGCCGCCGACGCCAGCCGCGCCACCTACACCGAGCTGCTGAACAGGCTGGAAGCCAAGTTCGCAGCGGGTCAACCAACCGAGAAGATAAGCGTGTTACGCCGCAAACAGGCTCGTCAAGCGGCCCGCGCCGTATTGCCGAACGCCACCGAGACCCGCATCGTGGTCACCGGCAATTACCGAGCCTGGCGGCATTTCATCGCGGTGCGGGCCAGCGAGCACGCCGATGTGGAAATCCGGCGGCTGGCCATCGCGTGTCTGCGCCAGCTCGTCGACGTCGCACCCGCGGTGTTCAACGATTTCCAGATCGCCCCGCTGGCCGACGGCACCGAGGTGGCGACGAGTCCGCTGGCCACCGAGGCCTGAGCCAACCGGGTTGCGCTGCCAAATAGGGTTGGCGCCGCCAGGTAATCTGGGTTCGTGAGCACCGGCGGATTCGACGTCCAGGCACGCTTGGGCACGCTGTTGACCGCGATGGTGACGCCGTTCGCCCCAGACGGCTCCCTCGACATCCCGGCCACGGTGCGACTGGCGAATCACCTCGTCGACGCCGGGTGCGATGGCTTGGTGATATCGGGCACCACCGGCGAGTCGCCGACCACGACCGACGCCGAGAAGCTCATCCTGCTGCGGGCCGTGCTGGAGGCGGTAGGAGACCGGGCCCGGATCATCGCCGGTGCGGGCACCTATGACACCGCGCACAGCATCGCTTTGGCGAGGGCATGCGCCGCCGAAGGGGCGCACGGACTGCTGGTCGTCACGCCCTACTACTCGAGGCCGCCACAAGCCGGGCTGCTCGCTCACTTCACCGCAGTCGCCGATGCAACCCCGCTGCCGGTGCTGCTCTACGACATCCCGCCGCGCTCGGTGGTACCGATCGAGTTCGAGACTCTCCGCGCATTGGCGGCGCACCCGAACATCGTGGGGGTCAAAGACGCCAAGGGGGATCTGCACGGCGGTGCGCAGCTGATGGCGGAGACCGGTCTGGTGTACTACTCCGGCGACGACGCGCTGAATCTGCCCTGGCTCGCGATGGGCGCCACCGGTTTCATCAGCGTGATCTCCCACCTGGCGGCAGGTCAGCTTCGAGACCTGTTGTCCGCCTTCGCTTCGGGCGATGTCACCACCGCGCGCAAGATCAACGTCGGGATCGGCCCGCTGTGCAACGCGATGAGCCGCCTGGGCGGAGTGACGTTGTCCAAGGCGGGATTGCGCCTGCAGGGTATCGAGGTAGGCGACCCGCGGTTGCCGCAGGTGGCCGCGACCCCCGAGCAGATTGACGCACTGGCTGCCGACATGCGTGCGGCCTCGGTGCTCAGGTGAGTCAGAGAGTGGCTTACAGGTGGATATAGACCTTCGGCCGCCGGGTCCGTTGACCACTGGTGGTTTGCGGGTCACCGCGCTGGGCGGGATCAGCGAAATCGGCCGCAACATGACGGTTTTCGAACATCTGGGCCGGTTGTTGATCATCGACTGTGGGGTGATGTTTCCCACCCACGACGAGCCGGGCGTCGACCTGATCCTGCCAGATCTGCGTCATATCGAAGACCGGCTCGACGACGTTGAAGCGCTGGTGCTGACCCACGCGCACGAAGACCACATCGGCGGAATCCCGTTCCTGCTCAAGCTGCGGCCCGACATTCCGGTCGTCGGCTCGAAGTTCACCCTGGCCCTGGTCGCCGCGAAATGCCGCGAGCATCGGCTCAAACCGGTGTTCGTTGAGGTGGCCGAAGGACTGCGCACCACACATGGGGTATTCGAGTGTGAGTTCTTCGCGGTCAACCACTCCATTCCCGACGCGCTGGCGATCGCGGTGCGCTCCGGCGCCGGAACCGTCCTGCACACCGGCGACATCAAACTCGACCAAACGCCCCTCGACGGCCGCCCCACCGACCTGCCGGGCATGTCCCGGCTCGGCGACGCCGGGGTGGACCTGTTCTTGTGCGACTCGACGAACGCTGAGATTCCCGGTGTGGGACCGTCGGAAAGCGAGGTCGGGCCGACGCTGCACCGGCTGATCCGGGGCGCTCACGGGCGTGTCATCGTGGCCTGCTTTGCCTCCAATGTCGATCGGGTGCAACAGATCATCGACGCGGCGACGGCGTTGGGCCGGCGGGTGTCGTTCGTCGGGCGGTCGATGGTGCGCAACATGGGCATCGCCCGGGACCTGGGCTTTCTACGGGTGGCCGATTCCGATCTGGTCGAGATCGGCGCCGCAGAGATGATGGCGCCCGACCAGATTGTGTTGATCACCACCGGAACTCAGGGCGAGCCGATGTCGGCGCTGTCGCGGATGTCCCGCGGCGAGCATCGCAGCATCACGCTGACCGCCGAGGACCTCATCATCCTGTCGTCCTCGTTGATACCGGGCAATGAGGAAGCCGTTTACGGTGTCATCGACGAGCTGTCCAAGCTCGGGGCCCGCGTTGTCACCAATCAGCAAGTCCGCGTACATGTTTCGGGTCACGCTTATTCCGGTGAGCTGCTGTTTCTGTATAACGGTGTACGCCCCCGCAACGTCATGCCGGTGCACGGCACCTGGCGGATGCTGCGGGCGAACGCCAAGCTCGCCGCCAGCGCAGGAGTGCCCGAGGAATCGATCGTGCTGGCCGAGAACGGGGTCAGCGTCGACCTGGTCGCCGGCAAGGCCGGCATCGCCGGTGCGGTGCCGGTCGGCAAGATGTTCGTCGACGGGCTGATCACCGGTGACGTCGGCGATATCACGTTGGGCGAACGACTGATCCTGTCATCGGGTTTCATCGCGGTGACGGTGGTGGTGCGGCGCGGGACCGGGCGGCCGGCGGCTCCACCGCATCTGTATTCGCGCGGCTTCTCCGAAGACCCCAAGGCGTTGGAGCCGGCCGTCCGCAAGGTCCAAGCAGAGCTGGAGTCGCTGGCGGCCGAGAACGTCACCGACCCGGGCCGGATCGCACAGGCGGTCCGCCGCACGGTGGGCAAGTGGGTGGGGGAGGCCTACCGTCGACAGCCGATGATCGTGCCAACCGTCGTCGAAGTCTGACTCGTCACGTGCTGAGATACATCGCTTCGGCGATGTGACCGAACAGCAAACTGGTGAGAGACGCCGGCTGACTTTGGGACAGGGTGAGGTCCTGGCGCAGCGGCGGCGTCGAGGACCGCGGCCTGGTGCGGCGACAGGAATCGGTATGCCGGTTCGGCAGAAGCGCACGGCAGTACGTCCGGTAGGCGGACAGCCTCGTCGCGAGCTCGAATTAGCTAGGTTTTCTCGGTTTTCTCTGCATACGCCGACCACTCGACCTGTGATGCGGTGAGATTGCGACCGGTCGGCTCGACGTACCGCTGCACGATCAGCTCGGGTCCGGCTTGCTCGGCCAGCCGCCAACCGTGTCCGTCCAGAAACGTCGCAACGTCCTCGGGCTGCAATCCGAAGTGCCACAACCGTTGCCGCTGGCGGAACCTGCGGTACAACGACTCCGCGCCGTACAGGTTGACGCCGTCGATGAAATCCCGCCGGACATAGGTGAATACCAGTCGGCTGCCCGGTGCCACCGAATGCAGCCCGTCCAGCGTGGCGTGCACGGCGGCGGCGGTGAGGTACTGGGTCACGGCTTCCCAGACGAAGAACGTGCGGTAGCCGGGGCGATAACCGTGGTCGGCCAAAACGGGGAGCACGTCGTCATGCTCAAAGTCCAACGGCACCAACCGAACCGAGCTCGGCAGCTCACCTAGCGCCCGCCGCACGGCCGCGGCCTTGCGGGCGATGTTGATGGGTTGGTCGACCTCGAAGATCGGAATGGGAGTTTTTCTGGCCAACCGGTAAGCCAGCGTGTCGAATCCGGCGCCCAGAACGACCACTGCGTCGATGTCGTCGAGCGATTCGGTGACCTTGTCGGCGATGTAGCGCTTACGGCAGGTCATGCTGGCCCACAGGCCGGGACCGTCGCGATCCATCGCGGCCATCGTCAGCCGTCGCATCAGATTCTGCGGTGTTGCGGTGACCAGCCACCGCGTCGGCGCCGGCAGGAACCGCGCCGCCAGGTCGTCGTCGACCAATCGCCGCCCTGGCGGTTCGCTTTGCTCCAGGGCGATCAGCATCATCGGGCCGAACGCGGTCTGCGCCGCGGCGTTTCGCGCCATGCGTTACTTGTTCAGAAAGCCTGCGTCGACCGGCAGGGTGACGCCGGTGATGTAGCACGCCTGGTCGGACACCAGCCACGCCACGGCGTTGGCGATGTCCTCGGGCTGCAGCACCTCCACTGGCATGGCATTGCCCATGCTTCCCGGCGAGTCCGATGCAGCTGCCATCTTGGCCAGCCATCCTCGGGTGAAGTCGTTGTCAATCATCGGGGTTTCCACGCCCGTCGGGTGGATCGAGTTGACCCGGATGCTTTGCTTCGCAAGCAGATTTGCGTACACGCGCATCAGCCCGACCACGCCGTGCTTGGCGGCCGCGTAGCCTACCGAGCCCGCGTCGGGACTGCCTACACCGGCCAGTCCGGCTGCGGAACTGATCAGCACGATCGATCCGCCCGTGCCCTGCTTGACCATGGTCGGTATCGCGGCCTTGATGGTGTTGTAGACGCCGGTCAGGTTGACGTCGATGACGTCGCGCCAGCCATCGTCACCGGATTGCATGGGGGCGATACCGGCGTTGGCAACCACGATGTCGAGTCGGCCGAGTTCGTCAATGCCCGCTTGCACCGCGCCCGACAGCGATGCTCGGTCGCGGACGTCGGCCTCGTTGGCCACGATCCGTGCCCCGGCGTCCTCGACGAGCTTGACGGTGGCGGCCAGATCGTCGGCAGTGGCCAGCGGATACGGCACGCTGGCGATCGGCGCGCAGATGTCGATCGCGATGATGTCGGCGCCATCGGAGGCCAGTCGCACCGCGTGAGCGCGGCCCTGCCCGCGGGCGGCGCCGGTGATCAGCGCGACCTTTCCTTTTAGCGGCCGATCGGTCACCGGCGAATTTGCCCTTTGTCCGGGTCGCCGGCGGGAACCGGTTGCAGCATTTTGATGTCTGGGGCCCCGGCAAGGTGCTCGCCGGCCGCGGTGAACATCTTGGCCACCGCGGGAGCGGCGCTGTGCGCCTTCAGCGCTTCTTCGTCGGCCCACTGCTCGACGAAGACGAAGGTCTCGCCCGTTTGGTGTAGCGAATACACCTGGCAGCCGGGCTCTTTGTGCACCTCCTCGACCGCGGTCGTGAGGATGTCGCGAACGGTGTCAACCGATTCCGGTTTGACGGTCAAGGTGGCGACGACGACGACGGGCATGCGGGCCTCCTGGAAGCTTCGCGATCGGTGGGCAGTGGATGGCTAGTGGATAGGTACGTGACGGCTGTCACCCTACTGCGCCATTTCCGCCGATGAACCGCCGGTTCGACGGTCACACCTTGGTAACCAGTGTGGCGGACGGTGCAGATGGTGCATTTGCGATTAGGCTTGCCCTCATGGCTAGCAAGACTGTCGCCCGGTACGGGGGCCGAACGAGCAGGTCAAAGGCCGCTTCACGGGGCGGCGCCCGGTCCGCACAGCCCCGGCGCAGGCCCGCCAAGGCACCGCGCAGGCCTGCAAGGCGCCGCAACCACTCGCTGGTGACCAACGCCGGGCTGACATGCGGGCGGGCCGTGCGCGCAACGTGGCTGATGCTGGCCAAGGGGACCGGTAGTACGGCGCGGTCGGTGGGCCGGGCCCGCGACATCGACCCGGGCCACCGCCGCGACGGGATTGCCCTGGCCCTGCTGGGGCTCGCCGTCGTGATCGCCGCCAGTTCCTGGTTCGACGCGGCCCGCCCGGTCGGCGCGTGGGTCGACTCGGTGCTGCGGATCTTCATCGGCTCGGCGGTCGTGGTGCTGCCGGTGGTCACGGCTGGGGTGGCGGTGCTGTTGATGCGCACCGAGCCCAACCCGGACGCCAGGCCGCGGCTGGTTCTCGGCGCGACGATGGTGGCGCTGCCGGTGCTGGGCCTGTGGCATCTGTGGGCCGGTTCGCCTGACACCCCGGTCGGTCGCGCGCACGCCGCGGGATTCATCGGCTTCGCCATCGGGGGACCGCTGTCGGAGGGGTTGACCGCGTGGATCTGCGCGCCGCTGTTGTTCATCGGTGCGCTGTTCGGCCTGCTGCTGTTGACCGGTACCACGATTCGCGAGGTCCCCGACACACTGCGGTCCATGTTCGGCACCCGGATGTTCGGCTACGGCGAATCCGAGCGTGAGTGCTACGAGGACGACCCGGACATTGAAAGTCCTGTCGCCGAAGACTTTTCCGACGGTTACTACGACGATCCGTCGGCGTACGGCGGCGACGAAGCGCAAGCGTGGCCGTCGGGCACCTCGCCCGTCGGCGCAGACGACAGCCCGACAGTGCCGGAGCCCGCTCTCACGCGCGGCCGTCGTCGTGGCGCCAAATCCGTTGCCAAGCAAGACACCTTGGTGCTCGACCGGGTCGTCGAGGGCCCGTACACGTTGCCGTCGCTGAGCCTGCTGGTGGCCGGGGATCCGCCCAAGAAACGCAACGCCGCCAACGACCACATGGCCGATTCGATCACGTCGGTCCTGGAACAGTTCAAAGTCGACGCTGCGGTCACCGGCTGCACCCGCGGTCCGACGGTCACCCGGTACGAGGTGGAACTGGGGCCCGGCGTCAAGGTCGAGAAGATCACTGCGCTGCAGCGCAACATCGCCTACGCCGTGGCCACCGAGAGTGTCCGGATGCTGGCGCCGATCCCCGGCAAGTCCGCGGTCGGCATCGAGGTGCCCAACAGCGACCGCGAAATGGTGCGCCTGGCCGACGTACTCACCGCGCCGTCGACCCGTCGCGACCACCATCCGCTGGTGATCGGATTGGGCAAGGACATCGAAGGTGACTTCATCTCGGCCAACCTGGCCAAGATGCCGCACCTGCTGGTCGCCGGCTCCACCGGGTCGGGCAAGTCCAGCTTCGTCAACTCGATGCTGGTCTCGCTGCTGACCCGGGCTACCCCGGAAGAGGTCAGGATGATCCTGATCGACCCGAAGATGGTGGAACTCACTCCCTACGAAGGCATTCCGCATCTGATCACCCCGATCATCACCCAGCCCAAGAAGGCCGCAGCGGCGCTGGCGTGGCTGGTCGAGGAGATGGAGCAGCGCTACCAGGACATGCAGGCATCCCGGGTGCGCCACATCGACGACTTCAACGCCAAGGTGCGATCCGGCGACATCACTGCACCGCTGGGCAGTCAGCGCGAATACCGGCCCTATCCGTATGTGGTGGCGATCGTCGACGAGCTGGCGGACTTGATGATGACCGCGCCCCGCGACGTCGAGGACGCCATCGTGCGGATCACCCAGAAGGCCCGCGCCGCCGGCATCCACCTGGTGCTGGCCACCCAGCGGCCGTCGGTCGACGTCGTCACCGGCCTGATCAAGACCAATGTGCCGTCCAGACTGGCGTTCGCGACGTCGTCGCTGATCGACAGCCGGGTGATCTTGGACCAGGCCGGCGCGGAGAAGCTGATCGGCATGGGAGACGGCCTGTTCATTCCGATGGGTACGAACAAACCGACCCGCCTACAGGGTGCGTTCATCACCGACGAGGAGATCCACGCCGTCGTCACCGCCTGCAAAGAACAGGCTGAACCCGAATACACCGATGGCGTCACGACCGCCAAGCCCACCGGGGAACGCACGGACGTCGATCCCGACATCGGCGACGACATGGACGTGTTCCTGCAAGCGGTCGAGCTGGTGGTGTCCAGCCAGTTCGGTTCCACGTCGATGTTGCAGCGCAAGCTTCGGGTCGGGTTCGCCAAAGCCGGCCGGCTGATGGACTTGATGGAGACTCGCGGGATCGTCGGCCCCAGCGAAGGATCGAAAGCCCGCGAGGTGCTGGTCAAGCCCGATGAGCTGGCTGCCACCCTGGCGTCCATCCGCGGTATCGGTGGTGGATCAGACGACGAGACCGACGAGGGCTAGCTGTATCAGGCGTTCGGTTCGAACGGACGGCCCTCGAGGGCGGCGAAGACGCGGAGCGGATCGAGGTAGTCGCGCCACTGGGTGACTGTCCTGTCCTTGATGGTGACCACAGAGATGTACCTGTTGCCGTACGGGTGGCCGGTGGCGACAACTTTGCCCTCGGAGGAGTATTCGAGCACGACAGTCGACGTCGACGGCGAGTGGTGTACGCGCAGGTCGTAGCAGCGATCGAGAACAAACACGGAGCCGTAGCCCCGGTAGAGCTCGATGAGGTTGTCGCGGCCGACGACGTGGCGTGGGTAGTCCGGAACGGTGATGACAAAGTCGAACACGACGTCGTCGGCCAGCATGTCGAAGAAGTGGTCGCCATCGGCGAATCCCGCCAGACCGTGCTCGATGACCCGGAAGAACGGATCCAGGGCACGGAAGTCATCCATGTTCTTAATCACTCGGCACGCTCCAGGAAGTTTGCGTAGCGGATGTTTTCGGCTTACAGCACCAGCAGCATCCGCGAGTTGCCCAGGATGTTGGGTTTGACGTAGCTGAGATCCAGGAACTCGGCGACACCGATGTCATACGAGCGGCACATTTCCTCGAACACCTCGGCGATGACCGGGGTGCCCTCGATTTCGGTGAACCCGTGCCTGCCGAAGAATTCGGTTTCGAAGGTCAGCACGAACAGCCGCTGCAGCTGAAGGTCGCGGGCGACCTGCAGGAGCCGGTCGACGATGGCGTGGCCGATGCCCTGGCCGGTCATGGAGGGGGCAACGGCCACGGTGCGCACCTCGCCGAGATCGGACCACAGCACGTGCAACGCGCCGCAGCCGACCACCTCGCCCTCGTGCTCGGCCACCCAGAACTCCTGGACGGCTTCATACAGCGTCACCAGGTTCTTTTCCAGCAAGATCTTGCCTGCATAGGTGTCGACGAGCCGCTTGATCGCCGGGACGTCAGAGGTTCGCGCGCGCCGCATCGCCGGCCGGTTGGCCGGGGGACCGCCTGCTGCGCTCACGGGTGCAGAGTATCGGTTTCGGCCCAGCAGCTCGGCAACAGATATTCTGATGCGGTGTCGGGGCAGCCTCAAACCGGTCCGGTGGTTCCGCGCGTCCGGGTCACCAACCTCGCCAACGTGCTCACGCTGCTGCGGCTGGTGCTCGTCCCCGTCTTTCTGCTGGCGCTGTTCGCCGGAAACGGCCACGAAACCGCCAGCCGTATTGTCGCTTTCGTAGTTTTCGCCGTCGCCGTCATCACCGATCGCCTTGACGGCGCGCTGGCGCGCAACTACGGCATGGTGACCGAATTCGGCACGATGGCCGACCCGATCGCGGACAAGACCCTGATCGGCGCGGCGTTGATCGGGCTGTCGATGCTCGGTGACCTGCCGTGGTGGGTGACGGTGGTCATCCTGGCCCGCGAGGTCGGGATCACGGTGCTGCGGTTTGTCATGCTGCGCCACGGTGTCATCCCGGCCAGTCGCGGCGGCAAACTCAAGACCCTCGTCCAGGCCGTCGCGATCGGATTGTTCGTGCTGCCGGTGTCGGGGTCGTGGTTGGTGGCCGCGTCGGTAGTGATGGCGGCCGCGATCGTGCTGACCGTGGTCACCGGCGTGGACTACGTCGCCTCCGCTGCAAGGGATGCCCGTGGACGACCTCCTGCTGAGTGACGATGCGCGCGGACTGGTCGCCGATCTGACGGTCCGCAAGCAGAGCGTCGCCACCGCCGAGTCGTTGACTGCGGGGTTGCTCGCAGCCACTCTCGCGGGGGTGCCCGGCGCCAGCGAGGTACTGCGCGGCGGTCTGATCACCTACACCGAGCACACCAAGATCACGCTGGCCGGAGTCGCGCCGCAGATCCTCGACGAGGTCGGCCCGGTCGCGGGCCCGACCGCCCGGGCGCTGGCCGTCGGCGCACGTCAACGCTGCGACGCCACCTGGGGCGTTGGTTTGACCGGCGTAGCCGGGCCCGAGCCGCATGGCGGGCACGAGGTGGGCACGGTGTTCATGGGCCTGGCCGGGCCGGTCGACACCGAGGTGGTGGAGCTGCAGTTCACCGGCACGCGCTGGGATATCCGCATCTCGGCGGTGCGCGAATCGATCAGCAGGCTGCGGGCGCTGGTCGTGGCAGCGTGAAGCCCGGGAACCAATGACCGCGCGGCGGGCGTTGACCTGGTGAAGAATCAAGCTGACCGGACTTAAGGAGAGCGCTATGCGGTCATTGCTGCGCGAGGTCCTGGGCGACGTGCTGCGTCGGACCCGAACCACACAGGGCCGGACTCTGCGTCAAGTGTCGGACGCCGCGCGGGTCAGCCTCGGGTACCTGTCCGAGGTCGAGCGTGGTCGCAAGGAGGCATCCAGCGAGCTACTCACCGCGATCTGCGACGCGCTGGATGTGCAGTTGTCCCAGCTCCTCCTTGACGCCGGTGAGCAATTGGCAGACCAGGAGCACGCTCAGGGGCTGACTCCGGAGCGCACAGCGGCCGCGACGTCCCGGGGAGCCAATATCGATGCCAGCACCAAGGTCGTCATTCCGCCGGTCGTTTCCATGGCTGTCGCCTAGTCCCGCGAGCAGGGGTGTGGCAATCGGCGTGAAACCGATAAATTGAGCCTCAGGACAGACATCTACACACGAAGGCGGAGCTAATTCATGGCCAATCCGTTCGTCAAAGCGTGGAAGTACGTCATGGCGTTGTTCAACGCGAAGATCGACGAGCACGCCGACCCCAAAGTGCAGATCCAGCAGGCGATCGAGGAGGCGCAGCGTCAGCACCAAGCGCTGACCCAGCAAGCCGCGCAGGTGATCGGCAACCAGCGTCAACTCGAGATGCGCCTCAACCGGCAGCTGGCCGACATTGAAAAGCTTCAGGTCAACGTTCGGCAGGCGGTGACACTCGCCGACCAGGCCACCGCCGCAGGAGACACCGCCAAGGCCACCGAATACAACAACGCCGCCGAGGCGTTCGCGGCCCAGTTGGTGACCGCCGAGCAGAGCGTGGAAGACCTCAAGGCATTGCACGACCAGGCGTTGGCCGCTGCCGGGCAGGCCAAGAAGGCCGTCGAGCAAAACGCGATGGTGCTGCAGCAGAAGATCGCCGAGCGCACCAAGCTGCTCAGCCAGCTCGAGCAGGCCAAGATGCAAGAGCAGGTCAGCGCCTCGCTACGGTCGATGAGCGAGATCGCTGCACCCGGCACCACTCCTAGCCTCGACGAGGTGCGCGACAAGATCGAGCGTCGCTACGCCAACGCGATGGGCGAGGCCGAGTTGGCGCAGAATTCCGTGCAGGGCCGCATGCTCGAGGTCGAGCAGGCCGGTGTGCAAATGGCCGGCCACTCGCGGTTGGAGCAGATCCGCGCATCGATGCGCGGCGACGCGTTGCCGGCCGGAGGGGCGACGGGTGATGGCGCGGCCACCCCCGGCACCCCGGCGGCGTCGCCCCACGCTGCCCCCACCGAGAAGCCCATCTCCCAGCAGTAGACGAGCGGGGCGAAATGGTGGTGGAGTCGGGTCGCAGCGCGCCATGGCGCACACTGCTGCTGCGCGGTTTCGACATCGCAAACGAGCTTTCCGACTTGGTGGCGCGGAAAATCAGCGCCGCCACCGATCCGCGGGAACGGCTGCTGCGCCGCCGCCGCCGTGCGCTGCGGTGGGGCCTGATATTTACCGCCGGGTGCTTGTTCTGGGGCGTGGTGACGGCGGTACTGGCGGCTTGGGGTTGGTTCGCGTTGCTGCTGGAGATCACCGGCGGGATCGCGGTCCTACAGGCGATTCCGGCGACGCTGCTACTGATTCACTACCGCTGGCTGCGATCGGAGCCGCTGCCCGCGCAGCGGCTCACCAGCAGCCGACGCATGCCACCGCCGAGTTCGGCGGCACGATCGGCGATGTCGGCGCTGGGAGCCTCCGAACGGGGCTTCTTCTCGCTGCTGGGTGTCATGGAGCGGGGCAACATGTTGCCCGCCACCGAGATTCGCGACCTGACCGCGGCAGCCAACAAGAGCTCGGCCGCCATGGCGGCCACCGCCGCCGAGGTGGTGTCGATGGAGCGGGCGGCCAACGGCACTCCGCAATCACGGTCGTATCTGGTCCCCACCATCAACGCGTTCACCGCCCAGTTGAGCGCGGGCGTGCGTCAGTACAACGAAATGGTCACCGCCGCAGCGCAATTGGTGTCGTCGGCGAACGGCGATCACGGCGCTGCGCTGGCAGCTTCACGGCAGCGCTACCGAGGCGAGCTGGCCAGCGCGACCGATCGTCTGGTCGGCTGGTCCCAAGCTTTTGACGAGCTCGGCGGGCTACCGGGCGTTTAGCCGCTAGATGTCGTGGCTTCGGGGGGGCGACTCGGGCCTGGGGCCGTAGCGCTCGATGTAGGCCTGGTGGATGTGGGCGTCGCGCTGACGGCGGCGTTCGTCGACCAGATCGGGGTCGAGGTTGTGCACCTGCAGCATGTGTCGGCGCCATACCTTGTTGAGCGCATGCGAGAAATACACGAACGGAATGAGAATGGGCAGCGTCATGCTCAGGTGGACGTCCAGCGTCGTCGGGATCAGCCAAAACGGCGTAAGCACCAGTACGGCCGGAACAGCGACCCGAATCATCATCCGGGCAGCCGCGCCCTTACCGGCCAAATCGTTGCGCACCCAATCTCGCATGGAGTCGGGTAGCTGGCCCCCGTAGCAGTAACGGACATACTGCAGCGCACTCGGCCGCCGGCGTAAGGCGCTGTCACTCATCTCAGTGCCCTGCCGGTTAGAACGACGCCCGCAGCGACGGCACCACTAATCCCGCAAGGCCGCGCAGGGTCGCTTTGAACATGTCGAAGAAGTCGAAGTAGTCCCGCCACAGCGTGATCTGTCCGTCGTGGACTTCGAACACGCCGCAGACCCAGAACTGCAGCCGCAGCGGGCCGAAGATCAGCGCGTCGGTGCGTTCGGTGAGCACGGCCGCGCCGTCGGCGGCGATCCGATGGATTTTCACCTCGAACCCGCTGGCGCCGCCCAACGAGCTGAACAGCTTCATCGCTCTCTTGCGGCCATGGATCGTCGGCAAACCGACGTTCTGGTACACCAGATCTTCGGCCAATGCGGCGCCTGCGGTTTCGAGATCGGCGTCCTGCAGCGCATGCAGGAAAACGTCGACTGTGCGGGTGTTCTCCTCGAGAGTCTGCTCGGTCATGATCACCAGCCTAGCGAGGATTGAGCTGCGAGCCGCTGTGGCAGGGTAGGGCGATGCGCGTCGCGGTGGTGGCCGGGCCAGACCCCGGGCACTCATTTCCCGCCATCGCGCTGTGTCGACGCTTCCTCGCAGCCGGCGACACCCCGACCCTGCTGACCGGCACCGAATGGCTCGAAACCGCCCGCGCCGCCGGCGTCGACGCCGTCGAACTGGTCGGGCTCGACCCCACCGCGGACGACGACGACCGCGACGCCGGCGCCAAGATCCACCAGCGCGCCGGGCGGATGGCGGTGCTGAATGTTCCGCAGCTACGGGCGATGTCGCTGGATCTGGTGGTCTCCGACGTCATCACCGCCTGCGGCGGGATGTCGGCCGAGCTGCTGGAAATCCAGTGGATCGAACTCAACCCGCATCCGCTGTACCTGCCGTCGAAGGGGCTGCCGCCGCTGGGCAGCGGGCTGGCGCCCGGCACCGGCATCAGTGGCCGGCTGCGGGACGCCGCGATGCGCGCGCTGACCGCGCGATCCTGGCGGGCCGGTATCCGGCAGCGCACGGCGGTCCGCGTCGAGATCGGTCTGCCGGCCACCGATCCCGGGCCGCTGCGGCGGCTGATCGCCACGCTGCCCGCCCTGGAGGTTCCGCGCCCGGACTGGCCGACCGAAGCCGTACTGGTGGGTCCGCTGCACTTCGAGCCGACCGAGCAGGTGTTGCCGATCCCGCCGGGCTCCGGGCCGGTGGTGGTGGTGGCGCCGTCGACGGCGCTGACCGGGACGAAGGGGATGGCTCAGACCGCGCTGGACTGCCTGGTGCCCGGAACGGGTTTGCCCGTCGGTGCGCGGGTGGTGGTGTCGCGACTCAACGGTCCGGATCTGACGGTGCCGCCGTGGGCGCTGGCCGGGCTGGGACGCCAAGACGAACTGCTCGCGCATGCCGACGTGGTGGTCTGCGGCGGCGGACACGGCATGGTGGCCAAGACAATGCTGGCCGGTGTGCCGCTGGTGGTGGTTCCCGGCGGCGCGGATCAGTGGGAGATCGCCAACCGGGTGGCGCGCCAGGGCAGCGGACGGTTGGTGCGGCCGTTGACCGACGAGGCACTGGTCAGCGCCATCGGCGAGGTGCTGTCGAGGCCGAGCTACCGCGAAGCCGCCCAGCGCGCGGCGGCCAGCGTCACCGACGTCGCCGACCCGGTGCAGGTGTGCCATCAGGCGCTGGCCCGTACTGGCTGGCTTGGGTCCGGGTAGCTTCGCTGGAGTGCGACTCACGGAATTTCACGAACGGGTCACCCTGCGGTTCGGTGCGACGTACGGCGCCTCGGTGCTGGCCGATCACGTGCTGACCGGTTTCGACGGGCGCACCGCCGCAGATGCGATTGAGGACGGCGCGGACCCGCGCGACGTGTGGCGGGCGCTGTGCGTCGACTTCGACGTCCCCCGCGAACAGTGGTGAATTTCGCCTCGATAGGGCCTGTTGCCAGCACGTTGATCGTCTAGGGATCGCCGCCCGCACGGCACCCTTTCTGCGGCGGACACGCCTGCGGCGCGCCTCCTTGCTATCGAACACTTGTTCGCTACTGTGGTGAGTGTTCGACAGATGCCGACTTGTCGGTGGGCTGCTTTAACGTCGCGGCCAACTGACCGATACCGGTCAACCGAACAACGACTACACCGAGAGGTAGCACCATGACGCAAGCCCCCGACCGCGAGAAGGCCCTCGAACTGGCGATGGCCCAGATCGAGAAGAGTTACGGCAAAGGTTCGGTGATGCGCCTCGGCGACGAGGTGCGCCAACCGATCTCGGTCATCCCGACCGGGTCGATCGCACTCGACGTCGCTCTGGGCATCGGCGGCCTGCCGCGCGGCCGCGTCGTGGAGATCTACGGCCCGGAGTCCTCGGGTAAGACCACCGTCGCCCTGCACGCGGTGGCCAACGCCCAGGCCGCGGGCGGCATCGCAGCGTTCATCGACGCCGAGCACGCGCTGGACCCCGACTACGCCCAGAAGCTGGGTGTGGACACCGATGCGCTGCTGGTCAGTCAGCCGGACACCGGCGAGCAGGCGCTGGAGATCGCTGACATGCTGATCCGCTCGGGCGCGCTGGACATTCTGGTCATCGACTCGGTGGCCGCGCTGGTGCCGCGGGCAGAGATCGAAGGCGAGATGGGCGACAGCCATGTCGGACTACAGGCCCGGCTGATGAGTCAGGCACTGCGGAAAATGACTGGCGCGCTGAACAATTCTGGCACTACGGCGATCTTCATCAACCAGCTTCGCGAGAAGATCGGAGTGATGTTCGGGTCGCCCGAAACGACAACGGGCGGAAAGGCTTTGAAGTTCTACGCCTCCATCCGACTGGACGTGCGCCGCATCGAGACGCTCAAGGACGGAACCGATGCAGTCGGCAACCGCACCCGCTGCAAGGTCGTCAAGAACAAGGTGTCACCGCCGTTCAAGCAGGCCGAGTTCGACATCCTCTACGGCAAGGGCATCAGCAGGGAAGGCTCGCTGATCGACATGGGCGTGGACCAGGGCTTCATCCGCAAGTCCGGATCCTGGTTCACCTACGAGGGCGAGCAGCTGGGTCAGGGCAAGGAGAACGCCCGCACCTTCCTGATGGAGAACACCGACGTGGCCAACGAGATCGAGAAGAAGATCAAGGAAAAGCTCGGCATTGGCGCGGTAGTGACCGATGACATCTCCGATGACAGCGTCTTGCCCGCCCCCGTCGACTTCTGAGCCATCTCGCGAAGAGCAGGCGCGGGCGCTTTGCCTGCGCCTGCTCACCGCGAGGGCGCGGACCCGCGCCGAGCTGGCTGGTCAGCTGGCCAAGCGCGGATATCCCGACGACGTCAGCACCCGGGTGCTGGATCGGCTCTCTGATGTCGGGTTGGTGGACGACGCCGGCTTTGCCGAACAGTGGGTGCACTCGCGGCGGGCAAACGCGGGAAAAGGCAAGCGTGCGTTGGCCGCTGAGCTGCACACCAAAGGCGTCGACAGCGACGTGATCACCTCGGTGCTCGGCGGTATCAACCCCGCTGCCGAGCGCGGCCGCGCCGAACAGCTGGTCCGGACCAGGCTGCGGCGGGAGAAGCTGAGCGACGATGACGCCCGGGTAAGCCGCCGGCTGGTGGCGATGCTGGCGCGCCGCGGGTTCGACCAGGCGGTGGCCTATGACGTGGTCAGCGCCGAGCTGGCGGGCGAACGGGAGCGCAGGCGAGTCTAAGTCAGACGAACGCGGCCGCGTTCTGTTGTGCCCGGGTGGCGCAGGTCACGCGCGCGACGTCGCCGTACCATGGCCCCGTGACTTCGATGGCAGCGCCAGACGCCGCTACCGCGGGCGACGGCCGATCCGCGGATATCACGCTGCCGTCGGACCAGGGGCGGACCTATCAGGTTCGCACCTACGGCTGTCAGATGAACGTCCATGATTCGGAGCGGTTGGCAGGCCTGCTGGAAGCGGCGGGCTACCGGCGGGCGCCCGAAGGCGCCGACGCCGACGTGGTCGTCTTCAACACCTGCGCGGTACGGGAGAACGCCGACAACAAGCTCTACGGCAATCTCAGCCACCTGGCCCCCCGTAGGCGCAGCGACCCGGACATGCAGATTGCGGTGGGCGGATGCCTGGCTCAGAAGGACAAAGACGCGGTGCTGCGCAAGGCGCCGTGGGTCGACGTGGTCTTCGGCACCCACAACATCGGATCGTTGCCTGCGCTGCTTGAGCGGGCCCGCCACAACAGGGTTGCTCAGGTAGAAATCGCAGAGGCATTGCAGGAGTTTCCGTCGGCACTGCCCGCGGCCCGCGAATCTGCTTACGCCGCTTGGGTTTCCGTTTCAGTGGGATGCAATAACAGCTGCACGTTCTGCATCGTGCCGTCGTTGCGGGGCAAAGAGGTGGACCGCAGCCCCAACGACATCCTGACCGAGGTGCGGTCGCTGGTCGACGACGGCGTGCTGGAAATCACGCTGCTGGGCCAGAACGTCAACGCATACGGGGTTTCGTTCGCCGACCCGCGGCTACCACGCAACCGCGGCGCCTTCGCCGAGCTGCTGACCGAATGCGGACGCATCGACGGACTGGAGCGGGTGCGGTTCACCTCGCCGCATCCGGCCGAGTTCACCGACGACGTCATCGAAGTGATGGCGCAGACACAGAACATCTGCCCGGCCCTGCACATGCCGCTGCAGTCGGGGTCGGACCGGGTGTTGCGCGCGATGCGGCGGTCCTACCGCGCTGAGCGATATCTCGGCATCATCGACCGGGTCCGGGCGGTCATGCCGCACGCGGCCATCACCACCGACCTGATCGTCGGCTTCCCCGGTGAGACCGAGGAGGACTTCGCCGCCACGCTGGACGTCGTTCGGCAGGCCCGGTTCGCGGGTGCGTTCACCTTCCAGTACTCCAAGCGCCCTGGCACCCCCGCCGCCGACCTGGACGGTCAGCTGCCGAAAGCCGTCGTGCAGGAACGTTACGAGCGACTGGTCGCCCTGCAAGACCAGATCGCGCTCGAGGAGAACCGCAACCAGATCGGGCGGACCGTTGAGCTGCTGGTGGCCACCGGGGAAGGCCGCAAGGACAGCCGCACCGCGCGGATGAGCGGGCGCGCGCGCGACGGCCGCCTGGTGCATTTCGCGCCCGGCGGACAGCAGGTGCGCCCGGGCGACGTCGTCACGACGAAGATCACCGACGCCGCGCCGCATCACCTCATCGCCGACGGCGACGTGATCAGCCACCGCCGCACCCGCGCCGGCGACGCCTGCGCCAACGGGCAACGTCGCAGCGGTGTCGGTCTCGGGATGCCGGGCATCGGGAAACCGGCCGCGGCCGTGGAACCACTTGGGTGCGCGCAATGAGCCGCAACGAGCCGAATCGGGGCGAGTTCGACGCTTTCCGGGACGATATCGAAGCGGCGGAACGCCGTATCGCCCGCGAAATCGATCCGGGCGCAAGGGCTTTGGTTGTTGCCATCCTGGTGTTCGTGCTGATTGGCTCGTTCATCCTGCCGCATACCGGCAACGTCCGCGGATGGGATGTGCTGTTCGCGACGCACGGTTCAGGCGCGGCCGCGGTGGCGTTGCCATCGCGGGTGTTCGCCTGGCTGGCCCTGGTTTTCGGCGTCGGCTTCTCGATGTTGGCGTTGTTGACCCGGCGATGGGCGTTGGCCTGGGTGGCTTTGGCGGGTTCGGCGGTGGCCAGCGCCGCCGGGTTGTTGGCCGTTTGGTCGCGGCAGACGGTGGCCTCGGGGCATCCCGGTCCCGGTGTGGGGCTGATCGTGGCCTGGATCGCCATCATCCTGTTGACGTTTCACTGGGCGCGGGTGGTCTGGTCGCGCACGATCGTGCAACTTGCCGCCGAGGAGCAGCGCCGTCGAGCTGCCGCGCACCGGCACGCCCGAACGCTCCTGGAAACCCTCGACGACCCGGATCGTGCCCAGCAGCCCAAGCCCAACGGCGAAGCGTCGCCGGGCTAGGGCCGATTGCCGGGCTAGCCCTTGCGGGTCAGCGCATTAGCGGCAGCGTCAGCCCATTGCCGCCACTGCTCGGCGTTGGCTTTGGCCTCCGCGGCGTCCTTGCTGCGCCCCGCCGCCTCGGCCTTCTGGGCCTGGCGTTCGAACTGCTCGGCACGTTCCCGGAACTGCTCGGCGCGGGCTTGAGCCTGCGGATCGGCCCAGTCTGACTCGCCGGCATCGCGCACCTTCTTTTCGACTGCGCGCAGCCGCCGCTCCAGTTCGGCCGACTGTTCCCGCGGAACCTTGCCGATTGCGTCCCACTTCTCAGCGATCGACCGCAACGCCGACCTGGCCGCCTCGTGGTTGCTCGTGTCGAGCTTTTCCGCCGCGGCCAGCAGCGCCTCTTTAGCGGTGGCATTCGCCTGAAATTCGGCGTCTCGTTCGGAGGTCGCCGCATTGCGCGCTTTGAAAAAGGTGTCCTGGGCGGCTTTGAAGCGGTGCCACAGCGCGTCGTCGACATCGCGGGCCGTGCGCCCGGCGGCCTTCCAGTCGGCGAGCAGCTTGCGGAACTCGGTGCTGGTCGCACCCCAATCCGTCGAGTCGACGAGTTCCTCGGCCTTCACGCAGAGCCGCTCCTTGGCCTCGCGGGCACCCGCTCGCTCGCGGTCCAGTTCCGCGAAATGAGATCCGCGCCGTCGGTTGAATGTCTCCCGCGCAGCCGAATAGCGCTTCCACAACGCATCGTCGGTCTTGCGATCCAAACCGCTGATCGTTTTCCATTCGTCGAGGATCGCCCGCAGCCGGTCGCCGGCAACTTTCCATTGCGTGGAGGTGTTGGCCAGCTCCTCGGCTTCGGCGGCCAGGGTCTCTTTGCGAGCAGTCTGGGCCGCGCGATGCTCGTCGCGACGAGAGCGGTCGGCAGCGGCGGTGGCTTCGGCGTGCTCAGCGATGCCGGCAAGCCGTGCGGCCAGCGCATCGACATCACCGAGCACATTCGCGGTTGCCAACGTGTCGGCCAGCCCCGCCGCGGTCGCTCTGATCTTGCGTGCATCGCCGGTACCCGCGGCCAGCCGCTCTTCCATCAGAGCGATCTCGGTACTCAAGTCGTCGAACCGCCGACCGAAATGGGCGAACGCGGCTTCGGTGTCGCCGGCCTGCCAGGACCCGATGACCCGCTCGCCGGCCGAGCTGATCAGCCATACCGTTCCGTCGGCGTCGACGCGTCCGAACCGGTGCGGATCGCTGGCCGGTGGCGAAACGACCACATGGGGGTGGGGACGGGGTGTCGGTCTGGGCCCGGGCCGCGGTACCGGCCGCGGGGTGGGCCGAGGTTCATTGTGTGGCTCTTCAGGCGTCATGAACTGCCGTCACCTACCCTTCGCGCGGTTGTTGGCCGCGCACCTGCCGCGCGTTGCGGCGCCGTCGACACGAGGTACACCCGTGGAGGACCTCAACAGATATTGAAGCAGCTTGTTCCGCGGCGCGTCCCGAGTTGGCGGTGCAGCCCGTCCAAGCGCAGGTTTTCCGTGCGTCAATTTCGGGCCGTGGCGTTAGCCGGAATTACCCCTTGTTCGTGAAACAATTTGTGACCTGCACGCGTAAATAACGGCAATGGCGCCGTCGACGAGGGGGGTCACCCATAACGAAGGTCGATATCGCGGCGCTACTCGCATTGGTCGCGGCATTGATATCCGGGGTTGGGGATGTGATCCGTCAGCGGTCCGCGCAGGAGATCACCAACGAACGGGTCGGCCATTTCGAGTTGTTCCGCTTGTCCTTGCGTGACATCCGCTGGTGGTGGGGCGGCCTGGCCGCGGCCGCCAGTTTCGGTCTGCAAGCCATCGCGCTGGTGCTGGGGTCGGTGGTGCTGGTGCAGGCGTTGCAGGTGACGGCGCTGCTTTTTGCGCTGCCTACCAATGCGCGTCTGACCCGTCACCCGGTGACCCGTTGGGAGTGGTTGTGGGCGATGATGCTGGCCGGCGCAGTGGCGGTGTTCATCACCGTCGGCGACCCGGCCGCCGGCCACCAACGCGGCTCCCTGAAGGTCTGGCTCATCGTGGCCGTGGTGATGGGACCGGCGTTGGCGCTGTGCGTGCTGGGCGCGCGGATCTGTTCGGGAGCGGTCGCCGCGGTGCTGCTGGCCGTGGTGTCGGCGTCGTCGTGGGCGTTGTTCGCAGTGCTGACCAAGGGTGTGATCGAGGCGGCCCACGACGGCCCGGGCGGGTTGCTGCGCGCGCCCGAACTGTATGCCTGGATACTCGTGGCGCTGGTCGGGACGGTGTTTCAGCAGTCGGCATTCCGTGCCAGCACGCTGACCGCTTCGCTGCCTGCGATGACTGTCGCCGAGCCCGTGGTGGCCTCGGTGCTGGGCGTCACGGTGCTCGGCGAGAGGTTGGACACCCCTGGCCCGCAGATGTTCATCCTGGTGGCGGCGGTGGTCGCGGTGGTTATCGCGACGACGGCCCTGGCCCGCGGCGAAGCGGCCACGATGGCCGCTGACAGCGACGGGCAGACGGAAATCCCCGACCCGGACGCAGAGTTGCTGCCGGTTCATGCGATGGCGCAATCGGTGGCAACGGGCGCCGAGGTGTAACCCGCCCGTCGCCAGTCGCCCTAGGGTGGTTGGTGAAACGGGTCGTGAACGGGCGGTGAAGGATGTCGAAAGCGGATTTGGCGGTGGTGCTCGCGCTGTGCGCCGCGCTGGCGTCCGCGATCGGCGACGTGATCCGCCAGCGGTCGGCGCACGAGATCACCGACAAGCAGGTCGGCCACCTCGAGCTTTTCTGGTTGTCGGTGCGAGATACCCGGTGGTGGCTGGGCGCTGTTGGCGCCGTGGCCAACTACAGCCTGCAGGCTGCCGCGCTCGCCTTGGGCTCGGTGATACTGGTGACGGCGCTGCAAGTGACATCGCTGCTGTTCGCGTTGCCGATTTATGCACGGCTGGCTCACCACCGGATAACGCGCCGGGAGTGGATGTGGGCGGTGCTGCTGGCTGCCGCGTTGGCGGCGCTGGTCACCGTCGGCGACCCGGATGCCGGGAACTCGCGGGGTTCGCTGGAAGCCTGGATGGTGGTGGCCGTGGTGATGGGTCCGGTCTTGGTGTTGTGCGTGCTTGGCGCGCGGCTCTGGTCGGGCGGCCCGGCTGCGCCGGTGCTGCTGGCGGTGGTGGCGGGCTCGTCGTTGGCGCTGTTCGCGGTGCTGACCAAAGGCGCCGTTGGGGCGGCGTCCGGCGGCTTCGGGGCATTCCTGCGGGCGCCTGAATCCTACGGTCTGATACCGGCCGCGCTGGCGGGAATGATCTTTCAGCAGTCGGCATTTCGCGCCGGTGCACTGACCGCCTCGCTGCCGACGGTGACCGTCGCCAAGCCGATGGTGGCCTCGCTGCTCGGCGTCCTGGTACTGGGGGAGACGCTGAACACCGACGGCCCGAAGGTGTTCACGCTGATCGCCGCCGCGGTACTGGTGATCGTCGCGACAATCGCCTTGGCCCGCGGTGAGGCGGCCACCATCGCGGCCGGGGCCGGGCGCGACGTGGTCGTGGTCGACAAAACGCCGTCAAAACGTTAGCTGCGACACGCGGCGCCGAAGCCTTCATCACTCGGCTAAGTACCGTGGCGTGGAAGAGTTGGTGTTTGGCCCGAATCGAGTGCCGGTGAGGAGGTAGCCCGTGCCGAAGGTAGATATCGCCGTATTGCTGGCCTTGGGCGCCGCACTGGTATCGGCGCTCGGCTCCGTGATCCGTCAGCGTTCCGCGCACGAGATCGTCGACAAGCCGGTCGGCGCCTGGGCGCTGTTCGTGTTGTCGTTGCGTGACACGCGGTGGTGGTTGGGCGCCGCGGCTGCGGTAGCCAACTACGCGCTGCAGGCCGCGGCGCTGAGCATCGGGTCGGTGATGTTGGTGACCGCGCTGCAGGTGACGGTGTTGCTGTTCGCGTTGCCGATCAACGCCCGGATCACCCACCACCGGGCGACCGCGTGGGAATGGGTATGGGCGGCGCTGCTGGCCGTCGCGGTGGCGGTGATCGTGGCGGTCGGCAATCCGACGGCGCACCAGCAGCGCGCCTCGCTGGAAACCTGGGCTGTGGTGACCTTAGTGATGGGCCCGGCATTGGTGTTGTGCGTGATCGGGGCGCGGATCTGGTCGGGGGCCGTCGCCGCGGTGCTGCTGGCGCTGGTGGCAGGTTCGTCGCTGGCGCTGTTCGCGGTGCTGACCAAGGGTGCCGTCGAGTCGGCCCACGGCGGCCTGGGGGCCTTGCTGCGCGCGCCGGAACTGTATGCCTTGCTCGCCGTTGCGCTGGCCGGCATGGTGTTTCAACAGGCGTCTTTTCGCGCCGGCGCGCTCACGGCTTCGTTGCCGACGATGACATTGGCCAAACCGGTGGTGGGATGGATCTTGGGAATCACCCTGCTCTCTGAGAGCCTGCAGGTCGATGAGGAGAAAGTGGCCGTCCTGGTGGTGGCGGTGATCGTGATGGTCGTGTCGACGGTGGCGCTGGCCAGGGGCGAGGCCACCACGATGGAGGCGCTCGGCCGGCGGCGGTTGAAAGCCGGCGGAAAATCGTTGGCGCCGTCGGAACGTTAGTTTGATGGCGTGCTGAGCGCCATCGCGATCGTCCCGTCCGCGCCGGTGCTGGTCCCGGAGCTGGCCGGCGCCGCGGCCGACGAGCTGGCTGAGCTGCGGGCGGCCATGGTCGCCGCGGTCGCCGCGTTACCGCCGCGCTGGGTTGTCGTCGGAGTGGGCTCAAACGACGCAGCGGACGGCGTCGTCGGCCCGAACAGCGTCGGCACCTTTGCGGGTTTCGGCGCCGATCTGGTCGTGCGGCTCTCACCGCAGGCAAGCGAAAACGACCAGCCCGTCGAGTTGCCGCTCTGCGCGCTGATCGCCGGCTGGATCCGGGCTCAGGCCCAGCCCGACGCCCGGGCCCAGGTCCGCGTCTACGCGGAGAACCACCATGCCCAGACGGCGCTGGCCCTTGGCAGGCGACTGCGCAGCGAAATCGACCAGGCGGCCGAGCCGACCGGAGTGCTGATCGTCGCCGACGGTGCCAACACGTTGACGCCGGCCGCCCCGGGCGGTTATCACCCCGCCGACGCCGACGTTCAGCTTGCCCTCGACGACGCGCTGGCCTGCGGCGACCTGGCCGCGCTGACCCGGCTGCCCGGCCAGGTCAGCGGACGAGTGGCCTTCGGTGTGCTGGCGGGTCTGGCCGAGCCGGCGCCCCGGTCGGCCAAGGAGCTCTACCGTGCGGCGCCCTACGGCGTCGGGTACTTCGCCGGCGTCTGGCAGCCGTGAGGCCGCTGGCGATCGTCGGCCCCACGGGCACCGGCAAGTCGCAATTGGCCCTTGACGTCGCGGAGCGGCTCGGCGGTGCGACCGGCGCGGAAATCGTCAACGCCGACGCGATGCAGTTCTACCGCGGAATGGACATCGGCACCGCGAAACTATCCGTCGCGCAACGCCGTGGCATCCCGCATCACCAGCTTGACGTCCTCGACGTCACCGAGTCCGCGACCGTCGCGCGCTACCAGCAGGACGCCGCCGCCGACATCGAGGCGATCGCCGCCCGCGGCAAGGTTCCGGTGCTGGTGGGTGGCTCGATGCTCTACCTCCAATCGCTGCTCGACGACTGGTCCTTCCCGGCGACCGACCCGGCGGTACGGGCGAAATGGGAACTGCGGCTTGCCGAGATCGGGGCCCGCGGCTTGCACGCCGAGCTGGCCGGTCGCGATCCGGCGGCTGCGGCGTCGATCCTGCCGACCGACGGTCGGCGCATCGTGCGCGCGCTGGAGGTGGTGGAGCTCACCGGCCAGCCGTTCGCCGCGTCTGCACCCATCATCGGCGCACCGCGCTGGGACACGATGATCATCGGATTGGATTGCGACACTGAGCTTCTCGACCAGCGGCTGGCTCAGCGGACCGAGGCGATGTTCACCCACGGGCTCGTCGACGAGGTGATCACGCTGCTGGACCGCGGGCTGCGCGACGGCGTCACCGCGTCGCGGGCGCTGGGCTACGCGCAGGTGCTTGCTGACCTCGACGCGGGAGGTGACGGCGACGCCGCCCGGGAGCCGACGTTCATCGGCACACGTCGCTATGTGCGACGGCAGCGGTCCTGGTTTCGCCGCGACCACCGGATCCACTGGCTCGACGCGACCGCTGCCAGCAACGCCGACGCCGCGCTGCGGGTCTGGCGGCACGTATCCTGAGCAGGTGATGTTCGCCAAAGGCCATGGCACCCAGAACGACTTCGTCGTGCTGCCCGATCTGGATGCCACGCTGACTCTGACGCCGACTGCGGTGGTCGCGTTGTGCGATCGGCGCCGTGGTCTTGGCGCCGACGGAGTGCTGCGGGTCACCACGGCGGGGGCGGCGCTGGCCGCGGGGGTGCTCGATCGGGCGCCCGACGGTGTGCGCGCCGACGACTGGTACATGGATTACCGCAACGCCGACGGCTCGACCGCGCAGATGTGCGGCAACGGCGTGCGGGTGTTCGCGCATTACCTGCGCGCCAGCGGTCTGGAATCTCGGGATGAGTTCGTCGTCGGGTCGCTGGCCGGCCCGCGGCCCGTCGTGTTGCATCGCGTCGATGAGACCAACGCCGATATCAGCGTCGACATCGGCAAGGCCAACCGGCTGGGCCCCGGGCAGGCCGTCGTTGGTGGCCGCGTGTTCAGCGGGGTGGCCATCGACGTCGGCAACCCGCACCTGGCCTGTGTCGACCCCGCACTGACGGTCGCCGGGCTGGCGGCGCTAGACGTCGCGGCGCCGGTGGACTTCGACCACGCGCAGTTCCCGGACGGCGTCAACGTCGAAGTCCTCACCGCCCCGGCCGACGGCGCGGTCAGCATGCGGGTGCACGAGCGGGGAGTGGGCGAAACCCGTTCGTGCGGCACCGGAACCGTCGCCGCAGCGGTTGCCGCACTGGCCGACACCGGTGCCGCCACCGGCACGCTCACCGTCCGGGTGCCGGGCGGAGAAGTTGTCGTCACCATCACCGATGCCACCAGCTACCTGCGGGGACCGTCGGTGTTGGTGGCCCGAGGCGAAATCAGCGAGGAATGGTGGCAGAGCGCGTCGCGTTAATTCGGGTGCGTGTCGCCGCTTTGGCGTGCACCATGTGTAGTTGTCTATGACATATCCGGACTCTCCTCATTCGGCCTGGTCCGACCAGGACACCCCCAGCACGGGTGAACTTGCGCTCGACGACCGCGCTGCGCTGCGCCGCGTCGCCGGGCTGTCCACCGAACTCGCCGACATCTCCGAGGTCGAGTACCGGCAACTGCGACTCGAGCGGGTGGTGTTGGTCGGCGTGTGGACCGACGGCAGCGCCGCCGACGCCGACGCCAGCCTCGCCGAATTGGCCGCGCTCGCCGAAACCGCCGGTTCTGAGGTGCTCGAAGGCATGGTCCAGCGCCGCAGCAAGCCAGATTCTTCGACCTACATCGGTTCGGGCAAGGCGCAAGAGCTGCGTGAGGTGGTGCTGGCCACCGGCGCCGACACCGTGATCTGCGACGGCGAACTGTCCCCGGCGCAGCTGACCGCGCTGGAAAAGGCCGTCAAGGTCAAGGTCATCGACCGCACCGCGCTGATCCTGGATATCTTCGCCCAGCACGCCACCAGCCGGGAAGGCAAGGCGCAGGTGACGCTGGCGCAGATGGAGTACATGCTGCCGAGGCTGCGCGGCTGGGGTGAGTCGATGTCACGGCAGGCCGGTGGCCGCGCCGGTGGCAGCGGCGGCGGGGTGGGTCTGCGTGGACCCGGTGAGACCAAGATCGAGACCGACCGGCGCCGCATCCGCGAGCGAATGTCCAAGCTGCGCCGCGACATCAAGGACATGAAGCAGGTTCGCGACACCCAGCGCAGCCGGCGGCTGGCCAGTGATGCGCCGTCGATCGCGATCGTCGGCTACACCAATGCGGGCAAATCCAGCTTGCTCAACGCGCTGACCGGCGCGGGTGTGCTGGTGCAGGACGCGTTGTTCGCAACCCTGGAACCCACTACTCGCCGTGGACAATTCGACGACGGGCGACCGTTCGTGGTCAGCGACACCGTGGGTTTCGTGCGGCACCTGCCCACCCAGCTGGTTGAGGCGTTTCGCTCGACGCTGGAAGAGGTCGTCGACGCCGATCTGTTGGTCCATGTCGTCGACGGCTCCGACGTCAACCCGCTGGCCCAGATCAGCGCGGTGCGCCAGGTGATCTCCGAAGTGACCCCCGACCATCACGGCGATCCGGCCCCGGAACTGTTGGTGGTCAACAAGGTCGATGCCGCAAGCGGTTTGGGGCTGGCCAAACTGCGCCGTGCGTTGCCCGGGGCGTTGTTCGTTTCGGCCCGCACCGGCGATGGTATCGACGCGCTACGCTGCCGGATGGCGGAGCTGGCTGCTCCTACCGACACCGCGGTCGACGTCGTGATCCCTTATGACCGTGGTGATTTGGTGTCGCGTGTGCATGCCGACGGCCGGGTTCAGCAGACCGAGCACATCAGCAACGGTACGCGAATCAAGGCGCGGGTGCCGGTGGCGCTCGCCGCCAGCCTGCGCCAGTTCTCGGCGACCTGAAACTGCCGCAGATAACAGAAGCGCCGGAACCCCAGGCTCCGGCGCTTCTGCTTTGGTGTTAGAGGAGACCGCCCAGAAGACTGCCCAGGTCGCCGAGACTGCCCAGGTCGGTGAGACTGCCCAGGTCGCCGAGACTGCCCAGGTCGGTGAGACTGCCCAGGTCGCCGAGACTGCCCAGGCCGAAGAACCCGGAAAGGTCGGCCAGGCCGGCATCGAAGAAGGTGGTGGCGGCTGACATGTCGGTGGCGCCCGGAGCCAACGCAGCGTCGATCACCTTGTCCGATCCGAACAGGTCGGTGTCGGGGATCAAGGCATTGTTGTTCAGCAGCCCGTACGCCTCTGAGTTGAAGGCGTCGTCGAACTCGGTCAGCGCGCCGTTGAACACGTTGTAGGAACCCGGGTCAGAGGCGAGGCCAGCTGCGCTCGGGTCCAGCCCGTACACCAGGAAGTCGAACGGAGTGGTGCCGGTACCCTGAACGGTCGCGATGTCCGCCGGGGTGATGATGTCGAACGGGTTGGCGGCGGTCGCCGATGTGACGTCGCTGGAGTCACCCGCGAGGGTGGCCTCGGCCGTGAAGATGGAGTTCAGCGCCGAAATCTCATCACTGTCGATGGTGGTGAGGTCGTCCGCGGACGCAATCGGCGCCAGCGCCAGTGCCGCCCCGGCCGCGAAGCTGCCGACCACGGCGATTTTGCGAATGTCCATATGGTTATGCCCCTTTTGTATCTCCGCCGGCGGCCGGTTACGTACCGCCAGAGGTCCCCCCAGCGACGCTGCTGAAAAACCTGAGCGGAGCCTAACAAAAAACTATGTTTTGCGATAAGCCTTTTTGCTTACGAAAATCTTAAGTCGCCTGCGTAATTCGCGGAGCCTTCGGATCGGCGAGCCGCTCACCGGCGGCCGAGCCGCCGTCCACCCCGGCGTTACTTAATGTCAATTAAAAATTACTCAGCATCCACTTAATTAGCTGAAAATTCCGGCTGACCGGACTTATTCGGCTACGTCGTAGACGTCTTCGGCGGGTGTGGCCAGCAGCCGCTGCGCGAGCTGAGCCTTGAGCTGGTCGAGGTGTGCCTCTTCGGCCTGATCGCGCTCGGATTTGCCAGCGAGATCGATGAATTCGGCGGTGACGAAGCCCCTCCGCAGCAGCAGCGTCGCCGCGCGGCCGGCGATGATGACCTGGAAGACGAAGCTTTGCAGCACCCGCCCGCGGTCGGGCCGCGCCAGGGCGGGGTCGACCGTGTAGCGGCCGTCGGTGAAAGCTCGGGTAACGGCTTCAAAGCCGTCACGGGCCCCGGGCCCCGCGAAGGCGGTCCGGATCACGATCGAGCGCCGTTGCGGCGGTTGGTTCCCGGATAGCGCCGCGAACGCACGCTGCATCACTTTGAATGCATTGGCCACACCCGCCGGCGAGTACGGCCCGGCGTAGCACAGCATGTCCGTGTAGGAGAACTCGAGCAGTTGCCCGCGTTCCTCCACCAGGATCGTCTCGTCCACGTCGCTGACTGTAAGCCTGGGCACTGCACCAAGACCGCCCAACCATCCGGTTGGTATATGTTTGGCGGCAGAGTCCCCATCCGCTGGAGGTCATCCATGGGTAGCGCCGTCAAGTACCAGCGCACGCTGTTCGAACCCGAGCATGAGTTGTTCCGCGAGTCCTACCGGGCTTTCCTGGATCGCCACGTCGCCCCCTATCACGAGGAATGGGAGAAGGCCAAGATCGTCGACCGTGGGGTGTGGCTGGAGGCAGGCAAGCAGGGCTTCCTGGGTATGGCGGTGCCCGAGGAGTACGGCGGCGGGGGTGATCCCGACTTCCGCTACAACACAATCATCACCGAAGAGACCACCGCCGGCCGCTACAGCGGCATCGGCTTCGGTCTGCACAACGACGTCGTCGCGCCCTATCTGCTGCGACTGGCCAACGAGGAGCAGAAGCAGCGCTGGCTGCCCAAGTTCTGCACCGGCGAGCTGATCACCGCGATCGCGATGACCGAGCCGGGCACCGGCAGCGACTTGCAAGGCATCAAGACCCGCGCGGTAAAGGAGGGCGACCACTATGTACTCAACGGGTCGAAGACGTTCATCACCAACGGGATCAACTCCGACCTGGTGATCGTGGTGGCGCAGACCGATCCCGAGGAGGGCGCGCAAGGCTTTTCGCTGCTGGCTGTCGAACGCGGGATGGAGGGGTTCGAGCGCGGCCGGCACCTGGACAAGATCGGCCTGGACGCTCAGGACACCGCTGAGCTGTCCTTCACTGACGTCAAAGTCCCCGCGGAGAATCTGCTCGGTGAAGAGGGGCGGGGCTTCGTCTACCTGATGCAAAACCTGCCGCAGGAACGAATTTCCATCGCCATCATGGCAGCCACCGCCATGGAGACGGTACTTGAGCAAACCCTGCAATACACCAAAGAACGCAAGGCCTTTGGCAGGCCGGTCGGGAGTTTTCAGAACAGCCGATTTTTGCTCGCCGAATTGGCCACCGAGGCCACCGCGGTGCGCATGATGGTCGACGAGTTCATCCGGCTGCACCTCGACGAAAAGCTGTCCGCCGAGCAGGCCGCGATGGCCAAGTGGTACTCCACCGAGAAGCAGGTGTACCTGATCGATCGCTGCCTGCAGTTGCACGGTGGCTACGGCTACATGCGCGAATACCCGATCGCGCGGGCCTACCTCGACGCGCGGGTGCAGACGATCTACGGTGGCACCACCGAGATCATGAAGGAAATCATCGGCCGCAGCCTCGGCGTCTAGCCCGCCGACGATGCGGACCGGGAGCCGGGCGCAGGTGCGTCGTGCGCCGGTGCGTCGTGCGCGCGGTGGGCTTGTCCCAGTAGCTTCATCAGCTCTTGCTTGCGCCGGATTCTTCTCCGGTATTTCGTTGGGAGCGCAGTGATTTCGTCTTCTTCGGCGACCATCTGGGTGAACAGCTTCTCCCGCTCGGCCGCGTTGGCCGCGTCGGCCTGATCGAGGTACTCGGTCGCATGCCGACGGGCCCCGGCGACCGCGTTCTGCGCGCGTCCCCGCGGCGACAGCAACGACGCCACCGTCGTGATGAACAGGATGACGATGATCACCGTCAGCGACATCGTTGTGCTCACTTCGGCGACCGGGACCGGGTTGCCGCCGTTGATGAAGGGAATGTTGTTGTCGTGCAAGGCCTGCAGCAACAGGTTTACGCCGATGAACGCCAAAATCGCCGCCAGGCCGTAGGACAGGTACACCAGCCGGTCGAGCAGACCAACGATCAGGAAATACAGCTGGCGCAAGCCTAACAGTGACAACGCGGTGGCCGAGAACACCAGGGAGACGTTCTGAGACAGCCCGAACAGTGCCGGGATCGAGTCGAAGGCGAACAACAGGTCAGCCGCGCCGACTGCGATCATCACCACGAACATCGGCGTCATCACCCGGCGGCCGTGCTCGACGGTGAACATCCGGTCGCCGTCGTAGTTGTCCGATGTGCGCAACAACCGCCTGGCAATGCGGGTGATCACCGTATCCGCGCCGGGGCCTTCGGATTCCGAGCGTTTGGCAAGATTGCCGGCCATAATCAGCAACACGATCCCGAATAGGTAGAACGCCCAATCGAAGATTGTGATCAGCGCGGCCCCGATAAAAATGAATCCGGTGCGCGCGACCAGCGCCAAGACAATGCCGAACAACAGGACTTTCTGCTGGGCGATCCGCGGTACGGTGAAGCTGCCAACGATGTACAGAATGACAAACAGATTGTCGATCGAAAGGGCCTCGTTGCTGACGTAGCAGGCGAAATATTCGACGCTCATGGACATCCCGCCGAAGGCCCACACGCCGACGCCGAATGCGATCGCAAATCCGACGTAGACGGCCGACCACACCGCTGCTTCGCGCAACGTCGGGGTGTGCGTACGGCGGATGTTGACGAGGTAGTCGAGCAGCACCAGCGCGACGATCACGGCGATGATCACGAACCAGACCGGTCCGGAAACACCCATATCCGCTCCGATTCGCTGGGCAACATTGCCGCCGGGGCTAACCCGGTATCCGGCACCGTAACGCAAAATCGCGCGAGCGGGGTGCGACACCAACCAGCCTTGTGGACATCAATTCAGCATCGACGGGATATCCATTCCGTAGGGTCTTCGTATGACTTCCCATGCGTCGTTGGCCGCAGCAGAGTTGTGGCGGCCCGCCGGGCGGTTGAAACTGGCCACAGGCCTCGGACTGGGCGGCCGCCGGGAGGTGGGATGACAGGGCAGCAAGGTGGATCGGGCGGCGTTTCGCGGCGCGTGACGCGTGGTCTGGTGGCACTGGCGGCAGGCTTGGCCTGCATGGCGCTGCTGGCGCCCGTCGCGGCGGCATCCCCGCTGGGCGAGGCCGACGACGCGATCACCGCGGCGTGGAAGGACGCTGGCGGCGACAACTCGGATCTCGGCGCCAAGCAGGGTGAGTGCTATGTCGCCGGGCAGGGATTTGCCCAAGACTTTGTGCACGGCAAGATGTTCTTCACACCGGCTACCGGCCCCAGGTCGATGGCGGGCGCCATCCTGGACAAGTACGAATCCCTCGGCGGCCCGGCGGCCTCGGACCTGGGTTTCCCAACCACCAACGAAGCACGCGGGCTGGCCGGCCCCGACAGCCAGGTCAGCATCTTCTCGGCCAGCGACAAGCCATTGATCTACTGGACCGCCGACCACGGCGCCTTCGTCGTGCGCGGGGCGATCAACGCTGCGTGGGACAAACTGGGCAGCTCCGGCGGCGCCCTGGGCGTCCCGATCAGCGACGAAACCTACGACGGCGAACTCGCGACCCAGGCGTTCAGCGGCGGCAAGGTGTCGTGGAACAGGCTGACCAAGGCCTTCACCACCGTCCCACCCGACCTGGCCAAACAGCTCACCGACCTGCAGGTACCCATCGATCCGACCGCGGCCGTCAACATGGCCTGGCGGGCGGCAGGCGGCGCGTCCGGCCCGCTGGGCGCCAAACAAGGCGACCAGTATCCGGTGGGCAGCGGCGGGCTGGCCCAGAACTTCGCCGGGGGCAAGATCTTCTTCAGCCCCGCCACCGGCGCCAACGCCGTCGAGACCGACATCCTGACGAAGTACGAGTCGCTGGGCGGCCCGGGCGGCAGCGACCTCGGTTTCCCGATCGCCAATGAGGCCGATGGCGGCCTCAAGCCGGCCAGCCGGGTCAGCCCGTTTTCCGCCAACGACAAGCCGGTGATCTTCTGGACGCCCGACCACGGCGCATTCGTGGTCCGCGGCGCCATCAACGCCGCGTGGGACAAACTTCTCGGAGCGACCGGCAAACTCGGCGCGCCGCTGGGCGATCGGACGGTCAACAAAGACGTCTTCACGCAGAAGTTCACCGGCGGCCAGATCTCCTGGAATCAGACGAAGAACACGTTCAGCACCCAGCCGGCGAACTTGGCTTCGGCGCTGTCCGGTCTGCAGGTGCCGGGGCAGAAGACGCCGGCCGGTTCGGCGCCGACTGGCGGTGGGATCCGCGGGCCGGCCTGGCATTGGTGGTGGTTGGGGGTCGGCATCCCGGCCCTGCTGCTGATCGGATTGGCGGTGCTGGTGGCACCGCGGTGGCGTCGACGGCGCGCCCACCAACGTGACGCCAAGGCCGTTGAGGTTCGCGATTCCGAGGCGTCCGGCTACGAGGCGGTCACCGAGTCTGTATCCCAGTGGTCGCCGGACGCCGACAGCGATCTGCCGTCGTCGAGCTTGTCCGACGACTACCGACCACCGCTGCGTCCGCGGACCGTGCGCCTGCCCAGTCAGCCGGTCGGCGAATGGATGCCACCGGCCCACACGGACTTGGTTGACGAGCTGCTTGATGACGAGATCGAAGGTCCCGCTGAGTTTTCCAAGTTAGCCGACTTTCGTGAAGACATTCACGAAGACTTCGACGAAGATCCCGATGATGTAGACACGGCTCCGACCGGGATTCCATCGGCGAGCGAAGCGCGAAGCGGGCGGCACGCCGCCGCGGAGGCCGAAGACGACGCTGCGATCACTACGGCGATCACTACGGCCGTACCAACAGCGCGAATCGCGGCCGGGCAGTTGGCGATTCACCTTCCGTTAGACGACCCGTACCAGGTGCCGGACGGATACCCTGTCAAGGCCAACGCAAGCTTCGGCCTGTACTACATGCCCGACAGCGTCCTATACGAGGACACGCTGGCTGAAATCTGGTTCGTCAACGAAGAAATCGCGCAAGCTAACGGGTTCCACAAGGCCGGGTAGCCGACTGGGCCGCGGCGATTTCAGATCTTGCGGATCACCGTGACGACCTTGCCGAGCACGGCAGCGTCGTTGCCCGGAATGGGGTCGAAAGCCGGATTGTGTGGCATCAACCAAACTTGGCCGCCGGTGCGCTTGAACGTCTTGACGGTGGCCTCCCCGTCAATCATCGCAGCGACGATGTCGCCGTTGTCAGCCACGTTCTGCTGACGGACCACCACCCAGTCGCCGTCGCAGATTGCGGCGTCGACCATGGACTCACCGACCACCTTGAGCAGGAACAGCGCGCCCTCGCCGACGAGTTCCCGCGGCAGCGGGAAGACGTCTTCGACGGCTTCCTCGGCCAGGATCGGGCCACCGGCCGCGATCCGGCCCAACACCGGGACGTAGGTGGGTTCCGGTAGTGCGTCCGAGCCCGCGACGTCGGTGAGGACCGTCGGTGTCGCGATGTCGTCCGACCGGCGTACATCGACAGCACGTGGGCGGTTCGGGTCGCGGCGGAGGTAGCCCTTGCGCTCGAGTGTGCGCAATTGGTGAGCCACCGAGGACGTCGACGTCAGACCGACGGCGTCGCCGATTTCCCGAATGCTCGGTGGGTATCCGCGACTGCTCACCGACGCGCGGATGACATCCAAAATCGTGCGTTGCCGCGGTGTCAGCACTGAATCCGCAGACCGCGAAGGGCGCTCAGGGCCGGCGTCGGGGCTATCGCTGTCGATCATACGGGGGAATGTAGTCGTATTCAGCCGGGATTTCAAACATGTGTTCGACGCGTGTCGGATTTTCCCTCCCGGCGGCCGCCAGAACTTGTCGGTGTCGTGTCATATCGTCTCCGGCGTGTGCAACAGTTCGATCACATGTTCGGTATTCGAACGCATTATCGATTACTCTTCGAACAAGTGATCGACTACTAGCCGAGTGGAGGAACGCACATGATGCCCATCCAGACGATCTCGCCGAGCGCGCCGATCCGGATTCGGCCGGTCCAGGTGCGGCCGGCCGGCCGCCGTGGCCGGCCCGGACCCCGGGGTCCTCAGCCGTCGAGATCAGTCGCTGCGCCCCCGCGATACCGGGGCACCGGCGTGTTGATGTCGACGGCGCCACACCGGCCGCGCCCGATTACGCCGGCGACCACGGTGGCGCTGGCCCTGCTCGCGGCACTGATCACCGTGTGGCTCGGGTTGGTGGCCCATTTCGGCGGCATGCTGCACGCCGGCTCCGACCAGGCGGCGGCCCAGATGCCCGACCGGCTTGCCGTGGTGCGGGTCGAGCCAGGGGAGACGCTGCAGCACTTGGCCGCCCGGGTGGCGCCGGACGCACCGACCGGTCAGGTCGCCGCGCGCATCCGCGAACTCAACGATCTCGACTCCGCGGCGGTGACCGCGGGCCAGACGCTGATCGCACCGGTGGGCTGACGGCTTCGCCGTGCACTGCCAAAACCGGCGCGCCGCTTACCAGGTACGACATCCGGTGGTGTTAGGCCCGCGGCCGAGTGCGCAGGTAGGCTCGGGGTGGTCTGGGACACCCCGATGTCAGCGCGGCGAAGGAGCGGCCATGCACTGTCCGTTCTGCCGGAATCCCGATTCGCGAGTCGTTGACTCCCGCGAGACCGACGAGGGACAGGCCATCCGACGCCGCAGGTCATGCCCGGAGTGCGGGCGGCGATTCACCACCGTGGAAACCGCGGTGCTGGCCGTGGTCAAGCGCAGCGGTGTCACCGAACCGTTCAGCCGCGAGAAGGTGATCAGCGGTGTGCGCCGGGCATGTCAGGGCCGACAGGTCGACGACGATGCGCTGAACCTGCTGGCCCAGCAGGTCGAGGACAGTGTAAGAGCCGGCGGCTCGCCGGAAGTTCCCAGCCACGAGGTCGGGCTTGCGATCCTGGGTCCGCTGCGCGAACTCGATGAAGTCGCCTACCTGCGATTCGCCTCGGTGTACCGGTCTTTTTCGTCGGCAGACGATTTCGAGCGTGAGATCAAAGCACTGCGCGCCCATCGCAAGGTTCCCGCCTCCGGCTGACCAGCCCATCGACAGCTTGTAGAAAACTGCCCGCAGGTAGTGTCGGGCCATGGCGCGAGTTCTGCGAGCCCAGGTGTGTGTTGCCGGTGGCGGTCCCGCGGGCATGGTTCACGCTCTGCTGCTGGCCCGCGCCGGGATTCAGGTTGCGGTGTTGGAAAAACACAACGACTTCCTGCGCGACTTCCGCGGCGACACCGTGCATCCGAGCACATTGCGGATCATGGACGAGCTGGGGTTCATCGACGAATTCCTGCGTCTACCGCACACCAAGATCACGCGAATTGCCTTCGACACTGACGGCTCACTTCGCACTTTCGGTAACTTCAGCGCGCTCAAATGGCTCGGCTTCAAACAGCCGTACATCGCACTGATGCCGCAGTGGGACTTCCTGGACTTTCTGGCCGAAAAGGCAAGTGCCTACCCGGAATTCACCTTGATCCGCAACGCTGAGGTCAAGGATTTGATCTTTGAGGGCGATCGAGTCGTCGGGGTGCGCACACCGGAACTGGAGGTGCATGCCGAGCTGGTGGTCGGCGCCGACGGGCGCGGATCGGCGGTGCGCGCCGCGGCGGGGTTGGAGACCGCCAGCACGCACGCCCCAATGGACGTCTTGTGGTTCCGGCTGAAGTGGCGCCCGGGCGACCCTCAAGAGCTCTTCGCAATCCTCCGTAAGGGCCTGCTGATGGCCATGATCTACCGGGGCGACTATTGGCAGGTCGCGTATCTCATGCCGAAGGGACAAAACCCGCGGGACGGCTCACTAGAGGCGTTCAAAAAGCGGCTGGCCTCCGTGCAGCCGAAGTTGCGTGAACACGTCAACGACCTACGCTCCTGGGACGACACCAGCCAGCTCGATGTGCGGGTCGACCGGCTCAAGACCTGGTGGCGTACGGGTCTGTTCTGCATTGGCGATGCCGCGCATGCCATGTCACCGGCCGGCGGTATCGGCATCAACCTCGCTGTTGCGGATGCGGTGGCCGCAGCCAACATCCTCTGCGCTCCGTTGCGCGAAGGTCGCGTGACCAACGCGGACCTCGCTAAGGTGCAGCGGCGACGGGAGTTGCCCACCCGGATCATCCAGGCTGGTCAGGTCTTCATCCAGAACCGGGCGATTGAACCTTATTTGACCGGCGACCTGTCGCCGATCCCTATCCCGAAGATCGTCGGCCGAGGCCCGTTACAGTTCGTCCCACCGGTTGTTGTCGGTCGCGGCTTCCGTCCTGAGCATGTACGCACCCCGGACGTACACGCCGCCTAGGGCGCGTGGCGGTTTCTCAGCAAGCCATTCTGGCCCGGATCGTCGCCGGACTACTCTGACGGGGTGCCGCCCGACCTGCACCCCGACCTGCGAGCGCTCGCGCCCCTGCTCGGTACATGGGCGGGCCGTGGGTCCGGCGAATACCCCACAATCGAGACGTTCGACTACCTCGAGGAAATCGCGTTTTCCCACGTGGGCAAGCCGTTTTTGATCTACGGGCAAAAAACAACGGCCGCAACGGACGGCAGGCCGTTACATGCCGAGACGGGTTACCTTCGCGTACCGCGACCCGGTCACGTCGAACTGGTGCTCGCACACCCAACCGGCGTCACCGAAATCGAGGTGGGCACCTACACGGCCGACGGCACAACGATCGAGTTCGACATGACCGCCGCACAGATCGGTCTGACACCAACGGCCAAAGCGGTGACCGCGCTTGGTCGGCGGTTCCGGGTCGACGGCGACGAGCTCTCCTATTCCCTGCAGATGGGCGCGGTCGGACAACCGCTGCAGCATCACCTCGCCGCGGTGTTGCACCGCAAAGGCTGAATGTCTGCGCTTGGCTCGAAAACGTGAGGAGGCAAGAGCGTGGATGTTGTAAACCACGTCTACCCGACGAGTTCCCGCGTCGAAGCATTGATGGCGGATGCCTCCGACAGTCCCGTCGTCATGCTCAACCTCCTCAAGTTCCGGGCGACGGCCGCTTATCCTGACGGGCGCCCAAGCGACTTGACCGGTCGCCAGGCCTACGACCTTTACGGCGCGGCGATGCAGAAAGTCATCGAAGAGCACGGCGGGCGGGTGCTGTTCGGCGGCGATATCGCGTCGTTGGTGATCGGCGAGGTCGAGGACATCTGGGACACCTGCGTGCTGGTCGAATATCCTTCTGCCGCCGCATTTGCCACGATCGTGACGTCGCCGGAAGTAACGGAGATTGGCGTCCATCGCGGCGCCGGGCTCGAGGGTCAGTTGCTGATCCGCGTGACACAGTTGCCGCAGTAGCCCGACGCGACGCGAGGCTAGTCGACGTGCCCCACACCGTCGTTGACGACGCGGCCGGCAACCCGAACCCAACCCTGAGGGCTCCAGGTGGTTTCGATCACCGATCCCTTCCCTTGGGTGATGGTCAAGTCGCGGCTGAGGTAGTCGGTCATCCGCACAGCGGCCGATCCGGTCGCTTCGTCCTCTGTCACACCCAAATTGGTTGCGAAAAACCGAGATCGCAGTGATCCGGCCGATTCGTCGATCCACGTCCACAGGTAGTGCGCCACATCGTCGGGGAAATCGGCCCCGTCGGCGGCGGCGAGGGCGTCCAGTGATTCGAGATCGTGAATGGCGAACTCCGGAGCCCATTGCGCGCGGGCGCTGATGGCCGTGATGTCGTCGTCGTAGCTCACCTGCACAATCCCGGCCGGCACCTGCAGCGTGTGAATCGGTGTACCGATGGCTCGCAACCACCATGAAGCTCCGACCGTCGGGTGCCCGGCGAACCGCAGCTCGGTGAGCGGGGTGTAGATGCGAGCGTGCGCAGTGGTGGAACCAGCACCGGGCAAATCGACGAAAACCGTTTCGCTGTAGCCTAATTGAGCTGCCAGACGTTGACGCTGCTCTGGTTGGACGGCAGCGGCGTCGACCACGCCGAGCGGGTTACCGAAATTGCCCGCCGAGTCGGTGAAAACGCGCAACACCGTGACGTCGATGCTCATGAAATCGACTGTACGGCGTCGAGTCGACGCGCTGATCAGGTGGCGCTGCGCTCGTCGGAGCCCATGGCCTCCAAGACGGCAACGCGGGTGTCGACCGGACCCGTGACGGTTTGAGCGCCGCCGCCGGTGCGGAGCAGCTCGCGAAGGGCAGTCTGGTCGTACTCGGCGGGCTCGGTGGTATCGATGAAGCGCTCGACAACCTCGATGAAACGGTCGGGATCGTCGTGGAACGGGAAATGCCCGGAGCGCTCGAAAATCTCCAACTGGGAACCCGGCATCGCGGCATGCGCCATCCGGGCATGACTGACAGGCACCACCACATCGTCTGTGCCCCAAATGATTTGCACCGGAACGGATTGAGTCAAATAACATCGATCGAGCATGGTGACCATCTGACCACGCCAGTCCACCACCGCCCGCAGTGTCCGGGTGAACGCCGCGGAGGCCATCGGCTCGGGTAGGTCGGCCAGCACCCGCAGCACGTCTGGCAGGTCGTGGCCCACTCCGGTTGATCCCAACATCATCCCGGCCGCGCGCCCGACGAGCTGCAAAGTCGGCAGCACCAACGGCAGCCGCAGCAGCGCCAGCGCCTCGCTGCCCATCGGCAACGACGCCAGCCGCAATACGATATTGACGTCCTTGGTGACGCCGCCTGCGCCGACCAGGACCAGCCGCTCGACCAGGTGGGGGAACTGGTAAGCGAACTGCATCGCCACGCCGCCGCCGAGGGAGTGGCCGACGACGGTGACCCGCTCGATGTCGAGGACGGAAAGCAGGTCACGCATCCCGTTGGCGTACGCGGCGATCGAGTAGTCCGCGCGCGGCTTGTCCGACTGCCCGTGGCCCAGCAGGTCGACGGCGATGACCGTGAACCGCTGCGCGAGCTTGGCTTGAACGGTCTCCCAGGTGGTGGAGTTGTCACCGATCCCGTGAATCAGCAGGATGACTGGGCCCGAGCCGGCGATCCGGAACGCCCGCCGATAGCCATGCACCGTTCGAAATTGCAGTGACGGCGTGACCTCCCGCACCGGGCGCAGATTGGGCTTCCGCTGGGTCATGTCGCCAACTTCGCTGTCGGGCCCGGGAGGGGCGATCAGGTCGGATCGTCGTCGTCAAACTTCTTCTCTGCTTCCTGGGCGAGGAATCGCTCAAACTCCGCGCCGAGTTCGTCGCCGCTCGGCAGATCTTCATCCCGCGTCAGCAGCGACCGGTTCTCCTGAGCGGCAATGAAGGAATCGTACTGTCGCTCCAGCGCAGCCACCACTTGAGCGACCTCCGAGCTGGCCTCAACCTGCTCGTCGACCTTGATCTTGATCTCCGCTGCCGCCTCGGCCAGCGCATTGAGCGGGAGCCTGAGCGAACCGGTCTTGGCCAGCTGCTCCAGCAACGCCTCCGCGGCGGCCGGATAGTCCGTCTGTGCCAAGTAGTGCGGGACGTGGACGGTGAAGCCGACAACCTCGTGGCCATGCTGAGCCATCCGGTATTCCAACAGGTTCGACGCGCTGCCGGGAACCTGCACCTCCGAGATCCACGGCGTGAAGTCGGTGATCAGCTCACGGTTGTTGGAATGCGCCGTCATCGTCACCGGCCGGGTGTGCGGAACGGCCATCGGGATCGTGCCCAGGCCGATGGTCTGCCGGACACCCAGACGCTCGGCCAACAACCGCACCGCGGTGATGAACCGCTCCCACTTCAAGTCCGGCTCCATGCCGGCCAGCAGCAAAAACGGTGTCCCGACGCTGTCATGCATGGCGTAGAGGCTGAGCTCGGGATCGTCGTAGTGGGTGAAGTGATCGGTCTTGAATGTCATCAGTGGCCGCCGTGACCGATAGTCGAGCAGTTCCTCGATCGCAAAGGAGGCCACCAGCTCGGTGTCCAAGGTGTCCCTGAGGTGGCCGGCGGCCAGCCGGATCGCGTGGCCAGCGTCGGAAAAGCCTTCCAAGGCGTGCACCAAGACCGGGCCACGGCCATCCAAGGACGACAGCTGCGGCGCCGGGAACTCGAGTTCGTACATGCCGTTCTGCTCGGGCTGGTAATGCTGCCCCTTCTCGGGGGGCTGATCGTGGCCCATCGCTGTTGCCTCCTCGCACGGCGCGGTGTGCCGCACTGTGTCTAGATAGTGTCTCTCAGATCGGCTGCCCGCGGATACCGGACCCGCTCCGGATCGCCCGCCTATGCGCTGGAAAACGCGGTCGCGGCTGGACGCATTCCAGCGGGTACCCGTTTCGCGCCGCGCCGAATTAGCCGGAACCAACGCTTGCTCGGCGTCGCCTGCGCCCACCCGATCGGGCATGATTGACGACGATGCGCATTCTGGCAGCAGCGGTGGGCTCGACCGTCGGCTTGGCCATGCTCGTGGCCGGCTGCGGGCATCAGGCCCAATCCGCACCCATCACCAGCACATCCGAACAAGGCGGCGCTGACACCGCAAACCGCGTCATCGCAGCGCCGGTGGACCCCGATCCACGGGTGGGAGCGGTTTTCTTGGCGGTCGGTGACCTGCACGCATGCACAGGCTCGGTGCTGCATTCGGCGGCAGGCAATCTGATGCTGACCGCTGCGCATTGCCTGAGCACCGGTGCTCCGGCGGCCTTTGTCCCCGGTTTCGCCGGCAAAGCCGCACCCGATGATTTGTGGACGGTGGATGCGATGTATCTGGATCCGCGGTGGGTAGCCAACAAGGATCCGCTGGCCGACTATGCGATCGCGCGGGTCAGCCGCCCCGGCGGCGGATCGGTCGAGGGCCAGGTTGGCTCGGCGCTGTCACTGGGTGCCGCACCGGCTCGGGGCACCCGGGTCAGCGTGGTCGCCTATCCGGCCGGGGTCGGCGGCATGCCCATCGGCTGTCAGGCCAACACCGGCCTCAGCGAGGGCGGCTACCCGGAGCTGCCGTGCGCGGGCCTGGTCGACGGCACCAGTGGTGCGCCCTGGATCAGCGGCTCGACCGTGACCGGGGTGATCGGGGGACTGCACGGCGGCGGCTGCGCGGAGAATCTGTCCTACTCGTCACCGTTCGACCAGCACATCAGCCAGCTTTTGGCGCGTGCCGAGGCAGGCGGCCCCGGTGACGCAGCGCCGAACGCCTACGACGACGAGTGCTAGCTGCCGAACTGGCTGAGTGCGCGCACCTTGTTCATCACGTCCAGCGCGGCCACCTTGTAGGCCTCGGAGAACGTCGGGTAGTTGAACACCGCGTCGACCAGGTATTCCACCGTGCCCTCGCAGCCCATCACCGCCTGTCCGATGTGCACCATCTCGGTGGCGTTGCTGCCGAAGATGTGCACACCGAGCAGCTTGAGGTCGTCGGTGGAGACCAGCAGTTTCAGCATGCCGTAGGAGTCGCCGGCGATCTGGCCGCGGGCCAGCTCGCGGTACCGGGACACACCCACCTCGTAGGGCACCGCCTGCTTGGTCAGGTCGACTTCGGTGGCGCCGACGTAGGAGATCTCCGGGATCGAGTAGATGCCGATCGGCTGTAGCGCGGTCAGGCCGTGCACCGGCTCGCCGAATGCGTGGCAGGCCGCCACCCGGCCCTGGTCCATCGAGGTCGATGCCAGCGCGGGGAAGCCGATGACGTCGCCGACGGCGTAGATGTGGTCGACCTTGGTCTGGAACGTCTCGTCGACGAAGATCCGGCCGCGGGCGTCGGCTTCCAGGCCCGCGTGCTCCAGTTCGAGGTTTTCGGTCTGGCCTTGCCGGCCCGCCGAGTACATCACCGTTTCGGCGGGGATCTTCTTACCGCTGGCCAGGCTGGTGACGGTGCCCGTCGAGCCGACCTGGACGCGGGTCACCTCTTCGCCGAAGCGGAACGTGACCGCCAGGTCACGCAGGTGGAAGCGCAGCGCCTCGATGATCTCGGGGTCGCAGAAGTCCAGCATGTCTTGCCGCTTCTCGACGATGGTCACCTTGGTGCCCAGCGCGGCGAACATCGACGCGTACTCGACGCCGATCACGCCCGCGCCGACCACCACCATCGACGCCGGGATCGACTGGAGATCAAGGATGCCGTCGGAGTCCAGCACCCGCTGCTCGTCGAACTCCACCCCGTCGGGGCGCGCGGGTTTGGTGCCGGTCGCGATGACGATGTATTCGCCGCTGACCGTGGTGCGTTCGCCACGGGATAGGTCTTCGACGAGAAGGGTGTGTTCGTCGCGGAACCGGCCCTGACCGGCGATCAGATCGACCCGGTTGCGCATCAATTGGTTGCGCACTGTTTCGGCTTGTTTGCCGATGACGTGGCTGGTTCGCGACAGCAGGTCGGCCGGTGTGATCTTGTCCTTGACGCGATAGCTCGCGCCGTAGAGCTCGCGTTGGTTCATCCCGGTCAGGTAGAGGACCGCCTCGCGCAACGTCTTCGACGGGATGGTGCCGGTATTGACGCAGACGCCGCCGAGCATCTGCCGCTGCTCGATGACCGCGACCGATTTGCCCAGCTTGGCCGCCGCGATCGCGGCCTTCTGGCCGCCGGGGCCTGAGCCGATGACGACCATGTCGTACTCGAGTATCGAACCCATGAGGAAACATCTACGCCGGTTATGGGCTGCGCGCACGCTGAGCCGGGCGACATGCATGTGAACAATTCGTCACGGATTTGTCCCCAGCGCAGCGTTCGTCCACAGCGCACCGGTCGCGGCGTCTGCACCGCCTGCGCCCTGACGGTGCCGGTTGCCAGCGTCTGTGTCATGACCAAGCAGCGACGTGACTTTGAACTGAATCGCCCCGGCGCGGTGATCGCCGCCCTGCCGGCCGTGTTGGGCTTCGTGCCGGAGAAATCGCTGGTGTTGTTATCGATCGACGGTGGCGAACTCGGGTCGGTGATGCGAGTCGACCTCTCCGACGCGCTGGCTGACCAGATCGGGCATCTCGCGGAGGTCGCCGCGGCCGCCGGCCCCGAGGCGGCCATCGCGGTGATCGTCGACGCCGACGGAGCGGGCTGCCCGGTCTGCAACGAGGAGTACCGCTCCCTGTGCGCGACGCTCACCGCGGAGCTGTCGCGGCACGACATCGTGCTGTGGGCCGTACACGTGGTGGACCGGGTGGCCGCCGGGGGCCGCTGGCACTGCGTGGACGGCTGCGGTGCGGGCGGTGTCGTCGACGACCCCTGCGCGTCGCCGCTGGCGGTGGCGGCGGTGCTCGACGGTCGGCGGCTTTACGCGCGACGCGCCGATTTGCAGGCCGTCATCGCCGTCGACGACCGCGCCCGAAGCGTGTCGCTGACCGATCTGATCGCCGAAAACGCCGCGTCGCGGGACGAGGCACACCGAGCTGAGCCGATGGCCCGCGTCCGGCGCGACGTCGAGGACGCCATGGCTGCCGCGGCCCGAGTGGGCGACGGACAACAGCTCTCCGATGCCGAGCTGGCCGCCCTGGCGTGCGCGCTGGCCGACGTGCAGGTACGAGACACGCTGTACGCCCTGGCGGTCGGCCACAGCGCCGGCGAAGCCGAGTCGCTTTGGGCGTTGCTGTCGCGCAGCCTGCCTACGCCGTGGCGGGCGGAGGCGCTGGTGTTGCTCGCGTTCAGTGCCTATGCCCGCGGTGACGGACCACTGGCCGGGGTGTCGCTGGAGGCCGCGCTGCGCTGCGAACCCGGTCACCGAATGGCAGGCATGCTCGATACCGCGTTGCAGTCCGGCCTACGGCCTGAGCACATTCGCGAACTCGCGGTCACCGGGTACCGGCTGGCCAGGCGGCTCGGCGTGCGCCTACCTCCGCGACGGGCATTCGGTCGGCGCGCTGTCTGATTCGGGCGGCGCTAGACCTTTTCGACCTTGACGGCGTGGGCCATCTCATGCGGCAGGCTCACATTCTCGTGGCCCGGTATCACGATCGTCACGCCACCCGCCGGGTTGGTCTCGACGGTCACCCGGGCGTTGGGAACGACGCCGGCGTCCTTGAGGCGGGTGATCAGGTCGATATCGCCCTGCACGTGTTCGGCGAGCTGACGCACCACGACGGCGACGGGTGACCCGGCCGGCAACTCGGTCAACCGCACCAGATTGGCATCCTCGGCGCCGAACCCGTCCCCGACGCCCAGATCCAAGAGCCCGGGGATCGGGTTGCCGAACGGTGAGGTGGTCGGATTGTCGAGCACTTGCACAAGCCGACGCTCGACGTCTTCGCTCATCACGTGCTCCCAGCGGCACGCCTCAGCGTGCACTTCTTCCCACGGCAATCCGATCACATCGACGAGCAGCCGCTCAGCCAGCCGGTGCTTGCGCATCACCGAAATGGCCAATGCCCGACCCTTGTCCGTCAGCTCGAGATGGCGGTCACCGGCAACGTGCAACAGCCCGTCGCGTTCCATCCGCGACACTGTCTGGCTGACCGTGGGCCCACTCTGGTCAAGCCGTTCGGCGATTCGGGCACGCAGCGGAGTCACACCCTCTTCTTCGAGGTCGTAAATCGTCCGCAGGTACATCTCTGTGGTATCAACCAGGTCGTTCATTCCGCACCCTCCATTGCAGGTGAGTCTACTTGCCCAGCTGCGTGAATGGTTCGCTAACACTCCAGCGCAGCAGTATGCCCGCCGCTGGTGCGGCGGGCATACTGCTGCGTCTTACGGATCGTCAGCTTGCGTAGGACCGCAGTCGGTCGGCCCGATCACCGTTGCGAAGCTTGGTCATCACCTCGCGCTCGATTTGGCGAACCCGCTCGCGGGACAGACCGAACAGCTTGCCGATCTGGTCGAGTGTGCGGGGCTGCCCATCGTCGAGCCCGAAGCGCAACCGGATCACCTGATGCTCACGCTCGTCGAGTGTGGCAAGCACGGTGCGGATGTCGGTGTGCAGCAGTTCGGCGATCACTGCGTTCTCCGCAGACATCGCTTCGGCGTCCTCGATGAAATCGCCCAGCGGCGCTTCCTCTTCGGAGCCCACCGGCATGTCGAGGCTGACCGGGTCGCGGCTGTGCTCCAGCAGGTCGTTGATCTTCTCGACCGGAATGCCGGACTCGGCAGCAAGTTCGTCGTCGGTGGCTTCGCGGCCGAGGCGCTGGTGCAGTTCACGCTTGATCCGCGCCAGCTTGTTCACTTGCTCAACCAGATGAACCGGCAGCCGGATAGTGCGGCTCTGGTCGGCCATACCCCTGGTTATCGCCTGCCGGATCCACCACGTCGCATAGGTGGAAAACTTGAATCCCTTTGCGTAGTCGAACTTTTCCATCGCCCGAATCAGACCCAGGTTGCCTTCCTGGATGAGGTCCAGCAGCGGCATTCCGCGGCCCGTGTAGCGCTTCGCCAACGACACGACCAGGCGCAGGTTGGCTTCAAGCAGGTGGCTTCGTGCCGCTTCGCCGTCGCGGACCACCATCGCCAGCTCGCGTTTGCGGTTCTCACCGAGGCGCTTGCGGGTCGCAAGCAGATGCCGGGCGTAGAGGCCGGTCTCGATGCGCTTGGCCAGTTCGACCTCGTCGGCAGCATTGAGCAGTGCCGTTTTGCCGATCCCGTTCAGATACACGCGCACCAGGTCGGCGGCTGGGCTCTGGGCATCCAGATCGCTGTCGAAACGGCTGGTGGTGGCATTTGCCATGGCGGCCTCCTGATCGGGCGTGAACTGTCATGGGGTACAACGACGAACCGGGGGTAGTAGTTCCCGCCGGGCGGCCATCTCACACCCGCTGACGTGCGCGAATGTCCGCTCGCCCTGAGAATGTGCTGAGAACCCGGTGCAGCGCCGGGTTATTCGGAACCGTCAGTTTCCGCGCGAGGCGATTCCGGTTGCGGCGCTGGGCGACTGTGGCGCTCGAGCGCCGGGCGTTCGGCGGTGGGGAACAGCGGAGTGCGCCGCGCGGGCCCATCGAACCGCCGCGGTTCGTCGGCGCTGCGCGGCGGCCGGTCGTTGGCGATCAGCACTGCGATCCAGGGCAGCGGGACCGACGCGGCAATTATCAGCAGCGAGATAAGACCGTTGTGCCACATGCCGTACGCGACGGCCGCGAATATCAGGGCCGGAATCCGGAACGACATAATCGTCAGGTATTTCCGCACCCGCTGGCGGTGCTGTTCCTCGTACGAAGGTGCGGCGGCGGTGATGAGGATTGGTCGACCATCGTCGTCGAAACCCAGCTCACGGCTGCGCCTCATTTCTCCACTGTTGCACAGATTGGCCCACGGCGGCGCACCCGGTTCCGGCACAATATGACGCATGGAGACCCAGACGATCGAGCGCACTGACACCGACGAACGCGTCGACGACGGGACCGACAGCGACACTCCCAAGTACTTCCACTACGTCAAGAAGGACAAGATCGCTGAGAGCGCCGTGATAGGCACGCATGTCGTGGCGCTGTGCGGCGAGGTGTTCCCGGTGACGAAGGCGGCCAAGCCGGGCTCGCCGGTATGTCCGGACTGCAAGCGGATCTACGAGACACTCAAGAAGAGCTGACCCGATCGGCGCTGACGTGGGGCGGTTCGTCCGCTGAGCCGTCGCTGTCGTCGGCGCCGCCAGCCTTGGCGCGTCGTGATACCAGCCACCGCCGCAGCCTGTGGGCATGGGTGCGCGGGGCCGGCCATTCCTCCTGGATGGCGGCGTTGAACTCCGCGCCCAACATGATGGCGAAGCCGGCGAAGAAGGCGAACAGTAAAAACGCGATCGGTGTGGCCAGTGCGCCGTAGGTGTAGCCGGTGCCGGTGATCCACCACAGGTAGATGCGCAGTCCCAGCGTCGCGATCACGAAGGCCACGCTGGCCAGTGCCGCACCGAAGATCAGCCGATGCGACGGCAGCGGTTCGGGCAAAGCCACGCGATACAGGATCACCACGGTGACGATCAGGCCCGTGAGCAACGCCGGGTAGTAGCCGTAGGCCAGGACATCCTGCAGACCGTCGGGGATGAGTTGGGCGAGCTTGCGTGGCCCGCGCACCATCAACGGGGCAGTGACAATCAGAAAGAGCAGCATCACCACGTACAGGAGCAGCGCGAACAGCCGCTGGCGCACCGGATGGCGCAGCGGGGTCTGATCGTGGGCCTCCACCACCGAATCGACGAACGCGGAGATTGCCGACGATCCCGCCCACAGTGAAATCAAAAAGCCCAAGGACACCACTTCACCGCGAGCGCCCCGATTGATGTCGGCGATGGTCGGCTCGATGATCTCGTGGACCACGCTCGGGGAGAAAACCTTGTTCGACATCGACACCAGGCGTTGTTCGATCGCGGACATGGTGTCCGGCCCGAACAGCGGAGCCACGTAGGCAAGGCTGCCCAGCATTCCCAACAACAGTGGCGGCAGCGACAGCGCCGACCAGAACGCCGCTTGCGCCGACTCGGAGAAGATCGAGTCGTCCCAACTCTTCGACAGCGCCCGACGGGTGATGCGCCAGATGTGATGGCGCGACGGCTTCACTACGCGGTCGCTCATGACCCGTTCAGGATTCCTGACGAATGGTCGTGCCGCCAGGATTGCAGGTGGCGAGTCGTGTCTTAAGACTCCAGCAGGTCCGCGCTGACTTCCAGCACTGCGGACAACTCGATCAGTTTCGCCTCGTGCTCGTTGGCGTGGTGCCGGCAGAAGAGAAGTTCCGCGCCGGAGGGCAGCTTGGCGCGCACGCGTGCAGCAGCGCTGCATCGATCACACCGATCAGCCCGGGTTAGCTCTGGACTGGTCAACGTCGCGTTCATGGCTTCTCCGTTCTGCCAACTCCACTGTCTCAGATGTCTACGTGTTTGGCCGTCTTCACCGCGGGTTTACCCGCTGTGTCGTTTCTCACCCCGGCGTGTTTAGCGCTCGGGGCAAGATGGCGATATGACTCAGCCGCCGGTGCTGGTACACCTGTGTCCCACCGACGACTGGTCAGCTGCCCGGATCCGTGGCGAGCTTCGACCTGAGTCCCTTACCAGCGCGGGGTTTGTCCACCTGTCGACGCCGGACCAAGTGCACCTGCCGGCCAACCGTCTTTACCGCGGTCGGGATGACCTGGTCTTGCTGCACATTGATCCGGCCCGTCTGGACTCACCCATTCGTTGGGAACTGGGAATAGCAACGGATCCGGAGTCGATGCTGTTCCCGCATTTGTACGGCGCCTTGCCAGTTGGCGCTGTGATCAATGTCACCAGCTATCTGCCATCGGCTGACGGCACCTTCCCGCCGGTCGGCGGATCGCTGAACGAGTAGGCGTCAGCTTCGATCTCCACCAACAGCTCCGGCGCGATGAGCGCAGCTACCTCGACCATGGTGGCCGCGGGGCGGATCTCACCGAAGATCTCGGCGTGCACTGCTGCGACCTCGCGCCAACGAGAAATGTCGGTCACATAGACGCGGGTGCGGACCACGTCGCTGAGCACAGCTCCCGCCTCGTTGAGAGCGATCTCGATGCGGCGCAACGCTTCTCGTGTCTGGGCACCGATGTCATCTGGCGGTCCGGGCCCGGTCGTCCCGGCCACGCTGACATGCGGTCCTACCCGCACCGCCCGGGAATAGCCGACGGTCGACTCGAAATCGGATCCGGACGAGACAAGGATGCGGCTGACCGACATTCGGTCAAGGTAGGCCAGCCGCATCGGCGGCGCAGCTGAATTATCTGTGCGGCAATTCCGTGACGAGGCTCGTCACCCTATTTGGTGGGAACCCGGTGACATGTAGAAGAAATGGCCGGTGCTCGAGTCGGTGCACCTCATCGCGGCGGTCTCGCTGGTACAGCTGAGGGTCCCGGCGGTCAGTGTCTGCCCGTCGTCGACGACCTGCTCGCCCTGCACGTGCAGGGTGTCGTTATGGCAATCCATCTGGACGGTGCCGCTCTGGTTCAGCGAGAAGCGGTCCCAGTGGCCGAGCCCGGGGAAGTTCACCGTGTGCGGATGTCGCGGCTAGCTAGGCTTCGTCTTCCCGGGGGCAACCCAAGGAGAGGATCCCGATGAGCTACGAACTCATACTTACTCAGCGACTGGATTACATCGAGGAGCATCTGACAAAAATCGCCGCTGCAATCGGCTACCCCTACGTGCCAATGAACGATGCAGCGGGAGTAGGCATTCCACCGGCGGTCCTGGAGTTGGTCGATGCCGGTAAGCGCGTGCAGGCGATCAAGCTCTACCGTGAGCTGACCGGCCTGGGCTTGGCGGAGGCGAAGACCGTTGTGGACAAGCTCGGATAGCGGCTCGGGCTGAGTGTCGCTCAGTCCAGGTAGTCGCGCAGGACCTGGGAACGGCTGGGGTGGCGCAACTTGGACATCGTCTTCGACTCGATCTGACGGATGCGTTCGCGGGTCACGCCGTAGACCTGGCCGATCTCGTCGAGGGTGCGGGGCTGGCCGTCGGTGAGGCCGAACCGCAGCCGTACTACGCCGGCTTCGCGCTCGGACAGCGTCTCCAGCACCGACTGCAGCTGATCTTGCAGCAGGGTGAATGACACGGCGTCGACAGCGACCACCGCTTCGCTGTCCTCGATGAAGTCGCCGAGCTGGCTGTCGCCCTCGTCGCCGATGGTCTGGTCCAGCGAGATCGGCTCCCGGGCGTACTGCTGGATCTCCAGCACCTTCTCCGGGGTGATGTCCATTTCCTTGGCCAGCTCCTCAGGCGAGGGCTCGCGGCCCAGATCCTGCAGCAGCTCGCGCTGAATGCGGCCCAGCTTGTTGATCACCTCGACCATGTGCACCGGGATGCGGATGGTCCGGGCCTGGTCGGCCATCGCGCGGGTGATCGCCTGGCGGATCCACCAGGTCGCATAGGTGGAGAACTTGTAACCCTTGGTGTAGTCGAACTTTTCGACCGCGCGGATAAGGCCCAGGTTGCCTTCCTGGATCAGGTCGAGAAACGCCATGCCGCGGCCGGTGTAGCGCTTGGCCAGCGAAACCACAAGCCGCAGGTTGGCTTCCAGCAGATGGTTTTTCGCGCGGTCGCCGTCGCGGCAGATCCATGCCATGTCACGGCGATGGGCGGCGGGCAGCTTCTCGCCGCGGTCGCTCACCTCGGCCATCAGCTGGGTGGCGTAGAGGCCCGCCTCGATCCGCTTGGCCAGCTCGACTTCTTCTTCGGCGTTGAGCAGCGCCACCTTGCCGATCTGCTTGAGGTAGGCGCGAACCGAGTCCGCGGACGCCGTCAGCTCAGCATCCTTGCGGGCTTGCCGCAAAGCCTCGGACTCGTCCTCGTCCCAGACGAAATCGCCTGAGGCTTTGTCCTTTTCGCTCGGTTCGACGATCTCCTCGTCTTCGACGGATGCCCCGTCGGCGGCTTTGGTCGGGCTCGCTGCGGCCTCTCCTTCGGTATCGGCCTGGCCGGGCACGGCGTCGTCGTCGGACGACTCGCCTTCAAGGTCTTCGAGGTTCAGGTCTTCGGCAACGAGTTCGATATCGTCGCCGGGCTCGGCGTCGAGCTCCGGCTCAGCGTCGAGGTCCTCGATTACGATTACCTCGTCGGTATCGACGCCGGCTGTTGTGACCTCGACGTCATTGGCGGCATCCGACGACGTCGCCTTCTTCGGGCGGCCGCGTACGGGCGCCGACTTTACGGCCGCACTCTTGGTTGACGTGCCGGCCTTGCCAGCGGTGTCGGTGCCGGTCTTGGCGGACTTCGCCGGTGCTTTAGCGGCCCGCGTCGGTGCCTTCGTCGCTGTCTTGGTGGCCTGTGCAGCGGCGGGGGAGCCGTTGGTCGACTTAGCCGACGAACGCTTAGCCCGGGCGTTGGCAGGGGACTTGGCGGCGGTGCGCTTCACCGGCTCATCGGTTGCCGGTCGTGCTTTGGTCGCTGCCACGTAAACCCCTTCGGTAGGACTCACTTCCGGTGCTCTGGGCACGCTCAACCGGAAAATGTCGGCTATGTCGGATGTCGGCGTCGATTATCAGGGTGGATATTCGCCGCTATCGGTCAGGCGGCTGCCGGTGACCATTGTAACGACAGCACAGCAATCCCCCGGCCAGAGCGCCATATCAGTGCGTCACGTCGCGCGTCGCCGCCATCGCCGCGCCGACGATTCCGGCGGTGTTCTGCAGGGCGGCGGCAACCACCGGGGTGCGGTTTTTCAGCAACGGCACCCAATCCTCGGCTTTGCGGCTGATCCCGCCGCCGGCGATGAACAGTTCCGGACACATCGCGTTCTCGATGGCGACCAGGACCCTCGTCACCTGCTTAGCCCACTTTTTGTAGCTCCAGCCACGCTTGTCCCTGACTGACGACGCGGCGCGGTGTTCAGCTTCTTTGCCGCCGACCTCGAGGTGGCCGAACTCAGTGTTGGGCAGCAATATCCCGTTGTGAATGACCGCCGACCCGATTCCGGTTCCGAATGTGAGCAGCACCACCACGCCGGTGGTGTCTTTGCCCGCCCCGTAGCGCTCTTCTGCCAGCCCTGCTGCGTCGGCGTCGTTGAGAACCGCGATCTGCTGGCCGTCCAATTCCGCGCTGATGATCTGGCGCGCGTCGGTGCCGATCCACTTTTTGTCGACGTTGGCCGCGGTCCGGACGATCCCGTGGTTGACGACGCCCGGATAGGTCACGCCGAGCGGGCCGGTCCATCCGAATTCTTTGACAACGGCAGCGATCGTCTTGGCGACTGCCGACGGCGTGGCCGGGTGGGGTGTCAGCAGCTTGAACCGGTCGCCGATCAGTTGGCCGGTGTCCAGGTCGACGATTCCGCCCTTGATGCCGCTACCGCCGACGTCGACGCCGAAACTCCGGCGCGGCAGCGTGTCGGAACCATCGCCCGCTGGCGAGTCGGTGGTCGAGTCGGCCATGGTCATCGAATCTCCTCGGCGAGGCGTGGGTGTCGCCCACGACCATAGTGGGTGGATCAGCAGTTGGCTGGGCCGTTTCGCGGTCGTTCGCCAAACCCGCCAGCGGGGTGGCAAAGCCGCACCTGTGATGCGATGGTCCGGTGAGCACACCTGAGAACGAACCGGCACGTTTGCGTTCGGTGGCTGAAACGCTGGCCGGGGAAGCGGCCGCGTTCGTCCGGCGCCGTCGCAGCGAGGTGTTCGGCACCGGAGCAGGCGGCGGGGGCTATGCTGCGGTGCGCACGAAGACGACCCCCACCGACCCGGTGACCGTTGTGGACACCGAGACCGAACGGCTGCTGCGTGATCAGTTGGCGCAACTGCGTCCCGGCGACGCCGTTCTCGGCGAAGAGATCGGCGGACCCACCGATCCGGCGGACACCGCCGCGGGCACCGTCACCTGGGTGTTGGATCCGATCGATGGCACGGTGAACTTCGTTTACGGGATCCCGTCGTATGCGGTGTCGGTGGCAGCCCAGGTCGACGGCGTCTCGGTGGCCGGCGCGGTCGCCGACGTCGTGGGCGGGCGGTTGTATTCGGCCGGGGCCGGACTGGGTGCGCACGTCGTCGACGCCGATGGCACCCGGCCGCTGCGGTGCACCCCCGTCGACGACTTGTCGATGGTGTTACTGGGCACCGGCTTCGCCTACTCCAGGCGACGCCGCACGGTCCAGGCGGCGCTGCTGTCGAAGATGTTGCCGGTAGTCCGGGATGTGCGCCGGATCGGCTCTGCGGCACTGGATTTGTGCATGGTCGCGGCAGGCCGGCTGGACGCCTACTACGAGCACGGCCTGCATGTCTGGGACTGTGCGGCCGGGGCGCTGATCGCCGCCGAGGCCGGCGCCCGGGTGCTGTTGCCTGAGCCAGGGGACCCGGAGCGGACCTCCGCCCTGGTGGTCGCCGCGGCGCCCGGGATCGCCGACCAGTTGCTCGCTGCGCTGGGGCAATTCGACGGCCTGGCCCCGATTCCGGGCTGATCGGCCAACGAATCCAGCCGTCAGCAGTTGCCCGCGTGGATCTTCGCCAGTAACGAGGAGTCGGCCGGCTCGGCGTCGCGACGCAGCCCATTAAGCACCGCAGCGATGTCATCGCTGTGCGCCAGCGCGCTGAACTCGGTGCCGAGAACCAGGTCGACGGAATCGTCGGAGCGGTCATCGCGGTACAACTCGGTGCACGGCGCCACCAACCAGACCGCCGCGGCCCCGGCTTGACCGGCCTCGCCGAAGCGAATCTGCCCCTGGCAGTTCAATTTGGTGTTGGCATAGACCGGATCGTTGGCCGCGGTCGGTTGCGCGAAACCCAGGTCGCGGAGTGCGCCGGCGACGTCGGCGGCCTGACCACCCCGCCCGCTGGCGTTCAGGACGCGGATTTTGGCATCGGCCAGCTTGGCCGGTGCGACATTGATCATCGTGCTGCGCGACACAGCTGTGCCCAGGTGCGGCTGTGCTGGATCCGTCTGCTCCGGCGGTGGGTTGCACACCGTGGCCTCATGGACCTCGGGCGGACGGGTGAGCGCGACCGTCCACACCACCGCGCTGGCGATCAGCAGCACGACCAGCAGAACAATCGCGGGCCGGGCGTTGCGACGGCGAAAGGGCCGGCCGTGCTTGTCGAAAGCAGTGCCCTCAGTGATTTGCGCGACCACGCAAGCACTCTAGACGCGATGTTTAGGGCGAGGTAGCGCGGTTAAATCTTGGGTGTGACGTAAATCACACCTGAACACTCTGATATATGGGCACGAAACGTTTGGTGGATGCGTTCGAGGCTGGTACAAACCTTTGCTTGCAAGGTTACGAGGGGACACGACGATGGCTACCGATTATGACGCCCCACGGCGTACCGAAACCGATGACGTTTCCGAGGATTCCCTAGAGGAACTCAAGGCACGGCGAAACGAAGCGGCGTCGGCGGTTGTTGACGTCGACGAATCAGAGACCGCCGAGTCTTTCGAACTCCCCGGTGCCGACTTGTCCGGCGAAGAGCTGTCCGTGCGTGTGGTGCCCAAGCAGGCCGACGAGTTCACCTGTTCGAGCTGCTTTCTGGTGCAACACCGCAGTCGGCTGGCCAGCGAGAAGAACGGCGTGATGATTTGTACGGACTGCGCGGCCTGACCGGATGGTCGGGAAGTCGCCGACTAACTGCGCAACGCCGACAACACCCGCTCTGGGTGCCGCGAGCTCACCAGCCAGTACGGCGTCGGGTCGTCGACGTCGTCCAGCACGATCAGCACCATTGGACCGACCCAGCCTCGGTGCACCACGTAGGCCGCCGGGTCGAGTTGACGTCCCAGCGCGGCGGACTTGGCCGAGCGGGGGATATCAGCGGACCGGGCGATCACGGTGACGGGCAGATGTGCCTCGCCGGCCCATAATTCGACTCCGCCGTCGCCGGCGGTGACTCGGATCTCGACGCGCCCCAGCCAGAGCAACGCTCCGGCCGCCACCACGAACAACACCACGAACGGGAGCCAGCGCGGGATGCTCGGCACGCCCTGGTTGACTTCCAGAGCGATGATCGCCGCCGGCGCGAAACCCAGTGGCCACCACCACCACGGCACCCACAAACGCTCGCGATATCGCACGCTTTGCGGCGCGACTGGCGTCCCTGACACTCGGTCAAGGGTAATCTGTGGCCCCGTGTCGACCAGTCTGGCGGTTGTTCGTCTCGACCCCGGGCTTCCGCTGCCCGCCCGGGCCCATCACGGTGACGCCGGCGTGGATCTCTACAGCGCCGAAGACGTCGAGCTGGCGCCCGGACACCGCGCGCTGGTGGGGACCGGGATCGCGGTCGCCATCCCGGTCGGGATGGTGGGGTTGGTGCACCCGCGATCCGGATTAGCTGCGCGGGTGGGGCTTTCGATCGTCAACAGCCCGGGCACTATCGATGCGGGCTACCGTGGTGAGATCAAGGTCGCGTTGGTCAATCTCGACCCCGCGGTGCCGATTGTTGTGCACCGCGGCGACCGTATCGCCCAATTGCTGGTGCAGCGAGTGGAGCTGGTCGAGCTGGTCGAGGTGTCCTCGTTCGACGAGGCCGGGCTGGCCGATACTTCCCGTGGCGGCGGCGGCCACGGCTCCTCCGGCGGACATGCGAGTTTGTAATGGCATTCGGTAGACGTAAACCCAAAGACCAGCCAGTCGACGAGCCGGAATTCGTGGGCGCCCGCCGAAAACCGGAAGCCTCGGTCGAGAGCGAAGTCGCCGACGACGCGGATGGGCCGTTCGACATCGAGGATTTCGACGACCCCGCGGCCGCCGCGGCGGGCCGCATTGACCTCGGCTCAGTGCTGCTGCCGATGCCCGCATCGGCCCAGCTGCAGGTCGAGCTGACCGAAGCCGGCATCCCGAGCGCGGTGTGGGTGGTGACCGCCAACGGCCGCTTCACCGTTGCCGCGTACGCGGCGCCCAAGACCGGCGGTCTGTGGCGTGAGGTGGCGGGTGAACTGGCCGAGTCGCTGCGCAAGGACGGGGCCGCGGTGAGCATCCAGGATGGTCGCTGGGGTCGTGAGGTGGTCGGCACCGCCTCTGGCGTGGTGCGGTTCATCGGGGTCGACGGTTACCGCTGGATGATCCGCTGCGTCGTCAACGGCTCGCCTGAGAGCGTGGACGCGTTGACCGATGAAGCACAGGAAGCGTTGATGGACACCGTGATTCGTCGTGGTGATACTCCCTTACCGGTAAGGACACCGTTGCCGGTGCAGCTGCCCGAGCCGATGGCGTCACAGCTACGTGAGGCTGCAGCCGCGCAGGGTGCGGCAGGGGGAGAGGCGGTCGCGCCGCCGGACCCTAGCGCCGGGGGGGAAGTCGGGGGGGAAGAGGTGCCGCCCGGACCGACCGCACGCCGCAGTGCCTCCGGATCGGCCATGCAGCAGTTGCGCAGCACCTCCGGCGACTAAACGCCGTCAAGAGCGGCCAGGCAGGCGGCACCGAGAGCCGCTGGGTCCGCGCCGATCTGGTCCAGGGTGACCGTGCGCAACGCGGCGTGCGGCGCGGCGGCCGCCCATTCCAGCCCGACGTCGAGCGGGTGAATCGGATCGTCGCTGGCCGCAGCGACGCCCATCGGCGCCGCCAGCTGCTGCAGCTGCGTGCGGGTCGGGGCAACATAGCCGGCCGCTTCCTCCATGGCATCGGGTAGATAGGGCCACTGGCCCCGCCATGACCGGGTCAGCTCCTCGGCTAACCACGGCGGGCTGGACGCCCGCATCTGCGTCGTCGTCGCGGCCAGACCGTCGTCGCGCAGCTGTTGCGCGGAGTGGCGTGCCGCCAGCGCGGCGGCAGCGCTGTCGGGTGCACCGGTCCAGGCCGGGAGCGCGGCCAGCACGGCCATCGCGCGTTCGGGATGCCGCAGCGCCCACGCGACGGCCACTGCGGCACCGATTGAAACACCGCCGACCGCGATCGGGCCGCCCCGCGCGGCGTCGTCCAAGCCGGTCAGGTAGCCGTCGATCAAGCGGTTCGGCTGCGGCGGCGGCGCCAGGAGCCGGGCGCCGGCGTCGCGCAGCGGTCCGGCAAATGCCCGGGTGATGTAGTCGTCGTCGGACCCTGTTCCCGGCAGCATGACGGTCGTCACCCCGCGCAGGTCGATAGCCACACCTAGATACTGCCCGGACGCCACGTGGCGGCGGGGGAACTAACGGGTCTACGGTGTCCGTTGGCGTGAGAGGATCGGCTTTGAGCGTGAACGGTCAGGAGAGGCCATGGCGGCGGAAAGTTATCTGCGCCGGCTGACTCGTCGGTTGACGGAGCACCCCGAGCAGCGCGACGCCCAGGAGTTGTGCGACGAGGCGGTGAATACCGGTGCGCAGCGGGCCATCGACTGTGAGCGCGGCCAGGAGGTCACCGTGGTCGGAACGTTGCGCAGCGTGGAATGCAACGGCAAAGGTTGTGCCGACGGAGTTCGCGCCGAGCTGTTCGACGGCACCGACACCGTGACGCTGGTGTGGTTGGGGCAACGCCGGATTCCCGGCATCGACTCCGGTCGCACGCTGCGGGTGCGTGGCCGGCTGGGCAAGTTGGAGAATGGCACCAAGGCGATTTACAACCCGCACTACGAAATTCAGCGGTGAGGCAGCTAGTGAACCATGCGACAGACGCCGGCGACGTGCCTGAAACGGCCGAGATGGAAACGCCGGCAATAGCCGCCGACCCCACCCGCGCCGACCGGGCGATGGCGCAGCTGGGTGGCGTTCCGGGGCTGATTTATTCGTCGCTGCCGGTGCTGCTCTTCGTCGGCACCTCGCGGCTGCTGGGCTTGTCCGCGGCGGTCGGCGCCGCCCTCGGCACGGGCACGCTCATCCTGGTGTGGCGGCTGATCCGGCGCGAGTCCGTTCAGCCGGCGGTGTCCGGACTCATCGGCGTCGCTGTCTGCGCGCTGATCGCCTATGCGATGGGCGAGTCCAAGGGCTACTTCCTGCTGGGCATCTGGACGTCGTTGCTATGGGCGGCGGTATTCGCGACGTCCATCCTGATTCGGCGGCCAGTCGTCGGTTACATCTGGAGCTGGCTGCACGGGCACGATCGAGCCTGGCGCAACGTGCGCCGTGCGGTCTACGCCTTCGACATCGCCACGCTCACCTGGGTGCTGGTCTTCGGCGCCCGCTTCGTGGTGCAGCGGTTGCTCTACGACTCCAATCACACGGGTTGGCTCGTGGTGGCACGGATCGCGATGGGCTGGCCGCTGGCCGCCGGGGCGGCGCTGGTGACCTACCTGGCGATCAAGGCGGCGCAGCGCGCCCTGGAGAGCGTCACCGTCATTGAGGCGGCAATAGAAGCTGGCGCAGCTCCTCCTCCACCTCGGTAACCGCCACGAACAGCAACTCGTCGCCACCTTCCAGCGGCTCGTCGTCCTGCGGCACGATGACGCGAGGCCCCCGCAGGATCGTCACCAGCGCGGCGTCCCGCGGCAGCTCTAACTTCCGCACCGGCTTGCCACCCCATGGCGTGTCGTCGGGCAGCGTGATCTCGACCAGGTTGGCCTGACCCGTCCGGAACTCCATCAGCCTGACGAGATCTCCGACGGCGACGGCTTCCTCGATCAGGGAACACAGCATGCGTGGGGTGGACACCGCCACGTCGACGCCCCACGCGTCGGTGAACAGCCATTCGTTGCGGGGGTCGTTGACCCGGGCCACCACCCGGGGAACGGCGAACTCGGTCTTGGCCAGCAGGCTGAGCACCACATTGACCTTGTCGTCGCCGGTGGCGGCGACCACGACGTCGAAGTCCTGCAGCTTGATCGACTCCAGCAGGCTCAGCTCGCAGGCATCGCCCAGATGCCAGTCCGCGGCGGAGATGGCGTCGACGTCGACATGGTCGGGATTGCGCTCGAGCAGCGACACGTCGTGGCCGTTGCCGATCAGTTCGCGGGCCACCGATCGCCCGACGGCGCCGGCTCCGGCGATGGCGACTTTCATATGCGCCGCTCCTCCCGGTCGTCGAGGTCGATGAAACGCACGGTCACTATGCGAGATCCTCACTGGGCGGCAGGGCCGCGATGGCCAGCGCTTCGGCGGCGCGTCCGGATATCGCGGCGATGTAGACCTGGTCGCCGGCTTGGATGACTGTTTTTGGTTCCGGCAGTACACCGGTACCGAATCGGATCAAAAACGCCACCCGCGCGCCGGTGGCCGCCTCTAGATCGCTGGCCCGGTGACCCACCCAGTCCTCGTGTAAGGCGACCTCAGCGACGGCGACCGTGCCGGTCGGGTCGCGCCACTTCGCCGTTTCGGCGTCCCGGGTCAGCACGTGCAGCAGCCGATCGGTTGTCCATGGCACGGTGGCGATCGTGGGTATACCGAGTCGCTCGTAGACCTCGGCGCGCTTGGCATCGTAGATCCGCGCGACAACTCGCCGCACACCGAAGGTTTCCCGGGCCAACCGGGCCGAAATGATGTTGGAGTTGTCGCCGGACGACACCGCGGCGAAGGCGTCGGCCTCCTTGATACCGGCACTCAGCAGCACATCTCGGTCGAATCCCAGGCCGAGTACGCGCTCGCCGGTGAAGTCGGGGCTCAGCCGCATGAAGGCCTTGCGGTCACTGTCGATGATCGCGACATCGTGGCCGATCCGAGACAACCCGTCGGCGACCGACGACCCCACGCGGCCGCACCCCATCACAACCACTCGCACTTGAGGTCCTCTCGGCCTGCGTCCTGGTTGGTCGGCCGAGCCGCCAACCACAGGGGCCGGCCGGTTTGGGCCAGGACATTCTGGTCAAGCAAACCGTACCGGCAGGCCCGAGTGGGCTTACTCTTGGCTCTCGTGTCCAAACTTTCGACTGCGGCGCGTCGATTGGTTTTGGGCCGGCCGTTTCGCAGCGACCGGCTGAGCCACACACTGCTGCCCAAGCGGATCGCCTTGCCGGTGTTCGCCTCCGATGCATTGTCGTCGGTTGCTTACGCCCCCGAGGAGGTCTTCCTGATGCTGTCGGTGGCCGGCCTGGCGGCGTATTCGTTGGCACCGTGGATCGGCGTCGCAGTGGCGGCGGTGATGCTGGTCGTGGTGGCCAGCTACCGGCAGAACGTGCATGCCTACCCCTCCGGCGGCGGCGACTACGAGGTGGTCACAACCAACCTGGGTCCCAATGCCGGCCTCACGGTGGCAAGCGCGCTGATGGTGGATTACGTTCTCACGGTGGCTGTTTCGACGGCATCAGCCATGTCGAACATCGGGTCCGCCGTCCCGTTCGTTGCCAGCCACAAAGTGCTGTTCTGCGTGAGCGCGATCCTGCTGGTGATGGCGCTGAACCTGCGCGGTGTGCGCGAATCCGGGGTGGCCTTCGCCGTCCCCACCTACGCGTTCATCGTCGGCGTAGCCATCATGCTCGGTTGGGGATTGTTCCGGATTTACGTGCTAGGCGAGCCGCTACGGGCCGAATCCGCCGGTTTTGTGATGCATGCCGAGCGCAGCCAGATCGCCGGCTTTGCGTTGGTGTTCCTGGTGGCGCGGTCGTTCTCATCGGGCTGCGCGGCGCTGACCGGTGTGGAGGCGATCAGCAACGGGGTGCCGGCATTTCGAAAACCCAAGTCGCGCAACGCGGCAACGACGCTGCTGCTGCTGGGCACGATCGCGGTGAGCCTGTTGATGGGCATCATCTTGCTGGCCAAGGAGACCGGGGTCCAGATCGTCGACGATCCCGCCACGCAGCTGGGCGGCATCCCGCGCGACTATCAACAGAAGACTCTTGTCACTCAGATCGCACACGCGGTCTTCGGCAGCTTCCAGATCGGGTTCCTGCTGATCGCCGTGGTGACCGCGCTCATCCTGGTGCTGGCGGCCAACACGGCGTTCAACGGGTTTCCGGTACTGGGCTCGGTGCTGGCCCAGGACAGTTACCTTCCCCGCCAACTGCATACTCGCGGGGACCGGCTGGCCTTCTCCAACGGCATCGTGTTCCTGGCGGTCGCGGCCCTCGCGGCGATCGTCGCTTTCCAGGCGCAAGTCACCGCGCTGATTCAGCTGTACATCGTCGGGGTGTTCATTTCGTTCACGCTGAGCCAAATCGGCATGGTCCGACACTGGACTCGGCTGCTGCGCAATGAGACCGATCAGGCCGTCCGCCGAACGATGATGCGCTCCCGGGTGGTCAACACGATTGGCTTCGTGGCCACCGGCACGGTGCTGTTCGTCGTATTGATCACCAAGTTCCTTGCCGGAGCGTGGATCGCTATTGTCGCCATGACGTTACTTTTCGTCGTGATGAAGCTGATCCGCAAGCATTACGACACCGTCACCCGGGAACTGGAGCGGCAGGCCACCGACGACCATGACGTTGTGTTGCCCAGCCGCAACCACGCCGTGGTGCTGGTGTCGAAGTTGCATCTACCGACACTGCGCGCGCTGGCCTATGCGCGCGCGACGCGGCCCGATGCGCTGGAGGCCGTAACGGTGAGCGTCGACGACGCGGAAACCCGTGAGCTGGCCCGCAGATGGGAAGACAGCGACATCAGCGTGCCGCTGAAGGTCATTGCTTCGCCGTACCGCGAAATCACCCGCCCGATACTGGATTACGTCAAACGCATAAGCAAGGAATCGCCTCGCAGCGTGGTGACGGTCTTCCTACCGGAGTACGTCGTGGGCCATTGGTGGGAGCAGGTGCTGCACAACCAGAGCGCGCTGCGGCTGAAGGGCAGGTTGCTATTCATGCCCGGGGTGATGGTGACATCGGTTCCCTGGCAACTTAATTCGTCGGAGCGGCTCAAGACGATGCAGCCGCACGCGGCTCCAGGCGATGCCCGTCGGGGGATCTTCGATTGACACCGGAATCCACCCCGGGGCTACCACCCGCGCTGGGGGACCTGACGTTGACCGTCGGCGCGCCGGCGAACGGAGGCAGCTGCGTGGCGCGTCACGACGGCCGGGTGGTGTTCGTCCGCTACGCGCTGCCCGGCGAGCGGGTGCGGGCGCGGGTCACGGCAGATCGGGGTTCGTACTGGCACGCCGAGACGGTCGAGGTGATCGAACCCTCGGACGACCGTACCGCGTCGCTGTGCCCGATCGCCGGTGTGGACGGTGCCGGGTGCTGCGATCTGGCTTTTGTCGATCCGGCGGCGGCGCGTGCGCTGAAAGCCGAAGTGGTGTCCAATCAGCTTGCCCGCCTTGGCGAGTTACCAGTGGAGTGGAATCGTCCATCCGCTGTCGGCCAGCGGCGCGACGGGTTGGCGAACCCGGGTGCGGCTTGACGTCGGCGCTGACGGCCGCGCCGGTTTTCACCGCTACCGCAGCGACGAGCTGGTCGCCGATCTCAACTGTGGTCAGCTGCCAGCCGAGATGATCGACGGCCTGGCTCACACCGAGTGGCCGCCCGGCGCGCAGTTGCATGTCGTCGTCGACGATGACGGTCAGCGGCACGTGGCACGCACGGTGCGCCATGGCCGGCGTAACGCGACTGAGGTGATCGAGGGCAGCTTTCAGGGCGTGCAACGCGCCGGCCGGCACAGCTGGCAGGTTCCGGTGACGGCCTTCTGGCAGGCCCATCGCGACGCGGCGCGGACCTACAGCGAACTGGTTAGCGACTGGGCTCAACCCGGGCCGGGCATGACCGCCTGGGATCTCTACGGTGGCGTGGGGGTTTTCGCCGCGGTGCTCGGCGACGCGGTGGGGGAGTCCGGACAGGTGCTCAGCGTCGACAGCTCACGCGCGGCGTCACGGGCAGCGCAGCGCCACATTGGCCGCTCTCCCACAGGTGTGTGTGATCACCGATTCGGTCCGCAGGGCGCTGACCGCTCAACGCGGCGGTGCCGATGTGGCCGTGCTGGATCCGCCGCGCGCCGGCGCGGGACGTGAGGTGATTGAGCTGCTGGCCGCGGCCGAGGTTCCGCGGGTGGTGCACATCGGTTGCGAAGCGGCGTCTTTCGCCCGCGACATCGGTCTGTACCGGCGTCATGGCTACGTGGTCAACAAGATCCGGGTGTTCGACTCTTTCCCGCTGACTCACCACATCGAGTGCGTCGCGCTGTTGACGCGTTGACGCCGAGGATCACGCGAGGACGAAATACCGGAGCCACAAGTAGAGCGCGCAGAGCACGGTCGAAATCGTGGTGATCACGATGCCCTTGCGGGTGAACTCCCAAAAGAGATCGGGTTGCCGGATGTGAGGTCGTGTGCCGTGCTGTTAGTCGGGCCGTGGGGTCGGCCGAGTTCGCAAACATATGGCTAACAGCGCGTCCGGATGGTGAAATCTACAGGGCTGCTTGGTAAATGCCCGCAGCGGTCGGTGGCGACGGGCTAACACCATCGCCGCCTCAATGGATGCCCGATGAATCTTTCAGCGCTGCGGCCAACAGGCGTGATGCGGTGATCACGCCATGCAACCTGCCGTCTTTGACCACAGCGACCAGTGGACTTCGCAGGCGTGCCATCATCTCGGCCACCTCGATGATGGTGTCGTCGGCTTTAGCCACCGGCACGTGCTGGCGTTGCTTGGGCAGCACGTCGCGGATCGTCTTGTTGCCCAGTTTCTCCGCGGCGTGGTCGGCCATCGATTCGGTCAACACAGCGGCCAGGCCGGGATCGTCTTGCACATAGCCGGGCACGATGAATCGGACGACTTGAGAGGCCGGCAGCACGGCGTACGGGGTTTCGGACGTGTTGGTGACGACCACGAGACCGTTCAGCCGGTGCTCGGCAAGTAGGCGGACCGCATCAAGCGCATTTGAGTCGATATTCACAACGGGGAACTTCTCGTCGAGATCCTCTGCGCGCACACCGTCACAATACTTGCGCCGAGAGCTCCGGTGATCATGTTCGGTGTCAGGATTTTCTCAGGTTCCGCCCGACGCGGCCGATGGGTTGCCGACTCCGACCCGCGGCCGACGAGCGGGTTAACTCAAGACGAAATAGCGCACCCACAGATAACCGACGGAAATCACCGCCGAGACCAGGGCCACTACCGCCCCTCTTTTCGTGAAATCCCAGAACGACACCGGGTTGCCGGAGCGTTGCGCGATTCCGACCACGACGATATTCGCGCTGGCCCCCACAGCGGTGAGGTTGCCGCCGAGGACGGTGCCCAGTAGCAGGGCCCACCACAGCACGCCCGAGTTGGCATGGCCGTGAATGGACGAGGCGAACTCGCCGACGATCGGTGTCATCGTGGCGGCATAGGGAACGTTGTTGACAAACCCGCTGAACAGGAAGGACACACCGAGGATCAGCATCGTCGTCAGCCATTCATTGCCGTGGGTCGCATGGCTGGCCGCATGGGCGAGGTTGCTGATGACGCCGGTCCTGACCAGGGCCCCGACCATGATGAACAGTCCCGCGAAGAACAGCAGCGTTTCCCACTCGACGCTGGACAGGTAGAACTCTCGGTCCAGGCCGGAGATCACGATCAGGATCCCGGCGCCGGTCATCGCCACCAGCGACGGCTCCATGTGGATCTCTTTGTGCGCGACGAACCCGGCGAACACCGCAATCAGAACGATCCCGCATTGGATCAGCAGCCGGCGATCCCGAATCGCTTCGCTCTCGTCCAGCGACATGACATCGGCGACCCGCTCGGGATCGACGGTGAAAGAGCCGGGAAATAGGCGCGGGATCAGCGCCAGCAGGGCGGCGAGGACGATGATCACCGCCGGACCCATGTTGGCCAGGAACGAAATGAAACTCAGGTGGGCTCCGGTGCCGATGATGATGGTGGTTGGGTCACCGACCAGGGTCGCCGCGCCACCGATGTTGGCGGCGAACGCCTCGACGATGAGAAATGGCACTGGACTGACTGCCAGTCGGTCGCACACCAGCAGGGTGACCGGTGCGATCAGCAAGACCGTGGTCACATTGTCCAGGAAGGCTGATCCGATCGCGGTCACCAGCACCAGCAGGATCATGATCCGCAGCGGAGACCCTTTGGCGCGCTTGGCCGACCAGATCGCTATGTATTCGAACACCCCGGTCTGGCGGACCACGCTGATGATGATCATCATCCCCAGGAGCAAAAAGATGACGTCCCAGTCGATCCCGGTGTCGCGCGAGTAGAAGACCTCATCGGAATTGATCACCGGCAAGAAGAACACGGCTGTCGCGCCGGCCAGCGCCACCATGGTCTTGTTGAAACGCTCGGTGGTGATCAACGCGTAGGCGACCACGAATACCGTGGCCGCATAGATGGCGTGAACGGTGTTCATCGGCTGTCCTGCCGTCGGGCGCGCACCTTGTTCAGCATGCGTGGCGAACCGGCGCTCAAGATTTGAGCGCCGCGGCCAATAGGCGTGACGCGGTGATCACGCCGTGCAGACTGCCATTCTTCATGACGGCGATCAACGGACTTCGCAGCTGCGTCAACTGCGCGGCCACCTTGATGACGGTATCGCGGGCATCGGCCGACTTAATGTTGCGCAGGTAGTCGGGCAGCAGGTCGCCGACCGTCTTGCCCGCCAAGTTCCGCGTGGCCTGGTCAGCCGTCGAGTCGCCCAGAACGCCCGCCAGCGTTAGGTCGTCCTGCACATAGCGCGGCAGGATGAATCGCACGATCTCGAATGCGGGGAGCACTCCGTACGGCTTTCCGGACGTGTCGGTGACCAGGAGTGCCGGCAGACTGTGCTCGGCGATCATGCGGGCAGCCTCGACTGCGTCGGAGTCGACGGACATGATTGGGAAGTCCTCGGCGATGTCCTCTGCACGCATATCGCGACGATCCGTCCATGTCATGAGCGCGGTCTCGTCGACCGTGCAAGTCATCGTCCACTCCTGAGTAGCAGGAAACGACGCCGACCAGCTTCCCGGCACCGGGGCCTAACCTATCAGGCCCGCTTTCGCACCGCCCGCCGCTGGCTTCGCTGCGTACACTGTCGGGATGCTTGAACAGATCCGTGGGCCCGCCGATCTGCAGCACCTTTCCCAGGCGGACTTGCGTGATCTGGCCGCCGAGATCCGCCAGTTTCTGATCCACAAAGTCGCCGCGACCGGAGGCCATTTGGGCCCCAACCTCGGCGTCGTCGAGCTGACGTTGGCGTTGCACCGGGTGTTCGATTCGCCGCATGATCCGATCATCTTCGACACCGGCCACCAGGCTTATGTGCACAAAATGCTGACCGGCCGCTCCGCGGACTTCGAGACGCTGCGTAAAAACGGTGGGCTGTCGGGTTATCCGTCGCGGGCCGAGAGCGAACACGACTGGGTCGAGTCAAGCCACGCCAGCGCGGCGTTGTCGTATGCCGACGGGCTGGCCAAAGCGTTCGAGCTGACCGGACATCGCAACCGGCATGTGGTGGCGGTGGTGGGCGACGGCGCGCTCACCGGCGGGATGTGTTGGGAAGCACTGAACAACATCGCGGCATCCCACCGGCCGGTGGTGATCGTCGTCAACGACAACGGCCGGAGCTACGCTCCGACCTTCGGCGCCTTGGCCAATCACCTGGCCATGTTGCGGCTGCAGCCCGGCTACGAGCATTTGCTGGAGCGGGGTCGCAGCGCGGTTCGCGGGATGCCGCTCGTCGGTGAATTCGCTTACCAGTTCATACACAGCGTCAAAGCCGGTGTGAAGGACGCACTTTCGCCGCAGTTGCTGTTCACCGACCTCGGGCTGAAGTACGTCGGGCCAGTCGACGGCCACGATGAGCATGCCGTGGAGACGGCGTTGCGCAGCGCGCGCGGATTCCGCGGCCCAGTGCTGGTCCACGTCGTCACCCTCAAGGGCCGCGGCTACGGCCCGGCCGAGGCCGACGAGGCCGAGCAGATGCATTCCTGTGGGGTGATAGACCCGGCGACCGGGCAGGCTACCAAGGTCCCGGGCCCGAGTTGGACGGCGAGGTTCACCGAGTCGCTGATCGAATACGCGACCAAGCGCCGCGACGTCGTCGCGATCACCGCTGCCATGCCCGGGCCCACCGGGTTGACCGCATTCGGTCAGCGCTTCCCGGACCGGTTGTTCGACGTCGGTATTGCCGAGCAGCACGCGATGACGTCGGCCGCCGGCTTGGCCATGGGCGGACTGCACCCGGTGGTGGCGATCTATTCGACCTTCCTCAACCGCGCGTTCGACCAGATCATGATGGACGTGGCGATGCACAAGCTGCCGGTCACCATGGTGCTTGACCGGGCCGGCATCACCGGCCCGGACGGCGCCAGCCACAACGGCATGTGGGATCTGTCGATGCTGGGCATCGTCCCCGGCATGCGGGTGGCCGCGCCCAGAGACGGCACCCGACTGCGTGAGGAGCTCGGCGAGGCGCTTGACATCGATGACGGTCCCACCGCGATCAGATTCCCGAAAGGCGATGTCGGCGAAGATATTCCGGCGCTTCAGCGACTCTCCGGGGCGGACGTGCTCGCGGTGCCGGCCGAAGGGCTGAGCGCCGACGTGCTGCTGGTGGCAGTCGGGGCGTTCGCGTCGATGGCCCTGGCGGTGGCTGGGCGGCTGCGCAACCAGGGCATCGGCGTGACGGTCATCGACCCGCGGTGGGTGCTGCCGGTTTCGGACGTGGTGGCTGAATTGGCGCTGGCGCACAAGCTGGTCGTCACACTGGAAGACAACGGTGTGGCCGGCGGCGTCGGTTCGGCGGTGTCAGCCGCGTTGCGGGCCGCCGAGATCGATGTGCCGTGCCGCGATGTCGGTCTGCCGCAACAGTTCTTCGATCACGCGTCGCGTGGCGAGGTGCTTACCGCTGCCGGCTTGACCGGCCAGGACGTGGCCCGTCGCATCACCGGATGGGTTGCGGCGCTGTCCGGCAACGGAGTTGAGTCCCGAGCGGAGATCACCGAACGCCTGGACTGACGTCTTCGGTGTCCTCGGGCGTCGGCTCCAAGGCAGCGGCCAGCACGGGGACCACCAGCTCGCGTTGCCAACCGCGGGCCTGGCCGGCAGCCAGGAACTCATCGATCGCCGTCGCCGTGTCGCTGGCGTCCTCCCAATCCCAGCACAGTCGTCGCACCAGATCGGGCGAGGCCAGGTTCTCCGTCGGCACCGAGACCCGCGCGGACAGTCTCCGCAGCGCGGCGCGGGCCGCATCGAGTCGCGCCGCAGCCTCCGGTCTGCGCTTGGCCCACCGCGCCGGCGACGGCGGCCCGATGGGCGGTTCGGCTTCCTCTGCGGGGCCGGGGTTTTCCCGGGCTGCTTCCAGCGCGGCCAACCACGTGGTGGCACTGCGGCGCTGTCTGCGGCCGCCGAATATCGGCAGGGCGATCAGATCGTCGAGGGTCTTCGGGTCGGCGGTCGCGGCATCGATGATCGCCGAGTCGGGCAAGATGCGCCCCGGTGCGATGTCGCGGCGTTGGGCGATTCCGTCTCGCACGGTCCACAATTCACGAACGGCAGCCAGAGCGCGCTGGTTGCGCACCCGGTGGATGCCGGACGTGCGCCGCCAGCGGTCCCGGCGGGTCGACGGCGGGGCCTGGCCCCCGGCCGTCCTCAGATAGTCGAATTCTTCTGCGGCCCAATCGGTTTTGCCTTGTTCTGCCAGCACGTCTGCGATCGCCTCTCGCAGCGCGATGAGCACTTCCACGTCAAGTGCCGCGTAGTTGAGCCAGGCCGCCGGTAGCGGGCGTTTGGACCAGTCGGCTGCGCCGTGGCCTTTGGCCAAGCCCAAACCGAGTAGCCGCTGCGCCATGGCCGCCAGATTGACACGGTCGAAGCCGGCCAGCCGCCCGGCCAGCTCGGTGTCATACAGCGCCGGCGGCCGCATGCCGACCTCGGCTAAGCACGGCAGGTCCTGATCGGCCGCGTGCAGGATCCACTCGTCGTCCGCGAGCACCTTGGCGACGGGCCGAAGCACGGTCACGGAGTCGCCGCCGTGGCTGACCGGATCGACGAGCACGGTGCCCGCACCGGCCCTGCGAATCTGAATCAGGTACGCGCGGTTGGAGTAACGGAATCCCGAGGCCCGTTCGGCGTCCACCGCGAACGGGCCATGGCCGCCGGCCAGCAGCTCTGCGGCCGCCTTGATCTCGCCGGCAGTGGTGGACAGGTCGGGCACACCTTCGGCGGGATGGAGCAGCGGTGTGACATCCGGTTCGTTGCCGTCGGGCGTTTCGGTTGGCGCTTGAGGCGGCTCAGGGGCCATGTCAAACGCGGGACCGGGTGCCTAAATCTGTCACCCCGACCGGTGGCAGTCCCGCGGCGTGCTCGAGCACCTCGCAAAACGCTTCGACGTGTGTGCCGATGTCCGGGGTGATCGCTGTCCAGGACGCGCGCAGCTCAAGCTGGTGGGCGCGCGGCGGCCCGGAGATGTCCCCGTAGCGCACAGAGGTGGTGGCGGTGACCGTGCCGCCGAGCGCGGTGACATGCTCGGCGCGCGCGTCCAGCGCTTCGACCAGCCAGCTCCACGCCACCTCCGGCAGCAGCGGGTCGACGGCTTCGGTGGAGTCCAGGTCGGCCTGGATGTAGGCGACCAGGCGCATGGTGCCGTCCCACGCATCGGCCCCGTCCGGGTCGTAGAGCAGGATCAGCCGACCGAACGCGTCACCGTCGGAACGCTCCGGGACGATATCGAGCTCGGGACGCTTGACCTCGGCGCCAAGCGCATAGCTGTACGGGGCGAGACGCTGCGGCGGCCGGATGGGGCCCAGCTCGATTTCCGATCGCACGCTGGCCCCACTCATCGCTGCCACCGCGTCGCGAAACGGGACCGGTTCGGCTGACGTCATAAGCGCCGCTCCTCCTCGCCTCTCCGCTCCGCATCGTCGCCGGCTGAGGTCACGAGCGCCGCTCCGCATCGTTGCTGGCGGGTCACAACGTTTGACGCTAGACCTATCCGGCGACACGCGGCCACAGGCGCGCCGTTTCGCTCCGCGGGGTCGGGCGACACCGGGTGAGTGCGCGGTTCCCGCGTGGTCTTAGTCGGCGGAAAAACGCGCCGGCCGCTTCTCGCGGTGGGCGGCCAGACCCTCCTGGACGTCAGGCCCGCCGAACCCCAGAAACTCCAGGCCAAGGGCCGTTTCGAAGGCGGGCGCGAACATCCGGTACCAGTGGTTGAGGCTGTGTTTGGTGAAGCGGATCGCCGATTGTGCGCCCTGCGCCAGATCCGCCGCGATGCGGGTTGCGGTGGCGAGCACCTCGTCGTCGTCCACGCAAATGGAGACCAGTCCGATTCGTTCTGCTTCAGCGCCGGACAGCGGCTCGCAGGTGAGCAGGTAGTACTTGGCCTTGGCCATGCCGACCAACAGCGGCCAGCAGATGGCGGCATGATCGCCGGCGGCGACCCCCAGCTTGGTGTGGCCGTCGATGATCTTCGCGGTGCGCCCCGCCACCGAAATGTCGGCGAGCAGCGCCACGACCAGGCCCGCGCCGACGGCCGCGCCATGAATCGCCGAGATCACCGGTTTGTCGAAGTTGACCATGTTCAGCACCAGGTCGCGGGCCTCACGCATGATGCGCAGCCGGTCATCGAACTCGCCCATGGTCTCGTCGATCAGGTCGAAGCTGCCCCCGGAGGAGAAGGCCTTGCCTTCGCCGCGGACCAGGACGGCCCGCACGTCGGGGTCGCGGCCGATGGCCGGCCAGATGTCGGCGAGATCGCGATGCATCTGCGGCCCCACCGAATTGAGTCCGGGCGCGTCGAGAACCAGGTGCAGCACGCCGTGGTCAGCGCGTTCGATTCGCAGGCTTGGAAACTCGTCGTAGCTGACTTCTGCGTGACGAACTGGCATCGCGGCTCCTGACGACAGATGGGCTCACGGACTTTACCCACGACGAGGTTACGCACGTGTCGAAGCGCCGGTCGAAGGCGATTGACAACGTTAAGGTCACGTTAACGGGCAGCTGTGCGCGTTTGCTTGCGAGCTTCGATTCTCAAGGGTTCACTTCGTGTGAGGAGGTTGCAATGGGGCATCCAACGCGGTCCTTACCTGGCGTAATAATTGGAACGGGCGTGCTTGCCGGCGCAATCCTCGTCGGCCCCGCACCGCTGGGACAGGCCGCTGTCGCAGCACCGGCTTCGGTGCTATTCGATGTCGCGGCGTCTCTCGACCCGCCACCGCCCCCGGACCCTCCTATGCCTGTACCGGCGATCGACGGACCTGCGAACGACGGACCGGCTATGCCGCCGTCGACCCATCATCGTTCTCACCACTACTATTCCCGGCATCCGCTGCGCTAGTAATCCTGTCGTCGGACCCGTCGGCGGTCATGCCATCAGGCTCGGCTTCAACCGCTGGTCGTGGCAGCATTGACCCCAATGACTGACCGTCGCACGCTTCCAGAATCGCCCTATCTGGCCGCGGCCGCAGGCCGCAAACCGCACCGGGTGCCGGTGTGGTTCATGCGGCAAGCCGGCCGGTCCCTGCCCGAATACCGTGCGCTACGGACGCAACACAGCATGATGGCGGCCTGTTTCGACGCCGAACTGATCGCCGAGATCACTCTGCAACCGATACGCCGACATGACGTCGACGCCGCGATTCTGTTCTCCGACATCGTGGTCCCGCTGCGCGGCGCCGGAGTCGACTTGGACATCGTCGCCGACGTCGGGCCGGTCATCGCAGCGCCGGTGCGCACCGCCGCCGACGTCGACGCGTTGAAACCTCTCGAACCCCAAGGCGTCCAGCCGGTATCGGACGCCGTCTCGCTGCTTGTGCGCGCGCTGGGCGACGTTCCGCTGATCGGGTTTGCCGGCGCCCCGTTCACGTTGGCGTCCTACTTGGTCGAGGGCGGTCCGAGCTACCACCACGCCCGCACCAAGGCGATGATGCTGGCCGAACCGACCTGTTGGCATGCGCTGATGGAAAAGCTGACCGACCTCACCATCGAGTTCCTGCGGGTTCAACTCGACGCCGGGGTGGATGCCATTCAGGTGTTCGACTCGTGGGCAGGCGCGCTGTCGCTGGCCGACTACCGCCGGTACGTGCTGCCGCACAGTGCGCGGGTGTTCGCCACTCTGGCCGACCGTGGTGTTGCGATGACGCATTTCGGGGTCGGCACCGCCGAACTGCTGGGCGCCATGTCGACGGCTGGTGCGACGGTGGTTGGCGTCGATTGGCGGACCTCGCTGGTCGACGCCGCTGCCCGGGTCGAGGCCGGTAAGGCATTGCAGGGCAACCTCGATCCGGCGGTGCTGCTGGCGGGCTGGCCGACCGTCGAGCGGGCGGCGCGCACGGTGGTCGACGACGGGCGGCGAGCCGTGGACGCCGGCGCGGCTGCGCACATCTTCAACCTCGGCCACGGGGTGCTGCCGGAAACCGATCCCGGGATTCTCACCGACCTGGTATCGCTGGTTCACTCGTTATGACTTCCGGCGCCCACTCGTATTGTGTTGTCGGCGGCGGAATCTCGGGCCTGACAGCGGCCTACCGGATTCGGCTGGCCGCCGGCGACGAGGCAAGCATCACGCTGTTCGACCCGGCAGACCGGCTCGGTGGCGTGCTGCGCACCGAAGAAGTCGGCGGAGTTCCGATGGACATCGGCGCCGAGGCGTTCGTGGTGCGCCGCCCCGAGGTGCCGGCGCTACTGGCCGAGCTGGGCCTGGCGGATCGCCAACTCGGCACCACCGGCGCGCGTCCGCTGATCTACAGCCAGGACAGGCTGCATGCACTGCCACCGGGCACGCTCAATGGCATCCCGTCGTCGGCGGCGTCGCTGGCCGGCCTGGTCGACGACGCCACCCTCGCGCGGATCGCCTCCGAGCCGAATCGACCATTTAGCTGGCAGCCCGGCGGCGACCCCGCCGTGGCCGGGCTGGTCGCCGAGCGGTTCGGCGAGCAGGTGGTGGCCCGGTCAGTGGATCCGATGCTCAGCGGGGTGTACGCGGGGTCGGCGGCGACGATCGGCGTTCGCTCGGCCGCCCCGACCCTGGCCGCCGCTCTCGACGCCGGTGCCGCCCACCTGAGCGACGCGGTCCGCCGAGCGCTGCCGACGGTTGCCGCGGGCGCGGTATTCGGCGCGGTGGCCGGCGGTTACACCGTGCTGATCGGCGAGCTGGTCCGTCGCAGCCGGCTGAACTGGGTGCAGGCGGCCGTGGCAGGTATCGAAGCCTCCGGGCGCGGCTGGACGCTGCGCGACGACGCCGGCGGCCACTGGCCCGCCGAAGCGGTGATCTTGGCCATCCCGGCTCCGCGCCTGGTTGGGCTCGTCGAACCCGTCGCGCCGCGCACCGCGGTCGCGGCCAGGCGCATCGTTAGCGCGTCGTCGGTGGTGGTGGCGCTGGCGGTCCCCGGCGGTATCGGCTTTCCGGAGAATTCCGGGGTGTTGGTGGCCAGCGGAGAACGGTTGCGCGCCAAGGCAATCACCTTGTCGTCGCGCAAATGGGGACGGCACGGCGACGTGGAGTTACTGCGACTCTCGTTCGGACGGCTCGGTGACGACGTGGCTGCTCGCGCGTCCGACGACGAGCTGCTGGCGTGGTCAATACAGGACCTGGCCACGGTGTTCGGCTTGGCCGTCGAGCCGGTGGACGTCCGCGTGCAGCGCTGGCCGGACGCGATGCCGCAGTATGGGCCCGGCCACGGCGACCTGGTCGCCGAACTACGCGCGGGCCTGCCGCCGACGCTGGCGGTGGCGGGCGGTTATCTTGACGGGATCGGCGTGCCGGCGTGCATCGCCGCGGCCGGCCGAGCGGCCACCGACGCCATCCGAGCCGTCGAAACCCCCGTGGCACGATAGTTCTCATGGCCCGCCTGGATTACGACGCCCTGAACGCCACCGTTCGCTACCTGATGTTCTCGGTGTTCTCGGTCCGCCCCGGTGCACTCGGCGACGACAGACACGCCGTCGTCGACGACACCGCGACCTTCCTCAAGCGGCGCGAAGAACGCGGAGTTGTGGTGCGCGGTCTCTACGATGTCGCCGGCCTGCGGGCAGACGCCGACTTCATGATCTGGACGCACGCCGAACGCGTCGAAGCGCTGCAAGCCACCTACGAGGATTTCCGCCGAACTACCACGCTGGGCCGGGCGTGCACGCCGGTGTGGAGCAGCGTCGCGCTGCACCGGCCTGCGGAATTCAACAAGAGCCACATCCCGGCGTTCATGGCCGGCGAGGAGCCGGGCGCCTACATCTGCGTCTACCCGTTCGTGCGGTCCTATGAGTGGTATCTGCTGCCTGACGAGGAACGCCGCCGCATGCTCGCCGAACACGGCATGGCGGCCCGCGAGTACAAGGACGTTCGGGCGAACACCGTGCCGGCGTTCGCGCTCGGCGACTATGAGTGGATCCTGGCGTTCGAGGCCCCGGAATTGCACCGCATCGTCGACCTGATGCGCGAGCTGCGGGCCACCGACGCGCGCCGGCACACCCGCGAGGAAACGCCATTTTTCACCGGCCCACGCGTGCCGGTTGAGCAGCTGGTGGCCTCGCTGCCCTGACTGGCAGAGCGTTACATCGACGAACCCTTTATCGTTGCAGGATGAGCCAACCAGCACAGGTTGATCCCAACCGGTACGAAAAGATGTATCGCGATCAGCACGATGCGCAGGGCTTGCCGGCAGCCACACCGTGGGACATCGGCGGCCCTCAGCAGGTCGTACAGCAACTTGTCGCGCTGGGGGCGGTCAAGGGCGAGGTTCTTGACCCGGGTACCGGCCCGGGCCACCACGCCATTTACTACGCGTCGAAGGGCTACTCGGCCACTGGTATTGACTCCTCACCGGCCGCAATCGAGCGGGCGAAGGAGAACGCGCGGAGAGCCGGGGTATCGGTGAACTTCCAAGTGGCCGACGCGATAAAGCTGGAGGGTCTGGAGAACCGCTTCGACACGGTCGTCGACTGCGCCTTCTATCACGTCTTTTCGGAGGTGCCGGAGGCAACGAGGTCGTATGCGCGGGCTTTGCACCGGGCGACCAAGCCCGGAGCGCGGCTGTACATGTTCGAGTTCGGCGCCGGCACTGTCAACGGCATCGGTGCGCCGCGGTCGTTGTCCGAGGACGACTTTCGGCAGGTTTTCCCCGATGCCGGTTGGGAGATCACGTATCTGGGGCCGACCACCTATCAGGTCAACATGAGTGTGGAGGCCTTTGAGCAGATGCTCGCGCGCAATCCCGATAAGGCCGACCAGATCAAGCTCGAAATTTTACGGTTCAAGTTGATCGAGCCGTTTCTCCCCAATGGCCGGGCACACGCCCCGTTCCTGGAGATGCACGCCACGCGAGTGGACTAGGCGATCACCCGGCGGAAGCAATTCGGCAGGGGAGAAATCCGGTCAGGAACCCGCCGTTACCAAGCGCAGCGAGATCGAGTTGATGCAGTAGCGCTGATCCGTCGGGGTGGGATAGCCCTCTCCGGCGAACACGTGGCCCAGGTGGCTGTGGCAATTGGCGCACAGCACTTCGGTGCGGGTGGTGCCCATCGAGTGATCGGGCCGCAGGATCACCGCATCGGAGTCCGCGGGGTCGAAGAACGACGGCCAGCCGCAATGCGAGTCGAATTTCTCTGTGCTACGGAACAATTCGGCACCGCAGGCCCGACAGCAATAGACGCCCTCGGTCTTGGTGTCGGTGTACTCACCAGTGAATGGGCGCTCGGTGCCGGCGCGGCGCAGCACGTCGAACTCCTGGGGGTTGAGTTGCTGACGCCACTCGTCATCGCTCAGTCGCACCCTCGGCTGCGCGGAGTTCATGCGCCACTCCTCCTCATCGCTTCGCTCTGCATCGTCGTTGGCGGAGTCATGCGTCCACGCTAGCGCGCTCGCGCTCGGCCGTCAGCCACGCCGGATCGATCCCCTCGTCCAACCGGTTTTCGGCCTTGGCATCCAGGTAGCGGAAGTAGAGCACGGTGAACACCACGATCAGCACCAGCGACCAGCCGTAGGTGATCTTCAGGTACTCCAGCGGCCGCCCGATGTACATCCAGTTCAACAACAGCCAGCGGTCCATCGTCAGGAACCCGTAGATGCCCAGCCACGCCGGCCAGTTGCGGATGACCGAATTGGGCAGCACCACTGTCATCAGGAACGGGAACAGCATCATCGAGTAGTAGCCCTGGGACAGTGACAGCACCAGCCACGACCACAGCAGCAGCACGCCCGACGAAGTGGTGAACCAGAACCGCGGGTCGCGGGTGCGGTAGTAGCGGTACAGCAGCCACAAGCTGCCAATGGCCAGCAGTGTGAACAAGATTCGCAAGAACAGGATCAGCCAGGTCGGCAGCCCGAAGTACACACCGTTGCCTTCAATCGAGCTGTTGAAGTAGTCGCGAACGCCCAGCGTGTAGGGCAGGGTGCGGGTGAAGAAGTCCAGTGGGTGGACCACCAGGGGCATCGCGGCCAGATTGAACGCGACCGGCAACACGATGGCAGCCACCACCGCGCGCCACTGCCGGTTCAGCAGCGGTAGCAGCAGCAGCGGTGCCAGCACCGGTTTGACCACCAGCGCCAGACCGATCGCTATACCGGCCCACCACTGATGTCCGACCTTGTTCGACTTGGAGCCGTCCAGCAGCCACCACAAGAACAACACCTCCAGCAGCAGGATGCAGCCGTTGATGTTGGTGAAAACCAGTGTGTTGGTGACGGATTCGGTGCAGAACATCGCGAGCAGTAGCGCTGGGGCCGCAACCGAGGTCAGGGTGAAGTTGAACATCCTCAGCAGCACGTACGCCGCGATGACGATCGCGGCGCTATTGCACGCGATGAACAAGTAGCGCGACTCCGCGAACGGCAGATAGCCGAAGGGCGCCATGATCAGCGTGCCGCCGGGGGGATACAGGTAATGCGGGTCGACGTAGTCGAAATGCTCGTTGTAGATGTCCCAGCCGTGCCGAAAGTTCAGCACCGCGCGGTAGACCGGCTTGAAATCGTCGGTGATGTTGCCGTTCGTGGTGACCACGACGGTGCGGTGGATTACCGCCAGGATGGCCACCGGCCACAACACCGAACGCAATACGGTCGCAGTGCTCGGTGCGGCGGTGCGGGGTGCAAACGTGGCTTGCGCCCAGCCGCGCAGACCGCCACGAGGGGATTCAACTGCCGTCACGAGCGCACCGTACACGGGCGGTTGCCCGAAGGGTCAGGCGGGACAGTAGGTGTCGGTGGAGGGCAACTTGCCGCTGTCGAGGTAGCCGATCAGCGGGGGGACCGCGCATGACGAGTAGATGCTGGCGCCGTGGCCGATGCCCTGCCACATCACCCGCTTGCTGGCCGCGGTCGCGTTGATGATGGTGGCGGCGGTGGCCAAGACGCCCTCCGACCCGACAATCGGATCGTTCTGCACGCCCATGAGAAGCACGTTGACCTTGAGGACCTTCGGTGACTGTGGCGGCGACGTGCTCGGCCAGGAGACGCACTTGACCAGATTGAGCGCACCGACGGTGCCGAACTGCGGGTAAAGCTTTGCCCAGGCGACCACCAGTTCCCGTATCCGGTCGGGCGTGGGCCGGTTGAGCGCGTCACTGCAGGAGTTGACGAACTGTCCGTCGGTGGCGGTGGTGGCCTCCGCCCGGTTGATCAGGCTGTTCAGCAAGTTGGTGTCGCCGGAGCGGGCGTTGGCCAGTGCGGTGGCCAAGTCGTTGGTGGTGCTGACGCGGTCGCCGGCGGGGAAGCCCAGCGCGGTCCCGATGGCCTTGGCGACGGAGGCTACCGACGCACCCGCCGGGCCGTGGCCGGCGCGGGCGTCGGCCAGCAGCGAGTCGACGGCGGCTTTGGGATCGGGGCCCAACGGGCAGTTCACCGCCGCGCATTGCGCCGCGAACGCGTCCAGCGCCGCCTGCTGGCCTTTGACCCGCTGCTCGGCGGCGGCTTCGGCGCCGACGCCCAACGCGACCGGCGAGTCGAGAACCAGCCGGGCGACCCGGTCGGGATGCGAGCTGGCGTAGGACAGCGCCACCTGGGCGCCGTTGCCGATGCCGATCAGCGCCAGCGCCGGCACGTCCCAGATGCTGCGCAGACGCTCGATATCGGTGGCGGCATGCGTGTCGTCGTAGGCGGAGCTACCCGGCGCGATGGTGTCGGTGCAGCTGGTGGTGGCGTTCTGCACGATGTCCGCGAGGTTTGCGACCGGGTCGTTGCCGGCCTGGAACTGTGCCTGATCGCGGATCTCCTGACGATCGAACTGATCAAGGCAGTCGATCGGGCTCGATGTGCCCATGCCGCGGCGGTCGACGGCGACGATGGGGTGGCTGTGCAGCACGTCGGCGCCGGCGCGCGCCAGCCACACCGGCAGTTGCAGCGACGACGGCAGGTCCGAGCCGGTGGTGAAGATCAGCGGGCCGGCGTCGGAGGGCGTCTGCGCCGAGCGGGCGCGCACCACCCCGATGCTCAGCGTCCCGGCAGCACCGTTGACCGGATCGAGGTCGGCGTCGTAGCTTGCGCAATCCAGGTTGACGCCGGGTGCCGCGGGCACCGCGGCGTCCCCGAATTCCCGCGACGTGCAGTCGTGCCACGACAACTCGTTCTTCGGCTTGGCGATCGGCGGCGGACCGTTGGGCGGCGGTGTCGTCGTTGCCTTTCCCTGCGGCCGGGCGCCGGCGTTGGTGGCGAAGCGCGGGTTGGCGGCCAATCCAGGCGCACAGCCGGCCAGCAATGCGGTCACCACGATCAGCGACGTGGTGATTGCGGTGTGCCGGCTCATGCCGACCACAGTAGCCATTGTTAGCCGGACCTAGCCCTTGACGTAGCGCGTGTACAGGTAGCCCTTCTCGTCGGTGAGGATGTGCGCGCAGTGCATCCCGGTCAGCACCTGCCCCGGGCCGGTGGCAATGCGGCCGGCCTGGCCGCCGACGAGGGTCGGCGCGATGGTCAGGCACAGTTCGTCGAGCATGTCGCGCTCGATGAACGAGCTGAACAGCATCGGGCCGCCCTCGGTCAGTACCCGAGGCAGGCCGCGATCGGCCAGCGTGGCCAGCAACGCGGCCTCGTCGACTCGCGTCGGGTCGTCGAACGAGCAGTCGACTACGTCGGCGAGGCCGGCGAGTCCGTGCCGGACCTCATCGGCAACCGAGGCGCAGGTGCACACCAGCGGCGGCACCTCGGTGCGAGTGAACACCGGCATATCCCGCTCCAGACGGCCGGACTTGGTGACGATCGCCAGTCGCGGGACTTCGCTTTGCCCCCGGGTCTGACGGCGTTGGCGTTGGGCGACGGTCGGGCGCGCGCCGGCATAGCCCTCGGCACGGACGGTGCCCGCGCCGACCAGGATCACGTCGGCGAGTTCCCGCAGCAGGCTGAACACCGCCCGATCACCGGGCCCGCCCAGCTGGCCCGTCGTGCCGCCGAAGGTCGCGCCGCCGTCGAGGCTGGAGATGAAGTTCGCTCGAAGCCAAACGCCGTTGTGCCCTGCCGGATAGCCGTAGAGGTCGGGTAGTTCGCCGCCGTCGAGTTCGCGGACCGAGCCGAGCAGTCGCAGCTGCATCCCGCCGGCGTGGTCACCCGAAAGGTCAGCCATACGCATGATTGCAACACGTCGGTAGGGTGCCTGCATGCATGGGGTTGCTCACCTGGTTGATCGGCGGCCGACCGTGTCGCCCGAGCGACTGATCGCCCAGCTGACGCCGCCACCGACCTTCGTCGACGCGAGCTTCGCGAGCTATCACCCGGACCCGAGCGAGCCGACCCAATCGGCCGCCGTCGGGGCCTGCCAACGGTTCTGCAAGCGGGCGGTCGAACGCCGCAGCGGCCGCAAGAAGCTTTTCGGCAGACGAGAAGCGTTGCCGGGTATCGGGCTATACCTCGACGGCGGTTTCGGTGTCGGCAAGACGCATCTGTTGGCTGCCGCCTACCGCCAGCTGCCCGACGACGCGGTCCACCCCAAAGCGTTTGCGACGTTCATGGAGCTGACCCAGCTCGCCGGGGTGTTCGGCTTCGTCGAATGCATCGACCTGCTGGCGAATTACACGCTGCTGTGTATCGACGAGTTCGAGCTGGACGACCCGGGTAACACCACGCTGATCTCACGGCTGCTCTCGCAACTTGTCGAGCGCGGTGTTTCGGTGGCCGCCACTTCTAATACCTTGCCCGAGCAGCTCGGCGAGGGGCGTTTCGCAGCGCAAGACTTCTTGCGCGAAATAAACACGCTGGCAGCAATTTTCGATGTTGTTCGGATCGAGGGGCCCGACTACCGGCACCGCGATCTGCCGCCCGCGCCGCAGCCGCCATCTGACGAAGAGGTCACCGCATATGCCGCGACCATCGTGGGCGCGACTTTGGACGACTTCGACGCGCTCTGCGCCCATCTGGCCACCATGCATCCGTCGCGTTATCTGGCGCTGGTCGACGGAGTGACGGCGGTCTGTCTGACCGGCGTGCACGTCATCGACGACCAGAACGTGGCACTACGACTGGTGGCTTTCACCGACCGGCTTTACGACGGGGGCATCCCGGTTCTGGCCTCCGGGTGCAAGCTCGACCGTGTCTTCAGCGAGGAGATGCTGGCCGGGGGTTTCCGCAAGAAGTACCTGCGGGCCACGTCGCGGCTGTTGGCGCTGAGCGCGGCCGTCAACGCGTAGGTCAATTGCGTTACCGGCCGCCGCCTCCGCCTCCGCCTCCGCCGCCTCCGCCTCCGCCGCCTGCGCCTCCGCCGCCTGCGCCTCCGCCGCCTCCGCCAAATCCGCCTCCGCCGCCTATGCCGCCGCCGATACCGCCTCCACCGGGTCCGCCGCCGATACCCCCGCCGCCGGGTGCGCCTCCGCCGGCCGCCGGGTGCGCCTCCGCCGGGTCCGCCGGGTGCGCCTCCGCCGGGTCCACCGGGTGCGCCTCCGCCCGGTCCACCGGGTGCGCCTCCTCCGGGTCCGCCGGGTCCGCCTGGGTGACCAGGTCCGCCGTGCCCACCATGGTCACCAAGATGATGTCCCGGTATGTCGGATCCAGGCAGTGGCAAAACCGGGTTGTTGTGGCAGCGGTTCCAGTCCGAATTCGGACCCCATGCAGGTTCCCAGGAATCGCCCGGGCACCACTGGGGGAACGGCCCAGGTTGAGCCTGAGCCGCGTCGGCAGTTACCAAGCCGACCCATGCCAAGCCCGCGACCATCACCGCTGTTGCTGCTGCAGAACGTGCGAAATCTTTCATGCCTCCTTATTACTTAGGCTAACTGTGTATAGACGTCAGAGTTGCCGGTAGGAAGCTGTGCGCTCAGCTGATTAGGCCGCGCCAAACAGTCGGACCATGACGTAGTCGTTTTCGTGATGGCCGCCTAATTGAAATGTCCTGGTGCCGTTGATGATAAACCCGTACTTTTTGTAAAACCGTTGTGCGCGACGGTTTTCCTGATTGACGCCCAGCCATACACAGCCGGCGCCCCAGTCGACGGCGGCCGCGAGCGCAGCGTCCATCAGTGCCGTCGATACGCCCGAACCGTGATTGTCCGGCAGCACGTACATCTTCGAGAGCTCCACGGCCGGTCGAGCGCGCACGGCTCGCCGCACGTTGGGATCGTCGCCGACGCCGCGAATCAGCATGGCGTATCCGACGATTCGACCATCCTGGCTGGCAGTGAGGATCAACCGCTGCGGATCGGCCAGATACTCGGCGAAGCGTACGTCGGACAGGTTGGCGTCGACGAACGATGCGATGTCCGCAGGCGTGACCGATGCGGGACACGCCAGCGGAAAAGTGCGTGCGGCGACCGTAGCCAACTCGGCGATATCGACGGAATCCGCTGTGGCGATATGCACCGCCGAACGCGACTTTTCGGCTAGAGGTTCCACTGCGCTAAGTGATAGCCCGTCTTCTTGTCCAGTAGCACGACGGTTGAGACCGGGTCGCGGTAGGCCTCCCAATACACGCCGCCGCGAACGATCGAGCCTGCCGGTGCGTTCGTCAGCGCGGCATCCAGAGCGTCGGGTGCGTCGGACGGGCGGGACTTGTAGGCGTCGGCGAACGGAGTGATCCCGTCGAAGGTGAAATCGGTGACCATCTGGTACGGGTTCGGCACGCGGACCGCGTGGATCGCCACGTCCGCGCGCACCACCGCGCTGTTCGGGAAGCTCTTGACCGGGACGCCGACGCGGTTGTAGCCGAAACCCGGCGGCGGGTCGACCGGTTGGACGCTGCTGACCGTGACGTCCGCGATGATCTTGCCGGTGTCGACGCGCAACGTGTCGCCGAGTTGGCCGATCAGCGCATCACCGGCTGACGCGCGTGGAACGGCGATCAGCGTGGCGGCGAAGACGGTAACCAAGACAACCAGGCAGCGGCGCATTGTTTCCTCCTCGGCGACCATCGCATGATGGCACACTGCGAGGCGCACGTCGCCGGGTTGTGCAACCCTCAGCTTTTCTTGCCGGCCACCAGCGATTCCAGCACCGCGGTCAGATCGGCCTCGACGCGGTCCTTGTCGATGCCGGCCTGGTGCAGCGGACCACTGCCGTCTTCTAGTTCGAGTAGCGCAAGCAAAAGATGTTCAGTGCCAATGTAGTTGTGGCCGAGGCGAAGTGCCTCACGGAAGGTCAGCTCGAGCGCTTTGCGGGCAAAACCGCTGAACGGGATCAGCTGTGGCGGGTCGTCCACGGTCGGTGGCAGCGTGATCGCGGCACGGACGGATTGGGGGTCGACTTGCTGCGCCTTGAGCAGCTTGGTCACCAGCGCTTCAGGGTCGCTCAGCACACCGAGCACCAGGTGGTCGGGGAAGATCTCGCTGTTGCCGGCCTCGTGTGCGGCATTCTGGGCGGCGACGACGGCATTGCGGGCGCGGGGAGTGAAGCGTTCGAAGCCGCCGTTCGGGTCGAGAGTCGTGGTCTCGGCGCGCAGCACGAACCGCTTCTGGGCGGCCTGTTTGGTCACGCCCATGCTCTTGCCGATGTCGGTCCAGGAGGCGCCTGATCGGCGTGCCTGGTCGACGAAGTGCCCTATCAAATGGTCGGCGACTTCACCGAGATGCTCGGCCGCCAGCACCGCGTCGCTGAGTCGATCCAGGACGTCGGTGTGTACCTGCTTGATGGCGTTGATCAGCTCGTCGAGGCGGACGGGATGCGTGACGGGTGTCGGTGCAGGGGCAGATTCAGCCATGTCGTCAACTGTAGGTTGACGCTCAAGTCTTCGTCAACTGTGGGTTGACGCGAGCCCGCGGCAGTTTAGCCTTTCGAGTAGCCGCGGCGCACGGTGCGATCCAAGATGCCCAGCGATGCCCGCAATGCGAGTTCGGAGATGACGGGGAAAATTCCGGCTTCACGCCACTTCTCGTCGATCTGCGACCAGTCATAGAACGACGTGACGAGCGTGCCCTCGCCCTTCTCGTCGGGCTCGAGGTGATAGCCGTAGACGTGGCCGATCTGAGGCCGGAGCTGACCCAAAACCGTCCACGCGATCAGCTGGTCGGGTTCGAATTCGCGGATGGTGACGGTGACGTCGTACTTGCCAAGTTCCGGAAAGTCGTTGAGAGCTTCACGGTCCATATGGACGACGAAGCTGTCACCGACGTCGGCAACGGACGCGCCTTCGGCGTCCTGCAACATTCCGGTTGAGTCGATGGCGACGTGACCCTGCGGATCGCAGAGCACCGCGAAGATGTCGGCTGCCGGAGCCGCGATGCTGCGCTGGACTTCGATTCTTTCGGCCATGGTCTGATCCTGACAGGACGATTGTGGCAATGTCGCATTTCGAAGCCACTGAGGCCGGTACGACAATGGCGCCGACGTGCGCGATGATGGTGCGGTGAGACGTTTCTTGGTGCTGCTCGGCGTCGAAGCCGCACTAGGCTTCGCAGTTTCGGCGCATGCCGACCCGGGCAGCACTAATCCGAACCTTGATGCGAGCTTTCTCGATTCGCTCACCAAAGCGGGCATCACCATCAACAGCCGGCCAGGCGCCATCAAGGCCGGTAAGGCGGCATGCGGGATGATGGAGCAGGGGCAGCCTGAACTTGACGTCATCCAGCTCGTGACGAGGCAGAATCCGGGCCTGGACACGACCAGAGCGGCAGAGTTCACCGCGATTGCGGCCAGCGCCTACTGCCCGCAATACCTGCAGCGCGCCGGCGACAACGGTGGAGGCGACAACCATCCAACTCAATAAGGGGTGACAGTCGCGGCGAGGCCGACTTAAGCGATGATGGAGCGATGAGACGTCTCCTGGTGCTGCCCGGCATCGCCGCGGCTCTGGGCTTAGCGGTGCCGGCCCATGCCGACCCGAACGTTGACGCGAGCTTTCTCGACGCGCTCACGACGGCGGGCATCACCTTCAACAACGGAAACGTCGCTGTTAGCGCGGGCAAGACGGCGTGTGGGCTGATGGACCAGGGTTAGCCCGAACTCGACGTCATCCAGCACGTGAGTGAGCAGAACCCGGGGATCAGCACTAGCAGCGCTGCCAAGTTCACCGCGATCGCGGCGAGCGCTTACTGCCCGCAGTACCTGCAACGCGCCACCGACAATGGCGGTAGCCAGCCCCCGCCGGATCGGGTGGGAATATCGGGGGGAAGGCGAGAGTAGGCAACGGCTGCACGTAGTCCGCGTCCCTCTCAGGGATGGGGGTCATGTTGAAAGTCGGTTTAGCGGCGCAGACGCTCCCTATGCGCCTTTCGCCGATGGCGGTGGCGCGAAGCAGTTATCTCACCGCGGTAGCTACCCGGAGAGCACGAATGCTGACCACGCAATCACGTCCGAATTGTCACACCCGCTGTAGCTGCCACGGTCAGATCCCTATCCAGACCCACTGCTGATGACCCTCATCCCACACCGGGTGGAGCTGTTGCGCCCACGGCGGCGGTGGCGGGGGCGGCGGAATCCACTCCGGTGCGTATGGCGGCGCATATGCTGGCCGCGGCGTCCACCACACTGGCGGCGCCGGGGGCGGTTTGCACTCGTTGGTCCAGACATTGCGCGACCAGTTCGGGTCGCACTGGGGCGAACTGGTCACGCAATGTGAGTACACGCTCGGGTCGCACTGCGGCGAACTGACTCCGGGCGCTGCGACGGTTACAGCCGCCAACGGAACCAACGTGACCGCAACGAGTGGCGACAAGCGGCGAACGAAACTCGTCATCGCACACCTCCCAGCGGGACCCGTTCCCGACCATTGGGTGGCATTCAGCTTATGCCCCTCGGCACGCGGCGGCCTATGCCGTTTGGAAACTAGCGTGGCTCGCTTGCTCTTTTGAAAGGGGATCCGAGATGCGTACCTACGACATCGAAGTAACGCGACGGCCGCTGGTGGATGATCCACGTCCCCGACCTCGCCAGGCAACGAATTTCTCGGCCCCGGCTCCGTATGCTGCAGTCGTGGCCAGAGTGGATCCGGACGACGACAGCATCCATCGCTGGGTCGTGTGGCATTACCGCTACGACTCGTATCGGAGTGAGCGCAGGAACGTTGTGGTGGCCGCCTTCGACAACCCTGGCGAGTTTTTTGCGGACATCGCCGAGAGGTCGTCGCAGCTGCGCCGTCGCAGGGAGCGCGGTGAAGACGTACATCCGGCCGAACAGATATCCGGGGCGATGTATGAGCCGGGATATCGGCGCGTGCAGCGAAACGCTCACCTACTCAAGCGAGCTATCGAGCACGGGGTCGTGCCTGCACGCGTTGCGGAGCTGGAGTTGCCGGCTAACACCGCGACCATACGAGCGGAGCGTCGTTCTAATGGCGCCCGGTTGAACTTCGGCGAGCGCCGAGACGGGCATTCAGGCGATCAAGCCACACGCACCCCGCGCTAAGGTTGAAGACCTGACCGAAGCCAAATCCAGCTAGCGCCTTACCTGTTGGATCAGCCCATGATTATGCGATTTGCGGCAGCCACTGCGCCGAGGGAAATCCATTGTCCGAAACCAAGATCACGGTCATCTATGACAACCCCACCGATCCGGACGCCTTCGAAGCCGCCTATGAGTCGGAGCAGCTGGAGGCCGCTCGGCGAATACCGGGATATCTCCGGCTCGAGGCGTCGAAGGTCTGGCCGAAAGAAGATGGGAATCCGACACCTGCTTACCGCATGATCGACCTGTACTACCCGGATTGCGCTGCCGTGAGTACGGCAGTGACCACACCGGAAGCAGGCGCGTTCTTCGCCGCCATGACGCGACTCGCCACCCGCGGCGTACGTGTACTGGTCTCCGATATCGAAGTGCCCCAGCGCTGATAGCGAGCCGCTTAACGCCACCGTCGCCGTCGCGGACAGCATCGCCGCCATAGAACTCAATTGTCATGTAGTAGAACGGGGTACGGGTCTCCGGATCCCTGAACATTCCCTCGTGCCGCATCGCCATTGAACGCCAGGGGCTATCCGGGTCGTCCGTCTCTCGCAGCACATACCGTTCGCCGCGGAGTTCCTTCAGGTCAGAGCCTTTGCACAAGCGAGTCCAGTCGGGCTGGGTTGAGGGAGCGAAATCGGTCATGTGGGTCTGATTTCGACCTGGTCGTCGGGGTTGAAGTAACGCTCTGTTCCATCGGTGAACGTCACGGTCACCACTTCAGGTAAGAGACTGCCTTCGTGGGGGCGCAACTCGCAGATAGCCCTTGTTTTGACCTTCTTCCAGGCATCGTCGCCTTCACCGTCCTCGCGGAACAGGTAGCCGGGCATGCGGTTGGTGAGGTCAACCGCGCGCATGCGGAGTACTTGGTTCGGTGGCGTCGGCATACTTTCAATTCTGCCCCGCTGGAGCTGCTAGTTCCTGCCGAGCCGTAGCGGTGCCATCGGCAGTAATGCCACGAGCGCGGAAACAGCCAAGACGCCGGCATGAGCTAATTGGCCGTGCCGTCCTAGGCGCCCAGCGACGGCAAGGTCGCAAGCCGAGCCGAATTACTTCGCAGTCCGAGTTTCCACCACCGTGAAATGGGTCACCATCCCCCCAGATCGGGCAGCCTTTCCATCGCTCAGGCGTTCCGCTAAGCAGCCACTAATTGGACGGTGACCTCCACAACTAGCGAGGTTGACATGCGGCAGACCACCATCGGCGGACACCACGACACGCGCTGCCACGCAACGACCATGATTCGATCGTTTCTCTTCGCCGCTGCGGCGTTGGCCGCCGCGTTCATGTTCGCTGCGCCCGCGCAGGCCGTCTCCATCGACACCCGTTTCGACGTCTGCGCGGCACTGCGGAATGGCACGAGCCTCGCCACCATCGAAGCCACTCTTGAGGCCCGCGGCTACAGCGCATACAACGCCGGCGCCCTAACCGGCACCACCATTCGCCAGCACTGTCCGGATCAGGCCGCCAACGCGATGGCGCAAATGCAGAGGGCAGGCGCATGAAAGCCCGAGAGTGCCAACACGACTACTACGAGATCAACGACGGCGCCGGACATCTCGTTTATTGCGCGGGCGTTGGATACACCTCGGCGATCCGGCGCCGTTCAGCAGCGCCGGCCATCGCCTGCGCCTTCGCGCTGGTCATGCGCTGACCGTTGCGCAGCTAAACGACCTCCCGGTCAGCCCGCAGGGCTTGGCGTTCGTCGTTGTGGTGGCGATGACCCGGGTTACTGTCGGCCTGGGATGGCTTGCAGATCATCTCGGATGCCTTGCAGATCACCTTGGATGGATTGCAGATCAGAGAGAGCATTCTGGAATGCCTGCTGCATCTGATCCGGGTTTGCAGGTTCGTACTGAGGGCAGTACGAGACGATCGCACCAGTGGTGAAGTCGGCGCTTTGATTGGCGTCCCATATTGACGATCGCTGCACGAAGTGGACGGCCTCTGCGAAGTTGGGTTGGTGCGCTAGGAACTCGCAGACTGCGTGCCCATGGATCATCACGTATTCGTGGCTGGGAACTGGCACGCCCTCCTGTTTCAACACGTCGATGAACGCCCGGTCGACGATGTCAAGCTGCGGAGCGGGTGCTTTCGGCGCAGCCTGGTTGGGTGGCGCACCCGACGGTGGGACTACCGGCGCAGCCTGGTTGGGTGGCGCACTCGACGGCGGGATTACCGTCGGCTGCGCCGCTGGGTGTGGGTTGTGGACCGCGAACATCACCACTAACACGGTGGCGATGGCGACCAGAGATAGCGGCAACGCCGCGAGGAGGCCGAAGCGGCGCGGCACACCCTTACGTCCGTAAGGCCTGATGTCGTCGGTTTCGTCGTGCTGCGACCAGGTGCCGGCGACAACGTCGGTCTCAAACGCTTCAACCGCCTCGGTTTCGGACGCCTCGGCGCGGTGTCCTAGGCGCTCATCAAGAAGTGCGTCGACCTGACGACTGGACGGCTCACCGCCGTGCTCCCGGATTGAACGGCGCCCAGCAGCCAGCAACCGTAGCTCGGAGTCGATCGTCTCGCGATCGCGCATGCTGTGAGCGTAGGGGATCGCGTCGCTCTTTGTCAGCCACTGATTCGGCAACCGTAGTCCGTAGCCAAATGCGTACCCCAACCACTCACGAGCGAGGTCGCGGTGTCGGGCATGGCTTTTCCGAGCAGCAGGCAAACCGGCTTGGGCCACAATGATCGCCGTCGGGTTTCGCTGACCTCTGCTACTTCATCACCTTTGTGGTTCCAAGGTCCCAAGCAGAGGAAACGGGCCGCGCTGCTGAAGGGGCACAGAAGCGCAGACGCCGAAGTCGTTGTGTAAAAAGGATCTTCGCGCCGTTGATGCTACTCGCGGACCTGGGCCGGCCTTTCGTACAGGTTGCATCCCACGGCGAGTGACGGGCCGTAGGTGATGGCGCTACATTCGCACTCCCAGGTGATGTGCTCGCCGCAGGAACACGGGATGGTGTAGACGATCATGTGTCCTGCCAGCAGCCAGTGACCGCGAGCACAGCGTTGTGGCGGTTTGTCCATCCACCTCGTATGAGAACCGCGGGCCGGGTCGCTAACATCAGCAGTCACAGGCATCACATTGGCATCTCTAATTTCTTTAATCCAGGGCGGTGCGTAAACCGTTTACGATTCGTTATCATCCTGTCGCCGTGTCGTTTCCTCCCATAAAGAACAGCAATCAGGATACTGAGCGGGCAAAATCACTGATTGAGTACGTCATTCGCTATTTTGTTGCCTTTGGAGTCGCCTGGGCTCTGGCTGCCCTGGATATCCGCGGCGATCGATTTTCGGCCTGGCCGCGGCGTTTCTTGTGCCTCGGTTTATCCCGTTTGGCAGGTATCACAAAAACTGGTGCGCGGTACTGGGCCTATCCACCGATAACGCCAGGTGCCGGTTGCTAGGGAGTTGGTGCGCCCTTGCCTAATGTGTCGGGGCACAACTCGTGCTGTGCAGCATCGATCACTCCGCGTAGGTCGAAATACACAATCGGGTTCGCATCTATAATCTGTTGCGGCGTCATGCCGTTGTGCAATTGGGCGCACACTTGGGATCCGCGACTGATCCTGACGGCGTCATTTATCCCCGGCACGAATATTCCGTGGTCGTTGAGGTATCGGATATAGCTGTCGCCGTCAGCATGGGCCGGCGCTGCCATCGCCAGCGCGGCGGGAATCATCAACACCGTCGCCAACCATCGCTCGATACTCATGGTCTGAACGTAAACCGATCTGGGCGAGCTGAGGCGCAGAACGAGCAAATAGACGCCGGCACTCCGTCCTGCTCGCGGATTGACCGGCGAACGGCGGCCAGTAACCGCAACTCACTGTCGATAGAAGCGCACAAGCCACCCGAAATCCGATGTGAGCCAGTCGTCGCCGTTATCGTCGGTTGCCGCCACCACAGTTGGGGTTCGAGGGCTTTGACGGCCATGCGCACGCACTGACGTCGGTAGTGCTAGCGGAGCCTCCTCCGCTAAACACACCGTAGGTGTCGCCCTGCGTCCCGGTGTAGGTGGCGCCGCCGGCTCCTCCCCAGCCACCTGAACTCACGACGGTCACCGCCCAGCCCTTACCTTCGAGCGCGGTCTTGTACGCGTCCAGAACGTCGGTCGCCAATCCGTTGACCAGGAAGTGCATATGGATGCCGTTGTCCGGAATGGAGACAGGGCCGTCGGTGTGCTGAGTGTTCGCCGGTGTGGGTATTAGCGATTGCAGTTGCGTTGCCGAGGCCGGCGACGTTGTCTTGGTGGCAGAGTTAGGAGAACTCCTGCAACCCGACGCAACTAGACCGATCGCCATTGCCCCGGCTACCAAGGCGCAAGCGTTGCGGCTCATGATCCCTCCCTAGCTTCATGCAAACCGTACCAACGGGTGGGATCAGCTCCAGCAAAACGGTCGAAGAACCACCATCCAAAACCGGATAGGTAGCTTCAACCACAAGGTCGGGAATAGCGTTTTCCACACTCAAGGCCTTGTGCATCGGCTACCACTGGCGAAGCATGCCGCCTTCGAGGATGAGCAAGAACACCGAATCACGATCAGCGAACACCTAGGCGGCAGGACCGCCATGCAGCGGACTGCTCTCACAACGCTGGGCAAGCCGTTTCCGACTTTGCGCTAGGACCATTACAAACGCTGGATGCACGATTCCGCCAATAGCGGCTTTGTGACTATGGCTGGGCGGCTCAGCAAACTTCCGTCAAACGCAGCAAACGCGGCCCATATAACCAGTAATGTCATTGCCAGCGGCGATGTAATGGGAGAGCCATGAAGCAATACATCGTCGCGGGACTGGCCGCCGCACTGATCGCCGGAGGGCTGATTGCCTCAGCGGCCCCGGCCAGCGCCGGCTGCCTGTACGGAGGACTCTCTGTCAGCAGGTGCGATGGACCCGTCCAGGCTGACGGCACCTGGAAACGTTGCGTGGTGTTCAGCTCGGTGGGTAGCGGCAGCGGCCTGCCCTACGGCGTGGGCGACACGCGCTGCGATTTGATGGGTCCCGACCAGCATCCTTGGGATCTCGCCTTCGCTGACCCACCGACGCACATCGGCGACTGAGCCTTGCACGTCCCTTGTGGCCCATGACAACTCACAACAGCTAACTCACAGCGAGACGTCTAGTAATTACCTTTGTACCAAGGTAGGTCGCGTATGTGCCGGAGCCTAATGGTGCAGCTGGTGTGCGCAAGTCACTGCGAACAGTCGCGGGTATCCGTTGAATGGCGCGGTCCCGTTTCGTCGCTCTACGGAGACCCCGCGGGCCTAGAACGACGCTGGATCGGGCAGTACGGCGCCGGGCGAGTACGGCACCGCAGGAGTCTGCCCCGGCAACACTGTGTTCGGGTAGCCGGGAGACAGGGGGCCTGTACTGGAACCGCTGCCGGGAAACAAGGCATTCAACAGAGGACCGAGCTCGCCGAAGATCGTGTTGGCGATATTCACAGGCGTGGTCAGGTTAGGCCCGGCAGGGGCGGGAACGGGCACGGGATCGTCGACAAGCAAAGGTTGCTGCGGAGCCGCCCCAACGATCCCGCTGCCAAATCCCATTGCGCCAATTGCGGCCAGCGCGAGCGCCATACCCAGCGTCGCTCGGGTCAGTGGCCCGCGAGCATTCGAAATCGCAAACATGTTCCGGAACAAGGGGATAACTCCTCAAACTCCGCTGAAGCACCGAATGCTTCAGACACTCAAGTCACTCCGGTAACAATGCTCGTCAAGAATCACAATTGAAACACGACACGATCACAGATCGAACTCTATAGATTTGCTTACTAACCTTGGAATTTGCTTACTAACCTTGGAATTTGCTTACTCTATGATGTGGACGTTGCTTTCTATCTTCGTCATCGCTCGCCTCGGTGCTCGTGCTTTTGACAGCCACTTCTTCGGCAACTTGATCTGGCACATCGACCTTGCGAATGCGGGGGACTATGAGTGAGCATTCCGGCGTTACCGGCAAGACCCCACACCAGGTAGCTCGGGCCGATTCGCTGCACGAGATCACCGACGCCAACCTGGTGCGCGGGGGGATCATCGATCTGTGCGCGTACCTTCAGGAGTTCTGGAAGAACGACATGTTGTGACCGCCCCCAGGAGAGCCGGGGGCGCCCCGAACAACTAGTCAGACGCGGACTAGGGCGATCTGGTTCCCGTTCTGATCCGGGGGAAGTGCCGCCCATTGGCGCGCCGGGTGGGGGCAACGGCCCCGGCTGATACCTCCGGCGGGAGACCGGCTCCACATCGGTTTGCACTCTAATGAGCCGCCGTCGGCCTTACACTGGGCGGGAAATGAGCGCCTATCAGACAATCGTGGTCGGTACCGATGGCTCGGACTCGTCGCTGCGTGCGGTGGACCGCGCAGGCGCGGTCGCTGCGGATCACGGCGCGAAATTGATCGTTGCCACGGCGCATCTCCCCGTCCCGGAGGAACGCGGCCGCTACGCCGTGCCGCCGGGGAGCACCCACGGCGAGGACTACCGGATGGTTCGCGACGCCCCTTTCTACGCGATCCTGCACGACGCTAGGGAGCGGGCGCACAAAGCCGGGGCCAAGAACGTGGAGGAGAAGGATGTCGTCGGTGCCCCCATCGACGCGCTGGTGCACCTGGCCGAGGAGGTCCATGCCGACCTGCTGGTCGTCGGCAACGTCGGACTCAGCAGCGTCGCCGGGCGGCTGCTGGGATCAGTCCCATCCGAAGTCTCCCGTAGGGTCAAGACCGACGTGCTGATCGTCCATACCGCCGACTGAGGCATCGTTAAGAATCGTTCGGCGTCGGACCACAACCTGTATCTCAGACCAATTGCCTGCCCAATTGTCCTCGTATCGTCTTGGCGATTTGTTGAGCTAGCCTAGATACCTCATCTGAGCTGTATAAATGCTGGTGCGCGATACTGGGATTGAATCTGGCACGGCTTGCCAAACGGCGAGGACGCTTTCGCCTAATCTGCTATCTCCGAACCTTTGTGGTAACGAGGACGAGGGCTTACCTAGCCGGAGTCCGCGTAGATGCCGCAGAACATCCCCACGAAGCCGACGACAAGCAAAGCTCTCACGGCTAGCTACCTCTCACAGTGGATTGCTAGCGTCGTAATTGTCTGGCCCATACCTGGCCCATGAACCCCAGTACGGGTCTGGGATAGCTCTTTGAGAACAGGCCAAACACTTGGTGCGCGGTACTGGGATTGAACCAGCGACCTCTTCCGTGTCAGGGAAGCGCTCTCCCGCTGAGCTAACCGCGCCCGGTTAAAGAAACAGAGGTGGAGACGGGAATCGAACCCGTGTGCACGGCTTTGCAGGCCGTTGCCTCACCACTCGGCCACTCCACCGCGGGGTTTGATGTCACTTACACCCTCGAGCGGATGACGGGATTCGAACCCGCGACCCTCACCTTGGCAAGGTGATGCGCTACCAACTGCGCTACATCCGCGCGCAACGGACGAGATCGTCGCCCGGTGCGAAGCACGACGATAGTCCACGTGAGCGGGACCGCACAAATTTCTTGGTGCCGATAGGCGCGCCGTTATTTGCCGTCAGGCAGCGCGTTCTGCCAAGGTGCCGGCGCGTGTTAATCTTCGACGTCGTTCGCCTGTCGGCGCCGGTCCCGTGGCTCAGTGGGAGAGCGTCCGCTTCACACGCGGAAGGTCGCTGGTTCGATCCCAGCCGGGACCACTTACGTTGTCGCAGGCAGGATATGGTTTCTAGCCTTGCGAAGCAAGACCGGTGTGATCTCGGTGTTATCCGGCTCTATGGTTCTCCGCTCCACAACACCAACGGATGAGCACCTCCATGTCTTCGTCGGTGCTGTTAAACATTTCCATGTCTTCGTCGGTGCTGTTAAACATTTCCCACCCGATGCCCTGGGTTACCCCGGCGACATCTTCCGTCCCGCCGGCCTCTCCCGACAGACCAGGGATGTTTCCCATGAGTTCTTCTCCCTTAAGCCGTTTGAATGACCCCTTGGAGGGGACCAATGGCTACCGTTCGATGGTGCCGCGAAGCAGTGGCAATTGTCGCGAGTACCCACCACTCGTTCTTGTTTCGACGTTCACTCGTTCTCACCTGAGAAGGGCAGTGAGTCGGTGAAGACGAACGCAGCTAGAGCCGCGGTGGTTGACCTCACCGAGTAACCGAGGGGTGAATTGCGCGGCGCGGGGCGGGCACGTTGCCGCTCATGCGCGACCAGGACACCATTGATTCCGAGCTGCGGCTACTGGCCGCCGTGCGTCGTTCGATCCGCGAGCAGGGGGAGCCGTCGAGTCGCCAGGTCGATGAATTGCTCGACGAGCGGCTTGCTCCTTGCTCGCCGATAGATTAGTGCGATGACAACCCAGATCCTGCTGATTATCGCCGTGGTGGCCTCCGTCGCGTTAACCCTCTGGCTCGTCCAGCGGGGCGGTCACAATCGCTGAGGGTTGCTGTGTTAGCGCACAGCGGCGGGGCCGGCGAGTACGTCGGCGAGCTGGAGGCTGGCGACGGGGGAACCGGATCGCCCTAATCCACCTCTGAATAGTTACTCGGCCCGCCACAACCCTCTCCCCGTGGCGGGCCGAACCATTAGGTCCTTCGAGGTGTACTGGTTTGGTAGGGCTTTCGCCGCGTACTCTCCGGCGACATGACGGATAGCGACGAGCTGCTGAGAGTTCCCACGCCAGAGGACGTAAAACGACTGAATGCTTTTTGGCAGGCATTTGCCGACGGCCCGCAGCCTTTCAACATCAGCCCTCGAAACCGGATGGATGCGTGGGTCATCGAGCAGCAGATCCTCTCGGATCAGCGGGCAAACGACAGGATGACGAAAGCGACCTGGGCGCTCGTGCTGGCTACGGTCGTGGAGGTCTGCGTCACGGTCGGGCAGGTGGTTGTCGCGGTGCTCCACCATTGAGTTGTGACCCTGCTACAAAGGTAATTACTAGACGGGTAATTACTAGACGTCTCGCTGTGAACGTGCAGCGTCATCCACCAAAGAGATCGGCCGCACCGGTTCCTCTGCGGCACCCTTATCGCTAACCCACATGGTGAATGATGTCCACGCAAACACAGCCCGCAGCCCCCGAGCCCGACGAGCCCACCGCCATCGTCGCCAACAAGGCCACCCCGCTCGCCGCGCTGGCATGGTCGGAGGATGCCGACGACGGTGATGGCCCGCTCGACCCGCTCGACGACGATCGCAGCACGACGTTCTGGCTGCGGCTGTATGCCGGGACGACAGCCGCCGTCGTTCTCGCCTTGGGCGTCGTGTTGTGGTTCGTGCGGAGCGATCATCACCACCCACTCAGGCTGTCACGGTCCCGGCTTCCAGCGCACCGGGCGTGATACTGCCGTCAGCCCCGCCGGCTGCCGCGCCGGCACCGATGCCGAGTGTCACCCAGGCGCCGATAGCCCCACCCGTCGCGGCCGCGCCGCCACCGGAGCCGACATGGGGCGCGCCGACGTCGGCTCCGGTTCAGGCCGCCCCGCAGACGCGGGATGCCGCGTTCATCAAGGCAATGCAGGCTCTCGGCATCACTTTCACCAGCCAGGAACGGGCCATCGCTGCCGCACGCGCAATCTGCAATGACCTCGCGCAGGGCTACACCAAGCCGAAGTTCGTGACGGCCATACAGAACACGAATCCCGGCCTTACCAACGCCGATGCCTTCGACTTCCTGAGTCTGTCGACCGCGTACTACTGCCCGCAATATCAATGAGGACGGTTTCGATGACCACACTGACCGCTTCGGTGATCAAGCGGGGGATGGCCGATGGGACGTACGTTTCACTCATCGACTCAGCGCAATGGTCCTCCGACCTCCCGCCGAAAATAGAGATAGTGGGTGACTGTGCTAGATGGACTGCAGTACGCCGTGATCAGCTCCCACCCGTCGCCGACCCATTCATCGAGGGTTGAGTTAATCTTCTCGGTCTCAACCCACGTGCATTTGTGCTCGTGTCCGTATGCCATGAGCCCCGACACTAGGCGAAGATTCTTAACGCAAAAGAATGGCCGCAAGAATTGCTCCTGACGGCCGTTCTCGTGGGGGGGGGGGGATTACTCGGGGCCGGCCCGACCAACTATTTCGCATCCAGGCGCCCCGTCGTCCTGTCGCGTTGTGGCGCATTGCAATTCAGCTTTCCTAGAAGGGGATTTTGTCGAGGTTCAGCTCGCGGTGGCCGGCGCCCCAGCCGTGGCCGCCGCTGCTGTTGTCCGCGAGCGGCGGTAGCGACCGTTTAGGCGCCGCGGTGCGGGCCTACTGCCCACGGTATGTGGGGCAAACGAAGCCAACGCCTTGGGAACGGTGGCTTAGGCCGGCCGATCTTGTGGCGGCTGCGGCGGCACGCCACACGCGCTACCCCGGCCGATCCGCCTAAGCCACCGTTCCCAAGGCGTTGGCTCTGTGGCCCTTTCAACAACGCCTTGGGTCGGCGCCCGAAAAGGAAGTCCTCGGCGTCGTCAAGCCAGCTCTGGTCTCAGCCTGCTTAACCGCGGCGAGCATGCGTTCACTGAGATCCAGGCATTGCCGCTCGCCCACGCCCCCGCCGAGGGAATATCCAAGCTGGCGTACCTGAATGGCGAATTGGCTTAGGTCATCACAGAGCCGTTCCATGGCACCTTCCTCCCGGTTGGCCGGGGTAGTCGGCCCGAGACAATTGCGATTCGCTAACCGATAGTTTCAGGAGACACCGGGGCGGACATAGAGTAATGCACTACTCGCTTTGTGCTTGAAAGTTCCAACACACCTGATTCCCGCACGGATTGCCCCCTGCGGCGCAAGACGATGCGTGCCATCGCCAGCGAGGTCGGATGCTCAGTCGGCACCGTGCATCGCGTCCTGGTGCTGGCACCCTAGAACGGTCGTGTCATGATCGACGGCCCGTCGTTGTCCGGCGGTGCCGTCATCGGCAGCGGCGTCTTTTTGGGTACCACGGGGGCCTGTACCAGCGCGCCATAGTGCGCCAGCGAGGCCGCGACGAGCTGCGTGATCATCCCGCCGGGGGCGCAATCGAAGGTGAACCGGCCGCCGTTCAACGGCCGCTTGATTCCGGCAACCACCGAATCGGTGAGGATCTCCTGGCCCGAGTGCGTCAACTGGCCGGCGCCGGCATCGACCGCGGACACGAATGCCTCAGCGGCTATTGCTGACTCGCTGGTATTCAGCACGGTAGCCTCTATCCCGCATTCGGCCAGATATGGAACCAAAACAGTTGCCGGCGAACGGCTATCTATGAGCAGCGCAGCGGGATTAGCGTCTGTCACGATGTCAAGCAGCCTCTCTACGACCTCGGTGGGCGAAGCCTTTTGTGAGTAACCGACCTCTATATGAATACCGCCGGAACGGGTACGAACAGCACCGGCAATGGCATAGACACCGCTGACCGGTGAGCGGTCGACCGCGACGACATGCGGGTAGGGACTGATCAGATCGGGGGTTTCGTCGGTCAGATCGCGCCATGTCTCGGCGTCAATCGCCCGCTGGGCAGCATCGCCAAGGCCGCCCCACCTTTCGATCCCAGCCGGGACCACCCCTACGTCGCTGCGGCCCCACGCTTCTTCAGAAACCGCGTCCAGTAGAGGCTCGGCCCCTCGTTTCCGCAGTCGAACCGCATTGCGCGTCAACCGGCCGACCAAGGGCTACTGCATCAGCAGCCGCCGAGAGCGTAAGGTCGCGCTCGGAGGGGTAAGCCTTGAAAGTGCATCCACGGTAAGACGGCATCGGTTTGGTCCTTACGCGCGCACTTACCAACAATCTGCGACGAGGCATAAGGAGACCAGTGGCAAAGCGCGGGATATTGATTGGCATCGTGGCCGCGGCCACCGTGGTAGCAGGTCTGGCTGGCTGTTCGAGCAACAAGTCCAATACGAGTACGAGCTCACCGGCCGCTGGCGGTAATAGCGCACCAGCCGCTGGCGGTAACAAGGTCGTCATCGACAGTCAGACTCAGAGCGTCACCGGTCAAGTCAGCTGCACGCCGGCTGGCGGCAACATCAACATCGGGATCGGTGATCCGACGAACGGGATCGGTGCGGTGGTTACGACTGCTGATCCGCCAGTCGTTCAAGCGGTCGGATTGGGCAACCTCACCGGCGCGACGCTCGGCTACTCGGCCGGCGCACCGAATCAGGGCAACGCCCAGGCCACCAAAAGCGCCAACTCCTACACGATCAAGGGCACTGCGACGGGGATAAACACCGCCAACCCACAGCAGACGCTCACCAAATCATTCGAGATGGATGTGACTTGCCCCTAGGGCAGCGTCCTTACGAGACAGATCACCGTGGTGGCCGCTTCCCCGACTTGTGTCCATCGGCGGAGCAGCCAGATTTCGCTGAAGTTCAAGCTCGGAAGGGGCTGACAGGTATGTATGTGAAGCGCGTGGCAGGCGCGGCAATTGCCGCCGCCGTCGGCATGTCAGGACTGACGGTAGGCGTCGGGCTTGCCAATGCTGCTCCTTTGAAGCCAGCTCCGACTTGCACCAACTGTGGACCGAGTCTTTCGGGGCCCGGACGCGGTCCGATCGCTGACGATCCACCCGGACCTGGACCGGGACCAGGGCCTGGGCCTGGCGGGCCGGGGGGTCACGGGCCTGGTGGACCTGGTGGACCGGGCGGTCCTGGGCCTGGTGGACCCGGCGGACCCGGTGGACCTGGGCCTGGCGGGCCGGGGGGTCACGGGCCTGGTGGACCCGGGGGACCGGGCGGGCCTGGTGGTCCTGGTGGACCTGGGCCTGGTGGACCGGGTGGTCCTGGGCCTGGTGGGCCGGGTGGTCCCGGACCTGGCGGGCCGGGGGGTCACGGGCCTGGTGGACCGGGTGCACCTGGCGGGCCTGGGGGACCTGGTGGACCTGGGCCTGGTGGGTCCGGCGGACCTGGTGGGCCGGGGGGTCACGGGCCTGGTGGACCTGGCGGGCCGGGTGGACCGCCACCGCCGCCCTACACGCCCCGGGGCTCATACGATCGGGGTAACCCGCAAATGGGCGGCCCCACTGACGCGCCGCACGGCTTTAGCGTTCCCGACCATGGCGCGCCGCCTCCGCCCCGGCAGCACGGGTTCGGCTGGAATGGCGGACCCCCTCCCGGACGGCCTCCACATAACTGGGACGGGCCGCCGCCTCCGGGTGGCTGGGATGGTCCTCCGCCTCCCGGTGGTTGGAACAGTCCATGGAATGGGCCGGCGCGCGACATAGGTTGGGCGCAGGCCGATTTCGGGCCGTTCAACTACGGCGGCTACAACGCCATACCGATGTTCAACCCGGTTTTCGGTGGATGGGGCTTCTGGTTCTTCGGCATATGGATTCCGCTCTACTGACGGACCGCGCTATTGAACGTCCGGATGCCGGGAGGCTTCTGGATAGCTTGAGGTAAAGCCAAGAGGTCAGCTGCGGGTTGCGGCCCACGGGCCGGCTGTGACGCGAAGCGGCGCGGCCGGAAAAGAATGCGTACGGCGCGATTCCGGTGCAAGATGTGCGGCGTGGCTATGTACCAGGGCAGGGCGCTCGCAGACATCAACCTCACTGGCATTCCGTTGGCGGAGGCGCTCGAAGCTTTCATCTCCCGACGTGATCCGAGCCTGGAAAACGTCCAGGTCAGGCGCGCGACTCCAACTGGTGACATCGAAGTGCGGGTACAGCCCAATAAGCGGTGGTACGAGGTCATCTTCGAGACTGACGACAAAGCAGACGACGACGAAGACGAAGACGATAGCGATTTCGAGGCAAGGAAAAGAGCAAAGGCGAAGGCCAAGGCAGAGGCAAAGGCACAGGTAAAAACTTGGCCGCCAGCTAATCGGTGACGCCGGCCGGTCGTGGTCTCCGATGATGTAAGGGCAGACCGAAAGGATGACTTCATGACCGAAGTGCGTGAGCAGGTGGTGGATCGAGCCCGTGGGATGCGCGACCTGGTCCGTGCTGAGGCCGCGGAATCCGAGCGGTTGCGGACGCTCTCGACGCGGATCGTCGACGAGATGTGGGCCAGTGGCCTGATGTCCGCGTTCAACCCGGCGGCGGCCGGCGGCGTCGAGCCCTCGTTCCAGGAAATGATCGATACGTGGATCGAAATGGCTTGGCAAGACGGTTCTTTCGGCTGGATCGGCATTGCCAACCTGCCTTCGACCTTTGCCGCCGCGACTTATCTGCCCGACGAGGGTTTTGCTGAAATATTCACCAAGAACGAAAACCACGTAACCATCGGCGGTCAGTACTTCCCTAACGGGCAGGGCGCAGCCGTCGACGGCGGCTACCGGTTGAGCGGTGCGTGGAATTTCGGTTCCGGCACTGGACATTCGACCTACATCGGCGCCGGCTTTTTCCCGATGGAAAACGCCGAGATGCGCTGGGTCGGCGAGGGCATTCCGGACATGCGGGTGGCATTTCTGCCTCGGGAGGAGGTCACCTTCACTGACGGATGGCATGTCCAGGGGCTCAAGGGCACCGGCTCCTACGATTACAACGTCGCCGACGTGTTCGTGCCCGAGTACCGAACTATGCCGCTGTTCACTCGTGAGCCTGTCCGGGGAAATTCAGCGGCCAGCTATATGGGCCTGATGCCCGTCACCGCCGCCGGTCATGCGTCGTTTGCGCTAGGGGTGGCCAAAAGCATGCTCGACGACGTCGAGGAACTCGCGGCCACCAAGGTGCGGATGAGCGACATGGCGACGCTGGCCAGCCGGCAAACCTTCCAAAAGGGACTCGCTCACCACGTCGCGGCTTGGCGGGCCGCTCGCCTGCTGGTGCTCGACGCCTTTGCGGCTGCCGAGGCCGCTGTTGACGCGGGTAACGACCTGACGCCCAGAATGCGAGCCGACATGCGGGTGGCGGCGGTCTACGCGACCGACACGGCACGGGCGGCCGCCGAGTGGGCACACCTAGCGGCCGGCACCACCGCGATCCGCGAGGGCAGTCGACTCGAGCGCGCGTTCCGCGACATCTATACCGGCACGCAGCACGCGTTCATCAGCGAGAAGGTGGCAATGGACGTAGCGCAAATCTGGCTCGGCATCATTGACGACCAGTTCGGACTCTAACTGTGCGGCAACTAGATTCGCGCCCCTGCTGAGGGCTGACTCAAGAGAGGACCCGTCGATGGTGAGCGCCGATCGCGCCCGTTCCCGCACATTCGTCGTAACAGGTGCCGCGTCGGGCATCGGTCTGGCCACCGCCGAACGCCTGCTGGCCGAAGGCGGTACCGTCGTGGGCACCGACCTGGCTGCGCCGCCGGACCTCGGCCCTGACTTCCGATTCGTGGCGGCCGACGTGACCGACGAAGCCGCGATCGCCGCTGTGCTGGCCGCTGTGCCGGACCGCCTCGACGGTGTCGTCCACGCCGCAGGGGTTGCCGGCGGCGGCCCGGTCCATCTGCTGGACCGTGCCGAATGGGAACGGGTGATCGCGATCAACCTCACCGGCAGCTTCTTGGTGGCCAAGGCGGCCCTTGCCAGAATGCTCGACCACCCTCGGGTCGACGGCGAACGGGGCTCGATCGTGACGTTGGCCAGCATTGAGGGCCTGGAAGGCACGGCCGGCGGCAGCGCCTACAACGCCGCCAAGGGCGGCGTCGTGCTGCTCACCAAGAACATCGCGCTCGACTACGGCCCCAGTGGTATCCGGGCGAACGCCATCTGCCCCGGCTTCATCGAAACGCCGATGACCGAAAGTGTTTTCGGTTTGCCGGGGATGGAGGGTCCGAAGGCCTCGATCACCGAGGAGCATGCGCTGCAACGGATGGGCCGGCCTGAGGAGATCGCGGCCATGGCGGCTTTTCTGGTGTCTCCCGACGCGTCCTTTATCAGCGGTCAGGCCATTGCCGTCGACGGTGGTTACACCGCCGGCCGTGACCACGGGGTGGTTCAGCTCTTCGGCCTTCCCCGGTAACGCGTCGAATTCGACTCTCTCAGAACCGGAATCGCGGAACCGGGAAGTTGAAATGCGGCATCGCGGGCATCATGGGCATTGGGGGGCCCATGGGACCGGGCATGCCCGGGAACCGCGGACCTTCTGGAGCCGGTATTCCAGGGAATCGGGGACCCTCAGGCGCCGGGAAGTGCATCCGCGGCTGGGACGCGAACCCTCGTTGCGGCGACAGCGGCCCGCGCCCCGGAGCGAACGGCTCGCGCATCGGCCCCTGTGACGGCTCGCGCATCGGCCCCTGCCACGGCGACCCCTGTGATGGCGGCTGCGGAATGCCCAGATTGGGTAGCTGCCTCAACGAACCAAATGGGATGTGGACGGACGGCGCGGGAATCCCCGCGTGCATCGGCACGGGAACCGGCACCGGCACGGGTGCGACGGGGACCGGCACATGCACTGGTGCAGGAGGTGCGATCAGCGCGGGAGCCGGCACGTGCAGCGCTGGCGGTGCTGCTACCCGCGCGGGCAGGTGAATGGCCTGCGGCCGCGGTGCCGGAAGGAGCTGTGCGGCCGGTGGTGAGGGCGCCTGCGCGACGGGCGCGATGAGAGCTTCGCCAGGGGCAGGCCGCAACGCGACCGCCGGTCGGATGCCGAGCGCCAGCGCAATCTCCAGCGCCAACGCAGCGCTGACGAAGACGACCGCCAAGGCGCTACCGACCAGCAGCAGCGGCCTGCGCCGCTGACTCGCCTCGAAATCATGCTCAGTGGCAATTTCGGCGATTTCGGCGACGCCGGTCGGGGCATCGGCTTCCTCGTCGGGCGCAGCGCTGTAGGCGAGATCCGCCTCGCCGAACTCGACACCGGGCCGATGAATGGGCACTTCGAGGTGACCGGGTGAGACGGCATACGGGTCGACTTCACCGGTGCCGGGATCTTGCGCGTAGGCCAAGGCGGCGGTGGAGGAAGCGAACAGCGGCGCGTTGGCCGATGCCAGCGCGGCTCCTCGAGCTAGCGCCATGTCCGGTTCCTCGGGGGCGCTGACCGGAAGGCGTGACACCGCCTCCAGGGCCGGTTTGATCGGCACGATATCCACGCCGCAGCCGACGACGAATAGACCTTGCAGGTCCGTCTCCGGTGCGTCGAGCCCGGCGATCATCGAGGCCAGCTCGGCAATCCGGTCAGTACTCCGCAGCGGCAGGCGCTGCACATCGGTGACCGAACCGTCGGCGGAGTCTATGAGAGCCAGCGTCGCGGTGCTCGGTTCGACGAACAACATCGCGATGTGCTCGTAATCCATTGCATTGCCGACGGTTTGGGCCAGCGCGGCGGCGGCCAGAAACGCCGAAACCAGCATCACGTTGTCGATCTTGCGGGCGGCCAGCGCGGTCGCGAGCGCGGCAGCATCGCGGTGATCGGTCCAGGTCACTCCGATCGAACTCAGCTGATAGCCGGCTTCGGTGGCGCCTTGGCGAGTGCCGAGGATGGCGGCGATCAGCTGGTCGGGACCGCTCAGTGTTGATTGACGGTTGCCCAGGCCGAGGTCGAAGTTGTCCTGATCGACGGTAACGCCGTCCGCGTTTTCCCCTTCGATGAGCACCATGCGGATCGTTGCGGGAGCCATCGATGCGCCGAGGACGATCTCCAATACTCCTCCAAGTCGTGGCTGGTTTCGGGTGGGGGAGATTATTTAGATGTACTTCGCTTTAGCAGCCTGCGGTGTTACAACCGGATCTTTCGACTGTCGCGGGGCACGCAAACAATCGTTAGTCGCGACGAACCGTTGACAGCTACTTACTGTTCGTACAAACTTACCGTTGTGGCTGCTTCGGTGGACGCCGTGTTGGATGCGCTGGGGGATCGCACCCGGCGCACCATCCTGGAAAGGCTCTCAGCCGGTCCGGTCGCCGTCGGCGTGTTGGCAGATCAGTTGCCGGTGTCGAGGCCGGCGGTGTCACAGCACCTGAGGGTGCTCAAAGATGCTGGGCTGGTGGTCGAATCGGTCGCCGGGACCCGGCGGCTGTATCGCGTCGACAAGTCCGGATTGCGGGTCGTGCGCGAATATTTCGACCGGTTCTGGGAGACCGCGCTGGACAACTTCGCGATTCTCGCCGAAGCGGAAGCCCGCGACGACACCCGCAAACCAGGTACCGGGGCCCATCGTATCTAGAAAGGGTGATGTAGACCGATGGATGCCGAATCCGGTTCCGCTCTTGAGGTTTTCCGATCGGTGAGTGTGCCATTGGCGCGGGCTCGGGCATCCGAGCTATTCACCACACGGATGACCGAGTTCTGGCCCAAGGAACACTCGATCGGTGAATCCGAGTTGGCCCAGGTGGTGCTCGAACCCCGTAGTGGCGGACGCTGGTTCGAACGCGGCGTCGACGGCAGCGAATGTCAGTGGGGTCGGGTCGCTGCTTGGGACCCGCCTCGAAAAGTCGTGTTGCTCTGGCAGATCGGTGCCGACTGGCAATTCGATCCGGAGTTTGAAACAGAGGTCGAGGTGACGTTCAGCGAGGAGGGACCGGACCGCTCCCGACTGGACCTGCGTCATTGCAACCTTCAGCGTTACGGCGCCAACACCGAACAGATGCGGGCGATCTTCGACGATCCCGCGGGCTGGACCGGCACGCTGGCCGGATTCGTCGACCTCGCCGCCGCGCAGACCACGCCGGGTTACTGAGGCTGTGATTGCGGTGCAGGACAAGACCACGATGCAGATGGCATGCGAAGAACGACAGGACTTTGTCGACTTTCTCGACGGACTATCACCGGAGCAGTGGGAGCAGCCAAGCTTGTGCGAACTCTGGCGAGTGCGCGACGTCGTCGCTCACGTCATCAGCTATGAGGAGCTCAGCCGCTGGCAGGTGGTGCGCCGCTTCGCCAAGGGCGGGTTCGTGCCCCCACGCGTCAACGCGATCGGTGTTGCCGAGTACGCCGGACGCTCGCACAAGCAACTCACCCATCTGATGCGTACCTGTATCCCCCCGCGGGGTCTGACGTCGGCATTCGGCGGCATGATCGCCTTGGTGGACGGCATGATCCATCAGCAAGACATCCGACGGCCCCTCGGTCAGCCGCGGGTGATCCCGCCAGAACGTCTGCACCGGGTACTGGACAACGCCCTGAGCTCGCCGGCGACACGCGGGGCCCGGCGAACTCGTGGCGTGCGCCTGATCGCCACCGACTTGGACTGGGCTCATGGTGACGGGCCCGAGGTGACTGGCCCGGCAGAGGCCCTCCTTATGGCCATGACCGCACGGCCAGACGCACTCAATCAGCTGGCCGGGCCCGGCAAAGCGCTTCTGGCCCAGCGTATCTCCCGCTAGACGGCGAGGCTTATCAGTCGGCCGGGGCGCATGCCGACAGCGCGATGTCCACGCTGTCATCAACCGGCAGCAGCTCGCTGAGGCCGCAAGCGGTGACGATCCGCGCGACAACCGGCTGGCTGCTCACCAGCCGCATCTCGACGCCGCGACGCCGACAACGCTCCGCCTCCTCGCCCAGTGCGGCGTAGGCGCAGCAACCCATGAAGTCCAAGCCGCTGATGTCCACCACGAGCGGTCCAGGTGAGCCGGCTGCCATGGCCGCCTCGCTCAGCAGGCGTCGCCAGGTGGTCTCGTTGGAGGCGTCCAGTTCGCCCCCGGCGCTGACAATCACTGCCAGGTCGCTCCGCTCGATGGTGGTCCGTAGGGTGCTCCGCGCCTGTGCCAATTCAGAGATCAGACGACTGCTCAGCATCAGGTGATTGAAGGATGGCTCTGCAATGGCAAAAGTGCTCATAGTGCTCCTGATCCACAGGCGCTCCGCGCCTAGATATGGATGCCCGCCCTACGTGCTGAAGACTGACGTCGTTTAGCAGATGATCTCAATTTTATAACAGAAACACGTCAGGTTTGTCCATGGACCGGCACCTAAGAATACGGTGAGGCCCGCTCGAACCGTGACCGCTGGGTGGCCTGTTGAGCGAACTTCTACTAAGGAATCTGGGTGTTCGGCCGCTAGGGCCACTTTCGCGATCGGCGTCGAGACGGCAGTTCCTCATTTCCACTAAAGTTACTTAGCATCAGCATATTTCGTTAGATGTCGCCGTGCACCCAGGCCGCAAACGATTGTGCCCCGCCGACTGGGCGGGGCGCAGCAAGCCCTCGTTGTGGCAAACCCCAAGACACAAGTCCTTGGATTTGTCAGGCCTTTTTGTCTGATATTGAAAAACATGACGGCGAATTTGCTAGTACGCGCGCAGACAGCCCTGGCGACCGCGGTAAAAAGACGCGTGTTGTTTAGCGGTACGGCGATGTTTAGGCGGGGGTGTGACCGGTTTCGCTGGAGTGCTCAGCCTCGAGGTCGGCGATCGCGCGGGATGTCCGCTCGCGCAGTAAGACTGCGGCAATCACCCCGCATACAACGGCGACAACCAACGCGATCCACGAGAAGCGCGTCAGCCAGCGTTCGGCGGCCATGCCTGCGTAATAAACCAGCGCCGTGGTCCCGCCTGCCCAACAGACCGCGCCCGAGACGTTGGCGAGCAAAAACCTTGCGTAGCGCATCTTCAGTGCCCCGGCCAGTGGCCCGGCAAATATCCGCAGTAGCGCGATGAACCGGCCTAAGAACACCGCCCGTGCACCCCAGCGGTCAAAGAGCCGCTCGGCGAACATGACATGTCCGGGACCGAAGTGGTTGGGGAACCGGCGACCCAGCCGGTCGAACAGCGGCAGACCCAGGCGGCGGCCAATGGCGTAGCCGGTCGAGTCGCCGAGCACTGCTCCGATCACCGCGGCAGCTCCGACGCCGATCGGGTTGACAGCCAGCTCATGGCGTGACGACAGCAGCGCGGCGCTGACGAGGACGATCTCACCCGGCAGCGGGATGCCCAGGCTTTCGATACCGACAACCGCGCCGACCACGCCATACACCGTGAGCGGGGGGATCGACTGCAACAGGGCATCCACCGTCATGGGTTAAGGATGCCCGACCCATTCGCACGGTGACGCGGCGCCTCGCAGGCCCGACGCGATCAGGCGGCGCGGGACATGGGTTGAGAAGCCATTCTCTCGGTACCGCATCGCAGGTACCTTTTCTGTCATGCAGAAAAAGGCACGACGTGCGGCCAGCACGTCGGCCACCGATTCACTTGCGCCCCAGTATCCGATCGAGTCGGTCGACAAGGCGTTGAAGCTGCTGTTGTTGCTGGGGGAGCAGCCCGAGATCCGGTTGAGCGAGGCCACGCGGTATCTGGGCGTGGCGTCGTCGACCGCCCACCGGCTGCTGGCGATGCTGGCCTACCGTGGTTTCGTCCGCCAGGACCCGGTATCGAAGGCCTATTTGCCCGGCCCGGCGTTAACCGGTGTGGCGTTTGCGATCTTCGGCCGCATCGACATTGCCGGAACCGTCACCCCGGTCATGCGCAGCCTGAGCGAACGGCTTCGGGAAACGGTGCATGTCGGGATGCTCGACGGCGCTGCAGTGCGTTTCGTCGCCGCAATTGAGGGTCCGACCGCGGTACGGGTGGCGTCCCGGTTGGGGCGCATCATGCCCGCGCATTGCACGTCGACGGGCAAGGCCATGCTGGCTCAGTTACCGCTAGCGGAATTGCATCAGCTGCTGCCCGAGGAGAACCTAGAGCGCATCACCGACCGGTCGATCGGCAGCCGAGGCAAACTGGAAGCCGAGCTTTCCCGGATACGTGAACAGGGATACGCCGTCAACCGCGAAGAAAGTGAGGAAGGCGTCGCGTCGGTGGCGGTGCCGATCCCGACCCGGGCGCCGGGACTGCGGTTGGCGCTGAACGCCGCGGCCCCCCAACACCGGCTCAGCCGCTCGCTGTACGCCGCGGTGGCAGCTACACTTACGGAGGCGGCCAAGGAGATTGGCGATCAGCTCGGCTGAGGGGCTAACCGCGCGACTTCATGCCGCCAGGCGGCCTCGGTGGTGAAGGCGGTCCCTAAATCCGGCAGCTCGTCCCAGTCCGCGTCATCGATATCGCGCAGTGTGCCGCCGGCGGCGCGCACCTGTAGTGACATCCTGGCCAGCGCGTCGAGGCTGATCGCCTGCAGCACTGCCTGCTCAACTGTGCCAGCCGCGCTGGTGATGCCGTGTCCGCGGCAGATCACTACCGGCTGGCCGCGCATTGCTGCCACCATCTCCTTGCCCAGCTTGGTGTTTCGGATCAGCACCGCACGTTCGTAGACGGGCACGCCGCGGCGGGCAAGCCAGGCTCCGGGAATGTCGTAGGCCCCACAGATCGGCCGGATTCTGATGCCTGCGAGGTCGGCCGCGACGACGGCGGGCGGGTGCAGATGCGCCACCGCGCGGTGCCGAGGGTCGGCCAGCATGGTTTCGAGGTGGATGGGAAGTTCGTTGGGAACCCGATATCCCTCCAGTTCCCCGGGAGCGCCTGCGCTGCCGTCGAATTCGATGAGGCGAATATCGGAGGGCCGGGTGAACGCCACACCGGTGTCGGAGTCGCTGCGGCATCGAACGAGCAGTCGGTCGTCGTCTATCCGCAGACTCAGATGACCCAAGATGCCGTCGACCAAATCACGGGACGCTGCGACTCGGCACGCCTGCGCCACCAGCGCGCGTTGCTGGTCCAGCTGATCGGTCATGGCTGCTCCGATTTCGCTGCGCCGATGCCGAATCCGCCGTCCGGGTGGGCGGTTTCGCCGGTGATGCCGCGGGAACGGTCCGAGGCCAGGAAGACGAAGCTCCAGGCGTGGTCTGCGCCGTTGAGCGCGACGTTCAGCGGGGTGCGCGCAGCGAGATCACGTGCGCGATTGGGAGTGTCGTCGAGGCGGGTGCTGTCCATCCCAAGGCTGGCAAGACCGCGCAGGTCGGTGTTCAGCGTGCCGCCCGGTGCCACGCCGTTGACCCGGATCCGCGGTGCCAGTTCGTGAGCCAGGGTGCTGACCAGTCCGCGCACCGCGAACTTCGACGACACGTACAGCACGCCGCCGCGCGCGGGATAGAACGACGACGCGGACTCGGTCAGCACGATCGATGATCCGGTTTCGGCTTGCAGCGCAGGCACTGCCGCTTTGACCGATTGCAATTGGCTGAGCACGTTGGTGCGAAACATCTCGTCGAATGCCGCGGGCAGGTCCTCGGCGCCGATGTCGAGGATGCCCTTGTAGAAGTCGAAGATGCCCACGCAGTTGACCAAGGTGTCGAGCCCGCCGAACGCCTCGACCGCGGCGGACACCGCGTATTCGTTGGCGTCGCGGCCCACGGCGTCGCCTTCGACCACCGGAACTTCGGGCAGCTCGTGACGCAGTTGCTGGCACTTGCCGTGATCACGTTCCAGCACAGCGACTTTCGCGCCCTCGGCAACGAACGCGTCGACGACGGCTCTGCCGATCCCGGAGCCGGCGCCCACGACCAGGGCGCGCTTGCCGTCCAGCCACCCGATCACGGTTGATCGCCGTCGTCGGGCAGCAGCGGAGCCGAGGAGCTACCGACCATCGCCGCCAGGGTACGGGCGTTCTGCCGGGTCAGCGCCTCAACCTCCAGTGCGTCCAGGCTGATCCACCGACCCGATTTGGGCGCGCAGACCAGCAGTCGCGACCCGTTGCGGGTATCGATGCGGCGAACCACCACTTCGGTGAATTCGTTTGCCAGCGTGATTGGTTCGCCGACCGCACCGTTCAGCAAGTCTGCCAGTTGCTCGTTCACAAAAACACCGCCAGGTTCTGCATCCTCAAAACCGACTCGTCGACGAGGATGGTGCGGCGCGCCAGCTTCCATTGATCGACGCACTGTCGCAACACGTCGCGGCGGCCGCAGGACACCAGTGCGGCCTCGTTGACATCGCCGCGGCTGCGGAAGAGCAGTTCCGCGGATTCGACGACAAGGTGCGCGTCATCCTCGCACGCGAACGTGCGGACGTTGGTGATGTAGTGACGCATCCGCGACGGCGGGTCCTCGGTCCAGGCATGCTCGGTGGCGAACCGCGCCACCCGTCGGCTCAGCGAGTACTTGTCCTCGTCGAAGTGCGCCATCCCCGGGGAGGTGTCGAACCCGGCGCCCCGTGCGGTGGTGACCCGCACCGGCATCAGATAGCGAATGTCGTCGGTAAGGGTGTCCAGCCATGCGTCGTACTGCTGGGCATCGAGCAGATAGGCTTCCTCGACGAGAAACTGATGCGCCTGCAGGTGCCGGTTGTCGCCGAACGGCAAGGGCTTTCCGACTGGCTTGCCGAGCTCTGCGGTCGTCATACGGTGGCCACCGTGCCAAGGGCGGTCGCGGCGGTCAACACAGGTGGCAACTCCAGATGGTCGGCCCACAGCCGGAGCAATTTGCGCTGATTGTTCTCGTTGTAGCCGACCTGGGCGTGTCCGGGCCCGTGAAATGCGTTGGAAGGCAGCGGCTCGACCACTGGGTGGTCGTCGGAGAGCAACCCCATCCTGCTGTTCAGCAGCAGCCGTCGCGCCATCGAGCCGCCGGCGGTGTTGGTCAACGACACCCAGTTCTCCACATCGTCTTGTTCGAACATGCCCGTCGAACCGAAGCACATCAGATAAGCCTTGTAAGAGTTCTTCTTGTACTCCGGTGGGGCTGCGGAATCCACTGCGAACCATGACAACACTTCGGTTTCGTTCTCGCTGATCGGCTGCCACAGCCGGATTGAGATGAACGGCAACACGTCGTTATCGTCGCCGCTGTCGAGAACCTTGGGCCAGTTATGTACGAAACTGAGATTGGGGAAACACGATGCAGCCGAGATCATGAACCCGTCCTCGCCGACGAGTTGTTGTTGTTGTGGGGTCCAGACGCCTTTGATGCGGTCGATCATTTCGTCGGGGTAACCGACGTAGCGCATCCGTTCTTCGAAGTTGCCCGGCGGAAGCTTGTAGGTGGTTCCGCCACCACACTGCGCCCAGTAGGTGGCCCCATCCTTGCGCTTTTGCGCTTTCGGCTCGCGGAACAGACCGATCTCGACGATCGACGCATGGGTGTGCGGGGTGTGGTACATGTCCCCGGCGAAGTTCTCGGCCCCGATCTTCCAGTTGGCCTTGATTCTCCAACGCTGCGGACCGCGCACCTCCAGCCCGCCACGGCTTTGTTTTGTGTAGAAGTCCAGGTAAAAGCGGAAGTCGCCGAGGAAGTCCTCCAGCGGTTGCGCTCCTGGGTCCATGCTGACGAATATCAGCCCGTTGTAGCTCGCGAGATTCGGTGCAGAAAGCAGGCTTTGGCCATTCCTGGGGAATCCGTCATCGCCGCCGTAGGCCTCCCGGTGGAACGGTAGGCCGGTCAGCCGACCGTCGTTGCGGTAGGTCCAGCCGTGGTAGGGGCAGCGGAAGTTGGAGGCGTTGCCCATCTCTGCACGGCACACCTGCATTCCCCGGTGCAAGCACATATTGAATAAGGCCCGCACATCGCCTTTCGAATCGCGGGTGATGATGAATGAGTCGTCGAGGACTCGGCGCACGACGTAGTCGCCGTCTTGCGGGATCTCGGACTCGTGGGCCACGAACAGCCAGGCCCGGCTGAAGAGACGCTCCTTTTCCAGATCGAACAGTTCTTTGTCGTTGTAGATGTGCGCGGGGATCATCCCGCGCCGGACGTTACCGAGGACATCATCGAGGGCACTGCGCTGATCGGCCATCACGACCTCCAGGCTCGCCGATCGTTTATCTGTAATACAGAGGATAATTCTGTTCCATAGAGGATGCCGCAGGCCGGGGGCCTGGTCAACACGGCGGGGCGGTCGAAGATTGCTCGCCAGCCAGGTGCGCCGGCTCTTTGCAGAACCCCTCGTCATAGCAATAAGCAGGAAATCCGGCGAAGACGGTCGAGGGCGGCTGATTCTGGCGTTAGCGTCAGTTTCGATGAAGGCTGCAGCACAGTCGGCCCGCGTTGTGTCCCAACGCGGGATAACGGGGGAGATCGCCCGCATCGCGGCTGCCTACCAGGGCAGAGGCGAGGTTCAGCCGCGACTGGATTACCCGCCATACCGAAGCAGCCTGCTGCGTCATCCACGATCGCCATTCGTCTGCGTCGACCCGGACGAGGTCGAGTGCTGGGCCCCGTGCTTCGGCAACCACGAAGTCGAACCTCGCGACGCCGACCTCACCGCCGGCCACCCCGGCGAGCCCATCGGGGAGCGCATCATCGTGACCGGTCGGCTGCTCGACGCGACGGGTAAGCCGGTCGCGGGCCAGCTCGTCGAGATCTGGCAAGCCAATGCCGCCGGTCGCTACAACCACGAACTCGACCAGCACCCGGCGCCGATCGACCCGAACTTCACCGGGGCGGGCCGTTGCCTGACCGGGCCCGACGGAACGTACCGCTTTCTGACGATCAAGCCGGGCCCTTACCCATGGCGCAATCACCAAAATGCCTGGCGCCCGGCGCACATTCACTTCTCGGTCTTCGGAACCGCTTTCACGCAGCGTCTGGTTACCCAGATGTACTTCCCGGGAGACCCGTTGTTCGGTTTGGACCCGATCTACCAGTCCATCGTGGACCCCTTCGCGCGCCAACGGTTGATCTGCTCCTACGACCATGACCTGACCGAGCCCGAATACGCGACCGGCTACCGGTGGGACATCGTGGTGGCCGGCGGCCGGCGAACCTGGACCGAAGAACGCGGCGGCCATGACTGAATTGGCTTGTACCCCAGGGCAAACCGTCGGACCGTTCTTTCAGTGCGCGTTGCCGTACCCCGGCGACAATCAGTTGGTCAGCGATCAGCACGCAGGCGCGATCCGGTTGCACGGCACGGTTTACGACGGGGCCGGTGATGCGGTGCCCGACGCCCTGATCGAATTGTGGCAACCCGATCCCGACGGCCGCATCATCCGTGAGGCGGGCTCGCTGCGACGCGACGGCAAGACGTTCAGCGGCTGGGGACGATGCGCCACCGACACCGCCGGCAACTACAGCTTCAGCACGCTGACACCCGGCGCTGCGGCCGGACGAGCAGCGTTCTTCGCGCTTACCGTCTTCGCGCGCGGGTTGTTGAACCGGGTGTTCACTCGCGCCTACCTGCCGCGTGCCGGCCTGGAAGCCGATCGGCTGCTCGGTGCCCTGGACGCTGCGCGGCGAAAAACCCTGATCTGCGCCGCCGAGTCCGGGGGATACCGCTTCGATATTCATCTGCAGGGCGCGCACGAAACGGTGTTCCTGGCGTATCCCGGTGTTCCGGGATGACGAATCTGTTGTGGCCGGGAGACCAGCGCGCCGGGGACTTGATGTCCGACGCGGCGCTGCTGGCGGCGATGGTCGCGGTGGAATCGGCCTGGTTGGATGCACTGGTCGCGGCGGGCCTGGCGCCCGATGGATGCGCCGGCGCTGATCTCGCCGGGCTGGTGAGCGCCGGCGACTGCGAGTGGCTCGCGGTCAATTCGGAGGATGGTGGCAACCCCGTCATTGGATTGGTGGCACTGTTTCGTGACCGGGCGAGCGCCGAGGTCAGCCGGTGGATTCACCACGGACTGACCAGCCAGGACGTTGTTGACACCGGCCTGATGCTGGCCACTCGCGCCACCGCTGACGAGCTGATATCGCAACTCACCGAACAGATTTCAGTGCTCTCGGTACTTGCTACGACCCACCGTGGCACGCAGATGGCGGCTCGCACCCTGACTCAACACGCGGTGCCCACGACCTTCGGGGCCAAAGCCGCAACCTGGCTCAACGGAGTTGTCGACGCGTATCAGCAACTCAGTGCGCTGACCCTCCCGGTCCAGATCGGCGGCGCAGGCGGAACTCTAGCCGCGACAACTGAATTGGCTGCTCTCGCGGGTCATGCCAATCAAGCGGGAATATCCCTGGAGTTGATGCACAGTGTCGCAGCCACTTTGGGTTTGGGCGCCCGAACGCCGTGGCACACCGCTCGGGCGCCGGTCACCGCAATCGGCGATGCATTCGTCGGGTGCACCGACGCGTGGGGGCGCATCGCCTCGGACGTCGTCACACTTGCGCGCCCGGAGATCGCTGAACTGAGCGAGCCCGCCACCGGGGATCGCGGGGGATCGTCGACCATGCCGCAGAAGCGCAACCCCGTGTTATCTATTCTGATCCGCCGCGCCGGCATTTCCACACCGTCGCTGGCCGCGACATTGCACACCGCCGCCGCGCTGGCCAATGACGAACGTCCCGACGGGGCATGGCATGCCGAATGGGATACGCTACGCACCCTGGCCCGGCGGACCGTTGTCGCCGGCTCCCAGTGCAGTGAACTGCTCGCCGGGCTGGAGGTCCATTCGGCACAGATGGCCAAGAACCTCGACAGCGCCGATGTGCTCGGCGAGCAACGCGTCATCGCTGAGTTGGTCGGGAAAACCCCGTCCGGCAGCTATTTCGGTGTGGTCGACGCCCTGATCGACGACAGCCTGGATCGTGCCAAGCGGATAGTCAAGGAACGTCCGTGAGCGTCCCCCGAATTCGCGGATCGCATCTAGGCGGGTCACCGGATCTGCCGCCGTTGGTCGTCGGCCCGTCGCTGGGCACTTCGGTCGCCGGTTTGTGGTCCGATGTGGCACGACGTCTGGCGGGCATCTATCACGTCATCGGCTGGGACCTCCCAGGCCACGGCGCCAGCCCGCGACCAAAGGACGCCTTTACCATCGATGACCTCGCCGCCAGTGTCATGAAGCTCGTGGAAGACAAGATCGGCAGAAGGCCGTTCACCTATGCCGGCGTGTCGGTCGCCGGTGCCGTCGGACTTCAGCTGCTCCTCGGGCATCCAGAGCGCATCGTTTCTGCGGCGCTCATCTGCACGGCAGCGCGAATCGGGGACCCGGACGACTGGCAATCCCGGGCCAAAGTCGTTCGCAGTGCCGGAACTGGCGAGGTCGTGGCCCTGTCGATTCGACGGTGGTTCGCCCCGGGATTCTTCGAGCGTGACCCCGCGTCGGCCCGGACGCTGCTGGACACCCTGCGGCGGGTAGACGACGACGGGTACGCGCGCACCTGTGAGGCGCTTGCCGAGTTCGACGCCCGTCATCGGCTCAGCGAAATCGACACCCCGATCGTCGCTGTGGCTGGCGCCAATGACATTGCCACGCCTCCCGAGTCCCTGCGGTATATCGCCAGCCATGTCACCCGCGGACGGTTCGTCGAGGTGGCGGGGGCCGCCCACCTTGCGCCTGCCGAGCAGCCCGACCGAATCGCCGACGTGCTGGCGAAGCTGAGGAGATTGGGAGCCAGATGACTGCCAACCGTTATGACGAAGGCTTAGCCGTGCGTCGGGAAGTGCTCGGGGACAGCTATGTCGAGCAGGCAGCTGCAAAGACCACCGACTTCACCCGGGACTTCCAGCGGATTGTCACCGAATTCGCTTGGGGCACAATCTGGACGCGTCCCGGCCTGGATCGCCGCAGCCGTTCGATGATCACGCTTACGGCGCTTATCGCCCGTGGTCACCACGAGGAGTTTGCGCTGCACATTCGGGCCGCGCTGCGCAACGGGTTATCGCGGGAAGAGATCAAAGAAGTCCTGCTGCAGGCCGCTGTTTACTGCGGTGTGCCGGACGCCAACGCCGCCTTCCGCGTCGCCCAGACTGTCTTCGACGAGACTGATAAACACCATGATTCGCCGTAGTAGGCCCGCCACGTGAGTTTCGCGCGGGCCCTAGCAGTCGCGGTTATCTTCGTCTGGCTCGGTATGGTGCTGGCCATCGTCATCCTGCTGACCTCCCTGGCAAGCCCGCCGCCTGCCGGTGCGGCGGCGGCGTTGGCGGTCGCGTTCGCCGCGTTGGCCCTGCAATTGGCGGCAGTGCGGCCGCGGTTGAATCGCCGTACCGACCAAGTGCTCGCCGGCCTGGATGCGCCGCGCTCGCGGGGGCATTACGTCTACGTCGGTCTCGAAGCGATCAAGACGCTTGCATTGGCCGCGGGCGGGATTCTTCTACTATCCAGCTGAGGAACTACCGAGCCGACTGAAGGATATTGATGGAAACCATTTCGCTGACCAGCCTGGCCGCCGAGAAGCTGGCAGAGGCACGGCAGACACACAGTGGGCGGGCCGCGCACACACTGCATGGGGGGCATACCCACGAACTGCGACAGACCGTGATGGCGTTGCTGGCCGGACATGAGCTATCCGAGCATGACAGCCCCGGACAGGCGTCGCTGCAGGTCCTGCAAGGACATGTACAAATCACCGCCGGTGACGATGCATGGGACGGCAAGGCCGGCGACTACGTCGTGATCCCGCCGCAACGCCACTCCCTACAGGCAGTCGACGATTCGGTGGTCATACTGACCGTCTTCAAGAGCCTCCCCTCGGCGTAGTCAGATGCTGTCGACGCCGTGGTCCCGGGCCATGGGCCTGCGGGTGCCAATCGTCAACGCCCCAATGGGAGGCGTTGCCGGCGGACGGCTTGCCGCCGCGGTGACCGCGGCGGGTGGACTGGGCATGGTCGGCATGGGCACTGCCGGGTCGACGTCGTCGCTGCGTGCCGAATTGCCACATGTGACCGGGACGTTCGGAATTGGCTTGGTGGACTGGGTGATCCGCAAAGAGCCGGACCTGTTCGATGCCGCGGTGGCCGCGCGGCCGGTGCTGATCTCGGTCAGCTTCGGAACTGACTTGTCATGGGTGAGCCGCGTCCACGATGCGGGGATCGCCACTGCCACACAGGTTTACAACAGCGTTGAGGCGCGGCGCGCGGAGGACGCCGGGATCGACCTGTTGGTGGCGCGCGGCTCCGAAGGTGGCGGCCACGGGGAGGCGACGATCGGCACCCTTCCGCTGCTCGACGCGGTGTTGGAGGTGGTGTCCGTGCCGGTGCTGGCGGCCGGGGGAATCGCCTCTGGGCGCAGCCTCGCCGCGGTGCTGGCCGCCGGCGCCAGCGGGGCGTGGTTGGGCACGTGCTTATCGGCCTCTTTGGAGGCGCTGACGTCCGACGCCGGCCGCCGCGCATTGGTCGCGGCCCGCGAGACCGATACCACCAGCACCCGGGTGTTCGACATTGTCCGTCGTTTGCCCTGGACGGAGCGGTTCCCGTCGCGCGTGCTGCGCAATGACTTCGTCGCGCGTTGGAGCGGTCACGAAGACGCCCTTGCCGACGATCCCGATGCCCCTTCCGAACTCGCCGCCGCGATCGCCGCCGATGATCGTCGAACCGCACCGGTCGACGCGGGCCAGGGTGTCGGGATGGTCACCGATATCGCACCGGTGGGCCAGGTCATCGAACGGCTCTGCGCGGGCGCAGAAAAGTTGCTTAGGGGGTGGGGTCACACCGCGCGCACGTAGCGCTTGTTCATTACTCGCTGCGCCAGCGACGTGATCGGGCCGCCGGCTTTGCTCCACCACGTCGCCGGCCGGGAGAACGCGCGGACCTCCGCGTACACCGCGGCGGTGGCCGGGTCGTGGCGCACCACGAACCGTTCCTCACCGGACTCGGGATGACCGGGCAGCGTGCCGTACGCGAATCCCCGCAGATGCGGTTCGTCGACGACGTACACGACGCGGCAGGGTGCTTTCAGGAAACCGATTTTGACGACGACCACCGTGCCGACGGTGATGATGTCGCTGCTGGCCTGGACACCCAAGCCGGCGCCACGCTGCATGCCCCAGTGCATCACGGCGTCGGTGGCCTGCTCAAAGCGAAGTTGACCCATGCCTATGTGAGCCGAGAAGCCGATGTGCTTGTAACCCGGGGGCATCCGGCCGGCAGTGGCGCCCACCTCCGGGTAGGTCAGGGGCAGTTGGGCGATCGTGTGCAAGTCCACCGGCTCAGCTTGCCACGCCGACGTGGCCGGGTTTTGCCGGTTGGCGTACGGTCGGCGATGTGACTACCCAAGCTCCCGCCAAAGCATCCGGAACATTCACTCTCGGCGGTGATCTCACCATCAACCGCCTCGGCTACGGCGCAATGCGTCTGACCGGCAAGGGGGTTTGGGGCCCACCCGCCGATCGAGACGAATCCGTTCGGGTGCTGCGGCGCGCGGTCGAACTCGGCGTCAACTTCATCGACACCGCCGACTCATACGGCCCCTACTTCGCCGAGGAGATCATCCGCGAGGCGCTGCATCCCTACGACGGGCTGGTGATCGCGACCAAGGCGGGCTTGCTGCGCACCGGGCCCGACGTGTGGATCCCGCTGGGCTTCCCTGCCTACCTGCGTCAGGAAACCGAATTGAGCCTGCGACGGCTCGGCGTGGAGACCATCGACCTCTTTCAGCTGCACCGCATCGACGACAAATTCCCGCTGGAAGACCAGATCGGTGAGCTGGTCAAGCTGCAGGAGGAAGGCAAGATCCGCCATATCGGTCTGTCGGAGATCAACGTCGAGCAGCTCCATGCCGCGCAAAAGATCACCCAGATTGTCTCGGTGCAAAACCTCTACAACCTGACCACCCGCACCGCCGAATCACTCCTGGACGAGGCGACCAGCCAGGGGATCGGTTTCATTCCATGGTTCCCGCTGGCCGCCGGCCCGCTCGCGGCTCCGGACGGTCCGCTGGCGCAACTCGGCGCCGAGCACGGCCATGCGACACCCTCGCAGCTGGCGCTGGCGTGGCTGCTGAAACGCTCGCCGGTGATCCTGCCGATTCCGGGAACGTCGAGTGTGTCGCATCTGGAGGAGAACGTCGCCGCTGCTGAGATCGAGCTCAGCGACGACGAGTTCGAGAAGCTGAGCGCCCTCGGCGAGCAGAACGCCTAGCCCGACGACGATGCGCGCCGTTGACGGCGCGGGGAAGAGTTGGGCAATCGGATCTAGCCCCACTTGCGCCGGGCAATACGGTGTTCTGGTGGCCGGCGAACATGCGCGACATCCGGGCGGCGGATTCAACCCGCCCGAACCGACGACCAAGGGCGGGCCCGACTACGGCCGGTTCATCGAAGCGGTGCGCACGCTGCAGGATCATGCCCGGGCGGTCGACGCGCCCGATGCGGTGATCAGTGAGGCAGCCGACCTGGTCGAGAAGGTGTCCGACTTACTCAGCCCGTTCGACACTGACGAATGGGCGACGCCGTCGGGCCGCCGCATCGATTTGCCCAACCGCGGCAACATCCTGCCGGTGCCGATGAAAGTGCGGAAGGTACCGGGGGAAGGAGCGGCCGGCCGCATCCAGGGCTGGGCCCGTTTTCGGCGGTTTCATCTGGGGCGCAACGGCGCCGTCCACGGCGGCGCGCTCGGGCTGCTGTTCGACTCCGTCTTAGGTATGACGTCGGGGGTGATCACCGGTGGTCCCCGCCAGCGCACCGCGTACCTGCACATCAATTACCGCCAGGTCGTCCCGATCGACAAGGAGTTGCAGATCGACGCGGGAGTCGACCATGTGGAAGGGCGAAAGATCTTCGTGTCGGGCCGGTTGAGCGACGGCGACACCGTGCTGACTGATGCCGAGGCCCTGTTTGTCCTCCTCAAACCCGGGCAGCCCTAAGGCTGGAACCCGTCGGCGATAGCCACCCCGATAGCATGGTCGGGTCCGTTTGAACACCCGAAAGCCACTGGAGACCGCGTCGATGACCGCCCCCGCACACCTCGCCCCAGCAGCCCCGATCCGGGTGGCTGCCGGGACGACCGCGGCCGCCGCGGTGCGGGACGCCGGCCTGCCGGGTCGCGGCGCCCCCGACGCGGTCGTGGTGGTGCGCGACACCGACGGCAAGCTGCGCGACTTGAGCTGGGTACCCGACGCCGACGCCGACGTCATCCCGGTGGCCGCCAACACCGACGACGGGCGCAGCGTCATCCGGCATTCGACCGCGCATGTGTTGGCTCAGGCCGTCCAGGACCTGTTCCCGAACGCCAAGCTGGGCATCGGGCCGCCGATCACCGATGGCTTCTACTACGACTTCGACGTGTCGCAGCCGTTTACTCCCGAGGATCTGGAGAAGCTGGAAAAGCGCATGCGTCAGATCCTCAAAGACGGTCAGCTGTTTTCCCGGCGAGTCTACGCATCCAAGGAACAAGCCCGCGCCGAACTGGCCAGTGAGCCCTACAAGCTCGAACTCGTCGACGACAAATCCGGTGACCCCGCGGTGATGGAGGTCGGCGGTGACGAGCTGACCGCCTACGACAATCTCAATCCCCGTACCCGCGAACGTGTTTGGGGCGATTTGTGCCGTGGACCGCACATTCCGACCACTCGTCACATTCCGGCGTTCAAGCTGACGCGCAGCTCGGCCGCCTATTGGCGTGGCGACCAGAACAACGCCAGCCTGCAACGCATCTACGGCACCGCGTGGGAATCGCAGGAGGCGCTCGACCGCCACCTGCAGTTGATTGAAGAAGCCCAACGTCGCGACCACCGCAAACTCGGCATCGAACTGGACCTTTTCAGCTTCCCCGACGAGATCGGTTCCGGTCTGCCGGTTTTCCACCCGAAGGGTGGCATCGTCCGCAGAGAGCTGGAGGAGTACTCGCGGCGTCAGCACATCGAGGCCGGCTACGAGTTCGTCAACACCCCACACATCACCAAAGCCGAACTGTTCCACACCTCCGGGCACCTGGACTGGTACGCCGACGGCATGTTCCCACCTATGCACCTCGACGCCGAATACGACGACGACGGCGCCGTGCGTAAGCCGGGGCAGGACTACTACCTCAAGCCGATGAACTGCCCGATGCACACGCTGATATTCCGGTCGCGTGGGCGCTCCTACCGCGAACTTCCGTTGCGGCTCTTCGAGTTCGGCACGGTCTACCGCTACGAGAAGTCCGGCGTGGTGCACGGGCTGACCCGGGCCCGCGGCTTCACCATGGACGACGCTCACATCTTCTGCGCCCGCGACCAACTGCACGACGAGCTGGCGTCGCTGCTGCGCTTTGTGCTCAGCCTGCTCGCCGATTACGGTTTGGAGGACTTCTATCTGGAGTTGTCCACCAAGGACCCGGAGAAGTCCGTCGGCTCCGACGCGATGTGGGAGGAAGCCACCAACTCGTTGGCCGAAGTGGCCGCGGAATCCGGACTGGAGTTGGTGCCCGATCCCGGTGGTGCGGCGTTCTACGGTCCCAAGATCTCGGTGCAGGCCCGCGACGCGCTGGGCCGTAGCTGGCAGATGTCAACCATCCAGGTGGACTTCAACTTCCCGGAGCGCTTCGAGCTGGAGTACACCGCTGCCGACGGCACCCGGCAGCGGCCGGTGATGATCCACCGGGCGTTGTTCGGGTCGATCGAGCGGTTCTTCGGCATCCTCACCGAGCACTACGCCGGGGCCTTCCCGGCCTGGCTGGCCCCGGTGCAGGTCGTCGGCATTCCCGTCGCGGACGGCCATGCGTCTTATCTGGAAGATGTTGCCGCACAACTAAAGTCACACGGTATTCGGGCCGACGTGGACACCAGCGATGATCGGATGGCCAAGAAGATCGTCAACCACACCAACCAGAGGGTCCCGTTTATGCTGCTGGCCGGCGACCGCGACGTCGAGGCCGGCGCGGTGAGTTTCCGGTTCGGTGATCGCACGCAGATCAACGGAGTTCCTCGCGACGAGGCGGTAGCCGCCATTGCGCAGTGGATTGCCGACCGTGAAAATGCAGTTCCCACTGCTGATTTGGTCAAGGTGAGCGCCAGTGGCTGAGGACGACTCGATCATCGACAGGGGCGTCGGCGAATCCGACCACCTGCAGCGGTTGTGGACGCCGTATCGAATGAGCTACCTGGCCGAGGCGCCATTGCGGCGCGAAAAGTCCTCGGGAGACGAGCCGTTCACCGACATCCCGCAATTGTCCGACGAGGACGGCCTGGTGGTGGCGCGCGGCGAACTGGTCTACGCCGTGCTCAACCTCTACCCGTACAACCCGGGCCATTTGATGGTGGTGCCCTACCGGCGGGTGTCGGAACTCGAAGATCTCACCGACAAGGAGACGGCCGAGTTGATGGCCTTCACGCAGAAGGCGATTCGCGTCATCAAGAATGTGTCTCGGCCGCACGGCTTCAATGTCGGCTTGAATTTGGGCGAATCGGCCGGCGGCTCACTGGCCGAACACCTCCATGTGCATGTGGTGCCGCGATGGGGCGGAGACGCCAACTTCATCACGATCATCGGCGACTCCAAGGTCATCCCGCAGTTGCTGCGCGACACCCGCCGTCTGCTGGCCACCGAGTGGGAAAAGCAATCGTGAGCAAGCTTTTGTCCCGCGAGGGAGTAGCACGGGTCACCACACCGGTGGCCCGGGTGTTCCTGCATGCCGGTTTCACCGCGGACGGCGTCACCATCATCGCCACCGCCGCCGCGGTGTTGGCCGCGCTGACGCTGTTTCCGACCGGCCGGTTGTTCGCCGGCACGCTGGTGATCTGGTTTTTTGTGATGTTCGACCTGGTTGACGGGGCGATGGCGCGGGAAAGCGGCGGCGGCACCCGTTTCGGGGCAGTGCTGGATGCCACCTGCGACCGCATCAGCGACGGCGCGGTGTTCTGCGGGCTGGCGTGGTGGGCAGGGTTCGGCCTGGGCAGCCCGTCGTTGGTGGTGGCGACGTTGATTTGCCTGGTGACCTCGCAGGTGATCTCCTACATCAAGGCTCGCGCCGAAGCCAGTGGGCTGCGCGGTGGCGGCGGCTTCATCGAACGTCCGGAACGGTTGATCATCGTGCTCGTCGGGGCGGGACTCTCGGACCTGCCGGTATTCCCGCTGCCGTGGGCGCTGCCTGCGGCGATGTGGTTGCTGGCCGTGGCCAGCATGATCACCTGTGCTCAGCGGTTGCACACTGTGCGACACTCGCCCGGCGCGGCCGATCCGATGCCCCCGACCGGCGAGCAGGGCCAGGTTCAGCCGCGGAAACCGGGAAAGAGTGAGCCGTGATCGTCCCGGCGGGCCTGAAACTGCCTGGGGTCAGCGGTCTTTCGCTGGGCAGCCGAATGACCGACTGGGGTTATGCGGCCGGGTGGCTGATGGTGCGCACCATGCCGGAATTCGCCGCGCGCAACGTGTTCGACGCCGGAGCGCACTACGCGTCACGCAACGGGGGACCGGTCCAACTGCGCAAGAACCTCGCGCGAGTCATCGGGGTTCCGCCAAAAGAGGTGCCCGGCAGCCTGATGCGAGCCTCGCTGGTGTCCTACGCCCGCTACTGGCGAGAGGCGTTCCGGTTGCCGGCGATGGATCACCGGGCGCTGGCCCACCAGCTCGCCGAGTTGGTCGTGGGGCAAGAACATCTGGACGCGGCGCTGGCGTCGGGGCACGGCGCCGTCATGGCGCTGCCGCATAGCGGTAACTGGGATATGGCCGGGGTGTGGATGACCCAGACCCGCGGCAAGTTCACCACTGTGGCCGAGCGGCTCAAACCCGAGTCGCTGTACCGACGGTTCGTCGACTACCGGGAGAGCCTGGGCTTCGAGGTGATCCCACTTTCCGGCGGCGACCGGCCGCCGTTCGAGCTGCTCTGCGAACGGCTGCGGGACAACAAGGTTGTGTGCCTGATGGCCGAGCGAGACCTAAGTCGCACCGGTGTCCCGGTCGATTTCTTCGGCGAGCCGACCCGGATGCCAGCCGGATCGGCGAGGTTGGCGATTGAAACCGAGGCGGCGCTGCTGCCGGTGCATTGCCGGTTCACCGACGACAGCACGGCTATCGAGATCCACCCGCCCCTGGACTGCGATAGCGGCGACGTCGGCGTCATCACCCAGGCGCTGGCCGACGTCTTCGCCCGCAATATCGCCGAGTATCCCGCCGATTGGCATATGCTCCAGCCGCAATGGCTGGCGGATCTGTCCGACGAGCGACGGGCCAGGCTGGGGATTCGGCGGGCTGGAGCGCAGCGACCTGAGGATCAAGGGCAAGCCTGATGCGAATCGGCATGGTGTGTCCGTACTCGTTCGATGTGCCGGGTGGAGTGCAGTCGCATGTATTGCAGCTCGCCGAGGTGATGCGCGCTCGCGGTCAGAACGTCAGCGTGCTGGCGCCGTCGTCGCCGCACGTGTCGTTGCCTGAGTACGTTGTCTCGGCCGGCCGGGCTGTTCCGATTCCCTACAACGGTTCGGTGGCCCGGGTGCAGTTCAGCCCAGCCGTGCACGGCAAGGTCAGGCGCTGGCTGGCCGAGGGCGATTTCGACGTGCTGCATCTGCACGAACCGAATGCGCCCAGCCTGTCGATGTGGGCGCTGCGGATTGCCGAGGGTCCCATCGTGGCCACATTTCACACCTCGACCACCAAATCGCTGACACTGTCGGTGGTTCAGGGCTTGCTGCGGCCTTTACACGAGCGGATCGTTGGCCGCATCGCGGTGTCCGACCTGGCCAGGCGCTGGCAGATGGAAGCGCTGGGATCGGACGCGGTCGAAATTCCCAACGGTGTCGACGTAGCCTCGATCGCCTCGGCGCCGCCGCTCAAGGGGTATCCACGGCCCGGCAAGACGGTGCTGTTCTTGGGCCGTTACGACGAATCTCGCAAGGGCATGGCCGTGCTGGTCGACGCGCTGCCAGCCCTGGTCGAGCGCTTTCCGGGCCTGCAACTGCTGATCGTCGGCCGCGGTAACGAAGACGAATTGCGCACCAAGGTCGGCGGATTGGCCGGTCACCTGCGCTTCCTCGGCCAAGTCGATGACGCTGCCAAGGCGTCGGCGCTACGAAGCGCAGACGTCTACTGTGCGCCGCACACCGGCGGGGAGAGCTTCGGCATCGTGCTCGTCGAGGCGATGGCCGCCGGTACTCCGGTGGTGGCCAGCGATCTGCATGCGTTCCGACAAGTCCTGCAAGACGGGCAGGCCGGTCGGCTGGTAGCGGTCCAAGACAGCGCTGCGCTTGCCGAGGGCCTGATCGCGGTACTGGAGAACGACCCGTTGGCCAAACGTTATGCCGCGGCGGGCGCCGAGGCGGTGCGCCGCTACGACTGGTCGGTGGTGGCCAGTCAGATCATGCGCGTCTACGAGACGGTAGCCGCCGCCGGCAGCAAGGTGCAGGTGGCGAGCTGATGAGCTGGACAATCGGGCTTGTCATCGTGCTGGTCGTGCTGGTGACGGTGCTGCTCGCATTCGGCGCCTGGGGATTTCACACGGCCAATCGTCTGGACCGGCTCCACGTGCGCTACGACTTGTCCTGGCAGGCCCTCGACGGCGCGCTGGCCCGCCGGGCCCTGGTGGCGCGCGTGGTGGCGGCGAACGCATACAGCGGCGGCTCTGACGCCGATGCCAAGCAGTTGGTGGCGCTGGCCGATGCGGCAGAACGCGCCCCCCGACAGGCCCGCGAGGCATGCGAAAACAAGCTGTCGGCCGCGCTGGCGATGGTCGATCCGGAGTCGGTGCCGGCGGGGCTGATCGCGGAGCTGGCCGACGCCGAAGCGCGGGTGCTGCTGGCCCGCCGATTCCACAACGATGCGGTCCGCGACACGCTTGCGCTGCGCGAGAGGGCTTTGGTTCGGTTGCTCCGGTTGGGTGGAACAGCTGCGCTGCCAAGCTATTTCGAGATCGCCGAGCGGTCGCAGGCGCTACGCCACGCCGATCACCCGGCAGCCGACCGGCGCACGTCGGCGCGGGTGGTGTTACTCGACGAAACCGGCGCGGTGTTGCTGCTGTGCGGATCTGACCCTGCAGCGTCCGAAAGCGCTGACAAGGCAGCGCCGCGGTGGTGGTTCACGGTCGGCGGTCAGATCGGCGACGGCGAGTCACTGGCCCAGGCCGCCGCTCGCGAGCTGGCCGAGGAGACGGGTTTGCACGCCGATCCCGCCGACATGATCGGCCCGATCTGGCGTCGCGACGCGGTGTTCGACTTCAACGGCGCGGCGATCGACAGCGAGGAGTTCTTCTTCGTCCACCGAACCCGGCGGTTCGAGCCGTCCACCGCGGGCCGGACCGAGTTGGAGAACCGCTACATCCACTACCACCGCTGGTGTGACGCGGCCGACATCGCCCAACTAGCGGCGACCGGCGAGACCGTGTATCCGCTTCAGCTCTCCGAACTGCTCACCGAGGCAGTTGCGCTGGCCGGGGCACCACGTGAGCCCCGCCAGCTGCAGTCCATCCGCTGAGGGTCAGGCGCGGTCGGCTTTCGCGGCGTCGATGAACCGCTCCAATTCGCCGGCGATGTCGGGTCCTGTCGGGTGGTAGATCACTTCGGTGATGCCGTCGGCCGCGTATGCCTTTAGACGCTTGTCGATTTCGGCGGCGGTGCCAGTCAGGGTGGTCGTCGGAATGGCTGCCCAGCTGCCGGCGGCCCAGACCGCGCGGTCGACGTCGTTGAGGGAGACCAGATGGTGGTCGTGGATCGCGAAATGCCTTTCAGCCGAGTCGATTTCGTTGACCTTGTCCAGCCAAAGCCGTCCGGCGGGCAGTGCGGTGACGTCGCCGCCGAACTCGTAGGCGGCGTGGTAGGCCAGCGCGTTCCCGGGTCCGGCGGCGGCTTGGACTCTGGGCGAATCCAGCTCCTCGCCGTCGGCCAGTACCGTCCCGTGTACGCCGAGGGCGGCCCAGGTGAACTGCTTGGCGAAGTCCGTCTCGCCGTTGACGGTGAACAGTCCGTCGCCCAATTCCAGCGCGATGGCAAGGCCTTTGGGGCCCAGCGCCGAGATCAGCACTGGCACGTCGATGGGCCGCCGCGGGGCGTGGCCGTCCGGGTGCAGCATCCGCATGTGCTGCCCCTGCCACTCGACGGTTTCGCCGCGCAGCAGTCCGCGAAAGCTGCGCACGTAGTCGGCCAGGTAATTCCAGCTCGCCGGTTTGCCGCCCATCGCGCGGGCACCGGAAAAGCCGGTGCCGAATGCGACTGCCACCCGGCCGGGCGCCATCGCGGACAGAGCGGACGCGCCGGATGCGTTCACCATCGGATGACGCAAAGAGGGGACCAGCACGCCAGGGCCCAGGCCGATCCGCTGCGTGCGCTGCGCGGCCAGGGCCAGCATCATCCAGACGTCCGGGCTCTGTTGCGGTGTGTCGTGTAGCCATGCCCGGTCGTAGCCGAGTTCTTCGGCGCTGGCGATGTGCGCCGGTGAATCCAGCGATGTCGAGAATTGCGCTGAGATCTGCATGGTGGGAACCCTTCGTGATGTCGGAAACCGGACGTCCGGCCTGCACTAGTAGACAGACCTGTCTAATGCTTCGGTCGGCTTTTCCATTCCCGTGCGTCGATCCGCCAATGCGTGAGGCAGCTCACAAGGCGAACCAGTTGCATTGAGTAGACAGGTCTGTCTAAACTCGGATCAGACCAGACAGCCAGGTCTGATCGAAAACTCGAGGAGTGATCATGGCCGCGAAGATTCAATCCGACATCAAGAACACCCACGTGCGCACCGCACTGGTGACCGGGGCGACCTCGGGTATCGGACAGGCGGTGGCACTCGCGCTTGCCGACCAGGGCTACCAGGTGATCGTGCACGGTCGCGACGCCGCGCGCGGCGCCGAAACCGTCAAGGCGATCGAAGATCGCGGCGGGCAGGCCCGGTTCGTCGGGGGCGACCTCAGCGAGTCCGCCGACGTGACCGGCTTGGTCGCCGAGGCGGGTCAGGTCGACGTGTTGGTCAACAACGCCGGCTTCTCCTGGTTCGGTCCTACCGCGGACCTGGACAACGCCACTTTCGACAAGCTGTTCGCCGCCAACGTGCGCGGTGCCTACCAGTTGGTCGCCGCCCTGGCGCCGGCGATGGCAAAGCAGGGCAGCGGCAGCATCGTCAGCGTAGACAGCATGGTCGGACGCATTGGACTGTCCGGCGCCGCGGCCTACGGCGCGACGAAAGCCGCGCTGACCGCGATGACCCGGGCGTGGGCCGCCGAATACAGCCCCTCCGGTGTGCGGGTCAACACCGTGGCCCCCGGTCCGGCTTACACCAACGGCGCCGACTCTGACCTGATCAGCGGTCTGGGTGCCACCACCCTGCTCGGTCGCGCGGCCCAACCGGACGAAATCGCGGAAGTCATTGCGTTTTTGGCGTCCGATAAGGCCAGCTACATCACCGGCGCAGTAATCCCGGTCGACGGCGGACGCAGCGCCGTCTGACGGCCCGAACGCACGGAAAGGATGAGGCTATGACCATCGACAGGGCAGACTCACAACCCGACTACATCCCGAGTGCCAGCGAACGGGTCGGCGACCAAGTGGCCCGCTACGAGGCCAGCAACGGCGCCGACGGCGGCACACTGGAAGGCAAGCCGGTCGTGATCCTGACCACCACCGGCGCGCGAACAGGCGCGATCCGGAAGAACCCGGTGATGCGTATTCCCTACGGCGACAACTAAACATCGCGGTGGCCTCCAACGCCGGCGCAACCACCCACCCGGCGTGGTATCACAATCTGACCGCGCATCCCGACCTGTCCGTGCAAGACGGCGCGCAGGTGCGAGCGCTGCGCGCTCGCGAGGTGTTCGGCGAAGAGAAGAACCGGCTGTGGGCCGTCGCCGAGCAGTACTGGCCGCACTTCCCCGAATACCGCGCCCAAGCCGGGACCCGGGACATCCCCGTGCTGGTCTTGGAGCCTCGCAATAACGGCGAGGGATAAACTAGACAGATCAGTCTATGCGAACGAGGAGTCATGAAGACCGCAGAGGCCATTGACAGCGACCGCCCCAGCGGCAAGCAGTCCGCGAGGGAGCGGCTACTAGCGGCAGCCGACGAACTGTTCTACGCCGACGGCGTGCAAACGGTCGGCATCGACCGGGTCATCGAACACGCCGGAGTGGCCAAAGCGACGCTCTACAACACGTTTGGCAGCAAGGAGAACCTGGTCCGGGCCTACCTCGAGGGACGCCACGAGGCCACCGTCGACAAGATCCGGCGAGCGGTGGAACGCCACACCGATCCGCGTGCTCAGCTGTTGGCCATCTTCGATGCACAGGCCGAACTGTTCAGCCGGCCCGACTTCCACGGCTGCGCGTTCATCACGGCCAGCGCCGAAGCTCCTGACGGCGGCCTGATCCAGGGCGCCGCCGACGACTACCGCGCCGAAATCCGCGGCCTGTTCACCGAACTTGCCGGCCAAGCGGGCGCGTCCGACCCGGAGTCGTTGGGCAAGCAGCTGCAACTGCTCTACGACGGGGGCGGCCTGTCCGCCCGGATGGACCGCGATCCGCACGCCGCCGCAGCGGCCAAAGCGGCGGCCGAGGTCCTATTGGACGCCGCGCTGCGCTGACGTCGGTGCTCGGGCGTCGGCGCGAAATTGGCTGGTGGCCGGGCACTACACTGGGTTGATACCCGGGGGAGTAACGAGAAAGCGAGTAGCAGTGGATAGCGCGGCATCCAACGGCAGCGGGCAGACGGGAACCGCGCGGGTCAAGCGCGGCATGGCCGAGATGCTCAAGGGCGGCGTCATCATGGACGTCGTCACGCCGGAGCAGGCCCGTATCGCCGAGGGCGCAGGCGCCGTCGCGGTGATGGCGCTGGAGCGGGTGCCCGCCGATATCCGCGCTCAGGGCGGGGTGTCGCGGATGAGCGACCCCGACATGATCGAGGGCATCATCGCCGCGGTCACCATCCCGGTAATGGCCAAGGCCCGGATCGGTCACTTCGTCGAGGCGCAGATCCTGCAGAGCCTCGGTGTGGACTACGTCGACGAATCCGAGGTGCTGACGCCGGCGGATTACACCCACCACATCGACAAGTGGAAGTTCACCGTGCCGTTCGTCTGCGGCGCGACGAATCTGGGTGAGGCGCTGCGGCGTATCGGCGAGGGTGCCGCGATGATCCGCTCCAAGGGCGAGGCAGGCACCGGTGACGTGTCGAACGCGACCACACACATGCGCGCCATCGGGGGGGAGATCCGGCGGCTGGGCTCACTGTGTGACGACGAATTATACGTTGCGGCAAAGGAACTGGCCGCGCCGTACGAGCTCGTCGTCGAAGTGGCCCGGGCCGGCAAGTTGCCCGTCACCTTGTTCACTGCCGGCGGCATCGCCACCCCGGCCGACGCCGCGATGATGATGCAGCTCGGCGCCGAGGGTGTCTTCGTCGGCTCGGGAATCTTCAAGTCCGGGGATCCGGCGCAGCGCGCGGCGGCAATCGTCAAGGCCACCACGTTCTACGACGACCCCGACGTGCTGGCCAAGGTGTCACGCGGGCTCGGCGAGGCGATGGTCGGCATCAATGTGGAGGAGATCGCCACGCCGCATCGCCTGGCCGAACGCGGCTGGTGACAACGGCGATGAGCGCTTGCGCGAAGAGCAGACGGTCATAGCGTGTCGATCGAAAAGATCCTTGACCTCGAGCAGCTCGAGATCAACATCTACCGCGGCAGTGTGTTCAGCCCGGAATCGGGTTTCTTTCAGCGGACCTTCGGCGGTCATGTGGCGGGCCAGTCGCTGGTGTCGGCGGTACGCACAGTAGATCCGCATTTTCTGGTGCACTCGCTGCACGGATACTTCATCCGGCCCGGAGATGCCACGGCGCCAACGGTTTTCATCATCGAGCGGCTGCGGGACGGCGGTTCGTTCTGCACGCGGCGGGTCAATGCGATCCAGCACGGCGAAACGATCTTTTCTATGTCGGCGTCATTCCAGACCGATCAGGAGGGCATCCACCACCAGGATGTGATGCCGTCCGCGCCGCCACCGGATGACTTGCCGGGACTGAAGTCGATGAAGGTGTTCGACGACGCCGGGTTCAAGCAATTCGAAGAATGGGACATCCGCATCGTGCCGCGCGACCAACTGGAGCTCGTGCCGGGGAAGGCTTCTCAGCAGCAGGTGTGGTTCCGGCACCGCGATCCGCTGCCCGACGATCCGGTGCTGCATATCTGCGCGCTGGCCTACATGAGCGACCTCACCCTGTTGGGATCGGCGCAGGTGACTCACCTCGACGAGCGCTCGCATCTGCAGGTGGCCTCTCTCGATCACGCGATGTGGTTCATGCGGGCGTTCCGGGCCGACGAGTGGTTGCTCTACGACCAGTCCTCGCCATCGGCCTGCGGCGGTCGCGCGCTGTGCCAGGGCAAGATCTTCAACCAGTACGGGGAGATGGTCGCTGCCGTCATGCAGGAGGGCCTGACCCGCTTCGCGCGCGGATATCGGCCGTCGCAGCAGTGAGCGCACCAAGGATCGGGGTGTTGGCACTGCAGGGCGACACCCGCGAACACCTGTCGGCGCTGCGCGATGCCGGAGCCGATTCGGTGCCCGTCCGACGCCGTGACGAACTCGACGCCGTCGACGCGTTGGTCATTCCCGGTGGGGAATCCACCACGATGAGTCATCTGCTGCGTGAGCTTGACCTGCTGGAGCCGCTGCGCACCCGGCTCGCCGACGGGTTACCGGCTTACGGCGCCTGCGCCGGCATGATCCTGTTGGCCAGCGAGATCTTCGACGCCGGAGCCGGCGGCCGGGAAGCACTGCCGTTGTCTGGCATCGATATGGCCGTGCGGCGCAATGCTTTTGGACGCCAGGTTGACTCGTTTGAAGGCGATATCGAGTTCACCGGCCTGGACGATCCCGTGCACGCGGTGTTCATCCGTGCGCCCTGGGTGGAGCGGGTCGGCGACGGCGTGCAGGTGCTGGCCCGAGCAGCCGGCCACGCCGTCGCGGTGCGGCAGGGCCGGGTTCTGGCCACGGCGTTTCACCCGGAGATGACCGGTGATCGCCGCATCCACCGGTTGTTCGTTGACATCGTCAACGGTCAGACCTGAGTCTGCGCCGTCGTGCCGAGCCGCTGGTTGCGGGCGTCGATCTCCTGCTGGGTGGCCGGGACCAGCACCTCACCGCCTGGCGCTGCGGTGCCCTGCGCGTAGGTGACGTACGGACGCTGCTCGCGCTCGTACTGTTCGAACGCAGCCGCAACGTCGTCAGGGTGATCGCCCAACGCCTCGGCGAGCAGCCAGGCGCCGGTCATGGCCAGACTTGTTCCGCGACCGGACAGCGGCGAAGCGCAATGTGCGGCATCCCCGACAAGCACCACCCGGCCGCGGTGCCACGACGGCATGTGGATTTGGCTGACCGAGTCGAAGTAGAGCTCGTTGTCGCGGCTCGCGGCGTCGAGCAGGTCGCGAATCTTCCACTCGGTGTGGCCGGCGAAGGCGCCGACCAGGATCTGCTGCTGCGCGGCCACATCGTGGTAGTCGTAGTCGATCCACGATGAGCGGAACATGAACACCCCCAACGCTTTATCGCGATAGGCGGCGATCCCGATCAGGTGGCCGGGAAAGTTGTACATCGGATTGCGGCGATCGGGTTGCGCGTAGTCCGGTAGATCGGCCAGTGCCACATAGAAGCCGAGGTGTCGCAAGAATTGATCCTCGGGTCCGAATACGAGATGGCGAGTGGCCGAGTGCATGCCGTCAGCGCCGACCACTATGTCGTAATGCTGCCGCTCACCGGAGGAGAAGCGCACGTCCACGCCGTCGCCTTCGTCGTGAAGTTCGGCGATCGATTCGCCGAACCGCAACGAGGTCGCCGGGTCGAGTGCGGTGCGCAGCACGTGGGCAAGATCTTCGCGGGGAATCTCCGTGTCGTCGGGGGAGTCGTTGAACTCGGAGTCGGGCAGTTCGGCGAGTAACTCCCCGCGACTGTCGACGAACTGCACGCGTTCGGTCATGTCCACCCGGCGGGCGCGGATCCCGTCGAGCACACCCATCTTGTCGGCGACCCCGAGCGAGTCACCGCGGACGTCGATCGGGGATCCGTTGACCCGAAGATGACTCGCGCGCTCGACGATGGTGACATCGTGGCCGGCGGCGCCCAGTGTGATGCCGGTGCTGAGTCCGGCCATTCCTGCTCCAGAAACCAGAATCCGCATGTGAAGTCCGCTCCTTGTCGATAAGATACAGTGTGTTCCTTAAGCACCATAGCTCCATCCGTTAGGAAACACAATGTCTCTTAAAGAGTCTCTTGGAAATGATGCGCCGCCGCAGCGTCGACGCGGTGAAGTGCTGGAGAAAGCGCTGCTCGACGCGGCGTGGGCGGAGCTGACCGAGCGCGGGTACGACGACCTGACCATCGACGCGGTGGCCACTCGCGCCGGCACCAGCCGGGCTGTGCTGTATCGCCGGTGGCCGAGCAAGCAGGATCTGGTGCTGGCCACGTTGGTTCAGCACGTGAAAACAGAGTTCGTGGTCGCACCGGACACCGGAAGCCTGCGCGGTGACGTTGTCGCGTTGCTGAAGCGCGTCAACAAGGTCCGGGTCCGGCTGGCCATCTTGGTGTTCACCCGGCTGGGCGGGTTCTATCGCGAGGCCAACACCAACCTCGCCGAACTCGGTGCATTCGTTCTGGGCGGTCGCGATGCCGTTCTCGACGAGGTGATCGAACGCGCCGTCGCGCGCGGTGAAATCCAACCCGGCCAGGTTAGTGAGCGCGTCGCGCGGTTGCCCGTCGATCTGTTCCGCTACGAGCTGATGATGACGCTGCAACCGGTTGCCGAGGAAGTGATCGAGGAGATCGTCGACGACGTTTTCTTGCCGCTGGTCAGGCTGGGCGCCGCAGGAACTTCATGATCGGGATGCCCACGTAGACTCGGCAGGCGGAATTTGAGAGCAACAGAAGAGGTAGTAAGCCGATGAGCGGCCATTCCAAATGGGCCACCACCAAGCACAAGAAGGCCGTCGTCGACGCGCGGCGCGGCAAGATGTTCGCCCGGCTGATCAAGAACATCGAGGTCGCGGCCCGTGTCGGTGGCGGTGACCCGGCGGGTAACCCGACGCTGTACGACGCGATCCAGAAGGCCAAGAAGAGCTCGGTGCCCAACGAGAACATCGAACGGGCCCGCAAACGCGGCGGCGGCGAGGAAGCCGGCGGCGCTGACTGGCAAACCATCACCTACGAGGGCTATGGACCCAACGGGGTCGCCGTGCTGATCGAGTGCCTGACCGACAACCGCAACCGCGCGGCCAGTGAGGTGCGGGTGGCGATGACCCGCAATGGCGGCAACATGGCCGACCCAGGGTCGGTGGCCTACCTGTTCGCCCGCAAGGGTGTGGTCACGTTGGAGAAGGACGGCCTGACCGAGGACGACGTGCTGACCGCCGTGCTGGAGGCCGGCGCCGAGGACGTCAACGACCTCGGCGACAGCTTCGAGGTGATCTCCGAGCCCACCGATCTGGTAGCCGTGCGCAGCGCGTTGCAGGACGCCGGCATCGACTACGAGTCCGCCGAGGCCGGCTTCCAGCCATCGGTGAGCGTGCCGGTCGACATCGAGGGCGCCCGCAAGGTGTTCAAGCTGGTCGATGCCCTGGAGGAAAGCGATGACGTGCAGAACGTCTACACCAACGTCGACGTCTCCGATGAGGTGCTGGCCGCCCTCGACGAGGAGTGAGTTAGTCGCGGCTAGTCGTAACCGTGGCGCATGTCTTCGACGATGCGCGGATGTTCCAGCGTTGAAGGCTCGAGCGTACGGGGTTTCACGTCGGGGGCGAAGACGGTCGCGGCGTCGAGCACCGACTGGTTGAGAAAGCGCAGCGGCGGCGCGTTCGGCGGCACCGTGGTTTGCGGCGCGGCGTCACCGCGGCGCGCCAGCGCGAAACCCCAGTCACCGAACGTGGGGACATACACGTGGTAGGGGGTTACCGCATAGCCGGCGGTCGTGATCGTGGAAATCGTGCGCCAGAACGCAATTGGGGTTGAATACGGGCTGCCTGCCTGCACCACCATCAGCCCGCCGGGAGCGAGCGCGCGCGACGCCAGCGCGTAGAACTCGGTCGAATACAGCCGGCCCAGCACCGGCGTATCGGGATCGGGAAGATCCACGATGACCGCGTCGAACGACCTTGCGTTCGGGCCGCGCAGCCAGGTCATCGCATCGCCGGTCACGATGTCGACGCGTGGATTGTCCAAGGACCCCCCGTTTGCGGAACGCATTGTGGTGCGGGCTAATTGGATGACCGCGGGGTCAAGCTCGACTTGCACGATCTTTTCGACCCCGGGCGCTCGCAGCAGTTCACGGGCCGCCAGTCCGTCGCCGCCGCCCAGCACGAGCACCGATCGCGCTCCTGCGCCGAGCGCGGGATAAACGAGGCTTTCGGTGTAGCGGTACTCGTCGCGGGTGGAGAACTGCAGACCGCCGTCGAGGTATAGGCGCATGTCGCTGCCGCGACGGGTCACCACGATCTCCTGATAAGCCGACTGCCGGTAAGCGATGATCGGGTCGGCGTAAAGGCGCTGGCGGCTGGTCGTCTCGATGTCCTGGGCGCGCAGCAGCAACGTGGCAAGCAGCGCCAGCGCCGCGGCCAGCGCGCACAGCGCCGTGATCAGCTGCCGTGCGGTAACCACCTGTCGCAGCAGGAAAATCGAAACGATCCCCGCGGCGAGCAGGTTGATGATGCCGGTGGCCGCTGCGGCGCGGATCATCCCCAGATGGGGCAGCAGTATGAACGGCCAAACCAGCCCGCCGATCAGCGCGCCCAGGTAGTCGGCGGCGGTGAGATTGGCCAGCGTCCGGCCGGTATCGGTGGCTATATCTTTGGCGGCGGTTCGCCGCTGCTGCAGCAGTGTCATCAACAGCGGCACCTCGGCGCCGACCAGGCCGCCGATCAACGCGGTGCCCACCGCCAGCATGACCAGGGATCCGCCGATGAACGAGAACATCACGTACAGCGCGGCCGCGGACAACCCGCCGACGATGCCCAGCAGTGCTTCGACGGCGACGAAAGTGATTGCCGCCCAGGCAAGTAGCGGTTTGACCAGCAGGGCGCCGGCACCCAGCGCGGCAATGTAGCCGGCCACGATCAGCGAGGTGGCGACGATGCCGCCGCCGTTCAGGCTCGTCGACAGAGTCAGCAGCGCAAGCTCGTAGATGATGCCGCACGCCGCGCAGGCCGCAACGGCAGCGAGGAGCACCGCCCGCCACCGCCCGGAAAACTCTGTCGACGCTGTCATGACACGGCGGCGGCGGTCACCCCTCCCACGGCCAGCAGCATCACGGCCGTGGCGAACGCCGCCGGATGCAGCTCCGGCTCGTCGACGTGTTCATGGAAGTCGCCTGGAATAACAAAGTGCAGCGTCAGCAGTGCGATCCCTTGCAGGACGACGCCGATGAGTCCGTACACCGCGACACCCACCAGTCCCTGACCGAGCTGGCTGTAGCTGTTGGCGATGGCGCTGATGATGACGGTGGCCAGTGCGATGTACATCGCGCAGGCCAGCACCACGGCGTTGGGCCGGCGATCGACAAACACCATCTGGCGCAGCTTCCCGGGGGTAAGCACGTCAACCATGATGAAGCCGAGGACCAGGACGGCCATGCCCACCAGGAAATACAAGATGGTGGCGACCAGGCCTTTGATGACGGGATTGAGGTCGATGTTTCCCAACTCGACGGCCAGATACATGACTATTTCCTTTCATTCCTATGCGTATTGAGGCCTGTTAGATCTCATTTGGTTCCGCCCGGGCCACCGGGGCTGCCGCCCGCGCCGCCCGACGGCGCTCCGGGGTAGAAGCCAGGACCGAGGAAGATGAACGCGCCGTGGCTGTAGCCGGCGCCCAAGTCCTCGACTCGGACGCTGCACGGGTGCGGGCCGTCCGGGCCGACCGACACGATTGCGTCGTCGTAACGCAGGTACTGGGTACCGGCGCTGGAGCCACGCGCCGCGGGACGCTGATAGCCGGCGAGTATGTCGGCGACCTGCGTGGGCGAACCGGTGCAGAGATACCGCGTGCCGCCTGCGTCATGGGAGTATTCGCGATAGTGGGAGGCAACAAACGAGCGAATATCCTTGTTTTGCAGCGATATTCCGAATATCAGGCTGACCACCGATGTGGCGGCCAGCGCAATGGCCACCACGAACAGACGGTTGCGGCTCATGGGCGCCACCGGCTGGCGGTGTAGACGATCGTGCCGCCCGGCGCGGCAGGGTAGAGGTGCCAGGTTTGCCAACGCCAGCCGGCGCCGTCGGGCTCGGCGGCCAGCGCGGTGAGCGCGGCATCATCGCCCGGGAAACTGCCTCCGAGCCAACCGTTCTCACGTGCGCAACGTTCACGCAGGCGATTCGCGAGCCGCCGGAACGTCGGTTCGTCGTGGATGTCGGTGCGGGATTCGAGGTGGTAGCCGGGTGCCTCGGTGTGCTTGGGCAGCCCGGATCCGCCGCGGGCGGTACACGAAACCTGTTCAGAGAAATGGCCGCTGGTGTGCTCGACGGTGACGACATGCGACGCGCCGAGGACGCCGAGCACGAGCGCACCGCCGTCGGGGTGGCTCAGTCGGTAGGTGGCCAGTGGGCGCGGGGCGGGCGCGTTGAGCGCTAGTCCAAGTCCGGTTCCGCTGACATCGGCCGGGGATACGGCTAGCTGATGAAGTGGCACCGGCGTGGCCCTACGCGCTGGGCGGCGGCGCAGGGTAGACGGTCAGCTCGCCGGTCAGCACGGCCTTGCCCGTGGACACCTCCCACGGCATGCCCGGCGCCCAGCGTTCGAAGGAAAGCAGCGCGGTCTCGTCGGCGTTGCTGTAGTCGACGAAGTCCATGTCACCGCCCGCCGGCAGGCCTGTCGTGCCCTCGGTGGTGTAGCCGGCGTGACCGTGTTCGGATTCGTGGTACGTCACACCGTCGACCACGTGCTGGCCGCCGGGCTCGAGTTGCAACTCCTTGCGGCTGACCCACATCGCCAACTTGAGCCGCCCGTCGTCGTCTTCGACGCTGAACCAGATCGGCTGCTCGCCACCTTCGAGCAGGTGCTCCCACCACACGAAAGGGCCCTCGCGGTAGGTGACCGACCCGCGGACCACGTAGTCGACGCCGCCGTAGCTGACGATCGCACCCGGGCCGAGCTGTCGCGGGCCGAATTCCGGCGCCGCATTGAACCTGAGCGGATCCTGGCGAGCGCCGCGCGGTTCTTTGGGACGGCGCACTGCCGTGACGAAAACGACGATCGCTGCGATGAAGAGCACCGCAGCGAGCACGAGCAGTGCTGTCCCCATGCGCAACCTTTCCGCATGACCGCACCGCGGTGATCAATAGTGCGGTTCAAGCTAACAGCTTTTGCCGGGCCCGGGCGGAGTAAAGCTATCTCGATCGGAGCCGGCGCGCGCCCCTGATGATCGCGCGACATCGCGCTCTCACCGCGTGTCCTACACACCCACGTCGGTGCGGCCCGCTAGGGTATCGAACAGCTGTTCGGCCTAGCTGAGGGAGGCGCGGATGCGGGTGATGGGCGTCGACCCGGGACTGACCCGCTGTGGCCTGTCGGTCATCGAGAACGGACGCGGCCGTCAGATCATCGCGCTGGACGTCGACGTGGTCCGCACCCCGGCCGACGAGCCGCTGCCGCGCCGTCTGCTGGCGATCAGCGAGGCCGTCGAGCACTGGCTGGACACCCATCATCCCGACGTCCTCGCCATCGAGCGGGTGTTCGCCCAACAGAACGTGTCAACGGTGATGGGCACCGCGCAGGTCGGCGGCGTGATCGCGCTGGCGGCGGCCAAACGCGGCATCGACGTGCACTTCCACACCCCCAGCGAGGTCAAGGCCGCGGTCACCGGCAACGGTGGCGCCGGCAAGGCACAGGTCACCGCCATGGTCACCAGAATCCTTGGGCTGCAAGCCAAACCGACGCCCGCTGACGCTGCCGATGCGTTGGCGCTGGCGATCTGTCACTGCTGGCGGGCGCCGATGATCGCCCGGATGGCCGAAGCCGAGGCCAAGGCGGCCGAGCAGCGCAGGAAGTTCGCCGCGAAAGTGCGGGCCGCGACATGATCGCCTCGGTACGCGGGGAGGTGATCGACGTCGCTCTCGACCACGTCGTCATCGAGGCGGCGGGCGTGGGCTACAAGGTAATGGCGGCCCCGTCCACGCTGGCAACGCTGCGCCGGGGCGCCGAAGCCCGGCTGATCACCGCGATGATCGTCCGCGAGGACTCGATGACGCTTTACGGCTTTCCCGATGCCGACGCCCGCGACCTGTTTCTGACGTTGCTGGGGGTCTCCGGCGTGGGGCCCAAGATCGCGTTGGCCACCCTCGCGGTCTATGACGCGCAGGCGCTGCGCCAGGCTCTGGCCGACGGCGACGTCACTGCGCTCACGCGGGTGCCGGGCATCGGCAAGCGCGGTGCCGAGCGGTTGGTGCTCGAGCTGCGCGACAAGATCGGGCCGGTCTCCCCATCGGTGATCGCCTCGGTCAACGGCCACGGCGTCCGGGGTCCGGTGGTGGAAGCCCTTGTGGGACTTGGCTTTGCGGCTAAGCAGGCCGAGGAGGCCACCGACAAGGTACTGGCCGCCGACGACGAGGCCTCTACGTCGACTGCGTTGCGCTCGGCGCTGTCGCTGCTGGGGAAGACCAAGTGAGCCGCTTCGAGGACGACGAGGTCGAAGACCGGGAGGTTTCCGCCGCCCTGACCGTCGGTGAAGGTGACATCGACGCCGGCCTGCGGCCGCGCTCATTGCGGGAGTTCATCGGCCAGCCGCGCGTGCGTGAACAGCTGCAGCTGGTGATCGAGGGCGCCAAAAACCGCGGCGGCACACCGGACCACATCCTGTTGTCCGGGCCCCCCGGGCTGGGTAAGACGTCGCTGGCGATGATCATCGCCGCCGAGCTCGGGTCGTCGCTGCGGGTGACATCGGGGCCGGCATTGGAACGCGCCGGCGACTTGGCGGCGATGCTGTCCAACCTCGTCGAGCAGGACGTGTTGTTCATCGACGAGATTCACCGCATTGCCCGGCCCGCCGAGGAGATGCTCTATCTGGCGATGGAGGACTTCCGGGTCGATGTCATCGTCGGCAAAGGCCCTGGGGCGACGTCGATTCCGCTGGAGGTGGCGCCGTTCACCCTGGTCGGTGCGACTACCCGGTCCGGCGCGCTGACCGGCCCGCTGCGCGACCGGTTCGGGTTCACCGCGCACATGGATTTCTACGAGCCCGCCGAGCTGGAGCGGGTGCTGGCCCGCTCCGCGGGGATCCTGGGTATCGAAGTGGGGGCTGAGGCCGGCGCGGAGATCGCCCGCCGCTCGCGGGGCACCCCGCGGATCGCCAACCGGCTGCTGCGCCGGGTCCGTGACTTCGCCGAGGTGCGCGCCGACGGCGTGATCACCCGCGATGTCGCCAAGTCCGCGCTGGAGGTCTACGACGTCGACGAGCTCGGTCTCGACCGGCTGGACCGGGCTGTGCTGTCGGCGCTGACCCGCAGCTTCGGCGGCGGTCCGGTGGGCGTGTCGACGCTGGCAGTCGCCGTCGGCGAGGAGGCCACCACCGTGGAGGAGGTGTGCGAGCCGTTTCTGGTGCGGGCTGGCATGATCGCGCGTACCCCGCGCGGCAGGGTCGCAACCCCGCAGGCCTGGACCCACTTAGGGATGACGCCGCCCGCACGCGCGAGCGGTCTAGGGCAGCCGGGACTGTTTGAGTAGGAGGGCGCAATGATCACAGCCGGGTTGGTATTCGCCGGTCTGGCCGGGTTGCTGCACGTCTACATCTTCACGATGGAGTCGCTGACCTGGACCAGCCCGCGCACCCGCGCCACGTTTGGCACGACGGCCGAGGAAGCAGAGACCACCAAACTGCTCGCGTTCAACCAGGGCTTCTACAATCTCTTCCTGGCTATTGTAACCGGCATCGGTATTGCCGCAGTTGCGTTGGGGCACAACGCTGTCGGAGCGGCACTCGTCTTCGCCGGCGTCGGATCCATGGCCTCGGCGGCGGTCGTTCTGCTGGCGTCGTCACCGGACAAGGCCCGGGCGGCGCTGACCCAGGGCACGTTCCCAGTGATCGCTGTCGCCCTTTTGGTGATCGGCCTCATCACCCGCTAAATCCGCGAGCGTCGTGGTGGGCCGGTGTCTCATCGGCTAGCCTGGCACCTGCGCGGGCGACTCTGGGTTACACCGCCAGCGCAGATGGGTACTCAGTACGTGCTCGACACCCTGGTGTCCACTGTTTGAGGAGAGCTCGTAATGAATGACTCGCGGTCAGGTTTCGGCAGCCTGCACATGCCGCGCAGCCGTGGCGCGGTGAGCGGATTGCTGCTAATCATCCTTGGTGTATGGGGTGCACTGATCCCCTTCGTAGGGCCCTACTTCCACTTCGCCTATACCCCCGACCAGACGTGGGCCTGGAGCACCGCACGCGCCTGGCTGGAGGTGTTCCCCGGAGTCACCACCGCGGCGGGCGGCTTTCTTCTGCTGGTTTCGGGAAACCGCGCCACCGCGATGTTCGGCGGCTGGTTGGCCGCTATCGCCGGCGCCTGGTTCGTCGTGGGTCGCACGCTGGCATCGACGTTGCGGCTCGGCGACATCGGCCAGCCGGTCGCTGCGACGGATGCCAAGCGTGCTGTGCTCGAGATTTCCTATTTCTCCGGGCTGGGCGTGCTGATCGTCTTCCTGGGTGGAGCGGTCTTGGCGCGGGTGACGATCCGCACGGCGCGTGACGTGGAATTCGAACGCGCCGCCGAGCTGGCGGCGCCAGCGGATACCTCCGATGCTTTCGCATCACCGGCAGCCCCAACTGAGGTGCTGACACCCGCTGAGCCGCAATCACATCGGCGCGAGGGCAAGGGCGGTTTCTTCCGCCGGCGAGACGCCGACGCGACGAGCCACTGAGAACTTGGTCTTGACACCATGAGGCCGATCGCCGCCGAGTAGGCGGCGATCGGCCTCAACTTGATGTCAGAGCAGTCCGAGCAGGTGCAGGTCGGTGATGTATTTGACGATGACCGGCTCCGAGACATGCGGGATGTCTTTGTCCGGACCGATTTTCGCCTCTTGCACCGCGGCGCGGAACCGATCGGTCGGTGCCATCGACCCGTTGATCGGCGTCTGCGGCTGCTGGTAGTTGTGCAACAGCGGCAACAGCGAGTACTGGCGCTGCCGCTCGGGCAGGGCCCGCAGAGTGGTCTCGAACCGCTGCAACCAGGCCGCGTAGTCGCCGACCCGCTGAATCGCGTACCCGGCGTCGATCAACCAGTTGACGTACTCGTCGAGGCCGATGCCGTCGTCGTAGGGGTTCATCACGTGGTACGTCTGGTATCCGTCCACAACCTGGGCCCCCAAACTCGAGACGGCCTCGGCGATGAACTCGACGGGCAGACCGTCGTAGTGGGCGCGTTGCCGGTTTCCGGCCGCGTCGAGCTCGTAGAACGAGCCGGGCGCGATACCGGTGGCGACCAGGCTGAGCATCATCCGGGTGAACATGTCCGGCACATTGAGCTGGCCCCCGTAGGTGGTGTCCGCCAGGATCATGTCGCAGCGGAACACCGCGACCGGCAGGCCACACAGGTCGTGTGCCTCGCGCAGTAACACCTCGCCGGCCCACTTGCTGTTGCCGTAACCGTTGGCGTAGCCGTCGTTGATCTTGCGGGTGGCGCTGATTTCCCGGATGTCGGCGTCCTCGACGAACTTCCCGGGCTGAATCTGGTCGCCCACCCCGATCGTGGAGACGTAGGTGTAGGCCTTCAGCTTCGTGGTCAGCGCGATCCGCAGCAGCTCGGCGGTGCCCAGCGCGTTGGGTCCGAACAGCTCGCTGTAGGGCAGCACGTGGTTGACCAGGGCCGCGGGGTCGACGATCAGGTCGACGGTGTCGGCCAGCCGCTGCCAGGTCTGCTGGTCCAGGCCGAGGTTGGCCTCGCCCTTGTCGCCGGCGATGACCTCCAGGTGCTCGGCGGCCAGCTCGCGGTAGTGCGCCAGCAGCTTCGGGTCGCCGCTGTCGAAGATCCTGGTCCAACCGGGCCCGTGCGTCCTCGTCGGACTTTGCCCGCACCAGGGCGATCACCTTGCCGTCGACGAGGTCCATCCGCTCCAGCCATTCCAGCGCCAGGTAGCGGCCCAGGAAGCCGGTCGCCCCGGTCAACAAGACCGTCCGCACCTCGGTAGCCGGCCCCGGCAGGGTGGGCGCGGCGGCCAGCGTTGCGGCGTCGATGAACTTGTCCAGGGTCAGGTCGGCGGCGTGCACCTCGACGGCGTCGCGACCGTGCACGGACGCAAACGTCGGCCGCTTGGTGCCCTGTCGTTCGCCCTCGATGTAGTCGGCGATCGACCGCAGGTCGCTGGCCGGACTGACGATCACGCCCACCGGGACATCGACGTCGAAGATCTCGCGCAGCAGGTTGCCGAATGTCAACGCGGACAACGAGTCTCCACCCAAGTCGGTGAAGTGGGCATCGGCTGTCAGGTCAGACTTGGCCGCACCGAGCATCGCCGCTGCGGCCCGGCTGACCGTCTGCAGCACCGGCGCGTCGGCGCCGCTGCGACGCAGTTCGGACAACTCGTTGGCCTGGCCTTCGGCCAAGTCGGCGTAGAGCTGCTCCAGGCGCTCGCCGTAGTGCTGCTTCAGCTTCGGCCACGCCAGCTTGCGGATGCCGGTCAGCAGGCCGTTTTCCAGGGTGAACTGCGTCGTCTCGACAATGAAGTCACGCGGCACCTCGTAGGACTGCAGTCCGGCCTCTTTTGCGACGTTCTGCAGCGACTCAGCGATCAACGGCTTGAGCGCGGCCAGTCCATCTGCGTCGTGGGTGGCCAGCGCATCTTCGGTGGGCACCACGACCGCCAACAGGTAGGGCTGGGCGCTGTTGCCGTAGATGTAAATCTGGCGGATCAGGGGGCTGTTGCCGAACTCTGCCTCCAGCTTCGCCAGGGTGACGAACTCACCTTGCGCGAGCTTGAGCACGTTGTTGCGGCGGTCGACATACATCAGCCGGTCCAGACCGACCTCGGCGACGACGTCTCCGGTGCGGTAGTAGCCGTCTTCGTCGAACACGCCGGCGGTGACCTCTGGCCGCTTGTAGTAGCCGGGGAACATGTTCTGGGTCTTGAGCAGCAACTCGCCTCGCGGATAGGGCCGGTCGGTGGCGAAGTAGCCCAGATCCGGAACGTCGACCAGCTTGTAGTCGACAACCGGCGGACGTTGCACTTCGCCGTCGAACAACACCATGCCTGCCTCGGTGGAGCCGTACCCGTCCAGCAGATGCATCTCGAGCAGCGACTCGACCCAGGTCCGCAACTCAGGGGAGGTCGGTGCCGAGCCCGTCATCGCGAAAATGTAGCGCCCGCCGAGGAGCTCCTGGCGAAGCTCGACAAGCACTTGGGACTCCGCGGCCTGACTGTCGGCGCCTTCGGCTGTCCGTCGGCCAACCTCGCTCTGGTACTCGCTGTACAGCATCTCCCAGATGCGTGGCACGAAGTTCAACTCGGTGGGCCGCACCAGGCGCAGGTCTTCCAGCAGCGTCGAGAGGTCACTGAGGGCGGCGAAGTAGGCGGTACCGCCGTTACCGAGCGTGCCGTAGAGGCTGCCGCGTCCCATGACGTGGCTCATCGGCATGAAGTTCAGGGTGATCGACACGGCACTTGGCCCGAACCAGTTCTTGGTCGACCTGTTCCACATCTTGGCGACGTTGCTCTGCGGGTACATCGCGCCCTTGGGCGCGCCGGTGCTGCCCGAGGTGTAGATCAGCAGGGCCAGCGGGTCGTCCTCGTCGGGCTCGACGTCGGGGGCCGCGGGCAACCCAGCGCCGCGGTCGCGGACCTCGTTCAGCGTCTCGATGGTCAGCGCGAGCTCGGCCATCCGTTCGTGAGCCGTCTGCAACGCCGCGCGGTGGTCGTCGACCTCGGTGCGGTAGTCGAAGACCACCAGCCGTGCGGGCGTGTGGCCTGCTTCGGCGGCATTGAGGATTACGTCAACCGCGTCGGAGAGGTAATCGACACTTGCGGCGAAAACCGTGGGTTCGGTCTCGATGACGATGGGCTGCAACTGCGCGACTGCGGCGCTGGTTTGCAGCGGAACCGACACGGCGCCGACACGGCCTAGCGCGAGGTCGATAGTGGTGTAGTCGACGCTGGTGAAGCCCAGCACGCAGACCCGGTCACCGGCCGCCACTATGCCATCAGCGCCATTAGTCAATGCGCGGGACAGCGCATCGACGCGGTCGGCCAGCTCGCCGTAGGTGACCTTGTCGAACCAGGGGAGCAGCTTGGCCGACGTGCGCCCGGTCTGCGGGTCTTTGACCAGCTCGACGGCACGCTGGGCCAGCGCCGGCCGGTCGGAGTAGCCCTCCAGCACGGCTTTGGCCACCTGGGGGAGTCGCCGTCCAGCCGCCTCGATGGCGGCGCTGACAGCCTCATCCGGCCGCGCCGCGGCGAACTCTGGGTCGTTGACGGCCAACTGCGCGACGCGACGTTCCAGTTCTTCGGTATCAATCGACATAGCAGAACCTCACAACTTGCGAATTGGGAAATTTACGGGGTGCGACGCTGCACCTAATATCTAGTACGTTAGCAAAAGTAACGATATTCCAGATGAGCGTGGATTGCACAGTGAAATTCGCCACTGGCGGTGCTCGCCAGCGAGTGATGACACTTCGCCACCAAGTCAGTTGTCGCTGCGAGGCGGGCACTTCGTCGCATCCCAAACTCCTTGAGACAGCTGGGGCTATTGAGCCTGGACGGCAAGGCCCGCTAAAGCTCGGCCAGCAGACCGGACAGGATGTCGAGACCTTCGGTGAGTAGCTCGTCGCTGATTGTCAGCGGCGGCAGGAAGCGAACGACGTTGCCGGACGTGCCTGCCGTCAACACAATGACACCGGCGGCGTGAGCGGCGGTGGCCAGCGCGTTGGTCAAGTCGGCGTCGGGCTCGGCGCTGCCGGGTTTGACGAACTCGACGGCGATCATCGCGCCACGGCCCCGCACGTCGCCGATTCGATCGTCACCGACTTGCAGCGCCAGCAGCCGGTCCTTCATCAGCCGTTCGATCTGACGGGCTCGCTCAATGAGCCCGTCGGCTTCGATGGTGGCGATGGTGGCCAGCGCTGCCGCGCACGCGACCGGGTTGCCGCCGAACGTGCCGCCGACGCCGCTGGGGTGCGGGGCGTCCATGATCTCGGCGCGGCCGGTGACGGCGGACAGCGGCAGCCCGTCGGCGATGCCCTTGGCGATGCAGATCAGGTCGGGTTCGATGCCCTCGTGCTCGCAGGCGAACATCGCGCCGGTCCGGGCGAATCCGGTTTGCACCTCGTCGGCGACGAAGACCACGTTGTGCCGGCGACACCAGTCCAGCAGCGCGGGCAGGAATCCCTCGGCCGGGACGATGAAGCCGCCTTCGCCCTGGATGGGCTCGATGACGACGGCGGCCAGATTGTCCGCGCCGACCTGGTTGGTGATGACGTCGATGGCGCGCCGGGCGGCCAGCTCGCCGTCGGTGGCCAGTTCCTTGTCGAGCAGCCCGTCCCGGAACGGGTAGGACAGCGGCGCCCGGTAGATCTCCGGCGCGAACGGCCCGAATCCGCTCTTGTATGGCATGGATTTCGCGGTCAGCGCCATGGTCATGTTGGTGCGGCCGTGATAGGCGTGGTCGAAAGCCACCACCGCGGGTTTATGGGTGTAGGAGCGGGCGATCTTGACGGCGTTTTCCACCGCCTCGGAACCGGAGTTGAACAGCACCGAGCGCTTCTCGCCCGAGCCCGGGGTGAGCCGGTTGAGCTGCTCGGCGACGGCGACGTACTGCTCGTAGGGCGTGACCATGAAGCAGGTGTGGGTGAAGTCGGCGACCTGCGCGCTCACCGCTTCGACCACCCGGGGCGCGGAGTTGCCGATCGTGGTGACGGCGATGCCCGAACCCAAGTCGATGAGCCGGTTGCCGTCGACATCCTCGACAATCCCGCCTGCGGCGCGCGCCGCGAACACCGGCATAGTGTTTCCAACGCCCCGGGACACCGCTTCGGCCCGGCGCTTGGTCAGCTCCAGCGAAGCCGGACCGGGGATTTCGGTGACGAGGTGGCGGCTCTGTTCGACAGCGGACACGTCAGCAGCCTATCCGCGCCGAGCCCCGGCTACGACCCCAAATCAGCCGGCCGCTGTGTGTCCCAACTCGCGGCACACATTCGTCGTCGGGTCCCAATATTGGCCGGGGTCGCAGTTCAGCGGCTGTGGCCCCTGACCCAGCGGCCGGCACACACTCTCCGTCGGATCCCACCATTGGCCTGGCTCGCAGTTCGCTGGATCCGCCGAGCTCGCGGCCGGCGTCATCATCATCACGGCTGCCATCGGCGACAACGCCATCACCGCAACCGATGCCAGAAGGCGAAGGAATTTACTCATCTGTGGACTCCCCAAATGCTGGACCATGGATCGAATCGACCGTAGCAAAGGAGCTGACCGGCTGGCGACGAAGTCGGCTCGGCCGTCGCACCGGATACCCCAAAGCAATCACCGCGGCCAGTGCCTCCGGGTCAGGTGCTCCGAGCAGAGCCTTCACTTCCGGCTCCTCCCGGATCGCGATCGTGGTGATGACACCGCCCAGGCCCTCGTCACGGGCTGCCAGCAGAATGCTCCACGCGAACGGGTAGATGGAAGCGCCGCCGGCGAAGGTGTACCGGTCCGCGTCGCGGTCCACCGCTGCCAACAGCGATAGGTCGGCGAACAGCGCGAGCAAAACCGGGGCTTCGTCGAACCGTTCAGCGAAACCCCCCGCCGTCGCGGCATTTTCGGCAGCCAGCGCGCGTGCCTCGGCGTCGCGGTCGTTGGTCGGCGCCCACGGCCGCAAGCCCGCGGCGAGCATGGCCATGTAGTCCATGGAGCCTCGCACGTAGAAATCCCGCAGCCGACGACGCCGTTCGCGATCCTTGACGACCACGACATGCCACGCCTGCGCATTGCCGCCGCTGGGCGCGAACCGGGCGGTGTCGAGCACCCGTCCCAGCACCGCGTCGTCGACGGCCTGGTCGGTGAAGTCGCGAACAGCCCCGGTGGTGCGCAACGCGTCAGTGAGCTCCATTGCTCAATGATTCAGCATGGCGACGGCGTAGTGGCAGACTGGTGACCGATCCGGTGCGGGTCCTATTCCGGTCCGATGCCGAAGCACAAGACCAAGAGGAAAGATGTTGCTCTCATGAACCAAACGGTTATGTTCTTGCCGCTGCTCATCGTCTTGGGGGCGTTCATGTTTTTCGCCTCGCGGCGGCAGAAGCGCGCGATGCGAGCCACCATCGATCTGCACGAGTCGCTACGCATCGGCGACCGGGTGCACACCACCTCTGGATTGCAGGGAACCATCACGAACATCACCGACGACACGGTGGACCTCGAGATCGCGCCGGGCGTCGTGACGACCTGGATCAAGCTGGCGATCAGGGACCGCATCGAGCCGGAGATCCTGGACACTGGAGCCGAGGAGGCCGACGGTCTAGCCGATGACCCGGAGCGACTGCCCAAGGACTGAGGTCGGCGGCCCGCCCCGTACCCTTTTGCGGGTGCAGTCGAACTGATCGGCGCGCGAAAAGCGAACAGCGGGGTGACCACCCGTGGGGAGCGGATCGCGCATGAGCGGAGGAGACTCAAGACGTGGCATCGCCTTCGGCGCCGGTGCACCCTGCCCGCTACCTGGCGGTATTCCTGATCCTGCTGATCGGCGCCTACCTGCTGGTGTTCCTCACCGGGAACAAGCGGGCCGACCCGAAGCTCGGTATTGACCTGCAGGGCGGCACCCGCGTCACGTTGACCGCACGGACCCCGGATGGGTCGCGGCCGACTCGGGAGGCGCTGTCTCAGGCGCAGCAGATCATCAGCGACCGGGTCAACGGCCTGGGTGTTTCGGGGTCTGAAGTCATTGTCGACGGAGACAACCTGGTCATCACTGTGCCGGGAACCGACGGCAGCGAGGCGCGCAATCTGGGCCAGACCGCCCGGCTGTACATCCGTCCGGTGATCAATGCGCTTCCGGCGGAGAGCCGTCCACTGCCACAGAACCCACAGTTACCTGCGCCGCACGGTAGGCCGAGGTTGCCGCTTGGTCGACTGCCTGGCGGACACGCACCCGGTGGACAGCCCGGCGGACCGGCGCCAGGCAACCTGCCCGCACTGCCCGAAGAGCCGGCCGTCCCGCCGCAGCCCCGGCCTTATCCGCAAGATCCGCCGCCGTCGCCCGCGCCGCCGCCGCCACCCCCGGCGGCAGCCCCGGTCCAGCCAGGGCCGCCGGATCCGCGTAAGGACCTCGCCGAGCGCATCGCCAAAGAAAAGGAGTGGCGGCAGAGCACCAACAAGGGTGTGCAATTTCTGGCCCTGCAGTACGAGGCCACCAGGTGCAACCAGGAAGACATCCTGGCCGGCAACGACGACCCCGACCTGCCGCTGGTGACCTGCGACAAGGAACATAATCAGGCCTATCTGCTGGCGCCGTCGATCATCAGCGGCGACGAGATCCAAAACGCCACCTCGGGTCTGAACCAGCAATCCGGCGGCTACATCGTTGACGTGCAGTTCAAGAGTGGGGCCGCCAACACCTGGGCGGATTTCACCGCCGGCCATATCGGCACCCAGACCGCGTTCACCCTGGACTCACAGGTAGTGAGCGCACCGCGGATCGAGGAAGCGATCCCCGGTGGCCGGACGCAGATCCACGGCCAGTTCACCCAATCCCAGGCACGCGAGCTCGCCAACGTCCTGAAATACGGCTCGCTGCCGCTGTCGTTCGAATCGTCGGAAGCCCAAACCGTTTCGGCGACATTGGGATTGACATCGCTGCGGGCGGGCCTGATTGCCGGTGCCATCGGACTGGTGTTGGTTTTGGTGTACTCGTTGCTGTACTACCGAGTGTTGGGGTTGCTGACGGCGTTGTCGCTGACGGCTTCCGGCGCCATGGTTTTTGCCATCCTGGTGCTGCTCGGCCGATATATCAACTACACCCTCGACTTGGCTGGTATCGCGGGTCTGATCATCGGCATCGGGATGACAGCCGACTCGTTCGTGGTGTTCTTCGAACGCATCAAAGATGAGATCCGCGAGGGCCGCTCGTTCCGGTCGGCGGTTCCGCGCGGTTGGGCGCGGGCCCGCAAGACGATTCTGTCGGGTAACGCCGTCACATTCCTGGCCGCCGCCGTGCTGTACGTCTTGGCGATCGGCCAGGTGAAGGGGTTCGCGTTCACCCTGGGCCTCACCACGATCCTTGACACCGTCGTGGTGTTCCTGGTGACCTGGCCGCTGGTGTATCTGGCCTCCAAGTCGACGACGCTGGCCAAGCCGGCATACAACGGCCTGGGAGCGGTCCAGCAGGTCGCGCGCGAACGGCGAGCTTTGGCGTCTGGGGCTTATTCGACGGGACGGGGGTAGCGAGATGGCGTCAAACGCGAACACGACCGGCACCGACGATACGAGAGCCGTCGAGATCAACACGGACACCGCAAAAGTCGTCCACGCGACAGGTGACGACAGCGGCGCCGTACTGCCGCGCCACAATTTCTTGTCGCGCCTCTACACCGGCACTGGCGCATTCGAGGTCATTGGCCGGCGTCGGCTGTGGTACGGGATCAGCGGGGCGATCGTCGCGATCGCGATTGCCAGCATCGTGTTGCGCGGGTTCACGTTTGGCATTGACTTCGCGGGCGGAACGACGATGTCGTTCCCGCGCGGAGACGCAACGGTCAGCCAGGTGGAGCAGGTCTTCCGGCAGGCGCTGGGCAACGACCCGGAGTCCGTCGTGATCGTCGGCAGCGGGGCTGGAGCGACCGTGCAGATCCGGTCCGAGACGTTGTCCAACGACCAGACGGCGAAGCTGCGCAACGCCGTGTTCGACCGATTCCAACCCAAAGACGCCGACGGTCAGCCCAGCAAGAAGGCCATCTCCGACTCGGCGGTGTCATCGACCTGGGGTGGGCAGATCACCAAGAAGGCGGTGATCGCCCTGGTGGTGTTCCTGGTGCTGGTCAGCCTGTACATCACCGTTCGGTACGAGCGCTACATGGCGATCTCCGCGCTGACGACCATGTGTTTCGACCTGACCGTCACCGCCGGGGTGTACTCGTTGGTGGGCTTCGAAGTCACCCCGGCCACGGTTATCGGCTTGCTGACGATCCTGGGTTTCTCCCTGTACGACACCGTGATCGTGTTCGACAAGGTCGAGGAGAACACCCACGGCTTCCAGCACATCACCCGGCGCACCTTCGCCGAGCAGGCCAACCTCGCGGTCAACCAGACGTTCATGCGCTCGATCAACACCAGCCTGATCTCGACGCTGCCGGTGCTGGCACTGATGGTGGTGGCGGTCTGGCTGCTGGGCGTGGGCACGCTCAAGGACCTGGCACTCGTGCAGCTGGTCGGCATCATCGTCGGCACCTACTCGTCGATCTTCTTCGCCACCCCGCTGCTGGTCACCCTGCGCGAGCGCACCGAGCTGGTGCGGACCCACACCCGCCGGGTGGTCAGGCGCCGCGGCCCGGACTCGGCTAAGGCCGAACAGCCTCAGGCACGCGCCGATGCGGCCGATGACGAGCCGCCGGAGCAGGCCAGCGCATCGATCGCGGCCACTGGCGAGGCCGCGCCAAGCAAGCCGGCCCCGGGTGCGCGGCCGGTGCGGCAATCCGCTGGCCGTCATGCGCGCCCGACTGGCAAGCGAAACAAACGCTAGCCCGATGGCCTCCTGGCGTCGGCGCGTGGCCGCGAGCTGGCTGGTGGTGGCGCTCGCGGCAGCCATGCCGGGCACGTTGACGGCGTGCTCCGGAAGCGCCGCCGGGCAGATCGACTACATCGTCGACGGCGCGCTAGACACCTACAACAGCAACACGGTCAGCGGTGCCGCCTCCGCGGGAGCCCAGGCTTTCGCGCGCACGCTCGCCGGATTCGGCTACCACGGCCCCGACGGCCAGGTCGTCGCCGACCACGACTTCGGCACGATCTCGATCGTCGGTGGTTCGCCGCTGGTGCTCGACTATCAAATCGCCGACAACGCCGTCTACTCCGACGGCAAGCCGGTCACCTGCGACGACCTGGTGTTGACCTGGGCAGCCGGGTCCGGTCGGTTTTCCGGCTTCGACGCCGCCAGCCAGGCCGGGTACGTCGACGTCACCGCTATCGACTGCCAACCGGGGCAGAAGAAGGCCCGGGTGTCGTTCGCCCCTGACCGCAACATCGTCGACTACAACCAGCTGTTCACAGCGACCGCGATCATGCCGTCGCACGTCATCGCCGAGGAGTTGGGTATTGACGTCACTGGTGCGCTGTTGGGTAACGACGTGCCGGCCATCACCCGCATCGCTCAGCTGTGGAACACCACCTGGAACCTCAAACCCGGTATCGAATCGGGCACCATCGCCAAGCACTTCCCGTCATCGGGACCGTACAAGATCGAATCAGTGTTGGACGGCGGTGCGGTGGTCCTCGTCGGGAATGACCGCTGGTGGGGTGGCAAGCCGATGACCAAGCGGATCACCGTGTGGCCGCAGAAAGCCGACATCCAGGACCGGGTCAACGACAACAGTGCCGACGTCGTCGACGTCGCGGCCGGCTCGTCGGGAGCGCTGGCCACGCCGGACAACTACCGCCGCACCGATTCGCCGTCGGACGGCATCGAGCAGCTGATCTTCGCGCCGCGCGGTCCGCTCGCAGCCATCCCTGCGCGCCGCGCACTCGCCTCGTGCACACCGCGTGATGTCATCGCGCGTGACGCCGCGGCACCGATCGCCAACGCGCGACTGCACACCACGGCCGACGATGCCATCGGACAGGCGGAAAACGTCCCCGAGGCCGGCCAATTCATCAAGTCGAACCCCGACGCCGCGCGTGGGGCGTTGGGTGGGAAGCCGTTGACCGTGCGGATCGGATATCGGGGGCCCAACGCGCGGCTGGCCGCCATCGTCGGCGCGATCGCCAAGGCCTGTGGCCCGGCCGGTATCACGGTCTCCGACGTCACCTCGGACTCCGTCGGCCCACAAATGCTCAAAGATGGGAACGTCGACGTGTTGCTGGCCAGCACCGGCGGCGCCACCGGTAGCGGTTCGACCGGGTCGTCGGCGATGGACGCCTACGACCTGCACACCGGCAACGGCAACAACCTGTCCGGCTACAGCAATGGTCAGATCGACGGGATCATCGGCGCGCTGGCGGTGTCGGCCGACCCCGCGGACCTGGTCCGGCTGCTGGCTGAGAGCGCGCCGGTGCTGTGGGCCGATATGCCGACGTTGCCGCTGTATCGTCAGCAGCGGACCTTGCTGACGTCGAAGAAGATGTATGCCGTCGGCACTAACCCCAGCCGCTGGGGCGCCGGCTGGAATATGGACCGATGGGTCCTGGTGCGGTGAATGCCGCGGCCGGCGACTCGGCGGCTGACCTCATTACCTCGCTGATCCGGCAGGTCCCCGATTTCCCGGAAGCCGGAATCCAGTTCAAGGACTTGACCCCGTTATTCGCCGACCCCCGGGGGCTGGCCGCGGTGACCGACGCGCTGGCCGACGTCGCGGCCGGCGCTGACCTGATCGCCGGAATCGATGCGCGCGGGTTCCTGATCGGCGGCGCTGTCGCCGCCCGGCTTGGCACCGGCGTGCTGGCCATCCGCAAGGGCGGCAAGCTGCCGCCGCCGGTGCGCACCGAGCAGTACAAGCTCGAGTACGGCACGGCCGCCTTGGAGATCCCCGCCGACGGGATCGAATTGGCTGGCCGCAGCGTTGTGGTCGTAGACGACGTGCTGGCCACCGGCGGCACACTGGCTGCGGCGCATCGGCTGCTCGAGCAAGCCGGCGCTGAGGTGACGACCGCGGCGGTGGTAATCGAGCTGACCGGGCTCGGCGGTCGCGACCTGCTCGCGCCGTTGCCGGTGCACAGCCTGCGCCGGATGTAGCCGAAACGGCCAGAGAAGCGGGGTAATCAGAGTTCAGCGATATCCTTGAACGGCGGAGGTGACGAACGTGGCGGACGACAAGGGCACGGCGGTTCAGCCGCCTACTGAGCCGCTGCGCCTCGCCGACATTCCTCCGTCGGCGGAGCCCGGGATAGGCCTCAAGGCGTCCAGCAGCGCGTCGCGGCGGGTCCGGGCCCGGCTGGCCCGACGCATGACCGCGCAGCGCAGCACGATGAGCCCGGTGCTCGAACCGCTGGTGGCGGTGCACCGGGAGATCTACCCGAAGGCCGACCTGTCGCTGTTGCAGCGCGCCTACGAGGTCGCCGAGCAGCGACACGCCAGCCAGCTGCGGCATTCGGGGGATCCGTACATCACCCACCCGCTGGCCGTGGCCAACATCCTCGCCGAGTTGGGTATGGACACCACCACGCTGGTGGCTGCCCTGCTGCACGACACCGTCGAGGACACCGGTTACACCCTGGAGGCACTGTCCACGGATTTCGGCGATGAGGTCGGCCATCTCGTCGACGGGGTGACCAAGCTGGACCGGGTCGAGCTGGGCAACGCCGCCGAGGGCGAGACGATCCGCAAGATGATCACCGCGATGGCGCGCGACCCGCGAGTCCTGGTGATCAAGGTTGCCGACCGGCTGCACAACATGCGGACCATGCGCTTCCTGCCGCCGGAAAAACAGGCCCGCAAAGCCCGCGAAACGCTGGAAGTCATTGCCCCGCTGGCACACCGGCTGGGTATGGCCACGGTCAAATGGGAACTGGAGGATCTGTCGTTCGCGATCCTGCATCCCAAGAAGTACGAGGAGATCGTCCGCCTGGTGGCCGGCCGGGCCCCGTCGCGGGACACCTACCTAGCCAAGGTCCGCGCCGAGATCAACGCGACTCTCAACGCGTCGAAGATCAGCGCGGTGGTCGAGGGACGGCCCAAGCACTACTGGTCGATTTACCAGAAGATGATCGTCAAGGGTCGCGACTTCGACGATATCCACGACCTGGTCGGTGTCCGCATTCTGTGCGACGAGATCCGCGACTGTTACGCCGCTGTCGGCGTGGTGCATTCGCTGTGGCAGCCGATGGCCGGGCGATTCAAGGACTACATCGCCCAGCCCCGCTACAGCGTGTACCAGTCGTTGCACACCACCGTCGTAGGGCCGGAAGGCAAACCGCTGGAGATACAGATCCGCACCCGCGACATGCACCGCACCGCCGAATACGGCATCGCGTCACACTGGCGTTACAAAGAAGCCAAGGGCCGCAACGGCGTTCCACATCCCCAGGCCGCGGCCGAAATCGACGACATGGCCTGGATGCGTCAGCTGCTCGACTGGCAGCGAGAGGCCGCCGACCCAGGCGAGTTCCTCGAGTCGCTGCGTTACGACCTTGCGGTACAAGAGCTCTTCGTCTTCACCCCGAAGGGCGATGTGATCACGCTGCCCACCGGGTCGACGCCGGTGGACTTCGCCTACGCCGTGCACACCGAGGTGGGTCACCGCTGCATCGGCGCCAGGGTCAACGGCCGGCTGGTGGCGCTGGAACGCAAGCTGGAAAACGGAGAAGTCGTCGAGGTCTTCACGTCCAAAGCCGCCAACGCCGGGCCGTCGCGGGACTGGCAGCAGTTCGTGGTGTCACCCCGCGCGAAGACCAAGATCCGCCAGTGGTTTGCCAAGGAGCGCCGCGAGGAGGCGCTGGAAACGGGTAAAGACGCGATCACCCGCGAAGTTCGCCGCGGCGGGCTTCCGTTGCAGCGCTTGGTGAACGGCGGATCCATGGCGGCGGTTGCCAACGAGCTGCACTACACCGATGTGTCGGCGCTCTACACCGCGGTCGGTGAGGGCCACGTCTCGGCCAAGCATGTGGTGCAACGGCTGCTGGTCGAACTGGGCGGGATCGACCAGGCCGAGGAGGAGTTGGCCGAACGCTCCACTCCGGCGACGATGCCGCGGCGCCCGCGCAGCACCGACGACGTCGGAGTGGCGGTGCCGGGCGCCCCGGGCGTCTTGAGCAAGTTGGCCAAGTGCTGCACGCCGGTGCCCGGCGACCAGATCATGGGGTTCGTCACCCGCGGTGGAGGAGTCAGCGTGCACCGCACCGATTGCACCAACGCTACGTCGCTGCAGCAGCAAGCCGAGCGCATCATCGAGGTGCACTGGGCGCCATCCCCGTCGTCGGTGTTTCTGGTGGCCATTCAGGTCGAGGCGCTCGACCGGCACCGGCTGCTCTCGGACGTCACCCGGGTGCTGGCCGACGAGCGGGTGAATATTCTTTCGGCGTCGGTGACCACATCCGGTGACCGGGTGGCGATCAGCCGCTTCACCTTTGAGATGGGCGACCCCAAGCATCTGGGCCATCTGCTCGATGTGGTCCGCAACGTCGAAGGCGTCTTCGACGTCTACCGGGTGACGTCAGCGGCCTGAGCGGTCGAACATATGGCGCCAGACAGCGGCCAGGTGACCGCGGCCGGACAGCGGGCGCTGGTAATGGGAGCCAGCGGCAATGTGGGTGCTTGCGTTACCCGCCATCTCGTGTCAAGTGGAGCCGATGTCCGGGTGCTGTTACGAAAGTCCAGTTCCACCAATGGGATTGACGGCCTCGACGTCGAGCGGCATTACGGCGACCTCTTTAACACGGCAGATGTCGCCGCCGCGATGTCGGGTCGCGACGTGGTCTATTACTGCGTCGTCGACACCAGGGCGGAGCTCAGAGATCCTGCTCCGCTTTTCAAGACCAACGTCAATGGTCTTCGCAACGTGCTCGACGTGGCGGTGCACGCGAACCTGCAGCGGTTCGTTTTCCTGAGCACCATCGGCACCATCGCAGTTGGCAGAAACGGTGAAACCGTCGACGAGGACACCCCTTTCAACTGGGCTGATGAGGCCGGCAGCTACATCGAGTCGCGCCGGGAGGCCGAGCGCCTGGTGTTGTCCTACGTCGCCGATCATGGGCTGCCAGCCGTGGTGGCCAACGTGTCGAATCCCTACGGGCCGCCCGATTGGCAGCCGCGCCAAGGGATGTTCGTAAAGCTCGCCGCGCTCGGAAAACTGCCGTTCTATATTCACGGCGTTGGGGCTGAGGTGGTCGGCATCGACGACGTCGCTGACGCGCTGCTGCTGGCCGCCCAACGGGGACGTATCGGCGAGCGCTACATCATTTCTGAGCGTTACATGACGCAACGTGAGTTGGTGACCATTGCCGCCGAGGCCGTCGGTGCGCGGCCACCACGGCTGGGTATCCCGATGGCAGTGGTCCACGGGCTTGCCCGGTTATCCGACGCAATCGGATCGGTCGTCCACCGCGACTTCCCGATCAGCAGGCAAAGCGCACGACTAGTCGCACTGACCTCGCCGGCCAGTCACGCCAAAGCCATTCGTGAACTCGGCTGGCATCCGACGCCCACCCAACACTTCATCCAACGTGCTGCCCACACTTACGTGGAGCGCTCCGCCGAAATCAATCCTGCCGCGCCGACGTGATGGTGACTTCGGTGGCAGGCGTCCCGTCATCGCCGCCGCCCGAGACGCCAGCCGAGGCGATCTTGTCCAACGCGGCCAGGCCGGCGGCGTTGATCGTGCCGAACACGGTGTAGGCCGGCGGTAGTAGTGAATCGCGGTACACCATGAAGAACTGGCTGCCATTGGTGTTCGGTCCGGCATTTGCCATCGCCAGTGTGCCCCTTGGATATACGACGGGCACGCTGCGCGCCGGATCGCCGGGCGGATACTGATCGGTCGGGTACTCATCGGCAAACTGATAGCCCGGTCCGCCGGTGCCGTCGCCCTTGGGGTCACCGCATTGCAATACCGACAACGCGTGTGACGTGGTCAGCCGGTGGCATTCGGTGTTGTCGAAGTAATCCTTCTGGGCCAGGCTGACGAAACTGTTGACGGTGCACGGTGACTCGTTGTTGGCGAGTTGCAGCCCGATCCGGCCCTGGTTGGTGACGATGGTCAGCCCGATCCTTGCGGGATCGGTCGCCACTTTGCCGGTCTGCGGTCGGGCCGCCGGTTTGCCGGCTGGTTCGGTGGACGGTGGGTACTGGCAGTTGGCTCCCACGGCGGGGGACGCGGTGAACGGCGGCAGGGCCGGCCCAGTCACCGGTGCGACCGGGGCCAGGCTGGAGGTTGCGGTTGACGCGGGGCTGGTTGCGGTTGTGGAGGCCGTCTTGCCGGCGGTGTGGTGGCTGCAAGACGTCACCGTTATCACCAGCGCGACCACCCTGAGCATGGCCACGATCCGTGCGGCCGACAGTCGGGCAGGCTCGAATTTCGTCATCTGCATCAGTCCACCCGCACCGACTTGATCGTGACTTCGGTGGCCGGAGGGCCGTCCGCCCCGCCGCCGGCCACGCCGCCCTTGGCGATCTTGTCCAGGGTGGCCAGCCCATCCTGCTGGATCTTGCCGAAGATCGTGTATTCGGGTGGCAGCTGGGTGTCCTTGTAGACCATGAAGAACTGGCTGCCGTTGGTATTGGGCCCGCTGTTGGCCATCGCCAAGGTGCCGCGCGGATAGATCACCGGCTCGTGGGCCGCGGTGTCGTCTGGCTTGTACTGGTCGGTCGGGTACTCGTTGGCGAACTGATAACCCGGGCCACCCGTGCCGTCGCCGCTCGGGTCACCGCATTGCAGGACCGATGACGTCGGCGAGGCGGTGAGTCGGTGGCATTGGGTGTTGTCGAAGAACTTCTGCTGCGCCAGGCTGGCGAAACTGTTGACGGTGCACGGTGATTCGTTGTTGGCGAGCAGCAGGCCGACGTTCCCCTGGTTGGTGACCATGCTGACGCTGACCTGTGCGGGATCGGTGGGCACCTTGCCTTGCCTGGGCGGGTTCACCGGCTTGCTGGATTGCTCCGGGGCAGGCGGGTACTGGCAGTTGGCGCCCAGATCGGCGGCCGGCTTGAACGACGGCAACGACAGCGTTCCCGACGATGTGCCCGGAGCGGCGCTGGTGGATGAGCTCCCACTCGCCGAACTTTGCTTGTTCTTGTGCTCCTGATTGGTCAGGATGACGGTGACCACCGCCGCGGCGGCCACGACCAATGCCGCGACCGACCCTCCGACGATGGCCAGGATCCGACGACGACGGGCCTGCTGGGCGCGGCGTTCCAGTTGCCGTTCCAATTTGCGCTTGGCTGTCGCACGTCGCTGTTCGTTGGTCGGCACCGCCGATATCCCTTCGTGCTTGCTGGCTGGGTCCACAAGAGTGTGCCAGCCCATGCTGAATAGGGGTGGCGCGACCCGTCCTGGCGTGGCCCGCATCGTCGTCGGGCGGTGCGAATGGGAAACTGGAGATTGTGTTGATCACCGGATTTCCTGCCGGGTTGCTGCAGTGCAACTGCTACGTGCTGGCGCCGCACCCGGGAGCGGACGCCATCATCGTCGACCCAGGCCAGCGTGCGATGGGCCAGCTGCGGCGCATCCTGGACCAGAATCGGCTGACGCCTGCGGCAGTGCTGCTCACCCACGGCCACATCGACCACATCTGGTCCGCGCAGAAGGTGTCCGACACCTTCGGCTGCCCCGCATACATCCATCCCGAGGATCGGTTCATGCTGACCGACCCGATCAAGGACTTCGGGCCGAAGCTGGGCCAGCTGCTGCTCGCCGCGATCTTCCGCGAGCCCAAGCAGGTGGTCGAACTGGACCGGGACGGCGACAAAATCGACCTGGCCGGGATCAGCGTCACCGTCGACCACACGCCGGGCCACACCCGCGGATCGGTGGTTTTTCGGGTCAGCGACGCGAAGGACACTAAGGATGTGGTGTTCACCGGCGACACGCTGTTCGAGCGCTCGGTGGGCCGCACCGACCTGTTCGGCGGCAGCGGCCGCGACCTGATCCGCTCGATCGTCGACAAGCTGTTGGTTCTCGACGACAAGACGCTGGTACTACCCGGACATGGCAACTCCACCACCATCGGCGCCGAACGCCGGTTCAACCCATTCCTCGAGGGGCTGAGCCCGTGACCGAGTTTTCTGGGCCCAAGGGCGTGCCGGACTACGTGCCGCCGGATTCGGCGCGGTTCGTCGCGGTCCGGTCGGCATTGCTGGACGCCGCTCGCCGTGCCGGGTACAGCGACATCGAGCTACCGATCTTCGAGGACACCGCGCTGTTCGCCCGCGGGGTGGGCGAGTCCACTGATGTGGTGTCCAAGGAGATGTACACCTTCGCCGACCGTGGTAACCGCTCGGTGACGCTGCGGCCGGAGGGCACCGCCGGGGTGGTGCGCGCGGTGATCGAGCACGGTCTGGACCGTGGCGCGCTGCCGGTCAAGCTGTGTTATGCGGGCCCGTTCTTCCGCTACGAGCGGCCCCAGGCCGGCCGCTACCGCCAGATGCAGCAGGTCGGTGTGGAAGCCATCGGTGTCGACGACCCCGCATTGGACGCCGAGGTGATCGCCATTGCTGACGCCGGTTTCCGCTCGGTGGGCCTGGACGGGTTCCGGCTGGAAATCACCTCGCTGGGCGACGACACCTGCCGTCCGCAGTACCGGGAGCTGTTGCAGGAATTCCTGTTTCAGCTGGATCTCGACGAGGAGACCCGCAAGCGCGCCGAGCTCAACCCGCTGCGGGTGCTCGACGACAAGCGGCCGGAAGTCAAGGCGATGACGGCCGACGCGCCGGTGATGCTCGACCACCTCTCCGATGTGGCCAAGCAGCATTTCGAAACGGTGCTGGCGCACCTCGACGGCCTGGGCGTGCGGTATGTCATCAACCCGCGGATGGTCCGCGGGCTGGACTACTACACCAAGACCACCTTCGAATTCGTGCACGACGGGCTGGGCGCTCAGTCGGGCATCGGCGGCGGCGGCCGCTACGACGGGCTGATGCGCCAGCTCGGCGGACAGGATCTGTCGGGTATCGGGTTCGGTCTCGGCGTAGACCGCACGCTGCTGGCGCTGCGGGCGGAAGGCAAAGACGTCGGGCAGACCGCCCGGTGCGACGTGTTCGGTGTGCCGCTGGGCGAACAGGCCAAGCTGAGGCTGGCGGTGCTGGCCGGTCAGCTGCGCGCGGTCGGTGTGCGGGTGGACCTGGCCTACGGCGATCGCGGCATCAAGGGCGCGATGCGCGCCGCCGACCGGTCCGGTGCGCGCCTGGCGCTGGTGGCCGGTGATCGCGACATCGACGCCGGAACCGTCGGCGTGAAGGACCTGACGACGGGGGAACAGGTCGACATGGCGACGGATTCGGTTGTCGCTGAAGTTCTTTCGCGGTTGGAGGCGGCGAACTAAAAGGGGCGTCTCTCGCCGTTCACTCCAGACACCCGAGCCTCTTCTGCCGCAGGAACCACCGCGGAGAAAGATGTGGCTTTTGCCCGGCTATGAGCGACAACCACGAGCAACTTGCGGCCCGTGCGGGGGATCGAGGTGCGCTATGTACTGACAATGCGCCTGTTCAGCCATGGTCGTGCGACCGTCACGGACCTTGTCGACGCCCTGACGCGCAAGGGTTTGACGCCTGATGGGCGACCATCGAAGTCGGTGTCGGACGCGTTGCGGTGGGAGATGAGAGACGGCAGAGTCCGCCGGTTCGAGCGCGGTTTGTATGGTCCCGGTTCGATGCCGCGCGGCACGGAGTACCCATCAACGCGTGCTCACACTGCGCGACTAGGTAAGCAGGTTGTCGCTCGTAGCTGGGCACATCGACACATCCAGAATTTCCAGATATGCCTGCGAATATTGAGACGCCTGAGGTTGACTCGGACAGCGGCTGCTGGCGCTGATCAGCCGGCCACCGCCGGTAGGCTCCGGACGAAATCCGCCACAGCCGAGCCGATTTGGTCCGGGCTGTCCTCCTGAATGAAGTGCACACCGGGAACGGTGACTTCAGTCAGGTTGGGCCAGCTGCGGACGTAGTCGCGGATTCGGCCGGTGACGATCGCGCCAGGGTCGGCGTTGATGAACAACTTCGGCACGTAGCTTTCGGCGAGCCAGCTCCGGTACTCCTCGACCACCGCGATCACCTCGGCCGGCTCTCCGTCGATCGGGATGTTGCGCGGCCACGATAACGTTGGCCGCCGGTCCTCTCCGACGTTGGCGAACGGCCGCCGGTAGTGGTCCATCTCCTCGTCGGACAGTCGTCGGCGGATGGCACCCGGCAGCACACCCTCGACAAAGATGTTCTGCTCCAACACCATTAACTCACCCTCGGGGGAGCGGAACCCCTGGAACACATCTCGCACGCTGCTGTGGAAGTCCGCCCACGTCATCGGCGTGACGATCGCCTCCATGAACGCGATGCCGGCCACCCGGTCGCGGTGCTGGTTCGCCCAGTCGAAACCAAGCGCCGATCCCCAGTCGTGTAGCACCAACACCACCCGGTCACCGAGATCGAGGGCGTCCCACAGCCCGGAAAGGTACTCACGCTGTTCGGCGTAGTGATAGCGGTCTGGGCCAGACGGGCTGAGCTTGTCCGACCCGCCCATGCCGATCAGATCGCAGGCCACCAGCCGACCGAGACCTTCCAGATGCGGCATCACGTTGCGCCACAGATACGACGACGTGGGGTTGCCGTGCTGGAAGACAACTGTCGTGCCGTCTGGGCCGTTGCCCTCGTCGACATAGGCCATGCGCTTGCCCGCGATCTCTCGGTACCGCAGCTGTCCGTACGGTTCAGCGCTCAGCATGGCGTCGCCTCTTTCTCAACGAGCCCTTTCGCGGATCAGGTGCGGTTGTGCTTGACCTGGTTGAACGGTACTCCGCGGTCGGCGGCGTATTCGCGCGGGAAGCCCAACACGCGCTCGCCAATCACGTTGCGCGCCATCTCGGTAGTGCCGCCGCCGAGCGCGGCGGTTTGTCTTGACAGGTAGCGCTCGCCCACGGCGAGCAGCCCGGCGGGCCCGTCGACGACACCGGCGTCTCCGGCGATCGCCAGTGCGGTATCGATCTCGAGCGCAACTTCCTCGGCCTGGAAAAGCCGAATGAGCGAACCGCCCGCCGCGGCCAGTGATCCGTCCAGCACGCCACGGTAGACGTGGTTGATCAACTGCTCCCACACCGTGCGGTGGGTCAGCGCCCGGCCGGCCGCCTCGCGGACACGTTCGTTGTCGGCAAGCCCGGCTGCCCGCACCAGCGCGTGATAGTCGGGTTGCTGTTCCTGATTGTTTTCGGCGCCGCTGCCGCTGGCGAATTCCGAGCCGCCGCCGACGGCACGCCGCTCGTGATAGAGCTGGCGCGACGCCACCTCCCAGCCCTTGTCGACTTCGCCGACCACCGCATCGTTGCTGATCTCCAGGTCGTCCAAGAACTCCTCGCAGAACTCGGTGGAACCGTTGACCTGCTTGATGCGGCGCAGCGTGATGCCCGGGCTGGCCATGCTCACCAGAAACATCGTCAAACCTTCGTGCTTGGGCACGTCCCAGTTCGTTCTGGCCAGCAGCAGGCCATAGTCGGCGGCAAAGGCGCCGGTGCTCCATGTCTTGGCGCCGTTGATGACCCAGTTGTCGCCGCGGCGCTCGGCGCGGGTGATCACGCCCGCCAGGTCCGAGCCGCCGCTGGGCTCCGAAAGTAACTGGACGAGCACCTCGTCACCGCGCAGCGCCGCCGGAATGTGTTGCCGTTTCTGGTCTTCGCTGCCGGTGTCGAGGATCGTCGCACAGCAGATGGTGAATGTCGGGGTGTTCAAGATGAGTGGCATCTCATAGCAGGCGCTTTCGGCGTCGAACGCCTTCTGGTACTCGATGTCCAGGCCGAGCCCGCCGTACTCGGTGGGGAAGCAGATTCCGGCGAACCCGCCGTCGTAAAGCCGCCGTTGCAATTCGCGGACGTGCTGCCAGGAGGCCTCGTGGCCGCGGTCGGCGTAGGGCGGATCATTCGGGTCGATGCGCGGCATGGTGTCGGCGAGCCACGTGCGGGCTCGCTCGGCGAACGCTGCCACCGATTCGCTGGTGCGTGCCGAGGTCGTCTCGGTCATGACAGCTTGCGCGAATGCATATGGCGACTTCCGAGAGTTACATTAGTTGGAAACGGTAATGACATTACCAGTAAAGCGCTGCGCCGTCAGGCGCCGAAGCAGGCTAGATCTTCAAATAACCTTTGTCAGCGGGGATTTGAGCCGCTGTCAGCAGCGAGGAGGCATCGCTGGCCAGCCACACCACGATGTCGGAGATCAGGTCCGGATCGGCCAGCGATTCCGTCGGAAGCGCGCCGGGGGAGAAGCTGTGGATGTAATTTGGGTGGTCGGCAAATACCTGGTACATCGAGACGTCGTTGCCCATCGGCGTGTCGGTGCCGTACGGGTGCACGGAGTTGACCCGGATGCCGAACTCGCCGAGTTCGACGGCAAGGGAGTTGGTCAGCCCGACCACCCCGAACTTGCTGGCGCAGTAGTGGCCGCAACCGGGAACAGCCTTGATGCCCGCCGCCGAACTGATGGTGATGATTGAACCGCCGTTGGCGGCCTCGATCATCGCCGGCACCACCGCCTTGATCGTGTTCCACAACCCGGTCAGGTTGATGTCCAGGGTGTCCTGCCACTGCTCGGCCGAAATCTCCCACAGTCGGCCCCAGTTCAGCACACCGGCGTTGGCCACGACGATGTCAAGCCGGCCGAACTGCTCGACGGCGTCGCCGACCACGCGCTGCTGACCGGCCGCGTCGCGCACGTCGACCTCCGAGGCGAGGATCTTGCGTCCCTCGCCCTCCACCAGATTCACCGTCTCGGCGAGATCCTCCGGTTGCGACGGGGGATAGCCGTTGTGCGCGGTCACCGGTCCGCAGGCGTCGATAGCGACGATGTCGGCTCCGGCCCTGGCCAGCCTGATGCAGTGCGAGCGACCCTGGCCGCGGGCCGCACCCGTCACGTAGGCAACCTTGCCGGCCAACGGGAGATCGGAAGTGGTCATGCCGGCAAGCGTAGAAAACCTCAGCCGCGGCGGGGCCGGGTCAGCGTGAATTGTTCAACCACGCTGATCGCTCCGTAGGGGCCGTTGACCGCATAGTGCGTCGCCTTGATCGACGTGTTGCCGCCCGGCGAGCCCGGATCGACGTCGAACGCCACAAAGCCGTAAGGGTTTTCGCGGTCGCGAAACGCTGACCACGGCGCATCCTCCACCACATAGATCGGTGCCTTGCGCCCGATCGCCGGATCGAATTGTCCGACGCCGGTCAACACGCGGCACCTGGGCTGCGGAAAGAACATGGCGTTCGACGGCGTTGAGGTGCCACCACCACCGATGACGAGGTGCACGGTGCCCTTGCTGGTGTCGATGGCCCCGGCGTGGGTTTCGACGGGGATCGGCGTTTTGGTTTCGGTGTCCAGCGTTCCCCGCACCGGATGCGAGCGTTCATAGTGGTGCTCGTGACCGCAGACCACCAGATCGACCTGGTAGCGGTCGAACAGCGGCAGCCATTCCTGGCGGATACCCAGGTCTGCGCCGTTCGTGTGATCGGCAGTGGAGATCGCAACCTGGTGCATGCAGACGACCACCCAGTCGACTCGCGGGTCTGCTCGCGCGTCGGCGAGTTCGGTTTCCAGCCAACGCCTCTGCGCGCCCCCCGAGTAGCCGTGCACGTAGAAGTTGCCGCCGTCCTGAAAGCAGACGTCGTCGTTGTTGAGGCTGATCACCCGCACCGATCCGGCGGTGAACGAATACCACAGCCCGCGGACCTCGGCGTCGGATCCTGAGTCGGGCAGGGCGAAGTAGGTCTGGTAGGCGGCGTAACCGACCGGCCCGTTACCTAATTCGTTTTCATGGTTGCCCGCCGCCGGCATCCATGGCCGGTAGCGGGCCGAGCGCGTGTTGTTGTCGAACCAGTCCGACCAGGTGCGAATGCGGTTGTCGGCGAGGTTCGCGTAGCACAGATCGCCGTTGACGAGGTTGAACAGCGGGCCGAGACGTTCGATGGCGGTCGTGATATCTCCGGCCGCCGGGGATCCAAGGTTGTGGATGCCGTAGATAGGGTTTTTGAATTGGCCCAGCGTCGGGATGGCCTGGTCTCCGAAACTGGTGAAGCGGAACGGGTTCCGTCCGGACGGTGCCGTTCGGACCGCGCCCAGCTCGGGGTTGGTGCCGTCGTGCACCGCTGCGTACACGTAGTCGGTATCGGGAGCCAGGTTGTCGAGCCGGGCGTGGTTGACGCGGACTTCGGTCTTCGACTTCGCATCACGGTAAGTGCGAGTCTCGGCCTGCACGGTGCGGCCGAAACCGGATGTCGGCGTGCCCAACATGACTCGCGGGTTGTGAACCGGATCGGTGGTGTGCCACGAGACAACGACTTCGGTGGAAGCGTCTTTGCCGAACTGCAGATGCAGGCCGCCCACGGGTTGCGCTCCGCTCTGAGCGGGCCGGGTCCACAGAGTGGGTCCGCGACCCGGTGACCGGAGCAGCGCAACGCCGCCCGCACCGAGGCCCGCACCAACGATCGTCGCCACCGCGCCGGTCGTCATTAGCCTCCGGCGGCTGATGCCTGACGTCGGGGCGTCGCCGGCTGCCGGTTGCGGCTCTTCACCCATGCTTCTTTCATACCTTTCGCCGGGGGTCGGCCGATGAACGCTAACCGGCGAATACGTAGACCCAGGCGTGCGGGCCCGACCGTAGCGGCACCGAAATCCGCCGGTAGTCGTCGACCTCGTAGTCGTCGGCAGCGGCCAATTCCGCCTCGCTGATCGTGAAGACTGTCCCGTCGACGTGGGCGTCCGGCCGATCGGTCGGCCGCAGAATCGGATGTCGGTCGCTGCCGCTGGTCGCGATGACGTGCGGATCGGTGATTGTGACGTAGTCCAGGTCGTAGCCGACGATCGCGTCGTCGTGGCCGTCGAGCTCACGACCGAACGTCGCCAGCTGGACTTCCCGTTGTCGTAGCGTTCCGTAGGAGAACAGCAGTTCGCTCATCGACGGTGCATAACATTCGCCTTTTCGATTCGCCACCGCTACGGCAGCCGCGATCGAAACCGAGGGGCTGACGTCGCGCCTCGACACCACGATCGCGGCGATGGCCGGGTCGGGTGCCCGACGCGATCGGCGTTTCGCTTTGACGATTGCAAAGGACGATGCGGCGTGCGCACTGGCGGCTTTTCTGAAGGCCAAATTTTTCAGCATTTTCTCAGCATTCGCAACGCGATCGAGAATTCCGATCATGATGTGCAACGGCCCTCTCACTAACGGGGTCGATATCAGCCCGAACTGCCGGTGTGGATGTTTGAGACCATCGACAACGTCACAATGATCAACGAGTCCACCGGTGCCTTTCCCGATGCAGCGCATCGACCAGCTCGGCGGTGGCCGGGAGCCGTTCTGCAGGGGCAATATCCTCTGGTGCTGGACGCACTGCAGGCAGCTGGCGCCGCTTGGCACACGGCCGCGCCGGTCTGCGCCCGCGGCTCTGCATTGACCTGTATGACGCAACGTGTGCAGACGAATTACCAAGCGCGCAAAACATTTACAACGAGCTCAAGCCCCTGGTGGGGTTCATTGTGGCAGGCGAGCTGGCCACGACGGTGAAGGTTGGCCAGGAGCTATGCGGCGCCGGAGTTGGAGGTTCGCGCCGACCATTGCTACCGCTCGGCGACCGGAGCTGCGCTGCGCTGAAGAAGCTACTGACGTACGTTCAATGGTGTTGCCCAGTGCGAAGCGGTTTGGCGAACTCGGCGCTTCCCTGAGAAGTTCCTGTATGTGCATCTAGCAAAATTGTCGCGAGCGGAATGTCTCTTTGGTTTTTCTCAGTACTGCACGCGCGTCGGTGATTTAAGATTGCGCAAACCGTTCGTCCCAGAACATACGGTTGCAAAGTTCGTTGAATTAACTGTTAACAAACGGCTGGGACCCGGGGCGTAGCCAGGGTCTTTGCGAGGAGGGTGGAGTGTCGTTTGTAACTACGCAGCCGGATGTGTTGTCGGGGGCTGCGGGCAATTTGGCGGGTATCGGTGATGCGATGGCGGCCCGCAACGCGACCGCAGCGGCGCCGACGACGGGGCTGGCTCCGGCGGCGTCCGATATTGTGTCGGCGATGACAGCGGCGCAGTTCGGTCAACATGGCTTGGCGTATCAGCAGATAGCCGCCCAGGCGGCAGAAGTGCATGAACAGTTGGTGACCGCGCTGCGCTCCGGCGCGGGGGCGTACGCGTTGACCGAGGCGGCGAATGCAGCAGCTGCCGGCTGAGGGGGGCTTGGGTCGATGAGCTTTATGATGTTCCCGCCGGAACTCAATTCGTCCCTGATGTATTCGGGGGCGGGGTCGGGGCCGTTGATGGCGGCCGCATCAGCCTGGGACGAGTTGGCCGCCGATCTGGAGACCACCGCCACGTCGTATCAGACGGTCATCGCCCAATTGACCGGCACAACGTGGTTGGGTCCGTCCTCGGCGCGAATGGCTGCGGCGGCGGCGCCGTTTGTGGCGTGGTTGGAAAGCAGTTCGGCTCAAGCTGCGCAGACCAGTGCTCAGGCCAGGTTGGCTGCTGCTTCCTACGAGGGCGCCTTTGCATCCACGGTGCCGCCTGCGGTGATCGCGGCCAATCGGGCGTTGTTGGCGGCGTTGGTCGCCACCAACTTCTTGGGCCAAAACACTCCGGCGATCGCGGCCACCGAGGCGCACTACATGGAGATGTGGTTTCAGGATGGGGTGACGATGGACACCTATGCGACGGCTTCCCAGCAAGCCGTCGTGTTGCCGCAGCAGAGCCCGGCGCCGACGACAAGTGATGGCGGGGCATCGGCGGATGCGGCCGCGGCCACGCAGTCGGCATCGACACCGGCCTCCGGCATCGGCTCGTTGGGCACGGACCTGGAGTCACTTTTAACGAACGGCTTGACCAACGTGTTAACGAACGGTTTGACCAACGTGCTGGGCGATCTTGGCGTACCGACGAGCTTGGGCACCGAACTCGGGAGCGTGTTGACTTCGACAGGTTTGGGCTCCGTCACGGACTCGATCCTTCCTGTTCAGGGCGTCTACTACGCGACGATGATGGCCAGCATGCCCGCCAAAATGTTGATCAGCATGAGCAACTCGATGAACGCCAGCACGGCCATGCAGGCAAGCAATCAGGCGATGCTGGCCGACGTCTCCAAACTGGTCGACGACAAGATGCGACTCCTGATGGGGGGCATATCTGGCCAGATGCGGTCGTGGGGGTCGGCGGTCAGTGCTCAGCTGGCGTCGTCGCATCGGTTGGGCGGGCTGTCGATACCGAACAGCTGGGCGCAGGGGGCGCCGGAGATGAGTCGCGCGGCCCCGGTGTTACCCGGCAACAGTGTCAGCCCGGTGACCGCGTCGGCGAATCTGCCCAACAGCCCGTTCACCCAGGCCCTCATGGGCGCGCTCAACGGGAAAGGTATGGGCACCCAGGCTGCCAAGACAGCTCCGGTAAAGGTCGAAACTCGCTCGCCGGCCGGCGGGTAAGGGGTGGGGGATGCCCTTGCCGCACAACGCATGAGCACGGAAATGACATCGAGTTAAGGAGATAGGGATATGCCTACGCGTTTTATGACTGACCCGCATGAGATGCGGTCGATGGCGGGCCGTTTCGATGTGCACGCCCAGACGGTGGAGGACGAGGCCCGCAAGATGTGGGCGTCGTCGCAGAACATTGCCGGTGCCAGCTGGAGTGGGATGGCGCAGTCCACCTCCTACGACACCATGGGCCAGATGAACCAGGCCTTCCGCAACATCGTCAACATGCTCCACGGTGTGCGCGACGGGCTGATCCGGGATGCTAACAACTACGAATCCCAAGAGCAGGCCTCCCAGCAGATCCTGTCCAGCTAGCCCACCGCAGAAGACTCGTTAGGAGAACACCCATGTCGATTAACTACCAGTTCGGTGACGTGGATGCCCACGGCGCCACCATCCGCGCCCAGGCCGCCTCGTTGGAGCAGGAGCACCAAGCCATCGTTCGTGATGTGCTGGCCGCCGGCGACTTTTGGGGCGGCTCGGGTTCGGTGGCCTGCCAGGAGTTCATCACCCAGTTGGGCCGCAACTTCCAGGTCATCTACCAACAGGCCAACTCCCACGGCCAAAAGGTGCAAACCGCCGGCAACAACATGTCGCTCCACCGACTCCGCCGTCGGCTCCAGCTGGGCCTAACGCTTCGCGGCGTAGGGGCACAGAAACACACCGGGCGTATACGCCCGGTGTGTTTTGTCTGGACGCAACCCCGCGACGGCCCCTCGATTCTCGCGCGGCCACGGACGCGGCTTCACTACCCGGGGATGCCCCTGCGCGCCGATCCGCGGCGCATTCCCGGCAGATCTTCAGTCCCGGTTGTCCCATTGCATGGATTACCGGCCTATATCGGAACCTGTTGCGGCTGTTGATAATTCGACCCGCTAGTGGGGGACGTCAGCTCACTGCTGAACCCGGATACACCGCTGGGCGAACTCGCCTCGCTGTTTGACCCCAATGCCGTGACGGACATCGCTTCACTGCTGAGCGCTAGCAGCAGCAAGCGTTCTTCCCGCAGGGCAGTCCTTGCGGGAAGAACGCCTGCGGGTCGCACACCAGGTGACTACATCGCCACTACTGCGCAAGCGCCGAGGATCGTCGTGGAGACGAAGTTGGCCGCGTTGGCCAGATGGTTATCGGTTGGGGTATAGGTGGGCAGCGAGACAACGAACGCGCGCCGATATTGGGCGGAAAGGTTAGCCAGGTCTTGCCAGATAGCGTTATCGCTTTGCCGGCCAAGCTGTTCCAGTTTGCTCGCATACGAGTTCATCACCGGTGCAACCGCATAGTTGACAGCCTTCTGTTCCCGATTCCAATAGATCGCCGGGACATTGGGATCGAGTTGCTGCCACGCGGCGGTCTGCTTACCGAACTGGTCTAACGCCGACTTCCATTCGGAGCAGACAGCATTCTCAGTGGTGAGGAAGGGCTGCGGGTTTGCGGGATTACCCACCGGGGCGATGTCGGACGGCGGTGCCGAAGGCGGCACCAGGGGCCCCCGGGCCGCCGCGGGACCGTCGGTAATGGCGGCGCAGATCGATCCCAAAGCAGACGAGGCGCTATTTGCGGCACCGGCCAAATTGTCGTCGGCCGGCGTGTACTTAGGGATGCGTTCGGCGTAGGCGCGCGCATAGGCGATGAACTGCTGGTAGAGCTCGCGCATCACCCGATGCGGCGTCAGCTTGACCAAACCGACCGCCTGCGCCGCAGCACCGCGGATCGACTGTCCGGCTGCGGCGAATTGTGCACGTTGCTTTGGCGTCCACGCCGGGGCCGGAACCGATCGGTCGCGTTCGTTCCAAAGTCCCCGACCGCTGTTTGATAGTTCATTGTTGATCGCAGTCCACGCCGCGCAGCTGGGGTCTTCGGTGATCACAGTGACCGGCCCGGTGTCTTTGACGCTGGCCACCCCGGCGGATGCCTCCTGGTTCGAACCCTCATCCGGGTGAGCCCGCCCCCCAGAATCGCCTCCCCCGAACAGCAATACCACAGCGACAACGGTCGCGAGGACGGCCACCGCGGCCACCCCGCCCATTGCCCACTTCAGGTTTTTGTTGTCATTTGGGGCGTCGGAATCAGACGTCACGGTGGTCCAGCTTAAATGACGACCTGCCCACCGCAGGCGGATTGGCAACGACCGGGGACCACGATCGCAGCCGGTCGATGAGCCGGAAACGGGGTTGACATGAACTCGAACAAGAGTTCGAATAAGGTATGCGGTGGGACAGTCAGAGCATCGAGGTCGATGACGGCGCGCTGCCCGGGCTCGAGCGCCTCGGTTTCGTCCGCAGCGTGCGCACACCGCAGTTCGACGGCATCACCTTCCACGAGGTTTTGTGCAAGTCTGCGCTGAACAGAATTCCGAACGCCGCGGCGCTGCCTTTTCAGTACACCGTCAACGGGTACCGCGGGTGCTCGCACGCCTGCCGGTACTGTTTCGCCCGGCCCACCCACGAGTACCTTGATCTGGACTGCGGCAACGACTTCGACACCCAAGTCGTCGTCAAGACGAATGTCGCCGACGTCCTGCGCCGCGAGCTGAGCCGACGGTCGTGGTGTCGCGAGACGGTGGCGTTGGGCACCAACACCGACCCTTATCAACGCGCCGAGGGCCGCTACGCCTTGATGCCGGGCATTATCGGCGCGCTCGCGGGGTCGGGAACGCCGCTGTCGATCCTCACCAAGGGCACACTGCTGCGCCGTGATCTGCCGCTGATCGCCGACGCTGCCGGACACGTCCCGGTCAGCCTCGCCGTATCACTTGCGGTCGGCGATCCTGAATTACACAAACAGGTGGAGCCGGGTACGCCCAGCCCGCAGGCCCGCCTCGGATTGATCGCGGCGATTCGCGAGGCCGGCCTGGACTGCCACGTGATGGTGGCGCCGGTGCTGCCTTACCTGACCGATTCCGTCGAGCATCTCGACGGTCTGCTGCACCAGATCGCGGCGGCCGGGGCCACCGGTGTCACGGTGTTCGGGCTGCATTTGCGCGGGTCGACCCGTGGCTGGTTCATGTCGTGGCTGGCGCGCACCCACCCGCAACTCGTGGGACAGTATCGCGAGTTGTACCGGCGTGGAGCATATTTGCCGCCGCCGTACCGAGACGAGATCCGGGCCCGGGCGGCACCGCTGATCGCCAAATACGGGCTGGGCGGCGACCAGCGGCGATTCGATGCCGCCCCGCCGCAGCGAGTCGCCGAGACTCTCCAGCCGACGCTGTTCTGAGCTAGTTGAGGTTCGGTTCGCGGAAGGTGTCGCACTGGTTGGGGTCACCGGTTTGGTAGCCGACCGTGAACCAGTGCTGCCGCTGTTCCGAGGAGCCGTGGGTCCACGACTCAGGGGTGGTGTGCCCGGTGGCGGCCTTCTGAATGCGGTCGTCTCCCACCGACGCCGCCGCCGACAGCGCGTCGGCAATGTCCTTGTCACTCAGCGGTTCCAGGTACGGCACCCCGGTGCTCTCCTGCTTGATGGTCGAGGCGTAGTGCGCCCACACCCCGGCATAGCAGTCGGCCTGCAATTCGGTGCGCACGCCGTTGCCGCCGGCGCCTTGCGCGCCCTGCTGGGCACGGCCGAGAATCCCCTGCAGATCCTGCACATGGTGGCCGAACTCGTGAGCAACCACGTACTCCTGCGCCAATGGTCCACCGCTTGAACCGAATTGGGTACGCAGCACGTCGAAGAAGCCGGTGTCGAAGTAGGCGGTCTGATCCACCGGGCAGTAGAACGGGCCGACTTCGGTGCTGGCCGGTCCGCAGCCGGTGTTGACCTGGCCGCTGAACAGCCGCGTGCGAGGGCGGGTGTATCCGGGCATCAGCTGCTTCCAGACCGCGTCGACGGAGTTGCCGGTCGCGATCACGCGGCACTGCACGTATTGGTTGGCGTCGGCCCCGGTGCGGCACTTGTTCAGATCGAACCCAGGCGCCGCGTCCTGGCTGGTGTTCATCGGCAGCTGGGTCGCCACTTTGCCTGGGTCGACCCCGAGCAGCAGGGCCACGACGACGAACAGCAAGCCACCCAGTCCACCGCCGATCGCGATTCCCCGTCCGCCACCGCCGGATGCCGACGTCATGCTGGTGTCGATCTGCATACCCTCGTTGAAGGTCATCGCATTCTCCGTTGCGTCTATGTCGTGGCTCGTAGCCAGCGAGATCAGCTTCGCACACTACGATTCAGGCGTGCCTGCGGTTGCCGAAGTTCCTGCATTCGCGCACACAACGCTCGGCGACCTTCGCGGCACCGTCGACGGCGGCGTCGCGGTGTGGCGTGGCGTCGCCTACGCGCAGCAGCCCGTTGGCGAGCGTCGATTCGCCGCGCCCGCGCCGCTGGTGCCCTGGACGGGTGTGCGCGACGCCGTCGAGCACGCGCCGCTGCCGCTGCAGAGCCGCTCGATGGTCGCGGGCGACCGCAATGACCCGAAGATCCGCGACGAGGCCTGCCTGACGGTGACGGTGTGGTCACCGGATGTGTCCGGCTCACGGCCGGTGATGGTGTGGATCCCGGGCGGGGCGTTCCTCAACGGCGCTGGACAACTACAGCTCTACAACGGATCGCGGCTGGCCGCCAATGGCAATGTGGTCGTCGTCAACGTGACCTACCGGGTCGGGGTGTTCGGCGGTTTCGAGCTCGGCGACCTCGGCGACGGCTTCGAAAATAATCTGTGCCTGCGCGACCAGATCGCCGCGTTGGCTTGGGTGCGTGACAACATTGCCGCGTTCGGCGGCGACGCCGACCGGGTCACCGTTTTCGGGGAATCCGCAGGCGCCACTTCGGTATTGGCGCTACTGGCCAGTCCGGCCGCCGACGGGTTGTTCGGCCGGGCGATTGCACAGAGCCCTGCGTTGCCGCTGATCGCCGACCAAGCGACGCGAGCCGAGCAGGCGCAGCGGTTCCTCAGCCGGCTCGGGGTAACGGCGGGGGAGTTGAAAGCGCTGCCGCAGCGCGAATTGCGCCGGGCCGCGGGGGAGTTACAGCTGGCGAGTGTGGCGGCGACGCCGACGCTGGCACACGGGCTGACCTACGGGGTCGATCTGCTGCCGCGGCACCCGATCGAGGCAGCGCGGGCGGGCGCGACGGCTCGGATCCCGTTGATCATCGGCACCAACCGACACGAGGCGTCGCTGTTCGCCCGGGACAAGCCGTCGATGCTGCCTACGACACCGGCCAACATCGACCGCTACTTCGCTCGGCTGGCTCCCGAGGCCCGGGCGCGGGTACTGGCGGCCTACCCCGGCTACCCACGCCGCCGCGCGCTGGAGGCCATCGGTGCTGACGCGATGTTCGTCGCCCCGACTTGGGCGTTCGCCGACGCCTACAGTGCGCACGCGCCGACCTATGTTTACCGGTTCGATCACGCGTCGTGGACGCTGCGGGCGTTGGGTCTGGGCGCGGCGCATGGCAGCGAGATCGTGCACATCCACCACAACTACGGCTGTCATCTGGGCCGACGGCTGCACCCGTTGGGCGGCTTGCTGACGCCCGCGGTGGGCCGCCGGATGCAACGGACCTGGTTGGACTTCGCCACCGAAGGCTGGTCGGGCGGCCAGACTTGGTCTGATGACTGGCCCCGCTACGACACAGAGCGGCGCGCCAGCCGCGTCATCCGATCGGCCTCCGACGTCACTGTCAACGATCCGGACGCATCCCGTCGCTCGGCGTGGGAAGGGCTGTACTGATCGGCGCGATCCGCAGGCGAGCACGTTCAATTCTCCGGACTCAGGTGGCTGCGGCGCCAAGGGCAAATTAACTTCCTTAGGCTTAGTAAGTCGTTCGCGCACGGCTGTTTGGGCGCCGCGGCTCTCCAATGAGAACGACAGGTGACTATCTGAGAAAATCATCGCAGCACGCTGCGGTTTTCTTAGCCTGGCAGTGGTTTCAGCGAACCGGTGGAGTTCCTGTTCCTCGGTGCCGACACCCCGCGACTTTGCGGCTGGCTAGGCCGATCTCACGACCGCCTTTTCGAATCTCAGCAGCGGCCAGCTAGCCGCAGGCCTGGCGGCATTTTTCGCAGGTGTGGACGACGATGCTCTGTCTGCGCCGAATAACCTCCTGATAGGAACGGTCTCGGCAGCGACAAATGAACCAGAGTTTCTCTCCGTTGTCCCTCTAGAGGAGCTCCTCCTCGGTGCGGCGGCGTCTTTCTGACAAGCTAACCCGGTCCGTCGCTGGCCGCCGCGAGCAGCGGCACCAGGATGTCGCTGATCGGCGTCGCGATCCCGTGGGCGCGTGCCTTCCGGATGATCACCCCGTTGCGGATGTCCCACTCCAGCGGCCGGCCGGCCTCACGGTCGGCCAGCATCGAGGTGCCCATATCGGTGGGCGCCTGACGGAACATCTCGACCGTGCCATCGGCGACGTCGTCGCCCAGGTGCGCGCCCTCGGCGCGGGCGACCGCCAGGCATTCGGCGGCGTAGCGGCGCGCCAGCGCGGCCAAGTCGTCGCGGCAAAACATTCCCGCCCGTCGCCCGGCGAGCGCCATCAGACCGGCCACCGCATTGACCAGCAGCTTGCGCCAGGCGGCGGTGGTGAAGTCGGGGTCGCAGTCGGCCGTGCCCCCCGCGCCGCGCCACAGCTCGGCGAACGTCGTTGCGGCAGGCCCGGTCGGCAGCGCCAGCCGGGCTTCGCCGCGCAGCCGCACCCAGCCCTCGGGCTGAGTCTCGGCTGAAAACCAGACGATGCCCGGTATCACCGTTGACGACGGGCAATGCGGCTGGACCTGCTCGACCTGCTCGACACCGTTCTGCAGTACGACGACGACGGTCTGCTCATCACACAGTCGGGCCAGCCAACGACCTCCGTCTGCGTTCTGGGTCGCTTTGATCGCCAGCAGGACGATTCCCACCGGGCCGGTGATCTCGGCGGGGTCGGTGCGTACCGGACCCGGCACCACGATCGGATCGGCACCATCGGGCCGCAGTTCGATCTGCGGTCGCGGTGTGCGCCCGCAGACCAGCACGGGATAACCGGCAGCGTATAGGTATGCGGCGACCGTCGTACCGACGGCGCCGGGACCGACAACTGCAATATCCATGACGATCCTTGAAATTACCGCCTCTAGACTGGGCTGTCGTTTCAACCGTTTGCGAGGAGTATTTGTGCTGCGCAGTCACGCCGCGGGTTCGTTGCGGGCCACCGATGCCGGCCAACAGGTAACGCTGGCCGGATGGGTCGCGCGTCGGCGCGATCACGGCGGGGTGATCTTCATCGATCTGCGCGACGCGTCGGGAGTGTCCCAGGTGGTGTTCCGTGCCGCCGATGTGCTGGCCCAGGCCCATCGTCTGCGCGCCGAGTTCTGCATCGCCGTCGAGGGTGTCGTCGAGATCCGCCCGGAGGGCAACGCCAACCCGGAGATCGCTACCGGCGAGATCGAAGTCAACGCAACCTCGCTCACGGTGCTGGGTGAGTGCGCGCCGCTGCCATTCCAGCTCGACGAGCCCGCCGGTGAGGAGACCCGGCTGCGTTACCGCTACCTCGACCTGCGCCGCGACGGCCCCGGCGACGCGATTCGGTTGCGCTCTAAGGTAAATGCCGCTGCCCGCGGGGTGCTGGCCGCGCACGACTTCGTCGAGATCGAGACGCCGACAATGACGCGGTCGACACCGGAAGGCGCCCGCGACTTCTTGGTGCCTGCGCGGCTGCAGCCCGGCTCGTTTTACGCGTTGCCGCAAAGCCCGCAGCTGTTCAAGCAGCTGCTGATGGTGGCAGGCATGGAGCGCTACTACCAGATCGCTCGCTGCTACCGCGACGAGGATTTCCGTGCCGACCGTCAGCCGGAATTCACCCAGCTGGACATGGAGATGAGTTTCGTCGAGGCCGACGACGTCATCGCGGTCTCCGAACAGGTGCTCAAAGCGGTGTGGGCGTTGATCGGCTACGACCTTCCGCTGCCGGTGCCGCGCATCAGCTATGCCGAGGCGATGCGAACGTACGGCTCGGACAAACCCGACCTGCGGTTCGGGCTGGAGCTGGTCGAATGCACAGAGTTCTTCAAAGACACCACATTTCGGGTGTTCCAGGCACCGTACGTGGGTGCGGTGGTGATGGCGGGTGGGGCGTCGCAGCCGCGTCGCACGCTGGACGGCTGGCAGGACTGGGCCAAACAGCGCGGGCACAAGGGACTGGCTTATGTGCTGGTCGGCGACGACGGGACGCTGGGCGGGCCGGTCGCCAAGAATCTGTCCGACGCTGAGCGCGCGGGCCTGGCGGCACACGTCGGCGCCCAGCCCGGTGACTGTATCTTCTTCTCGGCGGGGCCGGCCAAGGCATCGCGCGCGTTGTTGGGTGCCGCCCGGGTAGAGATCGCCAACCGGCTCAACCTGATTGACCCCGACGCCTGGGCGTTCACCTGGGTGGTGGACTTCCCGCTGTTCGAGCCGGCCGACGAGGCCACCGCCGCCGGTGATGTCGCGGTGGGCGGCGGCGCGTGGACTGCGGTGCATCACGCGTTTACCTCGCCCAACCCCGAGGCCGAGGCCACCTTCGACAGCGACCCGGGCAGCGCGCTGGCCGACGCCTACGACATCGTCTGCAACGGCAATGAAATCGGTGGCGGCTCCATTCGTATCCATCGCCGCGACATTCAGGAACGGGTTTTCGCGATGATGGGTATCGGCGCGGCCGAGGCGCAGGAGAAGTTCGGATTCCTGTTGGATGCGTTCACCTTTGGTGCGCCGCCGCACGGCGGGATCGCGTTCGGCTGGGATCGGATCGTCGCGCTGCTGGCCGGCATGGATTCTATCCGGGAGGTGATCGCGTTCCCGAAGTCCGGCGGTGGCGTCGACCCGCTGACCGACGCCCCGGCGCCGATCACTGCCCAGCAACGCAAGGAGTCCGGGATCGACGCGGTGCCCGAATTGCATCGAGATCGACAGTAGCGCGGGTTTTCTTCGATTTTTCGGCTCTAGCGTCGATCTCGGCGGTACCCGCGCCGCCCAAGTGCGTTGTAGATGCGATCGATGACATCTCGTGGCCGGTCCTCGGAAACCACCCGCACCACGTACCAGCCGAGATCATCGACTGCTTCGTGGCGCCGGATGTCTTTAACGTATTGCCTTCGGTCACTGCGATGTTGGTCGCCGTCGTATTCGGCGGCCACCTTGAACTCTTCCCAACCCATATCGAGGAATGCCACGGGCCGGTGGCCGTCGAGCACAGGTATCTGCGTGGTCGGGGCGGGCAGACCCGCATCAATTAGCAGGAGTCGCAGCCACGTCTCTCTCGGAGACGCGGCACCGCCATCGATGAGTGGGATCGCCGCACGTAGCTGCCGCAGCCCTCGGCTACCCGGATAGCGCTTGGTAAGCAACAACACATCCTCGAGCGAAAACGGGGTCGCGCGCATGAGCGCGTCGAGTCGGTCGACGGCTTGCCCGCGGGGCTGATGCCGGCCCAAATCGTACGCGGTTCGTGCAGGGGTGGTAACAGGCAGCCGTTGCACCTTGGTGATCTCATCGTCGGCCAGAGTCTCGTTGCGCACCATAAGGCCGGGTTGGGCCCGAGCGTTCGGTGCTATCAGCTCAATACGGACGTCTGCGTCCACCCACTGTGCGCAGTGCAATGCCGACGCGGCCACACCCGCGATGATCGCCCGACGACGGGACCAAAGCCAGCCCCCGACGGTCCGATCGCGCAGCGAGGGCTCGCCGAGTTTAGGCACATACACGTCACGGAAGATCGCGCGATGGCGTCGGAGATCGGACTTGGTGAGTCCGCCGTGCACCACGAACTCGCTGCCGATAAAGACTTCTCCCATGGCGGCATGGTGGCGGTCGCCACCGACAGCGGCTTCGAGATCGACGCTAGAGCGATATTTGGGGGGCGTTCCTGCACTGGCGTCGATCTCGAGACGGAATAGACGGCGGACCCGGACAGGTTGACCGGGCATGACCCCGCGTCGGCGACGATGCGAGCGGAGCGATGAGAAGGAGCGGCGCTGATGACCCAAGGAATTCCAGACCCCGAAACGATCAAAGCGTTCAACAAGACCATCACCGACGAGTTCCGGGCCAACGACGGTAGGGTCAGCGGCCAATTCGAGGGCGCGGACCTGCTGCTGTTGACCACGACGGGCGCCAAATCCGGTCAGCCGCGCGTCTCGCCGTTGGCCTATTTCCGCATCGACGGCAAGCTGCTCATCATCGGGTCTTACGCCGGCGCCGACATCAACCCGAGCTGGGTGCACAATCTGCGTGCCAACCCGTCGGCGCACGTCGAGATCGGCAGTCAATCCTCGGACGTAACCGCCCGTGAATTACCGTCCGCCGAACGCGACGAGCTCTTCTCTCAGATAACCGCTGCGGCACCGGGTTTCGCCGAGTATCAGGCCAAGACGTCGCGGGTCATCCCGGTCTTCGAACTACAGCTGGCGAGTTAGCCCCGCCAGGTAGTTAGCCCGTCAACCGCTGTCCAGGACGCTCGATCACGGGGCGATCACGTCACCCATCACAGGGTGGTCACTACGCCCGCGAATCGGCTAATGCGGGACCAGCGACAACAGCTTTTGCAGCGTGCCAGTTACCGGGTGCCCAGACAGCAGGATGTTGACGATCTGTATCGGGAAGAGCTGGCCGTTACCGCCGCACTTGGGCCACGCGCCAGGCCCCTGGGTAGCCAGCACCCGGTTCGCCACCGCGATCTGTTCATCCCGCGAGGCCGTGGACGGGTCGCCGATCCCGCCGTTAGCGGCCCAGGTGGACGGTTTGAACTGCAGTCCACCATAGAACCCATTGCCAGTGTTGGCGTGCCAGTTGCCACCCGATTCACACTGCGCGACGGCGTCCCAGTTCATGCCGTCTGCGTAAGCCACTCCAGTTGTCGGATCAATCACGAGTGAGATGCCCAGGACGACCAACGCGGCTATCACCAGGTGCTTGCACATCGTGCTCAATAGCCCACCTAAATGACTCATTTAACACTAATAACAAACTGAAGTGAAAAGTGTCAACGTGTGGGACTTTAGCAATTTAGTGAGATTATTGATAAGGAGGCGCTTAGTGTTGCTAATGTTCATTAGAGTTAAGAAATTAGCCTACTGATGCAGGTTTAAACTAAAGGGGTAAAAGTGAATCAAGTTATCTAGCCGTGATCGAGTTAATTAGAGTGACTAGTGTGGCTGCTGTTACCAAAGTGATACATGATGCGTCGGAGCGCGACGCGCAGCGGTCAGCTGGTCTCGCCGAGAAACTCCTCGACCAGCCGTTTCGGGGCTTGTGTCAGCCAGGCCTCGACAATCACCTCACGCAGCCCCAGCTCGTCGATCTCGGCGAGTTTGACCAGCACTGCTGGATAGCCATCGAAATGCGGGGTGGTGAAGTACAGGTCCGGCTCTTCGGCGATCAACGCGAACTTGACGCCTTCGTCGGCAACGCGGACGCCCAGGATATCGCCGTTCGGCGGCTCAACGCCCAACGCGGTCAACGCTTCCCGATCGGAGTTACGCAGCGGCCGTTCCCACGCGATCAGCTTCTTGCCGACCCGCCATTCGCGCGGCGACCGCTCCTCGGTGAGCTGCAGCTCGCCGACGATGGTGGCGACGTCGTCCCACGTGGCCATGACTCATTGTGCTCCCGGGAAGCGGGCGAAGGGGCGGATCGCGCCGCACCGCTGCACGCGATCTTGAGGCTAATTAGTGTTGCAGGGTGACGTCGCCGACGCAGGCCAGCGATCCCGAGCCGCTGTCACCGGATCAGCGCCCGCCGGGCCGGGGGGCCCGCTACCGGATCACCCACCGCACCGACTATCGCTACTCGGACGTGGTGACCAGTTCCTACGGCCGGGGGTTCTTGACCCCGCGGGACATGCTTCGGCAACGCTGCCTGTACCACGAGCTGCGGATCTCACCGGCGCCCGCGGACAGCTCGACCAGCCGCGACACCTACGGCAACATCAGCTCGTATTTCCATGTCACCGAGCCCCACCAGACGCTGACCATCATCAGCGAATCGGTCGTCGAGGTCTATCCGGCACCGCCAGAACGCTGGGGTAGCGGACCGGCACTGGCTCCCTGGGAGCAGGCCCGTCCGGTGGGGGCGCCGGGTGCCCTGGCCGCCGAGTTCGCTCTCGACCTGAATCCGCCCGAGATCACCGACGAGGTACGCGAGTACGCTGCGCCGAGCTTCGTCCCTGGACGTCCGTTGGTCGAAGTGCTGCGCGATCTCTCGTCGCGGATCTACACCGACTTCACCTATCGCTCCGGTTCGACCACCGTTTCCACCGGAGTCAATGAGGTTCTGACGGCCCGGGAAGGGGTATGTCAGGACTTCGCGCGGCTGGCGATCGCCTGCTTGCGCGCCAACGGTTTGGCGGCCAGCTATGTGTCCGGGTATCTGGCCACGGATCCACCGCCCGGAAAGGACCGCATGATCGGCATCGATGCAACCCACGCCTGGGCCGCGGTGTGGACACCGCAACCGCCCGGCCAGTTCGAGTGGCTGGGGCTGGACCCCACCAACGACCAGATGGTCGACGAGCGGTACATCATCGTCGGGCGCGGCCGCGACTACGCCGACGTGCCGCCGCTGCGCGGCATCATCTACACCAATTCCGAGAAAAGCGTGATCGACGTCGCCGTCGACGTCGTGCCTTACGAGGGCGACGAGCCGCATGCGTGACTTCCACTGTCCCAACTGCGGCCAGCGCCTCACCTTCGAGAATTCGACCTGCCTGTCGTGCGGTAGCGCGCTGGGGTTCTCCCTCCCGGAGATGGCCCTGCTGGTGATCGCCAAAGGCGGCGAGAGTGACCAGGCCGGCTTCGTCGATGCCGAGGAGTACCAGCTGTGCGGCAATCGTAATCTCGCCGAATGCAATTGGCTGATCCGTGTGGACAACCCGGTTGGCTTGTGCACGTCATGCGCGCTGACCGTAGAACGGCCCAACGACGCCGACACCGCTGGTTTGGCGGAGTTCGCCCGGGCTGAGGCGGCCAAACGGCGGCTGATCGCCGAGCTGTACGAGCTGAAGTTGCCGATTGTCGGGCACGATGAGGATCCTGAGCACGGGCTGGCCTTCCGGTTGCTGTCCAGCGCACACGAGAAGGTGATGACCGGACACGAAAACGGTGTCATCACAATCGACTTGGCCGAAGGTAACGACGTACACCGCGAGCAGCTGCGAGTCGAGATGGACGAGCCTTATCGCACCCTGCTCGGGCACTTCCGCCACGAGGTGGGGCATTACTACTTTTACCGGCTGATCACCCCGTCCAGCGACTTCCTGGCCCGGTTCAACGAGCTGTACGGCGACCCGGACGCCGACTACCAGGAGGCGCTGGACCGGCACTACAGCGAGGGCGCGCCCGAGGGTTGGAAGAAAAAATTCGTGTCGTCGTACGCGACGATGCACCCGGCCGAGGACTGGGCCGAGACGTTCGCGCATTACCTGCACATCCGCGACACCCTGGACACCTCGGCGTGGTGCGGTCTAGCACCGGCGACCGCGACCTTCGACCGGCCGGCGTTGGGCCCCAGTGCTTTTCCCAACATCATCGATCTGTGGTTACCGTTGTCATGGTCGCTGAACATGGTGAACCGCTCGATGGGCCACGACGACCTATACCCCTTTGTGCTGCCGGCGGCCGTCTTGGAAAAGATGCAGTTCATCCACACCGTCATCGACGAGGTGACCGCGCCCACCGGGAAGCCCGACCCGGTGGGCGCCTAGGTCCACCTCGCGGTCACGGCATCACCCGCCGCTCGTCGGGCCCCCACAGCGGCTGCATATCGCCGGGCAGCGCCAGCTGCGTCGCGGTGATGACTTCGGCCAGCTCGCGCAACGCGGCATGTACGGCGGTCAGCAGGGCGGCCAACCGCGCGCGGCGCCCGTCGGCCGACACCCGTTCCAGTTCGGCGGGATGCGACCGGCGCAGCAGGGTGCTGATCTCGGCGACCATCCGCTCCGGCCGCGACGACCCCGACGAGCCGGGTAGGTCGCCGAGGTCGGCCCGCAGCCGCTCCAGTTGATACACCAACGACCGCGGGTTCGTCGGGTCGAAGAGCATCAGCTCGGCCAGGGCGGCGACGCTGACCTTGCCCACCGTACGGCGGCGGTAGATGACCGCCGATTCCGATGCGATCAGCGTTGACTCGATGACGGTTCGCTCGGCGGCCGGGGCCCGGACGGTCGTCAGAGTGGCGTCCAGCAACGCGGTCAGCCCAAGGCCGCGTTCGATGCGTTTGCCGATATCCATGACGGTCCAGCCAACGTCCTGCACCATCGACTCACCGGCCACCCCGGCCAACGTCAGCATCCCGACCAGTGTTTGGGACTGAGCCGACGCGAGCACCGCGTCTGCCTCGGCAAGCGAGTCCGGCGGCTCGGACTTGTGCGCCAGCGCGCGCTCGACGCCGGCCAGCGCCACCCAGGTGTCGCTGGACAACTGGTCACGCACCGCCCTCGCGGCCAGCGCCAGCCGGTCCACCGACTGCACCAACGATCCGGGGCGGTCGCGGTCCATGGTCAGCGACCACAGCGTCGAAGGCGCGATGGCGATCGTCTCCGCCGCATCCCCTGCCCCGGTGTCGGTCCCGGTGATCCGGCCCAGCGTGGCCATCAGCACCGGCACGCACTCGCTTTCAGACGTCTCCTGGCGATGCCGGAATTCGTAGTAACGCCGGCGGGCAGCGATCAGCAACCGGGCCATGTTCTCGGCCCGTTCACCGTAGCGTCCCATCCAGAACAGGTCGGACAACACCCGCGGCGAGCTGACTCCGAGGGTGCCCGCACCCGCCTTCGTCGGCGCCTCGGGCGCCGGGAGGGTTACCGTCTCAGTTCGCGAACGCTCGGTTGGACGGACCCAGATATCCTTTGCCACAGCAGTTTTCAGTGTATAAGCGGTCGGCCCCGGCGCTAGCACGTATCCCAGGCCGCCGATCATCGGCGCGTAGCCGCCGCGTTGAGCCACCGTGAACAACCGCAGACCCACCCCGCCCGCAGAGAATTCATCGCCATTGCTGGTAGGTGCCGACGAGAATTGCGGCAGCTCCTGGCCCACCCACTGCCATGGCATCGCCGTGATGCAGGCAGCCAGCTCAGCCAACCGCGCCGACGAAAGTGTCGGTCCGACAAGCGTTTGCCCACCGATGGTGGGCCTGATCAACAACGACGAGAGGTGCGCCAGCAGGTGCGAGCGTTCGCCGTCGATGCCGCCCCAATAGCTGGGTGCGCTAGCCAGCAGCGGTGCTTCACCGAGCAACCGCTTGGCCAGCTCGGGCAGGAACCGTTGCAGCCCGGCACTTTCCAGGATGCCGCTGCCAACGGTGTTGACCACGGTCACCGTTCCGCGGTGTTGCGCTTCCACCAAACCGGCCACCCCAAGCCGTGAATCGGCCCGCAGATCGAGTGGGTCGGTATAGGTCGCGTCGACGCGGCGGAATACCACGTCGACGCGTTTGAGCGTGCCCAGCGAGCGCATCCACAACTTGCCGTCGCGTACCACCAGATCCGCGCTCTCCACCAACGGGAAACCCAACAGCGTCGCGAGATACGCCTGATCGAAAGCGGTTTCGGAGTAGATGCCCGGGCTGAGCACGACCACCACCGGGTCTTGGACGCCGTCGGGTGCCGCGTCGATCAGGGCCAACCGCAGCGCCTGCGCGAATGGTGTCGTCGGCCGCGGGCCGACCCTCTCATACAGGTCAGGAAGGGCGTGCGCGAGCACCCTTCGGTCAGCCAGCGCGTAGCCGGCTCCCGAAGGCGCCTGGGTCCAGTCGGCGTTGACCCGGAAACTGCCGTCCGACAGCCGGCTGACATCACAGGCGTGCATGAACAGTTGGTGGTGCCCGGGCACCTCGATTCCGTTCGCGGCGCGGACGTAGCCGGGGTGGGCGAACAGCAGCTCCGGCGGCAGCACACCCTCCGTGAGCGAGCGACGGCTCCCGTACAGGTCGGCGAGCACGGCGTTGAGCACCCGCGACCGCTGCACCAGCCCGGCCTCGAGTACTTCCCAATCCGCGGCGGACACCACCAGTGGCAGCGGGTCCAGGTGCCAGGGCCTGGGCTCGACGCCATGGGCACCGGCGACGGGCTCCCTGCCGGGATCGACAACGGTATAGGTGATGTCGTCGTTGTCCACCAGCCGGTGCACAGCGGAGCTCAGCCGATTCAGACCGGCCCTTCCGCGATCGCCAACCGCGTCGGCGAGCTCGGTCCACGCGGGCCGCACGTTTCCGGCTTCGTCGACGAATTCGTCGTAGCCGACCACCGGGCCTTGTAAGCCGGGCGGGCGCAGGTCGAACAGGGCTTCCTGGGCACGCGCGGCGCGATAGCCAGCCAGCAGCCGGTCGACGTCGGTGCGGTAGTGAAAAGCTGCCGACGACTCGCTGGAGTGGTGCACTGCCATTTCTGCCGAAGCCATTACCGCAGGACGGTACGCACGCGTCGCAGGTCGAGGATGCCCGGCGCGCCGATATCTGTGGAAATTCGCGCTTGCTTTTCCCGGATGTCGGACAGATCGAGTTTGCCCGGGGTGAAGCCGGTGGCCTCGAAGCGTCGGGCGCGGCGGGACTCGGCCTCGACGGCGTTGACGGGAGGCACGTCGTAGGCGCGCCCACCAGGATGGGCGATGTGGTAGGTGCAGCCGCCGCGCGACGTTGCGGTGGTGACGTCGACGAGCTCGAACTGCAGGGGACCGTCAATGGTAATGCTCGGGTGCAGCGCGCTGGGCGGCTGCCAGGCCCGAAACCGCACGCCGCCCACGTGGATGTCGGGGGTGTCGGTGGCCAGCAACGGCACCGGGTAGCCGTTGCACGTCACCAGGTAGCGGTCGCGGTCGGCGCCGATGATGCGGATTTGGATCCGCTCGACGGATGAGTCGACGTAACGGGCGGTGCCGGTGGCAGTGGCCTGCTCGCCCAGGGTGTTCCATGGCTCGATCGCGCCGCGCAGCTCGATCTCGACGCCGTCGAACACCGCGGTGCCGATGCGCGGGAAGCGGAATTCGGTAAACGGGTCCAGCCAGCTGGTCTCGAAGGCGATGCCCTGTGCGCGCAGGTCTGCGGCGACATCTGCGATGTCGTGAATCAGGAAGTGTGGCAACAGGTATCGCCCGTGCAGGCTTGGGCCGTGCCGGATCAGCGGAGCCCGCAGCGGTTCGTCCCAAAACCATGCCACCAGCGAACGCACCAGCAGCGACTGCACCATCGCCATCCGCAGATGCGGCGGCATCTCGAAGCCGCGCAGCTCCAACAGGCCAAGCCTGCCGCGCGGGCTGTCCGGGTTGTAGAGCTTGTCGATGCAGAACTCGGCGCGATGAGTGTTGCCGGTGATGTCGGTGAGCAGATGCCGCAGCGCCCGGTCGGTCACCCACGGTTTGGGGCGGCCCCGGTCCCCGGAAGGCGAAGTCAGCCGGGCGATTTCGGCGAAAGCGATCTCGAGTTCGTAGATCGCCTCGGGGCGACCCTCGTCCACCCTCGGCGCCTGCGACGTGGTGCCGATGAACCGCCCGGCGAACAGGTAGGACAGCGACGGGTGCCGCTGCCAATAGGTCAGCAGCGAAACCAACAGGTCGGGGCGGCGCAGTAGCGGTGAGTCCTTCGGGGTGATGCCGCCAAGCGTGATGTGGTTACCACCGCCGGTGCCGCCGTGGCTGCCGTCGAATTCGAACGACTCCGTGGACAGCCGGGCCAGTCTGGCTTGCTCGTAGAGGGTTTCCAGCTGCCGGCTTTGCTCCGCGAAACTGGCGGTGGGCGCGATGTTGACCTCGATGACCCCGGGGTCGGGGGTGATCGTCGTCGACTTCAGCCGCGGGTCCGGCGGCGGTTCGTAGCCTTCGATCACGACCGCGCAGTCGATCTTCGCCGCTGCGGCGTGGAGTCGGGCGATGAGGTCGACGAAGTGTTCGAGCGCCTCGGTGGGCGGCATGAAGACGTAGAGCAGCCCGTCGCGAACCTCGGCGACCATCGCGGTGGTCGGCGCAGTCTCGTCGTCATCCAGCTGCGTCTCGCCGTCCGACGGGTTCAGCTCGTCGCCGACGGTTGTCGGGTCGGTGAGGAAGGAGGTCCGTGGCGGCTTCCAGCTGATCGAATCCAGCGGCAGCCGCAGACCCGCCGGTGAGTCCCCGTCCACCAGCACGATGCGGCCGCGGCGCAGCCGCCAGTTGGCGCTGGCCCAGCCGAGGTCGTCGTCGCGGCGGTGCAGCGGTAGCACGAATGCGGCTGGCGCCGTAGTGGATTCGTCGAGTCGCGCCAGCAGATCGGCGCGGCCCGCGGCGGTGTCCCGGCCAGTTTCGGGGTCGAGGTCGGCATCCGGTTCAACCGGGTCACCCTCGGGCAGGAGGGCTTTGGCCGCCAGCCGTGACAGCGGGTCTTCATAAGCCGGCCGCACCTGTGAGAGTGGTAATCCCAGACCGTCGGCGATGGCGGCGAGCAGCTCGTAGGCCGCCGCGTCGTCTGCCGGCGTGCTGTTCGAGTCGGTACTCCACGGGTCAGCCAGCAGCGTGTCGTCGGGCCACAGTGGCTGTCCGTCGGTGCGCCAGTACAGCGCAATCTGCCAGCGGGGCAAGGGTTCTCCGGGATACCACCGGCCCTGACCGCGGTGGATCAGCCCCTGCGGGGCCCACTCCGCTTTCAGCCGCGCGGCGAGCTCGGACGCGCGTTGACGCTTGTGCGGGCCGTCGGCGGCTGTGGTCCACTCCTCGTCGACCTGGTTGTCCACCGACACGAAGGTGGGCTCACCGCCGACGGTGAGTCGGACGTCGCCGGCGACCATCCGCTCGTCGACGCCCCGCGCGACGTCTTGGATCGTTGCCCAGGCCTCGTCGGTGTAGGGCAGTGTGACGCGTGGGTCTTCGTGGATGCGGGTGACGGTGTTGGAGAATTCCAGCACCGACTCGCAGGGTGCGGTGCCGCCGCTGATCGGGGCCGCGCTCGCGGGATGCGGCGTGGCGGCCAGCGGGATGTGGCCCTGGCCGGCGAACAGCCCCGACGTCGGGTCCAGCCCGATCCAGCCCGCACCAGGGATATACACCTCGGCCCAGGCGTGCAGGTCGGTGAAGTCGGCGGCCGGGCCCGACGGCCCGTCGAGCGCTTTGACGTCGGAGGCCAGCTGTACCAGGTAGCCGGACACGAACCGGGCGGCCAGTCCCAGCTGGCGCAGGATCGACACCAGCAGCCAGGCGAAGTCGCGGCATGAGCCGACGCCGGTACGCAGCGTGAAGTCCGGCGTCTGCACGCCGTGCTCCATGCGCACGCTGTAGCCCAGGTCGGTGTTGATCCTCCGGTTGAGCTCGACCAGGGCGTTGATCGTGCGGGTGCCCTCCGGCATCGAGAAGTTGCGCACCCACGCCTGCACCAGCTCGCCGGGTCCCGACCCGGTGCCGTGCTCGTCGACGGGTCGCAGATACGGCTTGAGGTCATCTGACAGCGTCTCGGGGTAGGTGAACCCGGCAGACGGCCAGGTCTCAGCCCATTCCTCGATGAAGAAGTCGAACGGGTTGATCACCTTGAGGTCGGCGATGAGCCCGACGGTGATGGTCAGCCGGCTCATCGGATTCGGGAAGGTCAGTCGACAGACGAAGTTGCCTACCGCGTCCTGTTGCCAGTTGATGAAGTGGTCGGCCGGCTCGACCCGCAGCGAGTAGGCCTCGATGGGCGTGCGTGAGTGCGGTGCCGGGCGCAGCCGCACGACGTGTGGGAAAACCCGGACCGGCCGGTCAAAGGTGTAGCTGGTGCGGTGCTCCAGCGCAACTTTGATGGTCATAACCGCTTGATCTCATCACACCAGCCACAACGCCGCAGCGCAGCCCAATTCAGCTTCCCGCGTGACCATGGCGGAGTGGCGTAACCGGGATTGGCCGCCACTGTTCCTAGGATCGCTCGGGTGGACGATCATTACGGCTCGGACGTACTCGCGCGTGACCCGCACGGCTCGCGCACTACCCGGTCGGCTGAATTGCCAATCGAACTCGGCATGGTCGTCGAGGACGCGCAGACCGGCTATGTCGGCGCGGTGGTGCGCGTCGAATACGGCCGGATGGAGCTCGAGGACCGGCAGGGCCGCACCAAGCCGTTCCCAATAGGTCCGGGATATCTCGTCGACGGCAAACCGGTGATCCTGACCGCATCGCGACGTCCGTTACCCAAGGCCGACACCCGGACGGCGTCGGGCTCGGTGGCGGTGACCGGGACACGTGCCCGGGTAGCCCGGACCGGCCGGATCTACGTCGAAGGCCGCCACGACGCCGAGCTCGTCCAGCAGGTGTGGGGCGATGATCTGCGGATCGAGGGGGTGGTGGTCGAGTACCTCGGTGGCGTCGATGATCTCGTCGGCGTTGTCGAGCAGTTCCGGCCGGGCCCGCAGCGACGACTCGGCGTGCTCGTCGACCACCTGGTCCCCGGCTCGAAGGAATCCCGACTGGCCGACGCGGTCCGCCGCAGCCCGGGCGGCGCGCACACGCTGGTGGTCGGGCATCCGTTCGTCGACATCTGGCAAGCCGTCAAACCGGCCCGGCTGGGTCTCGCGCAGTGGCCGGTCATCCCGCGCGGAGTGGACTGGAAGCACGGGGTCTGCCAGGCCCTGGGCTGGCCGCATGCCGACTCGGCTGACGTCGCCGCGGCGTGGCTTCGCATCCGCAGCCGGGTTCGGGACTGGACGGATCTCGACGCAGCGCTGATCGGCCGGGTGGAGGAGCTGATCGACTTCGTCACCCAGCCGTGACTAGCGGCGATCGCAAGCGCGGCCAAGCCGGGCGCAGCGGGTCGCCGCCATTGAACCCGCCGCGGTGAGCCTAAGGGGTCGGCGCCGAGACCGAGCCGCCGGAGAGCCGACGATAGGTGTAGACCTGGATCAGCAGCGCCACCGGCCCGGCCACGATGATGCCGATGCCGCAGGCCAGGAAGCCGAGCAGCACGATCAGGACCTGCACCACCAAGGACAGCAGCGTGTTGCCGATATTCGACCTGACCGTGCTGAAGCTGGCCTTCAGCGCGTCGATCGGCGACAGGCCGCGATCTGTCGCGAAGGCGATTGTGAACAGCGCGAAGAAGGTGAATACAGCGATCGCCACAAGGGCGAGCAGGCCGAAGATGAAGCTGGAAAGCAGCGACGGCAAATTCAGGATCCCGGTGATCAGGGCGAGCAGTAGGGCAGCCAGGATGACATTGCCAAAGTTGCGCGGCTTGAAGAACGAGCCCACGGTCACCGGCCTGCCGTCGGCAAGGTCGAGCGCCCCGGACAAAAACGCTGCCTGTACGAAGATGCCGAAGACGAACGCCACGATCTGTAGTACGAGAAAGCCGGTGGTGTCCAAACCCGCAGTGAACGACGCGCCGTAATCGCCGTCGGCGCCTGCGGTGTTGGCATTGGCGCCGCCCAGCAACACGAACACCAGGCCGTGTAGGACTACCCCGATCAGGAAGTACAGCAGGGCCGCAAGGATCAGCGGCCCAACATTTTTACTGAACTTGTTCCACGCCCAGGTGAACGCATCACCGATGTTGAACTGCTGCCCGGGGGGCGGTGGGTAGCCGGGAGGAGCCGGGTAGCCGGGCGGGTAGCCGGGCTGCGGAGGGTAGCCGGGAGGCGGTGGCCCGTACCCGGGAGGCGGTGGCCCGTAGCCGGGAGGCGGTGGCCCGTAGCCGGGAGGCGGTGGCCCGTAGCCGGGAGGCGGTGGCCCGTAGCCGGGCGGCGGCGGTGGGGGCCCGCCGTACCCCTGCTGGGGCCGGCCGTACCCCGGCGGCGGACCGGGAGGTGGTCCATAGCCGGGCGGCGGCCCGGGCGGCGGACCGGGAGGTCGTCCGTAGCCGGGTGGCGGGTAGTCGCCCTGATTGGGGTTATCGCCCCACGGATCGCTCGGGCTGCCTGGGTGCTCGGGGGGTTGGCTCATGGCCGGTCCTGCCTCGTCGTCGGGGAGTTGTGCAGGCGTGCGTCTCGGAGAACTTAGCAATTATTCGGCTGCCCCGCTGCGACCTCACATTGCGCGATGCGATGTCGCCGTGACGTGGTATGCCTGACACCGTGTCCGACGGTCTGTTCGACGTCCCCGACGCGACCAGTCTCAGCGAGCGCGCGCAGGGCGGTTCGGCCGCTGCGCCGTTGGCGGTGCGGATGCGCCCGGTCAGTCTCGACGAGGTGGTCGGACAGGACCACCTGCTGCAACCCGGGTCGCCACTGCGGCGGCTGGTCGAGGGCTCGGGGGTGGCGTCGGCCATCCTGTATGGCCCACCCGGCAGCGGTAAGACCACGCTGGCCGCGCTGATCTCGCAAGCCACCGGCCGGCGGTTCGAGGCGCTGTCGGCCTTGTCGGCCGGGGTCAAGGAAGTCCGCGCGGTCATCGACTTGGCTCGGCGCGCCGCCGCCCACGGCGAACAGACCGTGCTGTTCATCGACGAGGTGCACCGGTTTTCCAAAACCCAGCAAGACGCGTTGCTGTCCGCGGTGGAGAACCGGGTGGTGCTGCTGGTGGCAGCGACCACAGAGAACCCGTCGTTTTCCGTTGTCGCCCCGCTGCTGTCGCGGTCGCTGATCCTGCAGCTGCGCCCGCTGACCTCCGACGACGTCCGCACCGTGGTGCAGCGCGCGATCGACGACCCGCGCGGCATGGGCGGCCGGGTGCAGGTGACGCCCGAGGCCGTCGACCTGCTGGTCCGGCTGGCCGCCGGGGACGCCCGCCGCGCGCTGACCGCGCTGGAGGTGGCAGCCGAGGCGGGGGAGCAGGTCACCGTCGAGGCCATCGAGCAGTCGCTGGACAAGGCCGCGGTGCGCTACGACCGCGACGGTGATCAGCACTACGACGTGATCAGCGCGTTCATCAAGTCGGTCCGTGGCTCCGACGTCGACGCCGCGCTGCACTACCTGGCCAGGATGCTGGTCGCCGGTGAGGACCCACGCTTCATCGCGCGCAGGCTGACAATTTTGGCCAGCGAGGACATCGGCATGGCCGACCTGACCGCGCTACAGACCGCGGTCGCCGCGGCGCAGACCGTGCAACTGATCGGCATGCCCGAAGCCCAGCTGACCCTGGCGCACGCCACCGTTCACCTGGCCACTGCGCCCAAGTCCAACGCCGTGACCGTGGCGCTGGGTGCGGCGATGGCCGACATCAAAGCCGGGAAGGCCGGGCTGGTGCCGCCACATCTGCGCGACGGCCACTATCTGGGGGCAGAGGCACTGGGCAACGCGCAGGGCTATGTTTACCCGCACAACGATCCCGACGGTGTTGTGGCGCAACAGTATCCGCCCGACGAGGTGGTGAGAGTCGATTATTACCGGCCCACCAACCATGGCGCTGAGCGCGAGATTTCGTCCCGGCTCGACCGGCTGCGCGCGATCATCCGCCGCAGGCGCGGTTAACTAGCCCTCGGTATTGGCCTGTTCCAGCCAGGCGGCGAGTGAGCGACCCGCGTCGAGCACGTGTCGCTCGGCGATGTGACGGGCTTTTTCGGCGTCACCATCGGCGAGCGCCGACACCAGGGCTTCGTGCTCGTCGAGTGCGTTGTGCTCGTGTTCGGGGAACATCGCGAAGAAATTCGACGGGACGACGCGGACGGCCTGCCGGATCTGCGCCATCAATCGCCGTGAATGGGCCGCCCGATGAATCTCGCGGTGGAACCGCCAATTCGCGTCGACGATGCCGCCTTCCCCGGCATGCGCTTCAACGTCTGTTGCCAGGGCGCGCAAACGCTGAATGCCTTCCTCGGTGACCCGCTGCGCGGCCCATGCCGCGGCTTGGCCGGTCAGCACGCCCAGAATCGTGAAGCTGTCGAGCACGTCCTCGGGGCTCATGCCGATCACCGTGATGCCGCTGCGTGGAGCGACTCGCACCAGCCCGTCGTAGGACAACTCCAGCAATGCCTCGCGCACCGGCGTGCGGCTGGTGGCGAATTCCTTGGTGATCGCGTCGAGGTCCAGCCGGGTACCGGCGGGCAGCGCGCCGGTGAGGATGCGGTCGCGCAGCTCGCGCGCGGCGCGCTCGCGCACTGTCCCGGCGATATCAACGCCGTCGTTGCGGGCCATGGCGGGGACCTTAGGGCAGTGGGGGTATCTGACACTTGAAATCTAATATATCAGATGCTAGACATCAATAATGACTACACGACAGATGGCACTCGTCGCCTTCATGCAAGCGGGCAGCACCTCGGTGTACGCGGGCTCGTGGCGTCACCCCGCCACCGAGCACGGTTACCTCGACGCGTCCTACTACGCCAAGATCGGCAGGCAGCTCGAAGAGGGTTGTTTCGACCTGATGTTCTTCGACGACCGGCTCGCGATGCCGGGCATCTACGGCGGCTCGGTCGCCGACGCCGTCAAGTACGGCGCGCGGCCGGTGAAGCTGGACCTGTCCATCGTCCTGGGCGTGCTCGCGCAGGCCACGTCGCACATCGGCCTGGGTGCGACCGGTTCCACCACCTACTACACGCCGTTCCACATAGCCCGCACCTTTGCCACTCTCGACCACCTGTCCGGCGGCCGGGCGGCCTGGAACATCGTCACCTCGGTCAACGACAGCGAGGCGCAGAACTTCGGCCTGGAAACGCATCTGGGCCATGACGCCCGCTACGACCGCGCCGAGGAGTTCCTCGAAGCCACCGTCGGTCTGTGGGACACCTGGGAAGACGACGCCGTGCTGCACGACCGGGTCAACGGCATCTACGCCGACCCGGACAAGGTGCACGAGCTAAACCATGCCGGCGAGTACTTCTCGGTGCGCGGGCCGCTGACCGTGCCGCGCAGCCCCCAGGGACGACCGGTACTCATCCAGGCCGGCTCGTCGGGTCGCGGGCGTGAATTCGCTTCGCGCTGGGCGGATTTGATCTTCACCGGCGACCCGGGTATCGAGGTGGCCCGCAACCACTACGCCGACCAGAAAGAGCGCATCGACGCCGCCGGCCGCGACCCGCAGTCGGTTAAGCTCTGCCCGATGGCCTACGCCGTCGTCGGCGAGACAGAGGATCACGCCAAAGAACGCGAACAGGTCTTCCTCAACGACCTGGTGCACCCGATGGCGTCGCTGACCCTACTCTCGGAGTTGATGAACTACGACTTCTCCAAACACGATCTCGACGACCCGATCACCGATGAGCTCATCGAATCGGCGTCGGGTATCCGCGGTCTGGTGCAGAACCTGCGCGCCCACATCGGCGACAACATCACGCTGCGCGACCTGGCCGGCCACCGCGCCACCCTGCTGCAGGGTCCACGTTTCGTCGGCACCGGGACGCAGGTCGCCGATCAGATGGAGGAGTGGTTCCACGGCGGCGCCTGCGACGGATTCGTCCTGGCGGCAACGCATTTGCCCGGCGCGTTCGAAGACGTGGTGCGGATGGTGATCCCGGAATTGCAGCATCGCGGCCTGTTCCGCGATTCCTACAGCGGTTCGACGCTGCGCGACCACCTCGGGCTGCAACGGCCGGTCTGCGCACCCGTCGGAGCATGATGCTCGAAGGCATCCGGGTTCTCGACGTCGCCACCTTGGCCGCGGCACCGCTGGCCGCCACCTATCTGGGTGAATTCGGCGCCGACGTCATCAAGATCGAGCAACCCGACGGCGGCGACCCGATCCGCACCTGGGGAAACCAGATCGACGGCGTCGGGCTGATGTGGAAGTCGTTGTCGCGCAACAAGCGTTCGATCACGCTCAACCTGCGCGTCGCCGACGGGCAGGAGCTGCTGCGCCGGTTGGTCGAGCACGCCGACGTGGTGATCGTCAACACCCGGCCGGCGACGCTGCGCAAATGGGGGCTGGACTACCCGACGCTGCGCGCCGTCAACGACAACATCGTCATGCTGCATATCACCGGCTACGGGCTGACCGGCCCGAAAAGTGAACGGCCCGGCTTCGGGACGCTCGGCGAGGCGATGAGCGGCTTCGCCAACATCACCGGCCAGGCCGACGGGCCACCGACGCTGCCGCCGTTCATGTTGGCCGACGGAGTCGCCTCGCTGAACGCCGCCTTCGCGGTGATGATGGCGCTCTACCACCGCGACGTGCACGGAGCGTCGGGGCAGCTGATCGACATCAACCTGATCGACCCGCTGGCCCGGCTGCTGGAACAGACGCTGCTGGGCTACGACCAACTCGGCCTGGTGCCAACCAGGGCGGGCAACCGCTGGGACATCTCCGCCCCGCGCAACACCTACCGCACCGCCGACGATCGCTGGCTGGCCATGTCGGGCAGCTCACCGCAGTTGGCGCTGCGGGTGTTCCGGGCGATCGGTCGCGCCGACTTGGTCGACGACGCCGACTTCTCCGACCCGCAGCGCCGGCTGGCCCGGGCCCGCGAGGTGGACCAGGTGGTCGCCGACTGGGTGGCCACCAAGACACTTGCCGAGGCGATGGAGATTTTCGACGCCGCCGAGGTGGCCGCCGCACCGGTCTACGACATCACCGATCTGGTCGCCGACGAGCAGCTGGCGCATCGCGAAGTGTTCGTCAAAGTCGGCGACGACGAACTCGGCGCGATGACGGTCCAGGCTCCGGTGCCGCGGTTCTCAGCGGCGACCGGTCGGGTGCAGCATCTTGGCCCGCGGATCGGTCAGCACAACGCCGAGGTGTACGGAGAGCTGCTCGGCCTCAGCGGCGGCGAAGTCGACGACCTGCACGCCCGCGGTGTGCTGTGAAAGGAGACCGCCGATGACCCGGGAGACCCCGTTACTGCGCCGCTCGGAGCTCGCCGTGCCCGCCAGCAACGACCACATGTTCGCCAACGCCGCCGCGTCGGAGGCCGACCTGGTCTTCCTCGACCTGGAGGACGCCACCGCGCCCGCACACAAGGAGACCGCACGCGCCAAAGCCATTACCGCGCTGACCGAACTCGACTGGGGACACACGGTGCGGGCGATCCGCATCAACGGGCTCGACACCAAGTGGTGCCACGACGACATCGTCGAGGTCGTCACGCACGCCCGGGAGAACCTCGAGACGATCATCATTCCGAAAGCGCTGCGGGCCCGCGATGTTTGGTGGGTCGACGTGCTGCTCACCCAGCTGGAAGCCAAGCTCGGCCTGTCGCGGCAGATCCGCCTCGAGGTGCTCATCGAAGAGGTCGAGGGGCTGGCCAACGCCGAGGAGATCGCGGCGGCCAGCCCGCGGCTGGACGCGCTGATTTTCGGTGTCGGCGACTTCTCGCTGTCGCAGGGCGCCCGGGTGGACACCAACTTCGACCCGCTCGGCGAATACCCCGGCGACTTCTGGGCTTATGCCCGCAACAAAGTGATCGTCGCCGCCCGCATCGCCGGCATCGACGCGATCGACGCGCCCTATCCCGACTACCGCAACCTGGAGGGCTACCAGCGCGACGCGCGACGGGCCGCGCTGATGGGATACACCGGCAAGTGGGCCATCCACCCGACACAGATCGCGATCGCCAACAAGGTCTACTCGCCGACGGACGAGGAGATCGCGCTGGCCGAGCGCAACGTCGCCGCCTACCGCGAAGGCGAGCAGAAAGGCCTGGGCGCGGTGGGCGTCAACGGCGTCCTCGTCGACGCCGCACATGTGAAGATGGCCCAGGCGACGCTGGCGCGCGTCGCTCTGATCGGGCGTGGAGGAGGCCGCGGATGAAGGCGTTCACCGACGACGAGATGAATGCGCTGCTGCCCACCGCCCAGGCCTATATCGTTGTGATCCTCAAGCAGGGCCCGAACTTTACTGACGACACGGCGCCGGCGGTCATCTGGGAGCACGGCCGGCGTAACTTCGGGCTACGCCACGACGGCGTGCTCGCGGTGGTGTTGCCGGTTACCGATGGCTCCGATGTCTGCGGCGTCGGGGTGTTCAACGGGACCGTCGATGAGACCGTCGCGCTCATGAACGACGATCCAGGCGTGCAAGCCGGAGTGTTCACCTTCGAGGTGCACGCGTGTCGCGGTTTCCCCGGCGATTCGCTGCCGTAGCGCGACGCTGCGCAAAGCCCGCTAGACCAGCTCGGGCACCCGCAGGTGGGCGATTGCCAATTCGAACTCGCCGACGTCGAACTGGTCGGCGCCAAGGTCGCGAAGCCGGGCGGTACGCAGCGACCGGGCGCGCTCTTCGTTGCGCTGCATGGCGTCGAGGCTGTCGAACGTCGACGACGCCACCGCCCGCCAGGATGTGCGGTCGATCATCAGGCTCGCGCTGCAGAAACCTTCGAGTTCCTCGATCGCGGGCAGCACCGACTCCCGGTAGAAAGCAATGGCGCGGTCGAACTGGTCGGGCCGCACTTTGAGCCAGGTGGCGCGCACGCCGGCACCCGGGCCGGAGGGGTGGTCGCGGTGCAGAACCGCGATCTCCCATTCGTCGACCGTCGGGCTACCGCCGAACGTCTGGGCCGCCTGATCGCGAACTGGCCGTATCCCATTGGCGCTCGCACGCATCGCCTGTTCGTTCTCCCACGAGCTGGTCGCAATGCAACGACCGGAGCCACGGTCGACCAACAACGACACACCAAGACAGCCGTCGACTTTTTGAAGTGCGGGCATGACTACATCGCGAACATGCGCGATCCCGGCGTCGATGGACGACGGTTGCGCCTCGATAGTGGTAGATCGCGCGTACACGAGACGACCTTCCTTTCCTGGGTCGAGCTGCTCGGGAGCAGCGCCCCGGTGGCGCCACCGGTCCCACCAACCACCCTCCTCTGGCGCATTGCCGATGGCAATGGGCAATGCCGCTGCGCTTGTTCGGGATTGGCAGGGTAGTACCGGCCGACAGCCAATCGGTTGGTCGGCCGGTCTACGCCGTTTCGATCGATCAGACCAGCTCGGGTGCCCGCAGATGGGCGAGCCGGAGCTCGAACTCGCAGTCGTCGAGCTCCTCGGCGCCCGCTTGGGCCGTCTTCGTGTTCTTGAGGGCCGTTGCCTGCTCTCTGTTGCGATTCATCGCCTCGAGGCTCTCGAATGACGTACTGGCCACGGCGCGTCCGGATGCGCGATCTACCAGCAGGCTGGCGCTGCAGAAGCCCTCGAGTGCCTCGAGCTCAGGCAGAACGGACGTCTTGTAAAACTCGATGCCCTGGTCAAGTTGATCGGGCGGCAACTTGACCCACGTCGCCCGCGCGCAGGCGCCCTCACCTGAGCGGTGATCACGGTGCAGCACCGCGATTTCCCACTCTTCGACCATTGGGCTGCCGGTCCCGCCGAAGGCCCGCGCCGCTTGATCGCGAATCGGCTGTATCTGTTCGGCGCTGGCGCGCATCGCCTCTTCGGTTTCCCAGGCGGTGGTCACTATGCATCGGCCGGTCCGCTGGTCGGCCAACAGCGACAAGCCAACACAGCCGTCGACCTCCTGAAGTCTTGGCATGACGGCGTCGCGAATCTGCGCAACTCCTGCGTCGATGGACGATGGTTGCGCCTGGATGGTGGTAGAGCGCGCGTACACGATCCACCCCTTTCCTCTCGGGGCAGCGCCCCGGTGGCGCCACCGGTTCAACCAACACCTTCCTCCGGCGTAGTGGCCATGGCAATGGGCAAATCCGGTGTGTTCAGTCAGGGTCGGCCGCTCAGGATTGGCAGGTCAGCGAGCATCGCCCGTAGGCTGGACCGGTGAATACTGATGTGCTGGATGTGGACACCGCGCGTCGCCGAATCGTCGACTTGACCGAGTCAGTGCGCGCGTTTTGCTCCCCGCGGGGCGACGGGCTCTGCAATGTCTTCGTCCCGCACGCGACAGCCGGCGTGGCGATTATCGAAACCGGCGCGGGTTCCGACGACGACCTCGTCGACACCCTGGAGCGGCTGCTGCCGCGCGACGACCGCTACCGGCACGCGCACGGATCTGCCGGTCACGGCGCCGATCATGTGCTGCCGGCGATCATCGCGCCGTCGATCACCGTGCCGGTGCAGGCTGGTGAACCGTTGCTGGGCACCTGGCAGAGCGTTGTCCTGGTCGACCTGAACCGGGACAATCCGCGGCGCTCGGTGCGGTTGACTTTCGTCCAGGGTTGAACCGCGGTCCGGTTCGTCGAGTGTTCAGGCGCGGTAACCGGACCGGTACTGTAATGCGGTCGAAATAGGCTGCTTAATAGGCTGGAACTGGCCGGGTAGGCCAGCCCGGCAAGAGGAAGCGGAGAAGTGCAGACACACGAGATCAGGAAGAGGTTCCTCGATCATTTCGTGAAAGCGGGTCACACGGAGGTGCCGAGTGCCTCGGTGATCCTCGACGACCCCAACCTGCTGTTCGTCAACGCCGGCATGGTCCAGTTCGTGCCGTTCTTTCTGGGCCAGCGCACTGCGCCGTACGCCACGGCCACCAGCATCCAGAAATGCATCCGCACGCCCGATATCGACGAAGTGGGGATCACCACCCGGCACAACACGTTTTTCCAGATGGCCGGCAATTTCTCGTTCGGCGACTATTTCAAGCGCGGCGCCATCGAATTGGCCTGGACTTTGTTGACCAACTCCGTGGCCGACGGCGGTTACGGATTTGATCCTGAAAGGCTATGGGCCACAGTTTATTTGGACGACGACGAAGCGGCGCAGCTGTGGGAGGAGGTCGCGGGGCTGCTCCCCGAGCGGATCCAGCGCCGCGGCATGGCCGACAACTACTGGTCGATGGGCATTCCCGGGCCATGCGGTCCGTCGTCGGAGATCTACTACGACCGCGGCCCGGAGTACGGTCCCGAGGGCGGTCCGCTGGCCAGCGAAGAGCGGTACATCGAGATCTGGAATCTCGTGTTCATGCAGAACGAGCGCGGCGAAGGCACCAGCAAAGAGGACTACCAGATCCTGGGGCCGTTGCCGCGCAAGAACATCGACACCGGCATGGGCGTCGAGCGGGTCGCGGTGCTGCTGCAGGGTGTGCACAACGTTTACGAGACCGATCTGCTGCGCCCGGTCATCGACTTAGTCGCCACCCGTGGCCCTCGCCCTTATGACGTCGGCAACCACGACGACGACGTGCGCTACCGCATCATCGCCGACCACAGCCGCACCGCGGCGATCCTGATCGGCGACGGCGTAAGTCCCGGCAATGACGGGCGCGGCTACGTGCTGCGTCGGCTGCTGCGCCGCGTGATCCGCTCGGCCAAGCTGCTGGGCATCGAGGACCCGATCGTCGGCGACCTGATGGCCACCGTGCGTGACGCGATGGGCCCGTCGTATCCCGAACTCGTGGCCGATTTCGACCGGATCAGGCGCATCGCGGTAGCCGAGGAGACCGCGTTCAACCGCACGCTGCAGTCCGGTTCACGGCTGTTCGACGAGGTGGCCGGTGCCACTAAGGCATCCGGCGCCGGCGTGCTGTCCGGGTCGGATGCCTTCACCCTGCACGACACCTATGGATTCCCGATCGAGCTCACCCTCGAGATGGCGGCCGAGGCCGGCCTGCAGGTCGACGAAGCCGGGTTCCGGGAATTGATGGCCGAGCAGCGCCGTCGCGCGAAAGCCGATGCCGCCGCGCGCAAACACGCGCACGCCGACCTGTCCGCCTATCGGGAGCTGGTCGACGCGGGGCCCACCGAGTTCACCGGCTTCAACGAGTTGACGTCGGAGGCCCGAATCCTCGGCATCTTCGTCGACGGTAAGCGGGTGCCGGTGGTGGCGCACGCGGACGGTGGCGATCGCGTCGAACTCGTGTTGGACCGTACACCGCTCTACGCCGAGTCGGGCGGTCAGCTCGCCGACGTCGGCGTCATCAGCGGAACCGGTTCCGGCGAGAGCGCCCGGGCGGCGGTCACCGACGTGCAGAAGATCGCCAAAACACTTTCGGTGCACCGGGTCAACGTGGAGTCCGGGGAGTTCGTCGAGGGCGACACCGTCGTGGCGGCGGTGGACGCGGGCTGGCGCAAGGGCGCCACCCAGGGGCATTCGGGCACTCACATGGTGCACGCCGCCCTGCGACAAGTGCTGGGCCCCAACGCCGTTCAAGCAGGTTCGCTGAACCGGCCGGGATACTTGCGCTTCGACTTCAACTGGCAGGGTCCGCTGACCGACGCGCAACGCACCCAGATCGAAGAAGTCACCAACGAGGCCGTGCAAGCGGACTTCGAGGTGCACACCTTCACCGAGCAGCTGGAGAAAGCTAAGGCGATGGGGGCGATGGCACTGTTTGGCGAGGCCTATCCGGACGAAGTGCGGGTGGTGGAGATCGGCGGACCGTTCTCGCTGGAGCTGTGCGGCGGTACGCATGTGCACAACTCGGCGCAGATCGGTCCGGTGACAATCCTGGGCGAATCGTCGATCGGTTCCGGGGTGCGGCGGGTGGAGGCCTACGTCGGGCTGGACTCGTTCCGCCACCTGGCCAAGGAGCGCGCGTTGATGGCCGGGCTGGCGTCGTCGCTGAAGGTGCCGTCCGAAGAGGTGCCCGCCCGGGTGGCCAACCTGGTCGAGCGGCTCAAGGCCGCGGAGAAAGAGCTGGAACGCGCCCGCCGGGGCGGGCTCACCGCAACGGCGGTCGGTATCGAGCCCGAGCGCATCGGTGACGTCCGGGTGGTGGCGCAACGGATGCCGGCCGGGATGACGGCAGCCGACCTGCGGTCCGTGGTCGGCGACATCCGCGGCAACCTCGGCAGCGATCCCGCGGTGGTCGCGCTCATCGCCGAAGGCGAAGGCGGCTCCGTACCTTATGCGGTCGCCGCCAACCCGGCAGCCCAGGACCTGGGCATCCGGGCGAACGACTTGGTCAAGCAGCTCGCCGGGGCCGTCGACGGTCGGGGCGGCGGTAAGGCCGACCTCGCGCAGGGCTCCGGGAAGGATTCGTCGGGCATCGACGCGGCGCTCGACGCGGTGCGCGCAGAGATAGCGCGGGTCGGCTGAGTGGACTCCTCGCACCGCCTGCCGGATCGGCCCGGCGGGGACGATCCCGGACGCGGGCGGCGGCTCGGCGTCGATGTGGGCAGTGTGCGCATCGGCGTGGCCTGCAGCGACCCGGACGGCATCCTGGCCACGCCGGTCGAGACGGTCCGCCGCGACCGGTCCGGCAAGCATCTGCGACGGCTGGTCGAGTTGGTCGCCGAGCTGCACGCCGTCGAAGTTGTCGTCGGTCTGCCGCGAACCTTGGCCGACCGCACCGGCCCGTCGGCCCGTGACGCGATCGAGCTGGCCGAACTGCTGGCCCGCCGGATCGCCCCGATCCCGGTGCGGCTGGCCGACGAGCGGCTGACGACCGTCAGCGCGCAGCGATCGCTGCGCCAGGCGGGGGTCCGGGCCAAGGGCCAGCGTAGGGTCATCGACCAAGCGGCGGCGGTGGCGATCCTGCAGGGATGGCTCGACGAACGCCGTGTCATGTTGCCCGGGGAGGTCAACGGTGTCTGACAGCCGGGAGCGCGCTCAACCCGTGGCGGTCGGGCCGCCGCGTCGAGTGCGCTCGCGCGCCGAGCGGATCCGCGCCGAGCGGCGTCGTCGTCGGCGTCGCGTCGCGCTCGGACTCGCGATGGGCTTACTCATCGTCGTGGTCTTGGCGGCTGTGTTCATCGGCTCCAGAATGTGGCACAGCTTCGGCTCGCAGAACGACTACGCCGGCGACGGCAAACAAGACCTGGTGATTCAGGTCCACGCCGGCGACTCGACCACGGCGATCGGCGAGACGCTGCACAATCACGACGTCGTCCGGACTGTCAAAGCCTTCGTCGAGGCCGCAGAAGGCAATGAAGCGATTTCGGCGATTCAGCCCGGCTATTACCGGTTGCGTACCGAAATTCCGGCGTCTTCGGTGGTGAAGCGGCTGGCCGATCCCGGGAGTCGGGTGGGCAAGTTGGTGATCCCGGAGGGCCAGCAGCTCGACGACACGACCGACGTCAAGACCAACGACACCACGCCCGGCATCTTCACGATGATCTCCAAGGCCACCTGCGTCGACCTGGACGGGAACCGGCACTGCGTCGCGGCGACCGACCTGCGGACGGCGGCCGAAAAGACCGCGCTGGCTTCGCTTTCGGTGCCGTCCTGGGCCGTCGGGCCGGTCACCGGGATGGGCGACGATCACCGCCGGCTCGAAGGTCTGATCGCGCCGGGAACATTCAACGTCAACCCCTCGGCGTCTCCGCAGACGATTCTGGAGACGCTGATCAGCACCAGCGCGGTGCAGTACGTGAAGTCGGGTCTGCTGGACACCACTACCGCGATGAACATGTCGCCGTACGACGTTCTCGTGGTCGCCTCGCTGGTCCAGCGGGAGGCCAAACCCCAGGACTTCCCGAAGGTGGCGCGGGTCATCTACAACCGGCTGGCCGAGCACCGGACATTGGAGTTCGACTCCACGGTGAACTATCCGCTGGATCGCCGGGAAGTAGCCACCAGCGACGCCGACCGCGCGCAGGCCACGCCGTGGAACACCTACGTTGCGCAGGGGCTGCCCGCGACGCCGATCTGCTCGCCGGGCACCGACGCGCTGAAAGCGGCCGAGCATCCGGCAGACGGCGACTGGCTCTACTTCGTCACCATCGACGCGCAGGGCACGACGTTGTTCACCCGCGATTACCAACAGCATCTGGCGAACATCGAGTTGGCCAAACGCAACGGTGTCCTCGACAGCGCGCGGTAGAAAAGCCGGCGTCCTCGGTTCGCCGATCGGCCATTCACGCTCTCCGCAGCTGCATCTGGCCGCCTACCGCGCGCTGGGCTTAGCCGACTGGACCTACGAGCGCATCGAGTGCGGCGCCGAGGAATTGCCCGCCGTGATCGGCGGGCTCGGGCCGGAGTGGGTCGGGGTCTCGGTGACGATGCCCGGCAAATTCGCCGCGCTGCGGTTCGCCGACGAGCGCACCGACCGGGCCGAGCTGGTCGGAGCCGCCAACACCCTGCTGCGAACACCGCGTGGCTGGCGGGCCGACAACACCGACGTCGACGGTGTGACGGGTGCGCTGGGCAGGGCGACGGGCGCAGCAGTGGTGTCGGGGTCCGGCGGCACCGCGCCGGCGGCGATCGTGGCCCTGGCCGAATTGGGCGTCACCGACATCACCGTCGTGGCACGCAACCCGGACAAGGCCGCCGGGTTGGTGGAGCTGGCGTCTCGTGTCGGTGCCGCGGCCCGGTTCTGCGACCTGGACGGCGGCGCGGTCGCCGACGCGGTCGCTGCCGCGGGGGTGCTGATCAACACCTTGCCCGCCGAAGTGGCGGCGCGGCACGCGGAAGTCTTCGCTGCGGCGCCGGTGCTGCTGGACGCGATCTACGACCCGTGGCCCACGCCGCTGGCCTCAGCGGTGGCCGCCGCGGGCGGCCGGGTGATCAGCGGCCTGCAGATGCTGCTGCATCAGGCGTTCGCACAAGTCGAACAATTCACAGGGCTGCCCGCGCCGCGAGCGGCCATGGCGGCCGCACTGCAATAACGTCTCGCCCATGCGGATCGCGGTCGCCGCCGTGGTGCTGGCCTGGCTGGCGGCGCTGAGCATCTACGACATCACGCAGCGGCGGCTGCCGAACACGCTGACGGTGCCCGGAGCCGGCGTCATCGTGGTCGGTGCGGTCGCCGCCGGGCGCGGGCCGACGGCACTGGCCGGCGCCGCGGCGCTAACCACCGTCTACCTGCTTGTGCACCTGGTGGCCCCGACGGGGTTGGGCGCCGGCGACGTCAAGCTCGCGCTCGGTCTCGGCGCTTTGACCGGGTGCTTCGGTGCGGATGTGTGGTTTCTGGCCGCACTGGGCGCGCCGCTGCTGACCGCGGCAACGGCGGTGGTCGCCGCGCTGCGCCGGTCGGGGCCGACGGTGCCGCACGGCCCGTCGATGTGTCTGGCCAGCGTCGCGGCGGTGGGACTGACCCAGCTGCCGTAACCCGGTGGAACTGGCAGCGTCTGGCAGCCCCGTTGGTGGAGTCGGCAGTGCTTCTCGCCGCACCATCGGGGCATGACAAGCACATCGATTTCAGCCACTTCCCGCCAGACTGATCAAACACGCTGGCGACCCATTCGCGCCGATCTCGTCTTCTGGACTGTTGTGGGCGGGGTCGTGGCCGCACTAGACCGACCGCTGGGGAACTGGTGGAGCGTGCCGCACGCGGTGCTTCTGGCCGGCGGACTGTCGTTCCTCGTCGGCGGTATCGGGCTGCTGCTCGGTCTGAACCGGATCCGTCCCACGCCGCGCGGGCTGGTGGCCGGATTCGGCGTGTCCAACCTTCTGCTGGCGCCGATCATGTGGGTAGCCGCGTTGTTCGGCTGGTTGCCGCTGAGCGTTGCGGGCAACTGGGCGCTGGCCGATGCCGGCGCGGTCGCGCTTGCGCTGGGCGTCTGGCAGCTCACCGCGTTTCGGCGGTCGCCGCGCATTCCACCCAGAGGCTGAGGCTTTGCCCGCGTCCATGCCGGTCGTGGGAAGATGGGACACGTGTTGCGATGGACGACTGCTGGTGAATCCCACGGCCGGGCACTGATGGCCGTGGTCGAGGGCATGGTCGCCGGAGTGACCGTGACCTCCGACGATATTGCTGACCAGCTGGCCCGCCGTCGCCTCGGCTACGGCCGCGGCGCCCGGATGAAGTTCGAGCGCGACCACGTCACCGTGCTGGCCGGGGTACGGCACGGCGTCACGCTGGGCGGCCCGATCGCCATCGAGATCGCCAACACCGAATGGCCGAAGTGGGAAACCGTGATGGCACCCGACCCGGTGGACGCGGCGGAGCTCGAGGTGGCGCGCAACGCGCCGCTGACCCGGCCACGGCCCGGCCACGCCGACTACGCCGGCATGCTCAAGTACGGTTTCGACGACGCGCGTCCGGTGCTCGAGCGGGCCAGTGCCCGCGAGACCGCTGCCCGGGTCGCGGCCGGTACCGTCGCCCGGCTGTTCCTGCGGCAAGCCCTCGGCGTCGAGGTGCTCTCCCACGTCGTCTCGATCGGCGATTCGCAGCCCTACGACGGCGCGCCGCCGCAGGCCGGGGACTTGGCGGCGATCGACGCCAGCCCGGTGCGCGCATTCGACAAGGCGGCCGAAGAATCGATGATCGCCGAGATCGAAGCCGCCAAGAAGGACGGCGACACGCTGGGCGGTGTGGTCGAGGCCGTCGCGGTGGGTCTGCCCGTCGGGCTCGGCTCGTTCACCAGCGGCGACAACCGGTTGGACAGCCAATTAGCCGCCGCGGTGATGGGCATCCAGGCGATCAAGGGCGTCGAGATCGGCGACGGGTTCACCACCGCGCGCCGACGCGGCAGCCGCGCCCACGACGAGATGTACCCCGGGCCCGACGGCGTCGTCCGCTCGACCAACCGGGCCGGCGGCCTGGAAGGTGGCATGACCAACGGCCAGCCGCTGCGGGTACGCGCTGCCATGAAGCCGATTTCGACCGTTCCACGCGCGCTGGCCACCGTGGACATGGCGACCGGTGATGAGGCCGTCGCGATCAACCAGCGCTCCGATGTATGCGCGGTACCGGCCGCCGGTGTCGTGGTCGAGACCATGGTGGCGCTGGTGCTGGCGCGCGCGGCGCTGGAGAAGTTCGGCGGCGATTCGCTGACCGAAACCCGCCGCAACATCGACGCCTATCGGCGGTCGGTCGCCGACCGGGAACCGGTCACCGAAGTTCGGGCGTCCGGGTAACTGCGATGGCACCCAAAGCGGTATTGGTGGGACTGCCGGGATCCGGTAAGTCCACGATCGGGCGACGGCTGGCCAAGGCCCTCGACGTCGACATGCTCGACACCGACGCGGCGATCGAACAGCAGACCGGACGGCCCATCGCCGACATCTTCGCGACCGACGGGGAGCAGGAGTTCCGCCGCATCGAAGAAGGCGTGGTGCGTGCGGCGCTGGCCGAGCATGACGGCATCGTGTCGCTTGGCGGCGGCGCTGTCACCAGTCCCGGTGTGCGCGCGGCGCTGGCCGGTCACACCGTCGTCTACTTAGAGATCACTGCCGCCGAAGGGGTGCGGCGCACCGGTGGCAACACCGTGCGGCCACTGCTGGCCGGACCGGACCGCGCCGAGAAGTTCCGCGCGCTGATGTCGGAGCGTGTCCCGCTGTACCGGCAAGTCGCTACCATCCGGGTGAACACCAACCGTCGCAATCCCGGAGCCGTCGTCCGCCACATCGTGTGCCGGCTTCAAGACCCGCAACCGGGCAGCGCCGGGCGCAGCCGCCGCCGGCCGCCGTGGCGCCGCACACCGGCGTCGCCCGCGCCGAGCGGACCGGAGCCGCGAACCGGGCCGCCGCCCACCCCCGCCACGCCGGCCGCGTTGGCCGCGGCTCGTCGCGCCGAGGCAGGCAAATGACGGAGCCTTCCGCACCGGTCACCGTGCAGGTGGCCGTCGACCCGCCGTACCCGGTGGTGATCGGCACCGGGCTGCTGGGCGAGCTCGACGAACTGCTCGCCGGACGGCATCGCGTCGCCGTCCTGCATCAGCCGGTGCTGGCGCAGACTGCGGAGGCGGTCCGAACCCACTTGGCCGACAAGGGTATTGACGGGCACCGCATCGAAATTCCCGACGCCGAAGCCGGCAAGGAATTGCGCGTCGTGGGGTTCATCTGGGAAGTGCTGGGCCGCATCGGCATTGGCCGCAAGGATGCTCTGGTCAGCCTCGGCGGCGGGGCCGCCACCGACGTCGCAGGCTTCGCCGCGGCGACCTGGCTGCGGGGCGTGTCGATCGTGCATGTGCCCACCACGCTGCTGGCGATGGTCGACGCGGCGGTCGGCGGCAAGACCGGTATCAACACCGACGCCGGTAAAAACCTGGTTGGTGCGTTTCATCAGCCGATCGGCGTGTTGGTCGACCTGGCGACCTTGCAGACGTTGCCGCACAAGGAGATCGCGGCCGGTATGGCCGAAGTCGTGAAGGCGGGTTTCATCGCCGACCCGGTGATTTTGGATCTGATCGAGGCCGATCCGCAGGCGGCGCTGGACCCGTCGGGTGAGGTTCTCCCGGAGCTGATCCGGCGCGCGGTCGCTGTCAAGGCCGAGGTGGTCGCCGCTGACGAGAAGGAATCGGCGTTGCGCGAAATCCTGAACTATGGCCATACTTTGGGCCACGCGATCGAGCGGCGGGAGCGCTACCAATGGCGACACGGCGCCGCGGTCTCGGTGGGCTTGGTGTTCGCCGCTGAGTTGGGCCGGCTGGCCGGGCGGCTCGACGACGCCACCGCGCAGCGCCACCGCGACATCCTGACGTCGTTGGGCTTGCCGGTCGGCTACGACGCTGACGCCTTGCCGCAACTGCTGGAGTACATGGCCGGCGACAAGAAGACGCGCTCTGGGGTGCTGCGGTTCGTGGTGCTCGACGGGCTGGCCAAGCCCGGCCGGCTGGAAGGGCCGGACCCGGCCCTGCTTGCGGCGGCTTACGCGGAGGTGGGTACTCGATGAGCGCACCTGTCAACGTCATCAACGGACCCAATCTTGGTCGGCTGGGCCGCCGCGAGCCTGAGGTCTACGGCGACACCACCCACGACGATCTGGTCGCGCTGATCGAACGTGAGGCTGCCGAGCTCGGATTGAAAGTCGTAGTGCGGCAAAGCGACAGCGAAGCCCAGTTGCTGGATTGGATCCATCTGGCCGCCGACGCGAAAGAGCCGGTGATCCTCAACGCCGGCGGGCTGACGCACACGTCGGTGGCCTTGCGGGACGCCTGCACCGAGCTGAGCGCACCCTTGATCGAGGTGCACATCTCCAATGTGTATGCCCGCGAGGAGTTTCGGCACCACTCTTATCTGAGCCCCATCGCGACGGGGGTCATCGTGGGATGCGGCGTGCAGGGCTATCTGCTAGCCCTGCGCTATCTGGCCAGCCTCTACCGCTGATCGTCGTCCCGTTTGGCCGTCGGCTCGGTCCGCTCCGGGTCGCCCTTCGTCGCGACCTCCTCGGTGGGCTCGGCGGTCTCGTGGGCCGGGATCACCTCGGTCGTTTCCGTGCTGTGCGGCGGCGGCCCGGGAATCTTTTCGGTCGTTGCCTCGCTGTGAGGCGGGTTGACGGCCTCGGTGGTCTCGTCCGCTTCTTCGCTGTAGGCCGTCGGCGCCTCGTACTCGTCGCGTTCGGCCGTCGCGACCGCCGCCGGATGTTCCTGCGGCCACGCGCCACCCTCGGCGGCGGCCTGGTCCGAGCGGACCGCGGCGAATACGTCGGTGTCGGCCCGATCCTCGTCACCGTCGCGCCCGCCTTGCGGTTTGTAGGCACCCGCGCGGTCGATCAGATAGCGGCCAACGGTCACCCCGCTGATTGCTCCCAGAAACACCACCAGGGCGGTGAAGGCCGCGAATGTGGTGAGCTCGTTGATCAGCCCACCAACGTACAGCGACTTGTAGAACACCGAGACCAGCCACGTCACCGCGCCGCTGAGCAACCCGGCCACCAGGCCGGCCAGCAGCCATGTCATCGCCAGATCGCTGCGGCGATCCGGGTCCGGGTTCGCGGCAGCGTCGGCGCGGCCGTCGATAACCCCCCAGGCGACCACACCGGCGAGGAACAGAAGCAGCAGCACGATGCTGATCAACCCGGCCTGCGTCTGCCACACATCGATCAGCGTTCCCTGGAGCAGGCGAACGACGACCATCGCGGCGCCGAAGACCAGGCCGCGCAGCATCCAGTTAGTCATGGGGCCACAGCGTAGCGAGTAGCGTCATCGGGCGTGACACATTCCCAACGTCGGGCCGCTCTGAGTGCCAAAATCCGCACGGCCGGCCTGGATGCGATGCTGGTCACCGATCTGATCAACGTGCGCTACCTTTCCGGTTTCACCGGGTCCAACGCGGCCCTGCTGGTGTTCGCCGACGACCACGACCCAGTGCTGGCCACCGACGGCCGCTACCGCACTCAGGCCGCCCAGCAGGCACCCGACTTGGAAGTCGCCATCGAGCGGGCCTGCGGACGTTACCTGGCCGGGCGCGCCGCGGCCGCAGGCGCGCAACGGCTGGGCTTCGAGAGCCACGTGGTCACCGTGGACGGCTTCGACGCGCTGGCCGCGGCGTTAGCGGAGGCCGGTGGCACCGAACTGGTTCGCGCCTCGCAGACGGTAGAGGCGCTGCGCGAGATCAAGGATGCCGGCGAGGTGGCGCTGCTGCGGCTGGCCTGCGAGGCCGCCGACGCCGCGCTGGCCGACCTGGTGGCCCGCGGCGGGCTGCGGCCCGGCCGGACCGAACGCGAGGTGGGCCGTGAGCTGGAGGCGCTGATGCTGGACCACGGCGCCGACGGCGTCTCGTTCGAGACCATCGTGGCCAGCGGGGCGAATTCGGCGATTCCGCATCATCGGCCGACCGATGCGGTGCTGGCCGACGGCGACTTCGTCAAGATCGACTTCGGTGCCCTGGTCGGTGGGTACCACTCCGATATGACCCGCACGTTTGTGCTGGGCAAGGCCGCCGACTGGCAACTGGAGATCTACGAGCTGGTCAGCGCCGCGCAGCGGGCCGGCCGGGTTGCGCTACAACCCGGAGCCAGCCTGGCCGACGTGGACGCCGCTGCTCGCGGGGTGATCGTCGACGCCGGGCACGGGGCGCACTTCGGCCACGGCCTCGGCCATGGCGTGGGGCTGCAGATCCATGAAGCGCCAGGGATCAACGCCACCGCCGCCGGTACACTACTGGCGGGCTCCGTGGTGACTGTGGAGCCCGGCGTCTATTTGCCCGACCGCGGCGGCGTCCGCATCGAGGACACGCTGGTTGTGGCGGACACGGCGCAGCCCCATGGCCACGCACCGGAATTACTCACCCGGTTCCCCAAGGAACTGGCGATTCTGACTTAGCAAGCGCTATGCGCTGACCTGGTAAAACAAGGTCAATCGTATGCGCTGTAGTGACAGTTATCTTGGGGACCAGCTAAGCCCGTTTGAAGAAACGAGGTCTAGCCATGACTACCGCTTCACTGGTGCCCCGGCGAGCGGTGGGATCAGCAGTACGCTCATGCCGTGCCGGAAACGTCGTACGCATCCTGCGGCGATCTCAGCCTGGCGTATCAGGTGTTCGGCGACGGGCCTGTCGAGCTCGTCCTCGTCGGGCCGTTCGTCAGCCACATCGAGCTGGCCTGGACCCTCCCCCAATTCAAAGCGTTCGTTGAGCAGCTCGCCACGTTCTGTCGCGTCCTTTTCTTCGACAAGGCTGGGGTCGGGCTTTCGGACCCGGTGCCAAAAGTTCGCACGCTGGATGATCGAGCAGCCGAGATCGAGGCTGTCATGGATGCGGTCGGCTTCACACAGGCCGTCGTCTCCGGTCTGAGTGACGGTGGACCGGCGTGCATGATGTTCGCGGCAACACGGCCGGAACGAGTGCGGGCGCTGATCCTCTGCGCCACATACGCGTTTAACCCAGGCGAGTGGGAGGACATGGATCGCGACCCGGCCGAGCTGCGGGCGCGCTACCTCTCCGAAGTGGGCGAGGACTACACGCCGTCGATTGAACAGCTCGCCCGCTGGCTGGAAGCCGTCCGCGCCGTGCGCTCCGGGTGGGGCAGCGGTGCGGCATCCAGTATCAGCGCGCCGTCGGTCCGGTCGATACGCCAGCTCGCAATGTTGGAGCGCATGAGCGCGAGCCCGGGAATGGCGCGGGCGTCATTCGAAGCTGCCTTTCGGACCGACGTGCGACCGATCCTGCCAACGATCACCGTGCCAACTCTGGTCATCCATGCCCGCGAGGACCAAGCGGTTCCGGTGCAGGGCGGGCGGTATCTCGCCGACCACATCCCCGGCGCGCGATACCTGGAGGTCGAGGGTATGGACCACGCACCGTTCTTAACCGAGCCCGACAAGATCCTGACCGGGATCGAGGAGTTCCTCACCGGCAGCCATGCTGCGCCCGCACAGTCACATCGCGCCCTGCGCACCGTGTTGTTCACCGATATCGTCGCTTCGACGCAACACGCCGCGGCGACGGGCGACGAGCGGTGGCGCGCGGTGCTGCACCGCTTCGGCGAGATCACCACCGAACTGACGGAACAATTCGGCGGCACGGTGGTCAAGAGCACCGGCGACGGTCACCTCGCCACGTTCGACGGCCCGACGCAGGCCATCCGCTGCGCCGAGGCCTTGCGCGCGGACGCCGAGACACTGGGCATCGAGATCCGCGCTGGCATCCACACCGGCGAGTGCGAACTGCTGGACGCCGACATCGGGGGGCTCGCGGTACACATCGCGGCGCGGATCCTCGGCCATGCCGGCGCCGGCGAAATCCTCGTCTCGCGCACCGTCCGTGACCTTGTCGTCGGGTCGGGCACGGGCTTCGAGGACCGCGGCAGCGTCGAGCTGCGCGGCGTGCCCGGCACCTGGCAACTGCTGGCGGTCAATCGCCACGGCCCGCGGGCGGGATCGCCTGAGGCGGAACTGGCGTCAATGCCCACTCCTGGCCGTCGGACCGCGATGCGCCGCTCGGATCGCGCCGTGGAGGCGATCGGGAGGCGCGCACCGTGGATCCTGCGCGGGATGGCCCGCGTCGCCCCGGCCACCGGCCGCCGCTGAACAGCCGGAGTCAGCGCGCTAGGAGGTGTCTGAGTCCACCACATCGTTGACAGGTGAGTCGCATGCAGATGCCACCGACGCCGATGCATCGGTGCTGGCAAACGACCCCACATTCACGAGGCAGGTCGACCGGCAATGACCTTGTTGCTATTTCCCTGTGTCTTCAGGGCAGAAGCAATCGGTCCCTCCTAAACATCTCGGCTCCTCACCGCGCATCCGCAGAAATGGAGTAGTCGCCTACGCTAGGCGACCACTCTGCCGCGCCAGAGACTGTCAGGGTTCTGTCGCCTCTAGCGGAAGGTCTCCACCATGACAATCGTCGCAACCACTATCGTCCATCCGAACCCCGGCGTGGCCTGGGACGCCGTTCAGAAGCAGCTGAAGCGTGCGAGCAAGCTTTCCAGCAAGCATGGCGCGGAGAACGTCACGGTGCTGGTCACCATGGTCGGGGGTCCGGGGACCAACGCCATCGGCTTTCTGACGACCGCCAAGGACTGGGCCACCTACGGCAAGATCCAGCAGGGCCTCAGTACCGACCCGGATTACCAGGGGCTTCTGACTGACGCAGGCAAGATCGCCACCTGGGAGAACTACGTCAGCCAGACGATTGACGTGTAACGCGCCGCGTTATAAGTAATCCGACAACCCTGAGCCGGGATTCGGTGTTTATTGTCGGTGCTCCCACCGATTGCCTAGGTAGTTCCGGCTAGTGACTACCTAGGCAGCTCACCTGCGCGGGGGTACTAGCCGCCGGGGCCGTGGTGGTGGCCGGCGCAGCCGACGCCGACCCGACACCACCACCCTCACCCGGATACCAGATCATCACGGACAGTCTGCAGAAAGCGGGTGCGGATGATCTTTAGCGCCACGCCCTTGTTGTTCAAGATGCCGGACGCGCACCCCTAGGTGGTTCTCGGGCTAGATGTCGCCCAGCGCGAGCTTCCTCGACTCCTCCGCCGCCCGCTCGGATGCGGAGGCACCTGTGTATCTCTCGATCATTGACCGCGTTGACCAACCGGCGACCGCCATCAAACCCCCCTCCGATCCACCAGCACGCAACCAACGGGTCGCCGCAGTGTGGCGTAGGAGATGCAAGTGGAAGCCGTCAATCCCAGCGATTCTGGCCCGGTCACGCAGAGTGTCATTGAGGCCGAAGTACCCAAAACCTTTGCCCCCCACGCCCAACCACAGGGCCGGAGTGTCGGCGTGCTTGTGTGCGCGGCGAGCCCGCAAGTAGCGGTCTAGCGCCGCTGCGGTTTGCGGTCCGTATGGCGCTGTGCGGCCTTTTGCGCCCTTACCGCGCCGGATGACGACGATCCCATTCTTCAGAGGCTCAACGTCGGCTACGGCGAGCGAGACCGTTTCGGTGGCGCGCATCCCGGTCTCTGTCATCAACCGGACGATGGCCTCGTCGCGGCGGTCGCGGAAGCGAGTTCCCTTGCACGCCTTGACGAGTGCCCTCAACTGTTCCTCGGTGAGACCGTGGACAACCTTGGTGGGGATTTTTGGGGGTTTGACGCCGATCAGCGGATCATCGGAGAGCTCATTCTCGTCCACCAGCCAGCGTCCGAACTGCCGCAGCGACGCAATACGCAGCCGTACCGTGTTGGCCTCTTTGCCGTCCGCGATCAGCTCAGCGGCGTACTGCTGCACCTGGGCGCGGGTAAGGTTCGTCGGGTGCCCGTTCTGATCGCACCACGTCAAATACAACCTCACGCCACGCAGGTAAGAGTCGATGGTGGTGGGGGATTTGTTGGCGGCGAGCAGGGCGATCTCCCACGACCCAAGCAGTTCCGGGAGGTCGGGCGCTGGCAAAGTATTTCGCACACCCGTTATCTTAGGGTACGACGCTGTCCGCATGTGATATCTTGGGGAAGCCTGTCAAATCTGCAGGTCAACCAAGTACCGGGCATAAACCTATTCCCTAGATAACTGGCGATTCTGTAGGAGATTCACCGACTGTGGCAAGCACTGCCGATTTCAAGAACGGGCTCGTCCTGGTTATCGACGGACACCTGTGGACGATCACCGAGTTCCAGCACGTCAAACCCGGCAAGGGCCCGGCGTTCGTGCGCACCAAGCTGAAGAACGTGCTCTCGGGCAAGGTCGTCGACAAGACCTACAACGCCGGGGTGAAGGTGGAGACCGCCACCGTCGACCGGCGTGACACCACCTATCTGTACCGCGACGGCTCGGACTTCGTGTTCATGGACAGCCAGGACTACGAGCAGCATCCGCTGCCGGAGTCCCTGGTCGGCGGCGACGCGCGGTTCCTACTGGAAGGCCTGCCGGTGCAGGTGGCGTTCCACAACGGGGCACCGCTGTACATCGAGCTGCCGGTGTCGGTCGAACTCGAGGTCACTCACACCGAGCCAGGGCTGCAGGGCGATAGGTCCAGCGCGGGCACCAAGCCGGCCACGCTGGAAACCGGTGCCGAGATTCAGGTGCCGCTGTTCATCAACACCGGGGACAAGCTGAAGGTGGACTCGCGTGACGGCAGCTACCTGGGACGGGTAAACGCCTGACGATGCCTGACGCCAAGCCCGCGCGGCCCATCAAAGGACGGCATCAGGCCCGTAAACGCGCGGTCGACTTGCTGTTCGAGGCCGAGGCGCGTGGGGTGACCCCGGCCGAGGCGGCCGACGCGCGCACCGCGCTGGCGGCGGCCAAGCCTGATGTGGCGCCGCTGAATCCGTACACGGCGACAGTGGCTCGCGGCGTCAGCGCGCACGCGGCACATATCGACGACTTGCTCGCGTCGTATCTGCAGGGCTGGACACTGGAACGGCTGCCGGCCGTGGACCGGGCCATCCTGCGGGTTGCGGTGTGGGAGCTGCTGCACGCCGACGACGTCCCGGCGCCGGTCGCCGTCGACGAGGCGGTGGAGCTGGCCAAGGAGCTGTCCACCGACGATTCACCGGGCTTCGTCAACGGGGTGCTGGGCCAGGTCATGCTGGTTACGCCGCAGATCCGGGCGGCCGCTGAGGCGGTCCAGGGGGCGGTGCGGGACCCGAGCGCGGATTCATGACCCGGCTGGAGCTGCGCGCCGTCATCGCTGCCGTGTTGGCGGCGACGGTCGTGCTGGGGGCGGTCGTGTGCGCGGCCTACGGACAGGCGGTGATCGCGGCGGCGCTGGCGATCTACGCGTTGGGTGTCGGGGCCTGGCTGTATCACTCGATCGAGCGCTTAGTTCTGGCCCGGCGCATCAGCACGGTGCGTTCGGTGGCCAAGCCGTTGTCGCCGTTGCTGCCGGTGATGGCCGCGATCATGGGATTGATGCAGGCCGTGGTGCGATCGCTGTCCGACGTCACCGAAGTGGCACCGCGGCGCTGGGACCTTCCGGTTCGGCGGTGGATGGAGATCACCCGCGGCGATCGCCGGGGCCACGACGGCGACGACGAGTTCGAGGCTTGAATTCACGTACTGATTACCCGCTAGTCGACCTTCCGAAATGCCCGCGCGCTGATCTGCGGGGGGACACACTGGCGATATGGACCGAGACGGCAGGCGCCCGAGGCGGCTTCACGTTTCCGCATTGGCGGCGGTCGCGAACCCGTCGTACTCGCGCATCGACACCTGGAATCTGCTCGACGACGCATGCCATCAGCTCGCCGTGGTCGACCGAGCCGGGCTGGACACCAGCCACGAAGCGGCCAGGGCGAAGCGCCTGATGAATCGTCTGTGTGCCTACGAGCGCTACTGGATCTATCCCGGCGCGGAGAACTTGGCGGTGTTCCGCGAGTATCTCGACAACCTTGCCACGGTGAGCCTCGAGGAGAAGGTGTCGCTCGCGGTGCGGCTACTGTCCGAATACGGCGACCGCGCAGCGCTGTTCGACACATCGGCGTCGTTGGCCGATCAGGAGCTGGTGGCGCGGGCCAAAGAACAGCAGTTCTACACGGTTCTGCTCGCCGATGATTCCCCGCCCACGGCTCCCGAGGGCTTGGCGGAATCCCTGCGCGCGCTTCGCAATCCTAGCGACGACGTGCAAATCGAATTTTTGATCGTTACCAGCGTCGAGGACGCGATCACTGCGGTCGCGCTGAACGGGGAGATTCAGGCGGCGATCATTCGGCACGACATTCGGCTGCGGTCGCATGATCGGGTCCCGCTGATGAACACGTTGCTCGGGGCCAACGACCAAGTGGTGGCCACCGACCGCACCCACGACTGGGTGGAATGCGGCGAGTGGATCCGCGAGCTGCGCCCAAGCATCGACCTTTACCTGCTCACCGACGAATCGATCGCTTCCGAGGCAGAAGATGAGCCCAACGTCTACGACCGCACCTTTTACCGGCTCAACGACGTCACCGACCTGTACAGCACCGTGCTCGCCGGCATCCGGAACCGTTACGCCACGCCGTTTTTCGATGCACTACGGGCCTACGCGGCACGGCCGGCCGGCCAGTTTCACGCCCTTCCCATCGCACGTGGCGCCAGCATCTTCAACTCCAAGTCACTGCACGACATGGGGGAGTTCTACGGCCGCAACATTTTCATGGCCGAGACGTCGACCACATCGGGCGGGCTGGACTCACTTTTGGACCCGCACGGAAACATCAGGGCGGCGATGGACAAGGCGGCCAAAACCTGGAATTCCAATCAGACCTACTTCGTCACCAACGGAACGTCCACCGCGAACAAGATCGTCGTGCAGGCCCTGACCCGGCCGGGCGACATCGTTCTGATCGACCGCAACTGCCACAAGTCGCATCACTACGGGTTGGTGCTGGCCGGGGCGTACCCGCTATACCTGGATGCCTACGAGCTGCAGCCGTTCGCGATTTACGGCGCCGTATCGCTGCACACCATCAAAAAGGCGCTGCTCGACCTGGAAGCGGCCGGGCAGCTGGGCCGGGTGCGCATGCTGCTGCTCACCAACTGCACGTTCGACGGCATCGTCTATAACCCGCGGCGGGTGATGGAGGAGGTGCTGGCGATCAAGCCGGACATCTGCTTCCTGTGGGACGAGGCGTGGTACGCGTTCGCCACCGCGGTGCCGTGGGCGCGGCAGCGCACGGCGATGATCGCCGCCGAGCAACTCGAGTCGATGTTGGCCTCTCCGGCCTACGCGCGGGAGTACCAAACGTGGCGCGCCGAGATGCAAGGCGTCGACCGTGCGGAGTGGCTTGACCACCGGCTGCTGCCCGACCCGAGCCGGGCACGTGTGCGGGTCTACGCCACCCATTCCACCCACAAGTCGCTGTCGGCGCTGCGGCAGGCGTCGATGGTTCATATCCGCGACCAGGATTTCAACGCGCTCACCCGCGATTCGTTCGGTGAGGCGTTTTTGACCCACACCTCGACGTCGCCGAACCAGCAACTACTGGCCTCGCTGGATTTGGCGCGCCGGCAAGTTGATATCGAAGGGTTCCAGCTGGTCCGAAACGTCTATGACATGGCGCTGGTCTTCCGGCACCGCGTCCGCAAAGACCGCCTGATCAGCAAGTGGTTTCGCATCCTCGACGAGTCCGACCTGGTGCCCGACGAGTTTCGGCTCTCGGCGGTCAGCTCCTACCGTCAGGTGCGGCAGGGTGTGCTGGCGGACTGGAACGAGGCGTGGCGCTCGGACCAATTCGTGCTCGACCCGACGCGGGTCACCTTATATGTGGGTCAGACCGGCATGAACGGATACGACTTCCGCGAGAAGATCCTGATGGACCGGTTCGGCATCCAGATCAACAAAACCTCGATCAACAGCGTGCTGTTGATCTTCACCATCGGTGTCACCTGGTCGAGCGTGCACTATCTGCTCGACGTGTTGCGCCGGGTAGCCACCGACTTCGATCGCATCCAGTGCGCGGCCAGCAGAGACGATCGCGCTCTGCACCAACGTCGGGTGGAGGAGATCACCGAGGATCTGCCGCCACTGCCGGACTTCAGCGAATTCGACGCCGCGTTCCGACCAGGCGGCGCAAGCTCGTTCGGCGATATGCGCGCGGCGTTCTACGCCGGATACGAGGAGTCCGACCGCGAGCACGTGATGGTTGGCGAGGCCGGGCGACGGCTTGCCGAGGGCAAGGTGCTGGTGTCCACCACCTTCGTCGTGCCCTATCCGCCCGGCTTCCCGGTACTGGTTCCAGGCCAGATGGTCTCGAAGGAAATCCTCTATTTCATGGCCCAACTCGACGTCAAGGAAATCCACGGATACAACCCTGACCTCGGGTTGTCGGTGTTCACCGAGGCCGCGCTGAAACGGATCACCGCGGCGCGGCATTCGGACGTTGTTGGCATCCGCGGCTGACGTCCGCGCCAGTCGCTAGGCTTACCGCCCATGGCGACTTCGGGTGGCGCGGCCAATTCCCGGCTCTCCGTGGATGACTGGGTGCAGGAAGGCTTCCGGGTGCTCGCCGAGGACGGCGTGAAGGCCCTGACACTTGGACGCCTGTGCAGTCGCCTGGCCGTCACCAAGGGCAGCTTCTATTGGCATTTCAGCGACATGAAGGCCTACCGCGAGGCGCTGATCGACACCTGGGCCGCCGTCCGCGACGAGGACCGGGGGTCCTTTGACGACCTGGCGAGTGAGCCGCCCCGGCAGCGGTTGTCGCGCATGATGACCGCACTGGTTGGTCCTCGGCATTGGGTGCTGGAGCGCGCCATGCGGGAATGGGCGCGATCGGAGTCCGCGGTCGCCGCCGCGGTGCGGGCATCCGACCAGCGGGTGGTTGCCGCGGTCCGGCAGGCCTTCCTCGACGACGGCTTCGACCCCGAGCAGGCCGATATGCGCGCTAACGCCACATTCGCCGCCGGGATCGGCTTCTTGCATCTATCCGGTTCGCGGCCCAGCCCCGTAGCCGCGGGGCGCCGTGAGGAATTCCTGGAAGTCATGCTGCGGCACTGATTTCCGGTGCCAGCTACCATACCAGAAGGTATGGTAGCGTCCTCGGTATGCAGTTCCTGGACCACCCGTTGCAGCGTGCCAAGCGCGACGTCGACGTGATCTCCGGTCACGTGGTGTTCGACTACGACGTCAGCCGTGAGCTCGCCGGTGCGTTGGAGATCGGCGCGAAGTTATCGCCGTTCGCCATGATCTAGCTCAGCGCAGCGCCTTGGCGTAGAGCAGGCTGTCACGTGGTTCGGGCCCCAGGTTGGGGTAGACGGCGTGCCGGGTCAGCCGGCCTTCCAGCACGAAGCCGGCTCGCAGCAGCAATCGCGCCGAACGCTCGTTGTCGACATCGCACGTGGCCCAGATGCGGTAAACCTCGTGATCGGCGTCCAACGCGGCCACCAGCATGTCGAGCGCTTGGGACATCAAACCCTTGCCCCACCAACGCCGACCGAGGCAGTAACCAATTTCGACGGAGTGCCGCACCGGGCGCCGGCAACTGGCGAGCCCGATGACGTCGTCGCTATGCCGCAGCGCGATGACCCAGGTCCGCTCGTCGTCGCCAACATTGAGTCTTTGCGTAATCACCAGCCGAGTTGTCGCCACGTCGGGGTGCGGTGTCCACAGCAGATGCTTGGTGACCTGAGGATCGCGGGCAACCCGTTGGAACAGCGGGCCGGCATCGTCGAGTGCAGGCGGGCGCAGCAGGAGCCGCGGGCCGTCGATGCGTTCAGGTAAGTAATCGACCATCTCGTGGATCCGGCGCTACAGGCCCAGTGCGCGATAGGTGCGGCGCACGAATTTCGGTTGCACCGCTTGAAGCTTCGCGCGTGACGTGTTGCCGGCGACCGCTGCCGCAGCGTCGCCCGACAGCGCGGGCAAGTTCTGAATCAGGTACAGCAGGATCAGGTCGGCGGCCGGATCGGCCTGCCACCACGTGCCGTACGCACCGGGCCAGCTGAACGTCCCGACGCCACCCGGCCCGAACAACGGCGCCGACTTCGCCGGATCGGTCACCACCGACAGGTTGAGCCCGAACCCGCGGCCGATCCAGAACGGTGCACCGAGGAAGGAATGCCGCTTGTGCTCATCGGTTAGCCGATCGGTGCGCATCAGCCGTACCGACTCCGGTGACAGCACCCGCACACCATCCAATGTCCCGCCGCGCATCAGCATTTCGACGAACCGCAGGTAGTCGTCCGCGGTCGACCACAGCCCGCCGCCGGCGTTGCAGAACGCGGGCGGTGCGATGTGCGGCTGGCCCATCACGTCGTGTTGCAGCTGGTCGTTGCCGTCGAGCCGGTACATGGTCGCGGCGCGACGGCGGCTGTCGACCGAGACGAAGAACCCGGTGTCAATCATGCCCAGTGGCTGCAGGATTCGTTCGTCGAGCACCTGATGGAACGGCTTGCCCTCGACACGAGAAACCAGCACGCCAAGCACATCGATGGCGTGACTGTAGGTCAGCCGCTCGCCCGGCTGATGCACTAGCGGTAACTCGGCGAGGGCGGCGAGCCAGGCGTCGGGACCGCGCCCGAACGGCAGACGGACGTATGCCCGGGAGATCGGTCCGGCCACCGAGAATCCGTACGCCAGGCCGCTGGTATGAGTGAGCAGGTCCTCGACCAGGATCGCTCGCTGCACCGGATGGGTTCGATCCAACGGCCCGCTCGGGTCGTCCAGCACCCGCATATCGGCGAACTCCGGCAACCAGCGCACAATCGGGTCGCGCAACGCCAGCTTGTTTTCGTCGACCAGGCTCATCGCTGCGGCCACGGTGACCGGTTTGGTCATCGACGCGATGCGGAACACGGTGTCACGCTGGATCGGCAGTTTGGCGTCGACGTCGCGGTAGCCGATCTCGTTGACCTGCAACACTTCTCCGTGCCGCCACACCACCGTCACGGCGCCGGCGAGCAGACCGGCATCGCAGGCTTCCCGAATGGAGGCCTGGTTGCCCACGAGATTCACCCGGTTCAGGGTAGTGGGCCGGGCTGGATGCTTCAGATGACGGGCGAGTTCGGCTAGTGCCGTTGCGCGCGGACGTACCAGAACGCCATCTCGACTTCGTTGCCGTCCATCTCGCGGCGCCAGGTAGTGGGCTGCAGCGATTCGATATCCCAGCCCGCGCCGCCAAGGACATCGCGCAGCGTCTGCTCGGACACCACGGGCCGTGGCCATTCCTCGCCGGGTGGGTTTGCGTCGGAGAAACAGCTGAGCAACAGGGTGGCACCCGGCCTGGTCGCCCGATGCGCTGCGCGCGCATAACTGCGCTTGGCGTCGTCGTCCAGACAGTGGAACATGCCGCTGTCGACGACGGTGTCGAATGCGTCGGTGTAGCCCTCCAGCTTGGTGGAGTCGGTCACTGCAAACTTCACAGTCACCCCGGCGTCCTTGGCCCGCCGTTCGGCGGTGATCAGCGCGGTCGGCGAGAGGTCGAGTCCGGTCACGTTGAAGCCCTGCTGGGCCAGGTAGATGGCGTTGTCACCGAGTCCGCAGCCGATATCCAGAACATCACCGTGGACCCAGCCACCCTCCTGCCACGCGATGACGTTCTCCTTGGGTGCCTTGGTATCCCATGGTGGCGTGGCCATCGCTGGAAGGCCTTCGCTTGGGCTTTCCCCTCGGTAGAGGGCGTCGAAATCAAAGGGGACACCGCCGGAAGGTTGGGCAGCGGGACGCGGGCCGGTCATTTTCGCCAGGGTAGTCCGATTCCGGGCCGCCACGCGGCCCGGATCGTCGCTCCGGCGGCACGCAATGCTACGCTGCCGGTCAGTCGACATCCTTTAACGATCCGTCCAGAGAGGCGGAGAAGGAGGTCAGGGTCTCGCATGGGTGCCGCAGGTGATGCCGCCACCGGCCGCGAATTGATGTCGGCGGCCGACGTGGGCCGTACCGTTTCCCGCATTGCGCATCAGATCATCGAAAAGACCGCACTGGATGGTGCCGACGCACCAAGGGTGGTGCTGTTGGGAATCCCCACCCGCGGCGTCACATTGGCCGACCGGCTGGCCGCCAACATCGCCGAATTCTCCGGCGCCGAGGTCGCCCACGGTGCGCTGGACATCACGCTCTACCGCGACGACCTGATGACAAAGCCGCCTCGGCCGCTGGAGGCCACGTCGATACCGGCAGGCGGCATCGATGACGCCCTGGTGATCCTCGTCGACGACGTGCTGTATTCCGGCCGTTCGGTGCGCTCGGCGCTGGACGCACTGCGCGACGTGGGCCGCCCGCGGGTGGTGCAGTTGGCCGTGTTGGTCGACCGCGGCCACCGCGAGCTGCCGCTGCGCGCCGACTATGTCGGCAAGAATGTGCCGACGTCGCGCAGCGAGAGCGTGCACGTGCTGCTCCGGGAACAGGACGGTCGCGACGGCGTCGTCATCTCCCGAGGGGATGCGTCGTGAGCAGGCATCTGCTGGCCGCCGGTGACCTGTCTCGGGCCGAAGCCACCGCGATCCTCGACGACGCAGACCGGTTCGCGCAGGCCCTGGTGGGCCGCGAGGTTCGCAAGCTGCCGACGCTGCGGGGCCGGACGGTGATCACGATGTTCTACGAGAACTCCACCCGCACCCGGGTGTCATTCGAGGTTGCCGGCAAGTGGATGAGCGCGGACGTGATCAACGTCAGCGCGGCGGGATCGTCGGTAGGCAAAGGCGAATCGTTGCGCGACACCGCACTGACCCTACGGGCGGCGGGCGCCGACGCGCTGATCATCCGGCACCCCGCTTCGGGTGCGGCGCACCGGCTTGCAGACTGGACCTCTGACATTGCCGGAGGCGGACCGTCGGTGATCAACGCCGGCGATGGCACCCACGAGCACCCGACTCAAGCGTTGCTTGACGCGCTGACCATCCGGCAGCGGCTCGGTGAGATCGACGGCCGGCGCGTCGTCATCGTCGGTGACATCCTGCACAGCCGGGTCGCCCGTTCCAACGTCATGCTGCTGGCCACCCTGGGCGCCGAGGTGGTGCTGGTGGCTCCGCCGACCCTGCTGCCGGTCGGGGTTGCCGACTGGCCGGTGACGGTGTCCTACGATCTCGACGCCGAACTGCCCGCCGCCGACGCGATGCTGATGTTGCGGGTGCAAGCCGAGCGGATGAACGGCGGCTTCTTTCCTTCTGCGCGGGAGTATTCGGTGCGCTACGGACTATCCGAGCGGCGCCAGGCGATGCTTCCCGGCCACGCGGTAGTCCTGCATCCCGGTCCGATGCTGCGCGGCATGGAGATTTCCTCGTCGGTGGCTGACTCGACGCAATCAGCTGTGCTGCAACAGGTTTCCAATGGGGTCCACGTGCGGATGGCGGTGCTGTTCCATCTGCTGGTAGGGACAGAGTCCGCCGGCAAAGGGCTCGCCGGAAAAGGGCTCGCCGGAAAAGGGCTCGCCGGAAAAGGGCTCGCCGGAAAAGAGGGAGTGGCATGAGCGTGCTGCTGCGCGGGGTGCGCCTATACGGTGCGGGCCAGCGGGTCGACGTGCTGGTCGACGACGGTCAGATCGCCGACATCGGCGCCGGGCTTGCGGAGTCCGGAGGACTCGAAAAAGCCTCAGATGTCATCGACGCCACCGGACAGATCCTGCTGCCCGGTTTTGTCGATCTGCACACCCATCTACGCGAACCCGGCCGCGAATACGCCGAAGATATCGAAACCGGTTCGGCCGCTGCCGCTCTCGGTGGCTTCACCGCCGTGTTCGCGATGGCCAACACCAACCCGGTCGCCGACAGCCCAGTAGTGACCGACCATGTCTGGCACCGCGGCCAGCAGGTCGGCCTGGTCGACGTGCACCCGGTCGGCGCCGTCACCGTCGGGCTTGCCGGAACCCAGCTCACCGAAATGGGCATGATGGCGGCCGGTGCCGCGCAGGTGCGAATGTTCTCCGACGACGGCAAGTGTGTGTACGACCCGCTGATCATGCGCCGGGCGCTGGAATACGCGACCGGCTTGGGCGTGCTGATAGCCCAGCACGCCGAAGAGCCCAGGCTGACCGTCGGCGCCGTCGCGCACGAAGGGCCGAACGCTGCCAAACTGGGGTTGTCGGGCTGGCCGAGGGCCGCCGAAGAGTCGATCGTCGCCCGCGACGCCTTGCTGGCCCGTGACGCCGGCGCCCGGGTACACATCTGTCATGCCTCCACCGCGGGCACTGTCGAGATCCTCAGATGGGCGAAGTCCCAGGGTATTTCGATCACCGCCGAGGTCACCCCGCATCACCTGCTGCTCGATGACAGCCGACTGGCCAGCTACGACGGGATCAACCGAGTCAACCCGCCGCTACGGGAAGCCGCCGACGCGCAGGCGCTGCGTCAAGCATTGGCTGACGGGGTAATCGACTGTGTGGCCACCGATCACGCCCCGCATGCCGAACACGAGAAGTGTGTCGAGTTCGCGGCGGCGCTGCCGGGGATGCTTGGGCTGCAGACCGCGCTGTCGGCGGTGGTGCAGACGATGGTCGTCCCTGGCCTCCTGACGTGGCGTGACGTGGCGCGGGTGATGAGCGAGAACCCGGCCCGCATCGCGGGGCTACCCGACCACGGTCGACCCCTGGAAATCGGGGAACCGGCCAACCTGACCGTGGTCGACCCCGACGCCACCTGGACGGTCGCCGGTCCCGAACTGGCCAGCCGCTCGGCCAACACTCCATACGAAACCATGACGCTGCCCGCCACCGTGACCACAACGCTGCTGCGCGGCAAGATCACCGCCCGCGACGGAAAAAGTCCGGCATGAATTCGGCAACACTGGTCGTATCGCTGATCATGGCCGGGCTGCTGGCGCTGGTGATCGCGTTTGTCATCCAGCTAATGCTGCGCGGCTGGCGGGAGCGCGCGCGACGGCAGGCCGAGCTGATCGGCACGCTGCCGCCGATACCGGAAATGGTGGGGTCGCCGATCGTCGAGCCGACTCGCGGCGTGTATGTCGGGTGCACGGTTGCGCCCAGCTGGCACGACCGTGTCGCGGTCGGCGATTTGGGCTACCGCAGCAAGGCGGTGCTGACGCGCTACCCGGAGGGAATCATGGTGCAGCGCAGCGGCGCCAGCCCGATCTGGATTCCGCAGGAGTCGATCACGGCCATCCGCACCGAGCGCGGCATGGTCGGCAAAGTGGTTCCCGCCGGTCTGGGTTCGCGGCGGGCGCGGGACCACGACGGGAGTGCGGCCTCTCACGAGGGAATCCTGGCCATCCGATGGCGTCTGCCGTCGGGAACCGAGATCGACCTCGGGTTCCGCGGAAACGACCGCGACGAGTACACCCGCTGGCTACCGGAGAACACCCGATGAGCGGCGCAGAGCAGCGGCGGGACAAAGCGATGCTGGTCCTCGAGGACGACCGGACGTTCACCGGAACGGCGTTCGGTGCGATCGGCCAGACGCTTGGCGAGGCAGTCTTTTCCACCGCTATGTCCGGGTATCAGGAGACCTTGACCGACCCCAGCTATCACCGCCAGATCGTGGTGGCCACCGCCCCGCAGATCGGCAACACCGGATGGAACGGCGAGGACGCCGAAAGCCGCGGCGACAAGATCTGGGTCGCCGGCTACGCGGTGCGTGATCCCTCGCCGCGCGCCTCGAACTGGCGCGCCACCGGAACACTGGAAGACGAACTGGTCCGCCAGCACATCGTCGGAATCGCCGGCATCGACACCCGCGCGGTGGTGCGCCACTTGCGCACCCGTGGCTCGATGAAGGCGGGCGTGTTCTCCGGTGCGTCACTCGCCGAGCCCGACGAGTTGGCCGCGCGGGTGCGCGGCCAACAACCGATGCTGGGTGCTGACCTGGCCGGCCAGGTCAGTACCGTGGACGCCTACATCGTGGAACCCGAAGGGCCGCACCGGTTCACGGTGGCCGCGATTGATCTGGGGATCAAGACCAACACCCCGCGCAATTTCGCGCGGCGCGGAGTCCGCAGCCGCGTGCTGCCGTCGTCGGCGACCTTCGAGCAGATCGCCGCGCTCAAACCCGACGGCGTGTTCCTGTCGAACGGGCCAGGGGACCCGGCCACCGCCGACCACATCGTCGAGGTGACCCGCGAGGTGCTGGGTGCCGGGATCCCATTGTTTGGAATCTGTTTCGGCAACCAGATCCTGGGCCGCGCACTGGGCCTGTCCACCTACAAGATGGTGTTCGGTCACCGGGGTATCAACATCCCGGTGATGGATCACGCCACCGGCCGGGTCGCGGTCACCGCACAGAATCACGGCTTCGCGCTGGAAGGCGAGGCCGGCCAACGCTTCGACACATCGTTCGGCCCGGCGGTGGTCAGTCATACCTGCGCCAACGACGGCGTCGTTGAGGGTGTCAAACTTGTTGACGGGAGAGCTTTTTCGGTGCAGTACCACCCGGAGGCCGCGGCTGGACCGCACGACGCGGAGTACTTGTTCGACGACTTCGTCGACCTGATGGCGGGGGAGAGCGGGTAATGCCACGGCGCACCGACTTGCGTCATGTCCTGGTGATCGGCTCCGGGCCGATCGTCATCGGGCAGGCGTGCGAATTCGACTACTCGGGCACCCAGGCCTGCCGGGTGCTGCGCGCCGAAGGGCTCCAGGTGAGCCTGGTCAATTCCAACCCGGCGACCATCATGACCGACCCCGAATACGCCGATCACACCTACGTCGAACCCATCACCCCGCGCTTCGTCGAACGGGTTATCGCACAGCAGGCCGAGCGTGGCAACAAGATCGATGCCCTGCTGGCCACCCTGGGCGGGCAGACCGCACTCAACACCGCGGTCGCGTTGTACGAGAACGGGGTGCTGGAGCGCTACGGTATCGAGCTCATCGGCGCCGACTTCGACGCGATCCAGCGTGGTGAGGACCGGCAGCGGTTCAAGGACATCGTCGCCAAGGTTGGCGGCGAATCAGCCCGCAGCCGTGTCTGTTTCACCATGGACGAAGTCCGCGAAACCGTCGGTGAACTCGGCCTGCCGGTGGTGGTTCGGCCGTCGTTCACCATGGGAGGTCTGGGCTCGGGCATGGCGCACACCGCCGAGGAGGTCGACCGGATGGCCGGCGCCGGGCTGGCCGCGTCCCCGAGCGCCAATGTGCTGATCGAGGAATCGATCTACGGCTGGAAGGAATTCGAGCTCGAGCTGATGCGCGACGGCAAAGACAACGTGGTCGTCGTGTGCTCGATCGAAAACGTCGATCCGATGGGCGTGCACACCGGCGACTCGGTGACCGTGGCACCGGCGATGACGCTGACCGACCGGGAATACCAGCGGATGCGGGATTTGGGCATCGCCATCCTGCGCGAGGTCGGCGTCGACACCGGCGGCTGCAACATCCAGTTCGCGGTCGACCCGCGTGACGGCCGGCTGGTCGTCATCGAGATGAACCCGCGGGTATCACGGTCAAGTGCCCTGGCCTCCAAGGCCACCGGCTTTCCGATCGCCAAGATCGCCGCCAAGCTCGCCGTCGGCTACACCCTCGATGAGATCCTCAACGACATCACCAAGGAAACTCCGGCCTGCTTCGAGCCCACCCTGGACTACGTGGTGGTCAAGGCACCGCGGTTCGCGTTCGAGAAGTTTCCCGGTGCCGACCCCACGCTGACCACCACCATGAAATCCGTCGGTGAAGCAATGTCGTTGGGCCGCAACTTCGTCGAGGCGCTGGGCAAGGTGATGAGGTCGCTGGAGACCAGTCGGGCCGGGTTTTGGACGGCGCCGGACCCTGACGGCACCGTCGAGGACGCGCTGGACCGGCTACGCACACCCGCCGAGGGCAGGCTCTACGACGTCGAATTGGCCCTGCGACTGAGCGCTTCGGTGAAGCGGGTCGCCGAGGCCTCCGGCATCGACCCGTGGTTCGTCGCGCAGGTCGCCGAGCTCGTGGCGCTGCGACATGAGGTGACCGACGCCGCCGTGCTGGATGGCGATCTGCTACGCCGGTGTAAGCACAGCGGCTTGTCGGACCGCCAGATCGCCGCGCTGCGGCCGGAACTGGCCGGCGAGGACGGTGTGCGCTCGTTGCGGCGGCGCCTCGGTATCCACCCGGTGTACAAGACCGTGGACACCTGTGCCGCGGAGTTCGAGGCCAAGACGCCGTACCACTACAGCAGCTACGAGCTCGACCCTTCTGCTGAGACCGAGGTGGCGCCGCAGACCGAGAAGCCCAAGGTGCTGATCCTCGGCTCGGGGCCCAATCGGATCGGCCAGGGTATCGAATTCGACTACAGCTGCGTACATGCCGCAACAACGCTGTCGCAGGCGGGTTTTGAGACCGTGATGGTCAACTGCAACCCGGAGACGGTGTCGACCGACTACGACACCGCCGACCGGTTGTATTTCGAGCCGTTGACTTTTGAGGACGTCCTGGAGGTGTTCCACGCCGAGGAGCTGTCCGCGACCGGCGGACCGGAGGGTACCGGGGTCGTGGGAGTCATCGTGCAACTCGGCGGCCAGACCCCGCTGGGGCTGGCGCAGCGCCTCGCCGACGCAGGCGTTCCGATTGTCGGCACTCCGCCGGAGGCCATCGATCTGGCCGAGGACCGCGGCGCGTTCGGCGACCTGCTGTCGGCGGCGGGGCTGCCCGCCCCGCGGTACGGCATGGCGACGACGTTTGCGCAGGCCCGCCGGATCGCCGCCGAGATCGGTTACCCGGTGCTGGTGCGGCCGTCGTACGTGTTGGGCGGCCGGGGCATGGAAATCGTCTACGACGATGACACGCTGCAGGGTTACATCGCCCGCGCTACTGAACTGTCGCCCGAACACCCGGTGCTGGTCGACCGCTTCCTGGAGGATGCGATCGAGATCGACGTCGACGCGCTCTGCGACGGCGAGGAGGTCTACATCGGCGGCATCATGGAGCACATCGAAGAGGCCGGAATTCACTCCGGCGACTCGGCGTGTGCGCTTCCCCCGGTAACCCTGGGCCGCAGCGACATCGAGAAGGTGCGCCAAGCGACTGAGGCGATTGCGCACGGCATCGGTGTGGTGGGCCTGCTCAACGTGCAGTATGCGCTGAAGGACGACGTGCTCTACGTGCTGGAGGCCAACCCGCGGGCCAGCCGCACGGTGCCGTTCGTCTCAAAGGCTACGGCGATACCGCTGGCCAAGGCGTGCGCTCGGATCATGCTGGGCGCCAAAATCTCTCAGCTGCGCGGCGAAGGAATGCTGGCCTCCTCCGGTGACGGCGCCAGCGTGGCGCCGAACGCCCCGATCGCCGTCAAGGAGGCCGTCCTGCCGTTCCACCGGTTCCGCCGCGCCGACGGTTCGGGTGTGGACTCACTGCTGGGCCCGGAGATGAAATCGACTGGCGAGGTGATGGGGATCGACCGCGACTTCGGCAGCGCGTTCGCGAAAAGCCAGACCGCGGCCTACGGATCTTTGCCGGCTCGGGGAACGGTGTTCGTTTCGGTTGCCAACCGGGACAAGCGGTCACTGGTGTTTCCGGTGAAGCGGTTGGCCGACCTGGGCTTTCGGGTGCTGGCCACCGAAGGCACTGCGGAAATGTTGCGCCGCAACGGGATTCCGTGTCACGAGGTTCGCAAGCACTTCGAGCCGGCGCAGCCGGGCAGGCCTGCGGCGTCTGCCGTCGACGCGATCCGCGCCGGTGAGGTCGCCATGGTGATCAACACGCCCTACGGCAACTCGGGACCACGCATCGACGGCTACGAGATCCGCTCGGCGGCAGTGGAGATGAACATCCCGTGTGTGACGACGGTGCAGGGTGCCTCTGCGGCCGTCCAGGGCATCGAAGCCGGGATCCGCGGCGATATCGGTGTGCGCTCGCTGCAGGAGCTGCACAGCGCGCTGAACAACGGCGGCCACTAGCGATGCCCGGGTTCGGCGCCCGGCTTGCCGACGCGGTGTCGCGTCGAGGGCCGCTGTGCCTGGGTATCGACCCGCATCCCGAACTACTGAGGGCATGGGATCTGCCGATCAGCCCCGACGGGCTCGCGGCATTTTGCGACATCTGCGTGAAGGCCTACGCGGACTTCGCCGTCGTCAAACCTCAGGTCGCGTTTTTCGAAGCCTATGGCGCCGCGGGTTACGCGGTGCTGGAGCGCACCATCGCCGCGTTGCGCGATGCCGGCGTGCTGGTGCTGGCCGACGCCAAGCGCGGCGACATCGGATCGACGATGGCGGCCTACGCGGTTGCCTGGACGGGCGACTCGCCGCTGGCCGCCGACGCCGTAACAGCGTCGCCCTATTTGGGTTTCGGCTCGCTGCAGCCGCTGCTGGACACCGCTGCGGCGCACGGTCGGGGGGTGTTCGTGTTGGCAGCGACGTCGAACCCGGAGGGTGCGACCGTGCAGTGCGCCGAATCCGGCGGCCGCCGGGTGGCTCAGTTGATCGTCGACCAGGCGGCGGCGGCCAACCGCGCGCTAGGCCCCGGGCCCGGCTCTGTCGGCGTCGTGGTCGGTGCGACGGTGACCGAGGTGCCCGATGTCAGCGGGCTCGGTGGACCGGTGCTAGTACCCGGTATCGGCGCCCAGGGCGGGCAGACCAGCGCGCTGAGCGGTCTGGGCGGGGCCGCTCCCGGCCAGCTGCTGCCCGCGGTGTCCCGCGATGTGCTGCGGGCCGGTCCGGACGTTACGGCCCTGCGAGCGGCCGGGGAGCGGATGCGCGACGCCGTCGCCTATCTGGCCGGCTGAGTGGGCCGAGGCAGCTACTACGCGACGTAGTTCACGGTCTGGGTGCCGGCAACGTGCCCCGAGATCGATCACCCGAGCAGTTCAGACCCTGCCGGCGACACGCGCGACACGCCGCGACATTTGTAACCGGCGCAAATTCTGCTTTTGGGGTGCTGTCAGGCCGGCCAGGGCGACGCCGCCCTGACAACCGCCCGATATCAACAAATACCGAAAAACTGCTGGTAGAAGCAATTTTCTCGATGCCGAACCGGTCGGTCTGCGGCAGCGAATGCACGCGCTGTGACCTTCGCCGGCAGCGCCTCGGGCCGCCGCTTCTCGACGTCACAAGCTGGGCCTTTATAGCCTCAACCAGGGGGGCGGGTTAGATTTCGTCTGCAGGCGTGGGTACGGTCGTCACCGCTGGCTGGACTTACCCGGCCGAGACAAACAAAGATCGATGGCTGTTGATGATTGATACGGAGGAATCGTGGCCCTTCCCCAGTTGACCGACGAGCAGCGCGCGGCAGCGTTGGAGAAGGCTGCCGCCGCACGTCGATTGCGAGCCGAGCTCAAAGACCGGCTGAAGCGCGGCGGCACCAACCTCAAGCAGGTGCTCAAGGACGCTGAGACCAACGAGGTCTTGGGCAAGATGAAGGTCTCCGCGTTGCTGGAGGCGTTGCCGAAGGTGGGCAAGGTCAAGGCGCAGGAGATCATGACCGAGCTCGAGATCGCCCCGACGCGCCGTTTGCGCGGGCTCGGCGATCGTCAGCGCAAGGCACTGCTTGAAAAGTTCGACTTCTCCTAGGCACCTTTCAGGAGAGTCGTTGAGCGCCGACGGGGGACCGGACGGTGACCACGAACAACGTCTTGTGGCCAAGGCGGCGGGACGCGTGGTGGTGCTGTCCGGTCCGTCCGCGGTAGGAAAGTCGACGCTGGTCCGCTGTCTGCGCGAGCGGATTCCTGACCTGCATTTCAGCGTCTCGGCGACCACCAGAGCGCCCCGGCCAAATGAAGTGGACGGGGTCGACTACCACTTTGTGACGCCCGGCCGCTTCCAGCAGCTGATCGACGACGGTGCCCTGCTGGAATGGGCCGAGATTCACGGAGGTCTGCACCGGTCGGGCACCTTGGCCCGTCCGGTCCGCGACGCCACCGCCGCCGGGCACCCGGTACTCATCGAGGTCGACCTGGCCGGAGCCCGCGCGGTCAAACAAGCGATGCCGGAGGCGATCACGGTGTTCCTGGCTCCGCCGAGTTGGGAGGCTTTGGAGGCACGCCTGATCGGCCGAGGGACCGAAACACCCGATGTGATACAACGTCGGCTCACCACCGCGCGTACCGAATTAGCAGCTCAGGATGACTTTGACGAGGTCGTGGTGAACAGCCAATTGGAGACTGCGTGCGCTGAATTGGTATCCTTGCTGGTGGAAACCGCGCCGGGCACGGCGTGACCCGTCATCCAGACTCGATTCACTATTAGCCGCACACCGTTCTAGGCCGCCAGGAGATTATTTACGTGAGTACCTCGCAGACCGACGCGTCGCTAGCCACCGTCCCCGACCAGTTCGATCCGTCGGCGGGTGGGATCGGTGCCTATGACACGCCGCTGGGTATCACCAACCCGCCCATCGACGAGTTGCTCGCGCGCGTTTCCAGCAAGTACGCGCTGGTGATCTACGCGGCGAAGCGCGCTCGGCAGATCAACGACTACTACAACCAGCTCGGCGAAGGCATCCTCGAATACGTCGGCCCGCTCGTGGAGCCGGGGCTGCAAGAGAAGCCGCTGTCGATCGCCATGCGCGAGATCCACGCCGACCTGCTTGAGCACACCGAAGGCGAGTAGCGGGATCGAGGCGGGCTTGCTGTGACTGGCTCGGCGAGCCTGGCGGGCGAAAAGCGGACGGACCGCAAGCGGATCATCGTCGGCGTCTCCGGGGGTATCGCCGCATACAAGGCCGCCACCGTCGTTCGCCAACTTACCGAGGCGGGCCACCAGGTCCGCGTCATTCCCACCGAATCCGCGTTGCGCTTCGTCGGGGCCGCCACCTTCGAGGCGCTGTCCGGCGAACCGGTACAGACCGGGGTGTTCGAGGATGTCCCGCTGGTGCCGCACGTCGCCATCGGTCAAGGCGCCGACCTGGTCGTCGTCGCGCCCGCTACCGCCGACCTGCTGGCCCGCGCCGTCGCGGGCAGGGCCGACGACCTACTGACCGCGACGCTGCTCACCGCGCGATGTCCGGTGCTGTTCGCACCGGCGATGCACACCGAGATGTGGCAGCATCCGGCCACCGTCGACAACGTGGCCACGCTGCGACGCCGCGGCGCCGTGGTGCTCGAGCCGGCTTCCGGGCGGCTAACCGGTGCGGACAGCGGCGCAGGCCGGCTGCCCGAGGCGGAGGAGATCACCACGTTCGTTCAGCTGCTGCTGGAACGACACGATGCCATGCCCTATGACCTGGCCGGCGTCAAGTTGCTGGTGACGGCCGGTGGCACCCGCGAGCCGATTGACCCGGTCCGCTTCATCGGCAACCGCAGCTCGGGCAAACAGGGCTACGCGCTGGCGCGGGTCGCCGCACAGCGTGGCGCTGAGGTCACGCTGATCGCCGGGCATACCGCCGGGCTGATCGACCCGGCCGGCGTCGAGGTCGTGCACGTCAGCTCGGCCCAACAACTTCGCGATGCGGTGTCCAAGCACGCGCCCGACGTTCATGTGTTGGCGATGGCGGCCGCCGTGGCCGACTTCCGGCCGGCGCACGTCGCGACCGCCAAGATCAAAAAGGGCTCCGCAGCGCCGCCGACCATCGAACTGGTCCGCAACGACGACGTACTTGCCGAGGCGGTGCAGGCCCGCGCCGCCGGCCAGCTGCCCAACATGCGGGCCATCGTCGGCTTTGCCGCCGAGACCGGCGACGCGAACGGTGACGTGCTGTTTCATGCTCGGGCCAAGCTGCAGCGCAAAGGTTGCGACCTGCTGGTCGTCAATGCCGTCGGTGAGGGCAGAGCCTTCGAGGTGGACAACAACGATGGTTGGCTGCTGGCCGCCGACGGCACCGAGTCGGCGCTGCAGCCCGGCTCGAAGACGTTGATGGCCAGTCGTATTGTGGACGCGATCGTCACGTTCTTACACAGAGGCGGCGGGGACGCCACCTAGCATCCGTGACACCGTGGACCGGCCGGTAACGTGTACGCGCCTGCCGATATAATTTGTCTAACTAACGTTTTTCTACGGGGACTTGGAAGGGTGAGGGTGTGAGCGAAAAGGGTCGTTTGTTCACCAGCGAATCGGTGACCGAGGGGCATCCCGACAAGATCTGTGACGCGATCAGCGACTCGGTCCTCGACGCGCTGCTGGCAGACGACCCGCGTTCCCGGGTCGCGGTCGAGACACTGGTGACCACCGGACAGGTGCACGTGGTCGGCGAGGTGACGACGAGCGCGAAAGGGGCGTTCGCCGATATCACCAACACCGTCCGCGCGCGCATCCTCGAGATCGGCTACGACTCCTCGGACAAGGGCTTCGACGGGGCGTCGTGCGGGGTGAACATCGGGATCGGCGCGCAGTCGCCCGACATCGCGCAGGGCGTCGATACCGCCCACGAGGCGCGCGTCGAGGGCGCTGCGGACCCGCTGGACTCACAGGGCGCCGGCGACCAGGGGCTGATGTTCGGCTACGCGATCAACGACACCCCGGAGCTGATGCCGCTGCCGATCGCGCTGGCGCACCGGCTGGCGCGGCGGCTGACCGAGGTCCGCAAGAACGGGGTGCTGCCCTACCTGCGCCCGGACGGCAAGACGCAGGTCACCATCGCCTACGAGGACGACGTTCCGGTGCGGCTGGACACCGTTGTCGTCTCCACCCAGCACGCCCCCGATGTCGACCTGGAGAAGACGCTGGATCCCGACATCCGGCAGCACGTGCTCAAGACCGTGCTCGAAGACCTGGCTCACGAGACGCTGGACTCGTCGTCGGTTCGGGTGCTGGTCAACCCCACCGGGAAGTTCGTCCTCGGCGGGCCAATGGGTGACGCGGGCCTAACCGGCCGCAAGATCATCGTCGACACCTACGGCGGCTGGGCCCGCCACGGCGGCGGTGCCTTCTCCGGCAAGGATCCGTCCAAGGTGGACCGTTCCGCGGCGTACGCGATGCGCTGGGTGGCCAAGAACGTCGTCGCTGCCGGCCTGGCCGAGCGGGTCGAGGTGCAGGTGGCGTACGCCATCGGCAAGGCTGCCCCGGTCGGGCTGTTCATCGAGACCTTCGGCACCGAGACCGTTGACCCGGTCAAGATCGAGAAGGTCATCCCCGAGGTGTTCGACCTGCGGCCCGGCGCGATCATCCGCGACCTGGACTTGCTGCGCCCGATCTACGCGCAGACCGCCGCTTACGGCCACTTCGGTCGCACGGACATCGACCTGCCATGGGAGCGTCTCGACAAGGTCGACGACCTCAAGCGCGCCATCTAGCCGCGGCGGTTTAGCTATAGCTAGGCTCGGTGACCTTCACGGCCGGCCCCGCGACGTGACCGTGTCCGGCGCGGCGATCCCGGCCGAACCGGCTCGATCGCTGCGACCTACCGAACTGGCGCAGGCGTCGGTGATGGGGGCCCTGTGCGCGGCGATCGCAATCATTGCGGTAGTCCTCCCGCACGCCGGGGGGCTGGGATTGCTAGGCACCGTGCCGATGGGGCTGCTGAGCTATCGCTACCGGATCCGCGTGTTGATCACCGCGACGGTCGCCGCTGGTGTGATCGGCTTCCTGGTAGTCGGCTTGAGCGGTTTCATGACGGTCCTGCTCTGCGCCTATGTCGGCGGGCTGGCTGGAATCGTGAAACGCCGCGGCCGCGGCACGCCGACTGTGATCGCCGTGACCTTTGTCGCCGGTGTCGTCGTCGGTGCCGTAGTCGTCATAGCGTTAAACGTCCTGACGCGGCTTCGGGAGCTGGTTTTCCGCGCGATCACCGCGACCGTGAACGGAGTCGCGGCGATCATGGCGCGGGTGCCACACCTGCAGGCGCCGGCGCAGGAGCTCAAGCGGTTGTTCGCCGAAGCGTTGAATTACTGGCAGTGGCTAGCAATCGGATACGCCGCCGTCGCGTTCACGGTCGCCTCGGTGATCGGTTGGTGGGCGCTGTCGCGGGTGCTGCAGCGGCTGCGCGGCGTTCCCGACGTGCACATGCTAAACGCGCCGGTCAGCAGCGGGCCGATCCAGCCGGTCCCGGTGCGGCTGGACGAGGTGCGCCTCCGCTACCCGAACACGGACCATGATGCGCTGCGTGCGGTCAGCCTGGAGGTGCGGCCAGGCGAACACATCGCGGTCACCGGTGCCAACGGCTCGGGGAAAAGCACGCTGATGCTGATCCTGGCCGGCCACGAACCGACGTCGGGCACTGTCGAACGCCCCGGCGCGGTGGGTCTCGGCCAACTCGGTGGAACGGCGGTCGTCCTGCAGCATCCGGAAACCCAGGTGCTGGGCACGCGGGTCGCCGACGACGTGGTCTGGGGACTACCGCCTGGCAAGACCACTGACGTCGGCCGGTTACTCAGTGAAGTCGGGCTGGCCGGCCTCGCCGAACGCGACACCGGTGGCCTGTCCGGCGGTGAACTGCAGCGCTTGGCCGTCGCCGCGGCGCTCGCGCGGGAACCGGCGCTGCTCATCGCCGACGAGGTCACCAGCATGGTCGACCCGCAGGGCCGGGACGCACTTCTGCGCGTGCTGTCCGGTCTGACCGACCGTCACCGAACGGCCTTGGTGTACATCACCCATTACAACAACGAGGCTGATTCCGCGGACCGCACGATCAACCTCAGCGATTCGCTGGACAACACCGCCATGGTCGAGACCGCGGTCGCGCCCGCGCCGACTGTCGCGGTGGGCCACCACTCCCACGCGTCGGTGCTCGAACTCGCCGGTGTCGGCCACGAATACGGCAGCGGCAGCCCCTGGGCGAAGACCGCGCTCCGCGATATCAGCTTCGTGGTGCATGAGGGCGACGGGCTGTTGATCCACGGCGGCAACGGCTCCGGCAAGTCGACGCTGGCGTGGATCATGGCCGGATTGACGAAACCGACCACCGGCACCTGTGTGCTTGACGAGCGCCCCGCCTCTGAGCAGGTCGGTGCCGTCGCATTGCAGTTCCAGGCGGCCCGGCTGCAGCTGATGCGCAGCCGTGTCGACCTGGAAGTGGCCTCGGCGGGCGGCTTTTCGCCAGAGGATCACGCCCGGGTGACCGCGGCGCTGGCCGTCGTCGGGCTGGATGCCGCGCTGGCGAAACGGCGCATCGACCAGCTCAGCGGCGGCCAGATGCGCCGCGTGGTCCTGGCCGGGTTGCTGGCGCGGTCGCCGCGGGCATTGATCCTCGACGAGCCACTGGCGGGGCTGGACGCCGCCAGCCAGCGCGGTCTGGTGCGGCTGCTCGCGGATCGGCGCCGTGAGACCGGTCTGACCGTGGTGGTCATTTCGCATGACTTCGCAGGGCTCGAGGAGCTGTGCCCGCGCACCCTGCACCTGCGCGACGGCGTGCTGGAATCGGAGTCGGCCGCGGCCCAGGGGAATAACGTGCCTGCGACGTCGCCGGCGAAGCGCCCGACCCGCCGCCCACCTCGCCCGGTCGTGCTGCTGCGCCCGGTGCCCGGGCGCTCGCCGATCCACGAGCTGTGGGCCGGAACCAAACTGATTGTCGTATTTGGTATTTCGGTGTTGTTGACGTTCTACCCGGGATGGGCGGCGATCGGACTACTGGCCGCGATGGTGCTGGTGGGAGTGTGGGTAGCACGTATTCCCCGAGGCGTTCTGCCGTCGGTGCCGCGCTGGCTGTGGATCCTGCTGGCCATCGTCGGTATCACCGCGGTATCGGCCGGCGGCAGTCCGGTGATCCAGGTGGGCACGGTCTCGCTCGGTCTCGGCGGCCTGTTGGACTTCCTGCGTCTCACCGCGCTGTCGATCGTGTTGCTCGGCCTGGGTGCGATGGTGTCGTGGACCACCAATGTCGCCGAAATCGCGCCCGCGCTAGCCACTCTGGGTCGCCGACTGCGACCATTGCGCGTCCCGGTCGACGACTGGTCGGTCGCTTTGGCGCTCGCACTGCGCACCTTCCCGATGCTGATCGACGAGTTCCGGGTGCTCCGTGCCGCTCGGCGGTTGCGGCCCAAAGAAATAGCGCGGACCCGCAGCGCCCGTCTCAGGCGATGGGCAGCGGAGCTGATCGACTTGATGGTCGCGGTCGTCACCGTGACGCTGCGGCGCGCAGACGAGATGGGCGATGCGATCACCGCCCGCGGCGGTACCGGTCAGATCTCGGCGGCCGAGTCGCGGCCGAAACTGGCGGACTGGGTGGCACTCTCGATCGTATCGGCGGTGTGTGCGGCCGCCTTGGCAACAGAGCTGGCGTTGGGCGGGTAGCGGCTGACCGCGCCCGTTCTCACGGATCCTCGCCGACATGCGCCGCGCACAAGAGGAGCAGAAGAAGTCCAGCTGATTCGGTTCTGGGTCAGAACCGCACCATTGCTGGCACATCCGCCGGCGCGCAGTTCGGGATGCCTTCGGCCGCGCGCAGCAGGAAGTTGAGCTTCTCGATGCGTTCGCCCGACCGCGGCGCGCCGTTTTTCTGGAACGGCACCCTTAGTCCCACCGCCAGGTCCATCACGACATCGCCGATGACACCGCCCGACCGGCCTGACGGGATCGCCAGAATAGCGTTCTGCGCGGCGTATTCGAAGCAGTCCAGTGCCTCGGCGACGGTCCCGACCTGATTGGGCTTGAGGATGAAACCCTCAACGGCCGAAGTCTTTACTGCCCGTTCCAGGCGGTCGCGGTTGGTGACGATCAGATCGTCACCGAGGATGATCGAGCGGTCAATGCTCTGGACCGCTTTGGTGAAGCCATCCCAGTCGTCCCCGTCGAGCAGGTCCTCGATGAACACCATCGGAAAGTCCTCCGACAGCACTCGGGCGTAGTCGATCAGAGCCTCCGCGGTCACCCACTCGCCGTTAAGTGCGTAGGTCTGCGCGCTGTTGTCGTACACCTCGCTAGACGCGCAGTCCAGTGCAAACGCCATGACGTCGGCGCAGCCGGCGCGCTCGACGGCCTCGGCCAACACCTCCATGACGACCCGCGGGTCGCTTGAGGGAGCGACGTACCCGTAGGACGGCGCTATCAGCGGCGCGCGGCCGAGCCGCTCGGCAAGCACGTCGCCCAGCACGCCGAACAAGCTCACGCCCTTCTCGATTGCCGATTCGATGGAGTCGGCGCGGTAAGGCATGACGAGGAACTCGTTGAACGTTTGGAAGACATCCCCGTAGCGGCCACCGTTGATCATGTTGAAGCTGGGTAACGGCACGGTGGTCGGCGGTTTAAGTCCCAGCAGAGCGCCGACGTAGGTATAAGTGGGCATGCCCGCCGCCGCGGAGGCCGCGCGCAGCAACGCGACCGAGGTGGAGTAGATCGCGTTTCCGCCAAGCCGGTGCTTGTCCGGCGTGCCATCGAGTTCGATCATGACCCGGTCCAGGGTCCGCGGGTCGTCGAGTTCGGCGCCGAGCAGAGCGGGGGCGATTTCGTCGGCCACGGCGGAGACGGCGCGGTGCACGCTCAACCCGTTGTATTCGGCCCCGTCGCCGTCACGCAGCACGAACGCCTCGTGCATACCGACCGAACTGCCGGTCGGCGACGCGCCGCGGCCGACATGGCCGGTGTCGGTGGTGATTTCAACCTCCACGAGCGGCCGAGCCTTGCAGTCCAGGAGCTGGCGGGCGACCACGGATGCGATCTTCATCAGCGAACTCCCGCTACGAGACGATGTTGAGGTCACAGGTTGGTGCCGCTGCTCTGGTCATGACCGCATCACCGGATGCGGCCACGCCTCGTGGGTAGCGTGTCAGCGTAGTGCGGTGTGAGAGTCGACCCGGCTGCCACCAATAACGCACGGTCGATCCTAAACCGAGATGGCCACAATTACCTCCTAGCGGTGACCGGTGAACCGGTAATCGTCGATGAACGCGAAATACGACGACCCGACGAATGCCGAGGAGACGCAAAAGCTCCGGCCGCGCGGTGGTTTTCGGGATTTTTGCGTCTGGTGGCGTTGCGAGCCCGCGATAAGTTGACAGGCATGGCTGTCACCGATCAAGCCGGCACGTTAGGGGATGTCCGCCACGCTCGGCGCGCATTGAGCGCCAAATTTGAGCCTCCGTTCCCGGTGTACGTGGTGTGGCCGGCGATCTTTGCTCTGTGCTTCGGGTCCAAGTCGTTGCTGCTGTCGCTGGTTAGCGCGGTCGCACTTGGGGTCGTGCCGTTTGTGCTGGTGTGGTGGCAATCCACGCGGGCCGGATTCATCCGCCCCCGTCGGGTTCGCCTTTTCTCGCGTCGTGCCTTGGTTCTCATCGGCCTGGTTTGCCTGATGGTTGCGTTGGCGATGGCCGTGGTGTTGCTCGTACCGGTATTGCACGCCAGGATCCCGATGGCCATGATCTGGCACACCGGGACCCCGATGGCGTACGCGGTGCTTTTCGTCATATTCGTCGTGCCGCTGATCGCCGCCGCGACGCTTCCCTGGCGCATCGATCCCTACGGCGCCGACGCCCGCCCGATGCGGGAAGTGCCCGATCAACCGGCGGTCGTGGATCCGGTGATTGAGCCCGGGCGGCGGATCATGGTGTGTGCGATCCTGGCTGGCGTCGACTGGATTGACGCCGAATTCCTCGCCAAGCCATTGCGGATAAGCGACGAGGAACTGAGTCGGCAGACCGCTGAACTTGTTGCGGCACAGTACATTAGCGTGTGTCCGGACGGCGAGCGGTGGTGGTTCAATCTCACCCCGGTCGGGCGCGCAGCCTACCGGGCACGCATTTGCGGCCCGGCAGCGCGCGGCCTAACCGGTGAACCGGTAGTCGTCGAGGTCGAAACGGCGACTGCGCCAGTACACCTCGAACGTGTTCGCAGGCCGTAGCGCCACGTCGCCGTGTTTATCGAAGTAGTAGCTGTTGGCCCCCCGGCAGCTGTCCTGCCAGAACACCTGCCGGTGCCGGCGGCCCATGACCTCGGCGAAGTAGCGGGCGTTGGCCTCCTCGGTGACCTCGACCCGGGCCGCGTTCTGCCGACGGGCCCGCGTCAGACATCGCACGATGTGGCGGGTCTGCGCCTCGATCAGTGCGAAATACGACGAGCCGACGTAGCCGTACGGGCCCATCACGCTGAACAGGTTGGGGAAGCCCGGAACACTGACGCCCTCATAGGCCTGCAGTCGGTGCTCGTCCCAGAACTTGGTCAGCGACAGGCCGCCGCTGCCGGTCACCGCAAAGGTCGGCATGCTGTCGGCGTCCAACACCTGGAAGCCCGTCGCCAACACCAGCACGTCGATCTCGTGGTGGGCGCCGTTGGTGGTGGCCACCGCCGACGAGGTGATCTTGTCGATCGGTTCGGTGACCAGTCGCACGTTGTCGCGGTTGAACGTCGACAAGTAGGTGTTGTGGAGACCGGGCCGTTTGCAGCCGATGGTGTAGCGCGGGGTGAGTTGCTCGCGCACCGCCGGATCCCGCACCTTGAGGCGCAGATACGCGCGCCCGACGGGCTCCATCCACCGGGCGAACGGGTACACCGTGAAGTATTGCGCCGGGATGGGAAACGTCACCTCGACGTAGGCCTGGCTGACCAGCCGGTGAACGGCCGACACGCCGGGCAGGCGCATCGCCCAGTGCACCAATTTAGGCAACCGCACGTCGAACTTCGGGAAACACCAGATCGGTGTGCGCTGAAACACGGTGAGCTCTTTGACAATTGGCGCGATCTCTGGGATCAACTGCACAGCAGAGGCGCCGGTGCCGATGACGGCGACCCGCTTGCCGGTCAGGTCCTGGTCGTGGTCCCAGCGTGCGGTGTGGATGGTGACGCCGTCGAAGGCGTCGACACCGTCGATATCGGGCGGCTTGGGCACGGTCAGCACACCGCTGGCGTTCACCACGAATCGGGCGGTGACCTCGCCGCCGGGATCGATCTGCACCCGCCACAGCGCGCGCTCGTCGTCGAACTCCACTGCCAGCGCCTTGGTGTTGAAGCGGATCTTCGGCCGGATGCCGTACTTGTCTGCGCAGTGCTCGGCATACGCCTTCAGCTCTTTGCCCGGCGCATAGGTTCGCGACCAGTCCGGCCGCTGCTCAAACGAGAACTGGTAGGAAAACGACGGAATGTCCACGGCGATGCCCGGATAGGTGTTCCAGTGCCAGGTGCCGCCGACGCCGTCGCCGGCCTCGACGATGAGGTAGTCGTCGAATCCGTCCTGATCGAGCTTGATGGCGGTGCCGATGCCCGAGAACCCGGCGCCGACGATCAGGCAGTGGTAGTCGGGCTGATAGCCGCTCACCATTACCTCCATCGCGGGTTGATACGCCGGTCAGTTGTTACCGACGGTACCGCGCCCAGCGCGGACCCCAAACCTCCGGTGACGATGCCGCCCGCGCAGCGGAAGGAGGAGGAGCCGGGCAATTGGACCTACTGCAGTGCCGCTTTCAGCGCGGCGAGGCCGCGGTCGGTCGCCTCGGCGGCGGCCGGCACCACCAGCGCGAAGCTGGCGAAGCCGTGCACCATCGTCGGTTCGTTGCTCAGTTCGACGGGCACACCCGCGGCGTTGAGCAGCTCGGCGTAGCGCGCCCCGTCGTCGCGCAGCGGATCATGTTCGGCGGTACCGATATAGGCCGGCGGCAGGCCGGACAGGTCGGCCGCATTGGCCGGGGCCAATGTGACCGGCAGCGTGGTCGGGTCGCTGATGTCGACGCCCGGCAGGTACCACGTTAGGAAGGCGTCGATGACGTCGCCGTCCAGGATCGGTGCGTCGGCGTTGTCGGTGAACGACGGCAGCGACAGGTCAGCCGTGGCCGTCGGATACCACAGCAACTGAAACACCAGCGGCGGGCCGCCGTTGTCGCGAGCTAGGAGCGCCATCACCGCGGAGAGGTTGCCGCCGGCCGAGTCGCCGGCAACGGCGATCCGGTTCGGGTCACCGTCCAGCTCGGCGGCGTGCTCGCCGACCCATTGCAGCGCGGCCCAGCAGTCGTCGACGCCGGCCGGGAACGGGTGCTCGGGTGCCAGCCGGTAGTCGACGGACACCACGATGGCCTCCGCGCCAACGGCGTGCGCGCGGGCGACGGCGTCGTGGGTGTCCAGATCGCCGAGCGACCAGCCGCCGCCGTGGTAGAAGACGACGACCGGCAGGTCGGTGTGCTGGGCGACCGGCGGCCAGTAGATACGGATGGGGATGTCGGTGAGGTCACCGTGCCCGACGGTGCGTTCCTCGATCCGCATCTCCGGCAGCAGTTCCGGGGGTGCCTGCAGATGGCGTATCTTCGCGCGCGCGACCTCGACACCGTCGGCGACGCTGAACGTCAGCGGGAACGCGTCGAGCAGCGACTTCAGGGTCGGGTCGATCTCTGGGCGGGCGGTAGTCGGCTCTGTCATGGACTTACCGTACGTACCGCTTAATGCAGCGCGGCACGCAGCGCGGCCAGCCCGCGGTCGAGCGCGGCCGTGGCGGCGGGTACCACCCCGGCGTATCCGACGTAGCCGTGCACCAGCGTCTCGGCGTTGTGCACCTCGACGGGAACACCGGCGGCCGAGAGCAGCTCCCCGTAGCGGATCCCGTCATCGCGCAGCGGGTCGTGCCCGGCGACAGCGATATAGGCAGCAGGCAGACCGGCCAGGTTCTCGGCCCGACCCGGCGCCATCCCGGGCGGGGGATCGGACAGGTCGATCTCACCTGCGTACCACCGGGTGAACGCGGCGACGGCCGCACGGTCCAGCACCTGCGCGTCGGCGTTCTCGGTGAACGACGGCAGCGAGGAATCCCACAGCGTGGCCGGATACCACAACAGCTGGAACAGGATCGGCGGCCCACCGGTGTCGCGGGACCGCTGCGCGATCACCGCCGAGATCGTGCCGCCCGCCGAGTCGCCGGCCACCGCCAGCCGGCCGGCATCGGCGCCGATCTCGTTACCATGCTCGGCCACCCATTGCGTTGCGGCCCAGGCATCGTCGATGGCAGCGGGATAGGGATGCTCGGGCGCCAACCGGTAATCGACGGACACCACCACCGCCGAGGCGCCGACAGCGTGCTGACGGCAGGTCCCGTCGTGGGTGTCGAGGTCGCCGACGACGAAGCCGCCGCCGTGGAAAAACACCACCACCGGCGGCGCGACATGATCAGTTGGCGGCCAGTAGATCCGGATGTTGATCGGCCCGCCCGGCCCGTCGATGGTGCGGTTCTGCACCCGAAGTTCCGGATGGAAGCTGCGCCGCGGCAGATCCCGCAGCTGCTGGCGAGCCACGTCGACTCCACTGCCGGCGGACATCCGGAACGGGACCGCGTCCAGTACCTTCTGCAGAATGGGATCGATGGCGGATCCGGAGTCGTCGACGGCGGGCATGGAGACACCGTACGCACCCCGGGTCATGCTCGGTGCCTGGATGGCCGCCGGATGGGCCGGTATCGCCTATGGGGTGTTTTTGACCGTGACGGCGTTGCGTTTGCCGCCGGGTGCGGACCTGACCGGGCAGTGGACCGGCCAGCCCGCGTTCAAGGCGTCGATGGCGCTGCTGCTGGCGTTGGCGGCGGCCGCGCATCCGATTGTCCGCGAGCGGCGCTGGCTGATGGTTGCGCTGGTGTTCTCGGCGGCCGGCGACGCGCTGCTGGCGATCACGTGGTGGACGCCGTCCTTCGTGCTGGGGCTGGCCGCATTTCTGCTGGCGCACTTGTGCTTTCTGGGCGCCCTGGTTCCGCTTGCGAGGCAGTCGGATCGGTCGCGTCCGCGCCTGGTCGCCGTTGCGCTGATGTGCGTGGCGTGTGCGGCGTTGCTGGTGTGGTTCTGGCCGCAGCTGGGTCGCGACGGGTTGACCGTTCCCGTCACGGTTTACCTCGTCGTGCTGGGTGCCATGGTGTGTGCGGCGCTGCTGGCGCGGCTGCCCACGATCTGGACGGCGGTCGGCGCGGTGTGTTTTGCGGGGTCGGACGCGATGATCGGCATCGGCCGGTTCGTGCTGGGCAGCGAGGCGCTGGCGGTGCCGATCTGGTGGGCGTATGCGGCCGCGCAGGTCTTGATCACGGCGGGCTTCTTCTTCGGCCGAGTGCACGCCGCCGGCGTGTCCGGTTCGTCGGCGACCTCTGCTACACCTGCGGGGTGAGCACGCGGACCCGGCAGGCCGCCGCATTCGAACCGATCGCGCGGGTGTTGCCGATGTTGTCGGTGCCGCATCTGGATCGCGCGTTCGACTATTTGGTGTCCGCCGAGCAATCCGATGACGCGCAACCCGGTGTGCGGGTGCGGCTCCGATTCCACGGCAGGCTGGTAGACGGGTTCATCCTGGAACGCCGCACCGACACCGATCACGTCGGCAAGCTGGCCTGGCTGGAGCGCGTCGTGTCCGCCGAGGTGGTGCTCACCCCGGAGATCTGTCGGCTGGTCGACGCCGTCGCGGCTCGCTACGCGGGTACCCGCGCCGACGTGCTGCGGCTGGCAGTGCCGCCCCGACATGCCAAGGTGGAACGCGAAATCCGAACGCCGCCAACGCTTCCCGATGTCGCCGCCGTCGACCGGGCGGGTTGGGAAGCGTATGGCCGCGGCGGGCAGTTCCTGACCGCGCTGGCGGAGTCGCGTGCCGCTCGCGCGGTGTGGCAGGTGCTGCCCGGCGAGCTGTGGGAGGACCGATTCGCCGAGGCCGCCGCCCAGACGGTGCAAACCGGACGCGCGGTGTTGGCGATCGTGCCGGATCAGCGGGACGTGGACGCGTTGTGGCGGGCCGCGACGACGCTGTTGGACGAATCCGGCGTGGTGGCATTGTCGGCAGGCTTGGGTCCGGCCGCACGCTACCGGCGCTGGCTGGCCGCGCTGCGGGGCAACGCACGGCTGGTGATCGGCACCCGCAGCGCGGTGTTCGCGCCGGTGAGCGATCTTGGTCTGGTCATGGTGTGGGATGACGGCGACGACACCCTGGCCGAGCCGCGGGCGCCGTATCCGCACGCGCGGGAGGTGGCGATGCTGCGCGCACACCAGATGCGCTGCGCAGCGCTGATCGGCGGCTACGCCCGCACCGCGGAAGCCCACGCGCTGGTGCGCAGCGGATGGGCGCACGACGTCGTCGCCGCGCGCCCGGTGGTGCGCGCCCGCACCCCACGGGTGGTCGCCCTCGACGACGGCGGATACGCCGAGGCACGCGACCCGGTGGCCCGCACCGCGCGGCTGCCGTCCGTCGCCCTGCGCGCTGCCCGTTCGGCGTTGCAGGCCGAGGCACCGGTGCTCGTACAGGTGCCGCGGCGCGGCTACGTGCCCTCGCTGGCCTGCGGGCGCTGCCGAGCGATTGCCCGCTGCCGGCACTGCACGGGCCCGCTGTCGTTGGACGACCGCGACGGGAGCGTTCCGATTTGCCGATGGTGCGGGCGGGCCGACGCCGCGCTGCGATGTGCCCGCTGCGGGTCGGACGCGGTGCGCGCCGTCGTGGTGGGTGCGCGGCGCACCGCCGAAGAGCTGGGCCGGGCGTTCCCGGGTACCACGGTGATCACCTCGGCGGGCGAAGCGGTGGTGCCCGAGGTTGATGCTCGCCCGGCGCTGGTGGTGGCCACGCCCGGCGCGGAACCGCGCGCGTCGGGCGGGTACGGGGCGGCGCTGCTGCTGGACAGTTGGGCGCTGCTGGGTCGTCAGGATCTGCGCGCGGCCGAAGACACGCTGCGGCGCTGGATGGCCGCGGCCGCGCTGGCGCGAGCCCGCGACGACGGCGGGGTAGTGATTGTGGTCGCCGAATCATCCGTCCCGACAGTGCAATCGCTCATCCGCTGGGATCCGGTCGGTCACGCCGAGGCCGAGTTGGCGGCCCGCACCGAGGTGGCTTTGCCGCCGAGTGTGCACATGGCCGCTCTCGACGGCGCCGCCGAGGCGGTTGCGGCGCTGCTCGACGAAGTCCACCTGCCCGACAGCGCCGAGCTGCTCGGTCCGGTGCAGCTGCCGCCTGGCGCGCGCCGACCGCCGGGGACTCCGGCCGACGTACCGGTGACCCGGATGCTTGTACGGGTCCGCCGCGAGCAGGGCCTGGCGCTGGCGGCAGATCTGCGGCGCGGCGTCGCCGTGGTTAGCGCCCGGCAAGCCCACGAGCCGGTCCGGGTGCAGATCGACCCACTTCAGATCGGTTAGGTGGGCGTGTGGCGGGCTGCTTCTTGGACGAGCTGCACGCGCGAGGTGAGACGAAAAGCCTTGTGGCGACGGCGTTGTTGGCGAGCCCTTCCCTGACCAGTCGTATCACGTCGCGCTCGGTCGGGTGAGTGAGGCCCACCCGCTGATGGGGCGTTTGCGTTGGCTGCGGCCGCGCTGCGCGTAGGCGATCGCCTCCTCGGTGGACAGTGCTGCGCCCTCGGTCCATGCGGAGTCAAAGTCTTGCTCGCCCAAAGCCCCACGAATTCGACTGAGCGTTGAGCTGCATGCACGATTCCGACGACGAAACCCAGGCGGTGCAGCACGATTCGCTTCGCCCCAAGAGTTAACCGTGCGCCAGCGCACGGTTAAGCCGACGAAAAACGTGCGCCCCGAACGGTGTGGTGCCACCCGATTCCTCGGCAGAAACGAACGCGGTACCACACGATTTCCGCGCCCGAGCGCCGAATTTAGGGACGTGGTGCCACGCGAAGGGAGCGCCGGGACCCGGATCCCGCATGCAAGGCTCGGTGTTCGGGCTAGCGGGGGGTGTCGGCTGAGACCGAGCCGCGGACCAGGAACGTCACTTCAGCAGCGTCCACGCCGCGAGCAGCCACTGTGGGTCCGGCGTGCAGGTGAGACATCATCAGTTCCATCCGGCTTTCTCCTGTGCGACTGCTGTTTGGGCGAGCGTTGTCGGTGCCCCGCCGTACTGACTCACCACATCGTTTACATCTGTAGATCACGGGCTAGCGAGCGGCGCCCTACACATGGTGACGGCGTCGCACGATCCCCTTTCCGCGCCTGAGTGGGATACAGCTAATTTTGAGGGCGGCAGCTGTACTGCAATGGGCGATGACGTGTGGGAATTGAAAATTTTCGAACGTGAGCGCGTCGTCTTCTATGGCTCGGTGGTTCGCTTGTAAAGGGTGAGGGAGACGCGATGCCAAGAGATGTCAAGATTCCACCCGCCAAAGTGGCCCGTATCGTCGAGCGTTTTCGCCACCATCTCTATCGACTTCATCAACGGTCGGCCCCCGCGGCGGCGACGATGTTCGAGATGGTTAACGGAGAATTTGTAGCGCAGGCCATCCAGGTGGCCGCCGAACTAGGCATCGCTGACGCACTCGCAGACGATCCACTGCCCTTGGATGATTTGGCAGACCGCGTCGGCGCGAACCCCGATGCCCTCAGGCGACTGCTGCGGGCGTTGATCAGCCGTGGCATATTCCGCCAGCGCCGCGACGGCCGCTATGACCTGACCGCTCTCGCTGAAACCCTGCGCTCGGACGCCGCATTCTCGATGCACGCGTATGCGCGCTATGTCGGTTCGCCGCAACACCGGGAACATTGGAGTCTGCTGGTTGAGTCGGTCAAGTCCGGCAAGGCGATCCTCCCACAGCTGCGCGGTAAGGAGGCATTCGACTATCTCAAGGATGAACCCGAGCTCGCGAAGCTCTTCAACGACGCCATGACCGGCCTCGACGGCGTGGCGGCGATCGCTGTCGTTGCCGGTTACAGCTTCAGTCCTTACCGCACGATCGTCGATGTCGGCGGCGGGCACGGGGGGCTGCTGTCCACCATCTTGGCGGCAACACCGACCGCGCAGGGCGTGCTCTACGACCTGCCTGAAGTCGTCGCGGGGGCGTCCGGGCTGCTCTCTCAGCGGGGAGGCAAAGACCGGGTCCGCGTCGAGGGTGGGTCGTTCTTTGACAGCGTTCCGTCCGGCGGCGACGCCTATGTCCTGAAAAACGTCATCCACGACTGGCCCGATGAGCTGGCCGTGGCGATCCTCCGTAACGTGCGGGTAGCCGCCCGCGCCGATGCGACGGTGCTGCTGGTGGAGGCGGTGCTCCCCGAGCACGACCGCGACTTCGCGGGTAAGTGGCTTGACCTGGAGATGCTGCTGCAAGCAAAAGGCCGCGAACGCGACGCCGCGGAATACCGAGACCTGCTTAGGCAAGCTGGATTTCGGATGACCCGGATAGTGCAAACGGCCTCACCGTTAAGCGTCGTCGAAGCAACACCTGCTTGAGGACATGAACCAACCTTGAGCGGCCAGGGTCTTTGGCAGCTAATCATGTGCCGCGCACGGCGTGATCCGGATCCGCGAGGGGCGTTTGGTTAGACTGGCGCAACCACGGCAGGACCGGAAAGGGGTCGTTTGCTACAGGGAATCGCGCGACTCGCCATCGGTGCACCGCGGCGCGTCATCGCCGGCGCGTTGCTCGTCATGGTCGGAACCGCGATCTTCGGCATCCCGGTCACCACGAGTCTGTCGGCCGGCGGCATGCTTGACCCGACGTCGGAGTCGTCGCAGGCCGCGAAGCTGCTATCGGACAAGTTCGGTCAGGGCGACATGGCGATGATCATCAGCGTCACATCGGACGGCGGCGTCGAAAGCCCAGCGGCCCGCGCGGTCGGCACCGACATCGTTCAGCGGCTGCAGACCTCCCCGCACGTCGGCCAGTTGACGTCCGCATGGACCACCCCGTCCGCACCGTCGCTAATCGGCAAAGACCACCGGACCGGGCTGATCGTTGCCGGTATTTCCGGCAGCGACAACGCGACGCAGAAGTACGCCAAACAACTGGCCGACCAACTCGTGCATGACCGCGACGGCGTCACGGTGCGCGCCGGCGGCGAGGCGACAATCTACTGGCAGATCGAAGCCCAGACGAAGAAGGACCTGCTTCTAATGGAATCGATCGCGATGCCGTTGAGCTTCGCGGTGCTGGTCTGGGTGTTCGGCGGGCTCGTCGCGGCGGCGCTGCCGATGGCGGTCGGCGGCTTCGCGATCCTAGGGTCCATGGCCGTGCTGCACACGGTCTCGCTGTTCACCGATGTGTCGATCTTCGCGCTGAACCTGACCGTCGCGCTCGGGCTTGCGCTGGCGATTGACTACACCCTGCTGATCCTCAGCCGCTACCGCGACGAGCTAGCAGCGGGCGCCACCTCGGATGAGGCGTTGATCCGCACCGTGGTGACGGCGGGCCGCACCGTGTTGTTCTCCGCGATGACGGTCGCGTCGTCGATGGTCACGATGTTGCTGTTCCCGCAGTACTTCCTGAAGTCGTTCGCGTACGCGGGGGTGGCCGTGGTCACGTTCGCGGCATGCGCGGCAATCGTGGTGACGCCCGCTGCGATCGCGCTGCTCGGCGGCCGTCTCGACTCGCTCGACGTGCGCAGGCTCCTGCGCCGGGTGCTGGGTCGTCCGGACCCGCAGCCCAAGCCAGTCGAGCAGACGTTCTGGTATCGCTGGACGACGTTTGTCATGCGGCACGCGGTGCTGATCGGCGGCGCAGTCATCGCGGTGCTGCTTCTGCTCGGAGCGCCGTTCCTCGGAGTCAAGTGGGGCTTTCCCGACGACCGGATGCTGCCCTCGTCGTGGTCCGCCCGACAGGTCGGTGATGAGCTGCGCAACGACTTCGCCGTCGACCCCTCGACCAACATCACCGTGGTGGTGCCGCACGCGGACGGGATAAGCGCCGCGGACCTCAGCCGCTATTCCGCCGAGCTCTCGAAGGTGCCTGGCGTGACGTCGGCGTCCTCACCTGGCGGCACCTTCGTCGACGGTAGCCTTGCCGGGCCGCCGTTGGCGGCGACCGGCATCAAGGACGGCAGCGCGTTCTTGACGGTCGGCAGCTCCGCGCCGCTGTTCTCGGACGCGTCGGCGAGCCAACTCGACCGGCTGCACGCCGTCGTCACCCCGGCCCACAGGACCGTGCAGCTGGGGGGCGTCGCACAGAGCAGTCACGACAGTGTGCACGCCATCACCAGTCGTCTGGCTCTCGTGCTCGGGATCATCGCTGGCATCACCCTCGTGCTGATGTTCTTGCTGACGGGCAGCGTGGTGCTGCCGGTCAAGGCCGTGTTGCTCAACATCTTGTCGCTGACGGCCGCGTTCGGTGCGATGGTCTGGGTCTTTCAGGAGGGGCACCTCGGTGCGCTCGGCACACCGGTAACCGGCACGCTGGAGGTGAACCTGCCGATGTTGTTGTTCTGCATCGCCTTTGGGCTGTCGATGGACTACGAAGTGTTCCTGATCTCGCGGATCCGTGAATACTGGCTCGAATCAGATCGCACACCGGCCGCCAACAACGAGAGCGTCGCTCTGGGCGTCGCCCACACCGGCCGGGTGATCACCGCAGCCGCACTGCTGATGTCAATTTCGTTCGGCGCGTTGATGGCCGCGCAGGTGTCGAACATGCGGATGTTCGGCCTCGGGCTTACATTGGCGGTTCTGGTCGACGCGACCCTTGTGCGAATGCTGCTGGTGCCTGCGTTCATGCGTGTGCTCGGCCGCCTGAACTGGTGGGCGCCCAAACCGTTGGCCCGACTGCATAATCGGTTCGGCCTCAGCGAGACCGCAGGACATGACATACCCGGTGCTCAGACGCTGCCCGAGCCCGCGTAGCGGTGAGCGCGCATCGCGCGCCAGGAGTCGACTACGGTTGCGGGCTTCGGTACCGGTCACCTGAGTGTTCCCTGCGACAACAGTTCTCGAGCGCTGCTGCGACGCAACTTGCCTGAACTTGTCTTCGGCAAAGATCCGGCGGGGAACAACCGTACCTCCCGCGGTGCGTGCCCAATTTGGCGGTTGACCCGGGCTGTGATGTCGCGGCTGATTCGCAGGTGCGCATCGTCGTCGTCTGCGTTACTCACTTCGGCGAGCACCGCGAAGCCCTCTCGCTCGGCGTCGACACGCAGCGCGATAACGCAGCCCTTGCGCACACCGTCGACGTCCCCGGCCGCACGCTCGATATCCTCGGGATACAGATTCGTCCCGGCAAGCACGATGAGATCCTTCGTGCGGCCGCACACGTAAACCCGCCCCGCCTCATCGAGGTAACCGAGGTCGCCGGTGTCGAACCAGCCGTCCCCACCGGCTAGTGGTATGACCCCGTCTGACGTGAGATAGCTGCGGGCAACCGCAGGACCGCGCAGTTCGATGGCGCCGATTTCTCTGGGCCCCTGCGCCGTTCCGTCCCGGGCGATGCGCACGTCCATGCCCGTGACCGGGAATCCCTGACACACGAGGTGCTGCATGTCCTCCGAGTCCTCGGGAACCGGCCGCGCGTGGTGTGCTTCCGCGACGGCCTGCCGAGAGACCGCGTCAACGATCGGCGGGTCGTGCGCTGCCCCTACCGACACCAGCAGGGTCACCTCGGCGAGCCCATATGACGGCGCCGGCGCGCTGGGCCTCAGGCCAAAGCGCGCGCCGACGGCGACGAAGTTCGCCATGTCGCGGTGATTGACGGGTTCGGCCCCAATGCCCGCGACCTTCAGCGATGAGAGGTCGATGTCGGTCGGGTCGGCATGTTGCAGGATGCGGGCCAGCAACGCGTACGTGAAGTTGGGGCCGCAGGTGATGGTTGCGCGGTGCCTGCTGATCAACTCGGCCCATATGAGTGGTCGCCGCAGGAACTGCTCCGTTGTGACGACGACCGTTTCCACACCCACCTGCATGGGGAACACCACGAACGCGATCATGCCCATGTCGTGCGAGAGCGGCAGCCAGCTGGCCATCACGTCCTTGTCGATGTCCAAGGCCACCGCATCGCGAAGTGCGACGCTGTTCGCGGCGAGGTTACCGTGACTGATTTCGACGGCCTTGGGCACGCCGGTCGACCCGGACGTGAGCTGACGCAGCGCGATATCCGCCTCGTCGGCCTCGTCCGCGTCGGGCTCGATCGGCTCGGCGTCGCGCAGCGACTCGACGGTGCAGACGACCACGTTGTGGGCCAGCAAGTGATCCAGCGCCATCAAGAATGGCTCCCCGACGACAACCACGTCTGCGTGGATCATCCGGATCGCCAGAACGGTGTTGTCGAGCCAGACCTCCAGGTCGGTGCGTGGTGTCGGTTGCTGAAGCACCGTCAGCGCGGCACGGCGCAGCCAGACCGCCTGAGCGAGCGGCGCGACATCCGCCGCGTCGGCGGCCAGCACCGCGACCGAGCCATGCCGGCCGACTCCTTTGGCGGCCAGGCCGCCAGCCATCCGCTTCGCCTGGTCGTGGACTTCGCCCCAGCTCAACCGCACGGGATCGGCGACCGTGCCGACGGTTAAGCCGTGCGGTGACGATGCCGCCGACGCGAGCATTTCGCGGGTGAAGATACTCATGGGATCAGCTCCTGTGCCGTCAGTGCCGCAGAGTTTGGCGCAACCGATGAAATGACGCTGACCCGCCGTCGGCGTAGTGGAAGCACAGCAATTCGATGGGTGTCATCCGGTCACGCCGGCCCTGTCGAACCACAGCACCACGAAGTCGACGAGATCGCCGACGCTTCGAATCTGCGGCAGCACCTCGGCGACGTTGATGTGCTCAAGTTGGGGATATTCCTCCCGCAGCCGATGGACGAGGCGAACTTGCAGCAGCGAATCGTAGCCCAGGTCTTCAGCGAGCCGGCTGGACCGGTCAAGCTCAGCGAACGAATAGCCGCCCGCCTCGGCGATCAACGCCAGTACCGCCTCCTCTGGGCCGGACGGCGCCCGCGCAGGCTGCTCCCGCTCAACGACGGGCGTGACCGTCGCGGGCTGGGTTGTCGGCTCTTCGCGCAAGCCATTCACCGCTGCCGTCGGCGGCGCGGCGGCGACCCCGCCGTCGAACCAGAACCGATTGGAGGTATCGAAGACGTACGGCGGAATCCGCTGCAGCGGATCAGCCGGCCTGCCATATAGCGGCGACAGGTCGGGCGAGTATCCATCGCGCAGCATCGACGCAGCTACGCCCAGCAGCTCCGTTCCGTCTGAATCAGGCCCGCCGCACAATGGCAGTGACCGAATCTGCAAAGGCAGACCGCACTGCCTGGCCAGGGCGAGCAGCGTGGAACGTGGGCCGGCCTCGGCGACATAATCGGCACTCGCAGCACCCCTGGCAGCCTGAACTGCGTCGAAAAACCGCACCGTCGAACAGATCTGGTTGGCCCAGTAGTCGCCGTCCATTTCGTGGCCCTCAACTTCTCTGCCGAACACGGTGGAGAAGAGCGGGAACTGCGAGGGACCCGGCGCCAGTCCCGACAGCTCGCGCCGGAATTCCGCCACGACCGGCTCCATCAGCGGTGAGTGAAAGGCATGGGACACCCTGAGATTCACCGCTCTTCCACCCTGTTCGCAAACCGCGGCATGTGCCCGCGCCACCGCGTCGGCGGCACCGGAGATGGCCACCGAGCGTGGCCCATTGACGGCCGCGATCGCGCACTCGGGCTCGTCTGCGACTAGTGCCTCGGCCTGCTCGACACTGAGGTCGACCGCGATTATCGCGCCACCGGGGGGCAAGGAGCCGATCAGACGTCCCCTGATCGCGATGAGCCTTGCCGCATCGCCGAGGGACAACACGCCGGCAAGGCAGGCGGTGGCGAGCTCGCCGACGCTGTGGCCGATGCCGAAGGCTGGACGGATCCCGCTCTGCAGCAATGTCTTTCCCAGCGCGTAGGAAACCGCGAACAACGCCGGTTGCACGCGGCTGGTGTGATGGAGGCCGGGATCGTCGCCGAATATCACCGAGCGAAGGTCCGATGATAGGTGCGGGTCGAGCGCGGCCGTCACGGCATCCAGATTTTCCCGGTACCTGGGGTTGGCGTCGTAAAGCGGCCGCGTCATGCCCGGGTACTGGGTGCCCTGCCCCGAGCACAAGAGCCCCACTGTGGCGGGGACCTTGCGCATCGAGGCGGACGACACCAGGTCGGCACGCGCGCCGGCGAGAAACTCCCGCAGCCCATCGACCATCGCGCCGCGGTTACCTTCCAGCACAAAGCGATACCGATGCGATCGCTTCACGACGTTCGTGGTGCGGCACCAGGAGGCCAGCCGTTGATCGTCGACGGTATGCAGCGCGGTGGCCATCGAAGCGGCATTGCGCCGCAGCCCCTGCTCAGAGGGCGCCGACAGGGTCAGGACACCGGTCGCACCCGGATGGGGAACCGCCGCCGGCGGCGCCGACTCCAGGACCGCGTGCGCGTTACTGCCGCCCAGTCCGAATGAGCTCACCGCGCCCAGTGCGCCGTTCGCCGGCAATTCCTGCGGACCGTCGGCGAGGCGCAGCCCAAGTGCGTCCAGCCGCAATCTCGGATTGGCCTTGTCGCCGAACACCGTTGGCGGCAGCATGCGATGGTGCAGCGCCAAGCACGCCTTAATGAACGCCGCGATCCCCGCGCTGCCCTCGGTGTGCCCGACGTTTCCCTTGACCGAACCCAGCAGGCATGGCTCGCTGCGCCCCATCTTGTGGATATCGCCCAGCGCGCTGGCCTCAATCATGTCGCCGAGAACCGTGCCCGTGCCGTGTGCTTCGACGAAGTTGATCTGTCCGGCCTCGAGTTCTGCGAGGTCGAGCGCGCGGCGCATCAGCTTCACCTGGGATTGACGGTTCGGGGCGGTGATCCCGTTGCTGCGGCCATCGTGGTTGGCAACCGAACTTTTCACGACGGCGTAAATCGGCTGGCCGTCGGCAACGGCGTCGTCCAGTCGGCGCAGCACTACCGCGGCCACGCCCTCACCCCGGCCGATGCCGTCGGCGTGCTGCCCGAACGGTTTGCAACGACCATCCGGCGCGGAGAGCCCGGCCTGGGTGTAAAAGATCGAAAGCGCAGGCGTGAGAAGCAGGTTCGCACCGGCGGCGATGACGGTGTCGGTTTCCCCGGAACCCAGCGCTGCACAGCCTTGGTGCACGGCCATCAATGATGACGAGCAGGCGGAATCGATGGCCATGCTCGGTCCGGTGAGGTTCAAGTGGTATGAGATGCGGTTGGCTGTCATGAAGTAGCCGCTGCCCATGCCACGAAATTCGGTGAGCCCCGCGAAGTCGAGAATTTGACGGAAACCCCACTCACTCGACATCATTCCGACGAAGACCCCAGTTGACGTGCCCGCCAGCGACCGGGGATCGATTCCGGCGTCTTCCAGTGCACGCCACGATGCCTGCAGTAAGAGTCGCTGCTGCGGGTCGAGTGCCGCCGCCTCGATCGGCGCGATGCCAAAAAAGTGGTTGTCGAATGCGTCCACGTCGTCGATGAAATGGGCGCGTCGGGTGTTCATCGATCCGGCGACACCGTTGGGGTGATAGTAGGTGTCGACGTCCCAACGCTGCGAGGGCACTTCCGTGTCGGTGACGACGCCGTCCATGAGTAGTCGCCAGAACGCGTCCTTGTCGGGCGCGCCCGGGAAGCGGCAATCGACGCCGACCACGGCGATCGGTATCACGGCGCCGCTCGCTCGGCGACCAGGTACTCCGCGATCGCTTCGATGGTCGGGTAGTCCCAGATCATGGTGGATTCGACGTCGAATCCCTTCTCGCACTGCAGGTCCGCGCACAGCTCCAGGCCGGAGGCGGAGTCGATCCCACAATCGGCCAACGGGATGTCAACACCGATCGTGGCCGGCGGAGCGTTGACATACCCGGCGACCTTTATGGTCAGCCAGTCGACAAGTTCCTGATACTCCGAAGCGTCAGCGGTCATCGGGGTCTCACCTGGTCTGTGGCTCGGCCATCACGGGGTCACCGCCTCGGAGAGAGCTGCCCCGCCGATGGAGATCCGCCGACGCACCAAACGATCTACCCCCGCGCCGAACCGCGCGCCGCCGACGAGTGCCGCGCATCCGATCAGCGGCAGACCGACCACGATGCCGACCCCCAGGCCGAGCACGAACGTTGCCAAGCTCGCGGCATGCACTATCGTGCCGAATCGCTGAGCCGACCTGACTGTTGCGGCCCACCTCCGAAACACCGTGCCGGCAAGGAGATCCGCTGCTGCCAGGGTGGGCACGATGGGCGCCGCGTCTTGCGGACACCGCCTCGACTCGCCGATGCATCGCCCCACATCCTCGAGCCGAGCCAGTTCCGCGTCGCCGATCCCGGCCCTCCCGAACCACAGGAAGGGTTCGCGATGGCCGGTCAGCAGCCAGCGCAGCGTGGTCACAAATGTCGCAGCCTGCGGCCGTGTGTCGGTCGCGGCGATGACCCCGACGTGTCGAGCACCCGCGGATCGCAGCAGCGCGGACACTTCGATCGCCGCCGAGTACCACATGTTTCGGCAGGCGATCAGCGAGACGACCGACCGGTTGCGGACCGCCTCGGGGTGCGTTTTCAAAAGTGACCGGATGGGAAGCGAGGGCGCCAGATACCACACCTGGTAGGCCAGGATCACCAATTCCTCTGGTTCCGTTTCGAAGCCGCCCGCCGGCTCGACGAGCTCCACGAGCGCCTCCGGATCCACCGCCGCGGGAAACACCCCAAAGAATCGCCGAATCGGCCACGGAAACGGAAACGCCACACGCGGTTGGACGTCTACCCAGCGGATGTCCCACCCGCGGGCGACCAGCGGAGCGGTCAATGCGTCGGCGACCTCGCGCAGCTGCCCGGTCTGCGAATAGAGGTACACCACCGCGCGAGGATGACACTGCTCGGCCGAGACGACCTCGGACGCCGCCGTCATCACTGGGGGTCCGAGACCGCAGCCGCCGTCACCGCGGTCAGATGCATGAAGGAGACCACGAACCGGCCGGACTCCGGGACCAGGCACAACAGCGTGTCGCCTTCCCTGATCAGGCCCGTCGTCATCATCTCGTCGAGAATGACGAAGATGGCTGCGCTGCCGATGTTTCCGACTCTCGTCAGGTTGCTGTACCACGCTTCGGGACCGCCCGCGGCGACGCCGCGCCGAGAGAACTCGCCCAACATCATGGCCTTCATCCGTTCGCTCGAGTAGTGCGCTGGAAACCAGGTCACTGTCTCCGGGTCGAACTTGCCCATGGCGAGCAGACGTTCGTACTCATCGATTCCGACGCGCACCAGGTGCGGCAGCAGGGAGAGCTTCTGCCGCAGAGCGAACGCACCGTCGACGGCGGCTGCCGAGACGCTCGAATAGTCACCCCAGGTCTTGACGCACGCGTTGTCGTTGCTGCCGAAGTACATGCACGCCTTTTCTGTGTTCGCGTACGACGTCAGCGAGATCCAGTCAATGCGCAGGCTGATCCCTGATGCCGCGGGAGTGCTCTCGACCACCACGGCCCCCGCCCCATCGGAGAGCATGTAGCGCAGGAACGCGGTTTCCATCGGCAACGACCCGTCCTCCGAGATCGCCTTCATCTCGTCGTAGCGGGTGCTCTTGAACCCGCGTGATGCGAACTCGCTGGCGACGCAGATCGCGTTGCGCTTCTCGCCGATCGCCACCTGCAGGTACGCGTTCTTCAGCGCCATCATCCCGCAACTGCAGATGCCGTGTGCGGTCGCGATCTCGAGCGGGCCGTAGCCCAACTCGCCGTGCACCATGCTGGCATGCCCGGGACCCATCAGGTCCGGCAGCGTCGTCGCCGCCGACAGCAGTTCGACCTCGTTGGGTCCGAGTCCGGCGCGCTCGGCGGCGTTGCGCACCGCACTGGCCGCCATCGCCGCATTAGAAATGACGGTTTGCTGTTTCTTGTCGATCGCGTAGTGGCGCGTCTTAATTCCGCAGTTCGCTAGAACGAGATCCTTGAGATCGGAGGACGCGTGACCCGCCTTTCCGATGTAGTCCTCGATTTCGTCGTTGGAAACCGGGTAGCCGGGGAGAAAAACGCCGGTGGCCGTGACATATGCACTCATCCTGAGGTGGCTCCAGTGATCGTTGTCAACGAGGCCGCGCGGGCCGCGAGGCCATTTCGGCTATCTTCAAGACGATGAGATCCTTGAAGTCGGAGAGTGTGCGCACCCCCGCGATTCGCTCGTCGTCGAGCGAGACGCCGTACTTGTGCTCGACGATGTCCGCGATGGCGAGAACTCCGATCGAATCGACTCCCAGATCCTCTAACGTGGATTCATCGGTGATCTCATCGGGTTCGATGCTGAAGTGTGCGCGTAGGTACTCGACGATGTCGCGTTCGACTTCGTATTCGATCGGCATGACAGTTTCCATGTTCCCTTCGCCCGACCCTCTGTCCAGGCGGGTCGCGGTACCACCACAACCGGGTACATGGGCTGCGAATCCGCCCTGATAGTAGCTGGCGGTGGTCGCCTCGGCACGATTAGCGGGCTGCACGATGCCTACCTTCTGTATAGACAGGGTACGAGTAGCAATCCCAGTTGGTTCAATTACTCGCTGTCCGACATTGCGTTTGCAGGGGGTGGCCTCGGTGGTCGCGACCGCTCCTCGCCAGGCGTCGCAGTTCGGGCACGTGGGAGTCGATACGGGTCACGGTCCAGTCGTAGAGACGGGCGGCGGCTTGGTCGCGATCGCGGCAGCGGTAGATCACGCGGAATTCCTGGGCGACCTGGCGGCCCGTGGCCACCAGATCAAGCAGCGTGCGGCGGAACTCCTCGGGATAGGGCTTGGGCACGGACACGGCTCCTTCGACGAACGTCGTCGCCAGAAGTCAAGCAAACCGACTCCATGCAACCCAGGGCACATCAAAGTGCGCACGAAACCGGGGACGATTCAGCTTCAGATATAGACTCCGGCAATCGCGGGTTGGACGGGGCTTGGAAGAGGCGATGACGATGGATCCCGGGACACACGGGTGCCTGGCGTGATGGACACGGAACTCAGCGCAACCGGGTAGTGACATGAACACTTCTCGGGTCTTGATCGTCGGTGCCGGTCCGGCCGGAGCGACAGCCGCACTGCTGCTCGCCGAACACGGGATCGACACCCTCGTCGTCGAACGACGCGTGGCCCCGTCGACCCACCCGGCCGCGCATGTGCTCTCCACCCGCACACTGGAGATCTTCCGCGAACTGGGCCTCGAACACGATGTGCGCCGCCTCAGCTCGCGGATGTACGAACTGCGTGACATCATTTATGCCACGAGTCTGACCGGACCCGAACTGGGCCGGATCACCATTTACGACCCCGAATCGACTGAAGCCCAATTGCTTCAGACCCTGAGCCCGACTCGGGCCGCGAACCTGTCGCAACACGTGCTTGGGCACCTGCTGTGGGATCAGCTCGAAGCGTGCAAGCGGGTCGAGTTCCAGCGCGGCAGGGTGTACCAAAATCACCGCGAAACCTCCGATGGCGTTGAACTTCGAGTCACCGGCCCAGACGGCGATGGCGAGTGGGTCGCGACAGGTCGGTATCTGATCGGCGCCGACGGTGCGGGCAGCCATGTCCGGCGCATATGCGGACTCCAGATGCGCGGCCCCGTACTTCAACACGTGATCAGCGTTCACTTCAGCGCCGACCTGCGTCCTTATCTGTGGTCACGCCGAGCCCCCGTCATCTGGACCTTCACCCCACGCGGGCTGGGAATCATTATCGTGCACAGCTCACCCGGTGACTTCGTCTTCCAGATTCCCTACTTCCCACCGGTTCAGCGTCTCGAGGACTTCACCGCCGACGATTGCCGGCGCAGAATCCGAGATGCGGTGGGAGACAGGGATTTGGCCGTCGAAATCCACTCGGTGCAGAGCTGGGCGATGACGGCGCAGGTCGCCGATCGATACCGCAAAGGACATACATTCCTGATCGGGGACGCCGCGCACCGCTTCCCGCCGACCGGCGGTCTCGGACTCAACACCGGCGTGCACGATGCCCACAACCTGGCTTGGAAACTGGCGTGGGAAATCTCTGGGCGTACTCCGGCTAATCTGCTCGACACCTACGAGGCGGAACGTCGACCGATCGGCATCGCCAACACCGAGCATTCAGTGAGAAACTTCGACGGTCTGCGGGAGGTTTTCGCCGCGCTCGGATTGCCCCGATCAGGTATGCGCACGTTGCAGGCTTTGGCCGGGTCCCGATTGATGGCTGCGCTGCCGCGCCCAGCGTCACGCCGGGTACTAGCTGCCCTCATGGCGGTGGCAATGCAGCGGATTGGCCTGGTGACTTCTACTGGTCGCATCGGAGTACGCATCCGGTACGCGGTGCAGGAGGTGATCGCCCGCCAGGGCGGCCATTACCGAACGTGGGGGCTCGATCTCGGTGTGCACTACGGCCACGGATTCCTCGAACGACGGCGACATATCCGACGACGTCGCGGACATCGAGTTTTATACGCCGATTGTGCGCGTGGGGGGACGGCTACCACACGCGTGGGTCCAGTACAACGGAGCGAGAGTCTCCACGCTCGACCTCCCGGCGCGCGACACGTTGACGGTTCTGGCCACGTCGCAACACGAGTCGAGTTGGCGTGACGCGCAGACAGCGGTCGGACACCCACTGACGGTGATCGGTGTCGACCTCGCGGCGTGCAGAGAGCTGCTGTGTTCGCTGGCGGCAGGGCAGGCGCTACTGCTGCGCCCGGATTCCCACATCGCCGGAGTACTTGACCCATCGAGTAGTGGGTACGCCGAAGCACTCGGTGCGGCGCTCGATCAACTAGGTCTAACGGCCACCGTTAAGGGGAGCTATGAACCCACGCCTTGACGAGATTGTTCTGCTGACCCACGAGTGGGATTCGATGCGAGCCTGGTGGGGCACCCTTCTCGGCGCGGATCCACACACGGTCGGTCACCGAACCGCGGTCGTCGAGACAGCCGGGCTACGGGTTGTTATCGAGCATTCCGACATCGCGATGAACGCCAATCCCGAAGTCGCTGGGGTCATTTCACTCACGGTGTCGGCCCCCTCCGCGATCGCTGCCCTCGACACCCACAGGCGACTCGTCGCGATCGGGTCCCGCCACCACCGCGCCACAAATGACACCAGCGGAGTGCGCCTGTGGTACCGCGACCCGGATGGAACCGACGTGGCAATCCGCTTACCGATCGACGCCGACGCGAACAACCGGCCTGGCGAGGAGATCGATCCCGATCACATCGTCACCCGGCTGCAAGCGGCCGCAGAATCAGCCGATGAGCTACACGGCAACGGCGAATAGGACATTCGCTCTTCAAGTCCCTATTCTTGCTCGGCTGCACCCGCTTTGGCTCGCCCGGCATCTTCGGGGTGCCGAGCAGTTGAACGCCATGCTGACCGGTGGATATGCAGGCGGGCCGAAAGTGTTGTGCGGCAGGTTGTCGGGCGAATATTCGCCCGTTTCGAAACAGGCGCGCTTCGACCCTAGCTTTGTCGCGGCCGCGTTCAGGCGTGGCGGGCTGCTTCCTGGGCGAGCTGGACGCGGGAGCTGAGGCCGAGTTTGGTGTAGACGTGGGTGAGGTGGGTTTGCACGGTGCGCGGTGAGACGAAAAGCCTTGTGGCGATGTCGTTGTTGGCCAGCCCTTCGCTGACCAGGCGCACGACGTCGCGCTCGGTGGGGGTAAGCGCGCCCCAACCGCTGGCGGGGCGTTTGCGTTGGCCGCGGCCGCGCTGGGCGTAGGCGATCGCCTCCTCGGTCGACAGGGCTGCGCCCTCGGCCCACGCGGAGTCAAAATCTTGCTCGCCCATGGCGTCTCGCAACGCCGCCACCGAGGCTTCATAGCGCGGCGTCCCAGATCTTGAAACGAGCCGCGCCCATGCGCTGCCGAATGGCGTGCGCCGCGCCGAAGAGCCGGGCCGCTTCGCGGTGACTGCCGCCGTCGCCGGCCAATATGCGGCGAGGCACTCCAGGGTGTCGGAACTGCCCGTACGCGCCTGCATGCTGGCGGCGATCGCGAGCGCGTCGTGGGCGTCGCGTTCGGCCTGATCCTGCTCACCCTGCGCGATCGCCACCCGGGCGCGCGTCGTGAGCGCCAGCATCAGCCAAAAGCCGGTCGTTGTCGTGACGGCTTCGTCGGCCCAGCGACGGGCCGCAACCGGATCGCCGCCCGCCAGCGCGGCCTCCGCACCTAAGCGGCACCCCGCCGCCGCGGTCGAGGGCAGGACACTCTGGTGCCGCCAGGCCGCCTCGTGCGCCTCCGCCGCTGCTGCAGCATCGCCCGCCGCGAGGGCCGCGATGCCCAACGCGACGTAGGCGTTGCCCGCAGCAATCCCGCCCAGCTCGGCGGCGGCCTCGATGGCCGCGTCGGCGGCGGCCCGGGCCGCACCCGTGTCACCCTGCCACGCCAGCACGGCGCCCTGGAAGGTGAGGCTTTGCGCCCTATAGAACACATCGTGAGCGGCTTCGGCCTCGCTGGCGACCTCGCGAAATTGTGCGGCGGCGCCGGCCAGGTCGCCCTGCCATGTCTCTGCCGTTCCGAGGCACCAGCGGCATACGCGCGAGTTCGACCGGTCACCGATCGTATCGGCGAGGTCGCGTCCTTCTTCGGCGGCCGCGCGCACCGCGGGCGGGTCACCCGCCGCGACTGCCGCAAGCGCCTGCCAGGCGAGGATCTGGCTGAGCCTCCACCGATCGTCCGACGCCCGGGCCAGGCCGATCGCCTCGGCGAAATACGGTCCGGCCACCTCGGCGCTGAGAGCGGCGATAGAGCCGCGGGCGGTCAGCGCCCGGACCAGCAATGCCGGGTCGTCGACCTCGCGCGCGATCGCCAGGGCCTGCTGAGCGTGATCCAGGCTGCCGGCGGCCCCCGTCAAGGTGGCGAGCACGGCCCTGTCGGCCAGCGCCCGGGCCCGCACCGCGGCCCCCAACTCAGGGTGCTGTTCGCCCTCGTCGATAAGAGCGGCGTCCAACCAGGCCAGCCCTTCCCGGAGGCGGCCCCGCGCTTGCCACAGCGGCTGCAGCGACGACGCCAGCGTCAACGCCAGCTCGATGTCGGAGTTCTCGATGCTCCAGGCGAACGCGGCGCGCAGGTTGTCGATCTCGAGGTTGGCTTGCTCGAGGCGCTGCTCATCATCGCTGCCTGCCGGCGCGTCGAGCAGCGCCGCCATCGACGTGTAGTGGTCGCGGTGGCGGGTCCGCACGGCGTCGGCCTCGCCGGATTCGCCGAGTTTTTCCAGGGCGTATTGGCGCACCGTCTCCAGCAGCCGGTATCGGGTTCGGCCCCCGCTGTCGTCGGTGACCACCAGTGACTTGTCCACCAGCAGGGAAAGCTGATCGAGCACCTGATAGCGCTCCACATCACCACCGCCGGCGACTGCTTGGGCGGCGTCGAAGTCGAACCCGCCCAGAAACACCGCCAGCCGGCGAAACAACACCCGCTCGGGACCGGTCAGCAGCGCATGCGACCAGTCCACCGAGGCGCGCAGGGTCTGTTGGCGGCGCACCGCGGTGCGCGCCCCGCCGGTCAGCAGCCGGAACCGGTCGTGCAGGCTGTCGAGGATCTCGGTTAGCGACAACGCCCGCACCCGCGCCGCGGCCAGCTCGATCGCCAGCGGCACTCCATCCAGGCGCGCACAGATCTCGCCCACCGCCGCGGCATTGTCATCAGTGAGGCTGAAACCGGGGCGGGCATGGCGGGCCCGGTCGGTGAACAACTCGATCGCCTCGTCGGCCAGCGACAGTGACGGCACCCGCCAGCTCACCTCACCGGCCACCCCGATCGCCTCACGGCTCGTCGCGAGCACGGTCAGTCTCGCCGCCCCACTCAGCACAGCGACGACCAGCTCGGCGCTGGCATCCAGCAGATGCTCGCAGTTGTCGAGCACCACCAGGACTTGACGGTCGCGAACAAACCGCAGCAGGCTGTCCATCGTGGAGCGCCCAGGCTGGTCGGGCAGCCCCAGTGCACGCGCCACCGTCACCGGCACCAGGTCGGGGTCGGTGATCGGCGCCAGATCTACGTACCACATCCCGTCGCCGAACTCGCCGGCCATTGCGGCCGCGACCTGGACTGCCAGCCGGGTTTTGCCCACCCCGCCCGCCCCGGTCAACGTCACTACGCGGTTATCCGGCCAGCAGCTCCTGAAGCTGGATCATCGCCGCGTCGCGGCCCACGAAACTGGTCAGCTGCACCGGAAGACGGGTGGACACAACGGTGCTGGAGACCCGCAGCGGCGGAAACTCGTTCACCAGGTCGGGGTGGCACAGCTGTACCACCCGCTCGGGGCGGGGCAGATCACGCAGCGGGTGGGTGCCCAGATCGGTCAGCCAGGCGCCCTCAGGTAGCCGGTCAACCACCAGCGGTTCGGTCGCCCCCGACAAGACGGTCTGACCGCCGTGGGCCAGGTCGCGCAGCCGTGCCGTGCGGTTGATGGTCGGGCCGGCGTAGTTGCCTTCGTCGCGCAGCTGGATCTCGCCGGTATGCACCCCGATGCGCAGCCGGATCGGAGCCAACGGCGCCCGCTGCATCGCCACGGCAGCGGCCACCGCATCCGAGGCGCGCGCGAACGCCGCCACAAAACTGTCACCCTCACCCTGCTCCACGGGGCGCACACCATCATGTGCGGCGATGGTGTTCGACACGACGTGGTTGAGGCGCGTGATTGCGGCCGTCATCTCGTCAGGTTGGGTCTCCCAGAGCCGTGTGGAGCCCTCGACGTCGGCCAACAGCAACGTCACGGTTCCGGTCGGCAGCAGGCTCACGCTTAGCTCGCTCCAGTTCACCAGCGGCGCATCCGCGCACGGCTCAATGTCGCTCATGCTAGCCAGCATGCGCGGACCGCGTACCGCAAAACATCAGCGCAAACGCGCAAATCGCAGCCGGTCGCATGCGTATATACGACCCCTGATCGCGCAGATCTACGCGTTCTGACCGATGGTCTTGCTCTCGCGACCTCGGATAGTCGACGTGGTCGAATCCGAGGAGGCCACCGTGACCGTCGACGCCATCGGCACTCACATCCCCACCGTCTTTGATGCCGGGCTGCCGCCCATCGCTTATGAGCACGCGCACAGTTCCGAAGAGGCGCACCGGCTCATTCGGCGGGCCCGTGTGCAGGGGCCGATCGCGCTGGGGCCGCACGGGCCCGAAGTGTTGAGCTACGAGCTGGTCCGGACTGTTTTGCGCGATCCCCGGTTCTGCATGCCGAAGGGAGTCGCGCTTGCCCTACAAGGCATCACCTCCGGTCCGGTCTGGGACAAGGCCACCACGGGCCTGTTAAGCCGCGACGGCGCCGATCACAATCGGCTGCGCCGACTCGTCTCCAAGGCGTTCACACCACGGTCGACCGCACGACTGAAGACCACGATCGCCGGGGTCATCACCGAGCTGGTCGACCCGGTGACCACCGCGGGGCGCTGCGACGTGGTCGCCGACATCGCGCGCCAGTATCCGATTCCGATCATCAGCGGGTTGCTCGGCGCCCCGCGCCAAGACTGGCAACTGTTCTCCGACTGGGCCGACGACATCTTCAAGGTCTTAACCTGGAACGTCGCCAACGACGCTCCGGTCATCATGGCGGCCTTCGACGAACTCGACGCCTACATCGAGGACATGGTCGCCCAGCGGCGCCACAACCTCGCCGACGACCTGATCTCTGAGCTGATCCGCGCCGAAGACGACGGGGACCGACTCACCGCCGACGAGCTACTCATGCTCGCGGAAGCCCTGCTGATGGCAGGCACCGACACCACCCGCAATCAGTTGGCTGCCGCCGTGCAGGATTTGTGCGACCACCCCAAGCAGTGGGCCCTCCTTGGTGAGCATCCCGAGCTCGCGCCGCAGGCAGTCGAGGAGCTCATGCGCCATAGCCCGGTCATTTTCGGCACCATCCGCCAGGCTGTGGAGGATGTCGAACTCGACGGCGTGCCGGTGCCCGCCGGCACGCACGTGATTGTCAACACCGCCGCCGCCAACCGCGACCCCGCCGTCTATGACGATCCCGACCGCCTCGACATCACCCGCGAGGGGCCGGCGACCATGCTCACGTTCGGCGGCGGCATTCACTACTGCCTGGGAGCACACCTCGCCAGAGCCGAACTCGCCGAAGCCCTGACCGTCATGACGCGCCGCATGCCCAACCCGCGCCGCAGTGGCCCCGCCCCCTGGAAGCCACTAATGGGGATCACCGGACCAGCAACCCTGCCCATCGAATTCGACGCCGGACACTGAATCCGCCGGACATCAACGGCCCCACCGAGATGCTTGAGCGACTCACCGTTTTCGTGCGGTGACGATCAAGTACTCCCATCCCATGACGCCGTCGTTGAGGTGTTGCTGGGCGAGTTCGACGAGTTGGGCGTCGAGTGTGGCGGCGAGCACTGAATTGTTGCCGATGGTGCGGTAGGCGTTGATCGTAGGGCCGTAATGGTTCTTGAAGTACTCGTGTACAGCCTGGGCGCTATTGAACCGGTCGACCTTCAACATGGCCCGCCGCGTGCGGACATCGCTGACTCGCTCGCCGAGCAGTCCAACCGCATAGTCCTCGCGTCCCCACAATGACGACGGCGGCGTACCGGGTCGCACAGTCGGCTGATACGGCCGGAGGGCGTTGAGCATCTGGCCGAAGAATCCTTCGTATGTCCAGCTGATCACCCCGATCGTGCCTCCGGACCGACAGACTCGGACCAGCTCGTCAGCCGCACGTTGATGACGCGGCGCGAACATCACGCCGATCGCGGAGACCACGGCGTCGAATTCGCCGTCGCCGAACGGCAGCGATTCCGCATTGGCTTCCCGCCACTGCAGCTTCACGCCTTCTGCAGCAGCCCGGATCTGAGACCGGGCCAGCAGTTCCGGTGTGAGGTCGCTGGAAACGACGCTGGCACCCATCTTGGCGGCCGGGATCGAAATGTTTCCGGACCCTGCGGCAACGTCGAGCACCCGATCACCCTCGCTAATGCCAGCTGAGGCCACCAGCACCGGGCCGAGCGAGGCCATCACCTCCTCGGCCATCAGCGCGTAGTCGCCAAGCGCCCACAGCGCTTGAGGGGTGGTCGCCAGCGGCGCAGCGATGCCAGTTGAGGTGTCGATGGTCATAGGACCTCCAGTGGAAGAGATAGGGGATATCTGTTATTGCGACCTCGTCGTCGTCGGTGGCGCGGAGGTGGATGTACGCCCCGCTGAATGACGCCATATACGATAGTAGCACTATGAAACAATTGCTCAGATTTATAGTGAACAACTGCTAGGATATTCCCAGGCTGCAGTCTCTGTAGCGCAATCACAATCCCGAGCGGACCGGACAGGGGAATGCCGATGCTCACCGAAAACGCTGCGGTACAGGAAGATTCGGTCGACTTGATTACCGACGCGTTGCTGACCGCGTCCCGCTTGCTGGTGGCCATTTCGGCGCGCTCGATCGCCCAGGTCGACGAGACCATCACGACTGCGCAGTTCCGAACTCTGGTGATCTTGTCCAACGAGGGTCCGATTAACCTCGCCACGCTCGCGGGCCGGCTGGGGGTGCAACCATCGGCGACCGGCCGCATGGTCGACCGGCTTGTCGGTGCTGGACTGATCGACCGGCAGTCGCATCCGACGTCGCGGCGTGAGCTGCTGGCTGCGCTCACCTCGCGAGGACGTGAAATCGTGCGGCAGGTCACCGCGCACCGCCGCGCCGAAATCGCCCCCATCGTGGAAGCGATGCAACCGGCTGAACGCCGGGGGCTGGTACGCGCGCTCGCGGCGTTCACCGCTGCCGGCGGCGAACCCGCGGCCTACCTGGAGGACGTCGAAGCTTAGGTCCAGCAGACGTGACGCATGGGCGTTGGCCTATTGGGGTACGCAGAGGTGTCGGCAACCTTTCACGTCGCTTAGGACTCCGCCATGCCTCTCAATGTCGCTCGCAAGCTGATCAAGTCACACCTGGAATCCGGCGAGATGACACCGGGGGAGGAGATCGCGATACGCATCGATCAGACGCTGACCCAGGACGCCACGGGCACGCTGGTGATGCAGGAATTGGAGGCGCTCGGACTCGATCGGGCCCGCACCGAGGTGAGCGTGCAGTACGTCGACCACAACCTGCTGCAGACCGACGAGAAGAACGCCGAGGATCACGAGTACCTGCGCACCGCCGCGCAGCGATTCGGACTCTGGTTCTCCAAGCCCGGTAACGGGGTGTCACACCCGACGCACATGCAGCGTTTCGGGATTCCCGGTAAGACCATGGTGGGCTCGGATTCACACACCCCGGCGGCGGGTTCGCTGGGCATGCTGGCGATCGGCGTCGGCGGGCTGGAGGTTGCGCTCGCGATAACCGGGCGACCGCTGAACATCCGCATGCCCGAGGTGTGGGGTGTGCGGATGGAAGGCGAACTGCCGGAATGGTGTTCGGCCAAGGATGTGATCCTGGAAATGCTGCGGCGCCACGACGTCAAGGGCGGGGTGAACCGGATCATCGAGTACTACGGGCCGGGGCTGGCCGGTCTGACCGCGATGGACCGCCACGTCATCGCGAACATGGGGGCCGAACTTGGTGCCACCACAACGGTTTTCCCAAGCGACGAGACGGTCCGTGACTTCCTGCGTTCCGAGGATCGCGAGGACGACTGGGTCGAACTGCTCGCCGACGAAGACGCCGACTACGACGTCGATGAGACCATCGACCTCTCGCAGATCGAGCCGTTGATCGCGAAGCCCTCGTCGCCGGGCAACGTCGTGCCGGTATCCGAGGTCGCCGGTGAGGAAATCGCCCAGGCGGTGATCGGATCGAGCGCCAATCCCGGCCTGCGCGATTTCGCAATCGTCGCCGCGATGGTGGCCGGACGGCAGACGGCGCCGGCCGTGAGCTTCGACATCAACCCGACGTCGCGCGAGATCTTGACTGATCTGACGAAGATGGGCGCCACAACCGAACTGGTGATCGGCGGTGCTCGGATTCATCAAGCGGGGTGTATGGGATGCATCGGCATGGGCCAGGCGCCCGCCACCGGTCGCAACTCGCTGCGCACGATGCCCCGAAACTTTCCCGGTCGCTCGGGCACCAAAGAGGATTCGGTCTGGCTGTGCTCGCCGGAAACCGCGGCCGCATCCGCGTTGACGGGCGTGATCACCGATCCCCGCGAATGGGCGCGCGACGCCAAAATGGACTATCCGAAACTCGATCTGCCGCGACAGTGCTCCGTCAACACCGCGATGTTGGTGCCCCCGTTGGACGCCGAGGATGCGCAGCACGTGGAGCCGGTGAAGGGGCCAAACGTATCGAGCCTGCCCGAGCTCTCGCCGCTGCCCGACGAGATCGAGGCCCCGGTGTTGCTCAAGGTCGGCGACAACGTCTCCACCGACGAGATCTCGCCGGCCGGTGCGCGGGCGCTGCCGTTCCGCTCCAACATTCCGAAGCTTGCGATGTTCAGCTTCACCCAGATCGACGACTCGTACCCAGAACGGGCACAGCAGGCCGAAGAGACCGGCCACATCATCGTCGGCGGCGACAACTACGGCCAGGGCTCCTCGCGCGAACACGCGGCGATCGCACCACGTCACCTTGGACTTCGGGCTGTCATCGCCAAGTCGTTTGCCCGCATCCACTGGCAGAATCTGGCCAACTTCGGAGTTTTGGCGCTCGAGTTCGACAATGCCGACGACTACGACAGCATCGACCAGGACGACACGCTGCACATCGCGGGTCTTCGTGCCGCACTGCCCGACAAGGACACCTTGCAGGTCGACAACGTCACCAAGGATACGTCTTTTAGTGTGCGACATCGCCTTTCGCCGCGGCAAGTCAAAGATGTGTTGGCCGGCGGACTGATCGCCCGACTGGCAGAAGACGAGCAATAACGTAGGGTGTGGTTGTGACAGACCGGACGCCACCGGCCGTCGGCCGGCGTCACCTTCTCGGAACCTCGATATCCGCAGCCGGTGTGATCGCCCTGTCGGCATGCGGCAGCCCGCCACCCAAGCCCAGGGCAGGCCAGGCTGACGCACCCGATGTACATGATGTGCCAGTCACGCCACCCGAGGACCTGATGCGCGAGCATGGAGTGCTCAAGCGCGTCTTGCTGATCTATCGAGAAGGCATCCGCCGCCTGCAGACCGACGAGCAGGATCCATCGCAAGCGCTGAATGCGAGCGCAGGCATCATCCGAAGTTTCATCGAGGACTACCACGAACACCTCGAAGAGCAATACGTCTTCCCCAAGTTGGAACAGGCAGGCCGACTCACCGATATCACCAGCGTGTTGCGCACTCAGCACCAGCGTGGGCGCCTGCTTACGGATCGGATGCTCAGCGCCACCGCTGGAGCGGCTGCGCTTAATCAGCCTGCGCGAGAAGCGTTGGTGAAAGACGTGTTGGCTTTCATCCGGATGTATGAGCCGCACGAGGCGCGCGAAGACACTGTCGTTTTCCCCGCGTTGCGGGATGTGGTGCCGCCTACGGAGTTTCGCGAGCTTGCTGAACGCTTCGAAGACGAGGAGCACCAGCGGTTCGGTCAAGCCGGCTTCCAAGGGGTGGTGGAAAGGGTCGCCGATATCGAAAAAAGCCTCGACATCTACGACCTGAGCCAGTTCACCCCGACTTAACTAGGGTTTGTCCGATTTGGTTAGTTCATTGCCCCACACCCAGCTCCGCCGCGCTGCCGGCCACAGCGCGCACAGAACTTCCAGCAGTGCCGTCAGCGGCGCCAAAACCACCAGGGCGTGCACGAGCAGCACGTGGGCGGGAAGCCCCGAGATCGTGGTCAACGTCAGCGCGTACTCCTCAAAGTGAAATGGCTGTGACAGTAGCTCGCCACCTGCTGACGCATTCCCGCTTCTAGACAACCAGCTAGGTCGGTCAGTTGACGCTCGCGCCTCCCTACACTGTGCCCGTGCGCCTTGTCTTCGCCGGCACCCCCGAACCCGCGCTGCCCGCGCTGCGCGGTCTCATCGAATCGCCGCGCCATGACGTGATCGCGGTGCTCACCCGGCCGGACGCAGCATCGGGACGTCACGGCACGCCGCAGCCGTCTCCGGTGGCGCGCCTGGCGCTCGAACAGGGCATCCCGGTGCTGCGGCCGAGGCGGCCCAACACCGCCGAGTTCGTCGCCGAGCTGTCAGAATGGGCGCCCGACTGCTGCCCGGTGGTGGCCTACGGTGCGCTGTTGGGCGACGAATTGCTGGCGGTGCCACCACACGGCTGGGTCAACCTGCACTTCTCGCTGCTGCCCGCCTGGCGCGGGGCGGCCCCGGTACAGGCGGCGATCGCCGCGGGCGACACCGTCACCGGCGCGACAACGTTCCAGATCGAATCCGGCTTGGACTCCGGGCCGGTCTACGGTGTGGTCACCGAGGCGGTCCGCCCGATCGATACCGCGGGGGATCTGCTTGACCGGCTGGCGATTTCGGGTGCGGCGCTGCTGTCAACCACCCTGGACGGTATCGCCGACGGGGCACTCGCACCGGTGCCACAGTCGACCGACGGGGTCAGCCTTGCGCCGAAAATCACCGTCGAGCAGGCTCGGGTCCGCTGGGACCTTCCTGCCGAAGTCGTCGAGCGGCGCATCCGCGCCGTCACGCCCAATCCGGGGGCTTGGACCCTGATCGGTGACCTGCGGGTCAAACTCGGGCCCGTGTACGTCGATACAGACGGTCTGGGCCTACCAAAGCCTTTGTCGCCCGGCGATATTCACGTCGATCGCCGCAGCGTGCGGATCGGCACCGCCTCGCAGCCGGTGCGGCTGGGCCAAGTCCAGGCGCCGGGAAAGAAGTTGATGAACGCCGTCGACTGGGCTCGCGGGGCCCGCCTCGACCCGTCAGCGCGTGTGTCATGACGCCAAGCCAGGACAAACCGCGGCGCAGCCGACCGACCCCGCGCTCGACACCGCGATCGGGCAGGCCGCCCAGGCGCCGGCCGCTGGACCCGGCCCGCCGGGCCGCGTTCGACGTGCTGCGCGCGGTCAGCGAGCGCGACGCCTACCCCAACCTGCTGCTGCCGGTCCTGTTGCGCGAACGGGGGATCAGTGGCCGCGACGCCGCCTTCGCCACCGAGCTGACCTACGGTAGCTGCCGCGTTCGCGGCCTGCTCGACGCGATCATCGGCGCAGCCGCCGGTCGGCCACCGGACACCATCAACCCGATACTGCTCGATTTGCTGCGGCTTGGGACCTATCAACTGCTGCGCACCCGCGTCGACGCACACGCCGCCGTGTCCACCACCGTCGAGCAGGCTGGAGTCGAATTCGATTCGGCGCGTGCGGGTTTCGTCAACGGCGTGCTGCGCACGATCAGCACCCGCGACGAGCAATCCTGGGTCGACGAGCTGGCGCCCGACCGGTCAGCCGATCCGATCGGGCATGCCGCTTTCGTCCACGCCCACCCGCGCTGGATCGCGCAGGCCTTCGTCGACGCGCTGGGTGCCGCCGCCGGTGAACTCGATGCGGCGCTGGCCAGCGACGACGAGCGACCCCAGGTGCACCTGGCGGCCCGGCCGGGCGTACTGACCGCCGACGAGTTGGCCGGCGCCGTGAACGGCAGCGTGGGCCGGTATTCGCCCTATGCCGTTTACCTGCCCGCCGGCGACCCCGCGCAAGTGCAGGCGGTGCGCGACGGCCAAGCCCTGGTCCAGGACGAGGGCAGCCAATTGGTGGCCCGCGCGCTCACCCTGGCGCCGGTGGCCGACGACGCCGGGCGGTGGCTGGACCTGTGCGCCGGCCCCGGCGGCAAGACTGCGCTGCTGGCCGCGTTGGGCGCCGAGTCAGGGGTCCGGGTTACGGCGGTGGAGCCGTTGGAACGCCGCGCCGAGCTGGTCGTCGAGAACACCCGCGGCCTGCCCGTCGAGGTGCTGCGCGCCGACGGGCGCCAAACCGGACTCGAACCGGGTTTCGACCGGGTGCTGGTCGACGTGCCCTGCACCGGGTTGGGTGCGCTGCGCCGCAGGCCCGACTCACGCTGGCGGCGTCAGCCCGCCGACATCCCGGCGCTGACCCGGCTGCAACGCGAACTGCTGGAGGCTGCGATTGCGCTGACCCGGCCCGGCGGTGTGGTCCTGTATGCCACCTGCTCGCCGCACCTGGCCGAGACAGTCGGCGTGATCGGTGACGCGCTGCGCCGTCATCCGGTGTCCGCGCTGGACACCCGGCCGTTGTTCGAGCCCGTCGCAGATCTGGGCGAGGGTCCCTACGTTCAGCTCTGGCCGCACCGGCACGGCACCGACGCGATGTTCGCCGCCATGCTCACGAAGCTGGATGGTTCGGCTCCTCACCGCGCCGTTCGGCGCGCATCGTCGCCAAACTAGGCCCACAGTAAGCTCGTGCGCATGTCAGGCAATACCGATCGGCCGCTGATCGCGCCGTCGATACTGGCCGCTGATTTCGCCCGGCTGGCCGACGAGGCCGCCGCCGTCGAAGGCGCCGACTGGTTGCATGTCGACGTCATGGACGCACATTTCGTGCCGAACCTGACAATCGGGCTCCCGGTGGTGGAAAGCCTATTGGCCGCAACCGACATTCCGGTGGACTGCCATCTGATGATCGATAATCCCGACCGCTGGGCGCCGCCGTACGCGGAGGCGGGCGCCTACAACGTGACGTTCCACGCCGAGGCGACCGACAACCCGGTCGGGGTGGCCCGGGACATCCGCGCCGCGGGGGCCAAGGCGGGGCTCAGCGTCAAACCGGGCACCCCGCTTGAGCCGTACCTGGACATCCTCACAAGCTTCGACACGCTGCTGATCATGTCGGTCGAACCGGGATTCGGCGGCCAGGAATTCATCCCCGAAGTGCTGAGCAAAGTGCGTACGGTGCGCAAGATGGTCGATTCCGGTGAGCTGGCCATCCTGGTCGAGATCGACGGCGGCATCAACGCCGACACCATCGAACAGGCCGCCGAGGCCGGCGTCGACTGCTTCGTCGCCGGGTCGGCGGTCTTTGGCGCCGACGACCCCGGCGCCACGGTCGAGGCACTCCGGCGACGGGCCGGCGCCGCGTCACCGCATTTCCGCCGATGAATGTTGAGGCGGCCATCAGCTACGAAGCCGCCATGCGACTTGCCGTCGAGCACGCCGACCTGGTCAAAGGCGCGACCTACCCGAACCCTCCGGTGGGTGCCGTCATTCTGGACCGCGACGGCCGGGTCGTCGGCGTCGGCGGCACGCAACCGACCGGCAGCGCACATGCGGAGGTGGTGGCGCTGCGCCGGGCAGGTCGGCTCGCTGCCGGTGGCACCGCGGTGGTCACCCTGGAGCCGTGCAACCACCACGGCAAGACCCCGCCGTGCGTGGATGCGCTGCTCGAGGCGGGCATCGCGTCGGTGGTCTACGCGGTCAGCGACCCGAATCCCAAGGCGGCCGGTGGTGCTGCGCGGCTGGAGGCCGCCGGTGTGCACGTCGTCAGCGATGTGCACACCGATCTGGTCACGACCGGACCGCTGCGGGAATGGCTGCACAAACAACGCACCGGCCTGCCGCACGTCACCTGGAAGTACGCCACCAGCATCGACGGCCGCAGCGCGGCCGCAGACGGCTCAAGCCAGTGGATCACCAGCGAGGCCGCGCGTGCCGACCTGCACCGCCGCCGGGCGGCTGCCGACGCGATCGTGGTGGGGACCGGCACGGTGCTCGCCGACGACCCGGCGTTGACCGCCCGGTTGGCTGACGGCGGCCTGGCGGACCGCCAGCCGCTGCGCGTCGTGGTGGGCAAGCGCGAAATACCCTCGGAGGCAAAGGTCCTCAACGACGATTCGCGCACCATGGTGATTCGCACGCACCAGCCGGCCGAGGTGCTCAAGGCGCTGGCCGATCGCACCGACGTGCTGCTCGAGGGCGGGCCCACGCTTGCCGGGGCGTTCCTGCGGGCGGGGACGATCGACCGCATTCTGGCCTACGTCGCGCCGATCTTGCTCGGCGGACCGATCACCGCGGTCGACGACGTAGGAGTCCCGAGCATCGCCCGGGCGATGCGCTGGCGCTATGACGGCGTCGAACGGGTCGGCCCGGATCTGCTGCTGAGCCTGGTGCCCCGCGAGCCTGCGACCGGGTCCGTCAGGGGCGACCGCCCAAGCCGGGAATCAGTAACGGCACCCGGCGACGATAGTCCCGGTACTGCTGACCGAACGCGCGGATGAGGTCACGCTCCTCCAATCTGACCGCGAGCAAGATGTATCCAGTCGTCGCGACCGCAAAAAGCAAGTGTCCCAACGTCATTCTCGGTGTTATCCAGAACGCGATCAGAAAACCCAGATAGAGCGGGTGTCGAACCGCGCGGTAGAAAAGCGGCGTCGCGAACTCGTGCTCGGCAACGCGGCGCCCCCGCAACCGGGCGAACACCTGACGCACGCCGAACAGATCGAAATGATCGATCAGAAGGGTGCTCAGCAGGGCAATCGCCCACCCAACAAGACCGGTGACCGTCAGCGCCGCCCGCCAGGGCTGGGCGGTGACCCGCCAAACGTCGTGAGTGATCGGGTACCAGGCCGCGTATAGAACGACCAGACAGACGTTGGAGGCAAGGACGTACGTCGACCGCTCTGCGCTCTGCGGCACGATGCGGGTCCACAGGCGTTTGAATCCCTGCCTGGCCATAATGCTGTGCTGGACCGCGAACAGCGCGAGCAACGCCGTGTCGATGACCACCGCCGTGACAGTCAGACTGCCGTTCCCCAGGCCACCGCGATCGATGCTTTTGCCCACGACATGCACATTGCCGACCATGAAGTCGGCGTCGGCGACGAACCCGATCAGGTACAGGAAGACGACCAGGAACATCAGGTACGCAGCTACGCCATAGGCGGCGATCAGGACGCCACCGGCAGAACTGCCGGCCGGCCGCGATGAGGGCCCATCGCCCGGTGCCACACCAAGATTGTGCTCCGCTTTTAGGCCGAATACTGCTGTTCGGCGAATACTCTGCTAGGCCCGAGGGCCGACGGCCTGCTCCTCGAGCAGTTCGGGCTCTTCGGCATGCACGTGACGGCTGCTGATCAGCAGACCAAGCAGAGCTCCCACCACGCAGATGACCACGGTGACCGTGAAGATCCCCCCGTACATTTCGGCGAACGCTTGGCGGTACAGGGTGGCCTGGTGCAAGACCCGCTCCGCGAGGCTGGCGTTGGCCGGAACCTCCGACGCCAGCTTCGAGACGATTCGCGGCAGCTGGTAGAAGCCCCAGGCGCTCAGTGCGGCCACCCCGATCAGCATGCCGGTCATCCGCGCCACCACCACCGCTGCCGAGGCGATGCCGTGCTGTGCCGACGGGACCACCCGCAAGCTGGCGGATGTCAGCGGCCCGATCACCAAACCCAGCCCCAGGCCGGCGATTGCCAGGTCGGTGTCCAACGCGGGCAGCGACAACAGGCCGAAGATGTTGTGGTGCTGGCTTAACAGGTCGACCGACCACTTCGAGATCAGCCAGTAGCCACCCGCCGCGATGAGCAGCCCCGCGAAGGCCATGGCCCGGTCGCCGACTTTGGTTGCGATCCAACCGCCCAGCACCGCGCCGATCGGCAGCGCGACGAGGAAACGCAGCAGCAGGATGGCGGCCTGGTCTTGCTCCTTGCCGAGCACGCCCTGGGCGAAGAGTTCCACGTCGACCAGCGTCACCATCAACGCGGCACCCGCGCACAGGGACGCGCCGAGCGCGGCCAGGAACGGCCGGAAGTGCACCCCGGTGGGCTCGATCAGTTTGGTGCGTGAGAAACGTTCCCAGACAAAGAAGATCACCCCGGCGACGACCGCTCCGATGATCAGCGGCGGCCCGTAACTGGGCAGCGCGTGCTTGCCGTCGGGATTGGCGTTGTACAGACCGATGACCGCCAGACCCAGGGTGATCGCCAGTAGCAGCCCGCCGATCAGGTCGATCTTTTCCGGCTCGGCGTTGCGGTCCCGCGACGGCAGGCTGAATTGGATCATCACCATCGCGGCCAGTGCCAGCGGCACGTTGATCCAGAACACGTCCTGCCAGCGACTCGTCAGCCAGACGATGAAGATTCCGTACAGCGGGCCGAGCACGCTGCCCAACTCCTGCGCGGCGCCGATGCCCCCGAGTATCCCGGCGCGGTTCCGCTGGGCCCACAGGTCTGCACCCAGCGCGAGCGTTACCGGCAGCAGTGCACCGCTGGCCACGCCTTGGATGGTGCGGCCGATCACCAGCACATGCAGATCGGTGGACAGTGCGGTGATCACCGAGCCCGCGATGAAGGTGCCCAGGCTGACTTGCAGCAGCAGTTTGCGGCCGAACCGGTCCGAGGCCCGGCCCAGCAGCGGCATCGCCGCGATGTAGCCCAGCAGGTACCAGGTGACGATCGGCGTGATCCGTTGGAGGTGATTGATCGGGATGCCGACGGTGTAAATGATGTCGCGCATGATGGTGACCACGACATAGGTGTCGAGGGCACCGAGCAGTACGGCGAGGCTGCCGGCGCTGATCGCGACTCCGCGCCCGGCGTGCGGTGCCGTCATCCGGCTACCGGCGGCTTGGTGACCTGCACAGGTGCGTTCCAGTTCGACAGCGTCATCTGGACGGAGTTGCCGGGGCTTTGCTCCAGTTGCACCTGTACCAACTGGTGATCACCGCTTTCCTGGATCCAGACAGTGGTCGGCGCCGGCTGGGTGGCCTTCAGCTGCGGCGCAAGCCCATTCACCGCGTCGGCCGAGGCCGTTCCGGTGATCTTGACCGTGCTTTGCCCGTTGACGGTTTCGCGTGAATCGGATTTGGGATTGCTGATGTTGGTCAACAGATTGGCCAGACCGGCGTTCGGGTTGAGGATCTCCGACGGGTCATAGATGGCGGCCGCCGGACCAAAGCTTTCCCATTGGCCTGGGCTCAGCGCCGCGTACAGGGTTCCGTTGTCGACCACGAACTGGGCATCGATGTCGGAACCGCCGAGCGTGATGTCGGCGTTGCCCTGGGCGGCGGTGTCAGGTGACGTGGTCAGGTCGCCGGTCAGCGTCTTGACAGGCAGATGCTTGATCTTGCCGCTCACCGAAAGCACCAGGTGCACGCTCTTGACGTTTCTGGTGGTCATGTTGGACTTGCTGAGCAGCGTGGGCGCATCCGGAAGTGGTGCGGCGGATTGCTTGGACGACGAGCAGCCGCCGACCAGAGCGGCGGCGATCGAGAGGGCGGCAACAACGGCGAGGATTGGGTGGCGCGTCTGCATAGGTTGCATCGTAGAGGGTGCGGTTGACCCGACGACGAAGCGCAAGGTGACGGCGGCGTCGCGCGGGGGAACCGGAGTCATTAGCCTGAGGCGGTGTTCACCGGAATCGTCGAGGAATTGGGCGAGGTCGTCGGCAAGGACGACCTGGGCGATTCCGCTCGCTTCACCATCCATGGCCCTGTGGTTACCGCCGATGCCGGTCACGGCGATTCGATCGCCGTCAACGGCGTGTGCCTGACGGTGGTCGAGGTGCTGCCCGGGGGTCAGTTCACCGCCGATGTGATGGGTGAGACGTTGAGCCGGTCCAGCTTGAGCCGGCTGGCCGCAGGCAGCCAGGTCAACCTCGAGCGCGCCGCGGCGGTGAACAGTCGACTCGGCGGTCATATCGTCCAAGGTCACGTCGACGGTACCGGAAAGATCTTGTCCCGCTCACCTTCCGAGCACTGGGAGGTGGTCCGGATCGGTCTGCCCGCCGAGCTGGCCCGCTACGTGGTCGAAAAAGGTTCGATCACCGTCGACGGTATTTCGCTGACGGTCTCCGCGCTCGGCGACGACTGGTTTGAGGTGTCGCTGATTCCGACCACTCGCGAGCTGACCACATTGGGTCCGGCTCAAGCCGGAGATCCAGTGAACCTTGAGGTCGATGTCATTGCGAAATACGTCGAGCGGCTCCTAGCGGCAAAATAGGATTCTAGCGGCGAAAACAGACCGCAATTCCGGACAGCGACTTATCCATTCCTCCGCTCAAGCGTGGTGCGTAGTCAGACTGCCGTGGTGCCGCCGTCGACAATCAACTCCATACCATTGACATAGCTTGAGTCGTCCGAGACCAGGAACAGTGCGACCGTCGCAATCTCCTCAGGGCTGCCCATCTTTCCTCGTGGGATCAATGCCTCAAACTGCGCCTTCGTCTCCTCGTCGAACAACTGCTCCTGTATCGGCGTGGCGACCTGGCCCGGGGTCAGCACGTTGACCCGGATCCCCCTGTCCCTCAACTCGGACAACCACACGCGGGCGTAGGCATGCAGTACGGCCTTGCTCGCCGCGTACACACTCCAGAAAGGAAAGCCCTTCACCGAAGCGATTGACCCGGTCATCAAGATCGAGCCACCGTCGTTGAACAGTGGCAACGCCTTCTGCACCGTGAACAGCGTGCCGCGCGCGTTCAGCCCGAAAGTGGCATCGAAGTGCTGCTCGGTGATCTCGCCGAGCTTGCGCTCCTCGCCCGTCCCGGCACTTGTCCACAACACGTCGACGGCGCCCTTTTCCCGCCTGACCGCGTCGAACAAACGGTCCAGATCGTCCAGGTTGGCCGAATCAGCCTGTACGCCGGTCACGTTTCGGCCGATCAGCTTGACGGCGTCATCCAGAGCTTCCTGCCGCCGGCCCGAGATGAAGACGTGAGCTCCTTCTTCAACGAACAACTTGGCACCGGCCAGCGCCATACCGCTTGATCCACCCGTGATCACCGCTACCTTGCCATCAAGCTTTCCCACGATTGGTCACAACCGACCGGTGCGCGCGATTACCTGGCTGGCGAAGTCAAGCATCTGGTCAAGGCTGGGGAATGCTGCGAAGGCATCCACGAACGCCTCATCAACACCGGACGCGGCGAAGCGCTCGAGCTTGCCGGCAACCGAGTCAACGGACGTGCCCGGTTCGAGGTTGATCCGCATGGCCGTCTTCAGCGCGTCAGGATCGCGGCCGGCGTCCTGCGCCGCAAGGCGCGCAATCGACCACAAGTGGTCGGTGACCTCGTCCTGCAGCCCCTCGACCCCGAGCCAGCCGGTGCCGCTGCGGCCGACCCGGCGCATCGCGGCCTCGCTGGCACCGCCGATCCAGATGGGCGGACCGCCAGCCTGGACCGGGCGCAAGTCGGCATGGACCGGCGGCAGGGAGAAGAACTCGCTGTCCCAGGACACCGGGGTGGTCGTCCACCACTCGTGCAGGAACGCCAGTAGGTCATCGAGCATCTGCCCGCGCCGGTGCCAGTCCGCGCCACGGGCGATGTCGTGCTCGTCCTTCATCCACCCGATTCCCACGCCAACGTCAAGGCGGCCGTTGCTGAGCACGTCGAGCGTCGTCAGCAGCCGGGCCAGGTGCGGCGGCTCGTAGTAGAACGTGCTGAGCGTGCTGGCGTTCAGCCGCACCCGGCGGGTCGCCGTCGCGGCGACGGTCCACAGCAGCACCGGATCGAGGTAACGGGTCATCTGCGGCGGGTACGGCTGCTCTTTGCCGGGATAGATGCTATGCATATCAACCGGCGTGACCAGGCGATCGCCCACCCACAGCGTGTCATAGCCAAGGTCCTCGAGTCCGCGGCAGAACGCGCCCAGACCAGCGGCGCTGCTGACAGCGGACCCGACTATGGGAATTGCGAAACCAAGCTTCATCGCGAGAATCCTCTCCGGGCAGACCATCGTCCGCCAACATTGATATCTGGCATTAGCGAGTCCTTTCGGTGATCCGTCAACCATTGTCAGGGCGCAGGCGCCCCTGTTCGTTCACGGCTCGGACCGGCGGCGGTGCGGCTCAGCCGGGAACGGTGGCGCCGAGGGCGAAGTCGTAGTTCCCCACCCCGTGGCTGGCGAGGCCCATCACGACCAGGCCCGTTCCTTCCAGCCAGTGCGCCATGTTCAAGCCGCCGACGTCTAGCGGGCGCAGCTCGAGGCTCTCGATGAACTCCGCCACGCCCGCCTTGGCGCGCGCGTCGTCGCCAGCGATGAAGACGTCGAGCGGCCGGCCCTGGGCCAGGACAACACCGAAGATGGTGTTGAATGCCTTCACCACGCTGGCGCTGGCCGGGGCGGCCTTGGCAACTTCCTGCGCGATCGAGGTGCCATCGGGGATGGCTAGCCCGTCGGCCGCGGAATTGAAGGGGTTGCTGATGTCGACGATGACCTTGCCCGCGAGGGCGTCCCCATACTGGGCGACGACCGGAACGACATTGGCGTACAACAGGGCCACGATGACGATGTCCCCGGCCGGGACGGCGCCGAACTCTCCCGTCGTGGCGCTGCCGCCGAGAGCCTTGGCCAGGTCAGCGGCCTTGGACTGATCGCGGCCGATGACCTCGACGGTGTTGCCGCCCGCTACCGCCAGCGCGCCGATGGTGTGGGCCATGTTCCCGGTGCCGATGATGCTGATGCTGCTCATGAGGTGTCCGTCCTGACTGACGATCGAAAAGGTTGACAGCTCCACCTTAAACGGTGTTTGTTGATGAGTCAACCAATCGGGTAGCATGGAGGCTGATGGAACCGAACTGGCTGAGCCCTCGTGAAGACCGCGCCTGGCGGGCCTTCCAGCACGCGCATCATCAGCTCGACGTGCACCTGAACCGGGGCCTAAAGGAATCGGGCCTGTCCGGGGCCGACTACGAGATCCTTGCGGTGCTCTCGGGTCACGACGGGGACCGCATGCCCGCCCGCGACCTGTGCAACACACTGGGCTGGGAGAAGAGCCGTGTCTCCCACCAGGTGCGACGTATGCAGAAGGACGGGCTGATCTGTCGCGAGCCCAACCCCGACGACGCCCGCAGCACCATGGTCTGCCTGCTGCCGGCTGGCCGCGCCGCCATCGAGAAGGCGGCGCCCGGGCACGTGGAGGACGTCCGCCGGAACTTCATCGACCTGCTCACCCCGGCTGAGCTCGACATGCTCGCCGCCCTCAACGAACGAGTCCTGCGCCACCTGGCCAAAGACGACGACTCCCCCGCCGAAGACAAGCCCTCAAGCCTTCATCAGCCGTGAGATCTTGACCTTCATGCTGGCGCGGAAGCGGCTTGGAAATCAGGCGGGCGCCGGACGCGCGTATGCAGGCCGCGGGAGAATTTCCCGATCGAGGGGTACCAGATCACCATCCTGAAGCACGGCGTGTCGATCGGATTGTTCGGCCACGCACCGTCGTGCGCAGACGGAGCCTCGACGGGGCCGGTGGCTTTAGCCGCCAGGGGATCACGCGTCGTAGTAGAGCGCGAACTAGGCGCTGGGCCGGTGTGAGCGGATGGGCCGTTCGCCCTAGGGAAATGGGTTAGCGGCTGGTCGCTAGTGCCTCGGTATAGGCGCGCTCGGTCACTCTTGGGCTAGATAGTGGGAGGACCGTACTGACGGCCTGCTCGGTGCCGGTTAACGGATCACCAGATGGGCAACGCCCGCTTCGCCAATCGGCGAAGCGGGCGTCTTGTGAGGTGGCTTTCTACAGCGGGATCCAGACTCCGAAGAAATTGAAGCCCCACTGGTTGAACTGCGGGTTCCAGAACGGGTTTTCCTGGTAGCCCCAATAGTTGATGGGGCCGTCATTCCACGGTCCACCGGGCGGCGGAAGCGGCCTGTCCCATGCCGGCCGCGGTGGCTCGCCGGGACCCCAGGGTGCGGGTCCGTCTCCCCAGGGGGCCCCGTGGAAGTAGCCGCGCTGGCCATCCCCGTGCCATGGGCCGGGACCGCCAGGTCCGCCTGGGCCGCCGGGTCCGTGGTCGCCGGGTCCGCCTGGGCCGCCGGGTCCGTGGTCGCCGGGTCCGCCTGGGCCGCCGGGTCCGTGGTCGCCGGGTCCGCCTGGGCCGCCGGGTCCGTGGTCGCCGGGTCCGCCTGGGCCGCCGGGTCCGTGTCCGCCGGGTCCGCCAGGACCGCCCGGTCCGGGTCCCCCGGGACCAGCAGGATCGCCCGGTGCACGGGGTGCGGGTCCACCGGGACCCCCCTGGCCATGGAAATTCCCGGCCGGCTGACCGCCGTGATTGGCGCCAGGATTGCCCGCAGGCGGCGCGCCGTGGTTGGCGCCGGGGTTAGGTGGCGGTCCCGGAGCGGCGCTGGCCGCACCGGCACCCGCACCCAACGCGGCTGCCCCAAGAGCGCCGGCGATGGTAAGTCCGGCCATCAGTTGCTTCAGTTTCATGGTCCTTCACCTGTCTACTTTGGGTATTCAGCGGAAGCTTGCCCCCACGTGTCCGAACGCTAGATAGTGAGTCTATGAATCAGCTACGAGAGGCCTCTGGGAATCTTTTGCGCATTTGCTCGCAGCGAGTCACCCTCGTGAACGCTTCCGTTCGGTAAGCCGTGGCAATAACTACAGCGACGTGGTGGTTCATACTGGATGCAACACCTGAGTGCTTCAGGTCTGATTCTCTGACGAGGTGGCAGCGATGACGAGGTTGGACTCGGTCGAGCGGGCGATCGCCGACATCGCGGCCGGTAAGGCTGTCGTCGTCATCGACGATGAGGACCGGGAAAACGAGGGCGACCTCATCTTCGCGGCCGAGAAGGCCACCCCGGAGCTGGTGGCGTTCATGGTGCGCTATACGTCGGGATACCTGTGTGTGCCGTTGGACGGTGCGATCTGCGACCGGCTAGGCCTGTTGCCGATGTACGCGGTCAATCAGGACAAGCACGGTACTGCCTACACCGTGACCGTTGACGCTAAAAACGGTGTAGGGACTGGGATTTCGGCATCTGACCGCGCGACCACCATGCGGTTACTGTCCGATCCGGCCAGCGTGGCCGAGGATTTCACCCGGCCCGGGCACGTGGTTCCGTTGCGCGCCAAGGACGGTGGCGTATTGCGGCGCCCGGGTCACACCGAAGCCGCGGTCGACCTGGCCCGGATGGCGGGATTGTCGCCGGCGGGGGCGATCTGTGAAGTCGTCAGCCAAAAGGACGAGGGCGCAATGGCGCAGACCGACGAACTGCGGGTCTTCGCCGACGAACACGGTCTGGCGCTGATCGCCATCGCCGACTTGATCGAGTATCGGCGCAAGCACGAGAAGCACATCGAGCTGATCGCCGAGGCGCGGATCCCGACCCGACACGGCGAGTTCCGTGCCGTCGGCTACAGCAGCATCTACGAGGACGTCGAGCACGTGGCTTTGGTCCGCGGTGAGATCGCCGGACCCAACTACGACGGCGATGACGTGCTGGTCCGGGTGCACTCCGAATGCCTGACCGGGGACGTGTTCGGTTCACGCCGCTGCGATTGTGGCCCGCAACTGGACGCCGCGATGGCGATGGTCGCGCGAGAAGGCCGCGGGGTGGTGCTCTACATGCGCGGCCACGAGGGCCGCGGCATCGGCCTGATGCACAAGCTGCAGGCCTATCAGCTGCAGGACGCCGGTGACGACACCGTCGACGCCAACCTCAAGCTCGGATTGCCAGCCGACGCGCGGGATTACGGCACAGGCGCACAGATCCTGGTCGACCTCGGTGTTCGTTCGATGCGACTGCTGACCAACAATCCCGCCAAACGAGTCGGGTTGGACGGGTACGGGCTGCACATCATCGAGCGGGTGCCGCTGCCGGTACGGGCCAACGCGGAGAACATTCGATATCTGATGACCAAACGTGACCGGATGGGCCACGACCTGGTCGGGCTCGACGACTACCACGAATCCATCCATCTGCATGGCGAATTCGGTGGTGCCCTGTGATTGGTGGCCGCGTCAGCGGGGCTGCTTCGTGACCGCCGGCGACGATGCAGAGCGCGGCGATGCTGAGGAGCGGCGTGTATGACCGCCGGCGACGATGCAGAGCGCGGCGATGCTGAGGAGCGGCGTGTATGACCGCCGGCGACGATGCAGAGCGCGGCGATGCTGAGGAGCGGCGCTTATGAGCGGCGGCGGTGTGCCCGACATCGCACCACTGGATGCCTCTGCGGTGAAGTTGGCGATCGTGGCCAGTACCTGGCACACCCAAATCTGTGACGCTCTGCTCGACGGCGCTCGCAAGATTGCCTCCGAATGGGGCGTGGACAGCCCGACGGTGGTCCGGGTACTCGGCGCGATTGAGATTCCGGTCGTCGCGCAGGCGTTGGCCCGCGATCACGACGCCGTCGTGGCGCTGGGCGTGGTGATCCGTGGGCAGACACCACACTTCGATTACGTCTGCGACGCGGTAACTCAGGGCTTGACCCGCGTGTCCTTGGACGAGTCCACACCGGTTGCCAACGGCGTGCTGACCACCAACAACCAAGAGCAGGCACTCGACCGTGCCGGGCTGCCGACATCGGCCGAGGACGCAGGCGCTCAGGCAACGGCGGCGGCGCTCAACACCGCGCTGACCCTGCGCGATCTGCGCCGGAAGCCGTGACCGCCAAGCCGAACCGGGACAACTGGGATGCGCAGGTCCGTCCCCATCTGACGCCCTATTTCGCCTACGTGGCCGCGTTTGTCATCGCCGCGGCACACATCGTGGTGGGCCTGCTGCTCAAGATCAAGTCCAGCGGCGTCATCTTCCAGACCGCCGATCAGGTGGCGATGGCGGGGCTGGGCTTCGTTCTTGCCGGGCTCGTGCTGCTGTTCGCCCGGCCACGGCTGCGGGTTGGCGCTGCCGGACTGTCGGTGCGCAATATGCTCGGCGATCGCCTGGTGCCGTGGTCGGACGTGGTCGGTGTGTCGTTTCCCGCCGGCGCACGCTGGGCGCGGATCGATCTACCTGATGACGAGTACATTCCGCTGATGGCGATCCAGTCCGTCGACAAGGACCGCGCGGTGGACGCCATGGACACCGTGCGGACACTGCTGAGCCGCTATCGGCCAGACCTGGCGTCGCACTGAACGGCGGTTCCGCTGTCGACCCCACCGACTAGCCTTAGAAACGTGCCTGATCCCGCGACTTACCGCCCCGCGCCCGGGTCCATCCCGGTCGAGCCCGGCGTGTATCGATTCCGGGACCAGCACGGACGGGTGATCTACGTCGGCAAGGCCAAGAGCCTGCGCAGCCGATTGACCTCCTATTTCGCCGACGTCGCAAGCCTGCACCCGCGCACTCGGCAGATGGTGACCACCGCCGCCAAGGTGGAGTGGACGGTGGTCAACACCGAAGTCGAGGCGCTGCAGCTGGAATACAACTGGATCAAGGAGTTCGACCCCCGATTCAACGTCCGCTACCGCGACGACAAGTCCTACCCGGTGCTGGCGGTCACCCTCAACGAGGAGTTCCCACGGCTGATGGTCTATCGGGGCCCGCGCCGAAAAGGTGTCCGCTACTTCGGGCCGTACTCGCATGCCTGGGCCATCCGGGAAACCCTGGACCTGCTCACCCGCGTCTTCCCGGCGCGGACATGTTCGGCCGGAGTGTTCAAGCGGCACAAGCAAATCGACCGCCCGTGCCTGCTCGGCTATATCGACAAGTGCTCGGCACCGTGTGTCGGCAGGGTCAGCGCCGAGCAGCATCGCCAGATCGTGCTGGACTTCTGCGACTTCCTGTCCGGCAAAACCGACCGGTACGCCCGCAGCCTGGAACAGCAGATGCACGCTGCGGCCGAACAACTCGATTACGAACGAGCGGCGCGGCTTCGTGACGACCTCTCGGCATTGAAGCGGGCCCTGGAAAAGCAGGCCGTGGTGTTCGGCGACGGCACCGATGCCGACGTGGTGGCTTTTGCCGACGACGAGCTGGAAGCAGCCGTCCAGGTGTTCCATGTCCGCGGCGGGCGGGTTCGCGGCCAGCGCGGCTGGATCGTCGAAAAACCCGGTGATCCCGGTGATTCCGGCGAGGCCCGGTTGGTCGAGCAATTCCTGACGCAGTTCTACGCCGATCAGGCCGAACTCGACGGCGCCGCAGACGAATCCGCGAACCCAGTGCCCCGCGAAGTTCTGGTGCCGTGCCTGCCGCCCAATGCCGAGGAATTGGCTACCTGGCTATCGGAGCTGCGCGGCTCGCGGGTGACGTTGCGGGTGCCGCGACGCGGTGACAAGCGCGCACTGGCCGAAACCGTGCAGCGAAATGCCAAAGAGGCGTTACAGCAGCACAAGCTCAAGCGGGCTGGCGATTTTACCGCCAGATCTGTTGCGCTGCAGAACATTCAGGAGGCGCTGGGTCTGGCCGACGCGCCGCTGCGGATCGAATGTGTGGACATCAGCCACGTGCAGGGAACCGACGTAGTGGGTTCGCTGGTGGTGTTCGAAGACGGGCTGCCGCGCAAGTCCGATTACCGCCACTTCGCGATCCGGGAAGCCGCCGGCCGCGGTCATTCCGATGACGTCGCGTCGATCGCCGAGGTCACCCGCCGTCGCTTCGTGCGACACCTGCAAGACCAAGAAGATCCGAAAGTCTTGTCGCCCGAAGGAAAGTCGCGTCGCTTTGCCTACCCGCCCAACCTGTATGTCGTCGACGGCGGCGCTCCGCAGGTCAACGCCGCCAGCGCGGTCCTTGACGAACTGGGAATCAGCGACGTCGCGGTGATCGGTTTGGCCAAGCGGTTGGAAGAGGTGTGGGTACCTTCGGAGCCCGACCCGATCATCCTGCCGCGCAACAGTGAGGGTCTGTACCTGCTGCAGCGAGTGCGCGACGAAGCCCACCGGTTTGCCATCAACTATCACCGCAGCAAACGGTCCAAGCGGATGACCGCCTCGGCGCTGGATGCGGTGCCCGGATTAGGCGAGCATCGCCGTAAGGCATTAGTTGCCCATTTCGGTTCGCTGGCCCGCCTCAAGGGGGCTACGGTCGACGAGATCACCGCTGTTCCGGGCATCGGGGTTGCGACGGCGACCGCGGTGCTCGACGCACTGCGGGGCGGCGCCGCCGGATCGGACGCGACCGACCAGGACGCGCTCGCCGAACGGGCATCGGGATGACGGGTGAGGGGATGGACGGGTCGAATCAGGCCGGGTCGCTGGGCAACGCCGATCCCGCGGAGGTGACTGCGAGTCAGGCCGACAACAACGGTGGCGCAAACGGATCCGGCATCGACGTGGTCTTGGTTACCGGTCTGTCCGGCGCGGGACGGGGCACCGCCGCCAAGGTGCTCGAGGATCTCGGTTGGTATGTCGCCGATAACCTGCCACCCCAGCTGATCACCCGGATGGTGGACTTCGGGCTGGCCGCGGGATCGCGGATCACGCAGCTGGCCGTGGTGATGGACGCACGCTCCCGCGGGTTCACTGGCGACCTGGACTGGGTGCGCAACGAGCTAGCCACCCGCGACATCACCCCACGGGTGTTGTTCATGGAGGCCTCCGACGACATGCTGGTGCGTCGCTACGAGCAGAATCGTCGCAGCCATCCGCTGCAAGGAGAGCAAACGTTGGCCGAAGGCATCGCCGCCGAGCGCGACATGCTGGCTCCGGTTCGCGCTTCCGCCGACCTGATCATCGACACCTCGACACTGTCGGTGCGCGAGCTGCGGGAAAGCATCGAACGGGCCTTCGGTGGCGAGACCGTCGCTCAGACCAGCGTCACCGTGGAGTCCTTCGGCTTCAAGTACGGTCTGCCGATGGACGCCGACATGGTGATGGACGTGCGATTCCTGCCCAACCCGCACTGGATCGACGACTTGCGCCCGCACACCGGCCAACATCCCGCGGTCCGTGACTACGTGCTCGGCCAGACTGGCGCGGTGGAGTTCCTGGAGACTTACCATCGATTGCTGTCCCTGATTGTCGACGGCTATCGCCGGGAGGGAAAGCGCTACATGACCGTCGCGATTGGCTGTACCGGCGGCAAGCACCGCAGCGTCGCCATCGCCGAGGCATTGGCGCAGCTGCTTGAGCCGGACAAGCAGCTGTCGGTCCGGGTGTTGCACCGGGATCTGGGTCGCGAATGAGCCGACGCATTGTCGCCTTGGGCGGAGGACACGGCTTGTATGCGACGCTGTCGGCTGCCCGGCGACTCACTCCGCACGTCACCGCGGTCGTCACGGTCGCAGATGACGGCGGCTCGTCGGGCCGGCTGCGCAGCGAACTCGACGTCGTGCCACCGGGTGATCTGCGAATGGCATTGGCGGCGTTGGCTTCCGACAGTCCCTACGGGCGACTGTGGGCGACGATTCTGCAGCATAGGTTCGGCGGCAGCGGTGCGCTGGCCGGGCACCCGATCGGCAACTTGCTGCTCGCCGGCCTCAACGAGGTGCTGGCCGATCCGGTTGCCGCGCTCGACGAAGTCGGCCGTGTCCTCGGTGTGCGGGGACGGGTGCTGCCGATGTGTCCGATCGCGCTGCAGATCGAGGCCGACGTCTCCGGCCTGGAAGCCGACCCGCGAATGTTCACGCTGATCCGCGGGCAGGTGGCGATCGCGACCACGCCGGGAAAGGTACGTCGCGTCCGGCTGCTGCCCGGCAATCCGCCGGCCACCCGGCAGGCCGTCGACGCGATCATGTCCGCCGATCTGGTGGTACTGGGCCCGGGATCGTGGTTCACCAGCGTGATCCCGCACGTCCTGGTGCCCGGGCTGGCCGGGGCGCTGCAGGCGACCACCGCCCGCAGGGCGCTGGTGCTCAACCTGGTGGCAGAGCCGGGGGAGACGGCCGGCTTCTCGGTGGAACGTCATCTCCATGTGCTCGCACAGCACGCGCCGGACTTCACCGTCCACGACGTGATCATCGACGCCGAGCGGGTGCCGAGCGAGCGGGAGCGTGACCAGCTGCGGCGTACTGCAACTCTGCTCCACGCCCAGGTTCAGTTCGCAGACGTGGCCCGGCCTGGTACACCTTTACATGACCCGGGCAAGTTGGCCGCGGCGCTGGATGGGGTAGGCGTGCGCGACACCGGTCGGCCGCCACCTTCGGCGACCAGCACTGACGCGATGCCGATCGACAAAGAACGTCAGCAAACCGGCGCAGATGGACCGGGTCGTAACGGACCGAGGGGTGACGACGCGTGGCGATGACGGCCGAAGTCAAAGACGAGTTAAGCCGCCTGGCGGTGAATTCGGTGAGCGCGAGGCGCGCCGAAGTGACATCGCTGCTGCGATTCGCCGGCGGGCTCCACATCGTGGGCGGCCGCGTGGTCGTCGAAGCCGAGGTGGATTTAGGCAGCATCGCGCGACGGCTGCGCAAGGACATCTTCGACCTGTACGGCTACAACGCGCTGGTGCACGTGTTGTCCGCCAGCGGAATCCGCAAGACGACGCGGTACGTGTTGCGGGTCGCCAATGACGGTGAGGCGCTGGCCCGCCAAACCGGCCTGCTCGACTTGCGCGGACGCCCGGTGCGGGGGCTGCCCGCCCAGGTCGTCGGCGGCAGTATCGGCGACGCCGAAGCTGCTTGGCGCGGAGCCTTCTTGGCGCACGGTTCGCTGACCGAGCCGGGTCGCTCGTCTGCGCTGGAAGTCAGCTGTCCCGGCCCGGAGGCGGCGCTGGCGCTGGTGGGTGCGGCGCGCCGGCTCGGCATCAGCGCCAAAGCCCGTGAGGTGCGCGGCGCCGACCGGGTGGTGGTGCGTGACGGTGAGGCGATCGGGGCGTTGCTGACCCGGATGGGCGCGCAGGACACCCGGTTGGTCTGGGAGGAGCGGCGGATGCGCCGCGAGGTCCGGGCAACGGCCAACCGCCTGGCGAATTTCGACGATGCCAATCTGCGGCGCTCGGCTCGCGCGGCGGTGGCGGCGGCCGCCCGCGTCGAGCGGGCACTGGAAATCCTCGGTGAAGGTGTGCCGGATCATTTGGCCGCGGCAGGCAAGTTACGCATCGAACACCGGCAGGCCTCATTGGAGGAGTTGGGCCGGCTGGCCGACCCACCGATGACGAAAGATGCTGTGGCCGGCCGTATTCGGCGGCTGCTGTCGATGGCCGATCGCAAGGCGAAGGTCGACGGCATCCCGGACACCGAATCGGCGGTGACCCCGGACCTGTTGGAAGATGCGTAGCGGGGCTGGTGATGCCGATACATTGTTCTCGCCGACGGAGGCACACCTGAAACGAGGCCGTCATGGGATTCATCACGCCGGACCTTCCAGACGTGGACCCCGACACCTGGCACACGCTGCCGGCGGCCTCCAGGCTGCAAGTGGTGACCCGGCATTGGGTGGAGCACGGTTTCGGCACCCCGTCTGCGATCTATCTGTTGTACGTGGTCAAGATGGCCGCCTACGTGGCAGGTGCTGCCGCGGTCATCTCGTTGACGCCGGGCCTGGGCGGGCTGGGTCATATCGGGGTGTGGTGGACGCAGCCGATCGTGTACCAGAAGGTCGTCATCTTCACCCTGCTGTTCGAGGTCTTGGGTCTGGGTTGCGGGTCGGGCCCGCTCACCGCGCGGTTCTGGCCGCCGATCGGCGGTTTCCTGTATTGGTTGCGGCCCAAGACAATTCGCCTTCCTCCCTGGCCGCACGAGGTTCCGCTTACCAAAGGTGATACCCGCACTATCGTTGATATCGCTCTCTACGCGATAGTCCTGGCCTCCGGCGTCTGGGCGTTGTTGGCGCCCGGCCATGGCGGGCCGGTCACCGGGAGCGGCGATGTCGGTTTGATCGATTCCGTTCTGGTGGTGCCGACGATCGTTGCCCTGGTACTGCTGGGTCTGCGCGACAAGACCATCTTCCTGGCCGCCCGCGGCGAGCACTACTGGCTGACACTCTTTGTGTTCTTCTTCCCGTTCACCGACCAGATCGCCGCCTTCAAGATCATCATGCTCGGGCTGTGGTGGGGTGCGGCAACTTCCAAGCTCAACCACCATTTTCCCTACGTCGTCGCGGTGATGATGAGCAACAACGCGTTGCTGCGCGGCAAGGCATTCAACTGGTTCAAGCGCAGGCTCTACCGCGACCCGGTCAACGACTTACGCCCCTCGTGGATACCAAAGGTGATGGCCCACGTCGGCGGCACCACGGCGGAGTTCATTGTGCCGGCGGTGCTCGTCTTTTTTGCCGACAGTCAACCCTGGCGGTGGGCCCTGATCGGCTTCATGGTGGTCTTCCACCTCAACATCATTTCCAACCTCCCGATGGGCGTTCCCTTGGAGTGGAACGTGTTCTTCATCTTCTCGCTGTTCTACCTGTTCGGGCACTACAGCCATATTTCGATCTACGATCTCAATTCACCGCTGCTGCTGGCGATGCTGTTGGCGGCGCTTGCCGTGGTTCCGATTGTGGGAAATATGTTCCCGCAACAGATTTCGTTCTTGCCGGCATTGCGCTACTACGCAGGAAACTGGGCCTCCAGCGTGTGGTGCTTCCGCGCCGGCGCCGAGGACAAGATCGAAGCCAACGTCGTCAAAAGCTCGGCCCTGACCGCCAAGCAGGTGGCCAAGCTCTACGACCCGGCGACCGCCGAGATCATCAGCGACAAAGCTCGAGCCTTCCGGTCCATGCACGTTCACGGTCGGGCGCTCAACGGACTGGTGGCTCGCGCGCTGGAGGACGAGGCCGACTACACGCTGCGTGAGGGTGAAACCGTCGCCGGGCCACTCATCGGTTGGAATTTCGGGGAGGGCCACCTGCACAACGAGCAGTTAGTCGAGGCGGTACAGCGGCGGTGCCAATTCGACGAGGGCGATCTCCGGGTGATCATCCTGGAAGGCCAACCGATCCAGACGCAGAAGCAGTGGTATCGCATCGTCGATGCCAAGACCGGCCTGATCGAGGAAGGTTACGTCACCGTCGAGGACATGCTGGCCCGCCAGCCCTGGCCCGATCCCGATGACGAATTGCCCGTCCACCCGGTAACGCACGGCACTGACGCTGCGCGGTGACCACCGCGGTCGTCGTAGGTGCCGGACCCAACGGTCTGGCCGCCGGGATTCATCTGGCGCGCAACGGTATTGACGTGCAGGTGCTGGAGGCCGCCGACACCATCGGCGGGGGATCGCGGTCAGGAGAGCTGACGATGCCCGGCGTCATCCACGATTACTGCTCGGCCGCTCATCCGATGGGGGTGGGTTCGCCGTTCTGGAAGGAAATCGACCTCGGCCGTTACGGGCTGACGTGGAAATGGCCGGAGGTCGATTGCGCGCACCCGCTGGACGACGGCACCGCCGGCGTGCTGAATCAGTCGATCGACCAAACCGCCTCGGGCATGGGCTCCGACGGCCGACGGTGGCGACTCGCAGTCGCCGACCTCGCGAAGGGTTTCGACGAGCTGGGCCAGGACTTGATGCGCCCGGTACTCCATGTTCCGCGCCACCTCATCCGGCTGGCCGCCTTCGGGCCGCGCGGGGTATTGCCAGCCACGGTGATCGCCCGGTGGTTTCGCACCGAGCAGGCGCGCGCCCTCTACGGCGGTGCGGCCGCGCACTCATTCACCCGGCTGGACCGGCCGCTGACCGGAGGGATGGGCCTGATGTTCTTGGCCAGCGGCCACCGCTACGGCTGGCCGGTCGCCGAGGGCGGATCGGGGTCGATCACCGCGGCCCTGGGCGCAGCGCTGCGCGCGCATGGCGGTGCGATCACCACCGGCGTCACTGTCACCAGCCGTGCCGACATCCCCGACGCCGACATCGTGATGCTGGACCTGAACCCCGCGGCGGCAGTTGAGGTCTACGGCGATGTGATGCCCGGGCGGATCAAACGGTCGTATCGTCGCTATCGGCAGGGCTCGTCGGCGTTCAAGGTCGACTTCGCGATCGAGGGCCATATCCCGTGGACCAACCCCGACTGCCGACGTGCGGGCACTGTCCATCTGGGTGGGACGTTCGCCGAGACGGCGGACACCGAGCGGCAGCGCGCAGCGGGCCGCATGCCGCAACGTCCCTTCACACTCGTCGGCCAGCAATATCTGGCCGACCCATCCCGTTCGGCCGGCAACGTCAACCCGATCTGGTCCTACGCCCACGTGCCGTTCGGCTATCCCGGCGACGCCACCGCGGCGGTCGTCGACCAGATCGAGCGGTTCGCGCCGGGGTTCCGTGATCGCGTCATCGCAACCGTCACCAAGAGCACGGCCGAGCTGGAGGCTTACAACCCGAACTACGTCGGCGGCGATATCGTCGGCGGAGCCAACGACGGGCTGCAGATGCTGTTCCGGCCCCGGGTCGCAGTCGATCCCTACTTCACCGGAGTGCCCGGGGTGTACCTGTGCTCGCAATCCACCCCGCCCGGCGCCGGTATCCACGGGCTGTGCGGTTATCACGCCGCGGAATCGGCACTCGGGTGCCTACGGAGGCGAACCGGCAGCCCATCGACGTGACCTCCCGCGATTCGCGACGCATTCCCGCAGCTACTAGGCTGGCGGCGAGCAGTTCGTCAGCGATTAAGGAGAGACACGTGACGGTCCGGGTAGGCATCAACGGCTTTGGTCGAATCGGACGCAACTTCTACCGGGCCCTGCTGGCGCAGCAGGCCGAGGGCGCCGGTACCGACATCGAGTTGGTGGCGGTCAACGACCTGACCGACAACGCGACGCTGGCGCATCTGCTGAAATTCGACTCGATCCTGGGCCGGCTGCCCTACGACGTCACCCTGGAAGGCGACGACACTATCGTCGTCGGCAACACCAAGATCAAAGCGCTGGAGGTCAAGGAAGGTCCCGCCGCGCTGCCGTGGGGCGACCTCGGCGCCGACGTCGTCGTCGAATCCACCGGCATCTTCACCGACGCCGCCAAGGCCAAAGGCCACCTGGACGCCGGCGCCAAGAAGGTGATCATCTCCGCACCGGCCACCGACCCCGACCTCACCATCGTGCTGGGCGTCAACGACGACAAGTACGACGGCAGCCAGAACATCATCTCGAATGCGTCGTGTACGACGAACTGCCTTGCGCCGCTTGCCAAAGTGCTGCACGACGAGTTCGGCATCGTCAAAGGTCTGATGACCACCATCCACGCGTATACCCAGGACCAGAACCTGCAGGACGGGCCGCACAAGGATTTACGCCGCGCGCGGGCCGCCGGTCTCAACATCGTCCCGACCTCCACCGGCGCCGCCAAGGCCATCGGTGTGGTGCTGCCCGAGTTGAAGGGCAAACTCGATGGCTACGCGCTGCGGGTGCCGATCCCGACCGGCTCGGTCACCGACCTCACCGCCGATCTGTCCAAATCGGCCAGCGCCGAAGAGATCAACGCGGCGTTCAAGGCCGCCGCGGAGGGCAAGCTCAAGGGCATCCTCAAGTACTACGACGTCCCGATCGTGTCCAGCGACATCGTCACCGACCCGCACAGTTCGATCTTCGACTCAGGTCTCACCAAGGTGATCGACAACCAGGCCAAGGTGGTGTCCTGGTACGACAACGAGTGGGGCTACTCCAACCGCCTCGTCGATCTGGTCGCGCTGGTCGGCAAGTCGCTGTAGCCGTGTCTATCCCTAACCTGGACGACCTTCTCGCACAGGGAGTTTCGGGTCGTGGTGTGCTGGTTCGGTCCGATCTGAACGTGCCGCTCGACGACGGCGTCATCACCGACGCGGGGCGCATCATCGCGTCGGTTCCCACGCTGAAGGCGCTGGCCGATGCAGGCGCCAAAGTAGTAGTGACGGCGCATCTGGGAAGGCCCACGGGCGAACCCGATCTGAAACTGTCGTTGGCGCCGGTCGCTGCAGTACTTGGTGAGCAGCTGAGGAAGGACGTGCAGTTGGCCGACGACGTCGTCGGTCGTGATGCGCGGGCCCGCGCTGAGCGTCTGACCGACGGGGATGTCCTGCTGCTGGAAAACATCCGCTTCGACCCGCGGGAAACCAGCAAGGACGACGGGGAGCGGCTGGCGCTGGCCCGAGAACTCGCCGAACTGGTAGGGCCGACAGGCGCTTTCGTGTCCGACGGGTTCGGAGTGGTGCACCGCAAGCAGGCCTCGGTGTATGAAGTCGCTACGCTGCTGCCGCACTACGCCGGCAAGCTGGTCGCCGAGGAGGTCAGCGTGCTCGAACGGCTGACCAGCTCCACGCGGCGACCCTATGCCGTGGTGCTCGGCGGTTCGAAGGTGTCGGACAAGCTCGGTGTGATCGAGCAGCTGGCCACCAAGGCGGACAGCATTGTCATCGGCGGCGGCATGTGCTTCACATTCCTTGCCGCAGCTGGTCTTCCGGTGGGTACATCGCTGCTGCAGACCGAGATGATCGACACCTGCCGCCAATTGCTCGACACCTACGCCGACGTGCTGCGCCTGCCGGTGGACATCGTGGTGGCCGAGAAGTTCGCCGCCGACTCGCCGCCGCAGGTCGTCGCCGCCGATGCGATCCCGGACGGCAAAATGGGGTTGGACATCGGGCCGGGATCGGTCATCAGGTTCAAAGCGCTGCTTACCAACGCCGAGACCATCTTCTGGAACGGCCCGATGGGTGTTTTCGAGTTCCCGGCATTCGCCGCCGGCACCAAGGGCGTCGCCGAAGTGATCACCAGGGCCACGGCTAAGGGCGCGTTCACCGTGGTCGGCGGCGGCGACTCCGCTGCAGCGGTACGCGCGCTGGGGCTGCCCGAGGACGCCTTTTCGCACATCTCGACCGGCGGTGGGGCGTCACTGGAATACCTTGAGGGCAAAGAGCTGCCCGGGTTAAAAATACTGGGCAGTGCTACCTGAGCTAAGGACGTCGATGAGCCGCAAGCCGCTGATAGCCGGCAACTGGAAGATGAACCTCAACCACTTCGAGGCGATCGCGCTGGTGCAGAAGATCGCGTTCTCACTGCCGGACAAGTACTTCGACCGCGTCGACGTCGCGGTGATTCCGCCGTTCACCGATCTGCGTAGCGTGCAGACCTTGGTCGACGGCGACAAACTGCGGCTCACCTACGGCGCGCAGGACCTCTCGCAGCACGAGTCCGGCGCCTACACCGGCGAGATCAGCGGGGCCTTTCTGGCCAAGCTGGGCTGCCGCTATGTCGTCGTCGGTCACTCTGAGCGGCGCACCTACCACGGCGAGGACGACGCGCTGGTGGCCGCCAAGGCCGCTGCCGCGCTCAAGCATGAGCTGACCCCGATCGTGTGCATCGGGGAGCACCTGGAAATCCGGGAAGCCGGCGAGCACGTCGCTCACTGCCAGAACCAGCTGCGTGGATCGTTGGCCGGGCTGTCCGCCGAGCGGATCGACAAGGTCGTCATCGCCTATGAGCCGGTGTGGGCGATCGGTACCGGGCGGGTGGCCAGCGCGGCCGACGCCCAGGAGGTCTGCGCGGCGGTCCGCAAGGAGCTGGGCACGCTGGCGTCACCGCAGATCGCCGACACCGTCCGGGTGCTCTACGGCGGCTCGGTGAATGCCAAGAACATCGGCGACATCGTGGCGCAGGACGACGTCGACGGCGCCCTCGTCGGCGGCGCCTCGCTGGACGGCGAGCAGTTCGCGACGCTGTCCGCGATCGCTGCCGGAGGCCCGCTACCGTAACCGGTGGGGCTCGCGGGGCTGGTGGGATCGTTCGAGTTGACGATCCCCAAAGTCGCATTTAGCTTAACGAAACCTGATAGAAACACAGGGTCGTTAAGGTTTGTTGATTGTCCAGCCCGGTAGGGGGCTGGCACTTTTGGCAGCTCTACCACTTCTGGGGGAAGGCAACCGAATGGCCGGTCGCGACGGCATCAGGGGGAACAACCTGTCACGCGCCAAGGTGCGCCGGCGTCGGGTGGTCATCATGGGTGGGGCCGTTGGTGCGTTTCTTGCCGCAGCAGCGATGGCGACCGGCTCGGTGGTCACCGCGGCCTCTGCGAAGGCCGACTTCGAGGACCTTCTCGACCCGATCATCCAGCCCCTCGTGACTTCATTGAGCGATGCAATCGCGGGCGTGGATCCCGCTGCCGCTACTGATCTGACCAGTTGGAGCGACAGTCTGCTCAGTAGCGTGAATTCGCTCGATGTGGGGGCTGCGCTGCCGTCGACCGCAGAGCCCGCGGCCAGCGCCGCCTTGCCGGCAAGTTCTGACACAACGGGCACCTACGACATTCCGATAACCGTCCAAGAGGCCACCGAGCCGACCGTGCAGGCTTCGATTGACGGCAGCTCGGACCAGACGCTGCTCGTCGACACCGGATCCAGCGGCCTGGTCATCCCGTGGGAAGACCTCGGGCTTTTACAGACATTGGAGCTCGGCCTTCCCACCGGAATCGGCGAGGGCGGCTACAGCGGCGGGGTGGACTACATCTATCTGACCTACGACACGTCGGTCGATTACCCTCTCAGCGGCGGCGGCACCCTTGACACCTCGAATATCCCCGTCGATGTGGAGATCTTGTCCTGGCCGACATCGTTCAGCTCAGGCTCGCCGTTGGATTTTCAGCAATTTCTTGCCGATAACGATTCAACGGGCATTCTGGGTATCGGGGACAGCGCCAGTGACGGGGGTCCGGGCACCAGCCCGTTGGAGTCGGCGGGCTTTGACGGTGTGACCGTCGACGTGCCCGGGAAAGAGCTGGTCGTTGGTTCCAACGCGGGAACGCCGATAGAAACGGTTAGCGGAGCCCCGATCGCCAACCTGTACGAATCGGTCGATGGTGGGACCCCGGTAGCGGTTTCCGACGATGTCGATTCCGGCGGCGTGTACGGAACCATCCCGTCATCCTTAGTCGGGAACGCCGGATCCGTGCCGCCGGGCACAACCATTACGGTCTACGACAGCCCCGGTGGTACGGAGTTGTACTCCTACACCACGGGGACCGACAGCCTCGGCGACAGCACCGCCCCGACGGTGACGTCGGGAACTTCGATCGACAGCGGCGTCGAGCCCTTCTTGCAAGAGCCGATCTACATCAACTACACCGACGACACGCTAACCTTCGACGAGCCAGGGTCGTAACGCAGCGCCGGTCTGAGGCCGCCGACCGTCGGCCGGTAAGGTGTTGGCCATGCAATTGGCCCTGCAGATCACCCTGGTGGTGACCAGCATCCTCGTGGTCCTACTGGTGCTGCTGCACCGCGCCAAGGGTGGCGGTCTGTCGACGCTGTTCGGAGGCGGCGTGCAGTCCAGCCTGTCCGGGTCGACGGTGGTAGAGAAGAACCTCGACCGACTGACGTTGTTCGTCGTCGGCATCTGGCTGGTAGCCATCGTCGGTGTGGCGCTGCGGATCAAATACAACGCCTGAGCCCACGCAGAGCGAAGACGGCCGACCGCCCTAATACTGGGAGGTATGGCTGAAGTATCCGACTCGCTGGAGCCCTTCGGCGCGGTACAGCGCACCCGGACAGGGCGTGAGGCCACCGAGCCGATGCGCGAAGACATCCGGTTACTCGGTGCCATCCTCGGCGACACCGTGCGTGAGCAGAACGGTGACGAGGTCTTCGACTTAGTAGAACGAGCCCGGCTGGCGTCCTTCCGGGTGCGCCGCTCGGAGATCGAGCGCGCCGACGTGGCGCGGATTTTCGCCGGCATCGACATCCACCAGGCCATCCCGGTGATCCGGGCGTTCAGCCACTTCGCGCTGTTGGCCAACGTCGCTGAGGACATTCACCGGGAACGGCGCCGCGCCATCCACGTCGCCGCGGGCGACCCGCCGCAGGACAGCAGTCTGGCCGCCACCTACCTGAAGCTCGACGCAGCGGACCTGGACGCGGCGACCGTCGCCGAGGCGCTGACGGGCGCGCTGGTCTCCCCGGTCATCACCGCCCACCCGACCGAAACCCGCCGCCGGACCGTCTTCGATACCCAGCACCGAATCACCCAGCTGATGCGCCTGCACGCACACGGGCACACCGAAACCGACGACGGCGGCGACATCGAGCGGGAACTCCGCCGCCAGGTGCTGACCCTGTGGCAGACCGCGCTAATTCGGCTGTCCCGGCTGCAGATCTCCGACGAGATCGCCGTCGGGTTGAGGTACTACTCGGTCGCGTTCTTCGAAGTGATGCCGAAAGTCAACGCTGAGGTCCGGGAGGCACTGCGCATCCGCTGGCCCGACGCCGACCTGCTCCCCGAACCCATCCTGCGGCCCGGCTCGTGGATCGGCGGCGACCGTGACGGCAACCCGAACGTCACCGCCGACGTGGTGCGACTGGCCACCGGCAGCGCGGCCTACACTGCGCTGGGCCACTACGCTGCCGAGCTGAGCGCGCTGGAGCAGGAGCTGTCGATGTCGGCGCGACTGGTCGCCGTCACCGGCCAACTGGCGGCGCTGGCCGAGGACTGCGACGAGGGGCCCCGTGCCGACGAGCCCTACCGCCGGGCATTGCGCGTGATCCACGCCCGCCTCACCGCTACCGCTGCGGAGATCCTTGACCATCAGCCGGCCAACCTGCTCGACCTCGGTTTACCGCCTTACCCGACACCGGGGGAGTTGCTGGCCGACCTCGACACCGTCGACGCCTCACTGCGCGCCAACGGCAGCGCGCTGCTGGCCGACGATCGGCTGGTCCGACTGCGGGAAGCCGTGCACGTCTTCGGTTTTCACCTGTCCGGTCTGGACATGCGGCAGAACTCCGACGTCCACGAGGAAGTGGTCGCCGAGCTGCTCGCCTGGGCCGGAGTGCATTCCGACTACGCCTCGCTGAGCGAAGACGAACGGGTCAACATCCTGGCCGACGAGCTGAGCACCCGACGGCCGCTGATCGGCGACCACGAGCAACTGTCCGACTTGGCCCGCAAAGAACTCGCCATCATCAGCGCCGCCGCACGCGCCGTCGCCATCTACGGTCCTCCTGCGGTGCCCAACTACATCATCTCGATGTGCCGTTCCGTCTCCGACCTGCTGGAAGCGGCGATCCTGCTGAAGGAATCCGGTCTGCTCGACGCCTCCGGAAGCGAACCGTACTGCCCGGTGGGCATCGTCCCGCTGTTCGAGACGATCGACGACCTGCGCCGCGGCGCATCGATTCTCGAAGCGGCACTGGACCTTCCGGTCTACCGGGGCATCGTGCGGGCCCGCGGCGACAGCCAGGAGGTGATGCTCGGGTACTCCGACTCCAACAAGGATGGCGGCTACCTGACCGCCAACTGGGCGCTGTACCGGGCCGAGCTCGACCTCGTCGAATCGGCACGCAAAACCGGAATTCGGTTGCGGCTCTTCCACGGTCGCGGCGGCACGGTGGGCCGCGGCGGCGGCCCGAGCTACCAGGCCATCCTCGCTCAGCCGCCGGGAGCGGTGAACGGCTCGCTACGGCTGACCGAGCAGGGCGAGGTGATCGCCGCAAAATACGCCGAGCCGCAGATGGCCCAACGCAACTTGGAGACCTTGCTGGCGGCCACCCTGGAGTCGACCCTGCTCGACGTCGAAGGGCTCGGTGAGGCGGCCGGCCCCGCCTACGAGATACTCGACGAACTTGCTGACCGGGCACAGCGTGCTTACGCCGAATTAGTCCACGAGACACCGGGTTTCGTTGACTACTTCCTGCAGTCCACGCCGGTCAGCGAGATCGGGTCGATGAACATCGGCAGCCGACCCACGTCGCGCAAACCGACGTCGTCGATCGCCGACCTGCGCGCGATTCCCTGGGTACTGGCCTGGAGCCAGTCACGGGTGATGCTGCCGGGCTGGTATGGAACGGGGTCGGCCGTCGAGAGCTGGATCGCCGGCGGCGACGGCCGCGTCGAAGCACTGCGTGACCTGTATCAAAGGTGGCCGTTCTTCCAGACCGTGCTGTCGAACATGGCGCAGGTGCTCGCGAAAACCGATCTGGGCCTGGCGGCCCGCTACGCCGAGTTAGTCGAAGACGAAGAGCTGCGGCGACGGGTGTTCGACAAGATTGCCGCCGAGCACCAGCGAAGCATCAACGCGCACAAGCTGATCACCGGCCAGGACAACCTGCTCGCCGACAACCCGGCACTGGCTCGCTCGGTGTTCAATCGCTTCCCGTACTTGGAGCCGCTGAACCACCTGCAGGTCGAGCTGCTGCGCCGCTACCGTTCCGGCGACGACGACGAGCTGGTGCAGCGCGGAATCCTGCTGACAATGAACGGGCTGGCCAGCGCGCTGCGCAACAGCGGCTAGGCCTCACGAGTCTGGTAGCTGAGGCGGCAAGGTCCGTCCGCCCGTGCCACGCCGCCGATCTGGGCCGGGACGGGTCGCGGGTGCGTCGTCCAATCCGGCGTCATCCGGTAGCGGCCGAACAGGTGCGTCATCGCCGCCGTCATGGCAGACAACGAAAACGGCTGTGCCGGACACGAGTGCCGTCCGTGGCCGAACGCTGTCACCAGCATGGGCGAGGGGAGTGCCTTCTCGTCGGTCAGCCGGTGCCGCGTCCATCGGTCCGGGTCCCAGTGTCCGAGTCCGGGCGCAGCGGAGGTGTTAAGCAGGGGCAGCAACGTCGCGATGGTCCAGCCGGGCGGCACCTGGTAGCTGACATCGCCGGTGTCGAGCAAGACCGGGGACAGCACAGTGCGGGACATGATGGAGCGCTGAGCCAGGCGGATGGACTCCAGCGCGCACCGCTGCGTCAGGTCCGCGTCGCCGGCGACGACCCGCGCCAGATCTGTCGGGTGCTCGAGCAAATCGACCAACGCCCACCCGAGCGCGGCAGCCAGGTTGGACATCGAGGCGACGTGGATCAGCGCGACATCGAGGGCGATGCCGCGAATTCGCTTGTTCCCCACCTCGTTATGCCAGGCGTCCACGATCCTGCCGAACAGCGTCTGATCGTCTGTGCCATCGGTGTCTCGGCGGCGCACGGCGTCCGCGATGATGTCGGCCACCTCGTCGAGGGCCGCGCGCTCGGCCCGCTTGTTCGAGGCCGCGACCGCCGCCATCGCGTCGGGATGCACGAACGCGTCGGAGCCGTCGAGGGTGTCGAAGGCCCGTGCCAGACGCTCGAAGGGCTCGCCACGGGCTGATCCGGGTCCCGCCCACGAGGCGAGCCCCATCCGGTGGCCGAGTCGACGGGTGAGGTCGAAGGCGTCCACCGATCCCGCCGATCCCAACTCGGCGGTGGTCTCTGCGAGCGCCCGATCCAGGTTGGTCAAGTAACCGGCAACGTCGTCGCGGCGAAACAACGTGCTGGGCAGGATCCGCCGTCCCTCGAAGATGTCCTCGGGGAGTTTGCGGCGCAGCATCAGGTAATCCGCGACCCCTTTGCTGGCTTTCTCCTCGGGCAGCCCGTAGAACGACTCGACACCGGTCGGGGAGAACGTGAACAGGTAGTGATCCGAGCCGCTGTGCACGGCGAAGGTGTCGCCGTGTCTGGCGCGGGCGGCCGCGATCGCGGCGACGGCGTCGGCGACCGAGACATCCCACGGCAGACCGGTGCCCTCGGCGTACGGCGGATCGGGAACCGGGTGGCTATGCGGCACGGTTTAGCGGCTACCCACGGTCCGATTGCGTAAGGCGGTGAACGCATTGCGAACCGCGTGTTCGGTTACCGACAGCGGCGACATCACCGTCTCGCCGACGCTCACCATATAGTCGATGCGCTGGACGACGGCTTCGACCGGAGCGACGAGCGTGGCCAATCGGCCCATCAGGTCGTCGATCCTGCTCAGCGTGGCCTCGAAGTGGTCCAAGCCGCTGTTCAGGCGGTCGACTGCGGTGTTCAAGTGCGTGAGCGATTTGTTGAGGTCGGTCAGGCTATCGCCCAGGCCGCCGAGCACGTCTTCGAGTTGGTTCACGGTGACGTCGGCGTTCATCGCTGCCTGGGTGAGCGTCTTGATCCGCTGCCGAGGGCCGCCGCCGCCGCTTCTGTCTGCCATGGGCCTCATTATGACGGTCCCGGGAACCCGCGGAACCCATTCGGCATCTGATCGGATATGCACCAGCGAGATTGTGACCACTGCTGCGCTGCGGTGACGGGGCGTGCCGCACCGCCTGACGTCATCCAGCGGCTACAGGAATACGCGCGCGGCTATGCCGATCGGCAGGCCGAGCGGCGGCCTTAGCCAGCGGGAAGCTTGCCTGCTGCTTGGTTGTCGAGAAACCAGACCGTGTGCTCGCGACCGACCGCACCGGCCGCCGGTACCGACACCGGGTCGGCGCCACCGATCGCGGCGGCTACCGCTTCGGCTTTCTCCGCGCCCGACACCAGCAGCCAGACCTCGCGGGACCGCTGGATTGCCGGCAGCGTCAAGGTAATTCGTTGCGGCGGAGGCTTCGGCGAATCCTCGACCCCGACTACCAGTCGCGTGGTCTCGCGCACGGCGGGAGTGTCCGGAAACAAGGAATTGATGTGACCTTCGGGTCCCACGCCGAGCAGATGGACGTCGAAATTCGGTGCGGGATCGCCCGGGTCGGCATTAGCAGCGAGGAGTTGCTCGTATGCCAGTGCGGCGGCCGTCAGGTCGTTGCCGAATTCGCCGTCGCTGGCCGGCATCGCGTGCACGTTGCGGGCCGGGATGTCGACGTGGTCCAGCAACGCCTCACGGGCTTGCTTCTCGTTGCGTTCGTCGTCATCTTCGGTGACGTATCGCTCGTCGCCCCAAAACAGATGGACCTTGGCCCAATCGATGCGTCCGGTCTGCGCACCGAGGTAGCGCATCAGGCGGTTGCCGTTGCCGCCGCCGGTCAGCACGATCAGCGCTCGTCCGCGCGCGGCAACGGCGGCATCGACGACGCCGATCAATCGCTCGCCCGCCGCGGTAACCAGCCCGTCGCTGTCGGCGAACGTCTCGACGGCTCTGCTCATTTGCGCCGCTCCTCTCCCCCGCAAGCGGGAGGCACCCCCACATCGCTGCGCTCTGCATCGTCGCCGGCGCGGCTCACACGTACTCCACTCGATCGATGCCTTCCAGCGCCGAGAAGTAGATCGCGTCCGCGTCCAGTCGGCGCAGGTCCTCGGCCAGGCACTCCCGGGTTTCTCTGCGCGGCAACGGAACCAGCGCCTCCGGCTTGGCGGTGCGGCTCAATGTCGCCGTCAATCCTTCCTGCGGTCTGCTCAGCGTCACCGTCTCGCTGCTGCGCACCAGTTCGACTTTGAGCTCGCCGACCGCGCGCCGCACCGGCCCGCCGATCCGGCTGGCCAGCCAGCCTGCGAGGACGTCCAGCGCGGGCTCGGTCTTGAGCCCGGACACCAGCGCCGAGGTGATCGGCTCGTGCGGTGCCTGGTCGATCGCCGAGGCGAGCAGCGCCCGCCAGTAGGTAATCCGGCTCCAGGCCAGGTCGGTGTCACCCGGGGTGTATCCGGGCAGCCTGCTTTTGATGCAAGCCAATGGGTCGGCTCCGTTGGTTGCATCGGTGATACGCCGGATTGCCAATTGGCCCAACGGATCCTGCGCCGGCACGGCCGGAGCGACATCCGGCCACCACGCCACCACCGGGATATCGGGCAGCAGGAACGGTACGACGACGCTGCTGTTGTGTCCGGCGAGCGGACCTGAGAGCCGCAGCACCACCACCTCACCGGCGCCGCTGTCACTTCCGACCCGCAGTTGCGCGTCCAGACGCGCCTCGGCAGCGTCGGCATCTCCGGTCATCACCACGATCACCCGGCTGGGGTGCTCGTGGCCGGCGGCGATGGCGGCCTCGATGGATTCTTCCAGCAATGCATCGCTGTCCGGTGCGATGACCAACGTCAGCACCCGGCCGAGGTTTACCGCGCCGACCTGCTCGCGCAGCTCGTCGAGCTTCTTGTTGATGTCGGTGGTGCTGGTGTCCGGCAGTTCGAGAATCATAAGCGCCGCTCTCCCCCGCAAGCGGGTGGTGCCCCCACCCCATCGCTGCGTACCAGATTGTCGCCGGCGCGGATCACGGCCGCCGCCATTCCCGGCCGGTCAGGCGCAGCATCTCGAACGACGCTGCCGGGCCCCAGGTGCCTGCCTCATACGGTTCGGGTTTGCCGTGTTCAGACCAATGGTCGAGCACCGGATCCAGTACCTCCCAAGCCAATTCGACTTCCTCGTTCACCGGAAATAGCGACGGCTCGCCGAGCAGCACATCGAGGATTAGCCGTTCATAGGCCTCGGGTGAGTCTTCGGCGAACGCGGAGCCGTACGAGAAATCCATATTGACGTCGCGTACTTCCATGGCGCTGCCCGGCACCTTGGACCCGAATCGCAACGTAATCCCTTCGTCGGGCTGTACCCGGATCACCAGTGCGTTGGCGCCCAGCTCATCGGTCATGGTCGCGTCGAACGGCAGATGCGGGGCCCGTTTGAACACCAGGGCGATCTCGGTCACCCTGCGGCCCAGTCGTTTTCCGGTGCGCAGGTAGAACGGCACACCAGCCCAGCGACGGGTATCGACTTCCAGGGTGATGGCGGCGAACGTCTCGGTGGTCGAGTCTTTGGAGAAGCCCTCCTCATCGAGCAGCCCGACCACTTTCTGTCCGCCCTGCCAGCCGGCGGTGTACTGGCCGCGGCAGGTGGTCTCGTCCAGCGGCTGCGCGAGTTGAACTGCGGAGAGCACCTTGATCTTCTCGGTCTGCAATTCCGACGGCTGAAAGCTCACCGGCTCTTCCATGGCGGTCAACGCCAGTAGTTGCATCAAGTGGTTCTGGATCACGTCGCGGGCCGCGCCGATTCCGTCGTAATAGCCCGCGCGCCCACCAAGACCGATGTCCTCGGCCATGGTGATCTGCACGTGGTCGACGTAGTGCGCATTCCAGATCGGATCGAAAAGCTGATTGGCGAACCGCAGCGCCATGATGTTCTGCACCGTCTCTTTGCCCAGGTAGTGATCGATCCGGAACACCGATTCCTCCGGGAAGACGTTGTTGACCACCTTGTTGAGATCGCGTGCGCTGTCCAAGTCGTGGCCAAACGGCTTCTCGATGACCACCCGCTTCCAGCTGCCCTCCTGGGGGTGGGCCAACCCGGCCTTGTCCAACTGCTCGCACACCGACGGAAAACTCTTCGGCGGGATCGCAAGGTAGAAGGTGTGATTGCCGCCGGTGCCGCGTTCGGCGTCGAGCTTCTCCAGGGACTCGGCCAGCCGGGCGAACGCGTCATCGTCGTCGAAGGCGCCCTGCACGAAGCGGCATCCCTCGGCCAGCCGGTCCCATATCACCTGGCGAAACGGCGTGCGAGAGTGCTCTTTGACGTCCTGGTAGACCAACTGACCGAAATCTTCGTCGGTCCAGTCCCGGCGGCCGAACCCGACCAGGGAAAAGGTGGGCGGCAGTAAGCCGCGGTTGGCCAAGTCGTAGATGGCCGGCACCACCTTTTTGCGGGCCAGGTCTCCGGTCACACCGAAGATCACCACGGCGCACGGCCCGGCGATTCGGGGCAGCCGCTTATCGCGCTTGTCCCGCAGCGGGTTTCGCCACTGCCCGGCGCTGCCCCGAGTGCCGGCCGGGCTCATTTAGCGGCGGAGCGAAGCTGAGTCTGGGTCTCCGCCAGTAGGTCCTTCCACGATGTTTCGAATTTCTCCACGCCTTCGTTCTCCAGTACGAGGAATACGTCGGTCAGGTCGATCCCGACCGCCGTCAACTTGTCGAAAACTTCCTGGGCGGCCGAGGCGGTTCCGGTGACTGTGTCGCCGGTGATGACGCCGTGGTCGGCGACCGCGTCAATCGTCGGCTCCGGCATGGTGTTCACGGTGTGGGGAGCGACCAGCTCGGTGACGTAGAGCGTGTCGGAATAGTCAGGGTTTTTAACCCCGGTCGACGCCCACAGCGGCCGCTGCACCCGCGCCCCGTCGGCCTCGAGCTGCGTAAAGCGATCGCCACCGACGAACACTTCCTGGTAGGCCGCATACGCCAGCCGGGCGTTGGCCACTCCGGCCTTTCCCCGCAGCGCGAGCGCGTCGGGGGAGCCGATCTTCTCCAAGCGCTTGTCGATCTCGGTGTCCACTCGTGAGACGAAAAACGATGCCACCGAGTGGATCTTGGAGATGTCGTGTCCGGCTGCCTTGGCCGCCTCCAGCCCGTCGAGGTAAGCGTCCATCACCTCGCGGTGACGCTCAACCGAGAAGATCAGCGTGACATTGACCGAGATCCCTTCTGCCAGAGTCGCGGTGATGGCGGGCAGACCGGCCTTGGTGGCCGGGATCTTGATGAACACGTTCGGCCGGTCGACGATCTTCCACAGCTCGACGGCCTGTTTGATCGTCTTGTCGGTGTCGTGCGCCAGCCGTGGGTCGACCTCGATCGACACCCGGCCGTCGACCCCGTCGGAGGCCTCCCACTGCGGCCTCAGCACGTCGCAGGCGTTGCGGACATCGTCAGTGGTGACCGTGCGGATCGTGGCGTCCACGTCGGCGCCGCGCTCGGCGAGCTCGGCCACCTGGGCCTCATAGGCGTCGCCCTCGGCCAGCGCCTTCTGGAAGATCGACGGGTTGGTGGTGACACCGACCACGCTCTTGGTGTCGATGAGTTCTTGTAAGTTGCCGGACTGCAAGCGCTGCCGGGACAAGTCGTCCAGCCAGACGGAGACGCCTGCGGCGCTAAGAGCGGCGAGATTGGGGTTCTGAGTCATCGGATTTTCCTTCGCTTAGTTGTCTAGTGTTCGTTCGGCCGCGTCGACGACGGCTTCCGGGGTAAACCCGAATTCGCGAAACAAGGTCTTGGCATCGGCGGATTCCCCGTAGTGCTCGATCGAAACGATCTCTCCAGTGTCGCCGACCAGCTTGTGCCAACTCTGTGCGACGCCGGCTTCGACGGCGACTCGGGCCGACACCGACGGTGGCAGCACGCTGTCGCGATACTCGTACGACTGGGACTCGAACCATTCGACGCATGGCATCGACACCACGCGCGCGACGATATCCTTGTCCGCCAACAACTTTTGCGCCTCGACAGCGAGCTGGACCTCGGAACCGGTGGCGATCAAAACGACGTCTGGCTCGTCGCCGCCGTCGTCGCCCAATATGTATCCACCCTTGCCCACACCTTCGGCGTTGGTTCCCTCCAGCACCGGCAAGCCTTGACGGGTCAGGATCAACCCCACCGGCCCGCTGCCGTTTCCGCGGGCCAAGATCGTGCGCCACGCGTAGGCGGTTTCGTTGGCGTCGGCGGGGCGCACCACCGACAGGCGCGGGATGGCGCGCAGCGCGGCCAGGTGCTCGATGGGTTGATGGGTCGGGCCGTCTTCGCCCAACCCGATCGAATCATGCGTCCACACGTAGATGGTGTCGATATCCATCAGTGAGGCCAGCCGCACCGCCGGGCGCATGTAGTCGGAGAACTGCAAGAAGGTACCGCCGTAGGCGCGGGTGGGCCCGTGCAGCACGATGCCGGACAAGATTGAGCCCATCGCGTGCTCACGAATGCCGAAATGCAGCGTGCGGCCATACCAGTGCGCGGTATAGTCCTTGGTCGAAATCGATGGCGGGCCAAAGGAGTCCACGCCCTTCATGGTGGTGTTGTTGCTGCCGGCCAGGTCGGCCGAACCACCCCACAGCTCAGGCAGTTTCGGCCCGACGGCGCTCAGTACCTCGCCGGATGCGGCGCGGGTTGCCAGAGCTTTGGATCCAGGCTCCCAGTGCGGGATGTCGGCATCCCAGCCGTCGGGCAGCTGCTCTGCGGTCAACCGGTCCAGCAGGGCCTTGCGGTCGGGTTCGCGCTGCGCCCAGGCCTCGAACTCCGGCTGCCAGCGATCGTGGGCCTCTTTGCCGCGGGCCACCAGCCCCCGGGTGTGAGTGATGACGTCCTCGCGCACCTCGAAGGTCTTGTCGGGGTCGAATCCCAGGATTTTCTTGACGGCCGCGACTTCTTCGTCTCCGAGCGCCGCGCCGTGCGCCTTTCCGGTGTTCATCAGGTTCGGCGCCGGATAGCCGATGATGGTGCGCAACGAGATGAACGATGGCCGGTCGGTGACGGCCTTGGCGTTGGCGATGGCCTCCTCGATCCCGACGACGTTCTCGCCGCCCTCGACGCGCTGCACATGCCAGCCGTAGGCCTCATAGCGTGCCGCGGTGTCCTCACACAGCGCGATGTTGGTGTCGTCCTCGATGGAGATCTGGTTGTGGTCGTAGAACACGATGAGGTTGCCCAGCTGCTGGACCCCGGCCAGCGACGATGCCTCGGAGGTAACCCCTTCCTCCATATCGCCGTCGGAGGCGATCACATAGATGTGGTGGTCGAACGGGCTGGTCCCGGCGGCGGCGTCGGGATCGAACAGGCCGCGTTCATAACGTGACGCCATCGCCATGCCCACCGCCGACGCCAGACCCTGGCCAAGCGGGCCGGTGGTGATCTCCACGCCTCTGGTGTGCCGGAATTCCGGGTGTCCAGGAGTCTTGGACCCCCAAGTGCGCAGCGATTCGATATCCGAGAGCTCCAGGCCGAATCCGCCCAGATAGAGCTGGATATAGAGAGTCAGGCTGCTGTGACCCGCCGACAGCACGAATCGATCCCGGCCCAGCCAGTGGGTGTCGCCCGGGTCGTGGCGCATCGTCCGCTGGAACAGGGTGTAGGCCAGCGGGGCCAGGCTCATCGCCGTCCCGGGATGGCCATTGCCCGTTTTCTGGACCGCGTCGGCGGCCAGCACCCGAACGGTGTCGACCGCGGTCGAATCGATCTCGGTCCAGTCATCGGGAAGGTGCGGCTGAGTAAGGGTCGAGATGTCTTCGAGTGTGGTCACGAACGCGGTCCTCGGGTCGACAAAGTGATTATCCCCACCCTAGTGGTGGACCCTGCGTCGATGCAGGTCCAGAACTGCGTGAAATCCAGACGAATTATTGAGAGTTGACCCTGCACTGCGACCGGAGCAGGCAGGCGGTCTACCATCGCCTGTAGTAGAAGCTGCGCGCTGCTGCGACCCCAGGGAGTTATTGCGTGAGCGTTCGCGGGCGCGTCGCGCCGAGCCGAGTCCGGGCAACCGTGCTGGCTTATCTGGCGCTAACCAAGCCGCGGGTCATCGAGTTGCTGCTGGTCACCGCAATTCCGGCGATGTTGCTCGCCCACCGCGGCAGCGTGAACCCGCTGCTGATTCTCAACACCCTGATCGGCGGGATGCTGGCCGCCGGGGGCGCCAACACGCTGAACTGTGTGGCCGACGCCGACATTGACAAGTTGATGAAGCGGACCGCGAGACGTCCGCTGGCGCGGGCCGCCGTGCCGAGGGGTAACGCCCTGGTGTTCGGGCTGGTGTTGAGTGTCGCGTCGTTCTTCTGGCTGTGGTGGACGACGAACCTGCTGTCCGGGCTGCTGGCGGTGGCCACGATCGTGTTCTACGTGTTCGTCTACACCTTGCTGCTCAAGCGCCGTACCTCGCAGAACGTGGTGTGGGGTGGGGCGGCCGGCTGCATGCCGGTGATGATCGCCTGGTCGGCTGTCACCGGCACAATCGGTTGGCCGGCTTTGGCGATGTTCGCGATCATCTTCTTCTGGACGCCGCCGCACACCTGGGCGCTGGCGATGCGGTACAAGGAGGATTACCAAGCCGCCGGGGTACCGATGCTGCCGGCCGTCGCGACCGAGCGCCAGGTCACCAGGCAGATCGTGGTCTACACCTGGCTAACGGTGGCCGCAACACTGGTGCTGGCGCTGGCTGCCGGCTGGCTGTACACCGCGGTGGCCGCGGTGGCCGGAGCGTGGTTCCTGGCGATGGCGCACCAGCTCTACGCGGGGGTGCGTCGCGGTGAGCCGGTCAAACCGCTCCGGTTGTTCTTGCAGTCGAACAATTACCTCGCAGTGGTGTTCTGCGCTTTGGCGCTCGACTCTGCGATGGCCTTGCCGACACTGCTGGGTGGCTGACCTTCAGCGCGAGGTCCTAGACCTGCGAATACCCCCTACCCGGTAGGGGTCTTGTGGCTACGACACAGTGTCGTATTAGATGCCCGACGTGATCTCACGGGTGGTTAGCGGCGGCTTAGATACCGCCGCGAGTAGGGGCCGCTGATGACGGCGCCAGTCTGGATGGCGTCGCCACCGGAGGTGCACTCGGCAATGCTGAGCAGCGGCCCGGGCCCGGGGTCGGTGCTTGCTGCGGCGGGCGCGTGGAATTCGCTGAGCACCGAATACGCATCGGTGGCTGACGAACTCAGCGCGGTCCTGGCCGAGGTGCAGGCCGGGGCCTGGCAGGGCCCGAGTGCCGAGCGCTACGTGGCTGCGCATGTGCCCTATCTGGCGTGGCTGATGCAGGCCAGCGCGAAAAGCGCGTCGGAGGCTGTCCAGCACGAGACCGCGGCCGCTGCCTACACGGCGGCGCTGGCCGCAATGCCGACGTTGCCGGAGCTGGCCGCAAACCACGTGATTCACGGGGTGTTGGTGGCGACGAATTTCTTTGGTATCAACACGATCCCGATTGCGCTCAACGAGGCCGACTATGCGCGGATGTGGACCCAGGCGGCCACCACAATGACCACCTACCAGGCGGTCTCCACCACGGCAGTGGCGTCGGCACCGCAGACAGCGCCGGCACCCCAAATCATGAATGCCAGCGCCAGCTCCGACAGCAGCGACAGCGGCACACTTCCCATTGTCGACAATGACTCCGGTGACCCATACAGCCTGAGTTGGTGGGTAAACCGCGTCACCGAGGTTACCGACACGTTTGGCCGGGACATCCAATTAATTGAACAGAACCCGGTCCAAGGGCTAACGCAGCTGTGGTCCGACATTGGCGGACTGGCCTCAGACGAGTTCGGTCACGCAATCGAGGTCGTTCAGGCCTTTCCCGAAGTTTTGGCGGTCCCGTTGATTGCGCCGGTCGGACTGACGGGAGGCTTGGCGGGCTTGGGGGGGCTGGCCGGGATCCAGCCTCAAGCGGCCCCACTACCTGTCGAGTCGCCCGCGCCGGCGCCCCAGACACCCAGCTTCCCGGCGACGAGTAGCCCCGCTGTGGTGACCGCGTCGGCCGCAGCGCCCGCCTCGGCGCCGGCGTCTGCTCCTGCGCCGACGGCGAGCACCGTCACCAGTTCCGTGCCGCCGCCGCCGCCGGCTGCGGGTGGGGGAGGTTTTGTCCCTCCCTACGCGGTGGGGCCGCCCCGCATCGGTTTGGGTGCCGGCATGAGTAGCAGTGCCGGCGCTGGCGACAAGAAGAAAGCGGCCGAGCCGGATAGCGCCGCCGCGGCGGCCGCGGTGGCTGCGCGCGAGCAGCAGCGGTCGAGGCGGCGCCGGCGATCAGGGTTGCGCGGGTACGCTCACGAGTTTATGGAAATGAATGTCAAAGTCGATCCAGCTTGGGGCGCGCCGCTGACGGTGGCCTCCGATCACGGCGCTGGGGCGTTGGGGTTTCCCGGAACGGTGCGGAGGGAGCCAGTCGCAGCGGCGGTGGGCTTGACCACGCTCGCCGGTGATGAGTTCGGCGGGGGCCCTGCGATGCCGATGCTGCCGGGCACTTGGAACGCAGACCAGGCCGGCGAGGTGGAAGAGCACGACTGATGCGGCAACGCTCGTCGGGCGTTAGCGCCGAGCTCTCGCTCGCCGGATTGCTTCAGCCGATGTCCGTCGAGACTTTTCTCGACGAAATATGGACCGTGGACCACTACCACGTAAAGCGAGGCTGCCCTGGCTTTTTCGATGCTCTCCTGCCTGGATCGTCGACGGTCGACGAGCTGCTGGAGTTGTTTCGCCACGAGCCATCGGCGGTGCGGCTGGTAAGGGGAAAAGACAAAAAGGGCCCCGACAGCTATCGGCTTGTTGATGGCAGCCTTGATCTCGTCGGTATCCGCGACGACTTTGCCGAGGGTTACACGATTGTTTTGGACGGCGTTGAGCAATACGTGCGGGCGGTGGGGACGTTGGCTCGCTCGATCGAGGTCGAGCTGAACTTCCCGATACAGGTGAACACCTACATCACCCCGCCAGGGCAGAGGGGGCTGGCTCCCCACTACGACGACCACGATGTGTTGGTCCTGCAGGTCCAGGGCTCCAAGATCTGGCATTTGTACGTCGGCGCAGACCGCCCGCCTCGCGAGATCCAGCGGGACACGGAAAAGGCGGTTGCTGTTGAAGGTCTCCCGGCGCCAACCGACGTGCACCTGGAAGCCGGTGACGTGCTGTACGTGCCACGCGGCCGCGTTCACGAGGCCGAGACAGCCTCAGAGCAATCCATCCATCTGACCGTCGGAATCCACGCACCTACCCTGCTCTTGCTTGCCATCGGTGCGCTGTACTCGCAGAGCTTCCGCGATGACCGTCTGAATGCCCGCCTGCCACCGCGGCATCTGGACGATGCGGACTTGGATGCGACGCTGCGCGGCCTGGTGCGGGAAGCTGTTGGAACAGTGGAGGATCCGAGCGCGATGGCCAGCGGACTCGGATTGCTGGCGGACACCTTGGTCCGGCGCGGCCGATGCCCACCCGTCGGACAGATCGCAAGCGCCAACGCAATTGACGGACAAACACGGGTGGTGAAGTACCAACCGCTCTACTCCCGGGTGAAGGCTGTTGACGACGGCGTTGCCCTTCAATTCGCCAGCTTGTCGATAAGCGCCGCATACGACCACGAACCCGCGCTACGGTTCGTCTCCAGTAGTACCGAGCCGTTTCGGGTCGGCGATCTGCCAGGCCTGCGTGCGGGGCAGCAGACGGATTTGGCCCGAACGCTGATCGTGAGCGGATTCCTTGTTCGGCTGCCCGACGACTGATGGAATAGGCTTTGCCGGCACAGTACGCAAGGAGGCAGTCCAGGAGGCGGCGGCCTTGAAGACGGAGAGCACGGCTGATGCGGCAACGCTTATCGGGGCTTGACGTCGAGTTCTCATTGGCCTGGTTGCTTCAACCGCTGACGGTCGAGACCTTCATCAACGAGGTATGGGGGGCGACTCACTACCACGTGAGCCGAAACTCCCCGGAATACTTCGACAGCCTGCTGGACGGTTCGGCCTCCGTTGATGAGCTGGTGGGGTTGTTTCGGCCGGATCGGTCGTTGGTACGCCTGGTCCGGGAGGACGAGAAAAAGGACCCATACGTCTACCGGCTTCCCGATGGCGGTTTCGATGTTGCTGGAATCGGCAAAGACTTTGCCGATGGCTACACGATCGTTCTGGGCAGTATTGAGCGATTTGTGCGCACGGTTGCCTCGCTGTCGCACTCCATCGAGGTCGAGCTGAACTTCACGACGCAGGTCAACGCCTACGTCACGCCACCCGAATCCCAAGGCTTTGTCGCCCACTACGACGAGCACGACGTGTTGATCGTGCAGATTTGGGGAACCAAGATCTGGCACCTCTACAACGGCGCTGATGTAGCACCGCACCAGATGTGTCGCCAGGAGCCGGTTGCTACGGACGCGCTCCCGTCGCCCACCGACGTGCGCCTGGAGGTCGGCGACGTGCTTTACCTGCCACGCGGTCGAGTTCATGCGGCCGAAGCAACCTCGGAGTTATCGGTCCACTTGACCGTCGGCATCCATGCACCCACGCTGCTCATGCTCGCCACCCGAGCGCTTAATTCGCTGAGCTACTCCGATGATCGCGTCCACACCCAGTTGCCGCCGCGGTACCTCGACGACCCCGACGTACGGGCCAGTCTGGGCGTCCTCGTGCGCGACGTCGTCGAAGCCCTCGAACAGCCGAGCGCCATCGCGGAAGGTCTCGGATCGCTGGAAGATGACCTCGTCAAGCGTGGCCAAAGCTCGCCAGTCGGACAGGCGATCTCGAACGCCGTCGAGATCGATGGCCATACCCGAGTGAGGAAGTACCAACCGCTCTATTCGCGGGTTACGGACACCTCCGACGGCGTCGCGCTGCACTTCGCGCAACTAGTGATTAACGCCGCTCCCGACCACAAAGACGCACTGCAGTTTCTCTCGAAAAGTACTGAGCCTTTTCGGATTTACGACCTGCCGGGACTGTCTGCGGCGCAGCAGACGGAACTGGCCCGAACCCTCATCGTGACTGGATTCCTTATCCGGCTACCGGACGACTGATGGAACTCGCCGAACTCTCACGTTGGACGCCAATCAGATTCGACCTTTCCGGTGCCGCCCCGATGGTCGACTGGGCCGACCTTTCGGCGGAACGCTTCGTCGACCCGTTTTTCGACCAGACCGTCGCCCGTTGGGCTACCGGCCCGCAAGCCCGGCCACTGGTCAGGACCGGACTTGATGCGCTCGTCGCTCTCGATAACGAGCCGTCGCTCGAGCCGGCGGGCATGATCTTTCACCTCTCGCGATGCGGATCCACTCTCGTATCCCGGCTGTTGGGCACACTTCCCGGCGCGATCGTCCTCGCCGAGCCCTCGCCGTTGAACGCGCTTCTCGGGCTCAACCCCGGTCGAGTCGAAGAGGCCACGCTGGTCCGGTTGGTGCGGCTTTTGGTGCGTGCGCTGGGCCGATGCCGGCACGGCGACGAACGGCACTTGGTGCTCAAGTGCACCAGCTGGAACATCCGCCGCCGGGAAGTCCTGGCGGCCGCCTTCCCCGAGACGCCTTGGATCTGGGTCCAGCGCGAGCCGGCGCGCGTCCTGGCCTCGCTCCTGGCCACGCCGCCGGGCTGGCTTGGGCTTGGGGTTACGCCGCCTCGGTCCGCGGGGCTTTTCGGCCTTGATCCGGCGTCGGTTCCGGCGAGAGCGCGCGTCGAGTTTGCGGCTCGCGCGCTCGGCGCCATGCTGGAGGTCGGCCGCGACCGATCCTGTCAGGTCGCCTGTCGATCGACTATGCCGACTTGCCCGGGGCGGTTTGGCAGCGCGTAGCCCCGCATTTCGGGCTCGAGACCGATAGCTGCGGCAATTGAACGCATGATCGAGAATCCCGGTTCTACTCCAAGGATCCGATCACCTCGGGTCTTTCACGGGGACGGCTCGGAGCCCAGCCTGATGACCGATGCGATGCGGAAGGCCGCCGAGCGTTTCGCCGAGCCCGGCTATCGCGCGCTCGCCTCGCATCTCTAGAGCGGCTGGCCGGCCGGCCTCACGCGGCAACACACGGCCGTCGAGTTTCTAATCCCGCGGCCATGTGGTACTAGTATTAATGAAAATCATGTTCATCTGGGGTATTGCGGCCCATGACCCAGGAGTGCCTCTCATGACGTTGCGCGTCGTTCCCGAAGGTCTCGCCGGCCGCCAGTGCAGCATATTGGAGCGTTGACTGCACGGCTGGCCGCTGCCAATGCCGGCACGGCCCCGCTGATCACGGCTGTGGCGCCGCCTGCCGCGGATCCGGTGTCGTTGCAGAACGCGGCCGGGTTCAGCCTTCGCGGCAGCGAGCACGCGGCGGTTGCCGCCCAAGGCGCCGAAGAACTTGGTCGCTCCGGTGTCGGGGTGGGCGATTCGGGCGCCGGCTATGCGGCAGGTGATGCCGCGGCGGCGGCGGCGTATCACATTGCCTGGGCTGCTGACGATGACAGCGCCTGTCTGGATGGCCGCACCGCCCGAGGTGCATTCGACGTTGTTGAGCAGTGGCCCCGGGCCCGGCTCGTTACTGGCGGCGGCGGGGGCGTGGAACTCGTTGAGCGCCGAATACACTTCGGTGGCCGAGGAACTCAGCGCGGTGTTGGCGCAGGTGCAGGCCGGCGCATGGCAGGGCCCGAGTGCAGAGTCGTTTGTGGCCGCGTTCGTACCGTATCTGGCGTGGTTGACGCAAGCCAGCGCGAATAGTGCTGCAGCGGCCGCCCAGCACGAGACCGCGGCCGCCGCCTACACCGCCGCGCTGGCGGCCATGCCGACCCTGCCGGAGCTGGCCACCAACCACATGGTTCACGGCGTGTTGCTAGCGACGAATTTCTTTGGTATCAACACCATCCCGATTGCGCTCAACGAGGCCGACTATGTGCGGATGTGGATCCAGGCCGCCACCACGATGAGCACCTATCAAGCGGTCTCCAGCACGGCGGTGGCGTCGACGCCGGCAACCACGCCGGCGCCGCAAATCCTTAAATCCGACGCGTCAGCTGATCCCGCGTCGAGCTCCAACCCGGTGCAAGGGATCGTGCAGGATGTCGAGCAGTTCTTGCAGAACCCGCTGCAGGCGTACCAGAACTTTATGAGTAACCCGCAGCTCAACCCGTTTACGGATTTCGAGAATCTGGTGAATAACCCGCAGCTCGACGCAATCCTGCAGCAGTTCGGTATTGGAAATGAGACAGTTGCGCACGACCCGCTTGTCGACAACCCGATCGACGACTTCGTTGCGAATATCCTGCGGAACTTCGGCTATAACTGGAGCCCCGCCCAGGGCACCCTTAACGGGCTCGAATACGACACATATACGGACCCGACTCAAGCGGCCTTCTGGGTTGCTCGATCCCTGGAACTCAGCGAGGATTTCCAACAGTTTTTCGTATATCTACAGACAAATCCGGTGCTGGCTGTTCAGTACCTCGTCAGCCTGGAGCTGTTCGACTGGCCGACTCACTTAGCCGAGATCTTCACCTTGACGAGCCAGCCGGCGCTACTGGCCGCGATCCCCGCGGCGGCTGCCCCGCTCGCATCCGTGGGCGGCCTTGTCGGGCTGGCCGGGCTGGCCGCCATTCACCCTGCGGTGACCGCCATCGCGCCGGCGCACCGTCGCGGCTGCGCCCACTATGTTGCCGGCTGTCGCGATAACCCCGACTTTCGCCGCGCCCGCCGCGGCCCCAGTGACGGCCCCGGCTCCGGCGCCCACGCCTGCTAGCGCCCCAGCCCCTGCGGGTCCGGCACCGACACCGCCGCCGCCGGCCGCGGGCGGAGCGGGTTTTGCCCCTCCCTACGTGGTGGGCCCTCCCGGGATCGGGTTGGGCTCTCGGCTGAGTACCAGCGCCAGCTCCAGCGCCAAACGCAAGACGCCGGAGGCCGATAGCGCCGCGGCGGCGGCCGGGGCCGCGGCGCGGGAGCAGGCCCGGGCGCGGCGACGGCGGCGGGCAGCTATGCGCGAACACGGTGACGAATTCGCCGATATGAATATCGATGTCGACCCGGATTGGGGCGGGCCCCCGACCAAGGAGCCGGTCGCGGCCGCAACAGCGTCGGATACCGGCGCCGGGACCCTGGGGCTTGCCGGAACAGCGCGCAAGAGCGCGGTCGCTGAGGCGGCGGGGCTAACCACCCTGGCCGGTGACGAGTTCGGCGGGAGCCCGACCATGCCGATGGTGCCGGGCACCTGGGGTGCAGCCTCCGAGGGGCCCGGCGATCCGGGTGACGGACGCGACGAAACCTGAAAGCCCTCCTCATCGAAACCTCCAATCGACTAGAGAGCCACCCAGAATGTTTGTTCAAGCCGTTTGGTGATGCTCTCCACCATCGTTACGGCCGGACAGACGGCGAGGCTGCACCGATGCCGTGCCTCCGGGTCGCGTTAGTTATGACCGGTCGCTAAGAGTGGGCAGTGCCATGCCGGGGCGTACGGGTAGCCAGCACTGCGGCGATAGCGGTGGTTAGCGGCACCGATAAGGCCAGCGCGATGCCGCCGACGGCGGAGCGGGCAATTTCGATGGCCACGCTCTCGCTGGTTAGCACATCGCTCAGAGAGCGGTTGGCGACGCTGAACAGCAGCAGCAATGGCAACGCGCTGCCGGCGTAGGCCAGCACCAGTGTGTACACCGTGCTGGCGATGTGGTCGCGCCCCACTCGCATCGCTGCGCCGAAAATTACCCGCCGGGAGGTGCCGTCGCTAAGCGTCGCCAGTTCGAACACCGTCGATGCCTGGGTGACGGTGACGTCGTTCAGCACGCCGAGGGAGCCGATGATGAAGCCGGCCAGCAGCAGCCCGGTGATCGACACATGTCCGAGGTAAGCCGACACTTCGGTGTTCTGGTCGTCCGAGAGTCCGGTCAGGTGCGCGAGTTGGATTGCCCCCGAGGAAAATACGGCCGCCAGTAGCAGGGAGGTCAGCGTGCCCAGTAGCGCCGCGCTGGTCTGCAGGCTTACGCCGTGCGCCAGGTAGATGACCGCATACAGGATTGCCGTGGACGCGATCAGCGCCACCGGGATGGCCGGCGCGCCGTCGCGCAGGGCGGGCAGCAGGAAAACCACCAGCACAACAAAGGCGGCGACGATGCCCAACAACGCTCTCAGCCCGCGCCAGCGGGCGACCGCGACGATCATCACAGCGAAGGCTGCGGCCAGCCCGATCAGGGCCCAGGTCCGCTCGAGGTCGTAGAAGGCGTAGCTGGTAGCGCCGCCTTGGTCCACTTGACGGCTGAGGCGGACGCGGTCGCCGGCTGCAGGGTGCGGCTGGCCCGGTCCGGGGCTGAATTCCAGTAGGGTGTCCGCCCCGCTGTTCGGGCCTGAGTCGATGCCGATCAGCGCTAGCGCGCACTGCGCGCCGCCCGGCGGCGCCGGCGCGGGAGGAGCGATGAGCACGGTGCCCGCCGACGGACTCCCGCAGGTAGCCATCCGGCTGGATACCACATGCCCGGCTTCGGTGGTGACCGCAGAGCCCGCGGCGTTCTGGAACGGCAGCGGGATGTCAACCTTTTGCTCGTTTGGCCACAAGACCACTGTGCCGACGATCACGGCGATGCCGATAACGCCCAGCAATCCGACGACGACCCTGGCGGCCAATGGACTCACCGGGCCTGGATCCTCAGGCAGCGTATGGGAATGCGCGTGCGAATGAGTCATTCGGCCAACTTATGAGTTCTTCGCCGCACGACTTCGCGACGTCGGCAGCCGAATGCGGTGACTCGCCAGCTGCACAACGGACCAGACCATGCAGGCGATAGCAACGATGACAAAGCTCGGCGGCATGTTGAACATGGCCGACAGCCCGAGCCCCACCCAGACTGAGACAACGCTGATGGCCGTCGAGATGAACATCGCGATCGACGGCCTGGCTGTCAGCCTGATGGCGGTCGCCGCTGGCGTCACGAGGAGAGCGAAAAGTAACAGAGTTCCGACAACTTGAACCGCCATCGTGACCGCGAGTCCAAGCAGCGCCATGAAAATGATCGATAAGGCCTGTACCGGCACACCTTTGGCCTGGGCGACGAGCGGGTTGACCGACGCGAACAGTAACGGGCGATAGATGAAACCGACGCTGAGACCGAGCAGTATCAGCAAGCCTGCAAACGTAATCAGCTGTCCGTGCGAGATTGCCAGGAGATTTCCGAACAGGACATTGGTCATCGTGCTGGCGTTTTTGGTTGCGAGCGAAGAGAATAACAGTCCCAAGCCGATGGCCATCGCCAAGACCGTCCCAGTGGCGACCTCGCGGTCGTCGACCCGTTTACCGAGCGTGCCGATAACAAGTGCACCACCTACGCAAAAGGCACCGAGGCCCAAACCGATGGGCAGACCTACTAGCACCGCTCCCGTTGCCCCCGGCAAACCAATATGCGCCACAGCGTGTGCCGCAAACGCGGTGTTGCGCACGACGATGAAAAAGCCGAGCAGACCCGCGGCCAGTGCAACGATGGTGCCGCCCAGCAGGGCATCACGCATGAAGGGCGAAATCAATATTGGCCACCAATTGTCCTGGTAGCCAATGGCAAGCAGCGGTGCTGTCATACAGCGCCCCACACATAAAGCCCGCCTTGGGAAGTGTGGGCGACTTCGATCGGCGTGCCGTAGAGGTCGCTGAGCAGCCCTTCCTCGACCACGTCATCGATGCTGTTGTAGTGCGGATGTCCGTCGAGTAGATAGATCGCGCTATCGAGCACGGTCAGGAATGGATTCAGGTCATGTGCGACCACGAGGATCGTGACACCCAAGTTTTCATGCAGGCCGCGGAGCAGTCTCACGATTTCGCGCTGAGTACCTAGGTCCAGGGATGCCAGGGGCTCGTCCAAGATGAGCAGCTTTGGCCGCGCGACGAGCGCCGCGGCAATTGCCACCCGCTGACGTTGCCCGCCGGAGAGTCGGGAGAGGCGCTTGCCGGCGAGTTCGGCGGCCTGGACCGACCGTAAAGCCCCGTCGACGCTGCGGCGTTGCGAGGCAGTGGCGCGCCTGAATGCCCACCTGTCGCCGTTCAGCCCAAGCATTACCGCGTCGACGACACGGATCGCCTCATCAGAGCTCGAGGCGTAGTTCTGTGGAACGTAGCCGATGGAATTGTTATCCTCGCCCGGACGTTTGCCGAATACTCGGACGTCGCCAGAGGCAACCCTCACTAGTCCCAAGATCACTTCAACCAGTGTCGTTTTGCCCGCACCGTTAGCGCCGATGACTGCGACGATGCCGCCCGAAGGCACCTCGAATGTCCCCTGTGACCAGATCAGCCGTCCATCGCGCACCACGCTGACATTGTCGAAGACCAGGGCTGCCCCATCGGTATCGTTGCTAGGCACGGACATTGAGCGCCCTGGCCAGTGAGGTGAGTTGGTCGATTTGCCAACTCTGGAACGATTTGGCCCCCGCTGCCACCGTCTCGGTGGCATCCACTACCGGCACACCGGATTCTTGCGCTGCCGTTCGGATCTGATCCGGCAGCGACCCCTCGGTCTGCGGATTCAAGACCAGCACATCGATCTGACGGCCGCTCAGCGCGGTGCGGAAGGCGTTGAGATCACCTGGAGACGGATCCGTCTCATTCGCCACGGCCCGCCGGTAGCCTGCCGGTGTCTTGTCGAGAAGGCCCAGGGCGTCAGCCATGTAGCTGAAGATGCTTTCGGTGGCGGCATACGACTTGCCCGTCGCAGCTGCTTTGATCTTGGCGATGAGAGCGTTATAGGGCTTGAGGTCGGTGGTAAATTTTCTTCGCTGCGTGGCCAAATAGCCTGCGGCCGACGGAGATAACCGAGTCAGCTCGTCAGTCACCGCGTCGGCGACGGCGGTGACTGCCGACGGGCTGTACCACAAGTGCGGGTTGGCGCCATCTGGGGTCTCGGTGACCGCGGCGGCACTAATCAAAGGAACTTTGGGCACCGTGGTCGTCGCCAGCCTTGAGGCCCAGGGATCGTAATCCGCCCCGTTTACCACTACGAGTTGTGAGCCGGAGAAGTAGGAGGCGTCCGCTGGCGAGGGTTGGTAGTCGTGCGGGTCGACCGACGAACTCACCAGAACGGTTTTCACCTTCGCGCAGTTTCCGCCGAGTGTCGCGACAATCTCGCCCCACTGATCGACGCTGACCACCACGTTGACCGGTGCGGCCGGACACGGCCCCGCGGCAGATGCGCCGCTATGAGTCGAAGAATCGTTGTTCGTACACCCTGCGAGCACCGGTGCCGCTCCCAAGACCAGGCTGGCGGCTAAGCACAATTCGCGAAGACGTGAACTCGTCAGCCCGAAAACGATAACCATTGTCAGTAAGAATACGATAGGGCTGCCGATCGGCCGGAGTGAATCGATTCCAGCTCGCTCGCCCAGTGGGCGGCGTTCTCGCGGATCGCGGATCGGCTTCTCGACGAGAGCTTGCGATTGATGTCCCTGACATCGACGGATCCTGGCATAGTGAAGTACCACGGTAGACAGTTTGATATGGAAATGATAATCTTTTTCATCTGATTGCTGTGCAAAGTTAGCTCAGCGGACACACTAAGAACGAGGTGGCGTGGAACACGTTGACATCAAGGTGTTTTCGCCTCCGGCCGTCCTGTGGTGGATCGGCTACTATGTCGCTAGCCGGTTCGCTGCGTTCCGTCGGGCGGGCCATGTTGATAAGCGACAGTGACATTGCAAACTATGTGGAGTTGGTCGACCCGCTCCGTGAAAGTTCGCGGACATCAATCGCAATCGATGAGAAGGGATCTTGACGATGAGTATGTTGGATGCTCATATTCCGCAGTTGGTGGCCTCGCAGTCGGCGTTTGGCGCCAAGGCGGGGTTGATGCGCTCGACGATCGGTCAGGCCGAGCAGGAAGCGATGTCGGCGCAGGCGTTTCACGCGGGCGATTCTGCGGCGGCGTTTCAGGCCGCCCACGCCCGGTTCGTGGCGGCCGCAGCCAAGGTCAACTCGCTGCTGGACATCGCTCAGGCAAACCTTGGCGACGCTGCGGGCACCTATGTCGCCGCCGATGCCGCTGCCGCGAGCAGCTACCCCGGCTTCTGACCTGACTGATACGGCTTAGCGAAAGGACTTGTGATGTCGCAGATCATGTACAACTACCCGGCGATGCTGGCGCATTCGGCCGATATGGCCGGCTATGCGGGCACGCTGCAGAGTTTGGGCGCCGATATCGCCAGCGAGCAGGCAGCGCTGCAGGCGGGCTGGCAGGGTGACACCGGGATGAGCTACCAGGCCTGGCAGGCCCAGTGGAATCAGGCCATGGAGCAACTGGTGCTGGCCTACCGCGCGATGGCAGGCACCCACGAGAACAACACCACCTCGATGCTGGCCCGAGACTCAGCCGAAGGCGCCAAATGGGGCGGCTAGAGACCGCGGCCGCTACGGCGTAAGCACGATCGAACCGACCGTCTGACGGCCCTGCAAGTCGCGGTGCGCTTGGGCGGCGTCGGCCAACGGATAGCGCCGGCTCACCGTTACGCTGAGCGAACCTTCGGCGATCGCGTCGAACAATTCACTTGAGCGCCAAGCGAATTCCTCGCCAGTACGGGTGAAGTGAACCAGCGCCGGGCGGGTCAGGTACACCGAGCCGGCCGCGTTGAGCCGCTGAGGGTCGACGGGTGCAACCGGTCCGCTGGACGCGCCGAACAACGCCAAGGTGCCCCGCACAGCGAGGCTGGCCAGGCTGGCGTCGAATGTGCTCGCCCCGACGCCGTCGTACACTGCCGCTACGCCGGCCCCCGCGGTCAGATCGCGGATACGCCCGCCGAACTCATTCGGATCATCACCCGGGTAGTCCAAGACGTCGGTGGCGCCGGCTTGCCGCGACAGCTCGGCTTTGGCCGGTGTCGACACCGTCGTGATCACCCGCACACCCAGACTGGTTGCCCACTGCGTCAAGATGAGCCCCACTCCGCCTGCCCCGGCGTGGACCAGCACGGTGTCGCCGGGCCGCACGGGATACACCGACTTGATCAGGTAATGCGCCGTCATGCCCTTCAACAGTGCCGAAGCGGCCACATCGAAATCGACTGCCGACGGCACGCGCGCGACGAATTGCGCGAACGCGGTGGTGAATTCGGCATAGGCACCCGACGCCGCAGCGGTCACCACCCGGTCGCCGACTGCCAGCGTTGTGACGCCGTCGCCGACGGCGGCCACCGTGCCGGCTACCTCGGTGCCCAGCACGAACGGTAGCTCGCGCTGGTAGTGCCCGGCGCGGAAATAGGTGTCGATGTAGTTGACACCGATCGCTTCGGCCTTGATCAGCACCTCACCCGGACCCGGGGAGGGCCGTGGCTTCTCGACATAACGCAGGACTTCTGGACCACCCGTTTGGGCGACTTCGATTGCGTGCATGGTGACTATCATCCGCAAGCATGGGAGTCCGCATGAAGTTGGCCCGGCCCGACATTCGTCATCCCCGGATCGTGCTGGCCGGTTCGCAGGGCGGCGACGACGCCGATCTGGTCGCCGCGCTTCGCAAGCGAGGGCTGCATGCCCGGTGGCTGCCCTGGGACGACCCGGACACGCTGGATGCCGATCTGGTGATCCTGCGAAGCGCGGCCGATTACGCCGACCGGCTCGACGAGTTTCTGGCCTGGACCAGGCGGGTGCCCAACCTGCTCAACGCGCCCGATGTCGTTACCTGGAATGCCGGTCGACACTATCTGCGAGACCTGCGCGAGGCCGGGGTGTCGACCGGTGGCGGCCGCCCTTCAGTCTCCGGAGCCCAGACGGCGCTGGTCTTCCTCGGCGGCACGCAGTCCCACGCGTTCACCCGGAAGTCGGCGGTCGAGGCCGACTTCGAATTGTGGGACCTCGGACAGGCTGCACTGGAAGCAGCCGCCGAACAGGTGGGCATCGGTGTCGGCGAGCTGCTGTACGCGCGCGCCGATGTGATCGGCGGACCGGGTGATGCCGAATTGGTGGAGCTGAATCTGGTTGCCCCGTCGCTGGGTTGGCGGCTGCTCGACGACACCGCGCGCGGCGACGCGCAGCGGCAGTTCGCGCTGTGCGTCGAGTCAGCCCTGGACCGGCTCGGGCTCGGTCCGCTGTCGCATCGACGCCCATAACGCGGCGGTGGCCGCTGTGCACGCCGCCGCGCCCGCGACATGCACCGCCACCAGCGCGGCGGGCACTCCGGTGAAGAACTGCACGGTGCCGACGGTGGCCTGAGCCGACACCAGCAGCACCAGCACGCCGAGCCGCAGCAGTATCGGGCGGGGTGCCCGTACCGCCAGCAGCCCAAAACCCAGACCGACCAGCAGTCCGAGATAGGCCACCAGCAGCGACGCGTGCGCATGCACCAGGGTGGTGATCTCGATCCTCAGCCGCGGCACCGTCCGGTACGGGCTGGTGTCGCCGGCGTGTGGGCCCGCCGCGGTGACCAGGGTGCCGGTCACCAGCACCGCGGCCAGCGTCACCGCGCTGAGCGCGGTGAGCCAGCGGAGCGGCGGGACCACCGCGCCGGTCGCCTCGCCGTGGTCCGGTTCGCCGATTTTGACGTAGAGCAGCACCGCGAGCCACACCATCGTCATCGAGGCCAGCAGGTGGACCGCGACCGTCCACCACAGCAGCCCGGTGCGCACGGTGATGCCTCCGATCACCGCCTGCACCACCGTGGAAGCCGGCATCAGCCACGCGTACACCAGCACCTCTGTGCGCCGGTGAGCCCCGATCACGACCAGCACGGCCAACGCCGCGGTGATGACGACGGCGAAGGTGATCATCCGGTTGCCGAACTCGACGGCCTGGTGGATGCGGGGCACCTCGGAGACGGCGACCGGGGTGAAGCTGCCGGGGAAGCACTGCGGCCAGGTCGGGCAGCCCAGCCCCGAGGCGGTGACCCGGACGATCGCACCGGTGACGGCGATGCCGCCCTGGGTCAATACGACCGCTGCGGCGATCACCCGCTGCGCGCGAAGGCTGGGGTCGGGCAGCAGATGCACCAGCTGCAAGAGCCACCGTCGGACAGGCACCGCCCGATCGTAGGACAACGAAAACTACGCCAAGTAGTAGGGCCGCGAGCGCTCAGCCGTCAGGTGAACCGGAACCAGCGCAGTGCGGCCAGGCCAGCCAGGCCGCCCCATGCGGCCAGCACGGCAACGCCGAACCAGTCCACCGACACGGTCATCGCCTGCGACAGCGCTTCGGTCAGCGCCCCGGCCGGGGTGAGCCGCGCCGCCCACTTGACCGGCGCCGCGATCATGTCGGTCTGCACGGTCAGCGCGCCGAGTCCGGCGAAGACGAACCACAGCAGGTTGGCCACCGCCAGCACGATCTCAGCGCGCAGCGTGCCGCCCAGCAGCAGACCCAGCGCGGCGAACACTGCGGTGCCCAGCGCGATGATGATCGCACCCAACGCCAGCCCCGCCGGATGTGGCCGCCAACCAAGCGCAAAACCGATGGCGCCCAGGATGATTGCCTGCAGGAACACCACCGTGACCACCGCCAGTGATTTGCCAGTGATGATGCCCCACACCGGAAGCGCGGTCGCGCCCAGCCGTTTGAGCGCGCCGTACCGGCGGTCGAACGCGACCGCAATGGCCTGGCCGGTGAAGGCCGTTGAGATCACCGCCAGCGCCATGATCACCGGAACAAAGGTGGCGGCGCGGTTGTCGCCGAAGGATCCGAGCCGCAGCAGCGTCAACCCGACCAGCAGTGTGATCGGGATGAACATGGTCAGCAGCAATTGTTCGCCGTTGCGCAGCAGCAGCTTCAGTTCCAGTGTGAACTGTGCGGCCAGCATCTGCGGCACCGCTGCGGGACGCGGGTCAGGGGTGAAAGTGCCTGCGGGGAAAGGTGATTCGGTCATGGCCGTACCTCCCGGCCGGTCAGCTCCAGGAACACGTCTTCCAGGCTGCGCTGCTCCACTCGCATACCGGTGGCCAGCACGTTGATCTGGGCACACCACGCCGTCACCGTCGCCAGCACCTGCGGGTCCACCGGGCCTTCTACCAGGTACTCACCCGGGCTCACCTCGGAGGCCTCGTAGTCCTCTGGCAGCGCGGAGATCAGCAGCGACAGGTCGAGCCGCGGCGGCGCGCTGAACCGCAATTGGTCTTTGGCGCCGCTGCGAGTCAGCTCTGCCGGCGTCCCGGCCGCCACCGTCAGCCCGTGATCGATGATGACCAGCCGGTCGGCGAGTTCCTCGGCTTCTTTGAGTTGGTGCGTGGTCAACACCACCGTGACGCCGTCGCGGCGCAGCGCGTCGATCAGCTCCCACACCAGAAGCCGCGCGTGCGCGTCCATGCCCGCGGTCGGCTCGTCGAGGAACACCAGTTCGGGTCGCCCGACCAAGGCGCAGGCCAACGCCAGCCGCTGCTGCTGCCCGCCGGAGAGCCGGCGGTACGTGGTGCGGGCCGCGTCGGTCAGGCCCAACGTGCTCAGCAGCCAGTGAGGGTCCAGTGGGTCGGCGGCGTAGGAGGCCACCAGGTTGAGCATCTCGCCGGCCCGGGCCGCCGGATAGCCGCCGCCGCCTTGCAACATCACCCCGATGCGCGCCCGCAGCCGCGCATTGTCGGCGATCGGGTCCAATCCGAGCACCTCGATGGTGCCGGCGTCGGGGCGGACGAACCCCTCGCACATCTCCACCGTCGTGGTCTTGCCGGCGCCGTTGGGGCCCAGCAACGCGAACACCTCTGCGGCGTGCACCTCGAGGTCGAGGTGGGAAACGGCGGTGGTAGCGGCAGCGCCTGAGCCGTACTGCTTGCACACCCCGCGCAACCGCACAGGAATGTCCGGGGCCCGGCTCACGAAGATTCAGCGTAAGCGCCGGGCACCGGAGCGGCTTGCCGGGTCTGGCTGGTGAGCAACGGATCCTGGCCTGCCGCGTCGGATGTGGGCTCCTCGTTCGGCAGCGGCCGCCACGGCAACCGGCTGTAGGTCACCGCGATGAGGAGCGCCACGATGATCGTGCTGGCCACGGTGGCATCCACGATCTGGAACAGCGCGAAGCGATCGCCGTTGGCCGTCGGGCCGAAGACGCCGACGACGATCGTCACGATAATTACCGCGATGCGGAAACCGGGGCGCGTGGCCCACGCCGCCAACGGGATGATGGCCCACAGCAGATACCACGGCTGCACCACGGGAAACAGCAGCACCGTGCCCCCCAGCGCGACCCCGAGCCCGCCAACCGGATGCAGTCGGCCTCGCAACACCGCCATCAGCAGCCAGCCGACCATCACCGCGATGATCAAGACGCCGATGCCGCGGGTCAGCGACAGCACGGCGGTGGTGTGATCGCCCAGGCCCAGCAGAATCCCCACCTGCCCGGTGCCCAGGGCGATCAGCGTCGGTGGTGACATCCAGCTGCGCACCACGTTGGCGGTCCCGAGCGTGTAGATCCAGCCGAAGCCGAGTCGGCTGGCCCAGCCGACTGCAGCCATCACCGCCAGCGACAATCCGGCCATCAGACCACCGGCTAACAGGAACGCTCGCAGGTTGCCGCCCCAGCGCCGGGCGAGTGCCATCGCGACGAAGCCCAACGCCAGCAGCGACGGCAGCTTGATCTGCGAGGACAGCGTGATCAGGACCGCGCCGGCCAGCAGCATGGCCAGCGGTGCCCAGTCCGGCCAGTGGGTTCGGAGGTTAGGCCACGGGTGGGGCAGCAGCGCACGCGCGGAGTCGATACCACGCAGCGCGAACTCGGTGCCGGTCAGCATCAGCCCGAGCATCGGTGCCTCGTTGTGGATGCCGGCAACCAGATGCATGATCAGCAGCGGATTGGCAGCGCCCAACCAGAGCGCGCTGACCTCGGCCACCCCGCAACGGCGGGCCAGCCGCGGTGTCGCCCAGACGATAAGACCCACGCCGATCAGCACCACCAGCCGATGGCACAGCACGGCGGCGACGATGTTTTCGCCGGTCAATGCCGAAATTCCGCGGCCGATCCACAAGAACAGCGGCCCGTACGGCGCAGGGGTCTCCCGCCACAGGCTGGGCACCGACAACGTGAACACATGGTCGAGGCCCAACCCGGTCGCCGGACCCACTCGATAGGGGTCGAGTCCCAACCGGCAGATCTGGCTTTGCGCCAGGTAGGAGTAGACGTCCTTGCTGTACATCGGGGGCGCCGCCAACAGCGGGAGCACCCACAACCACAGCGTGCGGTCCAGCTCGCCGCGTGACATCCGCCGTGGGCCTAGCGCGAAGCGGCCCAGCATCAGCCAGGCCAGCGCCATCATCACCGCGCCGGTGGTGGTCATCGTCAGCGACACCGTCTGGATCCGCGACGGCAGGTTGAGCAGCCGAACCCCGAACGTGGGGTCCTGGACCACCGGCCGGGCCCCGGCCCCCAGCGCGCCGATGCCCATCAACACCGTGCCTGTGGCGCCGAACAACCGGGTGCGGCGAACCGCTACCACCTCGGTGTCGTTCAGCGGCTGACCCACGGCGAGCTCGTCGCCGTGCAAGCTGGCGATCGACAAACTCAGCGTGTGGTGGCGGGCTGCCATCACAGCAGCGTAACTGCCGCCCGGGCGCGGCCCGACGCCTCAGCTGTGACCAGCGCAACCCGGGCAGAGGGTAGCCTTGCTGGACCCGTCACCGGAATTGCGTCACACTGGTGTTGTGAAATTCTCGCGGTCCGTCAAAGGTGCCGAAGCAGCTGCCGCAGCTTCGACCAACGACGGCCAGACCCGCAGCGCCGTCGTGCGGTTGCTGCTGGAGTCCGGGTCGATCACCGCCGGGCAGATCGGTGAGCGGCTGGGCCTCTCGGCCGCCGGGGTGCGACGCCACCTGGACGCGCTGATCGAGGTGGGTGAGGCCGAGTCGGTTCCCGCCGCGCCGTGGCAGCAAGCAGGACGGGGGCGGCCGGCCAAGCGGTACCGGCTGACCGCGACCGGTCGCGCGAAGCTGGGCCACAGCTATGACGATCTGGCGTCCGCGGCGATGCGTCAACTGCGTGAGATCGGCGGCGAAGAGGCGGTCCGCAGGTTTGCCCGGCAGCGTATCGATGCGATTTTGTCCGGTGTCGAGGCGGCCGATTCCGGTGCCGACGAGGACATCGAGGCCACCGCCGAGCGGATCGCCGGCGCGCTGTCCGAAGCCGGCTACGTCACGACCACGACGCAGGTAGGCGGTCCGATTCACGGGGTGCAGATCTGCCAACATCATTGCCCGGTGTCGCACGTCGCCGAGGAGTTCCCGGAACTGTGTGAAACCGAGCAGCAGGCCATGGCCGAGGTACTCGGGACCCACGTGCAGCGGCTGGCGACCATCGTCAACGGCGACTGCGCCTGCACCACCCACGTCCCGCTCACCACCGAAGCTAAACCACTTCGGCGCACAGCCCGCGCCGAAGCCACCACGAGCATCAAAGGAGTGTCGTTATGACCCTCACCCCGGAGGCCACCAAGACGGGTGTGCCCGCCGAGCCGTTGACCCAGGAGCAGGCGATCGCCTCGATGGGCCGCTACGGCTACGGCTGGGCGGACTCCGACGTGGCCGGTGCCAGCGCGCAGCGGGGGCTGTCCGAGGCTGTGGTTCGCGACATCTCGGCCAAGAAAAGCGAGCCGGAATGGATGCTGGAGACCCGGCTGAAGGCCCTGCGCATCTTCGACAAGAAGCCGATGCCGAACTGGGGCTCCAACCTGGAAGGCATCCACTTCGACAACATCAAGTACTTCGTGCGCTCCAGCGAGAAGCAGGCCGCGACGTGGGACGACCTGCCCGCGGACATCAAGAACACCTACGACAAGCTGGGCATCCCGGAGGCTGAGAAGCAGCGGCTGGTCTCCGGTGTCGCCGCGCAGTACGAGTCGGAGGTCGTCTACCACTCCATCCGTGAAGATCTGGAGAAGCTCGGCGTCATCTTCCTGGACACTGACACCGCGCTGCGGGAGCACCCCGACATCTTCAAGGAGTACTTCGGCACCGTGATCCCGGCCGGGGACAACAAGTTCTCCGCGCTGAACACCGCGGTGTGGAGTGGCGGCTCGTTCATCTACGTGCCGCCGGGTGTGCACGTCGACATCCCGCTGCAGGCCTACTTCCGGATCAACACCGAGAACATGGGCCAGTTCGAGCGCACGCTGATCATCGTCGACGAGGGCGCCTACGTGCACTATGTCGAGGGTTGTACCGCGCCGATCTACAAGTCGGATTCGCTGCACTCGGCGGTGGTGGAGATCATCGTCAAGCCTGGCGGTCGTTGCCGCTACACCACCATCCAGAACTGGTCGAACAACGTCTACAACCTGGTCACCAAGCGGGCCCGCGCCGAAGCGGGCGCCACCATGGAGTGGGTCGACGGCAACATCGGGTCCAAGGTCACCATGAAATACCCGGCGGTCTGGATGACCGGCGAGCACGCCAAGGGCGAGGTGCTTTCGGTGGCGTTCGCCGGCGAGGGCCAGCATCAGGACACCGGCGCCAAGATGCTGCACCTGGCGCCGAACACGTCGAGCAACATCGTGTCCAAGTCGGTGGCCCGCGGTGGCGGCCGCACCTCCTACCGCGGCCTGGTGCAGGTGAACAAGGGCGCGCACGGATCACGCTCCAGCGTGAAATGCGATGCGCTGCTGGTGGATACGATCAGCCGCAGCGACACCTACCCCTATGTCGACATTCGCGAGGACGACGTCACGATGGGGCACGAGGCCACCGTGTCCAAAGTCAGCGAAACCCAGCTGTTCTACCTGATGAGCCGCGGGCTGACCGAAGACGAGGCGATGGCGATGGTGGTGCGCGGCTTCGTCGAGCCGATCGCCAAGGAGCTGCCCATGGAGTACGCCCTGGAGCTCAACCGGCTGATCGAGCTGCAGATGGAAGGCGCGGTCGGCTAGTGGTCAAGGCCAACCTCACCGAAGCTGTCGAAGGGATCGCCGCCAATAAGGCCGAACAGTTCACGTCCTTCGACGTCGAAGCCTTCGAGGTCCCTGGCGGACGCGACGAGATCTGGCGGTTCACCCCGCTGCGGCGGTTGCACGGCCTGCACAACGGCTCCGCGGTGGCCACCGGCAGCGCCCCCATCAGCGTCAGCGACCGGCCCGGGGTTCGGGTGGAAACTGTTCGGCGCGGCGACGAACGACTCGGTCAGGGCGGCGTGCCCGCCGACCGGGTTGCCGCCCAGGCCTTCTCGTCGTTCAATAAGGCGACACTGATCACGTTCGAGCGCGAGACGCAGACCGCCGACCCAGTCGAGATCGTCATCGAAGGTCCGGGCGAGGGCGCGGTTGCCTATGGGCATCTGCAGGTGCGGGTCGAGGAGCTCGCCGAAGCGGTCGTCGTCATCGATCAGCGGGGCAGCGGAATCTACGCCGACAACGTCGAATTCGTCGTCGAGGACGCCGCCCGGCTCACGGTGGTATGGATCGCCGACTGGGCCGACGACGCCGTGCATGTCAGCGCGCACCACGCCCGATTGGGCAAGGACGCGGTGCTGCGCCATGTCGCGATCACGCTCGGTGGCGACGTGGTGCGAATGTCGGCCAAGGTGCGGTTCGCTGCACCCGGTGGTGACGCCGAGTTGCTCGGCCTGTATTTCGCCGACGACGGTCAGCACCTCGAGTCGCGGCTGCTGGTCGACCACGCTCATCCCGACTGCAAATCCAATGCGCTGTACAAAGGTGCGCTGCAAGGCGATCCGGACTCGAACCGGCCGGATGCGCACACCGTCTGGGTCGGAGACGTGTTGATCCGGGCCGAGGCCACCGGCACCGACACCTTCGAGGCCAACCGCAACCTTGTGCTCACCGACGGCGCGCGCGCCGACTCGATCCCGAACCTGGAGATCGAGACCGGCGAAATCGTCGGCGCCGGGCACGCCAGTGCCACCGGACGATTCGACGACGAGCAACTGTTCTATCTGCGTTCCCGCGGCATCCCCGAAGAGCAGGCCCGCCGACTGGTGGTGCGTGGTTTCTTCAACGAGATCATCGCCAAGATCGCGGTACCTGAAATACGGGAGCGCCTGACCACAGCCATCGAACACGAACTGGCCATCACGGAATCGAGAACTACCGCCTCATGACAACTTTGGAAATCAAAGACCTTCACGTCAGCGTCGAGAACGCCTCGGACGGCGACGAGATCGCCATTCTCAACGGCGTCAACCTGACGGTGCGCTCCGGCGAGACGCATGCGGTGATGGGCCCCAACGGGTCTGGCAAGTCCACCCTGTCCTACGCCATCGCCGGACACCCGAAGTACCGCGTGACGTCGGGTTCCATCACGCTCGACGGGCAGAACGTCCTGGACATGAGCGTCGACGAGCGCGCCCGCGCCGGCTTGTTCTTGGCCATGCAGTATCCCGTCGAGGTACCCGGCGTGTCGATGTCGAACTTCCTGCGCTCGGCCGCAACCGCCGTCCGCGGTGAGGCGCCCAAGCTGCGGCACTGGGTCAAAGAGGTCAAGGCTGCAATGAACAGCCTCGACATCGACTCGGCGTTCGCCGAACGCAGTGTCAACGAAGGCTTTTCCGGCGGGGAGAAGAAACGCCACGAGATCCTGCAGCTGGGATTGCTCAGGCCCAAGATCGCGATCCTCGACGAGACCGACTCCGGGCTGGATGTCGACGCCTTGCGGGTGGTCAGCGAGGGCGTGAACCGTTACGCCGAAGCCGAGCACGGCGGCATTCTGCTGATCACGCACTACACCCGGATTCTGCGGTACATCCATCCGGAGTTCGTGCACGTATTCGTCGGAGGCCGGATCATCGAATCGGGTGGCCCGGAGTTGGCCGACGAGCTCGAAGAAAACGGCTACGAGCGCTTTAGCGCCCAGACGGCCGCCTCGGGGACCTGACATGACGGTCTCGGTCACTCGCCCCGCGGCGCTGGACCTCGCCGCGATCCGGGCCGATTTCCCGATTCTGGCTCGGATCATGCGAGGTGGAACTCAGCTGGCTTACCTGGATTCCGGAGCGACTTCGCAGCGTCCGGTGCAAGTCCTCGATGCCGAACGCGAATTCCTCACCACGTCCAACGGCGGGGTGCACCGCGGCGCGCATCAGCTGATGGAGGAGGCCACCGATGCCTACGAGCAGGGCCGCGCCGACATCGCCGCGTTCGTCGGCGCCGACCCCGACGAGCTGGTGTTCACCAAGAACGCCACCGAATCGCTCAACCTGGTGTCCTATGTGCTGGGGGACAACCGCTTCGAACGTGCCGTCGGCCCCGGCGATGTCATCGTCACCACCGAGCTCGAGCACCACGCCAACCTCGTCCCGTGGCAGGAACTGGCCCGGCGCACCGGCGCTACGCTGCGCTGGTACGGCGTCACCGACGACGGCCGCATTGACCTCGATTCGCTGCAACTCGACAAGAACGTCAAAGTCGTTGCCTTCAGCCATCACTCGAACGTGACCGGTGCGCTGGCTCCAGTCGCCGAGCTGGTGGACCGGGCCAAGGCCGTCGGTGCGTTGACAATGCTGGACGCCTGCCAGTCGGTGCCGCACCAGCCTGTCGACTTCCACGCGCTCAACGTCGATTTCGCCGCCTTTTCGGGGCATAAGATGCTGGGCCCCAACGGAATTGGTGTGCTGTATAGTCGCGGCGAGCTGCTCAATGCGATGCCGCCGTTCCTCACCGGCGGTTCGATGATCGAGACGGTGACCATGGAGGCCACCACCTACGCCGCCCCACCGCAGCGTTTCGAGGCCGGCACCCCGATGACCTCCCAGGTGGTCGGGCTGGCGGCGGCGGCGCGCTATCTCGGTGCTATCGGGATGGACGCCGTCGAAGCCCACGAGCGCGAGTTGGTGGCCGCTGCGATCGACGGGTTGTCCGGCTATCGACGCAGTTCGGGTGATCGGGCCCACGGTGATGGAGAACCGCGGCTCGCCAGTGTCTTTCGTCGTCGACGGCGTGCACGCCCACGATGTCGGCCAGGTGCTCGACGACGACGGGGTGGCTGTGCGGGTCGGCCACCACTGCGCATTGCCGCTGCACCGCCGCTTCGGCGTTGCCGCCACCGCGCGCGCATCGTTTGCGGTCTACAACACCCACGACGAGGTCGACCGGCTGGTGGCCGGAGTGCGCCACGCCCTCGATTTCTTCGGCGGAGCGTGAGCCGTAGTGCGTCTCGAGCAGATCTACCAGGACGTGATCCTCGATCACTACAAGCATCCGCAGCACCGCGGGCTGCGCGAGCCGTTCGGCGCGCAAGTGCATCACGTCAACCCGGTGTGCGGCGACGAGGTCACGTTGCGGGTGGCGCTATCGGACGACGGCGAGCAGATCGCCGACGTCTCCTACGACGGGCAGGGCTGTTCGATCAGCCAGGCGGCAACCTCGGTGCTCACCGAGCAGGTGATCGGTCAAAGCGTCGGGCAAGCATTGAAGACGGTTACCGCGTTCACCGAGATGGTGTCGTCCCGCGGAAATGTCGCCGGTGACGAGGATGTCCTTGGCGACGGCATCGCGTTCGCCGGCGTCGCCAAGTACCCGGCCCGGGTCAAATGCGCGCTGCTGGGCTGGATGGCGTTTAAGGATGCGCTGGCGCAAGCGACTGACGACTTGGAGGAGGTCAAAAGATGAGTGAAATCGCCGCTCCGGATAACGAGCTGCTCGCCGACATCGAAGAGGCGATGCATGATGTCGTCGACCCCGAACTCGGCATCAACGTCGTTGATCTGGGATTGGTCTACGGTCTGAACCTCGAAGAGGGGGACGAGGGGACGGTCGCGCTGATCGACATGACGTTGACGTCGCCGGCCTGCCCGCTGACCGACGTCATCGAAGACCAGTCGCGTAGCGCGCTGATCGGCGCCGGACTGGTCGACGAACTGCGGATCAATTGGGTGTGGAACCCGCCGTGGGGTCCGGACAAGATCACCGACGACGGCCGAGACCAACTGCGCGCGCTGGGCTTCACCGTCTGACGTTCTGGCGCTTAATTCGAAGAGGCTCGCGATCGGCAGTCACTGGATCCGGAAGCTCCGGGAAAATCCGCTCGCCGCAGGGTTGTCGATGCCGAACGGTCGGGTGTTTTTTGTTAACGGCCCGAAAAACATCAGCTGTCGCCGTCTACAAGTAGCGCCGGTCGGGACTTGCCAGCACAATCTAAGGTACCGGACAGAAAGGGATCGCCTGATGACGAGAAAACGGATGATCGTTGCGGCCTGCGCGGCTACAGCGCTACTGGGCAGCGGCATTGCCCATGCAGACCCCGAACCGGCACCTGCACCTGACCCGAACGGGCCGAAGTGTTGGGTAACGAGCGATGAAGGGAAACAGGAATTGACGCCGTGCGGCTGGGCGTATACGGAAGCGCGAGGCTGGTATCAGGTTCCTCCTGGTTTCGTGGGCATCCCTTGATCAGTCGTCTTCCCGTCTGAACCCGTCCGGACGCTTCGGGCTGGCGACGCCGCAATATTCACCTCTGCGCGGTTGCGGCCGGACCAGTCCTGGCTACGATCATGGTTGTGAATGATGTCGCGACAGCCCACGGGCCCGAGCAGCAGGCAACCGGCGCGGCGCCGCACGTCATCGTGATGTTCGGTGCCACAGGCGATTTAGCACGCCGAAAGCTGCTGCCCGGCCTCCTGCACCTTTCCTGTTCGAAGCTGGCTCCCGAGATCCGCATCATCGGCACGTCGCTCGATGAGCTCGACAACGAGACCTTCCGCAAGCTGGCGCACAAGGCCTGCCAGGAGTTCTCCAGCCACCACATTTCCGATGAGCAAACGGATCAGTTCTTCGCCAACCTGACCTTTGTGCCACAGCAGGCCGGCCCGGAAGCCCTGGCCAGTGCCGTGGCGGAGCAGGTTGAGGCACTCGGTGGTGAGGCCCGTCTGCTGCATTACTTGAGCGTCCCGCCGGTGGCGGTGATGCCCGTCATGGACATGCTGCACAAGGCGGATCTGGTGCGGAACTCTAGGGTCGTCATGGAGAAGCCGTTCGGCGTCGATCTGGCCAGCGCGCGGAAACTGAATGAGTCGATTCACCAGCGATTCGAAGAAGAACAGATCTTCCGGATCGATCACTTCCTGGGTAAGGAAGCCGCGCAGAACATTCTCGCATTCCGGTTCGCGAACGGGTTGTTCGAGCCGATTTGGAACCGAAACTTCATCGACCACATCCAAATCGATGTGCCGGAGCGGCTCACGTGTGAGAACCGCGCGCAGTTTTACGAATCGGTGGGGGCGTTCAAGGACATGGTGGTTACCCACTTGTTCCAGATTCTGGCGTTCGTAGCGATGGAACCACCCACCGAGCTTGCTTCAGAGGCGATCAGCGACGAGAAAAACAAGGTATTCCGCTCGATGCGCCCGCTTGATCCAAACGCGGTGGTGCGCGGGCAATACCGGAGTTACCGCGACGAGCCTGGGGTGTCTGCGGAATCGGATACCGAAACATTCGTCGCGCTCAAATGCGAGATCGACAACTGGCGCTGGGCGGGCGTCCCGTTCTTTCTGCGCACCGGCAAAGGTCTCGCAGAGGGACAGCGCATCATCTCAATCGCATTCCACGAGCCGCCGAGGAGCATGTTTCCGCCCGGATCTGGTGTGGGACAAAAGGGTCCGGATCACCTGACCTTCGACCTTGCCGATGTGTCAAAGATGTCGCTGTCGTTTTACGGCAAGCGGCCTGGACCGGGAATGAAGCTGGACAAGCTCAGCCTGCAATTCACCATGGAAGATTCCGGCCATGCCGGCGATGTGCTCGAGGCCTACGAGCGTCTGATTCTTGACGCGATGCGCGGCGATCGGACGCTGTACAACACGGCAGAGGGTATCGAGCGGCTCTGGGAGGTCTCCGCCCCGTTGCTCGAGGATCCGCCGCCGGTACGCAGCTACGACCTTGACTCATGGGGCCCCAATGCGGTCCATCCGTTAATTGCCCCGCGAGCGTGGCGGCTGCCGTTCGAACGTGGCTGGCGCGGCAAGAACTGAAAACCACATCGCGCAGCACAACCTCGGGGCTGCCCCGGTCGTATTGATGCGACGGCCGGCTAGTGGTGGTGCCGCCTGCCGCCCGGCTGTGGGCAGTTGCCGTTGTCGGCCTGTTGAACGGTAATGCTCGTCGCCTGCAGCGTGCCGCGGTCGTCCTTGGTCCCGCGCGCCGCAATGCACTTGCCCTGGGCGAGCGCTTGTGCGTCGGTAGTTGCTTGTTTGGTGTATTTGGTCGTGTCGGTGACGGTCACGGTGGTCTGAGACGAGCTGCCGCTGGGATCAGTGCTGTTCACCGTGATGGTGTTGCCCGCAACGGATGCAACCTGGCCGCGTACTTGGCGATACGCCGTGGGTGCGCCCGGTTGCGGGGCAGGTGCGGTGGTCGAGGCGCCCGCCGGTTGCTTGGGCTGCGGACACTTGCCGTCGACGGCGGGGCTGACGCGCACGGATCGCGCGGTGATCCCGTTACCGCTGTTCGAGGCGCTCTCGCGGTCGCGAAGCACGCTGACACAGCTGCCTGCGGTGACGTCGGTCAGCTGAGCAGGGGTGATCTCGGAGACATCCGTTGACGGCGTGAAGTCGACGGTGGCGGCCCCCGACCGCTGGGTGACCTGGATCGTGTTGCCCGACACCGAATCGATCAGCCCGCTCACCCAGCCTTTGCCCTTCGCCGACGCCGACGGCGGCGACGACGACGTGGGATTGGAGGTTGTCGGACTTGCCGCGGTGGGCTTCGTATTGTAAGACGTACCGCACGCTGCGAGGGACAGCGCGGTGGCCCCGGTGACCGCGAGGATCGCGAAGCGGGTCAGCCGGGCAGTCGGGAAAGTGGCAGGCATCGAGGTCCTTTCGATCGTCGGCTGCGATGTGCAGACCGGCTATGGCAACCATTTTCACGATCGGCGGTGCCGCTGAGTGCCAGCTGGCGTCCGAGTTAGAACGCGCTGTGTATACCGCAGTCGTGCGGGTTGTCTAGAACGCCGCCTCGGGAAGATCCATGATTCCGACGTCGATGGCGTCGATGATCGCGCGTAACGCGGTGAGGTGGGGCAGCATGTTCTTGGCGAAGAATTGCGCGGTCGCGATCTTGCCTTGATAGAACGCTTCGTCGTTCGCCGACGTGGCGGCCAGGGCCGCCTGGGCAACGTCGGCCTGGGCCAGTAGCCGCCAACCGATCAGCAAGTCGCCGACGGCGAGGAGGAATCGCACCGATGCGAGCCCGACCTTATAGATCTCCGTCGGTTGTTCGGCAGCGGCCATCAGGTATCCGCTCAGGGTGGCGGTCATCGCCGTGACGTCGTCGAGCGCGGTACGAAGCAACTCGGCAGGCTGCCGCAGCGCCTCATCGCAGGTTTCGATGGTGCGGCTGATCTGAGAAGCCACGTGCTCGAGGGCCTGGCCGCGGTCGCGGATGATCTTGCGGAAAAAGAAATCCATCGCCTGGATTGCAGTGGTGCCCTCGTAGAGCGAATCGATCCTGGCGTCACGGATGTACTGCTCGATGGGGTAATCGGTCAAAAAGCCCGAGCCGCCGAGTGTTTGCAGCGACTCGGTCAGGATTTCGTAAGCACGCTCCGAGCTCACCCCTTTGACCACCGGGAGCAGCAGATCATTGATACGGTGCGCCATCTCGGAATCTGTGCCTGAAACATGTTGTGCAACAGCATCGTTCTGGTGTGCAGCGGCATACAAATACAGTGCACGCAGACCTTCGGCGTAGGCCTTCTGCGTTATCAGGCTGCGGCACACATCCGGATGGTGCAGGATCGTGACTCGCGGTGCGGTCTTGTCGGTCATTTGAGTCAGATCCGCACCCTGCACTCGCTGTTTGGCGAATGCCAGCGCGTTGAGATAGCCGGTGGACAGCGTGCCGGCTGCCTTGACGCCGACTGTCATGCGTGCGTGCTCGATCACGGTGAACATCTGCGCGATCCCCTTGTGCACGTCGCCAACCAGGTAGCCAACGGCGGGCAGGCCATGGGCGCCGAAGGTCAACTCGCAGGTGGGGGAGGCTTTCAGGCCCATCTTGTGTTCCAGCGCGGTGGCGAAAACTCCGTTGCGGGAGCCGAGTTCGAAAGTCTCCGGGTCGAAGAGGTACTTGGGCACGTAGAACAGGCTCAAACCTTTGGTGCCCGGACCGGCGCTCTCGGGCCGGGCCAGCACGAGATGGAAGATGTTCTCGGCAGTGTCGCCCACGTCGCCCCCGGAGATGAAGCGCTTGACGCCCTCGATGTGCCAGCTGCCGTCCGGTTGTGCGATGGCCTTGGTTCGCCCCGCCCCGACATCGGAGCCGGCGTCGGCCTCGGTCAACACCATGGTTGCCGCCCAACCTCGTTCCAGGGCCGTCGCCGCCCACTGCTTCTGCTGTTTGGTGCCCTCGATGTAGAGCGCGTTGGCCATCGCCGGGCCCACGCTGTAGAAAAAGGCGGCAGCCGGATTGGCGCAGACCAGCATTTCGTTGATCGCCCACGTCACTGGGCCCGGTGCGGACACGCCGCCGATCTCTTCGGCAAGACCGATGCGCCACCACTCGGCGTCTTTGACCGCCTGCACCGACTTGGCCAACTCGGCAGGCACCGCGATGGTGTGCCGATCCGGCTCGAAAACCGGTGGGTTGCGGTCGGCCTCGGCGAACGAGTCGGCGACCGGGCCCTCGGCCAGGCGTGCGACTTCGTCGAGCATCGTGCGGACCGTGTCGACGTCGAGATCGGGATAGTCCCGTGATCCGAGGAGGGTCCCGATGTCTAAAACCTCGAACAGATTGAACTCGATGTCGCGCAGGTTAGCGATGTAGTGGCCCAACGGTTTTCCCTTCCCCTGATGAACTCGAACGCAGTGTGTCCGAGGCGGGAATGGGTACGCAACCGTAACCTACGACGACGGAACCGTAAGCTACGGTGACGCAACCGTAGCGTGCGAGGTCAGCGCTATGGGCCCGGGTATTCGGGGCTACCTCAACGCCGTTGGGGCCACTTCCACATCGTGCATAGGCGTTTGGACGAGTCGCGTCTTGGCCCTAATGGCGATGGTGCGGCCACGGAAAGTGGAAGTGGTGGTGCGGGCGACCCATCGGTGGACACGGTTCGAGGTCGATGGTCGCCGCGTGCAGCACACCTCCGTCCTTGATTCCCTGCGCCGCCATGCACTTACCGTTCTGGATCGCTTGCGCAGTGGTGACCGCGTGCTTGTTATAGGTGGTCGTGTCGGCGACGTTCACAGTGGTGTGCGTGGTCTTGCCGGTGGGATCGATGCTGTTGACGGCGATGGTGTTACCCGTAACCGAGTCGACGATGCCGTTGACGCTGGGACTTTGACCCGGCCCTCCGGGCGATGGTGCCGGCGGAGGGCACTTGCCGGCTTCAGATGGGCTGATCGTCACGGATTGCGCAGTGGCCGGCGCACCCGGAGGACCGCCCTGCGCGGCGGCCTCGACCTCGACGCAACTACCCGGGGTGACGTCGGTCAGTTTGGCCGGGCCGAGCTCGGTGACCATTGTCGACGGCGTGAAGTCCACCGCGGCCGCCGTCCGATCCCGCTGCGTGAGCTGGATCCTGTTACCAGACACCGATCTGACCAAGCCCTCGACCTCGTCATGCCCCATGGGTGGTGCCGGCGGCGGCGTGGGCTTAGGAGGCGTGGGCTTAGGAGTTGTCGAGCTTGCCGACGTGCTGGGCTTTCCGGTGTTTTCGTTGCTCGAATTGCCGCACGCGGCGAGCGACACTGCGGTAGCGCCGGTGACCGCGAGGATCACGAGCTGAGTCAATCGACGTCGATGCGTGGCGGCGGACATCACGGTTCTCCGATCGAGGCGTTGCGGGGAGGGGTACCCGCCGCACGGCCGAGTTGCACAATTATTAGCTGAGCTCGTGAGCGGCCTTTTGACGCGGTCCGGCCGAATTAGAGTTGTGCCATGTTTTGGTTGTGCAGAACCTGTGGTGTCGAGCACGACGCCGTCTCGAGTGTCTGCGCGATTTGTGCCGATGAGCGGCAGTGGGTGCCAAGCGAGGGTCAGTTGTGGGCGACGCTGGAGCAGCTGGTCGCCGAAGGAGTGCGATCGCAGGTCTCGGTCGTTGAGGACGGACTCGTCGCGATCGGCAGTTCGCCCGCGTTCGGAATCGGGCAGCTGGGCAAGCTGGTTTGCACCGACGCCGGCAACATGTTGTGGGATCCGTCCGGCTTTATCGACGACGACGCGGTGGCCGCAGTAGCCGACCGCGGGCCGGTCGTCGCGATTGTGGCCAGCCATCCGCACATGTACGGCGCACAAGTCGAGTGGAGTCACCGACTGGGCAAGGTCCCGGTGTACGTCAACGCCGCGGACGCCGACTGGGTGATGCGCCCCGACCCGGTGATTCAGCAATGGTCGGACACCCTGCAGCTGACCTCGTCGTTATCGGTGGTCCGGGTCGGCGGGCATTTTCCCGGCAGCGCGGTCGCCTGCTGGACCGAGGGCGCCGGCGGCCGCGGCGTGCTGCTGGCCGGGGACACCATCTTTCCCAACCCGGACCGCCGCACAGTCGCGTTTTTGCGCAGCTATCCCAACCGCCTTCCGCTGTCGGCTGCGGTGGTGCAGCGGATGGCTGACACCCTGGCGGGGTTGCGCTTCGACCGCATCTACGGCCTGTTCACGAACGCGATCGACACCGACGGCCACGCGGTGGTCCAACGATCGGCCGCCCGCCACGCTGCTTGGGTCCGCGGCGACTACGACCACCTGACCTAGAGACCCGGCGGAACGCTAGGGAACACAGCGGCAGTTCACGGCGTTATCCCGGGCGTGACTACCCAAGACCTCACCGCCGCACAGTTCAACGAAACGGTCAACGGCAACGACATCGTGCTCGTCGACTTCTGGGCGTCCTGGTGCGGGCCATGCCGCCAGTTCGCGCCCACGTTTGCCGCATCCGCGGAGAAGCATCCCGACGTCGTGCACGCCAAGGTCGACACCGAAGCCGAACAGGAACTCGCCGCGGCCGCCCAGATCCGATCGATCCCCACACTGATGGCCTTCAAGAAAGGCAAGCTGATCTTCAACCAGCCCGGCGCCCTGCCACCGGCCGCGCTGGAGGACCTAGTTCAGCAGGTCAAGAGCTTCGACGTCGACGAGGCGATAGCGGCGCAGGAGCGCGACCAGGCCTGAGCCGTCTCGGGGACCGGCCGGGTTACCGTTCAACGGTGAGCATGATCCTGGTTGAACATCCGCGGCCGCAGGTCGCGTTGATCACTCTGAATCGGCCGCAGCGGATGAACTCCATGGCGTTCGACGTCATGGTGCCGCTGAAAGCGGCCCTGGAGAACATCACCTACGACAACTCGGTGCGCGTGGTGGTGCTGACCGGGGCGGGCAAGGGTTTCTCCTCCGGCGCCGACCACAAATCGGCCGGTGAAGTTCCGCACGTCCAAGGCTTGACCCGGCCCACCTACGCGCTGCGCTCCATGGCGATCCTCGACGACGTCATCCTGGCGCTGCGACGGCTGCACCAGCCGGTGATCGCGGCGGTGAACGGCGCCGCAATCGGTGGCGGGCTGTGCCTGGCGCTCGCCGCCGACATCCGCGTCGCGGCAAGCGGCGCTTATTTCCGGGCCGCGGGCATCAACAACGGGCTGACCGCCAGTGAGCTTGGTCTCAGCTACTTGCTGCCGCGGGCCATCGGCTCGTCGCGGGCATTCGAGATCATGCTGACCGGCCGTGACATCGACGCCACGGAAGCCGAGCGAATTGGGCTGGTATCGCGGCAAGTCCCGGAAGACCAGCTGTTGGAGACCTGCTACGAGATGGCCGAGCGAATCGCGGCTTTCTCGCGGCCGGGAGTCGAGTTGACCAAGCGCACACTGTGGAGTGGACTGGACGCCGCTAACCTGGAGGGGCACATGCAGGCCGAGGGGCTGGGGCAGCTCTTCGTCCGTCTGCTCACCACCAACTTCGAAGAGGCGGTTGTCGCGCGCGCCGAGAAACGGCCGCCGGTGTTCACCGACGACACGTAATTACGCAACAGAGCCAAGGAGAGTGACCGTGATCACGGCTACGGACCTGGAGGTCCGCGCTGGCGCGCGCACATTGCTCTCTGTTGACGGCACGGCTCTGCGGATTCAGCCGGGTGACCGCATCGGGCTGGTCGGGCGCAACGGCGCCGGTAAGACCACCACCCTGCGCATCCTCGCAGGAGCGGGGGAGCCGTACGCCGGAACGGTGGCGCGCACCGGCGAGATCGGTTATCTGCCGCAAGATCCCAAAGAAGGTGACCTCGATATCCTCGCGCGCGACCGGGTGCTCTCCGCACGCGGGCTGGATACGCTGTTGACCGACCTGGAAAAGCAACAGGCGCTAATGGCCGAAGTCGCTGACGACGCCGCCCGCGATCGCGCGATCCGCCGCTACGGCCAACTCGAGGAGCGCTTCGCCGCGCTGGGCGGTTACGGCGCCGAAAGCGAAGCGGGTCGTATATGCGCGAGCCTCGGGTTGCCCGACCGCGTGCTGACCCAGCAGTTGCGCACACTGTCCGGCGGTCAACGCCGTCGAGTGGAGTTGGCGCGGATTCTGTTCGCCGCGTCCGACACTGGCGCCGGGTCGTCAACCACCTTGCTGCTCGACGAGCCGACCAACCACCTCGACGCCGATTCGCTGGGCTGGCTGCGGGATTTCCTGCGCGGGCACACCGGCGGGCTGGTGGTTATCAGCCACAACATCGACTTGTTGGCCGACGTCGTCAACCGGGTCTGGTTTCTCGATGCGGTGCGCGGCGAAGTCGACGTCTACAACATGGGTTGGCAGAAGTATCTCGACGCCCGTGCCACCGACGAGCAGCGGCGCCGCCGGGAACGCTCCAACGCCGAACGCAAGGCCACCGCACTGCGTGCCCAAGCCGCCAAGCTCGGCGCCAAGGCCACCAAAGCCGTTGCGGCGCAAAACATGCTGCGACGCGCCGACCGGATGATGGCCGCACTCGACGAAGAGCGGGTGGCCGATAAGGTGGCCCGGATCAAGTTCCCCAGCCCGGCGGCTTGCGGGCGCACCCCACTGGTGGCCACCGGCCTGACGAAGACCTACGGTTCGCTCGAAGTCTTCACCGGCGTCGATCTGGCCATCGACCGCGGCTCTCGGGTGGTGGTGCTTGGACTCAACGGCGCGGGAAAGACGACGCTGCTGCGGCTGCTGGCCGGTGTCGAGCAACCCGAGGCCGGGGGGCTGGAGCCTGGACACGGTTTGAAAATCGGATATTTCGCGCAGGAGCACGACACGCTCGACGACGCCGCGACGGTGTGGGAGAACATCCGGCACGCCGCGCCTGATTCCGGCGAGCAGGACCTGCGTGGTCTGCTCGGGGCATTCATGTTCAGCGGTAGCCAGCTTGACCAGGCGGCCGGCACGCTTTCCGGCGGCGAAAAGACCCGGTTGGCGCTCGCCGGTCTGGTGGCCTCCACAGCGAATGTGTTGCTGCTTGACGAGCCGACGAACAATCTCGATCCGGCGTCCCGTGAACAGGTGCTGGACGCGCTGCGTAGCTACGCCGGAGCGGTGGTGCTGGTCACCCACGATCCAGGGGCCGCCGAAGCGCTCGATCCGCAACGTGTGGTGCTGCTGCCCGACGGCACCGAAGACCATTGGTCCGAGGAATACCGGGATCTCATCGAGCTGGCCTGACCGCTCGGACGCGCGGTCTTGCTGGTGTCGCAGCGGATTTCGTCAAATTGGCCCGCCAACCGACCCCGGTTCTTACTCTGTGTGCTTGGGGATCCTGTTCAAGCGGGGAGGGGCCGATGCGAAAGTCGAAAAAATCGCGCGCGCAGTTGCTGCTGGAATTGCGCAGCGCTTACGAGGGCGGGTCCAGTATTCGTACCCTGGTCGCGTCCACCGGCAGGTCGTACGGGTCGATTCACAGCATGTTGCGCGAATCTGGCACCACGATGCGCAGCCGCGGCGGGCCCAACCACCGCACCCGCTCCCGGTAGGCCTCGTCGCAGCGAGCGCAACCCTACGGGCGGCTCGGCGAAGGCCCGGATCCGCTCGACTGGGGCGGGGACTGGAACGGCAACGCACCGGGCCGGGTAGGTCGATTGTTTCCTGGGCGGCGAACCTCTCGAAACAGCAGATCCTGGACTTCTTCAACGCGGTCTACGAGCCCGACCCAGGTCGCACTTTGCTCGCCGGAGCGAAACCCTTCGTGGATGAAATGTTGGACTTCATCTCCAACGCCGCCCGAGGGGCGTTACGCGCTGGTGGCAAGCGAACTTTGAGCTAACCGTGTCGTACCGAGCCCTCGACCAAATCGAGGACAGCGGTGAGCAACTGAGTGTCTTCACCGGAGGCCACCTTGGCTACCAACCCGTCGAGAACCAGGTCCAGGTAGCACTGCAACACGTCGCTGGGGATGTCGTCGCGCACCCTCCCGGCCTGCTTCTGCCGGCGCAGCCGGTCGATCGTTGCCGCCGCCAACTCGGCTGAGCGCTTCGTCCACTCCTTGTTGAACGCAGGGTCGTGGCGCAGCTTGCGTGCAATCTCCAATCGTGTGGCGAGCCAGTCGAACTGATCGGGCGCAGCCAGCATGTCGCGCATCACTTGGACCAGACCCTCGCGGGCGGCGACGTCGGCCATCCGCTCGGCATCCTCGTGCGCCAGCTCGAAAAACAGCGTGTCCTTGTCGCGGAAGTGGTGGAATATCGCACCCCGCGACAAGCCGATGGCCTGCTCGAGGCGGCGCACCGTCGCCCCGTCGTAACCGTATTCGGCGAAGCAGCGGCGGGCGCCGTCGAGGATCTGGCGGCGCCGGGCCGCCAGATGGTCCTGGCTGACCTTGGGCACGGACGCTCCGAGCTAGCTCGACCTGAGCATGTTGCGCAGCACGTACTGCAAGATGCCGCCGTCGCGGTAGTAGTCGGCTTCACCTGGGGTGTCGATGCGGACCACCGCGTCGAATTCAATGGCCTTTTTACCGTCGTTACCGCCGTTGTCTTTGGCGGCTTTGACGTGCACCGTTTTTGGCGTCTTGCCGTTGTTGAGTTCCTCGATCCCGGTGATATCGAACACCTCGGTGCCGTCTAGGCCCAACGATTCGGCCGACTTACCGTCCGGGAATTGCAGCGGGATCACACCCATGCCGATCAGGTTCGACCGGTGGATGCGCTCGAACGACTCGGTGATCACCGCGCGAACACCCAGCAGCCGCGTCCCCTTGGCCGCCCAGTCTCGTGAGGAGCCCGAGCCGTACTCCTTACCTCCGAGCACCACCAGCGGAATGTCTTGTGCCGCATAGTTCTGCGCCGCGTCGTAGATAAAAGCCTGGGGGCCGCCGTCCTGGGTGAAATCGCGGGTGTAGCCCCCCGAGACGTCGTCCAGCAGCAGGTTACGCAGCCGGATATTGGCGAAGGTGCCGCGGATCATCACCTCGTGATTGCCGCGCCGCGAACCAAAGGAGTTGTAGTCCTTGCGCTCCACACCGTGCTCGTCGAGGTACTGCGCGGCAGGGGTTCCCGGCTTGATGCTGCTGGCGGGGGAGATGTGGTCGGTGGTCACCGAGTCGCCCAGCAGTGCCAGCACCCGTGCACCGGTGATGTCGCTGACGGGTTCCGGCTCGGCGGGCATGCCATCGAAATACGGCGGCTTGCGCACGTACGTCGAATCATCGACCCACTCAAAGGTGTTGCCGCTCGGTGTCGGGAGGTTACGCCACCGCTCGTCGCCTTTAAACACATCGGCGTAGTTGCTGACGAACATCTCCTGGTTGATCGCCGAGGCGATGGTGTCCGAGACGTCCTTCTGCGACGGCCAGATGTCCTTCAGAAAGACGCCATTGCCGTCCTTGTCGGTGCCCAGCGGGTCGGACTCGAAGTCGAAGTCCATCGTCCCGGCCAACGCGTAGGCGATCACCAGCGGTGGCGATGCCAGGTAGTTCATCTTCACGTCCTGGTTGATGCGGCCCTCGAAATTCCGGTTGCCGGACAGCACGGCTGCCACCGAAAGGTCATTGTCGTTAACCGCTTTCGAGATCTCGTCGGGCAGTGGGCCGGAGTTGCCGATGCAGGTGGTGCAGCCGTAGCCGACCAGATAGAAGCCCAGCTTCTCCAAGTACGGCCACAGACCGGACCTGTCGTAGTAGTCGTTGACCACCTGCGAGCCCGGCGCCATCGTGGTTTTCACCCATGGCTTAGATGCCAGTCCCTTTTCGACGGCGTTGCGGGCCAGCAGCGCCGCGCCAAGCATTACCTCGGGGTTGGAGGTGTTGGTGCACGACGTGATCGCGGCGATTACCACCGCGCCGTGGTCGAGCACGAAGTCGCCGTACTCCTCGGACCTCACCGGCACCGGGTTGCTCACCCGGCCCTTCGAGTGCGTGGCGGCCGACTGCACCGGAACGCGGTCGTCGGCGTGGCCATTGGACACTTGGCCGGGGTCGCTGGCCGGGAATGTCTCATCGAGCTCCTCGTCCAACTTTGAGTACTCCCGCTTGTCGGGGTCGTCGCCGACATAGCTGGGAATGGTCTTGCGGAACGTGGACTTGGCATCGGACAACGCGATTCGGTCCTGCGGACGCTTCGGACCCGCGATCGACGGCACCACCTCGGACAGGTCGAGCTCGAGGTACTCCGAGAACTTCGGCTCGTGTTTCGGGTCGTGCCACATGCCCTGCTCTTTGGCGTAGGCCTCGACCAGTGCGAGCTGCTCGTCGCTGCGGCCGGTGAACTTCAGATAGGAGATGGTCTCTTCGTCGATCGGGAAAATTGCTGCGGTGGAACCGAATTCGGGACTCATGTTGCCCAGGGTGGCGCGGTTCGCCAGTGGCACCTCGGCCACGCCATCGCCGTAGAACTCGACGAACTTGCCGACGACGCCGTGCTGACGAAGCTTCTCGGTGACGGTCAGCACGACGTCGGTAGCAGTGACACCGGGCTGAATCTCACCGCTCAGCTTGAAGCCGACGACCCGTGGGATCAGCATCGACACCGGTTGGCCGAGCATCGCGGCCTCGGCCTCGATGCCACCCACCCCCCAGCCCAGCACGCCGAGGCCGTTGACCATGGTGGTGTGCGAGTCGGTGCCCACGCAGGTGTCGGGGTAGGCCACCACTGTGCCTTGCGCATCCGCGCGAGACATCACCACTTTCGCCAGGTATTCGATGTTGACCTGGTGCACGATGCCGGTACCCGGCGGCACCACCTTGAAGTCGTCGAACGCGCCCTGACCCCAACGCAGGAATTGGTAGCGCTCGCCGTTGCGCTGGTACTCGATCTCAACGTTGCGCTCGAATGCGTCGGCCCGCCCGAACAGGTCCGCGATCACCGAGTGGTCGATCACCAAGTCGGCCGGAGCCAGTGGGTTGACTTTGTCGGGGTTGCCGCCCAGATCGGCGACGGCCTCGCGCATGGTGGCGAGGTCCACGATGCACGGCACACCGGTGAAGTCCTGCATGACCACGCGTGCGGGCGTGTACTGGATTTCGATGCTGGGCTCGGCCTTCGGGTCCCACTGCGCAATCGCCTGGATGTGGTCCTTGGTGATGTTGCTGCCGTCCTCGTTGCGCAGCAGGTTTTCGGCGAGGACTTTCAGACTGTAGGGAAGTTTCTCAGTGCCCGGAACCGCGTCCAGCCGATATATCTGGTAACTGCTGTCGCCGACCTCCAGGGTGCTGCGGGCTTGGAACGAATTCACCGAATCTTTGCTGGTCACATCAACTCCCGTATTTAGTTCTGCTCGCCGACGGGCCGTGTCGACGGTGCTATGCGAGTCTAACAGTACGCTTGTCCTGCATTCAGGCGGACCCGGATACTTCAGTTTCTTCTAGCCGACCACCTGTTGTAACGCGCTTGTCGCCAGGCGGTACGGTCTTCAACCGTGACCACCCCGCACGCGCCGCTGTACATCCCGGGCGAGATCTGCGGCACCATCGGTGCCGATCCGGCAACCAAGCCCGACCAATGCCTGGCGATCGTTCAAGAACAGGTCACCGCCGAGAACATCAGCGCGCCATCGGCCGTCACGCCGGCGCTACTTCAGGTAATCAACCAAGCGCATGACGATGGCATCGATCTCAAGATCGTCGTGCTGGACCGCAACCCGCCGAATGACACCCCGCTGCGAGACATCGCGACGGTGGTCGGCTCCCAACATCCTGATGCCACCGTGCTGGTGCTCAGCCCAAACTACGTCGGCAGCTACAGCACACACTTCCCGCGCGCCACGCTGGAGATCGGCGAAGACAACGCCAAGACCGGCAACCCAGTGGTCTCGGCGCAAAGTTTTCTGCACCAACTCGACACGCCGCAGTTTCCCTGGACCGCATTCACAATCGTGCTGCTGATCGGTGTATTAGCGGCGGTGATCGGGACCCGATTCATGCAACTGCGAGCCAGGCGGTCAGCAACGTCGCAGGACAACGCCGAAGCAGCCCCTGAAGACGCTGACCAGAGCGTTTAACTCGCCGTATTCACCTTGTGTCGCATAACGCCGACACCGTACCGCCATTGCGGGCAAATTAGTGATGTCACCGTTCGGTCACAGTTGTCGGAAGAACACACTCGTAATTTGTGACTAAAGTTTCCATTGGTTCAGATGTGACATACGGTGCAAGGGATGCTTTTGGTTTAATCGTGCTTCCAGTTATTACTGGGGCCGACGCCGTCCGCCCGCGTTGAGCCAAGGAGACCCGAGTCGAATGAGACGCAATTGCCGCGGCTCGTCTTTCCGACTGGCCACCAGGCTCAGCCGTCGCCTTGCTCCGGCCATGCTCAGCGTGGCCGTGACGTTGTGTATCCCGGGGCTGGCAAATGCCGACCCGGGTGCCGGGCCGGACACGATGGCCAAACTGATCGCCGATGTAGCCCAGGCCAATCAGCATCTGCAAGACCTCAGCGCGCAAATTCAGACCGAGCAGGAAAGCGTCAACAAGGCTCTGGTCGACGTAGAAACCGCACGCGACAACGCGGCGGTCGCTCAACATGACGTCGAGGCCAGCCAGCAGTCGGTCAAGGATGCCAACGCTGCAATCGCGGCCGCCCAGAAGCGATTCGACCGCTTCGCGGTGGCCAGTTACGTCAACGGCCCGTCGGACAGCTACCTCAACGCGGCCAGCCCCGACGACATCATCGCTACCGCGGCCGCCGGCCAGACCCTGGCCGCCAGCTCGCGGCAGGTGATGGACAACTTGCAACGAGCTCGCACCGACCAAGTGAACAAGGAGTCGGCGGCGCGGTTGGCCAAGCAGAAGGCTGACAAGGCCGTTGCCGACGCCCAATCCAGCCAGAACGCAGCGGTGGCCGAACTGATCGACGTGCACCGCAAGTTCGGCGAACAGCAGCAAGAGGTCAACCGCCTGGCCGATGAGCGCAACGCGGCCCAGGCCAGACTCGATGCCGCCCGCAATTGGTCGGCACCCGCGGGAGGACCGGGTGCCGGACCGCGGGCGGCGTCGTCAACATCAGGGCCTTCCGGTGACCGCTGGGATCCGGCAGCGCCGGGTTCGCCCAGCGCGCCGCAGGGCAACGGCGGCCAATGGGCCGGCGACTGGGATCCCACGTTGCCGATGGTGCCCAGCGCCAACATCCCGGGTGACCCCATCGCGATCCTCAACAAAGTCCTGGGGATTTCGGCGACCTCGTCTGAGGTCACCTCCAATATGGGCCGCAGCTTCCTGCAGCAGCTGGGGCTGGCTCCCACACCCACCGGCTTCACCAACGGCCGCATTCCGCGGGTGTACGGACGGCAGGCCTCCGAATACGTGATTCGCCGAGGGCTCTCGCAGTTGGGCGTGCCGTACTCCTGGGGTGGCGGCACTGCCGCCGGGCCGGGCAGGGGCATCGACTCAGGGTCCGGCACTGTCGGCTTCGACTGCTCGGGCCTGGTGCTGTATTCGTTCGCCGGGGTGGGCATCAAGCTGCCGCACTACTCGGGTTCGCAGTACAACTTGGGCCGCAAGATCCCGTCTTCGCAGATGCGCCGCGGCGACGTGATTTTCTACGGCCCGGGCGGCAGTCAGCACGTGACGCTCTACCTCGGCCAGGGTCAAATGCTCGAGGCTCCCGACGTCGGTTTGAAGGTCCGGGTCGCGCCGGTTCGCACCAGCGGTATGACGCCCTACGTGGTCCGCTACATCGAGTACTGACGCGTGAAAGGGTTTATGCGCCGCAGATTTACAAACGGCGACGAGATGCGCCGGGCCAGGCTGGTCTGGTCGATTCTGGCTGCGTTCGGTCTGCTGATCGCTCTGGCATGTCCCGCCGACGCCGAGGACGGCGCCTGGGATCCCACCTTGCCGCCGACCATCAGCGCGGGCGCACCGGGAGACCCTGTGGCGATTGCCAACCAATCACTGCAGGCCACTGCCAACGCGACCCAGACCACGCTTGATTTGGGCCGGCAGTTTCTCGGCGGGCTCGGGCTCAACCTGGGCGGCAGCAGCACCAGTCCCAATGGGATACCGCGGGTATACGGGAGGCAGGCGGTCGAGTACGTGATTCGGCGCGGGTCCTCGCAGATGGGGGTGCCGTATTCGTGGGGCGGCGGCACGCCGAATGGCCCAAGTAAAGGCGTCGACTCCGGCGCCAACACCGTCGGCTTTGACTGCTCGGGACTGGTTCGGTACAGCTTCGCCGGGGTAGGCGTGCTGATCCCGAGGTTCTCCGGTGACCAGTACAACGCCGGTCGGCATATCCCGCCCTCGCAGGCGAAACGTGGTGATCTCATCTTCTACGGCCCGGGCGGCGGCCAGCATGTCACCATGTACTTGGGCAACGGCCAGATGTTGGAGGCGTCGGGCAGCGCAGGCAAAGTCACTGTCAGCCCGGTGCGGAAAGCCGGGATGACGCCGTTTCTGACCCGGATCATCGAGTACTGACGCGCTTGTCCCGTGTGCGCTGGTGAGTGGTCACGTCGACGGAACCCGGGCGGCCTGGAATAGTTGGACAAGGGCACGCCGCTGCCCCGCGACGTTCGTCGTGCGAGCAGTCGTGTGTGATTGAGCTTTGGAGGTTCAGCCGTGGAGGGTAATCGATGACATCAGCAGGCGGGCCGCCCCCGGGCACCAGCGGTTACTCGGGTGCGGGCGGGCCCTCGACGGCCCCGGCGCACGCGGCGCCGTCCGGTGGCGGCAATGGGCTGGCTGCCGAGGTGCACACCCTGGAACGAGCCATATTTGAAGTCAAGCGAATCATCGTGGGCCAGGACCAGCTCGTGGAGCGCATGCTCGTCGGCCTGCTGTCCAAGGGCCACGTGCTGCTCGAGGGCGTGCCCGGCGTCGCCAAGACGCTGGCGGTGGAGACCTTCGCGCGAGTCGTCGGCGGGACGTTCGCACGTATCCAGTTCACTCCCGACTTAGTGCCCACCGACATCATCGGTACCCGCATCTACCGGCAGGGCAAGGAGGAATTCGACACCGAGCTTGGTCCAGTGGTGGTCAACTTCCTGCTCGCCGACGAGATCAACCGTGCGCCGGCAAAGGTGCAGTCGGCGCTGCTGGAGGTCATGCAGGAACGCCAGGTGTCGATCGGTGGCAAGAGGTTCCCGCTGCCCAACCCGTTCCTGGTGATGGCCACGCAGAACCCCATCGAGCACGAGGGCGTCTACCCGCTGCCCGAGGCGCAGCGGGACCGCTTCCTGTTCAAGATCAACGTCGGCTACCCCTCGCCTGAGGAAGAGCGCGAGATCATCTACCGGATGGGCGTCAGGCCGCCGGAGCCCAAGCAGATCCTGAACACCGGCGACCTGCTGCGGCTGCAGGACCTCGCGGCCAACAACTTCGTTCATCACGCGCTGGTCGACTATGTGGTGCGCGTCGTCATGGCCACCCGTTACCCCGAGCAACTCGGCATGAACGACGTCAAGAGCTGGATCTCGTTCGGTGCATCGCCACGTGCCTCGCTGGGCATCATCGCCGGCGCGCGCTCGCTGGCGTTGGTGCGCGGCCGCGACTACGTGATCCCGCAAGACATCGTCGAGGTCATTCCCGACGTGCTACGGCATCGATTGGTGCTCACCTATGACGCGCTCGCCGACGAAGTATCGCCGGAGATCATCATCAACCGGATTCTGCAGACTGTCGGTATGCCGCAGGTGAATGCCGTTCCGCAACACGGCCATTCGGTACCTCCGGCGATGCAGGCCGCGGGTGCGGCTAGCGGTCGGTGACCGATCCCGAAGCGCCGGCGGTGGTCCATCCGCCGTCGATGCAGCGCGGGCAGATCGATGACCCGAAGCTGTCGGCGGCGCTGCGCACACTCGAGCTCACGGTCAAGCGCAAGCTCGACGGTGTCCTGCACGGCGACCACCTGGGCCTGATTCCGGGCCCCGGTTCGGAGCCGGGGGAGTCACGCGAGTATCAGCCCGGCGACGACGTACGCCGGATGGACTGGGCGGTCACCGCGCGCACCACCCACCCGCATGTCCGGCAGATGATCGCCGACCGTGAATTGGAAACCTGGCTGGTGGTCGACTTGTCGGCCAGCCTGGACTTCGGCACAGCGGTCTGCGAGAAACGTGACGTGGCGGTGGCGGCCGCGGCTGCCATCACGTTTCTCAACAGCGGGGGCGGCAACCGGCTCGGCGCGGTGGTTGCCAACGGCGAGAAGATGATTCGGGTGCCGGCGCGCTCCGGACGCCAGCATGAGCAGACGCTGTTGCGCACCATCGCCACTACGCCGAAGGCGCCGGTGGGAGTGCGCGGGGATTTGGCGGTGGCCATCGAAGCGTTGCGCCGCCCGGAACGCCGGCGTGGGATGGCCGTGATCATCAGCGACTTCCTCGGCCCGATCAACTGGATGCGTCCGTTGCGGGCGATCGCTGCTCGCCACGAGGTGCTCGGCGTCGAGGTGCTCGATCCGCGCGATGTCGAGCTGCCCGACATCGGCGACGTCATCTTGCAGGACGCCGAATCCGGTGCCACCCGCGAGTTCACCATCGACGAGCAGTTGCGCGACGACTTCGCCAAGGCGGCCGTCGCGCATCGCGCCGACGTGGAGCGTGCCATGCGCAGCTGCGGAGCACCGCTGTTGTCGCTGCGCACCGATCGAGATTGGATCGCCGACATCGTCCGCTTCGTCGAATCCCGCCGGCGCGGGTCACTGGCGGGGCGCCAGTGACTGGCGCTGTTCACCACGCGGGCCGGCACACCAAGACGGGTCTGCTATGACACTGCCGCTGCTAGGGCCGATGACGCTGTCCGGTTTCGCCCACGCATGGTTTTTTCTGTTCCTGCTGGTAGTTCTCGGGCTGCTGGCGCTGTACATCATCGCGCAGCTGGCCCGGCATCGCCGGATGCTGCGCTTCGCCAACATGGAGCTGCTGGAAAGCGTTGCCCCCAAGCAACCCACTCGGTGGCGTCACTTGTCGGCCATCCTGCTGCTGTCGGCGCTGCTGCTGTTCACGATCGCGATGGCCGGGCCGACCCACGATGTACGAATTCCACGCAACCGTGCGGTCGTCATGCTCGTCATCGACGTGTCGCAGTCCATGCGTGCCACCGACGTCGAACCCAACCGGATGGCCGCCGCCGAAGTGGCCGCCAAGGAGTTCGCCGGCGAGCTGACCCCCGGCATCAACCTCGGGCTGATCGCCTATGCGGGGACCGCGACCGTTCTGGTGCAACCGACGACCAACCGGGACGCGACCAAAGCCGCGCTGGACAAGCTGCAGTTCGCTGACCGCACCGCCACCGGGGAGGGGATCTTCACGGCGCTGCAGGCCATCGCCACCGTGGGCGCGGTGATTGGTGGCGGCGACACTCCGCCGCCGGCCCGGGTCGTGTTGTTCTCCGACGGCAAGGAGACCATGCCGACCAATCCGGACAACCCCAAGGGAGCTTTCACCGCGGCCCGCACCGCCAAGGACCAGGGGGTGCCGATCTCGACGATCTCGTTCGGCACCCCGTATGGCTTCGTGGAGATCAATGGCCAACGCCAGCCGGTGCCGGTCGACGACAGCACGATGAAAAAAGTTGCCGAGCTGTCCGGCGGCAACCATTACGACGCCTCGAGCTTGCAGGAACTCAAGCAGGTCTACGCGTCGCTGCAGCAGCAGATCGGCTACGAGACGATCAAGGGTGACGCCAGCGTCGGCTGGCTGCGGCTGGGTTCGCTGCTGCTGGCACTGTCCGCGTTGGCGGCCCTGCTGATCAACCGGCGATTGCCGACCTAGCTCTGTTGCGCACCAAGGCCCTGCGATTTCGGCGTTATCACGGTGAAGCGTTAGGTTGTCGGGGTGACTGACGTTGCTACCGAGAAAGCGAGTGACACCGCGGGACAAGCCGATGCCGTCAAACCTGCGTTCGTCTCGCGGTCGGTGCTCGTCACTGGAGGTAACCGGGGGATCGGGCTGGCGGTGGCGCGTCGGCTGGCTGCCGACGGCCACAAGGTCGCCGTCACGCACCGCGGGTCGGGCGCACCGGAGGGTCTGTACGGCGTGCAGTGCGACGTCACCGACAGCGAGGCCGTGGACCGCGCCTTCAAAGAGGTCGAGGAGCACCAGGGTCCAGTCGAGGTGCTGGTGTCCAACGCCGGCGTTGCCGCGGACGCGTTCCTCATGCGGATGACCGAGGAGAAGTTCGAGAAGGTCATCAACGCCAACCTCACCGGGGCGTTCCGGGTGGCCCAGCGGGCATCGCGCAGCATGCAGCGAAAGCGGTTCGGCCGGATGATCTTCGTGGGTTCGGTCTCCGGCACCTGGGGCATCGGCAACCAGGCCAATTACGCGGCCTCCAAGGCCGGGTTGATCGGCATGGCCCGCTCTATCGCCCGGGAGCTGTCAAAGGCGGGCGTCACCGCCAACGTGGTGGCCCCGGGCTACATCGACACCGAAATGACCCGCGCGCTGGATGAGCGGATTCAGGAGGGGGCACTGCAGTTCATCCCGGCGAAGCGGGTCGGCACCGCCGAGGAGGTTGCGGGGGTGGTCAGCTTCCTGGCGTCCGAGGATGCGAGTTACATCTCCGGTGCGGTGATCCCGGTCGACGGCGGCATGGGCATGGGTCACTGACGACTGCACGACGTAAAGGACGGACATGGCAGGACTGCTCGAAGGCAAACGGATCCTGGTCAGCGGGATCATCACCGACGCGTCGATCGCGTTCCACATCGCCCGCGTGGCTCAGGAACAGGGCGCGCAGTTGGTGTTGACCGGGTTCGACCGGCTGCGGCTGATTCAGCGCATCGCCGACCGGTTGCCGGAGAAGGCTCCGCTGATCGAACTCGACGTGCAAAACGAAGAGCACTTGGGCACTCTGGCCGAGCGGGTGGCGGCCGAGATCGGCGAGGGCAACAAGCTTGACGGCGTCGTCCATTCGATCGGCTTCATGCCGCAGACCGGTATGGGTATCAACCCCTTCTTCGACGCGCCCTACGAAGATGTCTCCAAAGGTATTCACATCTCGGCTTTCTCGTACGCCTCGCTGGCCAAGGCGCTGCTGCCGATCATCAACCCGGGCGGTTCCATCGTCGGGATGGACTTCGACCCGACCCGGGCGATGCCGGCGTACAACTGGATGACGGTGGCCAAGAGTGCGCTGGAGTCGGTCAACCGGTTTGTGGCGCGCGAGGCCGGCAAGTATGGAGTGCGCTCGAATCTCGTTGCTGCGGGCCCGATCCGGACACTTGCGATGAGTGCCATCGTCGGCGGCGCGCTCGGTGAGGAGGCGGGTGCTCAGATGCAGCTACTCGAAGAGGGCTGGGACCAGCGGGCGCCTATCGGATGGAACATGAAAGACCCGACGCCGGTCGCCAAGACAGTGTGTGCCCTGCTCTCCGAGTGGTTACCGGCCACTACCGGAACGATCATCTACGCCGACGGCGGCGCCAGCACCCAATTGCTTTAGTAAGCAAATGGATTTCGATGCGGTCCTGCTGCTGTCTTTCGGTGGGCCCGAAGGACCGGAGCAGGTACGGCCGTTCTTGGAGAACGTCACCCGCGGTCGGAACGTACCGCCGGAACGGCTCGACGAGGTAGCCGAGCATTATCTGCATTTCGGCGGGGTGTCGCCGATCAACCAGATCAACCGCGCGTTGATCGCTCAAATCCGCACAGAACTCGTCGAGCGCGGTCTGGACCTACCCGTCTATTTCGGTAACCGCAACTGGGAACCCTACGTTGAGGACACCGTCGTGATCATGCGGGACAACGGTATTCGGCGTGCGGCGGTATTCACCACATCGGCGTGGAGCGGTTATTCCAGTTGCACCCAATACGTGGAGGACATCGCCCGGGCGCGCCGGGCGGCCGGCCCGGGTGCACCCGAATTGATGAAACTGCGGCCCTACTTCGACCATCCGCTTTTCGTGCAGATCTTTGCCGACACCATCGGTGCTGCCTCCGGCGCCTTGCCCGCCGAGCTGTCCGCCGACGCGCGGCTGGTGTTCACCGCACATTCGATCCCGGTGGCCGCCGACCAGCGCTGCGGTCCGCGGCTGTACAGTCGCCAAGTCGCTTACGCCGCAAGGCTGGTCGCGGCGGCAGCCGGATACCGCGATTACGACCTGGCCTGGCAGTCGCGATCGGGTCCGCCGCAGGTTCCGTGGCTGGAGCCCGATGTCGCCGACCATCTTTCGGCGTTGGCCGCGACAGGGACCAACGCTGTCATCATCTGCCCGATCGGGTTTGTCGCCGATCACATCGAGGTGGTGTGGGATCTCGACCAGGAGTTGCGATCCCAGGCCGAGGTGGCACGGGTGACGTTGACGCGGGCGTCTACGCCTAATGCCCACCCGCGGTTCGCCCGGCTGGCGGTGGACCTGATCGACGAACTTCGTTACGGCCGTGCGCCTGCGCGGGTGAGCGGACCGGATCCGGTGCCTGGCTGCGCGGCCAGCATCAACGGCCAGCCGTGCCGTCCGCCGCACTGCGTAGCTGACGACCGCCCCGGCTAGCCGGCGGTCAGGTCTGCCACGCGGCCTGCAGAATCGCGCTGAGCGCGGCCATTCTCGCCGATCGCACCACCGCGGCCAGCGGCCGCAGCGCGTCGGTGGCGATCTGGGCCTCGGACAACGATTGCGTCCCGATCCGGGTCAGCCCGGCGCTGACGGTGATGATCGCGTCGACGTGTGCGGCGTTTTCCAGCACGCGCAGGGCGCGGGACGGTGCAGGCGCGGGAACTTGGTGATGCCGAGCGGATTCCAGCAGCTGCTCGACAAGCCCGCGTGGATCGTCGACATCGACGCCGGTGGACCCGAGCCCGATTGTGGTAAGGGTGTCGGCGGCCGACCGCACCGCCAGCCGCAATTCGTACTCCGCCTCGCCCAGCTCGGTATCGTCGACGACCGGGGCGCCCGGCAGCGAGTACACCGTCCAGGACAGCGCGCATAATTCTGGCACAGCGACTTCGTCGCCGGATTCGTCATACCCGAATTCGGGCACCAGTCCGACGGCCACACCTGGATCGTCGGGGTGAGTCACGATCACGGCTTCGCCGGCGGCCAACGCGTCCCGCTCGAACTGTGTGCCTACGGCCAGCCCGCGGACATCGCCGGGAACCGGCAGCACCACCTTGATCGACGGTGCGCCCGTCGCCGCCCGGCCGGCCGAGGCGCGCAGCGTCTGCAGCAGCGACACCGCACCCGCGTCATGCACATCCGGCCACGGCAATCCGGTGTGACCCGCCGCGACGGCATCGTACGCGGTGACCGATTGTGTTGGTGCCCAACAAGATAACGCGTCTAGGACGTCGTCGGGCGCGGCCTTGCCGGCAAGCCAGGCATTGGCCCAGACCGAAAGCGTTGCGCTGGGGCACCACATGGTTTCGCAGTCTAGTTGTTCGCCGTGTGCACGGCCGATCACGCGATATCCTGACGACATGCCTGCGGCCGTGATCTGGCTGATCGTCGCGTTAGGGCTGGCGGGCGCGGAGGCGCTGACCGGCGACATGTTCCTGCTGATGCTGGGCGGCGGTGCGCTGGCCGCGGCCGGATCCAGCTGGCTGCTGGACTTGCCGATCTGGGCCGATGGTGCGGTGTTCCTGGTGGTTTCCGTGCTTCTGCTGGTGCTGGTCCGGCCCGCGCTGCGGCGGCGTTTGACCCCCGCGAAAAGCCTGCCGACGGGCATCAAGGCGCTGGAGGGCAAAAGCGCCCTGGTGCTCGGCCGCGTGGCCCGCGACGAAGGTCAGGTAAAAGTGGATGGCCAGGTGTGGACCGCGAGACCATTGAACGACGGTGATGTGTTCGAACCCGGCGAACTAGTGACCGTCATGCATATCGATGGGGCCACTGCGGTGGTCTGGAAGAATCCGTAACCCCTCTGGAGCAATAGGAGAGATTCCCATGCAAGGTGCAGTTGCCGGGTTGTTTTTGTTTGCCGTCCTAGTGGTCTTCGCCGTCATTGTGGTGGCCAAGTCGGTGGCGCTGATTCCGCAGGCTGAAGCCGCGGTGATCGAACGGTTGGGTCGCTACAGCCGCACGATCAGCGGGCAGCTGACCTTGCTGGTGCCGTTCATCGATCGGGTCCGCGCCCGGGTGGACCTGCGCGAACGGGTGGTGTCGTTCCCGCCGCAGCCGGTGATCACCGAGGACAACCTGACGCTGAACATCGACACCGTGGTCTACTTCCAGGTCACCAACCCGCAGGCCGCAGTCTACGAGATCAGCAACTACATCGTCGGTGTCGAGCAGCTGACCACCACCACGCTGCGCAACGTGGTCGGCGGCATGACCCTGGAGCAGACGCTGACGTCGCGCGATCAGATCAACGGCCAGCTGCGGGGCGTGCTCGACGAGGCCACTGGCCGCTGGGGGCTGCGGGTCGCGCGGGTGGAGCTGCGCAGCATCGACCCGCCGCCGTCGATCCAGGCGTCGATGGAAAAGCAGATGAAGGCCGACCGGGAGAAGCGGGCGGTGATCCTGACCGCCGAAGGTACCCGGCAGGCGGCGATCACACAGGCTGAGGGCGAGAAGCAGTCACAGATCCTGGCCGCCGAAGGCGCCAAGCAGGCCGCGATCCTGGCCGCCGAAGCTGACCGGCAATCGCGGATGTTGCGCGCGCAGGGTGAGCGGGCCGCGGCCTACTTCCAAGCCCAGGGCCAGGCCAAGGCCATCGAGAAGACATTCGCCGCGATCAAGGCCGGCCGGCCCACCCCGGAGATGCTGGCCTACCAATACCTGCAGGTCCTGCCGCAGATGGCGCGAGGCGAAGCCAACAAGGTGTGGCTGGTGCCCAGCGACTTCGGAGCGGCGTTACAGGGGTTCACCAAGCTGCTGGGCGCTCCGGGTGAGGACGGGGTGTTCCGGTACCAGCCATCTCCGGTTGAGGACAACCTGCCCGCACCCGAGGATGACAGTGCGGAGGTGGCCGACTGGTTCTCCACCGAGACCGACCCGGCTATCGTCCAGGCGGTGGCCAAAGCAGAGGCGGACGCCCGCAAGCCGGTAGACGACGGCTTGCCGCCCCGGCATCAGCTAGGGCAGTGATGTGAGCGCTCTGACGTCGCCGAAAACCTATGCGGTGCTGGCCGCATTCCAGGCCGCCGACGCGGTGGCCTGCGCGATCCCGGTGCCGCCGATCGCTAAAACTCTTGACGCTCTTGGCATTCCGCAAGAGATCCGGTGGCTGCTGCCGGCTTCCAAGGCTGCCTCGGTGATCGGATTGCTTTCCGTCAGCCGGATACCGGCGTTGGCGCGGCTCACGACGGCGATGTTGACGGTGTATTTCGTGCTTGCCGTCGGCGCGCATATCCGCGCCCGCGACCGAATCGTGAATGCCCTTCCCGCGGCGTCGTTTTTGGCCACCTACGCAATGCTGACGCTGAAAGGACCGAACCGGGGCTAATCGAGCCGCTGTTCCGTGTTGGGCGATCGCAGCTTCGGCTGGCCCGTACCCGCAGGGATCCTGAGGCTCGGCGTGCCGCTCACGTCGCTGCGCGGGCTGAGCAGCAGCACCGCTGGACCCTTCGAGGCGACGACCGCGGAATCTACGGTGAGTATCCGGTGGCCGACCTCTTCAGTAAGCGGCGTTGATCACTATCGCCTTGACGCCGGGAGGTAATGGGTATGTGACTTCCCGATGAACACTGCACGCCGGTGGACCGGTTTGAGTCGGCGGCGCCGGCGGAGATGGACCCGCGACCAGATCCAGGTCACCGACCCCGCGGTGACGCGTCGGTCCATCCAGGGCGCCTCGATCGGCAACTTCATGGAGTGGTACGACTTCGGGGTCTACGGGTACATCGCCACCACGATCGCGCAGGTGTTCTACCCAGGCGACACCGTCAGCGCGGTCCACCTCATCGCCACCTTCAGTACCTTGGCGGCGGCGTTTGTCGTCCGTCCGCTCGGTGGGTTCATCTTCGGTCCGCTCGGTGACCGCATCGGGCGCAAGCGGGTGTTGATCATCACGATCGTGCTGATGACAGTGGGTACCACCGCGACCGGCTTGCTGCCCAGTTACCGCACCATCGGCATCTGGGCGCCGATACTGCTCGTGGTCGCGCGAGTCTTCCAGGGCCTGTCGACCGGCGGTGAGTACGTCGGCGCGATGACCTATGTCGTTGAGCAGGCCCCGGACCGCAAGCGCGGGATGGTGGTCGGGTTTCTGCCGATGGGCAACCTCAGCGGGTTCGTGCTGGCCGGGCTGCTGGTGACCGGGCTGCAAACCTGGCTGCCGAGTCACGACATGCTGACGTGGGGCTGGCGGATTCCGCTGCTGCTGAGCGCGCCGTTCGGCCTCATCGCCCTCTACATGCGGCTGCGGCTTGACGAGTCAGCGGCTTACGAGAACGCGCACGCCGGTAAGAATGCATCGGACGAGCACCATCGCAACCAGCTTCGGCGCACGGTCGTCAATCAATGGAAACCCATGCTGATTTGTGCGGCTCTTGTTCTCACGTCCACCGCTGCGGACTACATGCTTACCGGGTACTTGCCGACCTACCTCAAGGTGGTCGTGCACGTTGGGCATACCGCTGGACTCGTGATGATCACCGTCACGTTGACGATCTTGATGGTGTTTCTGGTGCTCGTCGCGATGCTGTCCGACCGTATCGGCGTCAAACCGATCATGTGGGCAGGCTGCGGCCTACTGATTGCGGCTTCCATCCCGGCATTCCTGCTCATCCGCTCCGGCGGCGGCTATCCGGTGATCTTCATCGGTGTCCTGTTGATCGGGCTGATGGAACTTTGCTTTGACAGCACTTCGCCGTCGGCGCTGCCGGCACTGTTTCCCACCGAGGTGCGGTACGGAGCACTGGCCATCGCGTACAACATCTCGATATCGGCTGTGGGCGGCACCACCCCGCTGATCGCTCAAGCGTTGGTGTCCAGCACCGGCAACGCCATGGTGCCGGCGTACATGCTGATCTTCGCGGGATTGGTGGGCGCGGTCACTCTCCTGTTCACACCGGAGGTGGCGGGCAAGCGCCTACCCGGATCGGGGCCGTCGGTCGAGAGCGAGCAGGAGGCCCGTGAGTTGGTTGAGGACTTGGACTGGCTGCACCCCAGGGACGTCGGATAGCGCGCCCTGGGAGGGTCTGAGTCCTTCGGGCTCCTAGGGCGAGAAAGCCCGGACCGGTCAGCTCGGCGGTCCGGATGGGGGGCACTGCTGCGGGTACATCGGCTGCCCACCGCCGCCTCGGGGGCCTCCCGGCCCGACGCGCCCGTACCTCCAGCATTTTTCGGCTGGAATGCCCGGCGGCGGCGCACCCGGATCCGGTTGCAAGGTTGGGGCTGGCGGGGGCGGGTCCAACGGGGCGGCGTTGACCAGCCCTACCCCGCTCGTCAGTGCCGACATGCCGACGCCGGCGACAATTGCCGCCGCGGCGGCCACGCGCTTTAGGCTCATTTTGAGTGCCTCCCCGACTTCACAACGCTGGCTACCAGTTGCTCGGGCGGCTCGGCGCATAACGACGTCACTGTCTTGCCTTTGCGAATCGTTACAAGTTCGAAGTCTACAGATGAAACGCATCTCCAGACGGATGCGTTCAGTGAAAGACGAAAGCCGATTAGCCGCGAAGCGCCGGCTCGGCGGCATCGTCGATTTCCGTCGCCGTGGCATTGTGATGCCGGCGGTGTTGACGGATTTCGTAGGCCAACAGCGCAAGCCCGACGATGCCGGTACACAGGGACACCAGAAACAGCAGCGGGCTGAGGTGACCGGTGAGCGCGTCGCCCAGGATCACCACGGCCGCCGTGCCGGGAAGCAGACCCGCGACCGTGGCCAACGTGTAGGGCAGCACCCGCACCGCGGACGCGCCGACAGCGTAGTTCAGCACCGAGAACGGCACCGCGGGGATCAGCCGTAGTGACATGACCGCAACCCAACCGCGGTCGCGCAGACGGGTGTCGAGTGTCTCGACAGCCTGATGGCGCACTAACCCGCTGAGTTGCCAGCCGGCCGCCCGGACCAACACCAGCGCGATCACCGCGCTGGCCGTGCTGGCGGCCACCGCCAGCGTCACTCCGAGTACCGGCCCGAACAGCAGGCCGGCGGCCAGCGTGAACACGGTACGCGGAAAGGGCAATACGGTCACAACGATGTGGGTGGCCAGAAAAGCCAGCGGGAACCACGGGCCCACCGAGGTCGCCCAATCCCGCAGTTGCACCGCCGAGGGAAGCGGAACGAGCAGCGCCACCGCGACCAGGATGGCCATCACCGCCCCCGTCAGCACCATCCGGCGCCTGGGCACTTGACGCGCCGTCGCCACGACCGCCGAGCTCAGCGGGCGCAGCGCGTCGGTGATTCTGCTTATGGCGTGCCGCGTCACAGGATTCAGAGTACGGCTCGCCGGTGAATAACTCGTTGCACGTGCCCTCTTTCGACGCGTGCCGGTGCGAGCCAGCGATGCAATCGGTGAACAAATACCTCAGCGGACGATCAGCGACAGCAGCTTCTTGCCCAATGGCACTGCGGCTGAAGCATTTTCGCTGCAGACCGTGACATTCTGACCGGATCGTCGGTGTAGCTCGTGCTGCAGCTTGTCGTGGAGTGTTGAGGCGGCCGCTGGGCACCCGTGGCAGGCGCCCGACATCCGGACGTTTACGTTGTGGCCTTCCACCGAAACCAATTCGATCGACCCACCGTGTGATTCGGCGAGCGCGCCGATCGGACCGGCGAGCAGCTCAGCGGCGATCGCAGCCAGCGCGGCGGTGTCGTCGGGTGCGAGGTCGACCTGCCAGGCCGACGGATCCAACAGCGCGTCGCAGAGTGCCTCCCGGACGTCGTCGCCGAGCTCCCGCCAGCTGTTGCCGGAGCGCAGCGTGATCAGCACATCGCCTGCGCCGACCACCATCTCGTCGATCACCCCGCCGTCCAGCAAGGCACCGAGACGCCCGGGGGCCTTGCGGACGGTGCCGCGGGCCGGCAACAGGTCGGCCGGGATCACCCAGCGCAGTCGTTGCGGGTCCGCGGTGGCCGTGGCGTGGATCGGAATCATGCGCCCAGACCTAGCGCGACCGACCGGGCGACGAAAGCCATTGTCCAGGCGAGGGCAAACATGTACGTGAACGCGAAGGCGGGCCACCGCCACGAGTTGGTTTCGCGGCGCATCACCGCGATCGTCGACATGCACTGCAACGCAAACATGAAATAAGTCATCAGCGCGATGACCGTGGGCGCGGTGAACACTCGGTGGCCGTGGTCGTCGGTCATGGTGGCCAACGCTTCACGCGGGTCCTCAGGATTCGTCGCCGCCGACACTTGGCCCAGGGTAGAGACGAACACTTCGCGCGCCGAGAGCGAGCCGACCAGGGCGACATCGGTGCGCCAGTCGAAGCCCAGCGGAGAGAACACCGGCGCGACTGCATGGCCCACGTCGGCGGCGTAGCTGTGGTTCATGACATAGGCCGTGGCATCGATCGAGGACAATCCCCGGGTCTCTGCCTGGCGGACCGGCAGATTGAGCAGCGCCCACAACACCAAAGACGTGCCCAAGATGATGGTTCCGGCCTTGCGCAAAAACACCTTGGCCGCGCTCCACATCGCGGTGAGCACAGCCCGCGGGGACGGGAACCGGTAGGGCGGAAGCTCCATGGTGAACGGCAGCAGATCGCCGCGCAGGATGGTCGACTTGACGAGGAACGCGGCGATCAGCGAGGAGGTCCCGCCGCCCAGGTACAGCAGGAACATCGTCACACCTTGTGCGCTGAGCCCCCACCACTGCGCTTGCGGAGCGACCAGCAGGCCGACCAGCAACGTGTACACCGGCAGCCGGGCCGAGCACGTCATCAGTGGCGCGGTGACGATGGTGGCAATCCGGTCGCGCGACGACGGCAACGTCCGGGTGGCCATGATGCCCGGGATCGCGCAGGCGAACGATGAGAGCATTGCGACGAAGGCGCGGCCCTCCAGCCCGGTCTTGGCCATCACCCGATCCATCAAGAACGCCGCGCGCGACATATAGCCGACGTTCTCCAGCAGTGCGAGCAGCAAGAACAGGAACACGATCTGCGGGAGGAACTGCAGCACGGTGCCGACCCCGCCGATGATGCCCTGGCTGAGCAGACCGCGGACGACGGGATTGCCGACGTGTTCGGCGACCTGCCCGCCCAGCCAGGTCAGCCCGTCGCTGATTCCCTCCCGCAGTGGCGCAGCGATGGTGAACAGGACCTGAAAGAAGCAGAACATCACCGCGAAGAAGGCGACCGTGCCCCACAGCGGGTGCAGCAACACCGCGTCGATTCGGCGGGTGCGCTGATCCGGTTGCGGCGCAACGTAATCAGCCGCGTCGAGCACCGACCGTCCCCAGGCGTCGATCGCTTCTTGTCCGGACGGCGGAAGCATCGGCGGGCGTTGCCACTGCTCGAACGACGGCAGCTGTGCCCGGAGGCTGTCGATGCCCGACCCGCGGTGCGCGACGACCGCGACTACCGGGATGCCCAGCGCCGTCGACAACGCCTCGACATCAATTCGGCCGCCGCGGGCGCTCAATTCGTCGCCCATGGTCAGCGCCAGCAGGCATGGTAGGTCTAGCCGCAGCACCTGGCCCACCAGCATGATCGAGCGACGCAGCGTGGTGACATCGGCGACCAGCACCAGCGCGTCGGGCCGGTCGATGTCGGAGTATTTGCCGGCCAGCAGGTCCGTCACCACCTGCTCGTCCGGGCTGATCGGGTCGAGGCTGTAGGTGCCGGGCAGGTCCTCCACGGCAATCGCAACGCCGTCCACATTGGTGGTGCCGACGCTGCGTCCGACGGTGACACCCGGATAGTTACCGGTCTTGGCGTGCAACCCGGTCAGATGATTGAAAACGCTGGTCTTACCGGCATTGGGACTGCCCACCAGCGCCACCCGCCGGATACCCGCGACGGCAACCGGAGCGGAAGCGACATCATGGCAAGCGGTCATCGGTCTGCTTCGGGGACGACTTCGATCAGCTGCGCCTCGCGGTGGCGCAGGCACAGTTCGGTGTCCTGGACCCGGTAGATGGTCGGGTCACCAAGTGGTGCCCGACGGATCACATCGACGTGGGCCGTCGCGCGAAAGCCCAGTTGCCCCAGCCGATTTGCCACCGCGGGGTTGGCCTGTGGGACCGTGCCCACTACCGTTGCCCGCCGTCCGGGCGCCAGCTGGGCAAGCACGATCACCGAGCTGGATTGATCGCGTGTGCCCTGCGGCCGAGTACGCATGATCGCCCTAACATTAGCCGTACTACGTTAATAAGGTACCCGTTACTTCCGCGGGCCGTCGTGGCTCTCCAGGCCCGGTCGCCGCAGGATGTGCGGTGACGTCGCCGAGCATCATTTAGCCTGGTGGTCGGGTGGCAGGCCAGCGTTGGGCTGCCACGTGCTGGGACAAGGAGCCGCCGGTGTCAGTCGATGTGTCCGCTGAGCCCGCCGATCTCGCGCAGGGCCGCGCCCGATGGCGCACGGCGGTGGCCGGGGTGCTGGCCAAGAGCACGCGGCGCGACGCCGACGAACTGGGGCCAGAGCCCGAGCGGGTACTCGAAACACCGACCTACGAGGCCTTCGCGATCCGGGCGCTCTACACCGCTCTCGACGAGTTGCCCGAGCCGCCGCTGCCTGGCGAGTGGCCCTACCTGCGTGGTGGCGACGCGTTGCGCGACGTCAAGTCCGGATGGAAGGTCGCCGAGGCAATCCCGGCCAACCCGGTCGCCGGGGTTGCGGCTGAGGAGGTCAATGCCGCGGTGCTTGCTGGGCTCGCCGAGGGGGTCAGCGCGCTGCTGATCCGGGTGGGGGAGTCGGGCGTGGCGCCCCGGCAGCTGGAAAAGGTGCTCGAGGGCGTCTACCTGAGCATGGCGCCGGTGATCCTCGATGCCGGCGCCGACTACACCGCGGCCTGCGACGCCTTGTTGGAGCTGGTGGCCCAGGTCGAACCCGACCAGCGCGCCCTCTTGTCGGTGGACCTCGGCGCAGACCCCCTGACGGCGCTGCTGAGTGAGCGCCCTGTTCCGGCGCTGAAGGAAGTCGTCGCGGTGGCAACCCGAGTGGCCGGCGAGCGCGGCGTGCGGGCGATTACCGTCGACGGACCCGCCTTTCACAATCTGGGCGCCAACGCCGCATGGGAACTTGCCGGCAGCATCGCCGCCGCGGTGGCCTACCTGCGGATGCTCACTGAGTCCGGTCTCTCGGTCGGCGAGCGCGCTGCCTGCAGATCAGTTTCCGGCTGGCCGCCGACGACGATCAGTTCATGACGATCGCGAAGATGCGCGCCGTGCGTCAGCTGTGGGCGAGGGTTGCCGAGGTCGTCGGTGATCCGGACGGCGGCGCGGCTGTTGTGCATGCCGAGACCTCGCTGCCGATGATGACGCAGCGCGACCCGTGGGTGAACATGTTGCGCAGCACGCTGGCGGCATTCGGCGCGGGGGTCGGCGGCGCCGACACCGTCCTGGTGTTCCCGTTCGATGTGGCGATCGCGGGCGGATTCCCCGGTATGGCGACCAGTTTCGCGCGCCGGATGGCCCGCAACATCCAGCTGCTGCTGCTCGAAGAGTCACATGTCGGCCGGATTCTCGATCCGGCAGGTGGGTCGTGGTTCGTCGAGGACCTCACCGAACAGCTGGCACAGCAGGCCTGGCAGCATTTCCAGGCCATCGAGCAACACGGCGGATTCATCGAGGCGCATGACTATATCGCCGGCCAGATCGCTGAGATAGCCGCACAACGCACTGACGACATCGCCCATCGCCGGACCGCAGTCACCGGCGTCAACGAATACCCAAACCTGTCCGAACCGGCGCTGCCGCAGAATGATTCATCACATTCGCCTCTCGCAGCGGGGAGGCTGGCCCGCTATGCCGCCGAGTTCGAAGCGCTGCGGGACCGTTCCGATGCCTACCTGGCCCGCACCGGGTCACGCCCCCAGGCGCTGCTGTTGCCGCTGGGACCGCTGGCCGAACACAACATTCGGACGACGTTCGCAGCAAACCTGCTGGCGTCCGGTGGCATCGAGGCAGTCAACCCGGGGACAGTCGATGCCGACGGGGTCGCCAAGGCTGTCGTCGACGCCGGTTCGCTGACCGTTGCGGTTATCTGTGGCACCGACAGCCGCTACGGCACCGAGGCGGCCCCGATCGTGGAGGCGGCACGCAGTGCGGGGGTCGCTCACGTCTGTCTGGCGGGCGCGCCGAAGGCACTAGAAGGCGCAGCCGAGGCAGATCCCAAACACCAACCCGACGAGTTTCTGACCGCAAAAATCAATGCAGTGAAAGCCCTTTCGAGCCTGCTTAGCCGGTTGGGGGCATAGCGACGATGACGACCACCGCGCCTGTTGTCGGCAGCTTCTCCGACGTCCCGCTACACAGCGAACGGACCGTGCCCCCGCCGACTGAAGAAGCAGTACAAGAACATGTCGCGGCGGCCGCTGCCGCGCACTGGTATACCCCTGACCAGCTGGTGTGGCACACACCGGAAGACATCGAAGTCAAACCCGTATACATCGCCGCCGACCGCGCCGCCGTCGAGGCCGACGGTTACCCGCTGAACAGCTTCCCCGGTGAGCCGCCCTTCGTGCGCGGCCCCTACCCGACGATGTATGTCAACCAACCGTGGACAATCCGCCAATACGCCGGGTTCTCCACTGCCGCGGAGTCCAACGCGTTCTACCGGCGTAATCTGGCTGCCGGACAAAAGGGTCTGTCGGTGGCCTTTGACCTTGCCACCCACCGCGGTTACGACTCGGATCACCCACGCGTTCAGGGCGACGTCGGAATGGCTGGTGTGGCAATAGATTCCATCCTCGACATGCGTCAGCTGTTCGACGGCATCGATTTGTCGACGGTGTCGGTGTCGATGACAATGAACGGCGCCGTGTTGCCGATCCTGGCGTTGTACGTGGTGGCCGCCGAGGAGCAGGGGGTGCCGCCGGAGAAGCTGGCCGGGACCATCCAAAACGACATCCTCAAAGAATTCATGGTGCGCAACACCTACATCTACCCGCCAAAGCCGTCGATGCGGATCATCTCCGATATCTTCGCCTACACCAGCGCCAATATGCCGAAATTCAACTCAATCTCCATCTCCGGTTATCACATCCAGGAAGCCGGTGCCACAGCGGATTTGGAGCTTGCCTACACCCTTGCCGACGGCGTCGACTACATCAAGGCGGGTCTGGACGCCGAGTTGGACATCGACAAGTTCGCGCCCCGGTTGTCCTTCTTCTGGGGCATCGGAATGAATTTCTTCATGGAGGTGGCCAAACTGCGGGCGGGCCGGCTGCTGTGGAGCGAGCTGGTCGCTCAGTTCAACCCCGAGAGCGCCAAATCGCTATCGTTGCGGACACATTCGCAGACTTCCGGCTGGTCACTGACCGCCCAGGACGCCTTCAACAACGTAGCGCGCACCTGCATTGAGGCGATGGCCGCAACCCAGGGCCACACCCAGTCACTGCACACCAATGCGCTCGATGAGGCGTTGGCGTTGCCCACCGACTTCTCGGCCCGCATCGCCCGCAACACCCAACTGGTGCTGCAGCAAGAGTCCGGCACCACCAGGCCGATCGATCCCTGGGCGGGCTCGTATTACGTGGAATGGCTGACATATCAACTCGCGCAGCGGGCGCGCGCCCACATCGCCGAGGTCGCCGAGCACGGCGGTATGGCGCAGGCAATCAGCGACGGTATTCCCAAGCTGCGCATCGAGGAAGCCGCCGCGCGCACCCAGGCCCGTATCGATTCCGGGGCTCAACCGGTGATCGGGGTCAACAAGTACCAGGTCGAAGAGGACCAGGAGGTCGAGGTACTCAAAGTCGAGAACAGCCGGGTGCGTGCCGAACAGCTGGCCAAACTGCAAGAGCTGCGGGCAAATCGGGACCAGTCGGCGGTTGACGCCGCCTTGGCCGAATTGTCGCGTGCCGCTGCCGCGCACGGCCGCGCCGGCGACGACGGACTGGGCAACAACTTGTTGGCACTGGCCATCGACGCGGCCCGGGCCAAGGCCACCGTCGGCGAGATCTCCGACGCACTGGAGAAGGTGTATGGGCGTCACCAGGCGGAGATCCGAACTATCGCCGGGGTCTACCGCGACGAAGCTGGAAAGGCCGGCAACATGGTCACCGCCACCAAACTCGTCGAGAAGTTCGCCGAGGCCGACGGTCGCCGCCCCAGGATTCTGGTGGCCAAGATGGGGCAAGACGGCCACGATCGTGGTCAGAAGGTGATCGCTACAGCGTTCGCGGACATCGGGTTTGACGTCGATGTCGGGGCCCTGTTCTCCACGCCTGATGAGGTGGCCCGTCAGGCCGCAGACAACGACGTGCACGTGGTCGGGGTGTCCTCGCTGGCGGCAGGCCACCTGACCCTGGTGCCCGCGCTGCGGGACGCGTTGGCCGAGGCGGGCCGGCCGGACATCATGATCGTGGTCGGCGGAGTCATCCCGCCGGGCGACTTCGACGAGCTGTACGCCGCCGGAGCCGCGGCGATCTTCCCGCCCGGCACCGTCATCGCCGACGCCGCAATCGATCTGCTGAACAAGCTGGCCGAGAGCCGCGGGTACACCCTTTAGTCAGATGGCAACCAAGAACGGCGACAGCGTCGACGAACTCGCGGCTGCTGTCCGCAGCCGCGACCGGGCGGCGTTGCCGCGGGCCATCACATTGGTGGAGTCCACCCGTCCCGACCATCGCGAGCAGGCGCAGCAGTTGCTGCTGGCGCTGATGCCGGACGCCGGTACTGGCCACCATGTCGGGATCACCGGGGTTCCCGGAGTGGGTAAGTCGACCACCATCGAGGCGCTCGGGATGGATCTGATCGAGCGGGGGCACCGTTTGGCGGTGCTGGCCGTTGATCCGTCGTCGACCCGCACCGGCGGATCGATCCTGGGCGACAAGACCCGGATGCCGCAGCTGGCGGCGCATGCGGATGCCTATATCCGCCCGTCACCGACATCGGGAACCCTCGGCGGGGTGGCCAAGGCCACCCGGGAAACCATCGTGCTTTTGGAGGCAGCCGGGTTCGACGTGATCCTGGTGGAGACCGTCGGCGTCGGCCAAACCGAGGTCGCGGTGGCCAATATGGTCGACACCTTCGTCTTTCTGACTCTGGCGCGCACCGGTGATCAGCTGCAGGGCATCAAGAAAGGCGTGCTGGAGCTGGCCGACATCGTCGTGGTGAACAAAGCCGACGGCGAGCACCTGGGCGAGGCGCGCTCAGCCGCACGCGAACTTTCCGGAGCGATCCGGTTGATCTATCCGCGCGAAACTCTCTGGCGTCCACCGGTTCTCACCATGAGCGCCTTGGAAGGCACCGGACTGGAGGAGCTTTGGGAGACCGTCGAGCGGCATCGGCAGGTGCTTAGCGAGGCGGGGGAGTTCGAGGCACGGCGGCGCGCCCAACAGGTCGACTGGACGTGGCAGATGGTGCGGGACACCGTGTTGGACCGGGTGCTGTCGAATCCTGCGGTCCGCAAAGTCCGCGCAGAGGTAGAACGTCAGGTGCTGGCCGGTGAATTGACCCCGGCCATGGCCGCTCAGCAAATACTTAAGGTTGCATCAAGCTAACGGAAGGATAACTTCAGCGTTGTTTGCGGACGAGATCGGTAAATTCGATGATATGACGCTCGAAGTTGTGGGTAACCGCAGATCGGTGCTGTCGCCCGATGTCCAGGGCGCGGCCGATCCACACTTTGCCTGCGCTGTGCGCAGCTTCGCGGCCATGTTCCCGGGGCGCCGATTCGGCGGCGGGGCGCTCGCGGTGTATCTCGACGGGGAACCCGTCGTGGACGTGTGGACCGGGTGGTCGGACCGGCGCGGACAGGTGCCGTGGTCGGCAGATACCGCGTCCATGGTGTTCTCGGCGACGAAGGGGATGGCCTCCACTGTCATCCACCGGCTCGTCGACCGCGGACTGATCGACTACGACGCACCGGTTGCCGACTATTGGCCGGAGTTCGGCGCGAACGGCAAATCAGACATCACAGTCCGCCAGGTGATGCGGCACCGGGCCGGCTTGTCGGCGCTGCACGGCGCCAGCAAGGAAGACTTGCTGAATCACGAGCTAATGGAAGAACGGCTAGCGGCAGCGCCCGCGGGACACTCGTTCGGCAAACCTGCCTATCACGCGCTGACCTACGGCTGGCTGATGTCGGGGCTGGCCCGGGCGGTCACCGGCCAGGGCATGCGCGAGCTGATCCGCCGGGAGTTGGCGGAGCCGCTGGGTATCGACGGCTTGCATCTGGGCCGACCACCCGCCGAGGCGCCGACGCAGCCCGCGCAGATCATCATGCCGCAGAGCGCGATTGACAATCCGGTGTTCAACGCGGTGGCACCGAAAATCGCCGCGCTGCAAGTATCGGGCGGCTTCGGTGCCTTGTATTTCCCGGGCATGAAAGCTGTTGTGCAAGGCGATATCCCGTTGATGGACGCGGAAATCCCGGCGGCAAACGGCGTGGCGACGGCGCGCGGGCTGGCTCGGATGTACGGCGCGATCGCCAATGGTGGCCAAATCGACGGCACCCAGTTCCTGTCCGGCGAGCTGGTGGCGGGCCTGAATGGCCGGCGAAGCCTCCGACCGGACCGTAACTTGTTGGTACCGCTCGCATTTCACCTCGGTTATCACCGCGTGCCTTTCGATGCGATACCCGGATTCGGACATGTCGGCTTGGGCGGCTCGCTCGGGTGGGCCGATCCGGACAGCGGCTTGGCATTCGGATTCGTGCACAACCGGCTGCTGTCCCCGTTCGTGGTCGTCGATCACGCCGGATTCCTCGCGACGGGCGCCCTGCTCCGGCGCGGCGCGGCCGAGGCGCGCAAACACGGGTTCGAGAGGGTGGCTGACTTCGGTTCTCCCTTCCCCGAGCCGGGAGCTGTTGCGGGGTAACGGGTCTGCTAAGCGCCCTCTAGTCGGAAGCCGACCTTCAGCGTGACTTGGAAGTGTGCGACGGTCCCGTTTTCCAGGTGGCCGCGCACGGACTGCACTTCGAACCAGTCCAGTCCGCGTGTCGTCTCCGCAGCGCGGGACACCGCGTTGCGGATTGCCGCGTCGACGCTGTCGGGTGATGTTCCGACAATCTCGATCACCCGGTAGGTGTGGTTGGTCATGACGTCCCTTTCGTGCGTCGGCGGGTGAAGGATAGTCCATCGGGACGTTGTGCGACGGCGACTTTTCGCTGTGGGTGCTCCCGGAGCGGCCGGTTCGTCAAACGGACCCCAATTGGGGTGTCGTTACACCTTCCGAAGCAGTGGCTGGACGTGATCGATCGCTGCGTGCCGGCATTCCTGCGCGGCTTAGCCCGCGATAACGCGGGCGTGCGGGGCTCGGGGACCTACCTGCAAAGCGGGGGAATCTCGTACCGGATGTACTGCTTCGCCAAGGCATGAGGCGGCGTCCCGTTCCGGGAGATCGCCTCACCGCCGTGATCACCAGCACATTGCGGGGCCCACACCAACGGAACCGGATACCACATGACCTCGGACTTCACTACCTATGTCTTCTGGTGGCATAGCGGGTTCTAGCGGTATCTGGTCGACCCAGCCACCAGACAAACCACTTCGGCAGGAATACCGAATGCTGGGGGCCTGACATCGGGATGGGCGAAAGCAAGAAGCTCGTGCCCAATCTGCTCAGTAGTTGTTGCAGGTGCTGAAGACCTGCTGGACAATTCCAAACTGCTGGTCAGCCCCTGGCTGGCTCGCCAACATCTGGGCGATCTGCTGGCGTTGACTCGGCGGCGAGGCGAGGAACTGACGCAAAAAGGATACGCTCTGCGGCGAAGATTTGAATTGCGCGGCGGCTTGGGGATTTGTCGCCTGCAGCGCCGACATCACCTGCCCGTAATTGCAGGTTGTGTTGACAAACGGACCCAGATCGGGATCGGCGGACGCGAGCCCGGCCCCGGCCGTCAACGACAATGCCAGACCGCCAACCGCAACAGCCAATCTAGTCAACGATAGTTTGATCATTTGTGGACTCCTTTTAACTGATTGCACCGACTCTAATCGCCCGGCTCAAACCTGGCGTCGAGATGGCCCAACACCGGCTGAACACCGGCTGAACTACCACCATCTGGTCAGCCAGAGCGCGGTCAGTGCCGCGGGTTCGCCGCTGGCCAACGCGGTGGTCGACGCGCAATCGCAGCTGTACTACCCGTATCTGCCGGGGGTTCCGCCGCCTACGCCCGCGTCCGGCGGCTTAGCATGCTGCGGTATTTCCTCCGTAAGCAGGGCATCCGTGATCTCAGCCTGCCGGCGGCGGTGTTACCGGTGCTGGCCGGGAATGTTCCTCGCTACCAGGTTCTTTCCCGCAGCCGCGGGGGCCCTCGTTACCTCGAGTGGTGGGGTGAGCGGTCACGCCGACAGGTCCTGCAGCGCTACTTCGGTGACGCCGCGGACGACATCGGGGATTTCGCCGCCGGCTGCGGCGCTGGTCAACGGCGAGGGCCAACCTAGACGGACGGCCTCGGGAGCTCGGTTGTGATCGCGTCGTCGTCGCGGTCCTCCTCCCTTAGCGGCAAGGACCGCACCAGCGGACGCGGTCCTGACGACCGAAGCAATGCACTGGCGGGGCGGGGGCGCACTATCTGTGGCCACCAGAACCAACGTCCGAGGAGCGCGGCGATAGACGGTGTCATGAACGAGCGCACGATCAAGGTGTCGAACAACAGGCCCAGGCCGATGGTGGTACCGACCTGACCGATAATCCGCAGGTCGCTTACCGCCATGGACATCATCGTGAAGGCGAACACCAGGCCCGCGTTCGTCACGACCTTGCCGGTACCGCCCATTGCGCGGATGATACCGGTGTTTATACCGGCGGCTATTTCCTCTTTCATCCGGGATACCAGCAGCAAATTGTAGTCAGACCCCACCGCCAACAGGATGATCACCGACATCGGAAGCACCATCCAGTGCAATTTGATGCCCAGAATATACTGCCAGACCAGCACCGACAGCCCAAACGATGCGCCCAACGAAAGTGCCACCGTACCCACGATCATCAGTGCGGCCACAAGACTTCGCGTGATGATGAGCATGATGATGAAAATAAGGCAGAGCGCACCAACTCCCGCGATCAAGAGATCATATTTAGAGCCGTCTCGGAAGTCCTTAAAGGTCGACGCGGTGCCGGCGATATAGATCTTGGCGTCCTCCAGAGGTGTCGTCTTGAGCGCCTCCTCGGCCGCCGTCTTTATCTGATCGATACGCGCTACGCCCTCGGGCGTCGCGGGATCGCCCTTATGCGAAATGATGAATCGAGCCGCTTTCCCGTCCGGAGACAGGAAGGAATTCATCGCGCGCCGGAAGTCCGCGTTCTGGAAAACCTCCGGAGGCAGATAGAAGGAATCGTCGTTCTTGGCGTCGTCGAACGCCTGACCCATGGCGGTGGCGTCCTGGCTCGTTTCGTCCATCTCGCTGAAGATCCCAGACATGGTGCTGTGCATCGTCAGCATCATCGTCCGCATGGACTCGGTGGTCGCGAGCAGCATCGGGAACTGCTGAAGTAGCTGCGGCATGATCACGTCTAGCTGATCGAGGTCTTTGACGAGATCATGCATTTTATCGGTTTCCTCATCGACACCGTCGATGACCTCAAAAATCGACCTCAACGACCAGCATATTGGGATATCGTAGCAGTGCTTTTCCCAGTAGAAATAGCTGCGGACAGGTCGCCAGACATCTTCAAAATCCGCAATGTGACCGTTTAACTCATCCACAATGGCAGTCAGTTCTTTTGCCTCCTCGATCGAGTGGTGAGTAACGGCGGTGATCTGCTGCTGCACTGCGTACAGGCGCTTCATCGCCGCGATTTGTCTGGTCATCAAGTCGGCCTGCTTGAGCATGTCATTTACGCGGGCTTTCATATACTTCATAATTTGTAGCTGGCTCGCGTTTTGCATGCTGATCAGGAAGGGTATCGAACTGTGTTCAATCGGTGTTCCCTCGGGCCGGGTTATGCCCTGCACCCGAGCAATTCCTGGAACGCGGAAAATTCCCTTGGCTAATTTGTGCAGCACGAGAAAATCTGCCGGATTGCGCATATCGTGATCGGATTCGATCATCAGAATTTCGGGCATCATTCGGGCTTGGGAGAAATGACGGTCAGCGGCCGCATACCCCACATTGGCTGGAATGTCTTTGGGTATATAGAGCCGGTCGTTGTAGCTCGTTTTATAGCCCGGCAGTGTCACGAGACCGATCAGCGCGATCGCGCAAGTGGCAGCCAGAATGGGCGCGGGCCAGCGGACAATCGCCGTGCCGACCCGGCGCCATCGACGGACCCCGATCCTGCGCTTGGGGTCGAATAGCCCGAAGCCACTTCCGATGGCCAGAACCGCCGGAACCAGCGTGAGCGCGATCACGACCGAAACGAGCATGCCCACCGCGCACGGCACGCCGATGGTCTGGAAGATGGGCATCCGGGTAAAGCTCAAGCACAACATTGCTCCGGCGATCGTCAAACCGGAACCCAAGACAACGGGAGCGACCCCGCGGTAGGTGGAGTAGTAGGCCGTTTCCGGGTCCTCGCCGGCCTGACGCGCCTCTTGATAGCGACCGAAGAAGAATATCCCGTAATCGGTTCCGGCCGCCATCGCGAGGGCCACCAGCAGATTAATGGCAAATGTCGAGAGGACAACAATATTGTTATCGCCGAGAAACGCGACGATTCCCCGGGCCGCAAATAATTCGATCCCAACCGTGACCAACAACACAACCACGGTGATGACCGAACGGTAGACCAGAAGCAGTACCGCAAAGATTATCACGGCGCCTATCACGGTCATCTTCAGAATGGATCTGTCACCACTGTGCTGCATATCCGCGACGAGCGCTGCCGGGCCGGTGGCATAAACCTTGACACCGGGAGGCGGCGGCGTCCGCTCTACAATATTCCGGACCGCCGCCACGGATTCCTGCCCCAAGGTCGTACCTTGGTTGCCGGCCAGATTCAATTGCACATATGCGGCCTTACCATCGGCGCTTTGCGCGCCCGCCGCCGTGAGTCGATCTCCCCATAAATCCTGCACATGCTCGACGTGCTGCGGGTCGTCTCTTAACGCACGAACCAATCCGGCATAATACGCGTGAGCATCGTCGCCGAGCGGCTGCTGGCTCTCCAGCACGATCATCGCGAAACTGTCCGAATCGGATTCTTTGAAGTCCTTGCCCATGCGCATCATGGCCTGCACCGACGGCGCATCTTTGGGACTCAGTGGTACGGAATGCTCTTGGCCGACCCGCTCCAGCGATGGAACTGCAAATGTCACAATCAAAGTCAGCGCCACCCAAGCCAGGATGACCAACAGCGAAAGCCTGCGGATCGTCCGCGCTACGAAGGGGACCTGAGGGCGTTGGGTGCTCATGCGGCCTTCAACAGGCTGAAGGTAAACGCGTTCACTCCGTGCGACATCGTCTCGGCTTTGACCACACCGTTCACCACGATGCGGCAGCCAACGCTGTCGCTATCGCCCTGTGCCAGGATGTTCCCCACTATGCCGGCCCCGTCCTGAACTGGAAATCCGCCACTTACCGGGGCTGTCTCAGCAACAAGGCACGTACCAACGGACGGGGTCCTGACGCCTGAAGTAATGCACTGGGGGGGCGGGGGCGCACTCGTTGCGGCCACCAGAACCAGCGTCCCAGCAGCGCAGCGATGGACGGCGTCATGAACGCCCGCACGACCAACGTGTCGAACAGCAGACCCAGACCGATCGTCGTGCCCACCTGACCGACGACGCGCAGGTCGCTGACCAGCATGGACATCATGGTGAAGGCGAACACCAGGCCCGCGTTCGTCACGACCTTGCCGGTACCGCCCATTGCACGGATGATGCCCGTGTTTATACCGGCGCCTATTTCCTCTTTCATCCGGGAGACCAGCAGCAAATTGTAGTCAGAGCCCACCGCCAAAAGGACGATTAGAGACATCACGAGCACTACCCAGTGTATTTGTATGCCGAGAAGATCCTGCCAGACCAGCACGGACAGCCCGAAGGACGCGCCCAGCGAAAGCAATACCGTACCCACGATAACCAGGGCGGCAATAAAACTTCGCGTCATGATCAGCATGATGATGAAAATAAGACAGAGCGCAGCGACTCCCGCGATCATGAGATCGTATTTGGAGCCGTCCACCAAGTCCTTCACTACCGCTGCGGTGCCGGTGAGGTAGATCTTGGAGTCTTCTAGCGGAGTTCCCTTGAGCGCCTCCTCGGCCGCAGTTTTTATCGCGGCGACCCGTGAGATGCCCTCGGGCGACGCGGGATCGTCCCTTTGCGAAATGAGCATACGGACGGCCTTCCCGTCCGGAGACAGGAACACCTTCATGACTCGTTTGAAATCCTGGTTCTTGAAAACATCCGGAGGAATGTAGAAAGAATCATCGTTTTTGGATGCGTCGAACGCCTTCCCCATGGCTGTCGCGTTACCGCCATTCGCGTCCATCATGCCGAACATCCCGGACATGGTGCTGTGCATGGTTAGCATCATGGTCCGTATGCTCTGCAGGGTCGCGATCATCTCCGGGAACTGGGCTTGCAGCTGTGGCAGGAGCACGTCTAGCTGATCGAGGTCTGTTACCAGATCGCTTAGCTTATCGCTAATCTCGTCAACACCGTCGAGTGAATCAAATACGGATCTCAGCGACCAGCAGATGGGAATATCGTAGCAGTGCTTTTCCCAGTAGAAGTAACTGCGGACCGGCCTCCAGAAATCCTCGAAATCCGCGATGTGATCTCGCAACTCGTCAGTGATCGCCTGTATGTCACGCGTGTCGCCGACCGTGTGATGAGTCGTCTGGGCGAGCTGTTGTATCAGGCCATACACGCGCTGCATCACGTTGATCGTTTTCGCCAGCGCATCGGCCTGCATGAGCATGTCGTTCATGCGGTCCTTCTGGAACGGCAATTGTTGTAGCTGGCTGGCGTTTTGCATGCTGAGTTGAAACGGTATCGACGTGTGCGCGAGCGGGGTTCCCTCGGGCCGAGTTACGGCCTGCACCCTGGAAATGCCTGGAACCGCGAGGATGCCCTTGGCTAGTTTGTTCAATACCAGAAAATCTGCCGGATTGCGCAGATCGTGATCGGCCTCGACCAACAGGATGTCGGGCGACAGCATTGCCGACTGGGGAAAATGTCGCTGCGCGGCCTCATACCCCAGCTTGGCGGGGATACGTTTGGGGATAAAGTTCAGGTCGTTGTAGCTGGGTTTGTATCCCGGCAGCGTCAACAGCCCGATAAGCGCGACCGCTAATGCCGTGACCAGAATGGGCGCGGGCCACCGAACGATCGCCGTGCCTATTCGCCGCCATCCACGATCCGTGATCTTCCGCTTGGGGTCGAACAGACCGAAACGGCTTCCGACATTAAGAACTGCCGGAACCAGCGTGAGCGCGACCGCGACCGCGACCAATATGCCCACCGCGCAAGGGACGCCCAGGGGTTGGAAATAGGGCAGCCGGGCAAACCTGAGGCAGAAAATCGCTCCGGCGATAGTCAGACCGGAGGCGAAGACAACCTTGCCGACCCCGCGGTATGTGGTGTAGTAAGCCGTTACCCGATCCTCGCCGGCCTGACGTGCCTCTTGATACCGCCCAGTGAAGAATATCCCGTAGTCCGTTCCAGCGGCGATCCCGACGGATACCAGCAGACTAATGGCGTAGGTAGTAAGACCAACAATCCCGTGATCGCCGAGGAACGCGACGATTCCTCGGGCGACCTGCAATTCTATGCCGACCATCAGCAACAAAAGAATTACGGTGATAACCGAACGGTAGACGAGGAGCAACGTAATGAAGATCACCGCGAGGCTCACCGCCTGAATTGTGGCGACACTCCGGTTGCCACTCTGGCTCATATCCGCAACGATCGCCGCGGGGCCGGTGACATACGCCTTGACCCCCGGCGGCGTTGGCGCCCGCCCCACGATGTCCCGGACGGCTTCGGTCGATTCGTTCGCCAAGGTCGAGGCCTGCCTACCGGCGAGGTTCACTTGCACATATGCGGCCTTACCATCGGCGCTTTGCGCGGCGCCCGCCGTGAGGGGATCGCCCCAGAAATTCTGGATGTGCTGCACATGCTTTGGATCGTCTTGCAACTGACGAATCAAACGATCGTAGTACTTGTGAGCAGCATCGCCGAGGGGTTGCTGACCCTCCAAGACGATCATCGCCGCAGTGTCGGAATTGGATTCCTTGAAGTCCTCACTCATGCGCTGCACCGCCTTGAACGACGGCGCATCATTGGGACTCAGCGATAGTGAATGCTCTTTTTCGACCTGTTCCAGTGGGGGGACACCAATACTTACGATGACGGTGATCGCCAACCACGCCAAGATGATGGGCACCGAAAATCGATGGATCGTCCGCGCTATGAATGGCGGCGTGGTGTGTTCGTTGTCCGCGTGTTCGTCGCTCATGCGGCCTTCAAAAGGCAGAAGGTAAACGCGCTCACTTCGTGCGTGATCTTCTCGGCTTTGACTTCCCCGTCCACCGTGATGCGGCAGCCGATGCTGTCACTATCGCCCTGCGCCACGATGCTTCCCGTGGCCGTCGCCTCGGTGATCGCGAACTTCAACGACCATGGCAAGTGCGCCCCATTGACGCGCTGCGGGTCAGCATTGACGTCGAAATAACTGATGTCGGCCACGGTGCCCGGGGGTCCGAAGACCTCGTACGTCAGGTGCTTGGGGTTGAAGGGTTTGGTGTCGTCGGTTCTGGTGTCGGCATACGAGGGGCGTTTCTCAGAGCCGAAGATGCCGTGCAGCCGCGACACAGTTAATCCTCCAGCACCGATGACGACCAGTATGACCAGCGGAATCCACAGCCGCCTCAGAACCCCGAAAATCGCAAACCCCCTATTTCGACGACTCTTTCGAGATTCACCTTGCGCTGGAGGTGCAGGAGAAGCTTGGCGAGCAGGTCGCAGAAGAGCGGGTCGGCGGCCGGACCGTTGGCTAACGTCTCGACGGTCCGCGACGGTGCCATCGGACTGGGCTTCCGCAACGTCGCGTTCTACCACTGCTCCCCCTTTCCATACCCGGCGTCAGCTGCTCGAACATCAAGCTACGCATCGGCCGCGACACGCCAGACGGCGACACCTCGGTGGGCGTCGCAGGCTAGCCGTGCGGGGTCACCCCAAACGTGCGGCGCGTCGCGGAGCGCGAGCCGATCTTGACGAGTAAACCATGCCGATGGCCTCCATGTCGGCTCCTTCCCAACGCGATTGGGATCGTAATGCATACCAGGTGCGTAAAGCGTAGTACTGATGTTCCGCATCCACCTACAAATCACGCGTTATCCTCGGCGGTGATGCAGCTTAGCTTCCAGCGCGCCCGCACAGAAAGAAGAAGCGCCAACGTGCCGCGGCGCTCGTGGAAGCCGCGCGCTCGCTAGCCCTGGAGACCGGTGTCGCGTCGGTGACGTTGACCGCTGTCGCCAACCGCGCCGGGGTCCACTATTCCGCGGTGCGCCGCTATTTCACCCTCCCACAATCTATTTCACCCTCCCACAAAGAGGTGCTCCTGCATCTCGCAACCGAAGGTTGGTTCCGGTGGTCGAACACCGTGTGCGCGGCGTTTCGCGAGCCCGGTCCTATGTCGCCATCGCGGGTCGCCGAGACGTTAGTCAACGGTTTGGCCGCCGACTCGCTCTTCTGCGACCTGCTCGCCAACTTCACCTGCACCTCGAGTACGAGGTGGATCTCTAAAGGGTTGTCGAGGTCAAGCGGATCAGTACTACTGCCGTGATCTCGCTCGCCGATGCGATCGAGCAGGCGTTTCCGCCGCTTGGGCGCCCAGGGGCGCTCGACATCCTTCTTGCTTGCCGCCTACTCTGGCGGCCCCCTTGTGGCAGATCGCCCACCCGCCGCAGGGGCTGATCGACGCCTTCGCCGAGGAACCGGAGGTCCCACCCGAGTGGAACCTCGATTTCGCATCCGCGCTTACCGACTGCTGACCGCTACCTGCGTCGGTCTACTCTCCGAATCGCATTGAGCGAAACCACATCTGACAACCTGATGCGGTTCTACGACACGAACATCGTGGCGGCACGGCCGAACCTGGCCTTCATGCCATTCGGCGCCGGACCGCACCGTTGTTTCGGTGCGGCGATGGGCTATCTGCAGGCGCAATTCCTGCTCGCCCAGATCCATCAGAGATCCGGCTCGACGCGGTGGCGAGCGTCGCCAACTGGGCAGCGGTGAGCATCCCGCCCGGCAGCCGCACCTGCACGAGCGCGCCTTCGGTAGCCTGGTGCACCTGCAGAGCACCCAGGCAGGCGTCGTCGCCACGGTTCTGGCCGGGTCAACGGTAGGGGTCCGTAGATCTTCTGAACACCAGGCTGAATCTGACGCCAGGATCGGTTTCGCCAGCGCCGTTTGTCTAGGGGTCCGACGCCTGCCGGAACAGCCTGCAAGGACATGATTTGATTGAACCGGTGTCCAACTAACGGATAGCCAAATTTTTTTGCTGGAATTTTTGACATCCGGCCCGAACCGTGGGCCGGGTCGCGGTAGCGTCTGCGAAAAGACGTGGCCTGTGGAGGTTCGACGTCCGATGCAAACGGGGAGTGGGCCGGCGTGGCCGATGGTGGGCCGCGATGACGAGGTCAGGCAGGCGTTGGCCTCGCTCGACGACGCTTCCGAGTTCCAGGGCGTCCTGTTTGTGGGCGACAGTGGGGTCGGCAAGTCGACACTAGCTCGCGCCCTCGCCGATGCCGCCGCGTCACGCGGGCTTACGGTGCGGTTTGTGCTGGGCACCGAAACCGGGAGCGCGGTGCCGTTAGGTGCGTTCTCCTGGTTGATGACCCTCGACACCGCACGTGAACCCGCCGCGATGCTAGCCGTTGCGCACAAAACCTTGGAGCCGGAAGAGAACCTGGTGGTCGTTGTCGACGACGCCCATTTGCTCGATCCGTTGTCGGCGTCCTTGGTGTACCACCTTGCGGCCCTTGGCAGTGCACGACTGATCGTGACGATCCGCTCGGGGAACGCAGTACCCGACGCGGTGATAGCGCTGTGGAAAGAGGGACTGCTCCTTCATCTGCACATCGATCCGTTCACCTGGCAGCAGACCGAGGAGCTTGCCCGCGCCGTGCTCGGCGACGCCGTCGAGACCCGGCTTATCAACGAGTTGCATGGCCGGACTGCCGGCAATCCGCTGATGCTGCGCGGTCTGCTAAATGCAGGCCGGGAGGGCGGTGTGCTGGTGCGCACGGATCACGGCTGGCAGCTTCGAGGTGCGCTGCGTGGAGACCGCCAACTCTACGATCTTCTCGAGTTTCGCCTGCGATCTTTGGCACCCGAGGAATTGGAGGCGGTAGAGGTTGTGGCCGCTGCAGAGGTCCTGGACTGGGAGACCATGCGTGGACTTTGCGATGCTGACGCAGTGGCACAGCTCGAGCGCAGCGGGTTGATCCAAATGGTGGCCGACGAAGCACACACGGTGGCTCGGTTGGCCCACCCCGTCATGGGTGAAGCGGCAATCCAACGCGCCGGGGTGGTGCGCTCGCGGCAGCTTAACGGCATGCTGGCACAACATCTTCGGAAGCAAATGCAGGACGAAGAGCGGTGGTCGGGGTTGCCGGACGTGCGCACCCGGATCCAGCTGGCCCAGTTCATGATGCGAAGCGACCTGGAGCCAGAACTCGACGTGATCATCGATGCCGCGGCGAGTGCGGTGACGATGTCGAACATCGCTTTGGGCGAGGAGCTGGCCCGGTTCGCGTTCGACAACGGCGGTGGCCTGCCGGCGGCGATCGTGCTTGGTGACGCGCTGAGTTGGCAGGGACGAGGCGATGACGCCGAGGCAGTGTTTGGCACCTTCGACCTTCCAGGTGCCGATGAGCTAATGACCGTGCGGTTGGGCTGTCTGCGCGCCGCGAATCTGTTTTCGGTGTGTGGGCAGGTTGAGCGCGCCCGGCAGGTACTGGCCAGCGTGAAGGATAGTGTCGATTCCGAGGCTTTCGTCGTCCTCGTCACGGCCCTGGAGCTATCGTTTGGGTTCTTCTCCGGCGATGTTGCGACGACGCTCGAGTCTGGGCCGAGTTTGTGTGCATCGGGTGTGCTGCCGTTGGCGAGGGTGTGGGCCGCTGTGGCGACGTCATGTGCGTTGGCCCTCGCCGGCCGGTTTGGCGAAGTTCGCCGCATTGCGGATGCGGGGTTGCGGGCCGCTGCGCTCAGCGAATCGGGACTGCAACGGTTCGCCATCGGGGTGGCTGAGGCCATGGCGTTGACGGCCGCCGGTGATTTGCTGGCCGCCGCGCGGGTGTGCGAACGCTATGCCACGATGGCCGCCGGTGTGCCTACAGCAGACGCCATGACGGATGCGATACGAGGATTCGTGCAGCTCGCCCGCGGTGCGCTGCCGTCCGCCTGTTCTGCATTTCACCAGTCGATATCGGCGTTGTCGCACGGTTTCCCGTCGGCCTGGATGATGCTGGTGACAGCCTGGCACGCGCAGGCTGAAGGCGCGCGCGGAAACGGTAAGGCTGCTGCCGCCGCGCTGCGGAGTTCGGAAGAAGCCTATGGACCGCAGGTCGCGGTGTTCCTGCCGGAACTCGAGCTGGCCCGGGCCTGGGAGCGGGCGTCCGTCGGTCAGAGGACGCCCGCCCGGATGCATGCGGTGCGGGCGGCGCAGATCGCGCGGCGAACGGGGACGTTCGCCATCGAGATGCGCGCCTTGCACACCGCTGTTAGGTTCGGCGACCGTTCGCACACCGCAAGGTTGGAGGCGCTTGCCCGGATGCTGAAGACTCCGTTGGCGGAGGCGGCCGCTGACCATGCCCGCGGGCTGGCCGACCACGACGGCGATCTGCTTGATGTTGTGGCTGATCGGTTCACCGATATGGGTGCAGTGGCGCTTGCCGCCGACGCGGCGGCGCAGGCCGCGGACGAACACGCTGCTAAAGGCAATCGTGGCAAGGAAGTCGAGTCATCGACCCGCGCATATTGGCTGGCCAGCCAGGGCGGAGTGCGAACACCGGCGGTCGATGCCGCGGCCCGGCCGCTGTCGATCAGCGGCCGGGAACGCCAGATCGCGATGCTGGTCGCGGCCGGTTTGTCCAACCGTCAGATCGCCGATCGGTTGGTTGTCTCGGTGCGGACGGTGGAGGGACACCTTTATCGCATCTTCGCCAAACTCGGCATCAGCAAGCGCGACCAGCTCATCCACTTACTAAGTCTGGATCGGACCGGGAATTAAGACGACCTCAGCACGTCGCGACGGGGTGTTCAGCAACGAACCTCATGACCACCCCGGGGCTGGTGTCCCCGAAACAGGCGTGGGACAGCTACTCGCTCAGAGCGCGGGCGAAGTCGACGCAGCGCTGGAACCGGGATCCGGGTTTCTTGGCCAGCGCCATCGACAGCGTGGGATCACGACATGACTTCCTGGAATACTTCAGTGCCGAGCGGATCAGCAACGGCCGGGCGCTGAAGTCATCGAGCCCATGGTCAAGAACAGCGCGTGGTGCCGAGGTGCAGCCGACCGCCGCTTGAATCCGGCGAGGCCACATTGTCTGGCGCCGCGGTGAACTTCTCGTCGAAGCCCTGCGTGGTAGCAGTAGGAGGTTTGAGATGAATGCGTTGCTGATGATCTACTTTTCAGGCACGGGGACGAACGGGATCGGGAGCCGATTCCGGAATGTGCCCGCTACAGGCGTTCCGCGAAGCTGAGGCCAGTGCCGAACGCGCCGTCGACTCGGTCGCTTCGGATCCTCGTTGTCGGCGCCCGGTGTGGGCGGCATCTCCATTGCTCGGGGATTATTGCGCGACGGCCATGACGTCACCGTCCTCGAACGGCGGCCTGATGTGAAGGCAGGTGGCGGCGCCGTAACTATCTGGTCCAATGGCGCGACGGTTCTGGGGCAGCTGGGGGTCGATATGGATGGGGCCGGTCAGCTGCTGTCCGCCCTGCGCGTCGTGACATCCACGGGTCGCCCGGTCGCCACCGTGGACCTGACTGCGATCGTGGACCGGCTGGGCGCACCAGTTCGGATGGTTCCACGTCGAGTTCCGCTTGAACGGCCGCTGGAAGGCTTTCCGACCGATCGCATCTGGCGCAATGCCCGTGCGGTCGGGGTCGTCAGTAACGGACTTCGGCTCGATTTCGAAGAACGGATCGCGAAGCTTCAGCAACTATTGGCTGCGTCTACTCTAGGTGCGCGCGCTGACTACTCTACTTGCATCAAACCTGCTGAACACGCAGTCAGGGGTGTCGGCCTCCAGTATGTTTTGAAACGGTTTCACTCATGTCGACTAGACGGTCTGGAGAATCGGTGAGCATTAATCCGTTTGACGACGACGATGGCAGCTTTTTCGTCTTGGTCAACGACGAGGAGCAACACAGCCTGTGGCCGGCCTTCGCCGATGTTCCAGCCGGCTGGCGGGTGGTGTACGGGGAAGCGGAGCGCGCTGCATGTCTGGACTACATCGAACAGAACTGGCCCGACATACGGCCGAAGAGTCTGCGCGAGAGGCTGGCAGAGGGGCGGGCTTTTGATAGGTAAACCGTGGGGGGACTCGGATGGAGCTTGACGACCGGGCACTTCCGCTCACGCGCGGACAGCTAGACATATGGCTTGCGCAGGAAACGGGTCAACTCGATACGGAGTGGCAGCTTGGCCAATTCGTGAGAATCGAGGGCACGGTCAAGCCTGATTTGCTCCAGCAGGCGATCAGCCAAGCGCTGCAAGAGGCCGAGGCATGCAGGGCCGCCTTCTTCGAAGTGGATGGCCAGGTTTTCCAACGGGCGATTGATTACCCGGATGTCGAGCTGGACTTTTACGACCTGAGCGACTCGGACCATGCCGTGCAGGAAGCCCGTGAGATATCATCATCGATTCAACGCACGCCGATGCCATTCACCGGCCCGCTGTTCAAATTTGCGTTATTCCGGACGCGGCCCGACGAATATTACTGGTTCATATGCAGCCACCACATAATCGTAGACGGAACCGGCATTGCCCTCGTAGGCCGTCGGATTGCAACTATCTACTCTGCAATTGTTTCTGGCACGCCCATTTCTCCTGCGTATTTTGGCTCGTTGCAGGACCTGGTTAGCAGCGAGTTAGAGTACGAAGCGTCCACCGATTATCTGGAAGATCAGGCCTACTGGAGCGAGAACCTTCCCCAGGAAAACGGGCCGGACTATCGGTTGCCCCAGGCCGCGAGCGAGCGGGATTCGTATTGGCCGTCTGTGCCGGTTCAATTGGACCCGTCCGTCGTCGGCCGAATCAAAGAGTTAGCCAAGGGGTTGGGCATCCGTCGATCATCGGTCCTCACCGCGGCATGCGCGCTTTTGGTGGGTGGGTTCGGCGCTGACGGTTCAGAGGTGGTGCTCAACTTCCCGGTCAGCAGGCGAATGCATCCAACGTCAAAGCTGCTTCCCGGGATGGTTGCCGGGGTGGTACCGCTGGTCTTGAAGGCGTCTCCGGAATCTTTAGTGGCCGATTTCTGCAAACATGTTGACACACGAATACGAGAAGCACTGAAACATCAGCGGTTTCCGGTGCACCTTCTTGAGGCTGACGGTGACGTTCGCGGCCTCAGGCGGGCGGCAAATCGGGTAGTTCTTAATTTCGTGCCGGCCAGACTAACCTTTAATCTCGGCGGTGTTCCGGCAATAGCGACCTATACCACTTTTGGCCCGATAGGTCACTTTGGGCTGTTGTTCTATGGAGTCGGTGATGAGCAGCTTTTCAGCACGGTGGGCGCCGGACAGCCGTTTTCGAGTTTTGACCCCTCGAATTTAGCGGGGCGGTTGGAGCGGGTGTTGGTGGCGATGGCCGCCGACCCGACACGGCGGGTGTTGTCGATGGATGTGCTGGATGCCGGTGAGCACGCGCGCCTGGATGGGTGGGGTAACCGGGCGGTGTTGACCCGGCCGGCAGCGCCGGCAATGTCGGTTCCGGTGTTGTTCGCCGCGCAGGTGGCCCGTGCCCCGCAGGCGGTGGCGCTGGTGTGCGGGGAGGTCTCGTGGACCTACCGCGAGGTTGAGGAGGCGTCGAACCGGTTGGCGCACCTGCTGGCCGACCAGGGGGTCGGCGCGGGACAGTGTGTGGCGCTGCTGTTTTCGCGGTCGGCGGAGGCGATCGTGGCGATTTTGGCGGTGCTGAAAACCGGGGCGGCCTATCTGCCGATCGACCCGGGGTATCCCGACGCGCGGATGCAGTTCATGCTCGATGATGCCGCGCCGATGGTTGCGATCACCACCACCGGGCTGGCTGAGCGGCTACACGGACACGACGTGGTGGTTATTGATGTCAACGACCCCGCTGTGGACACCCAACCCAGCACAGCGCTACCGGCGCCGGCCCCCGATGACATCGCCCACCTCATCTACACCTCGGGCACCACCGGTGTGCCCAAGGGGGTGGCGGTCACCCACCACAACGTGACCCGGCTGTTCGACGCACTCGAGGTCGGCTTGGAGCCATCGCCGGGACAGGTCTGGACGCAGTGTCACTCGTATGCGTTCGACTACTCGGTGTGGGAGATGTGGGGTGCGCTGCTGCATGGTGGGCGGCTGGTGGTGGTGCCCGAGGAGGTGCTGCGCTCCCCGGAGGACTTCCACGCCTTGCTGGTCACCGAAAAGGTCAGTGTGTTGAGCCAGACCCCGTCGGCGGTCGGGATGCTTTCGGCTGAGGGGTTGGAGTCGACGGCGCTGATGGTTGCCGCTGAGCCCTGCCCGGCTGAGGTGGTGGACCGGTGGGCGCCGGGGCGGGTGATGATCAACGGCTACGGTCCGACCGAGACCACGGTGTATGCCACGATCAGCGCGCCATTGGTGGCGGGGTCGGGGGACGTGCCGATCGGTGCGCCGGTGCCGGGGGCGGCGTTGTTTGTGCTGGATGGGTGGTTGCGCCCTGTTGCGGCTGGGGTGGTCGGTGAGTTGTATGTGGCCGGTACCGGGGTGGGGGTTGGGTATGTGGGCCGGTCGGGGTTGACCGGGTCTCGGTTTGTGGCTTGTCCGTTCGGCGGTGCGGGAGCGCCGGGACAACGTATGTATCGCACCGGGGATTTGGTGTGTTGGGGTGCTGATGGGCAGCTGCGGTATCTGGGCCGCGCCGATGAGCAGGTCAAGATCCGCGGGTATCGCATCGAGCTCGGTGAAGTCCAGGCCGCATTGAATGGGTTGGATGGGGTGGATCAGGCGGTGGTGATCGCCCGCGAGGACCACCCCGGTGATAAGCGTCTGGTGGGTTATGTGACCGGGACCGCGGACCCGGCCGGGATACGCGCCGCGCTGGCCGAGCGGCTGCCGCCGTACATGATTCCGGCGGCGGTGGTGGTGATCGACGCGCTGCCGCTAACACCCAACGGCAAGCTCGATACCCGCGCCCTGCCGGCACCGGAGTACACCGCTGGTGGGTATCGCGCCCCGGCCAGCGCCATCGAGGAGATCCTGGCCGGCATCTACGCCCGGGTGCTGGGGGTCGAGCGCGTCGGTGTGGATGAGTCGTTTTTCGATTTGGGCGGGGATTCGCTGTTGGCGATGCGCCTGATCGCCGCGATCAACGCTGGCCTGGATGCCGGCGTTTCGGTGCGCACCGTGTTCGAGGCGCCCACGGTGGCCCAGTTGGCGCCCCGTATCGGTGGGGAGGCGGGTCGGCTGGCGCCGTTGGTGGCGGGTGAGCGGCCCGCGGTGGTTCCGTTGTCGTTTGCCCAAAGCCGGCTTTGGTTCCTCGACCAACTGCAGGGGGCCTGGCCGGTCTACAACATGCCGGTGGCGCTGCGACTGCGCGGGCGCCTTGATGCCGGCGCGCTGGGTGCGGCGCTGGCCGACGTCGTGGGCCGCCATGAGAGCCTGCGCACGCTGTTTGCGGCGCCTGAGGGGATACCCCAGCAGCTGGTGGTGCCCGCCGAGCGGGCCGACTTCGGCTGGCAGATCATCGATGCCACCGCATGGCCGGCAAGCCGGTTGGAGGAGGCCATCGGCGCGGTGGCCCGTCACCCGTTTGACCTGACCACCGAGATCCCATTGCAGGCACGGCTTTTCCGCATCGCCGACGACGAACACATCCTGGTGGCCACGGCGCACCATATCGCCGCGGACGGCTGGTCGGTGACTCCACTAGTGCGTGATCTGGGGGTGGCCTATGCCAGCCGGTCTGCCGGGCAGGCCCCCGGCTGGGCCGAGTTGGCGGTGCAGTATGTGGATTACACGCTGTGGCAGCGCGCGCTGTTTGGTGATCTCGACGATAGCGACAGCCCGATCGCCGCCCAGCTGGCCTATTGGCAGGATGCTTTGGCCGGGATGCCCGAGCGCCTGCAGCTTCCCACCGATCGGCCCTATCCGCTGGTTGCCGATTACCGCGGCGCCAATGTGGCAGTGGACTGGCCGGCGGGGCTGCAGCACCAGGTTCGTCAGGTGGCTCGCGAGCACAACGCAACCAGCTTCATGGTGGTCCAGACAGCGCTGGCGGTGCTGCTGGCCAAGATCAGCGCCAGCAGGGACGTGGCCGTCGGATTCCCGATCGCCGGGCGGCCCGACCCCGCGCTGGATGAGTTGGTCGGCTTTTTCGTCAACACCTTGGTGTTGCGGGTCGATCTGGCCGGAGATCCCACCCTGGCCGAGCTGCTGGCCCAGGTGCGGGCGCGCAGCCTGGCCGCCTACGACCACCAAGACGTGCCCTTTGAGGCGCTGGTCGATCGGCTCAACCCGACCCGCAGCCTCACCCATCACCCGCTGATCCAGGTGATGTTGGGCTGGCAGAACCTTCCCGGACACACCAGCGACCCCTCCGCCGCGTTGGCGTTGGGTGACCTGGAGGTCACGCCGACGCCGGTGGACACCGACACCGCCCGCATGGACCTGACTTTTTCTCTGGCCGAACGCTGGACCGAGGCCGGGGAGCCCGCCGGGATCGGCGGGATGGTGGAGTTTCGCACCGACGTGTTCGATGCGGCCAGCATCGAGGCGCTGACCGAGCAGTTGCGGCGGGTCTTGGAGGCGATGATCGCCGAGCCCACCCGGCGGCTGACGTCGGTGGATCTGCTGGATGCCGCTGAGCACGCCCGGCTGGATGAGATGGGCAATCGGGCGGGGTTGACCCGGCCGGCGACGCGGGTGTCGGTTCCGGAGTTGTTCGCCGCGCAGGTGGCCCGCACACCCAATGCGGTGGCGCTGACCTTCGAGGGCCGGTCGATGACCTACCGGGAGCTCGACGAGGCGGCTAATCGGTTGGCGCATCTGTTGGCCGGCCACGGCGCGGGCCCGGGTACATGTGTGGCACTGCTGTTTCCGCGGTCGGCGGAGGCGGTCGTGGCGATTTTGGCGGTGCTCAAGACCGGGGCGGCGTATCTGCCGCTGGATGCAGGGCTGCCGGAGACCCGGATCGGGTTCATGCTCACCGACGTCGCACCGATCGTCGCGGTGAGCACCGCGGGGTTGGCTGAGCGGCTGGCCGGGTTCGGCCTGACGGTGATCGATGTCGGCGATCCCGCCCTGGACACTCAGCGGGTCACGGCGTTGGCGGCCCCGGCCCCCGATGAGTTGGCCCACATCATTTACACCTCGGGGACTACCGGGGTGCCCAAGGGGGTGGCGGTCACCCAGCACAACGTGACCCAGATGTTCGACGCGCTGGCGATCGGCGTGGAACTGGCGCCGGGGCAGGTGTGGACGCAGTTCCATTCGTATGCGTTCGACTTTTCGGTGTGGGAGATCTGGGGGGCGTTGCTGCATGGGGGGCGGTTGGTGGTGGTGCCCGAGCAGGTGGCCCGCTCTCCGGAGGATTTCCACGCCTTGCTGGTGCGTGAACAGGTGACGGTGTTGACCCAGACTCCGTCGGCGGTGGGGATGCTCTCCCCGGAGGGGTTGGGGTCGGCGGCGTTGGTGATCGGTGCGGAGCCCTGCCCGCCGGAGTTGGTGGATCGGTGGGCGCCGGGGCGGGTGATGGTCAATGTTTATGGCCCGACCGAGACCACGATGTGGTTGTCCAAGAGCGCGCCGCTGGCGGGGGGGTCGGGGGCCCCGCCGATCGGGTCGCCGATCACGGGGGCGGCGTTTTTCGTGCTGGATGGGGACTTGCGGCCGGTGCCGGCGGGGGTGGTCGGTGAGTTGTATTTGGCCGGTGCCGGGGTGGGGGTGGGGTATTGGCGGCGGCCCGGGTTGACCGCGTCGCGGTTTGTGGCCTGCCCGTTCGGCAGGCCCGCAACACGGATGTATCGCACCGGGGATTTGGTGTGTTGGGGTGCTGATGGGCAGCTGCGGTATTTCGGGCGCGCCGATGAGCAGGTCAAGATCCGCGGGTATCGCATCGAACTGGGCGAAGTGCGCTCGGCGCTGGCCGGGTTCGATGGGGTGGAGCAGGCGGCGGTGATCGCCCGCGAGGACCGGCCCGGCGACAAGCGGCTGGTGGGCTATGTCGTCGGGGTCACCGGGAGGCTAGATCCGGCCGGGATCCGTGCCGCGCTGGCTGAGCGGCTGCCGGCCTACATGGTGCCGGCGGCGGTGGTGGCGTTGGAGGCGTTGCCGGTGACGGTCAACGGCAAACTGGACACCCGGGCCCTGCCGGCACCGGAGTATCAGGACGCCGCGAGCAGTTATCGGGCCCCGGACGGCGCGGTGGAGGAGGTCCTGGCCGGCATCTATGCCCAGGTACTCGGGCTCGAGCGGGTCGGGATCGACGACTCATTCTTCAATTTGGGTGGCGACAGCATTTCCTCGATGCAGGTGGTGGCGCGGGCGCGGGCGGCTGGGCTGCTGTGCAAGCCGCGCGATGTTTTCGTGGAGCAGACCGTGGCCCGGCTGGCCCGAGTGGTCGGGGTGGCCGATGGTGAGGATGGCCTGGTCGATGAGGGCATCGGGGAGGTGGCGCCCACCCCGATCATTCGTTGGCTGCACGGTGTGGACGGCCCGATCGACCAGTTCAATCAGACGGTGCTGCTGCAGGCTCCGGCGGGGGTCAGCGAGGCCGACGTGGTGGTGGTGTTGCAGGCCTTGCTGGATCGGCATGCCATGTTGCGGCTGCGCGTCGACGATGACGGCGCGGGCGGGTGGTTGCTAGAGGCGCCCGAGGCGGGGTCGGTGGACGCCGGCACATGTCTGCACTCGGTGGACGTGTTATCCGATGAGGTGCTGGTGGCGGCGCGGTCGCGGTTGGATCCGGCCGCCGGGGTGATGCTGAGCGCGTTGTGGGTTGCCTCCACGAGCCAGTTGGTGTTGACCATTCATCATCTGGCCGTCGACGGGGTGTCGTGGCGGATTGTGTTGGAGGACCTCAACATTGCCTGGGCCCAGCATCGCGGCGGGCAGCAGGTGGCGTTGCCGGCGGGCGGGACGTCGTTTGCCCGGTGGGCGGCGCTGCTGGTCGAGCACGCGCGCGCCGCGCAGGTGGTGGAGCAGGCGGGCGCCTGGCGGAAGGTGGCCGCGGTGTCTGCCGCGCTGCCGGCGGTGTGCCCCGATGTGGATACGTTTGCCACGGCCGGGCACCTGTCGGCGGAGCTGGATGTCGAGACCACAGGCATGCTGCTTGGTGAGGTGCCGGCGGCGTTTCATGCCGGGGTGAACGACATCTTGTTGATCGGGTTCGCTTTGGCGGTGGCGGAATTTTTGGGCACCGGTGGCGCGCCGATCGGCATCGATGTGGAGGGTCACGGGCGCCACGAGGAACTGGGCGCCGATGTGGATCTGTCGCGCACGGTGGGGTGGTTTACCACCAAATATCCGGTGTCGTTGGCGGCCGGTGGGTTGTCCTGGGCGCAGGTGATCGCGGGCGAGGCCGCACTGGGGGCGGTGATCAAGGACGCCAAAGAGCAGCTTCGCGCCCTGCCGGATCCGCTGACCTATGGTCTGCTGCGCTATCTGAACAGCGAGGTTGACCTCGATGGGTCGGATCCGCCGATCGGGTTTAACTATCTGGGGCGCCTCGGCGGCGGCGCGGCGGCCGACGGGTTCGGTGAGGGTTGGCGGCTGGGCCAGGACGGCATGTCGGTTACCGGCGCTGCCGCAGCTTTGCCCATGCCGCTGGCGCACACCGTGGAGCTCAATTCCGGCACCGTGGACACCGACGCCGGCCCGCAGCTGCACGCCGACTGGACCTGGGCGCCTTCGGCGCTGGATGACGTGCAGGTCGGTCGGTTGAGCCGGTTGTGGTTTGACGCCCTGGCCGGCATCTGCGCGCATGTGCGAGCCGGTGGGGGCGGGTTGACGCCGTCTGACCTCGCGCCTGCTCGGCTGAGCCAGCCGCAGATCGACGAACTCGAGCAGCAATACCGGATCGCCGATGTGTTGCCGTTGACCCCCCTGCAGCAGGGGCTGCTGTTTCACGCCAGCACCGCGCAGGGCAACGACGACGATGTGTATGCGGTGCAGCTGGATTTCACCGTGACCGGGGCCCTTGACCCTCACCGGCTGCGCGATGCGGTGCACACGGTGGTCAACCGGCATCCACACCTGGTGGCCCGATTCTGCGACCAGTTCGACGAGCCGGTGCAGATCATCCCGGCTGATCCCGTGGCGCCCTGGCGGTATGTCGACCTGGGCGCCGACGACGACCCCGAGGAGCAGATCCAGAAGGTGTGCGCCGCCGAACGCGCCGCGGTTTGCGATCTGGCCGGTCAGCCGGCCTTTCGGGTGGCGTTGATCCGCACCGCACCAGATCGGCACCGGTGTGTGCTGACCAATCACCACATCGTGCTCGATGGCTGGTCGCTGCCGATCCTGCTGCGGGAAATATTCGCCAGCTATTACGGGCAGCGACTGCCCGCGGCGGTCTTGTATCGCAGGTTTGTTACCTGGCTGGCCGATCGAGACCTTGATGCCGCCCGCGCGGCCTGGCGTGAGGCGTTGGCCGGCTTTGACACGCCGGCACTGGTCGGACCGGCGGATCGGTTAGGGGTAGGGCGGCGAGGCGTTGAATCGTCTCGGGTGCCTGAGGAGATCACGCGGGCGCTTAGCGAGGTGGCGCGCTCGTACCACACGACCGTCAGCACCGTGTTGCAGGGCGCCTGGGCACACCTGTTGTGCTGGCTGACCGGCCAGCATGATGTCGCCTTCGGCACCGCGGTCTCGGGGCGCCCGACCGAGGTGGCCGGCTCGGAATCAATGGTGGGCCTGTTGATCAACACGGTCCCGGTGCGGGTGAGCATTACCGCGGCAACCACCACCGCGGACCTGCTGGACCAGCTGCAGCGCGTTCGTAACAACACGCTTGAGCACCAGCACCTGGCGCTTAGGGAGATTCACCGCGTCACCGGTCACGAACAGTTGTTCGACACGGCGTTCGTATACGAAAACTACCCGCTCGACACCGGCGCGTTGGCGGGTGACCACGAGTTGGCCATCACCGAGATCACCAGCCGCGAATACAACCACTACCCGCTGGCGATGCAAGCCACGCCGGGGGCTGAACTGCGGCTTCGCATCGAATTCGACACCGATGTGTTCGACGCGCAAAGCATCGAGGCGCTCATCAAGCGGTTCCAGCGGGTGCTGGTGGCGATGACCGCCGAGCCCACACGGCGCCTGTCGTCGATGGATCTGCTCGATGCCGGTGAGCACGCCCACCTGGAGGGGTGGGGCAACCGGGCGGGGTTGACCCAGCCGGCGACCGGGGTGTCGGTTCCGGTGTTGTTCGCCGCGCAGGTGGCGCGCACACCGGATGCGGTGGCGCTGAGCTTCGAGGGCCGCTCAATGACTTACCGCGAGCTTGAGGAGGCCGCCAACCGGTTGGCGCACCTGTTGGCCGGCCATGGTGTTGGCCCAGGTGAGCGTGTGGCGGTGCTGTTGGAGCGTTCGGCTCAGGCCGTCATAGCGATCCTGGCGGTTTTGAAGACCGGGGGGGCTTATCTGCCGATCGACCCGACGCTGCCGGCGTCCCGGATTGGATTCATGCTCGACGACGCCGCGCCGGCGGCTGCGATCACCACTACCGGGCTAGCCGAGGGCCTGGACGGGTGTGACCTGCTGGTCATCGATGTCAACGACCCCCGCATCCAGGCCTACCCGTGCACGGCACCGCCGACGCCCGACCCCAATGACATCGCCTACCTCATCTACACCTCGGGCACCACCGGGGTGCCCAAGGGGGTGGCGACTACCCACCACAACGTCACCCAGTTGCTGGAGGCACTAGACGCATATCTGCCCGCGGCGGGAGTTTGGACGCAGTGGGCTTCCTATGCCTTCGACGCGTCGGTGTGGGAGATCTGGGGTGCGCTTTTGCACGGTGGGCGGCTGGTGGTGGTGCCCGAGTCGGTCGCCCGCTCACCGGAAGACTTCCACGCCTTGCTGGTCACCGAACACGTCAACGTGCTCACCCAAACCCCGTCTGCGGCGGGGGCGTTGTCGCCTGAGGGTTTGGAGTCGGCGGCGTTGGTGGTGGCGGCTGAGCCCTGCCCGGCGGAGCTGGTGGATCGGTGGGCGCCCGGGCGGGTGATGATCAACGCCTACGGCCCGACCGAGACCACGATGGTTGTGATGCTGAGTGTGCCGCTGGTTGCGGGGTCGGGGGCCCCGCCGATCGGTTCGCCGGTGCCGGGAGCAGCGTTGTTTGTGCTGGATGGGTGGTTGCGGGCGGTGCCGGCGGGGGTGGTCGGGGAGTTGTATGTGGCCGGTGCCGGGGTGGGGGTTGGGTATTGGCGTCGGGCCGGGTTGACCGGGTCGCGGTTTGTGGCCTGCCCGTTTGGGAGGCCGGGGGCGCGGATGTATCGCACCGGGGATTTGGTGTGTTGGGGTGCTGATGGGCAGCTGCGGTATGTGGGGCGCGCCGATGAGCAGGTCAAGATCCGCGGGTATCGCATCGAGCTCGGCGAAGTCCAGGCGGCCCTGGCCGGGCTGGATGGGGTGGAGCAGGCGGTGGTGATCGCCCGCGAGGACCGCCCCGGCGACAAGCGGCTGGTGGGCTATGTCACCGAAGCGGTGCCCGGCGCGGTCGATGTTGGCGGTGTCCGGGCCGCGCTGGCCCAGCGGCTGCCGGCCTATATGGTGCCGGCGGCGGTGGTGGCGTTGGAGGCGTTGCCGTTGACGGTCAACGGCAAACTGGACACCCGGGCCCTGCCGGCACCGGAGTATCAGGACGCCGCGAGCAGTTATCGGGCCCCGGACGGCGCGGTGGAGGAGGTCCTGGCCGGCATCTATGCCCAGGTACTCGGGCTCGAGCGGGTCGGGGTCGATGAGTCGTTTTTCGAGCTGGGTGGGGACAGTATTTTGTCGATGCAGGTGGCGGCCCGGGCCCGGGCGGCTGGGCTGCTGTGCAAGCCGCGCGATGTTTTCGTGGAGCAGACCGTGGCCCGGCTGGCCCGAGTGGTCGGGGTGGCCGATGGTGAGGATGGCCTGGTCGATGAGGGCATCGGGCCGGTGGTGGCCACCCCGGTCATGTGTTGGCTGCACGGTGTGGATGGCCCGATCGACCAGTTCAATCAGACGGTGCTGGTGCAGGCTCCGGCGGGGGTGACCGAGGCCGACGTGGTGGTGGTGTTGCAGGCCTTGCTGGATCGGCATGCCATGTTGCGGTTGCGCGTCGATGACGACGGTGCCGGGGGGTGGTCGTTGACCGTGCCCGAGGCGGGGTCGGTGGACGCCGGCACATGTCTGCACTCGGTGGAGGTGTTGTCCGATGAGGTGCTGGTGGCGGCGCGGTCGCGGTTGGATCCGGCCGCCGGGGTGATGCTGAGCGCGCTGTGGGTTGCCTCCACGAGCCAGTTGGTGTTGACCATTCATCATCTGGCCGTCGACGGGGTGTCGTGGCGGATTGTGTTGGAGGACCTCAACATTGCCTGGGCCCAGCATCGCGGCGGGCAGCAGGTGGCGTTGCCGGCGGGCGGGACGTCGTTTGCCCGGTGGGCGGCGCTGCTGGCTGAGTTCGCGCGCCGCCCGCAAGTCGTGGAGCAGGCGGGCGCCTGGCGGAAGGTGGCCGCGGTGTCTGCCGCGCTGCCGGCGGTGTGCCCCGATGTGGATACGTTTGCCACGGCCGGGCACCTGTCGGCGGAGCTGGATGTCGAGACCACAGGCATGCTGCTTGGTGAGGTGCCGGCGGCGTTTCATGCCGGGGTGAACGACATCTTGTTGATCGGGTTCGCTTTGGCGGTGGCGGAATTTTTGGGCACCGGTGGCGCGCCGATCGGCATCGATGTGGAGGGTCACGGGCGCCACGAGGAACTGGGCCCCGATGTGGATCTGTCGCGCACGGTGGGGTGGTTTACCACCAAATATCCGGTGTCGTTGGCGGCCGGTGGGTTGTCCTGGGCGCAGGTGATCGCGGGCGAGGCCGCACTGGGGGCGGTGATCAAGGACGCCAAAGAGCAGCTTCGCGCCCTGCCGGATCCGCTGACCTATGGTCTGCTGCGCTATCTGAACAGCGAGGTTGACCTCGATGGGTCGGATCCGCCGATCGGGTTTAACTATCTGGGGCGCCTCGGCGGCGGCGCGGCGGCCGACGGGTTCGGTGAGGGTTGGCGGCTGGGCCAGGACGGCATGTCGGTTACCGGCGCTGCCGCAGCTTTGCCCATGCCGCTGGCGCACACCGTGGAGCTCAATTCCGGCACCGTGGACACCGACGCCGGCCCGCAGCTGCACGCCGACTGGAGATGGGCGCCTTCGGCGCTGGATGACGTGCAGGTCGGTCGGTTGAGCCGGTTGTGGTTTGACGCCCTGGCCGGCATCTGCGCGCATGTGCGAGCCGGTGGGGGCGGGTTGACGCCGTCTGACCTCGCGCCTGCTCGGCTGAGCCAGCCGCAGATCGACGAACTCGAGCAGCAATACCGGATCGCCGATGTGTTGCCGTTGACCCCCCTGCAGCAGGGGCTGCTGTTTCACGCCAGCACGGCGCAGGGTGGCGACGATGTGTATGCGGGGCAGCTGGATATCACGCTAAGCGGTGGGCTTGATCCTCACCGGCTGCGCGATGCCGTGCACACGGTGATCAACCGGCATCCACACCTGGTGGCCCGATTCTGCGACCAGTTCGACGAGCCGGTGCAGATCATCACGGCTGATCCCGGGACGTCGTGGCAATTTGTCGACCTGGGCGCCGACGACAGCGACGGCGACATCGATGTCGATGAGCAGATCCAGAAGGTGTGCGCCGCCGAACGCGCCGCGGTCGACGATCTCGCCCACCAGCCGGCCTTTCGGGCCGTCCTGATCCGCACCGCACCAGATCGGCACCGGTTTGTGCTGACCAATCACCACATCGTGCTTGATGGCTGGTCGCTGTCGATCCTGCTGCGGGAAATATTCGCCGGCTATTACGGGCAACGGCTGCCCGCGCCCGAGTCATACCGGACATTTCTTACCTGGCTGGCCGATCGAGACCTCGATGCCGCCCGCGCGGCCTGGCATGAGGTGCTGGCCGGCTTTGACACCCCCACACTGGTCAGCCCCCAGGACCGGTTAGAGCTAGGGCGGCGAAGCGTTGAATCGGTTTGGTTGCCTGCCGAGACCACGGGGGCGCTTAGTGAGCTGGCCCGCTCCTGCCACACCACCGTCAGCATCGTGCTGCAGGCGGCCTGGGCGCAGTTGTTGTGCTGGTTGACGGGTCAGCATGATGTCGCCTTCGGCACCGCGGTCTCGGGGCGCCCGACCGAGGTGGCCGGCGCGGAATCGATGGTGGGCCTGTTGATCAACACGGTGCCGGTGCGGGCGACCATCACGCCGACAACCACCATCGCAGACCTGCTGGACCAACTGCAAAACAACCACAACGACACCCTTGAGCACCAGCACTTGGCGCTCAGCGAGATTCACCGCATCGCCGGGAGGGACCAATTGTTCGACACCCTTTTCGTGTACGAAAACTACCCGATCGACGCCGCCGCGTTGTCGGGCGCCAACGGGTTGGCCGTCACCGAGTTCACCAGCCGCGAATACAACCACTACCCGCTGACGGTGCAAGCTCAGCCGGGCCGCGAACTGGGCCTTCGCATCGAATTCGACACCGACGTGTTCGACGCGCAAAGCATCGAGGCGCTCATCAAGCGGTTCCAGCGGGTGCTGGTGGCCATGACCGCTGATTCGGGGCAGCATTCATGACCGCCGACACGACACGGCGGGTGTTGTCGATCGATTTGCTCGATGAGGGTGAGCACGCCCGCCTGGATGGGTGGGGTAATCGGGCGGTGTTGACCCAGCCCGGACCGCCGCCGGTGTCGGTTCCGGTGTTGTTCGACGCGCAGGTGGCGCGCACGCCGGAGGCGGTGGCGGTGACCTGCGAAGGCCGCTCCATGACTTACCGCGAGCTCGACGAGGCGGCCAACCGGTTGGCGCACCTGCTGGCCGACCAGGGGGCGGGCCCGGGGGAGTGTGTGGCGCTGCTGTTGTCCCGGTCGGCCGAGGCGATCGTGGCGATCCTGGCGGTGCTGAAAACCGGGGCGGCTTATCTGCCGATTGACCCGGCGCTGCCGGCGGCCCGGATCGGGTTCATGATCGAGGATGCCGCGCCGATCGCCGCGATCACCACCGCTGGGCTGGCCGACCGGCTCGACGAGTTTGAGCTGCTGGTTATCGAGGTCAACGACCCCCGGATTGACACCCAACCCAGCACAGGTTTGCCGGCGCCGGCCCCCGATGACGTTGCCCACATCATCTACACCTCGGGCACCACCGGGGTGCCCAAGGGCGTGGCGGTCACCCAGCACAACGTTGCCCAGCTGTTCGACTCCTTAGAGGTCGGCCTGGATCTGGGGCCGGGGCAGGTGTGGACGCAGTGTCACTCGTATGCCTTCGACTTCTCGGTGTGGGAGATCTGGGGTGCGCTGCTGCATGGGGGGCGGCTGGTGGTGGTGCCCGAGTCGGTGGCGCGCTCCCAGGAGGATTTCCACGACCTGCTGGTCGGCGAAGGGGTCAGCGTGTTGACCCAGACCCCATCGGCGGTGGGGATGCTTTCCCCGGAGAGGTTGGAGTCGGCGGCGTTGGTGATCGGCGCCGAGCGGTGTCCGCCCGCGCTGGTGGATCGCTGGGCGCCGGGGCGGGTGATGGTGAACGTCTACGGCCCGACCGAGACCACGATGTGGGCGTCCAAGAGTGCGCCGCTGATAGCGGGGTCGGCTGTGGTGCCGATCGGTTCGCCGGTGGCGGGGGCGGCGTTTTTTGTGCTGGATCGGTGGTTGCGGCCGGCGTCGGAGGGGGTGGTCGGCGAGTTGTATGTGGCCGGTTCGGGGGTGGGGTGTGGGTATTGGCGGCGGCCCGGGTTGACCGCGTCGCGGTTTGTGGCGTGTCCGTTCGCCGGCGCGGGAGCGCCGGGACAACGTATGTATCGCACCGGGGATCTGGTGCGTTGGGGTGCTGATGGGCAGCTGCAGTATCTGGGGCGTGCCGATGAGCAGGTCAAGATCCGCGGGTATCGCATCGAACTTGGGGAGATTCAGGCCGCACTGACCGCGCTGGATGGGTTGGAGCAGGCGGTGGTGATCGCCCGCGAGGACCGCCCCGGCGATAAGCGCCTGGTGGGCTATGTCACCGGGACCGCGGACCCGGCCGAGATACGCACCCAGCTGGCCGAGCGGCTACCGGCCTATATGGTGCCGGCCGCGGTGGTGGTGTTGGCGGCGCTGCCGCTGACACCCAACGGCAAACTCGACACCCGCGCCCTGCCGGCACCGGAGTATCAGGGCAGCGATGGTTACCGCGCCCCGGCCGGCGCGGTCGAAGAGCTCCTGGCCGGCATCTACGCCCAGGTACTCGGGCTGGAGCGGGTCGGGGTCGATGAGTCGTTTTTCGACCTGGGCGGGGATTCGCTGTCGGCGATGCGGGTGATCGCCGCGATCAACACCGGTTTGGATGCCGGCGTTTCGGTGCGCACCGTATTCGAGGCGCCCACGGTGGCCCAGTTGGCGTCCCGTATCGGTGCGGGTGGGGGTGGGCTGGAGCCGTTGGTGGCCGGTGAGCGGCCGGCGGTGATTCCGTTGTCGTTTGCCCAGAACCGGTTGTGGTTTATCGACCAGTTGCAGGGGCCCTCATCGGTCTACAACATAGCGGTCGGGTTGCGGCTGAGCGGGCGGCTGGATGCCGAGGCGTTGGGGGCGGCGTTGGCCGATGTGGTGGACCGCCATGAGAGCCTGCGCACCCTGTTTGCTGCGGTTGAGGGGATTCCTCGGCAGGTGGTGGTGTCGCCCGAAGGGGCCGACTTCGGCTGGGAGGTCGTTGATGCGACCGGCTGGTCGGCGGCTCTGCTAGAGGAGACCATCGGCACTGCGGTGGGTGACCCGTTTGACCTGGCAACCCAGATCCCTTTGCGGGCACGGCTTTTCCGCATCAGCGAGGACGAGCACGTGCTGGTGGCCGTGGTGCACCATATCGCCGCCGACGGCTGGTCGATCACCCCGCTAGTGGCTGATCTGGGGGTGGCCTATGCCAGCCGGTGTGCGGGGCACGCACCGGGTTGGGCGCCATTGGCGGTGCAGTATGTCGATTACACGCTGTGGCAGCGCGCTCAGCTGGGTGACCTGACCGATAGCCACAGCCGCATCGCCTCGCAGCTGGGTTTCTGGGAGCAGGCCCTGGCCGGGATGCCCGAGCGGCTGCAGCTGCCCATCGATCGGCCCTACCCGCTGGTGGCCGATTATCGCGGCGCCAGGGTTGCCGTGGAGTGGCCGGCCCAGCTGCAGGCGCGGGTGCGCGGGGTGGCCCGCGAGCACAACGCGACCAGTTTCATGGTGATTCAGGCGGCCCTGGCGGTGTTGTTGTCCAAGATCAGCGCCAGCCCCGATGTGGCCGTCGGGTTCCCGATCGCCGGGCGCGGCGATACCGCACTGGATGGCCTGGTGGGTTGTTTTGTCAACACGTTGGTGTTGCGGGTTGATCTGGTCGGGGATCCCACTGTGGCTGAGGTGTTGGCTCAGGTGCGAGGGCGCAGTCTGGCCGGCTTTGAGCATCAGGACGTGCCTTTTGAGGTGTTGGTGGAGCGGCTCAATCCGACCCGGTCCCTGAATCATCACCCGCTGGTGCAGGTGTTGTTGGCTTGGCAGAACCTGCCCTGGGGACATAGCAGTGATCCCGTCGCCGGATTGGCCTTGGGTGATCTGCAGGTCACCCCGCTGTCGGCCGAAACGCAGGTCGCCCGCATGGACCTGACATTTTCGTTGGCCGAACGCTGGAACCAGGCCGGTGAGCCCGCCGGGATCGGCGGGTCGGTGGAATTTCGCACCGATGTGTTCGACGCGGCCAGCATCGAGGTACTGATCGAGCGGTTGGGTCGGGTGTTGGTGGCGATGACCGACGACCCCACACGGCGGCTATCGTCGATGGATCTGCTCGATGCGGCGGAGCACGCCCGGCTGGATGGGTGGGGTAATCGGGCGGTGTTGACCCGGCCCGCGGCCCCGGCGGTGTCGATTCCCGTGTTGTTTGATGCGAAAGTGGTGCGCACACCCGACGCGGTGGCGCTGACCTTCGAAGGCCGCTCGACGACTTACCGCGAGCTCGATGAGGCCGCCAACCGGCTGGCGCACCTCTTGGCCGGCCAGGGGGTGGGCTCGGGGGAGTGTGTGGCGCTGCTGTTTTCCCGGTCGGCCGAGGCGATCGTGGCGATTTTGGCGGTGCTCAAAACTGGGGCGGCATATGTGCCGATCGACCCGGCGCTGCCGGCGGCCCGGGTCGAGTTCATGCTCGACGACGCCGCGCCGATCGCCGCGATCGCCACTGTTGGGCTGCGTGGGCGGCTAGACGGGCACGGCGTGGCAGTGATCGACATCGACGACCCCGCGATTCAGGCTTATCCGTGCACACCGTTGCCGGCGCCGGCCCCTGATGACATCGCCTACATCATCTACACCTCCGGCACTACCGGCGTCCCCAAGGGGGTGGCCATTACCCACCACAACGTGATCCAGTACATAGAGTCACTAGACGCCGACCTGCGGCGCCCCGGCGTGTGGACGCAGTGGTTTTCCTTGTCGTTCGACTTCTCGGTCTTGGAGATCTGGGGTGCGCTCTTACACGGTGGGCGGCTAGTGGTGGTTCCCGAGTCGATGACAAACTCGCCGACCGAGCTTCACGCCCTACTGATATCTGAACAAGTCGACGTCTTAGGCCAGACCGCTTCAGCTGCAGGAGCTTTGTCGCCTGAGGGTTTGGAGTCGGTGGCCTTACTCGTGGGCGGTGAAGCCTGCCCAGCCGACCTGGTGGACCGGTGGGCGGCACCCGGGCGGGTGATGATCAATAAGTACGGCCCGACAGAGGCCACGGTGGATGTGACCTATAGCGCGCCGTTGATGACGGGTTCGGGAGCGCCGCCGATCGGCTCGCCGCTGCCGGGGGCGGCATTGTTTGTGCTTGATATGTGGTTGCGGCCGGTGCCCGCCGGTGTGGTTGGCGAGTTGTATATATCCGGTACCACGGTGGGGTATGGGTATTGGCGTCGGTCCGCTTTGACCGCGTCGCGGTTTGTGGCCTGCCCGTTCGCCGGCGCGGGAGCGCCTGGAACGCGTATGTATCGCACCGGGGATCTGGTGCGCTGGCGCCCGGATGGGCAGCTGCACTATCTGGGGCGCGCTGATGAGCAGGTCAAGATCCGCGGGTATCGCATCGAGCTCGGGGAAGTGCGGGCGGCCCTGACCGGGCTGGATGGGGTGGAGCAGGCGGTGGTGATCGCCCGCGAGGACCGCCCCGGCGACAAACGGCTGGTGGGCTATGTCATCGGGACTGTCGACCCGGCCGGGGTGCGTGCCGCGCTGGCCGAGCGGCTCCCGGCCTATATGGTGCCGGCCGCGGTGGTGGTGATCGACGCGCTGCCGTTGACGGTCAACGGCAAACTGGACACCCGGGCCCTGCGGGCACCCGAATACACCGAGGCCGATGGCTACCGCGCCCCGGCCACCCTGACCGAGGAGGTCCTGGCCGGTATCTACGCCCGGGTGCTTGGGCTGGACCGCGTCGGGGTCGACGACTCGTTTTTCGACCTGGGTGGGGACTCGTTGTCGGCGATGCGGGTGATCGCCGCGGTCAACACCGCCCTGGATGCTGACCTTGCGGTGCGCACCGTGTTCGAGGCGCCCACGGTTGCCGGGTTAGCGCCCCGCATCGGCAGGGATGGGGGTAGGCGTAAGCCGTTGCTGGCCGGCGCGCGGCCGGCGGTGGTGCCGTTGTCGTATGCCCAGAGCCGGATGTGGTTCCTCAACCGGTTCGAGGGCGGGGTGGCGACCTACAACATGCCGACCGCGTTTCGGATCAGCGGGGTGCTGGATGTCGAGGCGTTGGGGGCGGCTATCGATGATGTGATCGCCCGCCACGAGTCTCTGCGCACCATATTTCCCGACATCGACGGTGTGCCGTTCCAGAAGGTATTGCCGGCGGAGGCGGGGATGTGGCGGCGCGGGGGCGTGACAGTGGTGTCGTTGCCGGAGCAGGATGTGGTCGGCGAGTTGGTGGCGCTGGCGGGGTATCGGTTTGATTTGTCGGCGGAGATCCCGATTCGTGCGCAGATCTATGCGGTGGGCCCCGAGCAGTATGTGGTGGGGATTGTGGCGCACCACATCGCTTTTGATGGCTGGTCACTGGCTCCAATGGCCAGGGATATCAGCGAGGCGTATCGGGCGCGGGGGCAGGGCCGGGCCCCGGAGCGGGCGCCGTTGGCGGTGCAGTATGCCGATTACACGCTGTGGCAACGGGAGTGGTTGGGGGCGGAGTCTGATCCCGACAGTGTGATTGCTGGGCAGTTGGCCTATTGGCGGCAGGAGTTGGCCGATCTGCCCGAGGCGGTGTCGCCGCCGGCGGACCGGGCCCGCCCGCCGGCGCCCAGTTACCGCGGTGATGAGGTAGATGTGCGCATCGACCCACAGGCGTGGGCGGGGGTCAAGGCGCTGGCGGCGGCGCATAACGCGACGGCCTCGATGGTGTTGCAGGCGGTCATGGCGGTGTTGTTGCACCGGGCGGGGGCCGGTGAGGACGTGGTGATCGGCGCGCCGAACGCCGGACGGTCGGATGCGGCGCTGGATGAGCTGGTCGGGTTTTTCGTCAACACCTGGGTGTTGCGGGTGGGGGTGAACTCTGCGCAGCGGTTCAGCGAGGTGCTGGAGCAGGTGCGGCAGAAGGCGCTGGATGCCTACAGCAACCAGGATGTGCCGTTCGAGTTGCTGGTCGAGCAGCTCAACCCGGTGCGTTCTGCGGCCCATCATCCGCTGTTTCAGGTGATCATGGCCTTCCAGAACAATGTGTACCCCGAGATGGTGCTCGACGAGGTCAACGTCGAGCCGCTGCTGATGTTGACCCGTACCGCCAAGTTCGATCTGGATTTCGAGCTGAGCGAGGTGCCCACCGAGGACCCGGCTGCGCCGATGGCCGCGGGGGTGGTGTTGTATGCCACGGATTTGTTTGACCGGGCCACCGTCGAGCGGTTGGTCACCTGGTTTGGGCGGGTGATCGAGGCGGTGATCGCCGATGCCTCGGTGGTGGTGGGTGAGGTGTCGTTGCTGGATCGCGGTGAGCGTGATCTGTTGGTGTCGGGGTGGTCGGGTGCTGGGGTGACCGCCCCGGTGGGGGTGGCGCCGGCATTGTTGGCCGCGGCGGTGGCCGCCGCCCCGGATGCGGTGGCGGTGCTCGACGGTGCGCGAAGCCTGTCGTATCGGGAGCTTGATGCGTGGTCGACGCGGTTGGCGCGGGTGTTGATTGAGGCGGGGGTGGGTCCGGAGCGCGCGGTGGGCGTGGCGATGGGTCGGTGTGTGGAGTTGGTGGTGGCCTGGTGGGCGGTGGTCAAGGCCGGCGGGGTGCATGTGCCGGTGGATACCGCCCATCCGGTCGAGCGGATCGCCACGGTGCTGGACGCCGCGGGCGCGGTGTGCGTGCTCACCTGCGGCGCCAACGAGGTGGCCGGGGCCGGGGCGCGCCCGGTGCTGCGCATCGACGGACTGGACGTGTCCGCGCGCTCCGCGCAAGCGATTACCGACGCCGATCGACTGGCACCGCTGACGGTGGCTAACACCGCGTATGTGATCTTCACGTCGGGCTCCACCGGTGTGCCCAAGGGGGTGGCGGTCAGCCACGCCGGTCTGCTGGGTTGGCCGGCGGCAGAACGCGATTTGTGCGGGTTGGACACGGACACGCGGGTGCTGATGGTGGCCTCACCGACCTTCGATGCGTCGGTCGGCGAGATGTTATTGGCGGCGGGGTCGGGGGCGACGTTGGTGGTGGCACCGCCGCAGGGGTATGCCGGAGAGGCGCTGACCGCGTTGCTGGAGAGCCAGCGGGTCAACGCGGCATTTTTGACCCCGACGGTGCTGTCGACGCTGGATCGGGCCCGGCTGGACGGCTTGGACACGCTGATGGTCGGCGGGGAGGCCTTGCCAGGGGAGTTGGTGGCCGCCTGGGCGGCGGGTCGGCGGATGTTCAACGTCTACGGCCCCACCGAGGCCACCATCTGGGTCACCTCCAGTGCGCCGCTGTCGGCGGGGCAGCCGATTACCATCGGCGCTCCGCTCGGCGGCGTGTGCGCGCTGGTGCTCGATGCGCGGCTGAACCCGGCCCCGATCGGGGTGGTGGGCGAGCTGTATCTGGGCGGGCACGCGCTGGCGCACGGCTATGTGGGCCGGATGGAGTTGACCGCGGAACGGTTCGTGGCCAACCCCTTTGGCGACAGCGGAACACGTATGTATCGCACCGGTGACCTGGTGCGCTGGACACCGGCCGGCACGCTGGACTATCTGGGCCGCGCCGACACCCAGATCAAACTGCGCGGGCAGCGCATCGAATTGGGTGAAATCGAAAACACCCTGCTGGCCTGCCCGCAGGTCACCCGGGCCGCCGCCGCGGTGCACCACAGCGACATCGGCTCCCACCTGATCGCCTACGTCACCCTGGAGCACACCGCCACCGCCGACCACGACGCCGAACTCGTCGACCAGTGGCAACACCTGTACGACGAGCTGTATGACGCCGAGAGTGCGGCGTCGGGGTTCGGCATGGATTTTCGGGGCTGGAACAGCAGCTACACCGACGAGCCGATTCCGCTCGAGGAAATGGTGGAGTGGCGTTCGGCCACCGTGAACCGGATCATCGCCCTGCAGCCGCAGCGGGTGCTGGAGATCGGGGTGGGCTCGGGGCTGCTGTTGTCACAGATCGCCCCGGACTGTGACGAGTATTGGGGGACAGACTTCTCCGCGCCGACGATCCAGACACTGCAGGCGGCGGTGGCTGCGCAGTCGTGGGGTGATCGGGTGCGGTTGCGGGTGCAGCCCGCCGATGTCGCAGACGGGTTGCCGCAGGGGCATTTCGATGTGGTGGTGCTCAACTCGGTGGTCCAGTACTTCCCGAGCGCGGGGTATCTGGCCGAGGTCATCGGCACCGCGGTGGATCTGCTGGCCCCGGGCGGGGCGCTGTTTATCGGCGACGTGCGTAACCACACCCTGCAGGGCGCGTTTCAGACCGGTGTCGCGCTGGCGCACACCCCCGCTACCGCCGATACTGCTGAGGTTCGCCAACGCGTTCAGCGCGCTGTGCTCAGCGAACCCGAATTGCTGCTGGCCCCAGAGTTTTTCACCACCTGGGCCGCCGAGCATGCGTCGGTGGCCGGGCTGGGCATCGAAGTCAAACGCGGAGTGGCCGACAACGAACTCAACCGGTACCGCTACGACATCACCATCCACACAACCCCCGCCCCGGTATGCTCACTGGCCAGCGCACCCACCTGGGCGTGGACCCAATGCGCAGGCCTGAGCGGGCTGCACACCCAGTTGATCTCCCAACGTCCTGCCACTGTTCGCATCACCGAGATCCCCCGCGCCGGACTGATCAGCGACGTCCACCTCGAAGCCGCCCTGGCCGCCGGGCTCCCCGTAGCTGATGCCCGCGCCCAAGCCAGCGCGACCCCCGACACCGCCACCCCCGAACAATTGCACCGCCTCGGTGAAACCACCGGATACCGCGTCGCGGTCACCTGGGGTGCTGCACCGGGCACCCTGGATGCGGTCTTCATCACCCCCACCGACCCGGAGCACAACTCACCGCTGACCGACCTCTACCTGCCCCCCACCGAGGCCGCCCACCAACGCAGCACCCACGCCAATGACCCCCAAACCAACACCAAGATCAGCGCGGTGCGTTCGCAGTTAAGCGCGCGGTTGCCCGAGTACATGGTGCCGACGCACATTGTGGTGCTCGACGAGTTCCCGTTGACGTCCTCGGGCAAGGTCGACCGTAAGGCCCTGCCGGAACCCGAGTACCAGGATGCCGATCGTTACCGCGCCCCGGCCAGCGCGGTCGAGGAGATCCTGGCCAGCATCTACGCCCAGGTGCTGGGGCTGGAGCGGGTCGGGGTCGACGACTCGTTTTTCGACCTGGGTGGGGATTCGCTGTCGGCGATGCGTCTGATCGCCGCGGTCAACACCGGTCTGGATGCCGATCTTTCGGTGCGTGCGGTGTTCGAGGCGCCCACGGTTGCCCAGTTGGCGCCCCGTATCGGTAAGGGAGGGGGCCTGGAGCCGCTGATGCCGGTTGAGCGGCCGGCGGTGGTTCCGTTGTCGTTTGCCCAGCAGCGGTTGTGGTTTATCGACCAGTTGCAGGGGCCCTCACCGCTTTACAACGTGGTGGTGCCGTTGCGGCTGGACGGGCGGCTTGATGCGGACGCGTTGGGTGCGGCGCTGGCCGATGTGGTGGGCCGCCATGAGAGCCTGCGCACCCTGTTCCCTGCGATCGAGGGGGTGCCCCAACAGCTGGTGGTGCCCGCCGAGCGAGCCGATTTCGGCTGGGACGTCATTGATGCCACCGGGTGGCCGGCAGGCCGGCTTGGTGAAGCCATCGGCGCCGTGGTGCGCTACCGGTTTGACCTGGCAACCGAGATCCCGTTGCGGGCACGGCTTTTCCGCGTCGCCGACGACGAACACGTGCTGGTGGCCGTGGTGCACGAGGTCGCCGCCGATGGCTGGTCGACGACCCAGCTGCTGCGTGACGTAGGTGCGGCTTATGCCAGCCGATGCGCGGGGCGGGCCCCCGGCTGGGCGCCATTGCCGGTGCAGTACGTCGATTACACGCTCTGGCAGCGCGCGCAGTTTGGTGATCTCGATGACAGTGACAGCCGCATCGCCGCGCAGCTGGCTTACTGGGAGCAGGCGCTGGCCGGGCTGCCCGAGCGGCTGCAGGTGCCCACCGATCGGCCTTATCCGCCGGTGGCTGATCAGCGCGGCGCCAGTGTGGCGGTGGATTGGCCGGCGGGGCTGCAGCAGCAGGTTGCTCGGGTGGGCCGCGAGCACAACGCGACCGGTTTCATGGTGATGCAGGCCGCCCTGGCGGTGCTGCTGTCGAAGGTCAGCGCCAGCAGTGAGGTGGCGGTGGGGTTCGCGATCGCCGGGCGCCGCGATCCCGCGCTGGATGAGTTGGTGGGGTTTTTCGTCAACACCCTGGTGCTGCGGGTGGATCTGGCCGGTGATCCCACCGTGGCCGAGCTGCTCGCCCAGGTGCGAGGGCGCAGCCTGGCCGCCTATGAGCACCAAGATGTGCCCTTCGAGGTGGTCGTGGAGCGGCTCAACCCCACCCGATCGTTGGCCCATCACCCGCTGGTTCAGGTGATGTTGGGCTGGAACAACTTCCCCGGGCAAGTCAGTGACCCCGCTACCGGCCTGAGTTTGGGTGATCTTCAGGTCACGCCGCTGCTCGCGGATACCCAGACCGCGAAAATGGATCTGGTGTTTTTCCTCAAAGAATGCTGGACCGAGGCCGGTGCGCCCGCCGGGATTTACGGGAAGGTGGAGTTTCGCACCGACGTGTTCAACGCGGACAGCATCCAAGCGTTGATCGAGCGGTTGGAGCGGGTGTTGGTGGCGATGACCGCCGACCCCACGCGGCGGCTCTCGTCGGTGGATCTGCTCGATGAGGGTGAGCATGCCCGGTTGGATGAGATCGGTAACCGGGCGGTGTTGACCGAGTCGGTGATCACGCCGGTGTCGATTCCGGTGCTGTTCGCTGAGCGGGTGGCCCGGACACCGGATGCGGTGGTGGTGACCTTCGAAGGCCGCTCGATGACTTACCGCGAGGTTGAGGAGGCCGCTAATCGGTTGGCGCACCTGCTGGCCGCTCAGGGAGCGGGTCCGGGTGAGTGTGTGGCGCTGCTGTTTTCCCGTTCGGCCGAGGCGATCGTGGCGATCATGGCGGTGCTCAAGACCGGGGCGGCGTATCTGCCGATGGACCCGGGGGTGCCGGCGGAGCGGATCGGGTTCGTGCTTGCCGACGCCGCGCCGATCGCCGCGATCACCACCACCGGGCTGGCCGAGCGGCTCGACGGGCATGACGTGGTGGTCATCGATGTCAACGATCCCGCTGTTGACGCCCAGCCCAGCACGGGCTTGCCGGCGCCGGCCCCCGACGATATCGCCTACCTGATCTACACCTCGGGCACCACCGGGGTGCCCAAGGGAGTGGCGATCACCCATCGCAACGTGACCCAGCTGTTGGGGTCGTTGGATGCCGGCCTGCCGGGCGCGGGGGTGTGGGCGCTGTGTCATTCGTTGGCTTTCGACGTGTCGGTGTGGGAGATCTTTGGTGCGCTGTTGCGCGGTGGGCGCCTGGTGGTGGTGCCCGAGTCGGTGACCGGTTCACCGCAAGACTTCCACGATGTGCTGGTCGCAGAACAGGTCGATGTGCTCACTCAGACCCCGTCGGCGGTGGCGGCGTTGCCGGCTGAGGGGTTGGAGTCGGCGGCGTTGGTGGTGGTCGGTGAGGCCTGCCCGGCCGAGGTGGTGGATCAGTGGGCGGCGGGGCGGGTGATGGTCAACGCCTACGGCCCCACCGAAACCACGATGTGTGTGGCGATCAGTGCGCCGCTCACGGCGGGGTCGGGTGTGGTGCCGATCGGGTCGCCGGTGGCGGGGGCCGCGTTGTTCGTGCTGGATGGGTCGTTACGCCCGGTGCCCGCCGGTGTGATCGGCGAGTTGTATGTGGCCGGTGCCGGGGTGGGGTGCGGGTATGTGGGCCGGTCGGGGTTGACGGCGTCGCGGTTTGTGGCGTGTCCGTTCGGCGGTGCGGGAGCGCCGGGACAACGTATGTATCGCACCGGGGATCTGGTGTGTTGGGGTGCTGATGGGCAGCTGCGGTATCTGGGGCGCGCCGATGAGCAGGTCAAGATCCGCGGGTATCGCATCGAACTTGGGGAGATTCAGGCCGCACTGACCGCGCTGGATGGGGTGGAGCAGGCGGTGGTGATCGCCCGCGAGGACCGCCCCGGCGATAAGCGCCTGGTGGGCTATGTCACCGGGACCGCGGACCCGGCCGAGATACGCACCCAGCTGGCCGAGCGGCTACCGGAGTATATGGTTCCGGCCGCGGTGGTGGTGTTGGCGGCGCTGCCGCTGACACCCAACGGCAAACTCGATACCCGCGCCCTGCCGGTACCCGGGTACCAGAATGCCGGTTATCGCGCTCCGGCTAGCCCGGTCGAGGAGATCCTGGCCGGCGTGTTCGCCGAGGTGCTGGGGATCGACCAGGTCGGTGTCGACGACTCATTCTTCGATTTGGGTGGGGATTCGCTGTTGGCGATGCGCCTGGTCGCCGCTATCGAGACCGGTCTGGATGCCGATCTTTCGGTGCGCACCGTGTTCGAGGCGCCCACGGTTACCCAGTTGGCGCTCCGTGTCGGTGGGGATGGGGGTCGGCGGGAGCCGTTGGTGGCGGTTGAGCGGCCCGCGGTGGTCCCGTTGTCGTTTGCCCAGCAGCGGTTGTGGTTCCTGGACCAGTTGCAGGGGCCTTCACCGATCTACAACATGGCGGCGGCGTTGCGGCTGAGCGGGCGGCTGGATGCCGAGGCGTTGGGGGCGGCGCTGGCCGATGTGGTGGCCCGCCAGGAGACCCTGCGCACACTGTTTGCCGCACCCGAGGGGATACCCCAGCAGGTGGTTATCCCGGTGGAGCGGGCCGACTTCGGTTGGCAGGTCGTCGATGCCACCGGCTGGTCGGCGGCCCGGCTGGAGGAGGCCTTCAACGCCACGGTTCGTTACTCGTTTGATTTGGCAGCCGAGATTCCGTTGCGGGCGCGGCTTTTCCGCGTCGCCGACGATGAGCATGTGCTGGTGGCCGTGATGCACCATATCGCCGCCGACGGCTGGTCGATGTCCCCGCTGGTGGGTGATCTGGGGGTGGCCTATGCCAGCCGGTGTGCGGGGCGAGCGCCTGGTTGGGCGGCGTTGGCGGTGCAGTATGCCGATTACACGCTGTGGCAGCGTGCGCAGCTGGGTGATGTGGCCGACAGCGACAGCCCGATCGCTGCGCAGCTGGCTTATTGGGAGCAGGAGCTGGCCGGGCTGCCCGAGCGGCTGGCCTTGCCCACCGACCGGCCCTATCCGCCGGTGGCGGATTACCGCGGCGCCAGTGTGGTCGTGGACTGGCCGGCGGAGCTGCAGCAGCGGGTGCGCAGTGTGGCCCGCGAGCACAACGCGACCAGCTTCATGGTGATCCAGGCCGCTCTGGCGGTGCTGCTGGCCAAGATCAGCGCCAGTTCCGATGTGGCGGTGGGGGTCGCGATCGCCGGGCGTGGTGATCCCGCACTCGATGGGCTGGTGGGGTTTTTCGTCAACACCTTGGTGTTGCGGGTGGAGGTGGCCGGCGATCCCAGCTTCACTGAATTGCTGGCTCAGGTGCGACAGCGCAGCCTGGCCGCCTACGAGCACCAAGACGTGCCCTTCGAGGTGGTCGTGGAGCGGCTCAACCCCACCCGAAGCCTGACCCGTCACCCGCTGGTTCAGGTGGCGTTGACCTGGCAGAACTTCGTCCGGGAGGACAATAACGCCGCCGGGTTGGCCTTGGGTGATCTGCAGGTCACGCCGCTGCCGGCGAGCACCCACACCGCCCGCATGGACCTGACATTTTCGTTGGCCGAACGCTGGAACCAGGCCGGTGAGCCCGCCGGGATCGGCGGGGCGGTGGAGTTTCGCACCGATGTGTTCGATGCGGCCAGCATCGAGGCGCTGATCGAGCGGTTGCAGCGGGTGTTGATGGCGGTCACCGCCGAGCCCACCCGGCGGTTGTCGTCGGCGGATCTGCTGGACGAGGGTGAGCGTGCCCGGCTGGATGAGATCGGCAACCGGGCGGTGTTGAGCGCGCCGGCGGGTACCCCGGTGTCGATTCCGGAGTTGTTCGCTGCGCAGGTGGCCCGTGCCCCGGAGGCGGTGGCGATCAGCTGTGGTGGGCGGTCGATGACCTATCGCGAGCTGGAGGAGTCCGCGAACCGGTTGGCGCATCTGCTGGCCGGCCAGGGGGCAGGCCCAGGTGAGTGTGTGGCGCTGCTGTTTTCCCGTTCGGCCGAGGCGATCGTGGCGATGCTGGCGGTTTTGAAGACCGGGGCGGCCTATCTGCCGATCGACCCGGCGCTGCCGGGGGCGCGGATCGGGTTCATGGTGGCCGATGCCGCGCCGATCGCCGCGATCACCACCACCGAGCTGGCCGAGCGGCTAGACGGGTGCGACCTGGCGGTCATCGATGTCGACGACCCCCGCATTGACAGCTACCCGTGCACGGACGTGCCGGTGCCGGCCCCCGAGGACATTGCCTACCTGATCTACACCTCGGGCACCACCGGTGTGCCCAAAGGCGTGGCCATCACCCACCACAACGTCACCGAGCTGCTGGCGTCTCTTGATCCGGGTTTGGCGGCGCCCGGGCAGGTGTGGTCGCAGTGGCACTCCTATAGCTTCGACATCTCGGGCTGGGAGATCTACGGTGCCCTTCTGCACGGCGGGCGGCTGGTGGTGGTGCCCGAGTCGGTGGGGCGCTCACCGGAAGACTTCCACGCGTTGCTGATCACTGAAAAAGTCAGCGTGTTGTGTCAGACCCCGTCGGCGGTGGGGATGTTGTCGCCCGAGGGTTTGGAGTCGGCGGCGTTGGTGGTGGGCGGTGAGGCCTGCCCGGCCGAGCTGGTGGACCGGTGGGCGGCACCCGGGCGGGTGATGATCAACGCCTACGGCCCCACCGAGACCACGATGTGGGCGGCGATCAGTGCGCCGCTGACGGCGGGGTCGGGTGCGGTGCCGATCGGCTCGCCGGTGCCGGGGGCGGCGTTGTTCGTGCTGGATGGGTGGTTGCGGCCGGTGCCGGCCGGTGTGGTCGGCGAGTTGTATGTGGCCGGTGCCGCGGTGGGGTGTGGGTATTGGCGGCGGGCGGGGTTGACCGGGTCGCGGTTTGTGGCCTGTCCGTTTGGGGGGCCCGGAGCGCGGATGTATCGCACCGGGGATCTGGTGTGGTGGGGCGCCGATGGGCAGCTGCAGTATCTGGGGCGCGCCGATGATCAGGTCAAGATCCGCGGGTACCGCATCGAGCTGGGTGAGGTGCGCGCGGCGTTGGCCGGGCTGGACGGGGTGGCGCAGGCGGCGGTGATCGCCCGCGAGGACCGCCCCGGCGACAAGCGTCTGGTGGGGTATGTGACCGGGACAGCGGACCCGGCCGGGGTGCGGACCGCGCTGGCCGAGCGGCTCCCGGCCTATATGGTCCCGGCGGCGGTGGTGGTGTTGGAGGCGCTGCCGCTGACGGTCAGCGGCAAACTGGACACCCGGGCCCTGCCGGCACCCGAATACATCGAGGGCGATCGCTACCGCGCCCCGGGTACCCCCACCGAGGAGATCCTGGCCGGCATCTACGCCCACGTACTCGGGCTCGAGCGGGTCGGGGTCGACGATTCGTTTTTCGATTTGGGTGGGGATTCGCTGTCGGCGATGCGCCTGATCGCGGCGATCAATACCTCACTGGATGCCGGTCTTCCGGTGCGCACCGTGTTCGAGTCGCCCACCGTGAGTAGTTTGAGTCAGCGGCTACGAAGTGATTCTATTTCTATGCAAGAAGTAGTTCCGGTTCAGACTCTGAAAAATGGTACCGGAGTTCCGCTGTTCTGCATTCATCCTGTGGGTGGGGTGAGTTGGCCGTATCATGCTCTTGGTAATTACTTGGACTGCCCGATCATTGGAATTCAACAAACCCCGCAAAATGGCGAGGCTGAACCTGCGTCAATCCGCGATATGGCGAAAACCTATGCCGACCGGATCCAAGGGGTTGATCCTACCGGGCCCTACAACCTTCTCGGCTGGTCTTTTGGAGGCGTCGTCGCCCATGAAATTGCCATCGAGCTTCAGCGACGCGGATACGTAATCGCACGCCTTGTCCTTCTCGACGCTCAACCCAGTATCGACAGCAGCGTCGCTCTACCAAACCATCCTTTAGGCGAGCAGGACTTGCTAGAAGAAGTCTTGCGGTTCTGTCGTATAGATATTCCAGAACAGGATGAGCCGCTTACCTACGAGCAGGTAGAAGAACTCGTTCGCGAACGAGGAGTCGCAGAATTTTCTCGATACAAACAGCTGCTGGATTTGGCTGTTCAAAACCTGAACAGTAACGAGGCGTTGTATCGAGCCCACGAACCCGGTGTCTTCGATGGGGATATAACCATATTTTCTGCTGTGCGGGATGAGAGCGATCGCAGTTCGCCTCTTCTGCAACGTTGGCGACCTTACGGTACTGGCGACATTAGAGAGTACTCGGTCGACTGCACGCATCAAGAGATACTGACTACCGAATCGGTCAATATGTACGGCGAACAACTCAAAGTTCTATTAGAACCTGAAGGCGTGCGCGCATAGAATGATTGCACCGAAAGTGCCTTCCCGGATTTGAACAAGATCGACATCACACTGATATTGTCCTAATTCAGAAGGCATTTTCACCACTCAGACGTGGATCATGTCACCGGCCCATCTTGGACACCGTCGAAGCGGGTTGGGTCGGCGATCAGCAACTGGTGGCCGGTCGCCAGGACGGCGTCGTTGACGGTGTGCCAGGACACCCCGAGCCCGGCGGCGATCCGGGCGATCGACATCCGGTCGATGACGACACTCTTCAAAACCGCCTGCGTCGACAGTTTCGCCCTCGGCGCGGCGGCCGCGGTCGTGTCTTGACGCCAGACCTGCCCGCAGCCCGAACAGCGGTAGCGGCGGATGCGGACGTGCAGGATCGTTGCCCGCCAGCCGAGCGGGACGTGCGCGAGTCGGCGCAGCACGCTGTCGCGCGGCACCCCTAGATAGCCGCAGGCATGGCACCAGTCATCAGGCTCGACCACTCGACAGAGCAACACGGCGTGGTCGGGGTGCAGCTGTTGGCCGACCACGTCCAAGCCGAGGTCATCCAGCCGGCAGAACGTCGTCAGGTCAGCAGGGCAGAAGGTAGCGTCACGCACGAGCCTAGGGCGCAACCGCGGTCTTCGGGGATCGGTGATCGTCCGGTGGCGTTTGGCCGATCAGGCGCGGTCGTGGAGAGTGACCTGGTAGCCGTCGGGGTCGGCGAAGGTGAATGTCCGACCGAAGGGGCCGTCGATCGGTGCGGAGACGATGGTGTGACCGTCGGCGACGAGAGCATCGTGAATGGCCTGGACGTCTGTGGCGTGGAGCCAGATCGCGGCACCGATGCCGGGCTGAGCAACCGATGCGAGATCGGTGCCGGGAACGACGTCGCGGAGTGCGAACGCGATCGGCTTCGTCTCGAAGACGACGGCGTGCGGAGGTCCGGCCAGCGAGCGGACGAGGCCGAGGTACTGCTCGTAGAACGCCTGCGAAGCGTCGAGGTCGCGTGCTTGGAGCGAGATGAAGTCGGGGCCGGTGGCGGACATGATGATGCTCCTCTTTTCGTGTCAGCTTTCTGACACAGGTCAATCTATGTCAGAATTCTGACATGAGTCAAGACGGTGTCGGCGTCGACCTGGAGACGTCACTGGGCTACCTGCTGAAAGAGGCGTCGAGCGCCCTCCGCGCAGCCATGGAGGAGGTGCTGCGGCCGCTCGGGATGAGCGTGACGCACTACTCCTGCCTCGAGCTGCTGGCTCAACGACCGGGCTTGTCGAACTCCGAGCTCGCGCGGGGCGCGTTCGTGACACGGCAGTCGATGAACGTGCTGCTCCAGGCCCTGGAACGAGAGGGCTACGTGACCAGGCCTGCGGAGGCACCCGTCGGGAAGGTTCTTCCCACGCGGCTCACGCCTCGCGGCCGACGGAGCCTAGAGACGGCGACCGTAGCGGTCCGGTCCGTCGAGGTCAGAATGCTGGCCGGCATGACCGAGACCGAGCAGTCAGGCGCGTTCCGGATCCTGCAGAGGATGATCCATTCCCTGCGCGATGGCAACGACGGTGCATAGCTCGTTCCCCGGCGCACGTGTCGTCGCGCCCGGATAGGAGTGCAGCCGAGCGTGAAAATCCGTGCAGGCGACCTCGAAACCGACAGACCCCGACTACACCCTCTTCTGCGATGAGCCGCTTTTGCCGACCTTAGAAAGGGGCGGCCTGACCGCCACGCCCTCTACGAACTGGCATACGGCTGCCCGCTGCCACGGGCACACTACAAGGGCGACGAGGAGCACCATTATGACCAGCGCTGTCGCCGATCCGAAACTGGCCCCGATCCGGAGGTGGTAACTCGAAATGGTCAGCACAACAACGGGTTACGACGTCATCGTGGTGGGATTGGGCGGTATGGGAAGTGCGGCCGCCTATCATCTGGCTGCCCGAGGGCGCCGGGTGCTCGGCCTGGAGCGGCATGAGCCCGCCCACGACAAGGGCTCCAGCCACGGCGGGTCTCGGATCATTCGCCAGGCTTATTTCGAGGACTCCGGTTATGTTCCGCTGTTGCTGCGCGCCTACGAGCTTTGGGAGAAGCTGGCTGCCGACTCCCAACGCGACGTTTACCGACTCACCGGGGGCCTTTTCATCGGGCCACCGGATTGCCAGATCGTATCCGGTAGCCTGCGTGCCAGCCGCCAATGGGATCTGCCGCATGAGTTGCTCGACGCCGCCGAGATCACCGCCCGGTTCCCGAACTTCACCCCCCGCCCCGAAGATATCGCGCTCTATGACGCCAAAGCCGGGTTCGCGCGACCGGAGCTGACGGTGCGCGCACATCTTGAAATCGCCGAAAAGGCCGGGGCGACACTGCAATTTGGTGAACCCGTGCTGCAGTGGAACCAGACCGCCGCGGGGATGCGGGTCGTTACGGGTCGCGGGTCTTACACCGCTGGGCAGTTGGTGATCTGCCCGGGCGCCTGGGCCCCGCAGGTGCTGGGTCAGTTCGGTGTTCCCATCACGGTGGAACGTCAGGTGATGTACTGGCTGGACCCGGTCGGCGGTGCTTCCCGGTTCGAGGATCACCCCATCTTCATCCACGAGAACGCCTCGGGCATACACGTATACGGCTTACCGGCGATCGACGGACCGCGCGGCGGTGTGAAAGTCGGCTTCGCTCGCAACGGGATCGCCTGTACGCCGCACACCATCGACCGGGTGGTGCACGAGCGGGAAATCAGCGAGATTAGGGCGCGGGTCGCTGAGTTGTTGCCGGCGCTGGCGGGCAAGTGCCTGCACGCTGCGACCTGTATGTACTCCAATACACCCGACCGGCACTTCGTGATCGGGCGCCACCCGCAATGCGCCGACGTCGTCATGGCGTGCGGATTCTCCGGGCACGGCTTCAAATTCGTTCCGCTGGTCGGTGAGATCCTTGCCGACCTGGCCATCGATGGGGCCACCGACCACCCCATCGCGTTGTTCGACCCGCAGAGACTGCCGAGCGCATGACCGCCACACCGCGTATCCCGGCCGACCTACGGGCCGCCGGGGAAAGGTGTCGCGTAAAACGGCGGCCGCCTCCCGCGCCGCCGAGGACGGGGTGGGAACGGCTACAGATTGCTGCTGGATTTGGGTGCTTTCACACCCTGGCGTCCGACCGGCGACCCGCGTATGTAATCGGCGTCTCGCACGTAGCCGCCGGGCTGCGCGCCGAATCGGGCGCGCCGTTGCCCTACCAGCACGTCCCGGTCCTGGACCCGCGCGCTGAAGGGGCCCGCTACGGCACTGCCTGCATTGGTTCTCGTATGGCCAGACCTGACGACGACACCTGGGACATCACCGATCAGCGGCTGCGGCTCACCCCGTCGGTCTTAGCAATGGAACGGCTCACTGAACCGGAGTGAACTCGAGGTGCAATTCCTTGAGGCGCCTGAACAGATTGGTGCCGTCCCATTTGAGCCGACGAGCGCCTGCCGGACCGTGCTCGGCCTCTGAAAGCCGAATGTCGGCCATCCGGTCAAGGATTCGTTCCAAGCTCACCCGCACTTCGGCGCGCGCAATCGGGGCGCCCGGACACGTGTGAATACCACGGCCGAATGCGATGTGTTGCAATATGTTTGGGCGGTCGAGCCGGAATTCGTCGGGCTCGTCGAACCGTCGTGGATCGCGGTTTGCCGCACCGTTCATCACGAGTACGCTGGTACCGGCTTGCACATCGATGTCGCCGATCCTGGTGGTGCGCCGCGCCAGGCGGAAGTTCGATTTGATTGGGCTTTCGAAGCGCAGCATCTCCTCGATAAAGGCGGGGATCTTTGAGTTGTCCTCGCGCAGCTGCTCTTGCAAGTCCGGTCGCTCCGCCAGCATTAGCATCGAGAGACTCAGCAGGTCGATCGTCGTGCCGTGGCCGGCGGCGAACATGAACGTGGCAACGCGGGCAACGTCAATCGCGTCGGGTGTCGTGCCGTCGGGAAACTTTGCCAGCGCAAGCTCGGTGAGGATATCGTCACGCGGCTCGCGCCGCCGATCCTCGATGTACTCGACGAACCACTCCTCTTTCACGCCAACGAAGCCGCTGCGTTCGCCTTCGAGCCTGCTGGCTCTCGCAGCGCGGCGGAATCGCTCACGGTCGGCCTCGGGTACGTCCAGCAGGTCGGTAATCGCGTCGAGCGTGAATGGAAAATTGTAGTCGATGACGATCTCGCACTTGCCCTTCGCGATGAAGGTGTTGAGTTGCTCGTCGGCAAGACGCCACAGGAAGTCCTCGTTGTTCTTGAGCTGCCTCGGCGTAAACAACCGGCTCAACAGCGAGCGGTGTGCGGTGTGCTTCGGAGGATCAAACGTTATGAAGTAGTCGCCGAACGTAACCCTCTGGCGGTGCCGCTCGATCAGATCCGAGATGTCATCGCTGTCGGTTTTGGTCGGAATCCCCGACCATGGTCCGCTGACTATATTGCATACCGATAAGGTCTGGTCGACGTCGCGTTGCACGGCGACGGCCTCGTCATACCCCGACACCATCACGACGCCGTGCGCCGGCTCACGCCATACTGGGCAACGACGGATCGCGTCGTAGTAGTCGTAGGGGTCATCGAGGAGCGACTTCTCGGTGAAGAAGTCGAGGTTCTCGGGTCCGCTCACTTCGCCTCCCTCGCGTTGCTATACACATGCTAAGCGCTCACGCTCAGCAGATGCACGCGAATAGCCATCGGCCATCGCGGGACGCGATGGAGGACCCCGACTTCGGCTACCCGATCGACCAGCACCTGGCGCCGACTGGCGCGACGGCCGCTCGAGCTCGCGAGGCCGGGGCACCGACGGATCCTCGTCCAGCTGAGCTCGCGCGAGGCGCACATGCGCCGACTGAGTGCTGTCTGCCTGCAGAAGGTGCCACGCGTCGCGTCTAGGCGCAGTTGCGGTAACGGGCGCTCGCTGAGCAGCGGGGGCCGAGTTTCAAGCCGAAACCGCTTTGCACTTCCTCATCAACAGCATGCGCAACCACTGAAAGCGCGTGCACATCCAACCCGACACTCCGAGAAGCTCCTCGCCATCATCGAATTCAAGAACCGCGGCGACTCCCACGAGGATGCGACGGATAAGCTCGTCGCCGTCAAACGTGAAGTTACCTCGGCGGTATCCAACTCGCACGGCCTTGGCGTCGCGGATCTCGTTGTGGTAGCACCTGGTTCGATTCCGATCACGACAAGTGGCAAGGTGAGACGAGCGGCTCCACGAACCTGGGACCGGGGAGATTGGGCGACACGCATCGGGCTCTGAAATGAGCTGATGTCCTACACCGTGCGAGCCAGACGGTCCGCGAGCAGTCCGGCGAACTTTGCCGGGTCCTCGAGTGCGCCGCCTTCGGCGAGAAGGGCCGTGCCGTAAAGCAATTCGGCGGTTTCGGCCAGTGAGGAATCGTCGCCGCGGTTTTTGTGCGCCTGTTGCAGGCCGGTGACGAGCGGATGCTTCGGGTTGAGTTCGAGAATCCGCTTCCCGACCGGAACCACCTGTCCGGAAGCCCGGTACATGCGCGCGAGCGCCGGTGTCATGCCGAAGGTGTCGGTTATCAGGCAGGCCGGCGACTCGGTCAGGCGGGTGGACAACCGCACTTCCTTGACATGATCGCTCAAGGTCTCCTTCAGCCAGGTCAGCAGGTCGGCGAAATCCTTATCCTGCTCCTCGCGCCCGGCCTCGTGCGCCGCCTTTTCATCGTCGGAATCGAGGTCCACCTCGCCCTTGGCTACCGACTGCAGCGGTTTGCCGTCGAACTCGGTCACCGATCCCACCCATATCTCGTCGACCGGGTCGGTGAGCAGCAGCACCTCGTAGCCCTTGGCCTTGAACGCCTCGAGATGCGGCGACTTCAGAAGTTGCTCGCGCGACTCTCCGGTGGCGTAGAAGATCTGCTCCTGACCGTCCTTCATGCGCTCGACATACTCGGCGAGGGTGGTGGGTTCCTCCTCGCTGTGCGTCGAGGCGAACGAGGAAATACGCAACAGCATGTCTTGGTTGTCGAAGTCCGACATCAGGCCCTCTTTGAGGACCCCGCCGAATTGCGTCCAGAACGTGCGGTAGTCCTCTGGCCGCTCGGACTGCAGATCGTTGATCGCCGAGAGCACCTTTTTGGTCAGACGGCGACGGATCGCCTTGATCTGCCGATCCTGCTGCAGGATTTCGCGGGAAACGTTAAGTGACAAATCCTGCGCGTCGACGACCCCCTTGACAAAGCGCAGGTAGTGGGGCATGAGCTGGTCGCAGTCGCCCATGATGAAGACGCGCTTGACATACAGCTGCACCCCGGTCTTCGCGTCCCGGTTGAACAGGTCGAATGGGGCGTGCGACGGGATGAACAGCAAGGCCTGGTACTCGAAGGTGCCCTCGGCCTTCATTGGGATGACCTCCAGCGGGTCGTCCCACGCGTGAGCGATGTGCTTGTAGAACTCCTGGTACTCGTCCTCGGAGACTTCATCTTTGGACTTGGCCCACAGTGCCTTCATCGAGTTGAGGGTCTGGGTTTCGATGGTGACTTGCTCTTGGCCACCCTCCTCCGCGGCCGGGGTACGTCGCTCGACCTGCATCCGGATGGGCCAGGCGATGAAGTCGGAGTACTTCTTGACCAGTTCCTTGATCTTCCACTCCGAGGTGTAGTCGTGCAGCTCGTTCTCGGCGTCTTCGGGCTTGAGGTGCAAAGTGACCGATGTCCCCTGCGGCGCATCGTCGACGGATTCGATGGTGTAGGTGGCCTCACCGCTCGACGCCCACCAGGTGGCCTCACTCTCGCCGGCCTTGCGCGTGAGCAGCTCGACCTTGTCGGACACCATGAAGGTCGAATAGAAACCGATACCGAACTGACCGATCAGTTCCTCCGAGGCGGCCGCGTTCTTGGCCTCACGCAACTTTTGACGCAGCTCGGCGGTACCCGATTTGGCCAGAGTGCCGATCAGATCCACGACCTCCTCGTGCGTCATACCGATGCCGTTGTCGCGAACGGTCAATGTGCGTGCATGCTCGTCCACCTCGATCTCGATGTGCAGATCGGAGGTGTCGACGTCCAGGTCCTTGTTCCGCAGCGTTTCCAGCCGCAGCTTGTCCAGGGCATCGGAGGCATTCGAGATCAACTCCCGCAGAAACGAATCCTTGTTGGAGTACACCGAGTGGACCAGCAAATCCAACAGTTGGCGTGCCTCCGCCTGAAACTCCAACTGCTCGACGTTTGCAGTCATGTGATTCCCTTCGACAACGTGACCTTCGAACTTGCCGATACTCGGAAAGATAGTACCGAGCGCGTCGTTAACCAGTGCCCGCAGCAACGTGAGGCGCAGTGGGAGTTGATTGCGGCAATGGTGTACCCAGGTCAGGTCGAAGGGGTGATCGAGGGGGCCGCCAGCCTGCGGATACGGGAGTACTTGTGGTTCAACGGAACGACGGCCGCGCAGCGCACGTTTGCTGTAGCGTAGCCGGCAATGGCGAGTCTCAACGATGAAGAGGGTTCACGACCTCACGGGACGACACAACGCGCGGAGCCAGCAGCCCTGCCGCGTCGCCAGTTCATCGCCGCGATTGCCGCGATCGGCGGCATGCAGCTGCTGGCGGCGATGGACGGCACCGTCGCGATCGTCGCGCTTCCCAAGATCCAAAGCGATCTGGACCTGTCGGACGCCGGGCGGAGCCTGGTGATCACCGCCTACCTGCTGACCTTTGGCGGCCTGATGCTGCTGGGCGGCCGCCTGGGTGACACCATCGGCCGCAAGCGCACCTTCATCATCGGGGCCGCGCTGTTCACCATCGCCTCGGCCATGTGCGCCATCGCCTGGGACGAGGGCAGCCTGGTGCTGGCCCGGCTGCTGTGGGGCGTGGCCGCGGCGATCGCCGCACCGACCGCTTTCGCGCTGGTGGCGACCACGTTCCCGACGGGGCCGGCACGCAACGCTGCGACGGCGGTGTTCGGCGCGATGAGCGGTATCGGCTCAGTGATGGGCCTGCTGGTGGGCGGGGCGCTCACCGAGTTGTCGTGGCGGCTGGCGTTTTTGGTGAACGTGCCGATCGGGCTGCTGGTGATCTACCTGGCCCGCACCGCGCTGCGGGAAACCCAGAAGGAGCGGATGAAGCTCGACGCCACCGGGGCTGTGCTGGCCACGTTGTTCTGCACCGCCGCAGTTTTCGGCTGCTCGATGGGGCCGGAGAAGGGCTGGCTGTCGGCCACCACGATCGGTTCAGGTGTGGTGGCGCTGGCCGCTTTCGTGGCGTTCGCCGTGGTGGAGCGCACGGCCGAGAACCCCATCGTGCCGTTCAACCTGTTCTTCGACCGCAACCGGCTGGCCACGTTCGCGGCCCTGTTCCTTGTCACCGGGGTGATGTTCACCCTGAGCTGCCTGGTCGCCCTGTATGTGCAGACCATCATGGGCTACAGTCCGCTGCGCGCGGCTATCAGCTTCATCCCGTTCGCCATCGCGACGGCCGTCGGGGTGGGCGCGTCGTCGCGGCTGGTCTCGTGGTTCTCGCCGCGGGTCGTGGTGATCGCCGGCACCATCTTGGTGCTGGGCGCGCTGCTGTACGGCTCGACGCTCCACCAAGGCGTCCCGTACTTCCCGAACCTGGTGCTGCCGATCGTCGTCGGCGCTATCGGTTTCGGCATGATCCTCGTCCCGCTTTCGCTATCGTTGATCGCCAGCGTCGGCGTCGACCGCATCGGGCCCACATCCGCGATCGCGCTCATGCTGCAGAGCCTCGCCGGGCCGGTGGTGCTGGCCGGCATCCTGGCCGTCATCACGTCGCGCACGCTGCAGCTGGGCGGCACCACCGGGCCGGTGAAGTTCATGAACGCCGCCCAATTGCATGCGCTGGATCACGGCTACACCTACGGCCTGCTGTGGCTGGCCGGGGTGGTCATCCTGCTCGGCGGGGTGGCGCTGCTCATCGGCTACACCGCGGAGCAGGTGGGGGGCGCGCAGGAAGCCAAGAAAGCCATCGACGCCGGGGATGCGCCCAGCTTCGGCGAGGTGACGGGAACAGGATCGAGCACCGGCAGTTCTCGCACATCTCGATGAACTGGCGCAGCCGGTGAGCTGCAGCGTACCTCGGGCGGCCACGGTGCTGATCGTCGATCCGGAGACCCGCGAGGAGAATCCGGTCGGCAAGGTCGGGGAGATCTGGGTGCACGGCGACAACGTCGCCGAGGGTTACTGGCGAAACCCGCAGGCTCCAAGGACCGATCTGACCGGCCTCCAATGGATGACGGGGCCGGTCTACTCGCGAACCACTAGAACAAACCGCTTCGGCACGCGTCGGTCTTAACCGGCCCTCGGGTCCGGGTTCAACCCGTGGGGGTCGGGGTGGGTGGTGCGGCGAGGTGGTGCCGTGACGCAGGTGGGAGTGTGTGGCTGCGGGCGGGAGCGGCTGCGAAGGTATGCGTCATGGTGGGCCGTTTTGGGTTCTGATGACCCGGTGCAGGCTTTCGCGTACGGCGGATAGCTCGTCTTCGAGTTCGGCGACCCGTGCGGCCAGGTGGGCCCCGTCGGGTGCTGCGAGCCCGGCGCCGACGTGCAGGCGAACGCGCTGCTGGCCGTTGCCCGAATGGCCGTTGCCCGAATGGCCGTTGCCCGAATGGCCGTTGCCCGAATGGCCGTTGCCCGAATGGCCGTTGCCCGAAGCGGGGGGCGAACCTCCGGTGACGCCAGACCAGCCCGCCATCGCGTGTTTGCCGTTGGAGCTTGGCCGAGTGGGCGAGACGAATTCGTCCCGCACAATCAGTTCACGAACCGGACGAAGTAGATAACGCGCCGGACGTGGCGCCACTCGTTGCGGCCACCAGAACCAGCGCCCGAGAAGTGCTGCGATGGACGGCGTCATGAAGGAGCGCACGATCAACGTGTCGAACAGCAGACCCAGACCGATAGTGGTTCCCACCTGACCGATAATTCGCAGGTCGCTGACCGCCATGGAGCCCATGGTGAACGCGAACACCAGGCCCGCGGACGTCACGACCTTGCCGGTACTGCCCATTGCACGAATGATGCCCGTATTGATTCCGGCTCCTATTTCCTCTTTGAACCGGGAGACGAGCAGCAGATTATAGTCAGACCCCACAGCCAAAAGGATGATCACGGACATCGGGAGCACGAGCCAGTGCAATGTGATGCCGAGAATATCCTGCCAGACGAGCACGGACAGCCCGATGGACGCGCCCAGCGAAACCGCCACCGTGCCCACGATAACCAGCGCCGCGACAAAACCTCGCGTGATGATCAGCATGATGATGAAAATGAGGCACAGCGAAGAAAGCCCCGCGATCAAAAGATCGTATTTGGCGCCGTCGGAGAGGTCCTTGACGGTCGAGGCGGTGCCGCCAAGGTAGATCTTGGCGCCCTGTAGAGGAGTCCCCTTGAGCGACTCCCTGGCCGCGGTCTTTATCGGGTCGATACGTGCGATGCCCTCGGGCGTCGCGGGATTGCCCAGATGCGAAATGATGAAACGTACAGCCTTCCCGTCCGATGACAGGAACGTGTCCATGGCGCGTTTGAAGTCTGGGTTGTTGAACACTTCTGGCGGCAGGTAGAAGGAGTCGTCGTTTTTGGCGGCGTCGAACGCGTTCCCCATGGCGGTCGCGTTACCGCCTAATTCATCCATCTGGTCGAAGATCCCGGACATGGTGCTATGCATGGTCAGCATCATCGTCCGCATGGACTCCATCATCGCGATCTGCGGCGGGATCTGGGCGTTCAACTGCGGCAAGATCTTATCCATGTTACCGAAGTCCGCCAAGAGAGCGGTCATCTTTTCGCTGATTTGGTCGACACCGTCCAATGTGTCAAATATGGACCTCAGCGACCAGCATATGGGGATACTGGAGCAGTGCTTTTCCCAGTAGAAGTAGCTGCGAATCGGCCTCCAGAAATCGTCAAAATCTGCGATATGGTCTCGCATTTCGTCGACGACATTCTTCATTTCCGTCGTATCGCCGAGCATGCGGTGGGTAGTGTCGGCCATCTTTACCATCAAGCCGTACATGCGCTTCATTGTCGCGATCGACTTCGCCATTAGGTCAGCCTGCACCAGCAGGTCGTTCATGCGGTCGTGCTGATACTTCATATTTTGTAGCATGCCGGCGTTTTGCATGCTGATCTGAAACGGTATCGAAGTGTGCTCGATCGGCGTTCCGTCGGGTCTTGTTATTGCCTGCACCCTGGCGATACCCGGCACATGGAAGATAGCCTTGGCTAGTTTGTCCAGAACGAGAAAGTCTGCCGGATTGCGCATATCATGATCTGCCTCGATCAACAGGACTTCGGGCATCATTCGGGTCTCAGAATAATGGCGCTCTGAGGCCGCGTATCCCATATTGGCAGGGATGTCTTTGGGTATATACGCCCGGTCGTTGTAGCTGGTTTTGTATCCTGGCAGTGCCAGTAGCCCGACAAGGGTCAGAGCACACGTGGCGGCCAAAATAGGCGCGGGCCAGCGGACGATCGCCGTGCCCACCCGTCGCCATCCACGAACCTTGATCTTCCGCCTGCTGTCGAACAGACCGAAATGGCTGCCTACGGTAAGAACTGCCGGAACCAGTGTGAGCGCGACCGCGACCGTAACGACCATGCCCACCGCGCAGGGGGCGGCCATGGTTTGGAAATAGGGCATCCGGGTAAAGCTGAGACAAGACACCGCTCCGGCAACAGTCAAACCAGAGCCCAAGACGACGGGAGCGACCCCACGGTAAGTGGTATAGAAGGCCGTTTCCCGATTCTTGCCGGCCTGACGCGCCTCTTGATACCGCCCGATGAAGAATATCCCATAGTCCGTTCCGGCCGCGAGCGCCAGCGACGTGAGCAGGTTGACGGCAAAAGTCGAAAGTCCAATAAGCCCTTCATTCGCGAGAAACGCGACCACTCCCCGCGCCGCCGCTACTTCGATGCCGACCGTGACCAGCAGCAGAGTTACGGTAATGACCGAGCGGTAGACAATAAGCAACATGGTGAGGATCACCGCGACGGTTACCACAATGATTTTGATCATGGATTTGTTGCCGCTGTGATTCACATCCGCCATGAGCGGCGCCGGGCCGGTGACATAGGCCTTGACCCCAGGCGGAGCTGGCGTCCGCTTCACGATGTTCTGGACAGCCTGCACAGATTCGTTCGACAAGTCCGTGCCTTGGTAACCGGCGAGACTCATTACAACATATACGGCCTTACCATCGGCGCTTTGCAAGCTCGCTGCCTGGAGTGGATCGCTCCAGGAATCCTGGATGTGCTGCACATGCTTCGGATCGTCTTTAAACTGCCGCATCAAGCGGTCGTAGTACTTGTGTGCAGCGTCGCCGAGCGGCTGCTGACCCTCCAAGAGGATCATCGCGAAACTGTCGGAATTGGATTCCTTGAAGACCTCACCCATGCGCTTCGCCGCAATCAGCGATGGCGCATCGTGGGGGTTCATTGAGACGGAACTTGCTTGCCCGACCTGCTCCAGTGACGGAACGCCGATACTCACGAGCGCAGTGATCGCCAACCAGGCAAGGATGATGGGCACCGATAGTCTGCGGATCGTCCGCGCTACGACGGGTGGTTCGGTGCGTTCGCTACTCATCTGCTCGGTGCTCATGCGGCCTTCTTCACGCAGAAGGTATAGGCGTTCACTTCGTTCGAAATTCTTTCGGCTTGGACCTTACCGTTCACCACGATGCGGCAGCCAATACTGTCGCTATTGCCCTGTGCCACTACGTCGCCCACGACCGCCGGCGAGGTTGCCGTGAACTGCAACGACCACGGCAACTTCACTCCATCAATTCGCTGCGAATCAGAATGGACATCGAAATAGCTGATGTCGGCCACGGTCCCCGGTGGGCCGAAGACCTCGTAAGTCACGTGCGTAGGGTGAAAAGGGTTGCTTTCCTGACTTTTAGCGTCGCTATATGACGGACTTTTCTCAGAGGCGAAGATGCCATGGAGTCGCGACACGGCAAATCCCCCAGCGCCGATTACCATCAAGACAACCAGCGGAATCCACAACCGGTTCAGGACACTGAAAATCGCAAATCCCCTTTGGTCGTGGGAGCATGGCCGGCGTAGCCGTACGGCCCCTCCATGGCTTGGGAATCGGCGGTCACCAATTGGTAGTCGCAATGTGTCAATCCCACGAACACGCCGGTTAGCGAGTCGGCCACCGTCTGCGGGGTGAGACCGGCGTGCTCCATGGCTTCCCAAGAGGTTTCCAGCAACAGGCGGTGCTGCGGATCAAGCGCGGTCGCCTCCCGCTCGTTGATCCCGAAGAATTCGGGATCGAAGCCGGCGACGTCGTCCAGGAATGCGCCCCAGCGCGACACCGACCGACCCGGCACGCCTGGCTCGGGGTCGTAGTACTCGTCGGCGTCGCATCGGTCGGGCGGAATCTCGGTGACCAGGTCGTCGCCCCGCAGCAACGCCTCCGACAGCTGGTCCGGCGATTCGATGCCGCCGGGGAGTCGGCAGGCCATGCCGATAACGGCAATCGGGGTAGCGGGAATTTTGTTCCTAGCGAGCAAAAGAATGGTCCGATCTGCGTCCTGCGCGCGGTCGTCGGTCGCGTCGAAACTAGCCAATTCCCCTCCTCATAGCAATAGCAGCGTGAGCGTGCCCGGAGCGTGGGTCAAGGTGGTAGAACCCCGCATGGGCTCAGCGGTTACTTAGGGCCACGCCAATCTCCTAAGTGTCCGCATTCGGAGCTTTCGTGCACGTCAGCGTGCTGCATTGACAGGGGGAGACTATTCGACAGCCGGTCAGCACTGTGAGGGGTGTTGCGGATTGTTACCTGATCGTGATCTTACTCGGGGTTTCACCTGGTCAACAGTAAAGTTATTTAATTGTGTCTTAACATTGCCTTACCGATTCGCCTCACTATTGCGGTTTTCTTATATAGTTATAAGCGCTTTTTCAGGTCCTGCTGCCGTCTTATTGGTAATGCGCCGCGGGCGGATTTGATGCACCCGATTTCCGGTTGACTTCTGCGTTATTTTTTCGCCGTGCACGGCCGACCGGCTGGGTTCGCGTTCGTTCCCGGTCACGAAACCCTCGGAACCATCGACGCCATCGGCCCTCGAGCGGCACAGCGTTGGGTCCGGGCGGCGGCGACCGGGTGGCCGTCGGCGGCACATCGAATGCGGTGAAGCGTTGCAGCGTAGCTGCGGAGCGGTCACCTCAATCGAGCGGTGCCTTGGTGAGAGCGCGACCGATCTTGACGAATAAACCATACCGTGGCCGGACTTGTCGGCTCCTTTCCCCATATGCTCTGGACTGTGACGCATGTTAGCAGCGCGCCCGCACGGATGCCCTACGACGTGAGTGCCGCCGAGGCTACGAGCTCCGCAGCTCGACCACGTCGAGCGGCCAAAGGTGCGCGAGGGCGACGTCGGTGACACCGGCTCCCACCGTCTCGGTGATAACGATCTCCTTCCACGACCTCGACGGGCTGAAGCGCACGGTGGACAGTGTGCGAGCTCAGCGCTACGGGGGACGCATCGAGCACATCGTGATCGACGGTGGATCGGGCGACGACGTCGTGGAGTATCTGTCCGGGTGTGAGCCGGGCTTCACGTATTGGCAGTCCGAGCCCGACGGCGGAAGATATGAGGCGATGAACCAGGGCATTGCCCATGCGTCGGGCGATCTGTTGTGGTTCATGCACTCCGGGGATCGTTTTTCCGATCCCGACGCGGTGGCTCAGGTTGTGGAGGCGATCTCGGGCCATGGGCCGGCACGCGACGTGTGGGGCTACGGCAAGCAAAACCAAATCGGACCCGATGGCCGCCGCTTTGGACGCCCATGGGGCCCTATGCCCTTTAACATCCATAATTTGCTCACTGGTCTGGCGGTGGCTCCACATCAAGCGGCGTTCTTTGGGTCATCGCTGGTGAGCAAGTTAGGTGGCTATGACGTTGATTTCGGGATCGCCGCTGACCAATTGTTCATTTTCCGGGCCGCGTTGCTGCGGGAGCCAATCACGATCCGGCGCGTGGTGTGCGATTACGACCTCAGTGGAGTCGGATTGGCACAGCCCGTTCGTGAGCACTTTCGTGACGTACGGCGGCTGTGGGACTTATACGACTGCTACCCACTGGGAGGGCGGCGGACGTCGCTCGCTTACTCACGCTGTTGGGAATACGTGGTCCGGGTAAAGCTTGCCGCGTTCAGGACGGCCCTGCGAGCACGGTCAGGCTAGCGGGTGTCGACGTGAGCTCGATCGATGCCGGTCGACAAGCGCATCGCTTAAGCCGGCCGAGCGCAGGGCAATCATGCTGGCGACGATTTTCCGGGGTGGTCGGTACTGCGAAGACCCCGAAAACAGGGGTGCGGCCACGGCGCGACCCACGTTAGCAGCGGGTAGGCCGGCGTGCTGTTTCGTCTACACAATCTTCGACCTAAGTGCTCGGCTCGGACCGCTTAAGTGCCCCGTCTGCGATTAGATGTGGTGAAGGCCCTCGCGAAGCAATTCCGGTCAATCGTCCTCACGGAAGAAGATGCCGTCGGCCTGCAACAATCGACCATTGCGCATATCCGTGAAAACGGGCACCAATCCCGTCAGCGTGAAGCCCAAAGAATACACGAGATCCAGTGCCTCACGAATGAGCATGCTACTTTCATACAAGGGCAGGAAGGACAGTTCGATTTGCATGCCGACGCAACGGTCATTCACCGTTGATTTGCTACCGGCGAGCACCATTTTCTCAAACCCTTGAACGTCGATCTTGAGAAAAGCCACATCGGTCGGCCGTAGAATTTCCGGCGCCACCGAATCAAGTCGGTGTATCGGCACCTCTTCGGTGCCGATGTAATTTGCCGGGGGAAAGGCATCCTGGTGGCTCTTCAGCATCGGCAAGACGGAACTGCTTGCCCCGGCGTTGCCTGCGACATTTATCGAGATTGTTCCGTCGAAATCACCTAGCGCACACTGTCGGCAATCCTAAAGCGGATCCTTCGATGCCTTGCGTTCCAAGTGGGAAAATGGTCCCGATAGAGGTTCGAACGAGACGATGCGGCCCTTGAAGGCCGCCCTGCGGAGGCCGGTGGCGTATTGCCCTGAGTTGGCGCCGACATCAAGCACGACATCTACCTGATGCGATTCGAGTTGATTCACAAAATTGCGCTTCCAGTTCAGCTCAGAATAGTAGCGCGACACATCCATAGCGGCGCGACGTACGATCAAACGAGCACGGCGCAACAAATCCACCGCGTAACACTAACATGCGAATACTAGACGGGGATAGCTTCCTGGGAAATGGCCGTCTGAATATGAACGGAGACTTGCGCCCACGACTCTGGGGTGATCGGGGAGCCGCTCGCGACAAAGAACGTCGCCGTCGAACCTGGGCAACGAGGTCGAAAACGTCGCCTCCCAAATCGTGAAGTCACTCCCAGGTCCAATAAGTCACGTGCAAGGCGACGAACTTCGATGTGCGCCATCGTCGAAACGGTCGCGGCTAACCGCCCGAAGGTCACCACGCCACGGTCTGCCGACCACAACGCGCTGAAAGTCGTGGGAAGTTATGGGCCAGAGTGCTCGGCGGCGATCTCCTCACCCGTCTTTCCTTCAGCAGCCAACTCGTCCGCGCGTCGCAACTTGCGCACGATGTCCTCCGCTGAATGGCGCTTGCGACCAGCCATGTGTTTCATCGTCCCTTCCAGCCCGACATCGGGCCACAGGACTCTAAAACTTGCTGGACTCATTCACGGGGAACACGCCACCAGCTATCAGACTTTAGGAACCAGCCATACATCTTCTTTAACCCGGCGTCAATGCTCACGGTGGGACGCCATCCGAGTGCCATTAGTTTCGAGTTGTCCATAATTTTGCGCGGTGTGCCATCGGGGCGGGAAGCGTCGAACTCCACACGTCCCTCGAAGCCCACGATGAACTTGATCAAAATCGCAAGATCTCGGATCGAAATTTCTTCACCCGAGCCGACATTGATCATCCCGCCGTCGTCATAACAGCGCAAAAGAAAGACGCACGCATCCGCGAGGTCGTCGGCATCGATCAATTCGCGCAAAGGTGAGCCGGTGCCCCAGACGACCACCTCGTCGGCACCCGACAGTTTGGCCTCGTGGAACCGGCGCAGCATACCTGCTACAACGTGTGAGTTCTCGGGATGAAAGTTGTCGCCGACGCCATACACATTGGAGGGCATCACCGTGAACGCATCGAAGCCGTACTGGCTTCGATAGGCGTCGCACATCGTCTTGCCGGCGATCTTCGCTATTGCGTAGGGCAAGTTGGTTTCCTCCAACGATCCTGTCAGCAACGCCTTCTCAGAGATAGGTTGCTCCGCATCCCTTGGGTAAATGCAACTCGACCCCAGAAAGAGGAGCTTGCGTGCGCCGTACCGGTAGGCGGCATCGATGACATTCGTCTGAATCTTGAGGTTCTCCCGTATGAAGTCGGCTCCGTACGTGGCATTCGCAACGATTCCACCAACCTTGGCGGCCGCGAGGACGACGTACTCGGGTCGCTCATCGGCAAAGAAGCCCTCGACCGCCGCGGGATCATCGAGCGGCAACTCGTCGTGCGTGCGGGTCACAACGGCGGTGAATCCTTCATTCGAGAGTCGTCGCGTTATAGCCGAACCCACCATGCCGCGGTGGCCGGCGACGTAAATCCGCGAACCCAGGTCCATCAGCGCCTCACATCAAGTCGTTGCTGACAACATCGCCGCGGTGTTGAAGGTACCAAGCGGCCGTGGGCTTGAGGCCGTCGTCGAGGCTGACGGCCGGGCAATAACCAAGTCGACGCATCTTGCTGATGTCCGGGCACCGACGTTGTGTCCCACCCACTGCCGCCTCAGTTGGACAGATCTGCACCTCGACCCCAACAACCTTGGCGACACGGATTGCTAGGTCACGAATGGACACTTCCTCGTCATTGCCGATGTGGAAAATCTCGCGATGCCCGCCGTTCTGATACATCGTGAGCACACCGTCGACGACATCGTCGACGTAGCAGAAGGCACGCGTCTCCGAGCCGTCGCCCTGGATTTGAAATGGCGCGCGGCCACCTGATGTCGTGTCCCGGGCTGCGGCAGCCTTGGCAATGAATTGAGGTATGACGTGCTTGTAGCCCATATCGGGGCCGTACACGTTGTGCGGCCGAAATACCTGGACCTGGCGATAGTGATCCTGCGCGTAGTCAAAAGCAATCAACTCTGTGGCGATCTTCGAACCGCCATACGAGTATCTCGGGTTGAGGCTGTCGGGCAACATGAGCGGAACACTCTCCGGAGTAGGCACCACCGAAGCCGTCTGGTACACCTCCGCGCTGGAGGCGACAACCAGATCTCGCACGCCGGCGTTCCGCCCGGCGTTCACCACGGCCAATGCGCCGCGCAAGCCTACGTCGAGCACCAGCTCTGGGCGCTTGTAGAAATTCTCGGTCCCATTTATCGCTGCCAGGTGCATGACCACCTCTGCGCCGGCGAACGCCTTCTCGAGTGCCCCCTGGTCGCGGACATCGCAGGTGAATAGTGCGATGTCGTCGCCTATTTCAGCCAGGCGCCCGGCATTGCCTCGGACCATCGTGTCGACGACGGCGACATCCCAGCCGTCTCTGACGAGGCGTCTGACCAAATAGGCCCCGATGAACCCCCCGCCTCCCGTCACCACCACACGAGTGCCCATCAATGCAGTAATCCGCTGTTGCCCACCGCGAAGTAGGAGTTGCCCAGCTCAGACGTTGGCAAGTGACTGAAGTGATTCCAGTAATCGAACACGAAGCCATCGGGTACGACGAACTCGCTGACCACCCGCGGCGAAATCCTCCCAAGAGCGGGATGGTTGTTGGCAATGATCACTACCGAGGCACGGCTCACGGCGTCGCCGAGTCGGGCGAACGCACGCTCATCCGGGAAAGCCGTCGCCAACTGCTCGACAGCTATGACCGGGTCGAACAGCCGAATTTCGGCGGCCGGCTGAGCTTTTTTGAGTTCGTCCAACACTTTGACGGACATCGATCCGCGCAGATCATCGGTGGCGGGGACGCCCTTGAAGGCCATCCCGAGGATGCATATCACCAAAGGGGAGGGCAGGTTGCGTCTGACGATTTCATTGCTGATGAATTTGACGGTCTCCGCCGGCTGCCGCTCGTTGACAAGGCGGCCGGCGAAAGTGAGCTCGAGATCGATTCCGCGGCTTCGGGCGCTCTCCAGAAGGATGTGTGGATCCTTCTGCAAGCACGGACCGCCCACCAGCCCAGGCATCGGCACGTTCGTGCGCTTGTAGCCGAGTTTCCCGGAGGAGATGACCTCGTGCGCATTGACCTCGAACGCATCGCACAATCGCGCCACCTCATTGGCGAAGGCGAAGTGCACGTCGCGATATGTGTTGTCGACGAGCTTGATGATCTCGGCAGCCTCAGGACCCGACACCTGGACGATGGAATTAGTCAGCCGCCGGAAGACGGCCGCTGCACGATCGCTGACCGCAGGGTCATCGGCGCCCACGATTTGCGGCAATTGTCGCAGTTCCTGTAGCGCGTCTCCTTCGAGTGTTCGCTCCGGGCACATCGCAATGTCGAAGCGCCTTCCTGACGCGGCGAGGATGGGAGACACCACATCGCGTGTGGTCCCGACCTTGACAGTGGAACGCAGGATCACCAACGCGCCGTCGCGCATATTGTCGGCGACCTCGCGGGTGGCCGCCTCGATCATGTCGGTGCGCACGACACCTTCGCTCGACAGCGGCGTTCCGACCGTGATGATGTAGGTGTCGCAGACCGCTTCCGGGTCGAATCGCTCGGCGGCAACCAAGCGGCCAGATTCAACGACCCGGGACAGAGCCTCCGGTAATCCTGTTTCGGAGGAGTGCGGCTTGCCGGCGTTCGTCTGGTCAACGACCTCTGACCGCTTTTCGACGCCGATCACTTTGTCGCCCGCCTCAGCCAGCACTGTCGCGAGCGTCAAGCCCACGTAGCCGAGGCCGATAACTCCAACGTCATACTGTGGCATTGACAGACCCATGGCCCTTCCGAGAGCCGTTATGAAATCATGGCCGACCCGACGGGTCCGCAGCGGAAATCATTCTCCACGCGCCGACCCAATATCGGCAGGTTTTCGGAAGGAAATCAGGGACGGGTGCTGTTCGCAGTGAGGGCACGACTAAAGTTGCAGCCTCGCACGCGAGCGATCAAACGTCCGCCCGAATAAGTCGCGGCGGCCGCGGCTGATTCGTGTGTCTTCAAAAACTCTGAACGACTGCCACGTTCGCTGCCTCAACCCGGCACAGCAAGGAACTGATTGCTGGCCTTGGCCGTGCCGACCGCACACCAGCGCAGCGCGAGTCTGGCGAGTCCCCGTTACTGAGTCCGCCCGGTTTTAGAGTCGGGGTTGTTTGATCTGGATTCAGTTGATCTCGCAGGCCACCGGGGTGTGGGTGTGTTTGCATGCCGTAGCGTACTCGGCCGGGGTCCGGTAGCCCAGTGCTTCCTGAGCTGGTGCTCAAGTGCTGCAACGGTTCTGCGAGAACAAGACCGGACTGAACTCGATCTGACCGATCGGGCCGCGACATTTGACTTCATCCTCGGGTCAAGGCCTCAGGTGATCGTCGACGCTGCGGCCCGGGTCGGCGGCATCATGGCAAACAGCGCCTAACCCGCTGAGTTCCTGTCCGAAAACGTTCAGATCCAGGTCAACTTGCTGGACGCTGCCGTGGCCGCGCGGGTACCGCGACTGCTGTTCCTTGGCTCATCCTGCATATACCCGAAATTCAGCCCGCAGCCCATCAAGGAGAGCGCGCTGCTCACCGGTCCTTTGGAGCCGACAAACGACGCCTACGCGATCGCCAAAATCGCCGGCATCCTTCAGGTGCAGGCGGTCAGGTGTCAATATGGCCTCCCGTGGATTTCCGCGATGCCGACCAACCTGTACGGACCGGGTGACAATTTTTCCCCTCCGGCTCGCATCTGGTGCCGGCACTCATCCGCAGGTATGAAGAGGCCAGAGCCAGTGGTGCGCCGCAGGTGACAAACTGGGGCACCGGAACTCCCAGGCGTGAGCTGCTGCATGTCAATGATCTGGCGAGTGCGTGTCTGTAACTTCTGGAACACTTCGACGGGCCGAATCACGTCAACGTGGGCACCGGCATCGACCACACCACCAGGGAGATTGCCGATATGGTGGCCAAAGCGGTGGGCTACAGCGGCGAAATCCGCTGGGATCCGACCAAACCGGATGGAACGCCACGCAAACTATTGGACGTTTCGGTTTTACGGGAGGCCGGATGGCTGCTCCGAGTCCCGCTGCAGGCCGGCATCGAGGCAACGGTAGCGTGGTATCGCGCGAATGTCGACGCGGCGAGGCAATGAATGAGCACACCTGACAGCCCTCTTTGATGACGCACCACTGGCGTGCCAGCCTGGGCTCAGGAAGCCATTCCCATGCTCGACAGCAGCCCCGGTGGACGCACTGCGACAGGTACTTCCGGGTGGTGTAGCGAGAGCGAACCCCTGCGCGCCGACAACCGGGGCTGAATTTTGGAACAAACCTGTGTATTTCAACCTGGATGTTGCCCTGTTGCCCTGTTTCCCTGTACGCCGTGCGCCCGCACCGCAAGGTGTATAACCTATGTTCAATTGCTGTCCCGCGGGCCAGTCGGCCTGGTCAAAACTCAATGCCGTGTACACGACCTTATGGGAGGCCGCGATGAATGGCGGTAAGTCTCGGTGACCGGGCTTTGCTTTGGTAGCCGGCGCCAGTGCCGGTCTATTGTTACTTACCTCGATGATGAATTCGGCGTTCGCGTACGGGGACACGGCGGCCATCACCGGCGATTACGCGGGGGTGCCGGTCGAGGTCATGGGCGCCAGCGGCCTACCGAACCCTTTAACCCAGCCTGGATCTGGATCGAACAGCCGATCTGGGCAGCTCAGGTGAAACGGCTCAAAGTCGGTTCTGCACGCCGGTTTTCGGCCACAACCAGAGAATCGCTGGTGGCGGACCTCCGTCCATCCTCGCCGCGCAACACGTCACTCGAGCCCGCGAGATCGCTACCCGGATGAGCAAACCCGCCGAAAGCGTCACCGCCGCCGCCGATCTCCTGGAAGAGACCGCCAGCCGAAGGGGGTTTGGCTGATGTGGGGCCTGGTCCTATTCTTCGCGTTTGCCGCAGCGCAGGACCCGGTGCGCATCGGGATCGTTGTGCTGTTGATTTCGCGCCCGCGGCCCATGCCTCATCTGGTCGCGTACTGGCTGGGTCTCAAGGCAATGGGTTTCGGTGCTGCCCTGGCTGCGCTGTTCTTGCTAGGCGACTTCATACTTTCTGTTACGCGAGTCGTGACTTCCGCCGCCAGAAACCCGGTTGTTCCGCCCATCCAGATCGCCCTCGGTGTTGTCGCGCTTTCGACCGCTGCGATGCTCGCTGCGCCCTCCTCGGTGCGTCAAGCAGCATACGCAGTGGTGCCGGGTGGCGATCCGTCCGCCCAGGTGCTCCAGCCGAAAACACCGACCGTATTCTCGCGACTGTCGTGGCGTCGCCTGCTTGAAGATGGGTCGCCGAGGATGGCGTTTGTCTTCGGCCTGGGTACGGCGACGCCGCTCATCGAGTTCTGGGGAGCAATGATGGTCATTGTGGCCTCCGGAGCGGGTGCCGGCGCGCAAGTCATCGCCGCCCTCATGTGGATCCTCGTGGCATATGCGATCGCCGAGATTCCTCTTGTTAGCTACCTGGCATCGCCGGCGAAGACGCAAGCCGTCGTAATGCGGCTGCATGATTGGTTACGCGCTCACGGCCGGCCGATCTTCGTCTTGGTCCTCGGCGTGGTCGGCGTGTTCATGGTTGCGAGCGGCGTGGGCAGGGTCTGAGCTGGGCGATTAGAATTAGAGTCGGTAACCCACCAAACACGACCTACAGGCCCGGCCGGTCTACCACCACATCCGCGAATCGATCGAGGCCCAGCTAAGCATCGTGGTCGCCGGGTGATGGGTGCTACGCGACTTCCTGCTTCCCGTTACGCGAGTTGTGACTTCCGCCCAGAAACCCGGCTGTTCCGCCCCCGGGACTGGACGCCGCCTCAATCCTTGGCGAAGCGGTACATCCGGTAAGAGAACTCCCCGCGTTGCACTGAGCGGACCAACCCCGAGTCTTGCACGCCCACGATAACCCCGGTGAAGGTGCGCAGGAATGCATGGTGATCGATCACGTCCTGCCCCGCCCGCAACTTCTCCTCCATCTTGCGCTTTTCCATCCCGCGCAGAATCTGCGCATCGATGACATCGTGCGAAACCAACCGCATCGGGGCGTCGGCCAACGCCGCCTCCCACTCGGCGATACAGACGCGGGGGCGGAGATCGGTGTATAGGAAATGCCCTCCCGGGCGCAGCACGCGCGCCACTTCGGCGAGAAAACGGGTAAACCGAGGGTAGCAGTGCGACGCTTCGACGTTGATCACCGCGTCGAAGGATTGATCGGGGAAGTGCAGGTTCTCGGCGTCGCCGTGCACGAAATCCAGGCCGGGCAGATTGTGCCTGTTTCGGCAAAAGTCGATTCCGGCCCGGTTCAAGTCCAGTCCCGTGTAGGACGCCGGGCGAAAGGTGCGGATGAGGTATGAGGCTCCGCCGCCGTGGCCGCAACTGACCTCCAGCACCTGTTTGCCAGCGAGATCCACTTGGCTTGCCGTGCGGTGGTAGAGCTGGATAGGGAACCGGTTGGGCTCGTCGGATGCCGCCAGCGGCACAGCCACCGGCGGATCCTCCTCGTAGCCGAAGTTGAGGAACACGAAGCCATCGCCGCTGCACTGGCGGGTGATCAAGGGGTACCAGTACTTCCCGTACTTCGCCAAGGGTTTCAATTTCATGACGAGCGGGCTGTATACCAGGCGGTAGACGGAGGGGTTGAATATCAAGCGGTCAAGGGCCATGGCGCGAGTATGACAGAGACAAGACAGGGAGTGCGGGGGACGGGTTTCGGGGCCGTGTTCCCGGCCTTCGAACACCAGTGGAACCTTGCGTCAGCGAGCCGGGGCCGCCGTGGCTAGGTCGGCCAGCACGGCTGGGTCTTCCAAACGAAGCCGGACCTAGCCGACACCGCTACCGGCGCCTGGGCGCGCAGGTTCCTCGACGATTCGGTGCCGCTGCCAACGGGTCCTACACCGAAGCCACGACATTCAGAGTCGACGACGGCCAGCTGATCGTCACCCTTGAAGACGGCCTGGAGACCACGCAATGAGTCAGCGAATCAGATTTCGCGCGCATCATGACACGAGGCAACAGGTACGGTCCCCTCAGGCTAGCGGTCGGTCAGAAAATGAAATAGTCCATGCTTGCGTATCAAATAAATAATCGCCTTACTTTCCCATTTAAGACGATTCTTGCCCCTGACATCAATGTGGTGATGCACGACCCTGACACTCGGATCGAACTGCCGCTTGATGCCGATCTTTTCCAAACGTATTGCCAAATCCTGAATCTCGTGTGACCGTAGCATAGGGTCATAGCCGCCGACCGACCTGAATATGCTGGAATCAACAAGCATATTTCCTTCATGCAGCCAGTAAGCTGGCGCCGCAGTGGGAGGCTCAAGTATGTTGGGCCAATCTCTCATCACTGGCGCAGCCACGCGTTGTATAGCGGCGGCGAGCCGAGGTTTTTTCCGCAAGCGGTCGATTGTTAACAGCGCCAAACCCGATGTGGCCAACGCCGAGAACACAGGGGCAGGGCCATAGTTACGGGACTCCTGACTGCCATCTACTCGGCTTACTAACCCGCCAATCAAACCGACTCGTCGGTCGGCATAGCGTCCGACAACTTCCCGTGCAACAGCGGGAGTCTCGGGAGTCTCCAAGTCCATATCGGCGTCAATGAAGTGGATAATCGCCCCTTCTCCAACGTGGTCGATGATCTGATTACGATTAGCGCCGGCACCCCTATTTTCCGGGCTCCGTACCAATTTCACTTCACCGCCAAACCCACTAACCACGTCGACGCTGTGGTCCGTGGAGGCGTCATCGAGCACAAAGACGGCGTCGTAGTGCTGCGCCAATACTTGGGGGAGTAGTCTGCGTAGATTATCGCCCATGTTGTAGTTCGGAATGGCTGCAATGACCGGTAATTCCTTAGGCATGGTGCTCGCTAAGTATTGAAGTAGCCGAAACGTTTACAGTACAGGTCGGCGTACACGGTGCGAGGCCCAGACGGTCTGCGCGCAATCCGGCGAACTTTGCCGGGCCCTCGGGCACGCCGCCTTCGGCGAGCAGCGCTGTGCCGTAGAGCAATTCGGCGGTTTCGACCAGTGAGGAATCGTCGCCGCGGTTCTCGTGCGCCTGTTGCAGGCCGGTGACGAGCGGATGATTCGGGTTGAGTTCGAGAATCCGTTTCCCGACCGGAACCGCCTGTCCGGAAGCCCGGTACATGCGCGCGAGCGCCGGTGTCATGCCGAAGGTGTCGGTTATCAGGCAGGCCGGCGACTCGGTCAGGCGGGTCGACAACCGCACTTCCTTGACATGATCACTCAAGGTCTCCTTCAACCAGGTCAGCAGATCGGCGAAATCCTTATCCTGCTCCTCGCGCCCGGCCTCGTGCGCCGCCTTTTCATCAGGCTAGCGGTCGGTCAGAAAACGAAATAGTCCATGCTTGCGTATCAAATAAATAATCGCCTTACTTTCCCATTTATGACGATTCTTGCCCCTGACATCAATGTGGTGATGCACGACCCTGACACTCGGATCGAACTGCCGCTTGATGCCGATCTTTTCCAAACGTATTGCCAAATCCTGAATCTCGTGTGCCCGTAGCATAGGGTCATAGCCGCCGACCGACCTGAATAAGCTGGAATAAACAAGCATATTACCTTCATGCAGCCAGTAAGCTGGGGTCGCAGTGGGAGACTCAAGTATGTTGGGCCAATCTCTCACCACTGGCGCAGCCACGCGTTGTATAGCGGCGGCGAGCCGAGGTTTTTTCCGCACGCGGTCGATTATATTCTGCGGCAAAGCCGAGGCGTAGCCCAACACCGAGAACACGGGGCCATAATTACCGTGCTCCTGACTGCCATCTACTCGGCTTACTAACCCGCCAATCAAACCGACTCGTCGGTCGGCATAGCGTCCGACAACTTCCCGTGCAACAGCGGGAGTCTCGGGAGTCTCCAAGTCCATATCGGCGTCAATGAAGTGGATAATTGCCCCTTCTCCAACGTGGTCGATGATCTGATTGCGATTAGCGCCGGCACCCCTATTTTCCGGGCTCCGTACCAATTTCACTTCACCGCCAAACCCACTAACCACATCGACGCTGTGGTCCGTGGAGGCGTCATCGAGCACAAAGACGGCGTCGTAGTGCTGCGCCAATACTTGTGGGAGTAGTCTGCGTAGATTATCGCCCATGTTGTAGTTCGGAATGGCTGCAAT